>CAWEFM010000003.1:0-1037546 GCA_963808345.1 uncultured Actinomycetota bacterium | reverse complement strand
CTGGACAAGCGGATCATGGCCAAGTACGGCAAGGCCACACCGGAAGCTCTGGTCGAGTCGGCGCTGTGGGAGGCGTCGCTGTTCGAGGAGCACGGCTTCGGTGACATCAAGATCAGCGTCAAACACAACGATCCGGTGGTAATGGTCCGGGCCTACGAGTTGCTGGCCGCCCGGTGCGACTACCCGCTGCACCTGGGCGTCACCGAAGCGGGTCCGGCCTTTCAGGGCACCATCAAGTCCGCGGTCGCCTTCGGTGCGCTGCTGTCCCGGGGCATCGGTGACACCATCCGGGTGTCGCTGTCGGCGCCTCCGGTCGAAGAGGTCAAGGTCGGCACCCAGATCTTGGAGTCGCTGAACCTGCGGCCGCGCGGGCTCGAGATCGTGTCCTGCCCGTCCTGCGGGCGCGCGCAGGTCGACGTCTACACCCTGGCCAACGAGGTCACCGCCGGGCTGGACGGGTTGGACGTGCCGCTGCGCGTCGCCGTGATGGGATGCGTCGTCAATGGTCCCGGCGAAGCCCGGGAGGCCGACCTCGGCGTCGCGTCGGGTAACGGCAAAGGCCAGATCTTCGTGCGCGGCGAAGTGATCAAGACGGTGCCCGAAGCGCAGATCGTCGAGACGCTGATCGAGGAGGCCATGCGACTCGCGGGCGAACACGGCGACGAACCGGGCACCGCGAGATCTACTGGATCACCGGTTGTCACCGTAAGCTGACGTAGTCGGTCGACGGATTCGCGCAAGGCCGATTGGCCCACCCAGCCGCCAACGAAAGACGCACTATGTCGGCTCCGCCCCTGTCTCGCGTGGCCGACGAGCGACGAGTGTCAGTGGTGCGCGATGCGGCCGCAGTGCGTCGTGTCCTCGACGATGACCCCGTTGGGTCGTGCATGGTCGCCGCACGGGTTGCCGACTACGGGATCGATCCCAACGCCATCGGCGGGGAGTTGTGGACCCGGTGCGGTGCCGAGGAGTCGTTGTGTTACGCCGGAGCCAACCTGATTCCGTTGCGCGGCCGGCCCGACGATCTCAAAGCGTTCGCCGACGAGGCGATGAGCGCAGCGCGCCGGTGCTCGTCCCTGGTGGGCCGCGCTGAACTGGTGCTGCCGATGTGGCGGCGGCTGGAGTCCGCGTGGGGTCCGGCACGCGATGTGCGCGACCGTCAGCCGCTGCTGGCGCTGGACCGGATGCCCACCTGTGCGCTGGACACCGAAGTGCGCCAAGTCCGGGCCGACGAGATCGACGCGTATCTGGTGGCCGCGGTTGACATGTTCATCGGTGAGGTGGGAGTCGATCCGCGTGTCGGCGACGGTGGCCGCGGCTACCGGCGCCGGGTGGCCAGCATGATCGCGGCGGGCCGCGCGTGGGCCCGCTTCGAGCACGGTGAGGTCGTGTTCAAGGCCGAAGTTGGGTCACAGTCGCCGGCGGTGGGGCAGATTCAGGGCGTCTGGGTGCATCCCGAGCGGCGGGGCGAGGGCCTGGGCGCGGCCGGCACCGCGACGCTGGCGGCGGTCATCGTCGGCACCGGGCGGATCGCCAGCCTCTACGTCAACGACTTCAACGAGGTTGCGCGTGCCACCTACGCCCGGGTCGGGTTCGCCGAGGTCGGCGCGTTCGCGACGGTGCTGCTCGACTAAGCCCCGCGCGGCGAGACTGACGCCATGCACGTCGCCCCTCGGGGCGTTTCACCGACGCGGTGTGCGGTGTGCGCGGATCAGCCGGCTGTGCCGGGAGTGCCCAGGCCGCCGACGGGGCCTTGGGCGCCGCTCGACCCGATAGTGCCGCCGGAACCGCCGGTACCGACCGCGCCGCCGGCACCGCCCGCACCGCCCGCGCCGCCCGCGCCGGCCGCCCCGCCGCCCCCGGCCGTGCCATCGGTACCCGTAGCGCCGAATAACCCGCCAGGCCCGCCGGTGCCGCCGACAGCCCCACCGGTGCCGCCGGTGCCGCCGTCAGCACCGCTGCCGCCGGTCCCTCCCGCGCCGCCGCTGCCGTTGGTGGCCGGCACGCCGGCCGGGGCAGTCACATTGCCCCCTGCGCCGCCGTGACCGCCAGCCCCTCCGGTGCCGCCGGTACCCCCGGTACCGCCGGTGCCGGCGTTGCCGCCGGCCCCGCCGTTGCCGAACACCGAGGAGGCGGCGCCGCCGTTACCGCCGGGACCGCCGGTACCACCGTTGCCGCCGACACTGGAGCCGCACCGCCGGTGCCGCCGGTGCCGCCGTTGCCGCCGACGGCCGAGAGGCCGGGCGAGGAGCTGCCCGTGACCGTCGCAGCGCCGCCGTTCCCGCCGATCCCGCCGACGTTGCCGGGGGCGCCGGTTCCGCCGGTGCCGCCCACGCCGCCGGTGCCGCCGGCACCGCCGTTGCCGAACAGCAGTCCGCCGGCACCGCCTGAGCCCCCGGCGCCCCCGTCACCACCGGTGCCGGGAGACGTCGCGACGACGGCGGCGGCCCCGGTGCCGCCACTACCGCCATGGCCGCCGGTTGCGGTGCCGGAGACTATGTCGTTGAGCGTTGCGGAGCCGGCGTTCCCGCCGTTCCCGCCGGCGCCGCCGAATGCGGCGGTGCCGCCGGCGCCGCCGCCGCCACCGCTAGCGTCGCCGGTGGTGGGGTATTCACCGGGGCTGAAGGTTGCGGAAGTGCCGTTGAAGCCGGTGCCGCCGGTTGGGGCGTCCGGGGTGCCGCCGGTGCCATCGGTACCGGGGGCACCGCCGCTACCGTCCCCGCCGGCGGCAAACCCCGTGCAGGTCATGGAAACGTCATTACAGGCAAGGAACGATTCAAAGCCGGTGCGGCCGGGGCCGACGGCCGCCGGGCCCGGTGGTTCGCTGGTGGCGTTGGCGCCGGTGCCGCCTTGGCCGCCTTGGCCGCCGGTGCCGCCGTTGCCGATAAGTCCGGCGTGTCCGCCGTCACCGCCCACGCCGCCGGTGCTGCCCAGGCCGTTGTTGACGTTCGCCACACCGGTGGCGCCTTGGCCGCCCATGCCGCCGTCGCCGCCGTTGCCCAGGAATATGGCGTTACCACCGTCACCGCCGGTACCGGCGTCGGCGCCGCCCATGCCGCCGGTGCCGCCGTCGCCAAGCAGCAGCCCGCCGGTGCCGCCAACGCCGCCGGCCGCCCCATCCGCACCGGTGCCACCGGTACCGCCGTCTCCGAAGAGCCCGGCATCCCCACCGGGCATGCCGATGCCGCCGTCCACGCCGGTCACACCGTCAGCGCCGGTGCCGCCGTCGCCGAACAGGAATCCACCGTCACCGAGGTTGCCGAAGTCACCGGAGCTGCCCAGTAACGAGTCGTTGGCGCCGGTGAAGTCGCTGACGCCGTTGCCGATCAGGTCGCGGCCGAACAAATCTACGTAGGGCAGGTTGATCACTGAGTCGAGCTCGCTGCCGATCGGGCTGGTGATCCAGGCCTGATCAGCGGCAGTTATCTGCGCTTCGAACGACGACAACGCACCGGCCAGCACGGTGTCGAGCTCGGCGAAAGGGCTCGACGACGCTGCGAATCCGCCGCCGAGGTCGGCCAAGTCCAGAGTCGGGGTGGCCGCGCCGCCCGCGTCGACTGCGGCAACCGCGCTCTCGGTTAAACCGGCGAGCTGACTGACAAGCGGGTCGAATATCGAGTCGAACACGTCAGCTTTGGCCGTCGGTGTGTTCAGCAGCGGCGCTGTGGCGGCGCCGGTCAGCAGCACGGCGGCAATCAGGCCGGTGTTCACCCTCCTACGGCGGCTGTTGGCGCGCTGCGAGCGGCGTTGACGATTGCTGGGCTGCTTTGCGGCCATCGGGATGCTCCTAACTGAGCCAAGCCTGAGAAACGCCTCGGCTTTGATACTAAGGTAGGTCTCAGGTTGGCGCATCGATATCGATGAACAGCAAGAACGCCCTCGGCGTGATGGGTGCCGGGCGGGGCCGCCCATCGATCGATAGCGGTCGCCTCTAGGTGGCCCCGCGACACGTAAACGGCTGCGAAGACACGCCGACACAGGCCGCCGACGTTTAAATCTCGGCGCAGAAGAGGGCGTGCGGCGGGGCAAGCGAGCGGATAACGGTTGAGTTTCGGTGTGTCGCCGCTCGCGGCTCCTCCTCAGCTTTAACATCAGCCCCAATGGCAACGAAATTCACTCTGGTATCTCGAGTCACATGTCTGGTGGTGCTGGCTGCGGGTGCCGTGCAAGGGTGCACGCCGCGTCCGGACGGTCCACTGCCCTCGGCTGAGCGGTTCTTCGCCGCGCTCGCCGTGGGTGACACGGCGGGAGCCTCGCGGCTCACCGACAGTCAGGAAGAGGCGCAGGAAACGTTGAATGCGGCGTGGGCCGGTCTGCAGGCCACCCACCTCGACACTCAAGTCCTCGGCTCCAAGTACACCGAAGACACCGGCACCATCAACTACCGCTACACCTGGCATCTGCCCAAGAAACGGATGTGGACCTACGACGGTCAGCTGAAGATGGCCCGCTACGAAGGTCGCTGGCAGGTCCGCTGGAATACCACCGATCTGCATCCCCGGCTCGGCGAGCATCAGATGCTGGCGCTGCGGGCCGATCCGCCGCAAAGAGCCTCGGTCAACGAGCTCGGCGGATCCGATGTGTTGGCGCCGGGCAACGTCTATCACTACACGCTGGACGCCGGTAAGGCCGGCCCGTATCTGATCGCGACGGCGCATGCGGTCGTCGATGCGCTGCGACCGTTCGACGACACGCTGGACCCTCAGCAGATCGCTGAGCAGGCCAGTTCGGGCAAACCGTTCGACCTGATCACGCTGCGCAAGGACGACAATGACCGGTTGGCCCCGCTGGTGCGCAACCTGCCCGGTGTGGTGATCACGCCGCAGGCCGACCTGCTGCCCACCGACGACGGGTTCGCACCGGCCATCGTCAACGAGGTGAAGAAAGCCGTCCTCGGCGAACTCGACGGCCAGGCGGGCTGGCGGATCGTCAGCGTCAACCAGAACGGTGTCGACGTCGCCGTGCTCAACGAGGTCGAGCCGTCACCTGCGCCGTCGGTGACGATCAGCCTGGACCGGGCGGTGCAGAACGCCGCCCAGCACGCCGTAGACAATCAGGGCCGTCAGGCGATGATCGTGGCGATCCGGCCGTCGTCCGGTGAAATCCTCGCCGTCGCGCAGAACGCCGCTGCTGATGCCAACGGCCCGGTCGCGACCACCGGGCTGTATCCGCCCGGCTCGACGTTCAAGATGGTCACCGCCGGCGCGGCCATCGAACGCGACATGGCCACCCCGAACACCATGTTGGGCTGCCCGGGCCACATGGACATCGGTCAGCGCATCGTCCCCAACTACGGCGGATTCGACCTCGGCGTCGTGCCGATGTCCCGAGCTTTCGCCAGTTCCTGCAACACCACCTTCGCCGAGCTGGCCAGCAGGATGCCGCCGCGCGGCTTGACGACGACGGCCGCCCAATACGGAATCGGCCGTGACTACGAGATCGACGGGATCCCGACGGTGACGGGGTCAGTGCCGCCGACGGTCGACGAATCCGAACGGACCGAGGACGGCTTCGGCCAGGGCAAAGTGCTGGTCAGTCCGTTCGGGATGGCCATGGTCGCAGCGACAGTCGCCGCCGGCCGCACCCCGCTGCCGCGGCTCATCGAAGGCCGCAGCACGAAGGTCACCGGCGACAACACCGACATCAGCGAAAAGATGCTCGACGGGCTGCGACCGATGATGCGGTTGGTGGTGACCAACGGCACCGCCACCGACATCTCCGACTGCGGGGCGGTGTTCGGTAAAACCGGTGAAGCCGAATTCCCCGGTGGTTCGCACGCCTGGTTCGCCGGCTACCGGGGTGACATGGCGTTCGCCGCGCTGATCGTCGGGGGCGGCGGCTCGGAATACGCAGTCCGGATGCTGAAGTTCATGCTGCAGCAGCTGCCAGGCGACTACCTGACCTGAATGGACCCGCCCGAGCAGGGATCGATGGCCCGCCTCCTCCTCAGGCCGGTGCCCGGCCTGCATCGTCGGCGAGCAGTACGCTGACCGCATGCCCGTTCGCACCGCGCTGTCGCCCGGCGTGCAGACCCCGACGCAGCCGGTGCCCGCGGCGATTCCGCGCCCGGAGTATGTCGGTAAGCCGACCGTGCGGGAAGGAACCGAGCCCTGGGTGCAGACCCCTGAGGTGATCGAGAAGATGCGCACCGCCGGGCGAATCGCGGCCGGCGCACTGGGCGAGGCGGGCAAAGCGGTCGCGCCCGGAGTGCCGACCGATCAGCTGGACCGGGTCGCGCATGACTACATGGTCGACCATGGCGCCTACCCGTCGACGCTGGGCTACAAGGGCTATCCGAAATCGTGCTGCACCTCGCTGAATGAGGTGATCTGCCACGGCATACCCGACTCGACGGTCATCGAGGACGGCGACATCGTCAACATCGACGTCACCGCCTACCTCGATGGCGTGCACGGCGACACCAACGCGACGTTCCTGGCCGGCAACGTCAGCGAGGAACACCGACTGCTGGTCGAACGCACCTACGAGGCCACCATGCGCGCGATCAACGCCGTGCGCCCCGGCCGCGCGCTGTCGATGATCGGCCGGGTCATCGAGTCATACGCGAACCGGTTCGGCTACAACGTCGTCCGCGACTTCACCGGCCACGGCATCGGCACCACCTTCCACAACGGCCTGGTCGTCCTGCACTACGACCAACCCGCGGTCCACACCATCCTCGAGCCGGGGATGACTTTCACCATCGAGCCGATGATCAACCTCGGAGCACTCGACTACGAGATCTGGGACGACGGCTGGACCGTCGTCACCAAAGATCGCAGATGGACCGCGCAGTTCGAGCACACCCTGCTGGTCACCGACTCCGGCGTCGAGATCCTGACGCTGCCGTGAGGCGTTTGGCACCAGCAGACGCAAAAGCCCCTCATTTCGGCCCGAAAAGGGGGCTTTTGCGTCTGCTCGCACTATGAACGGGGCGCTGCTGGTTGCCGGGACCAGTTCGGATGCCGGCAAATCCATGGTGGTGGCAGGCCTGTGCCGGTTGCTGACGCGCAAAGGGCTTCGGGTCGCGCCGTTCAAGGCGCAGAACATGTCGAACAACTCGGTCGTCACCGTCGAAGGCGGCGAGATCGGCCGGGCCCAGGCGATGCAGGCACGCGCCGCGGGGCTGCAGCCCAGCATCCGGTTCAATCCAATCCTGCTCAAACCCGACGGCGACCGGACTTCGCAGCTGGTGGTCCGCGGGCAGGTCGCCGAGTCGGTCACCGCCGCCGGTTACCTGGCTCACCGCGACCGGCTCGCGCAACTGGTCGTCGACGAGTTATGTGGTCTGCGTGCCGACTTCGACATGGTGATCTGCGAAGGTGCCGGCTCGCCGGCCGAAATCAACCTTCGCGCAACGGATTTGGCGAACATGGGGCTGGCCCGGGCGGCCAACCTGCCGGTGGTTCTGGTCGGTGACATCGACCGCGGCGGCCTGCTCGCGCATCTGTTCGGGACGGTCGCGGTGCTCGAACCGGCCGACCAGGCGCTCATTGCCGGCTTCATCGTCAACAAATTCCGCGGCGACCCGGAGCTGTTGACGCCCGGGCTGCAGCAGCTGGCAACGCTGACCGGCCGCCCGACCTACGGGGTCCTGCCCTACGCCGAGGAGCTCTGGCTCGACGCCGAGGATTCCGTCTCGGTGGTCACCAACCGGGTGCTGGGCGCACCGCAGCGCCCGCTCGGCGCCCAGTGGTTGCGGGTGGCCGCAGTGCGGCTTCCGCGGATCTCCAACTCCACGGACGTCGAGGCGTTGGCCTGCGAGCCGGGCGTGCTGGTGCGCTGGGTCGCCGATCCCGCCGACCTGGCCGACGTCGACGTCATCGTGCTGCCGGGCAGCAAAGCGACGGTGGCCGACTTGCGCTGGCTTCGCGAGCGGGGGCTGGCTTCGGCCGTGATCGCGCACGCGGAAGCCGGCCGTGCCGTGCTGGGAATCTGCGGTGGCTTCCAGATGCTGTGCCGGACCATCGACGACCGGGTCGAGAGCCGGTGCGGACGGGTCGACGGCCTGGCACTGCTCGACGCCGACATCGTGTTCGGAGCAGCCAAGGTGTTGCGCCGCTGGCAAACTCCGCTGGCCGGCTACGAGATACACCACGGCCTGGTGGCTCGCTGCTCGGAGTCGGGTTGGTTCGACGCCGAGGGAGTCCCGCAGGGCTACCAACGGGCCGCAGTGTTCGGCACCCACTGGCACGGGTTGTTCGACAACGACGCGTTTCGGCGAAAGTGGTTGGCCGGTGCGGCGACCGCGGCACACCGGGACGGTTTCGTCGTCGCCGACGACATCGACGTCGCAGCCCGCCGCGATGATCAACTGGATCTGATGGCCGACTTATTGGCCGCCCATCTCGACGTCGCCGCCATCACCGACTTGGTGCAGCACGGACCGCCGCTGCGCCCCGCCGTCGTCTCCGCGCTGAGCACCTGAGCAATGGCGCCCGCGGCGAAAAGGATTCTGCGCGAGTTACATTCATGTTGCCAAAAAGTTGACGGCGCACCGCAGCCAGCGTCTTTAACTTCGGTAAGAGACTCGTCGAAACGGTGCGCAGAAACACGTCGATGGCGTAGCTTGCGGAAGTGCCTTCGACGATGATGACCACCGTCGACGGGTTTCCCATTCCGGTCAGTGTCACCGGCCCGGAAAACGGCTCCGTCGTGGTGCTGCTCGGGGCCGCTCAGCGGGCCCTCGCGGCCTACGACGCGGTCTGCGAGCGACTGCACACCGCGACGTTGCGGACACTGGTACTCGGTCCCGACCCGCGGCTGACACCGAAATCGGTTGTCGGCATCCTCGACGCGCTGGACATCCAATGGGGGGTGCTGGTCGGCGACCGCACCGGCGCGGAAGTGGCCTGGGAGCTGGCGGCGACCAGACTGGACCGCTTCACCGGTTTGATCGCCATCGACCGCGGACACCCACGGGTCGCCGATCTTGCCGGCGTCGTCCGCGACGAAAACTGCCCGCCGGTGGAAGTCAACACCACCGCGCTGGTCGGCTCCCCGGCTGCGCGGGCGGTCGCTGATGCCAGCCAGCGGTTCGTTTACGCCGATTACCGGGTGGTCGAACTGCTCGCGCGCCGCAATGTGCACGAGTCGACCGCGCAACTGGCCGCCGAAATCGTGCTCCGCACCAGCACCTGGTAGCAACGATGCGTGGGGTCAAGCAGCACTAGACAGGTCAGGCCGGTGATCGGCGTGACTACTTATCTCGATCAGGCGCAGACCGGGATCTGGAACGTCCGCGCCAGTTTTCTGCCGGCCGTCTACTTCCATGGCGTCACGCTCGCCGGCGGGATCGCGGTGCTGCTGCCACCCCAACCAGTGGACGTCGACGTTGCGAACCGGGTGCTCGACAGGCTGGACGGTGTGGTGATCACCGGCGGCAAGGACATCGACCCGATGCGATACGGCCAAGTACCGCACCCGTCCACCGACCAGCCTGGCCCCGACCGCGACGCCTGGGAGTTCGCACTGCTCGGCGCGGCGCTGAACCGGAAACTGCCGGTGCTGGGCATCTGCCGCGGCGCGCAGGTCCTCAACGTCGCGCTCGGCGGAACCCTGCATCAGCACCTGCCCGAGGTCGTCGGTCAGGGCGGGCATCAGCTCGGCAACGCCGTGTTCGCCACCTTGCCGGTGCGAACGGTGCCCGGAACTCGGCTGGCGGGGCTGGTCGGGGAATCGGTGAACGCGAAGTGCTACCACCACCAGGCCATCGCCGGACTCGGCGAAGGTCTGGTTGTCAGCGCCTGGGACGGCGATGGCGTGATCGAGGCGGTCGAACTCCCCGGCGACAGCTTCACCCTCGCCGTGCAATGGCATCCCGAAGAATCCCTCGACGACCTGCGGCTGTTCACCGCCATCGTCGATGCCGCCCGGTCGCACGAGCAGAACGCCACGACGTAACACCCAGCTCACCCCCGAAAAGTAATCAGCGGAATCGCTGTCTCCGCAGGGCTCGCCGCGCCGTGCATGCCGATCAGGCGCCCCACCTCCGGTGGCTCGTGGCCGCTGGCCAGCACCGCCGTGTCACCGACACAAGCGACGACGACGTCACCGATGCGCGCCAGGTGCTCGGGCCGGACGTCGCCGAAGAACCCCGCCGCCACCGCCTCGGCGCGGCTGTAGACCTCGGCTCGTCCGTCGAGCACCGATCGCCAGGCCGCCAGCACCTCAGCCGTCGCGCCGGGTTCGGTATGCAGGTAGCGCACCCGCGGATCGCCGGCGACCATCCGGACACCGGCGGCCAGTCGCGGATCGGCGGCGATGTCGACGCGGGCCTCCGGCGGCACGTTGAGACCGCCGTGGTCGGCGGTGACCAGCAGCGCCGCGTCCGCCGGCAGCGCATCGACCAGCCGCGTCAGCAACGCATCGACGCCGGCCGCCGCGGCATGCCACTGCGGTGCGCCGATGCCGAACAGGTGCGCTGCGGTGTCCAGCTCGGAGGTGTAGGCGTACACCAGCCCCGGCGTCGCAGCTAAGTCGTCGCTGACCAGGCGGGCGTAGTCCTGACCGGGGCTCGCTGTGTGGAACTGCGCGCCGCGGTAAGCCGCCTCGGTGAGGCCGCTGCCGAGAAACTGCGCCGGCAGCAGGGCCCGGGTGCTGATGCCGGCGGCGGCCAACCGTTCGAACCACGTCTGCTCGGGTTGCCAGTGCGCTGGCGACGGGTTGTCGCGCCAGGCGATGTGGGTGAGCACCCGGTCGCTGCCGGGCACCTTGAGGGTGAAGCCCAGAATCCCGTGCCGGCCCGGTCGGGCGCCGGTGGTCAGCGACACCAGGCTGGTCGGCGTCGTCGCCGGAAAGGTGCAAGCCAGTTCGTCGAGCCGGCCGCTGTCACCGGCCAGCACCGACGCGAGCAGCGGTGCGTCACCGGTCATCTCCGGCAGCAGGTGGTAGCCCATCCCGTCGACAAGCAGGACCGCCACCCGACGCACATCGCCCAGCCTGTCGGTCAGCTGCAGCGCATCCGGAACGTTCAGGCCGTCGCGCACCCCGAGCAGAGCAGCGGCCGCCGGCAGGATGTCGCAGATCGAGGCGGGCACCCGGCCAGTGTGTCAGCCCCGCGCGCCCCAAGAGTTCACGGCGATGTTATCCACCGAGCGGCGAACGTCCTATCACCGTGGGCTTGAAACCGTACTTAGGACCAACATTCAGGGAGGACCCGTTGCCGGCCAACCCCGCCATCGACAACGGCGACGTCATCGGCATGCCGGCCGCGACCGCGGGCGCACTCAGGGGGCGCTTCCCAACAAGCCGGCCCCGGGGCCCATCACTCCTGCCGCCGGCAACAGGGCCTGCGGCACCGACAACCCGCCAACGCTCGCGGCCTGGCCCAGACCTGCCGACACCGCCAATCCGCCGAGGCCCGGCACCTGCCCACCGAGGCCTCCGAGCCCGCCCAAACCGCTTTCTAGCGCGCCGCCGAGCCCACCCGCCGCAGCTCCGGCCGCGGCTGTGCCCGCCGCATCAGTGGCTGCCGCCGCAGCGTCACCACCCAGAAGGCCGGGTAATTCTGACAAGGTGCCGATCCAGTTTCCCGGCATGTAGAACCCTGACGAAAAGATCGTGTTCCACAAGTTGGAGTTCAAGAACGACCCCATGGCCGAGCCGTCGGTTCCGCCGATCATGTTCATCAGCCCGGTGATGCCTGTCGTGGACGATCCCGACGCAGAAGAGAATGGATTGTCTCCCAGCAGCGAATTCAGAACTCCCGAGGGTAGTCCCGCCGTGGAAGCGCTAGACGATGTGGCCGGTGACGCTAGCCCCTGCAGCGTGGTCGGTACTGCGGAAGTCACTTGTGCAAGCACCGTCTGCGTACTTGAAGTGGACGTGCTGGCGGCCTGGGTGACCGTGGCTGCCTGGCCGGCCTGCGCGGCGGGGTTCGTGGGCGGTGCAGGCGCTGTGAACGGAGTCAGCGCCGAGGCGACGGCCGAATCGCTGGCATAGCCATACATCGCGGCGGCATCCTGGGCCCACATTTCGCCATAGTGCGCCTCGGTGGCCGCGATCGCCGGAGTGTTCTGGCCGAGGATATTCGTCGCGACCAGCGTCGCCAGCGAGCTGCGGTTGGCTGCAATGACCGACGGTGGCACCGTCATCGCGAACGCCGCATGGTAGGCGCCCGCGGCCGCCTTTGCTTGTGCGGCCACTTGCTGCGCCTGGGTTGCGGTGGTGCTCATCCAAGCCGAAAAGGGTGCGGCCGCGGCCGCCATCGACGCTGAAGCCGGACCCTGCCAGCCATCGCTCAGTCCTGAGATGACTGAGGAGTATGAGCTCGTCGTCGAGTCCAGCTCGGACGCCAACCCATCCCACGCCGCTGCGGCGGCCAACATCGGTCCTGGCCCCGCGCCGGCATACATCAAACCGGAGTTGACTTCCGGCGTTAAGGCCCCGAAATCCACTGCTAACCCCTAGCCGGCCGCGGTTGCGTTTGCGGCCTCGGTCGCCGCGTACGAACCGGCGCTGGCCGCCATGTTCGTCACGAACATCTGGTGAACAGCCGCGGCCTGGGCGCTGACGGCCAGATACAAGTGGGCGTGTGCGGCGAATTGCTTAGCGGTCAGCGCCGATACCGCGTCGGCGGCGGCGGGAACGACCCCGGTGGTCGGGCCTGCCGCAGCCGCGTTTGCGGCGCTCATCGCAGAACCGATGCCCTGCAAATTACCCGCCGCCGCGGCCAGCATCGCCGGTTGTGTGGTGACGAAAGACATGGACTTCTCCTTCGAGAAAACAGCCGTGGCTTGCTGCTTTGTGGATGTCAGGAAAGAATGCGCTCGGACGGTCAAAGCTTGCTATCCGCCGATGACACCGACTATCCACTTTTCGTTGTCCGGCCGTTAACTTGTAGGCCACTAAAGAAATGACGCACCGGACGCCACGCAATGCCTCGAGTCAGTCGGTGAAAGTACAGCTCTTGGGCGAAGCGGCGGTGACTGGGTCAGTTTGTCGCTGCAAGCGCGCGGCTGAGGCTTGCGGAGGGAAGTTCGCCGTAACGACGAAAGTAACTTTGCGAGAAACGGCCTAGGTGCGTGACGCCCGCGGCGAACGCAGCATCTGTGACGGACATTCCGGCAACCGGATGAGTAAGCATCTGACGGGCAGCGTCCAGCCGCAGATTGCGGACGTGAGCCACCGGCGTAGTGCGCCAGCAGCGGCGGAACGCAGTTTCCAGCGACCGGGTGCTGACGCCGGCTGCGTCGGCAATATCCGCCAGTTCTATGTGCTGAGCAAGGTTTCGCCGGATGTACTGGTCGGCGCGAGGCAAGCATGCCGGTAGATCACTTGGTGCGAGGTCCGCGTTGGCCGAATTGGGAAGCAAATGCAGCACCGTTGTCATGAGATGCCTGCTTGCGCTCCGGTCGATGGCGCTTGAGCGCGCGCGGTCATCGGTTGTGATATCCCGCCAGAAGAATTTGACCAGGTCGTCGAGCATGGCGGGCAGTGGCTCTGCACCTTCTTCGAAAACGATTGGCTGCTCGTCGGTTTCGACGCCCCCGAGCTGCTCTATCGGGCCGCGCGGAAGTCGAACCATTAGCTGGGCGGCATCAGCGCTCCAGCGTTTGCGGTAGGTTGTGGCCGGATTCACCACATAGGATTCTCCCGGACCGACTTCCAGTTCTGCTGTGCGCGTGCTGATTTCACAGGTTCCTTCCAGCGTTCGCTGCAGTACATAAAAGTCGACGGGCCCTGGTGTGACGATTTCGACGTCACGACCGTAGGACACCTCGAGGAAAGTGATGCCATCCAGCGATGCCTGGCGAAGCCGGAAATCAAGTTGTCGTCCTGGCTGGTCCAACGTGCGCAAGAGGTGTCGAGAGACCCGATCCTCCATGATCGCCCGAGCTTCGTACACATCATGGGTCCGCAGACTGACTGTGGATTCCGTTCTGTGAGCTACCGGCATATCACCTCACATCCGCGCCGCGATCGATCAGTTCGGATGCCGCGGACCACTTCTCCTCGATTCGGCCGTAGCGCCAGACCAGCAAGGCGATGGCCCAGGTGACGACGAACATGCCGACGATCAAGAATCCGATGGCGTTGAGGTCGATACCGCTGATCCCATCCCAGAATGGGCCGCTCCAGCCGAGCTGATTGGCCAGCAGCCCGAGAAGTTCCACGGTGCCGATGAGTAGCGCGACTGCTACCGATAACCCGGTGATGGTGATGTTGTAGTAGACCTTGCGCACCGGATTGGAGAAGGCCCAGCCGTAGGCAAAATTCATGAACGAGCCGTCGATGGTGTCCAGTAGGCACATTCCCGCGGTGAACAGCACAGGCAGACACAAAATCGCATACCAGGGCAGGCCGGCAGCCGCGCTAGTTCCCGCCAAAACCAGCAGGGCGACCTCAGTCGCGGTGTCGAAGCCGAGCCCGAACAACACTCCAAGGGGGTACATGTGCCAGGACTGGGTGATGGATTGGGTGAACCGGCTGAGGAACCGGTTCAGCAATCCGCGGTTGTTGAGCCGTTCTTCGAGTTCGGCCTCGTCGTAAACGCCGCGGCGCATCCGGGCGAAAACCCGCAGGATGCCGGCCAGGATGACGATGTTCATGAACGCGATCAGGTATAAAAACACTCCCGAAACAGTCGTTCCGATCAAGCCGGTGTAGTGGTGCAGCGCCGATGAGTCCTGCTTGACCGGCCCGATGATGGTCTTCAGGCCCAGCGCCACCAGCAGCGCCAATCCGAAGACCACAGAGGAGTGGCCCAGCGAGAAGAAAAACCCGACGCTCAGCGGGCGGTGCCCGTCGTTCATCAGCTTGCGGGTGGTGTTGTCGATGGCGGCGATGTGGTCGGCGTCGAACGCGTGCCGCAATCCCAGCGTGTAGGCAGTTAAGCCGATGCCGATGCCGAATGCCTTACCGCCCAGGCTGAAGTGGGCCGGTTCGACCACCACTACCAAAGTGATCCAACCGATGAGGTGCAGCGCGACTATGACCACGGCCATCGATGCCAGCCGCAACAACTCCTCCGGCGTAACCGAACTCGCAGTTCTCCACCGCGCCGATGACTGCCTGTCCGGGCGACCACCGAGCATGTCGCGCCCCCTCCGCGTCGGAAGCTCCACAGCTGTACAAACGGTAAACCGCACACCACCGCCTCGCGCCGTTTTTGCAGCATTGCTGCAAGTATTTCGCAGGTAGCGTGCGCAGCGAGCGGCGATTGCGGTCAACCGCAGAAGGCGATAAGCGGACCCGCGATCTCATGCGATGACACCCACCCAGGCGCGATAATGGATCGGTGGCCAAGTCATCGGCTCTGGATCCGGCCGTCATCGAGCGGATCGGTGAGCTGTTACGCGCCCACGGGCTGCGACGGATGGCGTCGCGGATCGCGGTGCTCGCGGTGCTCGAGTCGGTCAGTGGTCATCTGTCGGTCGCCGAGATCGACCAGCGGTTGCGTGATTGCCTGCCCGTTGACGCGCAGCCCCCGGATTTGGCGACGATCTACCGGACCGTGACGACGCTGGTCGAGCAGGGCGTGCTGCACGCGCTGACCCTCGAAAACGGCGTCACCACCTACGGGTTGGCCGCAGATCCACACCATCACGCAGTATGCATCCGATGCGGCTCGATCATCGAAGTGCCTGCGGGACAGTTGACTTCGGCTCTCGAGCACGCGATGGCGGGCAGTTCTTTCCGGCTGTCCGAGCGGGCCGGTCTGACTTTGCACGGCCTGTGCCCGCAATGCCAGGGAACCGGGGATCAACCGGATCAGTGCTGAGCCGGGGCGGTCAGCCTGCCGTCTGGGGTCGTTCGGCCAGGCCCAGGCGCAGGTGCTCGCTGTGGTAAATAGCCTCGTCCAGCAGTTGGGCGACGTGGCTGTCGTAAAGGCTGTACACGATGCTGCGGCCCGATCGGGTGCCGGTGACCAGGCCGAGGTTACGCAGCAGCCGCAACTGATGAGAGACCGCCGAGTGCTCCATTCCGATCTCGTCGGCCAGCTCGGTCACCGGGCGCGGCCCCTGGCGCAGCGTAGTCAGGATCAGCAGCCGACTCGGGGTCGCCAACGCCTGCAGCGTGGTCGCTACCTGGGTGGCGGATTCGACGTCAAGTCGCGCGGCCGGCCGGGTGCGGCCCTCAACCCCGTGTCCCATAGCGACAACCTATCTCATCGATAATCAAATGAAGAACTGTTCATATGTGCATCTTTTCTGGTAACGTCGGACTGGTAAGCAATCGAACGAAGGAGGCGATCCAATGTCGCACCACGCTAGCCGCGACCAAGACCCGAACCATTCCCACGAGCAAGGCGATGTCGAGCATGCGCATGCACACACCCACGCCGACGGGACCGAACACACTCACCCGCACGCCCACCAGTCGGGCTCGGAGGAAGACCATGCCCATTCGCATCAGTGACTGACGGCTTCTTTGCGAACCTAGGGCCGCGCCAGCCGTTCATTGGTCACCACAAGCTGGCGTGCGGTGGCGTCGGTTAGGGCCCGAACCTGTTCGGGTCCTAACCGACCACATACCCGGCCCCAGTGAATCGCAACTTCGTTGCCGGCCGCCACATCGGGCACCGCGCTGTAATCGTCGGCCCAGACGTCGATTCGACGGACCGCCGGTTTGCTCAGGGTCAACGCGTGACCGTCCCAGTCAAGCTTTCGCGACAAGACTTCCGCACTGTCGCCGTCGCGGAAAAGTACTGTGCCGGAGGTGATACGACAGTTATCCAGGACGCTGAGCGGATGCTCGCCGAGGCCCCGGCCCAGCAACCGTGACCACGGGTACACCGCGAACACATGGAAGCAGTGATTGGCCGCCGCCTCGCCCACCAGTTCCGGGCTCAGATGTGACCAATAGCGGCGCGCCTGCGGGCCGATGATCGCGAGCAACTCGTCGACGAATTCGTTCGGGTTCAGCTCGGCGCCGACACCACCGCCGAGCCAGTACGACTCGACGAGTCGGTGATCCAGCGGATCGGGGATGCCTGTCATTTTCGACAGCACTTGCAAATAGGGCCAGGCGCCGGAGAACTTGGTCGCGGCGATCCGAACGTCCTCCCTTGAGCCGTCCCGTAGCGTCGCCGCCAGCGGCGGACCGCAATAACCCAGGGCGTTGGGAGCATAGGCGTAACGGGCGAACATCTCCGTTCCCCGAGCGTCAACAGACGGTGCCGCCACGCTCACGCCCGCCCGGCGGATCCCGCGAGCTTGACTGCGTCGCGGTGCATCCGGCCGAAGTTGTAGTAAGCCGCACACGCTCCCTCGGGGGACACCATGCAGGTCCCGATCGGTGTCTCCGGGGTGCAGGCGGTGCCGAAAACTTTGCACTCCCAGGGCTTGAGCACACCCTTCAGCACCTCGCCGCACTGGCACGCCTTCGGGTCGGCCACCCGCACTCCGGGCATCGCGTAACGCAGTTCGGCGTCGAAGCCGGCGAACTCGTCGCTCAACCGCAACGCGCTTTGCGAGATGAACCCCAGGCCACGCCATTCGAAGTGCGGACGCAGCGCAAACACCTTGCCCATCAACGCGAGTGCCGCCGGGTTGCCGTGTTCGGGCACCACCCGCGAGTACTGGTTCTCCACCTCGCAGCGGCCCTCCCGGATCTGGGTCAGCAGCATCGCGACCGACGCCAGGATATCCAGTGGTTCGAATCCGGAGACAACCAAGGGTTTCTGGTACACCTCCGGCACAAACCGGTACGGCCGGTTCCCGACCACCGTCGACACATGTCCGGGTCCGATGAAGCCGGAGAGCCGCAAGTCCGGAGATTCCAGGATGGCCTTGATCGGCGGCACAATCGTGACGTGGTTGC
Source organism: uncultured Actinomycetota bacterium (assembly GCA_963808345.1). Classification (GTDB taxonomy): domain Bacteria; phylum Actinomycetota; class Actinomycetes; order Mycobacteriales; family Mycobacteriaceae; genus Mycobacterium. The sequence goes on along the minus strand of CAWEFM010000003.1, from coordinate 1,019,780 downwards.
AGAACACGCTGAAGTTGCGCAGCCCCAGCTCGCGTGCGCGCACCAGCGTCACCGCGGTCGAGGGTGCGGTGGTCTCGAAACCGACGGCGAAAAACACCACCTGCTTGTCGGGCTTATCGACCGCGATCTTCAACGCGTCCAGCGGTGAGTAGACAAACCGCACGTCGGCGCCGCGGGCCTTCGCGTCGAGCAGACTGCCGTGTGAGCCGGGTACCCGCATCATGTCGCCGAAGCAGGTGAAAACCACGTCAGGTTGCTGAGCCAGCCACATGGCGTCATCGACCCGGCCCATCGGGATCACACACACCGGACATCCGGGACCGTGGACCAGTTCCACGTTTTCCGGCAGCAGATGCTCAATGCCGTGCCGGTAAATGGTGTGCGTATGCCCGCCACATACCTCCATGAACTTGAAGTGGTCGCCAGCCTGACCGGCCAGGTGCTCGATCGCAACCAGCAGTCTGCGGGCTGCTGCCGGATCGCGGAACTCGTCAACGAATTTCATTACATATCCCTCCCGTCAGACGATGGCCGACGAGTCGAACGCTTCCATTTCGGTAGCGTAGGCGTCACCGAGCTTCTTCACGGCCGCAAGCGTGAGCAGCGCCTCGGTCTCGTCGATCTTGGCCATCGCAAAGCCGACATGGACCAGTACCCACTCATCGGGTTCGGGCATGTCGTTCTCCAGTAGCCGCACGCTGATCGTGCGCTGGACCCCACTGACGTCGACCTTCGCCAAAAAACTTGCCGCATCGATGATTTCGACGATACGCCCTGGAATACCAAGACACATTTCCGATCCTTTCTCGTGGCGACCCGCTGCGCCCGGCTTCGCCGCGCTTGCGATCGCCACCTCTTCTCTCAACAAATCCGCGGCAGCGGATCACCAACGAGCATGTCGACGATCCGCGAGCCGCCGAACCCGGTGCGCAGCACGACAGTCTCCGCAGGTTCAGTGACGATTTCCCCGACCTCGGCCGCATCAGCACCCAACGGATGCGACCGCAGCGCGGCGAGCCCGGTCTCGGCCTCGTCCGGCGCGACGACGGCGATGAACTTGCCCTCGTTGGCTACGTAGAGCGGATCGATGCCCAGCAGCTCACACGCACCAGTGACCATCGGGTGCACCGGGAGCCGCTGCTCGTCGAGCACCACCGCCAGACCGCAGGCCTGGGCCAGTTCGTTGCAGACGGTGCCCACCCCGCCGCGGGTCGCATCCCGCAGCCAGCGAGTGGATGGCGCCGCCGCCAACAGCACTTCCACCAGCGGGCTCAATGATGCAGTGTCGGAACGGATGTCAGCTTCGATGGCCAGGTCGCCGCGAGCCAGCATCACCGCCATCCCGTGATCGCCCATCGATCCCGACAACAGCACCTTGTCGCCGCAACGCACCGACCGCGGGGACAGCTGGCGTCCTGCAGGGATGACCCCGACGCCTGTGGTGGTGACGAACACCCCGTCGGCCGCGCCCTTGGGCACCACCTTGGTGTCACCGGCGACGATCTGCACACCAGCCTGCGTGGCTGCCGCCGCCATGTCGGCCACGATCTCTTTGAGCTCGGGGATCGGAAAGCCTTCCTCGAGCACAAAAGCCGTCGAAATCCATTGCGGCACAGCGCCCGTCACTGCGAGATCGTTGGCTGTGCCGTGTACCGCGAGTTCACCGATCGATCCTCCGGGAAACCGCCAGGGCTGCACCACAAACGAATCCGTCGAGATGGCGATCCGGTCACCGCCCGGCAAGGCGATGACCGCGCTGTCACCGAGTGACTCCAGCAGCGGGTTACGAAAGGCCTCCATGAACACCGCGTCGATCAGGGCGGCCGAGGCTTTGCCGCCCGCTCCGTGCGCCAGCGTCACGTGGTCGTCGAGCAAACGGGGACGGCGTCTTCGGAATGATTCGATCCGCTCGATCACCTGGCTCTCATCGAACCTCGGCCCCGCTGAAAGGTAGTCGCCCGCAGATTTACTCATCCGACCGCCGCCCCCTGCCTCGTCATCTGTTCTTGCACAGTCAGCCAGAGCTCGTAACCCAGTAGCGCCTGCGCTTCCTGGATGCGGTGCACGCTTTGTGACCGGACCACGAAACAGGCGTCGACATCTGGACTCTTCGCGAAAGCGCCGCCGTTGTAACCGGCGAAGCCGACGGTGTACAAACCGCGGCGACGGGCCTCCTTCATCCCCGCCGTCAGATTGGGCGAACTGCCGCTGGTCGACATGGCGATGGCGATATCCCCGTCTTTGGCACGGGCGATCAATTGCCGCGCGAACACCAGCTCGTATCCCACGTCGTTGCCCAGTGCAGTGAGAATCGCCTGATCAGCGGTCAACGACCAGGCCGGTAGCGGCTCGCCGATTGGCGGCCGCGCGAACAGTTTCGCCAGCGTGGTGGAATCCGTACAGCTGCCGCCGTTGCCGAAAGTGAACAAACGTCCTCCCGCCGCGAACCGGCGCGCCATCTCGGCGGCGGCAGCAGCCAGCAGTTCGGCGTTTTCCGCCAAGGTGGTTCGGCGCAGCGCCAGACTCTCGGCCGCCTTGGCCTGCGCTGACGAAGTCAGGTCGGCCAGCAGCGACTGCGGATCGTCCTCCTGGGCATTCAGAAACGGATACAGGAAGTTGGTCGGTTCCTCAGTCATTGACCGTCCTCCTCATCCAGGCGGCCGATTGCCGTCCCGGCATGCACCAGCACCAAATCACCGGTGTCGACTGGGTCGACCAGCGTCGTCGCGACAGTCGCCAGTTTTCCGGCAATGCGCACTTGAGCCATGCCGTCGACTGAGACCGACACCACTTCGCCGAGGCGGCCTTCGTCGCTGCAAGTGACGCACACCTGCTCTGCGGCGGCCGGCTTGAGCAGGCCGGGATGTTCGAAGCAAACATGAGTCAGCTCCCACAGCAGGTGGTAGAACAGCACGAAGCCGCCAGTCGCGGGTACCCGGGGATCGGGGTCGTCCAGCCACAGCACATGATCGGCGCCGCCGCATTCGGGCCGCTCGCCGCTGCCCACCCAAACGGTCGTGGCGCCCCAGGCCGGACACCGGCGCATCACCGATCGCACTTCGCAGATTGTTCGCAGCACCGACGCCAATGACGATGTCGCCGGGACGCACCGACACCCGCACCAAATCCACCACGTCAGGTCCGGTCAGTGCCACGGCTGGCAACGCCCGCTTGCCCACGATCACCGGATGGATGAATTCGACTGCGATGTGCAGCGCGTGGGGCTCCCAGCCCGGCGCGATCGACCACATGGTGGCGCCCGCCGCGAACCGCTTGGCCAAGGTGAGCGCGGTGGCGGCCAGATCAGCGGCCAGGTCGGCGCCCAGCTCGCGGTCAATCGCGGTGGTCGTCATCGATCAGCCCTCCTCACAAGCGAATTGCGGGTCCAGCGCACTCAGTACGGATATCGCTGCTTGACCGAGCGCCAGCCCGCCGTCGTTCGGTGGGACCGCGTGGTGGATCAGCACCTCAAACCCCGCTTTTTGCAGCCGGTCTCGGCATGCCCGCAACAGCAACACGTTCTGAAAAACTCCACCGGTGAGGCCGACCAACCGCACCGCGCCGGCAACCAGACCGACCGCGTCGGTGACCGCGACGGCGATCGCCTCATGAAATGCGGCTGCCAGCACCGCCGGTTCGACACCGGCGCGCCAGGCCGAGACCATCGCGCGGATCATGCCGCGAGGGTCAATCTGCCCGTCCGCGCACACATCAAGCCGCAACGTCGGTGCTGCGGCCTCGCTGGCCGACTCGGCCAGCACCTCGAGCTCAATCGCGGCCTGGGCTTCGTAGTCGATCCGGTGCCGAACCCCCAACAGGGATGCGACGGCGTCGAACAGCCGCCCCATGCTTGAGCACGGAACGCAGCCCACACCACTTTGCAGCTGCGAACGCGTGACGCGAAGCTCGGCGGAGGTGGCGGCGGCTACCGGCGGCAAATCCGGTGCCCAATCGATGCCGGCCATCCACAACTGGGACAGCGCCAGCCGCCACGGATTGCGGACTGCGACGTCCCCGCCCGGCTGCGGCACCGGCATCAGGTGGGCAACGCGGATAAAACGGTGGCTGTCGCGCCCGAGGGCGAGGATCTCGCCGCCCCAGATCGATCCGTCGCAGCCATAACCGGTGCCGTCGAAGGAGACCCCCAGGATCGGTTCACCCAACCGGCCATGTTCGGCCAGCAGTGACACCACGTGCGCATGGTGATGTTGAACGAGATCCAGCGGGCGGTCACCGACGTGGCGCTCGGCCCAACTCCGCGTCTGATAGCCCGGATGCAGATCAGCGGCCAACCGCACCGGTTGGTGACGGATTGCGCTGAGCTGGCTCACCGCGCGTTCGAACGCTCTCAGCGTCTGGTAGGTGCCCATGTCGCCAATGTGCCCGGACATGAACGCGCGCGGACCGTCGGTGAGGCAGAACGTGTTCTTCAGTTCGCCGCCGACAGCCAGCACAGCCGGGCCGTCGCGTCCGATATCGACTGGCAGCGGCGCGTAACCTCGGGATCGGCGGATCGGCAGTTCCCGCCCGTCGAAGACGCGGACCACCGAGTCGTCGCAAGGCACCTGGATGGGCCGGTTGTGGTCCAGCGTCGCGTCACACAGCGACGGAATCCGCTGCGCCACATCGTCTTCGGTGAAGCAGATCGGCTCATCGGACCGGTTGGCGCTGGTCAGGACCAGCGCATCGGGCACTGGTGCCCGGCTTCCCGGCACGGGCGCGAGTAGCAGGTGGTGGATCGGTGAGTACGGCAGCATCAGCCCGAGCAGCGGGCTGCCGGGGGCGACGGCGTCGGCAGCAGCGCGTCGCGGCGCCGCCGCAGCAAAACGATCGGCCGGGCCGGGCTGCACATGATCGCGGCCTCGGTGTGGTCGACCCGCGCGTAACGGCGCGCGATGTCGAGGTCGCGCACCAGCATGGCGAACGGTTTGTCGCCCCGCATCTTTCGGACGCGAAGCCCGTTCACCACCGCCTCGTCGTCGACCACACAGGCCAGGTGATAGCCACCGATGCTCTTGATCGCGACGACGGCACCGCCAGCCAGCGCCTGCTGGGTGGCAGCCAGCGCCGCGTCTGATCCGGTCACCCGGCCAGCCGTCGAGTCGAACCACAGCGACGGCCCGCAGTCCGGGCAGGCGATCGGCTGCGCATGAAACCTGCGGTTGCGCGGATCGTGGTAGTCGTCCTCGCAGCGGTCACACATCGCGAACGCCGACATGGTGGTGGCGGGACGGTCGTAGGGCAGCGCTTTGATGATGGTGAGTCGAGGCCCGCAATTGGTGCAGGTCATAAACGGGTGCCGGTAACGCCGGTCGTGTGGGTCGAACAGTTCGGCGAGGCAGTCGTCGCACACCGCAATGTCCGGCGGAATTGCTGTGGTGGCTGTCGAGGCTATCCGGCTTTCCGCGATCCGGAACTCGCTGCCGTCGGCGGCGTTGGTCTCGATTTCGACAACGGATACGCCGCTGATATTCGCTAGCGGCGGTGCTTCCGCGCGGAGGCGACGACCGAACTCGGTGATACGGGTGGCCGGCCCCTGCACTTCGAGGAAGACCGCACCGGAGTCGTTGCCGACGAATCCGGCCAGTCCCAGGTCGCTGGCGATCCGGTGCACGAATGGGCGGAAGCCGACGCCCTGGACCACCCCGGTCACGGTGAACCGCCGCCGAACGCCGCCGGGATTCAACAGCATCTCAGTCATATCGACCGCCTGCTGGAAAAGGGTTGATCACCGGCTCATCTCGGCCCCGGCCCATCAACTCCAGGCCGGCCAATGCCTCCTCGGCGCCGGCCTTGTCGGTCTTGTCAACCACGAAGCCCATGTGGATGATCACCCAGTCACCGGGGCCGAAGGTTTCCTCCGGCAGCATGCCGACATTGACCTTGCGGTTCACACCGGCGACGTCGACGAGCGCGAGATGCCCACCGTAGCCGTCGAGCATCTGGACGACTTGACCCGGAATCCCCAGACACATTGTTCAAACCTCTCCCATGCCGTCATCTTCGGCGCGCAGCGTCTTCACCGCCGACTCGACCGCCGCCACCGCCGCCGGAACGGCAGATTCAATGGCCGCGCTGAGCCCTATTCCGTCTGCGACATCGGCGACTTCGCATCCCACCACGACAGTCCGCGGATCATCGCCGCCGAGGGCGCGAAGACTGCCGAATACTGCTGCCGGGTCCATGCCGTGCGCGTCGATCGTCGCGGAAGCTTGCAGCGATGTGTGGTCGGCCTCGAAAACGTGCACGCTGCCCGGCGATCCGCGGTTCGGGAGCGCGTCGACGAGGACAAGAGCGTCCCAGCCGTCGAGCAGGTCGTAGGCCAGATGCATGCCCCCGATTCCGTAATCTGTCACGCGCACGCCCGGTAAGTCGGCGAGCCGCTTAGGCACATGACGCAGCACCTCGGGACCGAAGCCGTCGTCGCCGAGGAAGATGTTGCCGATGCCGGCTACCAGGATGCGGGTTGCCATGAAGCCGCCGAGAGCCGCTACATGTTCCTGATCTTCAGATACCGTCTGGCATCTGGGATTGATCGCAGTCCCAAACCGGCTGCGATCAAAGCGATCACCGCCAGGATGACTATGAACACCCAACCTAGGACTTCCATGCCGGATTCCTTTCTTTGTAGAGTTCGAGCGGTTCGACTTCATCGGGCGCGAAGTACAGGTAGCGGCCGTACCAGTCGTGCAGGTCGGCTGCCGGATCATCCTCGACGACCACACCCAGATGCTGGTTACCGTCGACGTCTTCGTGCACCGAGGTGACTCGAGCGGTCTTGCCGGAGAAGAACAGGTCTTGCGCGTCGGCACGTCGGGCCGGGTGCAGTCGTACCCGGCTGCCGCGGGCTACTCGGACGCCGTTCACCAGAACGGCATCGATGTCGGGTCGAACCGCGTTGTCGGCCAGAGGGTCCCACCATTGCACACCGTCGGGTACCTCCGGGATGAGCCCCGGCTGGCCGGCTGCGCCGCCGGTGCGGGGACTGCGCAACACTCCGTGCAGCCGCTGCATTGCTTCGGGCGACATCGCATCGCAGCGGTCGATGATTTGTGCGGCCAATGGATCGGTGGCGCGAGCCGCAGCCTTCTCCTCGTCGGTCATGGTCATCACCCGCAGGGTAAGGATCTCGTCGATCTCAGTGCAGTCATAGAGCGTGCCTTCGCTCTGCTCGGCGATCTCGGGATGGTCGTAGAGAATGATCGGTGAGACCAACAACAGATCATTCTCACCGGCTGGACCAGCCAGCACCGGGAAGCATCGGTGCTGCCGGCAACGGGCTGCCGCGGCGGCGGCATGGGACGGTGGGTCCAGGAGCGAAATAAACTCTCCATGAACAGCTTCCGCAATGACGTGGGTGCCGATCAGCGACCTGGCGATGGCATCGCCTTTGTCGGTTGCCGTCGCGCCGGTGTTGTGCAAGCGAATGGTGACCCGGTCGAGACCGTCATCGCGCTCGACAGCCACGTCCAGCGATGCACGGATTTCCTGGCGGGTGCGTACCAGCCGACCGCCAACGACTGGTTCGACGTCTGTTCCCCCTTGTGCCACCACTGGTAGCGTCCATTGCTGCGATGGTCCCGCCAACTGCAAAGTGAAAGGCACTTCGACTTCGACCGCCTCGTCCCAGGACAGCCAAGACCCCGAGGCGGTGGTCAGCTCGTCGACCGGCTGGAAGCGTCGGTCGCCGGTGTCACATTCGGCGCCGCGATGCTGCAGTTGCAGGAAGCGCACCACCAACGTGATGGCATGTCCGTTCCGGATCAGGAATTGCGTGGAAAGAGACTCGTCTTCACCGATTCCCGCATCGGCCGCGCCAGGGAGGCCCAAAACACCGAATTGCCAGCGAGATTGATTCTTTCCCGAGTCGGCACGATACGGGTAGAGCAGATAGCCCTCGTAGAGTACGGCGTCGGCGACGGCGCGGGCGCGGTCCCAGTTGGCACTCATCGCACCTGCTCGGGAGCCGCAGCCAGCAGCATGGTGACCGCCTCGTCGATACCCAGAAGTCCCTGCACCGACTTGTAGGCGGTCAACGCTGTCATCGTGTCGTGGCTCAGCCGTACCCATCCGCTGTCGGGGTAGTGCTGTCCGATCAAGTCCCGCCACACCGCGACCGGCATGTCGTAGCGGTCCTCACAATCCCACGGCACCTGTTGCACCGAAAAACCTCGTTCACCCGGCATGAATACGGTGCCGCTGAAAAGGAATTGCAGCGGTAGCGCTCCATCGCGCAGCGCGTGCAGGTACTTGCTCGCCGCAACCTCAAAGTCGTACGTGCACGGCAATGGAAGCGCCACTTCGGCAGCCCCGGTGAACCCGGGCACCATTGCGGCGCTGTGTTGCCACAAGAAGGTGCGCTGCGTGGATGCCCAGCGCTTCCGCGGTCCGAACAAGTCGGTCAGTCCTGCAGCCTCGTCGTCGGAGTAGCCGCGCCGCAGCGGTTCGATGCGCACCTGGCAGCGCAAGGCGATCGCGTGCACCGACTCCTCACCCGACGCCGTGATCAGGACGCGCGCGTTCAGTAGGGGCGTTGCGGCGTACGGTTCCGGGGCCACGTCGACGACGGCGAACGTCAAGTCCGTCATGGTCGTCGCTCTGCACTGCGTGCGGCGAGCATCGCGAAAAAGTTGTCGATAAACTCTCGGGCTTCTTGCCCCCCGTCGAAGCCGCGCCACAACATCCGCAGCCTGCCGACGAACTCGTAGCAGGCGTCGATCGGGACCAGGTAGCAGATCGGTTGCTCGGCTTCGGCATCACCGGAAAGCCGCACCAGCAGCGCCTCGACGTCGTCGGCGAGCAGTCCCACCCGCGGTTCGGCGGCGCTCATCGCTGTCCAAGCCTCGAGGTCGAGTTCGGACTCGGTGGCACCCGCCGGTCCCGGATAAAACGCCACAGTGCGATTTTGCGCCGAATTGTGGAAAAAAAACGCCATACCGACGGGGATCTGTAGCGCCTCCCACGTGCGGCGATCCAGCGCGAAGTCGGGGAAGGCGAGATACCGGTCGGGAACCGCGCGATAACGCAGCTCGGCTTGGCAGTCGGTGAACAACAGATAACAGCCTCGGCACACGCACATCAACTGCCGGGCGGCGATATTCACCACATGCTGGTGTTCGTCGGCGATCTGCTCCGAGCACATTTCGCATGGCTGACCCGCCGGCTCGGGGGCGCGCCGGTTGCTGGTGATGCGCGCCAAAACATCGTAGGGACTGCTCACGCCGGCGCACCCATCGCCTCGGCGGGTACCGCGATCGACAGCACGCCGTCGCGGATCAGCAGCGGCATCGGTTCCACGTGCCCGTCGACCCCCGGATCGAGGCAGGCGCCAGCATGGACGACGTCAAAGTGGCTGCGGCAGCGCGGACATCGCAATACCGGCTCTGCGCCCACACCACGATGCAGCACCGCGCCGGCCAGTGACCCGTCGCAGACCGGGCAGTGGTCGCGATAGGAGTACAGTTGGTCGCCGACACGGCAAGCCAGCACCGAAACGCCGCCGACGAGGAAGCCGCCGACCTCGCCCGGCGCCAGCTCGACGAGATCAGGCACCGGATGCCAGGTAGCACCATGAGCGCGAACTTTGGTCATCAGCGATTCGGCGGGAATGACTTTCGCGGCCGAGTCCGGATCAGCTGCCACCACTTCGATCGACAAAACCTCCGGTGCCGCAGCCCGGATGGCGTCCTCGACTGCCAGCTCCAGCGTCACCGCCGACGAGGGACAGCTCTTGCAGCTTCCTGAAAATTGAAGGTGGACAGCATCGCCGACGATGGCGAGCAAGTGTACGTCGCCACCGTGCGAACCGAGATAGGGCCGGACGCGCTCCAGCGCGTCCGACACCCGGCGGCGCAGGTCATGCGGATGCAGCCTGTGTACCAGCAGCAGGCTGGCCACCAAGTCGTCCTTGGCCAACAGGTCGGTGACTGCCGAAGCGTCGAGCAGTGTCACGATTCGGGCCAGGCCTTCGCCGTAGAGCTCGACTACTTCTCTGACCAGCTGCTCGGCACGTTCACGCGCGGCGGCCCCACCCGCCGCCGTGGCGTTCAGCAGCGTCTCGATCCGATCGCCCGCCGAGCGCCATTGCGCCTCCCCTCGCCGCTCCTCGGGGCGATCTGCCATCCATTACTCCCCAGTAGCCGTCTGGGTCGGGGAATGCAGCCGCTCGACTGTCTTGCCCTTACCCAGGTACATGTGGACGCCGCAGGGTAGGCACGGGTCAAAGCTGCGCACCGTGCGCATGATGTCAATGCCCTTGAAGTGCTCCCGGTCGTTTTCCTCGAAGATCGGCTGGCCCTGCACCGCGTCCTCATAGGGCCCCGGCGTGCCGTAGCTGTCCCGCGGACTGGCGTTCCATGGGGTAGGCGGATACGGGTGATAGTTGGCGATCTTGCCGTCGCGAATCACCATGTGGTGGCTCAGCACCCCGCGCACCGCTTCGGTGAAGCCGCAACCGATGCCTTCGTCGGGCACGGTGAACTTCTCCCACGTCTTGGTGCGGCCGGCACGGATCTCGACCAGCGCCTTCTCCGCGAAGTGCAGCGCGCACGCCGCCGCGTAGGCCTGGAAGTAAGTCCGCGCCCGGTCACGCTCGATCGTGTTGCTGCCGTGCTGCGGGATCTTCCATTCGAATTCGACCGGGCCCTTGAGCACGGTCTTGGGCAGGTTGATCTGGACGCTGTTGCCCGTGGACTTGACGTAGCCGACGTCGACCAGACCCGCCAGCGCGGTCGCCCACAGCCGGGCCAGCGGGCCGCCGCCGGTGTCCAGCGCGAGGTTGTCCTTGCCGTCGAACCAGCGCGGCGACATCACCCAGGTGTACTTGCCGCCCTCCATGTCCCGTTTCTGCGGGCGGGGATTGGTGTGCTGATTCCACGGGTGGCGCCGATCCACCGGGTTGCCCAGCGGGTCGGTCTTCACGAACATCTCCTGATCTTCCCAGTCGTCGTAATACGAACTGCCCAAGAGGATCCGGATGCCGAGGTTGATGTCGACCAGCGACGTGGTGACCAGCTTGCCGTCAACGACAACACCGGGCGTGACGAACATCTTGCGACCCCAGTCCTCCATGTCCTTGTATTCGAAGTTGCACACCTCGGGGTCTTGGAAGGAACCCCAGCAGCCGAGCAGGGTGCGGCGCAGGCCGACCTTCTCGTAGCCGGGCATCGCCTCGTAGAAGAAGTCGAAGAGGTCGTCGTGCATGGGCACGACCTTCTTCATGAATTCGACGTAGCGCATCAGCCGGGTCATGTAGTCGGTCATCAGTTGGATGGTCGCGACCGTGCCGACACCGCCGGGGTACAGCGTGGACGGATGGACGTGTCTGCCTTCCATCAGGCAGAACATCTCCCGGGTGGTCCGACTGACCTGCAACGCCTCACGGTAGAACTCGCCGCTGAACGGGTTGAGCGACCGCATGATGTCGGCGATCGTCTTATAACCGTGCATGTCGGCGTGCGGCGCCGCGCTGTTCTCGGCCTTGGCCAATACGCCCGGGTTGGTTTCCGCGACCATCTTCTCGCAGAAGTCCACCCCGACCAGGTTCTCCTGAAAGATGTTGTGGTCGAACATGTATTCCGCAGCCTCGCCGAGGTTGACGATCCACTCGCCGAGGTGGGGCGGTTTGACGCCGTAGGCCATGTTCTGCGCGTAACAGGAACAGGTGGCGTGATTGTCACCGCAGATTCCGCAGATGCGGCTGGTGATGAAATGCGCGTCTCGCGGATCTTTGCCCTTCATGAACAGCGAGTAGCCGCGGAAGATCGACGACGTGCTGTGGCATTCCACCACTTCTCTGTTCTCGAAGTCGATCTTGGTGTAGATGCCCAGGCTACCGACGATCCGGGTGATCGGGTCCCAGGCCATTTCCACCAGTTGGCCAGGTTCGCGCTTAGCCTGCGACGGCTTGGGGATGATCGTTGTCATCGAACTTCACTCTCTGATCTCTTGATAGGCGGTTGGGTCGCTACCAGGTGCGGCGGGCGCCCGTGGTGAGTTCTGTGCCCTTGTGCCGCCAGCGCGGCTCCTTGTCGACGGTGCGCCCGGTGATACCGCGCAGGGTGCGCATCAGGGAGCCGTAGACTCCGACGGCGGTGCTCGAAACCTTGCCGCCCGGCGGTTCGTCCATGAACGGCATGAACTTGTCCGGGAACCCTGGCATGGTGCACCCGATGCAGATACCCCCCACGTTGGGGCAGCCGCCGATCCCGTTGATCCACCCGCGTTTCGGCACGTTGCATTTGACTACCGGGCCCCAGCAACCCAGCTTCACAATGCATTTCGGTGATCCGTACTCGGTGGCGAAGTCGCCCTGCTCGTAGTAGCCGGCGCGGTCACAACCTTCATGCACGGTTTGACCGAACAGCCATTTCGGCCGCAACGCATCGTCGAGCGGGATCATCGGCGCTTGTTCGGTAGCCATGTACAGCAGGTAGGTCAATGTCTCGGACAAGTTGTCCGGGTGGATCGGGCAACCCGGGACGCAGACGATCGGGATTCCGGCCTTGCTCTTCCAATCCCAACCTAGGTAGTCGGGAACCCCCATCGCCCCGGTGGGGTTGCCGGCCATGGCGTGAATGCCGCCGTACGTGGCGCAGGTCCCGGCCGCGACCACAGCGGTCGCCTTCGGGGTGAGCCGGTCCAGCCACTCGCTGGTGGTCATCGGCTGCCCGGTCGCCGGGTTGTTGCCGAACCCGCACCAATACCCTTCGTTTTTGATCTGCTCGTTGGGGATTGAGCCCTCGACCACCAGAACGAACGGTTCGAGCTCGCCGCGGTCGGCCTTGAAGAACCATTCGAGGAAATCGTCGGCGCCGCCATTGGGCCCGCATTCGAAGTCGATCAGCGGCCAGTGCACAGCGACCTTCGGCAACCCGGGAAGGGCGCCCAGCGCAATCTCTTCGATGCTGGGCTGGGTGGCGGCAGTCAAGGCCACCGAATCACCGTCGCAACTCAGGCCCGCGTTGATCCAGAGAACATGGATCAAGGTTTCTTCTGCCTTGACTGCTGCTTCCGTTGGCATTCCGCAGCTTTCCGGAACCGAACTTCGGTCCCTCACACCGCCGGAGTCGACCGTCGGCCCGCTTACGCGGCGCTAATTTCTGGGTCTACTCCGGCAAACTTGAGTTGTCAACGACTTGTCGCCAGACCCGGAGATCTGGTACGGACTTCCGGAATTCCGCCATCTTCGGCGTGCAGCAGGGGTAGTCTTCGCGCTCGATTGCAGCTGCAGGCAACTGCCGCTCGCATTTCTAATTCCGGCTATCAACGGTCTTGCGAATCACTTGCATCGTTGTTCCTGCAAGCGATTTCGCGACCGGCGATTCGGGCATCGGTGCCAGGTGACGCTTTAGGCGGATCATGTGGTTTGGGTCACACACGCCCGGGTACGCCAAGACTGATCCTAATCGCAGCGTGCGAGGCGGGTCAGGAGGAGGAGTCATGGAAGACACCACACCTGGCAACCAATTGTCGGAGGAGCCGCAGTCCGAGCGAGGCGAAATCGGATCGCGTGACACCGGATCCGACCAGCCGAGTGGTGGGCCCACTGATCGGCCGGAAGGCGCAGTCCAGGGCGACGAAGCGGTCCCGTCGCACGGCGGCTCCGAGGAAGACCAAGTCGGCGGCGCCGGAAGCCTCCCACCGCAGGCCACCGGGTCAGCAATACCGCCCTACGAGGGACGTCAGACCGAAGCCAAGCCGATCGGTGACGGCGGTGCGGAAGGAGGCGTCAAACCGGTCGAGTCGTCGTCCGTCAAGGCGCCGGCGCAGGAGAGCACGCCGGGTGGCGCGACGGCATCACCCGGCGATGAGCAACCCGCCGGCGAGCAACCGGAGACCGACCTCGACGATGACCAGGTTGGCCCCGCCCACACCGCCGGCACCGCTCGAGGCGAGCAGCGTTCCTGAGGCGCGCGGCGGCGAGCCTTGCGGTGCCAACTGCCGCGATGGGCACTACGTTTGGCCTCCGATGGTGATATTGAGCCCGCCGGCTTTGTCGCAGGTTGCTTCAGGCCGCAACGCCTGCCGCGAACCGGCGCAACCACCCGAACCAGGCAGGCATGCCGTCGCCGGTGTGAGCACTGATCGGCAAGATGGTGGCTGTCGGATTGACCTCGCGAATATGAGCGATGTACCTATTCAGGTCCGCGTCTAAATAGGGAACCAGGTCAATTTTGTTGAGCAGCACCAAGTCCACAGAGCGGAACATCACCGGGTACTTCAGTGGTTTGTCGTCACCTTCGGTGATCGAGTAGACCATGGCTTTAGCGTGCTCGCCGACGTCGAACTCCGCCGGGCATACCAGGTTTCCGACGTTTTCGATGACGATCAGGTCCAGATTGATCAGGTTGAGGCTCTGCAGCGCACGGTGAACCATCGGTGCGTCGAGGTGGCATTCGCCGCCGAACCCGTTGCCCGTATTGAGCAGCGATATCTGTGCTCCCCGCCCGTCCAGCAGGGCAGCGTCGAGGTCGGTAGCGATGTCGCCCTCGACCACCCCGATAGCGAACTCGCCCGCCAATTCGTCGAGGGTGGCACCCAGCACCGTGGTCTTTCCGGAACCGGGGAGCTCATCAGGTTGAGCGCGCGAATCCCGTTACTGTCAAACAAGTCACGGTTATATCCGGCGCGGATGTCGTTTTCGGCGAAGATCGCTTCCAGAACGTTGATACGCTGGGAGCCGGTGTCGTAGCCGCTGTGATCTCCGGGGCCATGATCGTGGGTGTGCGGCACGTCGCCGTGGTCGTGGTTGTGCGCGGTGCCATCGTCGTGGCGATGAAACCTACCCATGGCGGACACCTTTCACGAAACGTCCAGTGAGGTCACCAGAAATTCGTCACCGTGCAGCACCTCGACATCGGCGCTTTCGCACTGTGGGCACAACAAACACCACTGTGAGGTGATTGTCGACTGTCGCGCACAAGAGCGGCACCGCACCTCCGCGGTGACCAGCTCGAGTTCCAGCGCAGTGTCCGGCATGTCCTCGTAATCTCTGACGAGTTCCCAGCAGAACGACAGCGATTCGGGAACCACCTGGCGCAGGGCGCCGATCTTTACGCGGACGACGTCGACGTGGCGGCCATCGGCATACGGTTTGACCACGCCGGCAATCGCCTGGCACAGGGACAATTCATGCATGGCGGCTCACCGCCGACATCTGTCGAAAACCGCGCTGGCAGGGCAGTCCCATGAGCACCGTTCTACACCTGAGAAGCCATGAAGGTAAGGGTGTGGGAACGCGACCTCGGCAGGGGAATCCCCCGGAAAGTCACGGCACGCACCACCAATGGGTGATCGCGTCGCTGAACACCGCCCGGCAGCGCTGCCGTGGCCGCGTCAGTCGAGGTTCAGCAACGCGTTCTCGATGACCTCGGGCAGCGCGGGGTGAATCCAGTACTGGCCGCGGCCCATGTCTTGGGCGGACAGTCCGAACGTCATCGCCTGGATCAGCGGCTGAATCAGCGACGACGCCTGGTAGCCCATGATGTGGGCTCCCAGCAGGCGCCCTGTGCCGCGTTCGGCGATGATTTTGGCGATGCCGGTGTCGTCTTCCATGGCCCAGCCGTAAGCGACGTCACCGAAGTTTTGGACCGTGCAGGAAACGTCGAATCCCTTTGCCACCGCCTGGTTTTCGGTCAGGCCGACGGTTGCGACCGGGGGCTCGGTGAACACCGCTGACGGCACGTACCGGTGATCGGTGGCCTTCATGGATTCGGTGTCGTCCCAGTCGCGCAGCAAGTTGTGCCGTACGACGCGTGCCTCGTGGTTGGCGACGTGCTTGAGCTGGTAGGGCGACGAGATGTCGCCGAGCGCGAAGATGTTCCGGGCCGACGTCCGTTGATATTCGTCGACGATCACTTGGCCGTCTTCGACGTCAATGCCGGCTTGTTCGGCGTCCAGTAGGTCACCGTTGGGTGTGCGTCCGGTGGCCACCAGCACCAGGTCGGTGGCCAGCGTCGACCCGTCGTCCATTTCCAGCACCGTCTGCGAGTTGGCCTGATGCGCGCCCACCACGTTGCGGTGCGTCCGCAGCTCCCAGTTGCGGGCTGCGATGCGGGTGAAGCGTTCGCAGATGGTGTCGTCGCAGTGGCGCAGCAAGGTGCCGTCACGGATCACCAGGGTGACCCGCACGCCGAGCGCGGAGAAGATGTGCGCGAACTCGGCCGCGACGTAACCGCCGCCGACGATCACCAGATGCTCGGGCAGTTCGGCGATGCGCATCACCGTGTCACTGGTGTGATACTCGACGCCGCACTGCAGGATCGCCGGCGGAACCAGCGGGCGCGAACCGGCCGCGACAACCACCTTCTCAGCGGTGAACTCGTCGCCGTCGTCGGTACGCAGCAGATAACGTCCGTCCGGTTGCACCGGCCCGAATCTTGTGTGCCGGTCATAGACGTCGATGTTCGGCGAGGAACGCCGGTAGTCTTCGCCGCTGATGCCGATCGGGTCGATCCGCCCGAAGATGCGCGACACAATGTCGTCCCAGCGCACCCGATCGACATGGGCGTCGATTCCGTAGCGGGCCGCCCGGCGGGCCGTATGGGCGACTTCGGCGGCGTAGACGAACATCTTGGTCGGAATGCACCCGACATTGAGACACGTGCCGCCGAACGCGCCCTGCTCGCAGATCGCCACCCGTTTGCCGCCGTACCGGTGATCGAGGATGCTGTTGCCCGAACCGGCTCCGATGATCGCAATGTCGTAGGTTTCCACGCGCCTCACCTGTTCTGCGACGAGGTCGCCGCGTCCGTGTCGGCCAGCGGGCCAAATTCTGTTTGCAGGTAGTGCGTCAGCCAGCTGTCGAGTTCCAGGTAAGCCGTCCGCCGGGGTTGCGGCATAGACAGGAACACGTCGTGCTTGGCGTTCGGAATCGGTACGACGGTGCTGCGGTTCCCGATGCAGCCCGCCCACCGGGCGATGTGCGTGACGTCGAGGACCGCGTCACCGCATTCCAGCGCGGCCGGATCGGCCGATTCTGCAACGGTGCGATCCGAGCGCAGGATCAGGTTGGGCACGCCCACGTCGAGGCCGCGATGCAGCTGCGCCTGCCCGCGGCGCATCGCGCGCAGCCAGCCGAACCTGATCGGGAAACCACCCAGCGGCTTCCAGCGCAGGTCGTAGTCGAACTCGCCGTGGTGGTCCTGATGCAGGCTGGCGCCGTAGCCACCCACGCCCGGGGCGCGGGCCACCCGGGTTTTGCCCAGCCGCGCGATCGCGCCGATCGCGGCCGAGGTCGCTGCCCAACGCAGCACCGCGTGACCCGGCAGGTCCAGCCACGGGCTGTTGAGCACCAGAGCGCCCACGCCCGCGCGGGCGGTCGCGCCGCGTTGCCGTAACCGGTCCAGCCACAGCGACGCGATCAACCCGCCCGCCGAATGCCCGTACACCAAAACTTGCGCAGAGCCGGTGTCCTGCGCGATCACCGTGAGGGACTCGTCGAGGTCGCGGTCGTAGCGGATCAGGTCGGTGGTGAAGTGCGGGGTCTGGCCGGCCCGCGACGACCGACCGCATTTGTGCAGATCGATCGCGTAAAATGCGAAGCCGCGGTCGGCGAAGTGGTCGGCCAGGGCGGTGTGGAAGAAGTAGTCGGTGTATCCGTGCACCGCCAAGACCGCATGCCCGCGATCCTGCCGGGCCGCGGCGCTCTCGCCGGGGCCCCGGCGGATCAGGGTCGCGACGATATCGCCCTCGCCGTCGGCGTCCGGTCCCAGCGGCAGGGTCCGCTGCCAGTAGCCGGGCAGAACGTCGGGCTGCCAGCCAGTCACGACGCCAGCTTAAATCCTGCCGGGCCGCCGTCAGCCTGTGCGTCGATCGCGAGCGCGGCTGAAAGCCGGGCGAAGCGGGTCGCCGCCGTCTCCACCAGCCGGGATAACCTAGTTCGACGTGACCACTGCGGCAACCACGAAGGACCTACGACCCGGTGTCAGAATCGCAGGCAGCGAAGACCGATGTCGTGCTGGTGGGCGCCGGAATCATGAGCGCGACGCTGAGCGCGTTGCTGCGACGGCTGGAACCGGGCTGGTCGATCACCCTTGTCGAGCGCCTGGACGGCCCAGCCGCGGAAAGCAGCGACCCGTGGCACAACGCCGGCACCGGCCACTCCGCCCTGTGCGAATTGAACTACACGCCCGAGCGGAACGGCTCGATCGACGTCACCAAAGCAGTGCGCGTCAACGAGCAATTCCAGGTCACCCGACAGTTCTGGGCGTACGCGGCGGACAACGGCATCCTGACCGACGTGCGCGGCTTTTTGAACCCGGTACCGCACGGCAGCTTCGTGCAAGGGGCCGAGCGCGTCGATTATCTGCGCCGCCGCCGCTACGCGCTGGCCGGCAACCCGCTGTTCGCCCGCACCGAACTGATCCTGCACGCCGACGAGTTCGGCCGCCGGTTGCCGCTGATGGCCGCCGGCCGGGACTTCTCCGAGCCGATCGGACTGAACTGGGCAGCTGACGGCACCGATGTGGATTTTGGCGCGCTGGCCAGGCAGCTCATCGACTTCAGCGTGCGGCGCGGGACTACCGCTCTGTTCGGTCACGAGGTGCGCCAGCTGAGCCGGCAGTCCAACGGCAGCTGGACGTTGTCGGTCCGTGACCGGCGCACCGGTGAGCAACGCCGCGTCAACGCCCGGTTCGTGTTCGTCGGAGCGGGCGGCAACGCGTTGCCGTTGCTGCAGAGATCCGGCATCACAGAGATCAAGGGGTTCGCCGGCTTCCCGATCGGGGGCCGGTTTCTGCGCGCGAACAAGCCGGAACTCACCGCCGCGCATCACGCCAAGGTGTACGGCGCGCCGGCGCCGGGCGCGCCACCGCTCGGGGCGTTGCACCTCGACCTGCGTTTCGTCGGCGGCACGCCGTGGCTGGTGTTCGGGCCCTATGCCGGCTGGTCACCGAAATTCCTCAAGCACGGCCACTTCACCGATCTGCCCCGCTCGGTCAAGCCGAACAACGCGCTGTCGATGCTGGGCGTCGGTGTCAGCCAGCGGTCACTACTGCGCTATCTGCTCGCTCAACTGCGGCTCTCCGGGCCGGCGCGTGTCGACGTGCTGCGTCAATTCGCTCCGACCGCTGTGGACTCGGACTGGCAGTTGACGGCCGCCGGTCAGCGAGTTCAGGTGATCCGGCGAGACCGACGCCACGGCGGGCAGCTTGAATTCGACACCACGCTGATCAGCGCCGCCGACGGCAGCATCGCGGGATTGCTGGGTGCCTCGCCGGGAGCGTCCACTGCCGTACCGGCCATGCTGGAGGTGCTGGAACGCTGTTTTGCCGACCGCTACCAGTCCTGGTTGCCGACGTTGAAAGAGATGGTGCCGTCGCTGGGAGCGCAATTGAGTCGTGAGCCGGCCTTGTTCGACGAAGTGTGGTCGTGGGGCACCAAGGTGCTTGAGTTGGAGCTGGAGCACAATGCCCCGCCTCCGCCTCAGGCCGGTTACCGGCCTGCAGCGTCACCGGGTGCGACGTGACCGTTGCGCTGCGGCGGGCGTGGGCCAAAGACCTGGACGCGCGGACGCTTTACGAACTGCTCAAGCTGCGGGTCGAGGTATTCGTCGTCGAACAAGCCTCTGCCTATCCCGAACTCGACGGGCGCGACCTGCTCGCCGACACCAGGCATTTCTGGCTGGAGACCCCTGAGGGCGAGGTGATCTGCACATTGCGGCTGATGGAGGAGCACGCCGGTGGCCGCAAGGTGTTCCGGATCGGCCGGCTGTGTACGAAACGCGGCGCCCGTGGCCACGGCCACACCACCCGCCTGCTGCGAGCAGCCTTGGCCGACGTCGGCGACTATCCCTGCCGAATCGACGCTCAGATCTACCTGACCGACATGTACGCCCAGCACGGCTTCGTCCGCGACGGCGCGGACTTCCTCGACGGCGGTGTCCCGCACGTGCTGATGGTGCGAAATGGTCCGCCTCCTCCGCAGACCGACAAGAGGCCGGCATCCACGCCGGACGGGCCGCACCACCCCACCCCGGAGCCGGTCGGATGAAGCCCTACCCGTTCAGTGCCGTCGTCGGACACGATCAACTACGGCTTGCCCTGCTGCTGGCCGCGGTGCGGCCCGAGATCGGCGGTGTGCTGATCCGTGGCGAGAAGGGCACCGCCAAATCGACGGCTGTCCGCGGCCTGGCGGCGCTGCTGTCTGCCGCCGGAGAGTCAGCGGGCGGCGGCACCGCCCGGCTGGTGGAATTACCGATCGGCGCGACCGAAGACCGGGTGATCGGATCGATCGACCTGCAACGGGTGCTGCGCGACGGTGAGCACGCGTTCTCGCCGGGCCTGCTGGCCCGCGCGCATGGCGGCGTGCTCTACGTCGACGAGGTCAACCTGCTGCACGACCACCTGGTCGACGTGTTGCTCGACGCGGCCGCGATGGGCCGGGTGCACATCGAACGCGACGGCATCTCCCACTCGCACGAGGCCCGCTTCGTGTTGATCGGCACGATGAATCCCGAAGAGGGCGAGCTGCGTCCGCAGCTGCTCGACCGCTTCGGGCTCACCGTCGACGTGCGCGCATCGCGCGACG
This sequence comes from uncultured Actinomycetota bacterium, assembly GCA_963808345.1. GTDB lineage: Bacteria > Actinomycetota > Actinomycetes > Mycobacteriales > Mycobacteriaceae > Mycobacterium. Next base: position 999,251 of record CAWEFM010000003.1, on the reverse strand, counting down.
TCGACATCCGGACGCAGGTCATCCGTCAGCGGATGGCCTACGAGGCTGACCCGGACCGGTTCGCCGACCGGTTTGCCAACGCCGACGCCGAGTTGGCGCGCCGGATCACCGCGGCCCGCGCGCTGGTCGACCAGGTGGATCTGCCGGACAACGAGGTACGCCGCATCGCGGCGCTGTGCGCCGCGTTCGACGTCGACGGGATGCGCGCAGACCTGGTGGTGGCGCGCGCCGCGGTCGCGCACGCCGCGTGGCGCGGCGTGGGCGCCGTCGACGAGCAGGACATCCGAGTGGCTGCCGAGCTGGCGTTGCCGCACCGACGTCGACGTGACCCGTTCGACGACCCCGGCATCGACAGTGACCAGCTCGACGCAGCGCTGGCCCAGGCCGCCGCCGACGAACCGCCGACTGACCGCGAGCCCGATCCGGACCCACCCGGCGGCGGTCAACCGGCGGACGCAGCAGCGTCTCAACCGGATTACCGCAGCGCAGTCAAGCCGCAACCCGCCCGGTCGAGCGCGCCGCCGTCGCAGACCTTCCGCACCCGCGCGCTGACGGTGCCGGGGATCGGCGACGGTGCGCCGGGGCGTCGGTCCCGAGCCCGGAACGCCTCTGGTGCCGTAATTGCGGCGACCGCCACCGACGGGCATGGCCTGCACCTGTTCGCCACCGTCTTGGCCGCCGCCGAGCATGCATCCGGCACCGGCCCGGTGCGGCCGGGCCCCGCCGATGTGCGCCGCGCGATACGCCAGGGCCGGGAGGGCAACCTGGTGATCTTCGTCGTCGACGCCTCGGGGTCGATGGCCGCCCGCGACCGGATGGCCGCGGTCACGGGCGCCGCCCTGTCGCTGCTGCGCGACGCATACCAGCGGCGTGACAAGGTCGCGGTGGTCACGTTCCGCCAACAGGGTGCGCAGCTGCTGCTGCCGCCGACGTCGTCGGCGCACGTCGCAGGCCGTCGGTTGGCGCGGTTCGACACCGGTGGCAGAACCCCGCTGGCCGAAGGGCTGCTCGCCGCGCACCAGCTGGTGCTGCGGGAAAAGGTGCGTGACCGGACCCGACGGCCGCTGCTGGTGGTGCTCACCGACGGTCGCGCCACGGCTGGATCCGATCCACTGCGCCGCAGCCGGATTGCGGCCGCTCGGCTCGTTGCCGAGGGCGCGGCAGCGGTAGTCGTGGACTGCGAGACGTCATATGTGCGGCTGGGATTGGCCCAACAGTTGGCCGGCCAGCTGCGCGCGCCGACTGTGCGTCTAGAACACTTGCGCGCCGACTACCTGACCCACGCCGTGCGTCACGTCGCCTGAGCCGGAGAATCCGCCGATGCCACGAGGCCGTCCGCTTCAGGTGCCCGACGACGGGCTAACCACCCGCGCGCGGCGCAACGTGCCGGTGCTGGCCGTGCACACCGGTCCGGGCAAAGGCAAGTCGACGGCGGCTTTCGGAATGGCCCTGCGGGCGTGGCAGTCCGGCCTGAACGTCGCCGTCTTCCAGTTCGTGAAGAGCGCAAAGTGGCGAGTCGGTGAGGAAGTCGCCTTCGGCCACCTCGGTAGACTGCATGATGAGCAGGGCGTCGGCGGAGCTGTCGAATGGCACAAGATGGGCGCCGGCTGGTCTTGGACGCGGAAAGCCGGCAGCGACGCCGACCACGCGTCAGCGGCCGCCGACGGGTGGACCGAGATCGCCCGACGGTTGGCCGCTGAACGACACGACTTCTACGTGCTCGACGAGTTCACCTATCCGCTCAACTGGGGGTGGGTCGACGTCGACGACGTCATCGCGACACTGCTGAACCGGCCTGGTGGTCAGCACGTCGTGATCACCGGGCGCGACGCACCGGCGCGGCTGATTGAAGCCGCCGACCTGGTGACCGAGATGACCAAGGTCAAGCATCCGATGGACGCTGGACGCAAGGGCCAGAAGGGCATCGAGTGGTGAGGGGCATCGCGGGCGCGTGGTGAGGTCATGCTGAGCGTTCCGGCCGTGGTCATCGCCGCGCCCACCTCCGGCAGCGGAAAGACCACTGTCGCAACCGGTTTGATCGGTGCGCTACGGCGGGCCGGTCGGCGCGTCGCGCCGTTCAAAGTCGGTCCGGACTTCATCGACCCCGGCTACCACGCGCTGGCTGCCGGCCGCGTCGGCCGCAACCTCGACCCGGTGCTGGTGGGCGAGCACCTCATCGGGCCGATGTACGGACACGGCGTTGCCGGCGCGGACGTCGCGGTCATCGAAGGTGTCATGGGTTTGTTCGACGGGCGCATTAGCGCAATCGACTTCAAAGCGCCGATGCCGGCGCCGGGCTCGACCGCACACGTCGCAGGCCTGCTCGGCGCCCCGGTCGTCCTGGTGGTCGACTCGCGCGGTCAGAGCCACAGCATTGCTGCATTGCTGCACGGCTTCTCGACCTTCGACACCCGCACCCGCATCGTCGGAGTCATCCTCAACCGAGTCGGCTCGGCACGGCACGAGCAGGTGCTCCGCCAGGCTTGTGAGCACACAGGCCTCCCGGTGCTCGGCGCCATCCCGCGTGTCGACGAGATCGCCCTTCCGACAAGGTATTTGGGTCTCGTCACCGCGGTCGAACACGGTCGCCGCGCCGATTCGGCGGTCGAGGCGATGACAGCACTGGTCGCTCGGCACGTCGATGTCGCGGCGGTCGCGGCTGCCGCGGCGGCGCGGGTCAGCGACGCGCCGTGGTCACCGTCTGCCGCGGTGGGGAAAGCTGTTGGGCAGCAATCGCCGGATCGCCCGGTCACGGTGGCGCTGGCCGCGGGCAAGGCGTTCAGTTTCGGTTACGCCGAACACGCCGAGCTGCTCGGCGCCGCCGGTGCCGAGGTGGTCGAGTTCGACCCGCGCACCGACCCGCTGCCCGACGGTACTTGCGCGGTGGTCTTGCCCGGCGGGTTCCCCGAGCAGTTCACCGCCGAACTCTCCGCCAACGATTTGACCCGGAAGCAGATCAGGGCGCTCGCCGCTGCGGGTGCACCGGTGCATGCGGAATGTGCCGGGCTGACCTATCTGGCGTCCGAACTCGACGGCCACCCGATGTGCGGTGTGCTGGCCGGCTCGGCGCGATTCACCGAACACCTGACGCTGGGCTACCGCGACGCCGTTGCAGTGACTGATTCGGCGCTCTTCTGCGCCGGCCAGCGTCGGGTGGGGCACGAATTTCACCGCACCGCCGTCACTTTCACCGCCGACTACCCGCCGGCCTGGGTGTATTCCGGTTCCGACCTCGCGCCGGTGCATGAGGGCGCGGTGCACAGTGGGGTGCATGCGTCCTACTTGCACACCCATCCGGCCGCGGCCCCGCATGCGGTGACGCGCTTCCTCGCCCACGCCGCTCCGCTGACTGGCACCCGATGAGTGAGAGCGCCTACCTCGCCGGTCTGCGGCTCGGCGGCAAGAAGGTGGTGGTGGTCGGCGGCGGTACGGTCGCGCAGCGGCGCCTTCCGCTGCTCATCGCCAGCGGCGCCGACGTGCACGTGGTAACCCGGGCCGCCACCCGCGCGGTCGAGGTGATGAGCGGGATCACCCTGTCGCTGCGCGATTACCGAGACGGTGACCTCGACGGCGCCTGGTATGCGATCGCGGCCACCGACGATCCACAGGTGAACGCTGCCGTTGTCGCCGAGGCCGACCGGCGCCGCGTCTTTTGTGTGCGCGCCGACATCGCGGTCGAGGGTACGGCGGTCACCCCGGCGTCCTTCGACTACGCCGGACTCTCGGTGGGAGTTCTGGCCAGCGGCGAGCACAAGCGGTCGGCGGCGATCCGCTCAGCCATCCACGAAGCCCTGCAGAGCGGCGTTATCGCCGTCGAAAGCGGCGACGTGATGCGGGGCGGGGTGGCGCTGGTCGGCGGCGGCCCGGGGGACCCGGAACTGATCACCGTCCGCGGCCGTCGTCTGCTCGCGAAAGCCGACGTCGTCGTCGCAGACCGGCTGGCGCCGCCGGAACTGCTCGCCGAACTGGGCCCGCACGTCGAGGTGATCGACGCCGCGAAGATCCCCTACGGCCGGGCGATGGCGCAGGAAGCCATCAACGGCGTGCTGATCGAAAACGCCAGAGCCGGCAGGTTCGTGGTGCGCCTCAAAGGCGGGGACCCGTTCGTATTCGCCCGCGGCTACGAAGAAGTATTGGCGTGCGTCGACGCCGGGATACCGGTGACGGTGGTGCCTGGTGTGACGAGTGCCATAGCGGTTCCCGCACTGGCCGGCGTTCCGGTCACGCACCGGGCCGTCAACCACGAGTTCGTGGTGGTCAGCGGCCACGTCGCGCCCGACCATCCCGAATCGTTAGTGAATTGGGACGCTTTAGCGGCTTTAACGGGCACCATCGTTTTGCTGATGGCGGTGGAACGGATTGAACTTTTCACTGACGTCCTGGTGAAAGGCGGCCGACCAGCCAATACACCGGTGCTCGTGGTGGAGAACGGAACGACGGCCGGGCAGCGGACGTTGCGCGCCACGCTCGCCGACGCGCCGCAGCGCATCCGAGACGAAGGCGTCCGGCCACCGGCGATCGTCGTCATCGGGGCCGTCGGATCCCTCGGCGATTAAACGTATCCTAAGAGTACTGTAGGGTAGCTTCTTATGACGGCTCTCAATGAGGCAGAGCGGGTAGTTCACGGGTGGACTTCTGAACGCCCGGAAGGAGCAGTTCCCATGCCCGTCCCGGAGGCCGCGCAGGACAAGGCCAACAGGGAGACCAACAGGTATCTACCGAGCTGGTTGCCTTCCCGCCGGTTCATCTTCGCCGTCGTCGCAATCGGCGGCATGCAGTTGATGGCGACCATGGACGGCACCATCGCGATCGTCGCGCTGCCCAAAATTCAGAACGAGCTGAGCTTGTCCGACGCCGGGCGCAGCTGGGTGATCACCGCCTACGTGCTGACTTTCGGCGGGCTGATGCTGCTCGGCGGGCGCCTCGGTGACACCATCGGCCGCAAGCGCACCTTCATCGTCGGCGTCGCCCTGTTCACCATCGCCTCCGCGCTGTGCGGTATCGCCTGGGACGACGCGACGCTGGTCACCGCCCGGCTGCTGCAGGGCATCGGTGCGGCGATCGCCACGCCGACCGGCCTGGCGCTGATCGCCACTACGTTCCCCAAGGGGCCATCGCGCAACATCGCCACGGCGGTGCTGGGCGCGATGGGCGCCATCGGCTCGGTGATGGGTTTGGTGGTCGGCGGAGCGCTGACCGAAGTGTCCTGGCGGCTGGCGTTCGGGGTGAATGTGCCGATCGGGCTGGTGATGATTTATCTGGCCCGCACCGCACTGCGGGAGACGCATAAGGCGCGGATGAAGCTGGACGCCGCCGGGGCGGTGCTGGCCACGGTGGCTTGTACCGCTGCTGTCTTCTCATTCTCGATGGGCCCCGAGAAGGGCTGGATCTCGGTGACCACCATCGGCTCAGCTGTGCTCGGCCTGGCGGCCTTCATCGCTTTTACCCTGGTTGAGCGGACCGCCGAGAACCCCGTCGTGCCTTTCGACCTGTTCTTCGACCGCAACCGGCTGGCCACCTTCGTGGCCATCTTCCTGGGCGGTGGAGTGCTGTTCACCGTGACTGTGCTGATCGGCCTGTACGTGCAGGAACTGATGGGTTACAGCGCGCTGCGCGCCGGGGTCGGGTTCATCCCGTTCACCATCGCGTTCGGCATCGGGCTGGCAGTGTCCTCGCAGCTGGTGAACCGGTTCTCACCGCGGGTGATAGTGATCAGCGGCGGATTCCTGGTGTTCGCCGCCATGCTCTACGGTTCGACGCTGGACCGGGACATGCCTTACTTCCCGACCCTGGTGGCGCTGATCACCCTCGGTGGTATCGGTATCGGTATGACCATCGTCCCGCTGGCCTTGGCGGCGATCACGGACGTCGGCTTCGACCGCATCGGCCCCACGTCGGCGATCGTGATGATGCTGCAAAACCTCGGCGGCCCGGTGGTGCTGGCTGTCATCCAGGCAGTCATCACGTCGCGCACGCTGTACCTGGGCGGTACCAACGGCCCGGTCAAAGCCATGAACGCCACCCAGCTGCATGCGCTCGACCACGGCTACACCTACAGCCTGATCTGGGTGGCCGGCGTGGCTTTGCTAACCGGCGGGGTGGCGTTGCTCATCGGTTACACCGCGCAGCAAGTCGCGCACGCGCAAGAAGTCAAAGACGCGTTCGACGCCGGGGATCTCTGAGAGTCCCTCAGCGCGCGAAACAGAAGCCACGGTCGCGATTCCGCGGCGACCCGCTTCGCCCGGCTTATAGCCGCGCTCGCGATCGCCGCTGTGCTGATGGCGGCGACCCGCTTCGCCCGGCTTATAGCCGCGCTCGCGATCGCCGCTGTGCTGATGGCGGCGACCCGCTTCGCCCGGCTTATAGCCGCGCTTGCGATCGCCGCTAGGCTTGCCCGCTGTGATCACCCGGATGTCCGAGCTGTTCCTGCGGACCCTGCGCGACGACCCGGCTGACGCTGAAGTTCCCAGCCACAAGCTGCTGGTCCGGGCCGGCTACGTCCGGCCGATCGGGCCCGGGCTGTACACCTGGCTGCCGCTCGGACTACGGGTGCTGCACAAAATCGAAGGGATCGTCCGCGACGAGATGAACGCCATCGGCGGCCAGGAGATCCTTTTCCCGGCGCTGCTGCCACGGGCACCGTACGAGACCACCAACCGCTGGACCGAATACGGCGACGGCGTCTTCCGCCTGAAAGACCGCCGCGGCAATGACTACCTACTCGGGCCCACCCACGAGGAGCTGTTCACCCTGACCGTTAAAGGGGAGTACAGCTCCTACAAGGACTTCCCGCTGGTGCTCTACCAAATCCAGTCCAAGTATCGCGACGAAGCACGCCCACGGGCCGGCATCCTGCGCGGTCGGGAATTCGTGATGAAGGACTCCTACTCCTTCGACGTCGACGACGCCGGTCTCAAAGCCGCCTATCACGCACACCGCGATGCCTACCAGCGCATGTTCCACCGGCTCGAGGTGCGCTATGTGATCGTGTCGGCGGTGTCGGGCGCAATGGGCGGCAGCGCCTCCGAAGAGTTTCTCGCCGAGAGCCCGATCGGCGAAGACACCTTCGTCCGTTGCCTGGAGTCCGGTTACGCGGCCAACGTCGAAGCCGTCACCACCGCGCGTCCAGAAGCCCTGCCGGTCGACGGGCTGCCCGAGCCGGTCGTCTACGACACCGGCGACACACCGACGATCGCCACCCTGGTGGACTGGGCCAACGGCGCCGGCTTAGGCCGGGCCGTCACCGCCGCCGACACCTTGAAGAATGTCCTGCTTAAAGTGCGCGAGCCGGGCAAAGACTGGGAACTGCTCGCCGTCGGGGTGCCCGGCGACCGTGAAATCGACGATAAGCGGCTTGGCGCGGTGCTCGACCCGGCCGACTACGCGCGGCTCGACGACGCCGACTTCGCGCGGTATCCGTTCCTGGTGAAAGGCTACATCGGACCGAAGGCGCTGCTCGACAACAAGGTTCGCTACCTGGTGGACCCCCGCATCGTCGACGGCACCAGCTGGATCACCGGGGCCGACGAGCAGGGCAAGCATGTCGTCGGGCTGGTAGCCGGCCGGGACTTCACCGCCGACGGCACCATCGAGGCCGCCGAGGTTCGCGACGGCGACCCTTCGCCTGACGGTGCCGGCCCGCTGGTCTCAGCCCGCGGCATCGAGATCGGCCACATCTTCTCGCTGGGCCGCAAATACACCGACGCATTCACCGCCGACGTGCTCGGCGAAGACGGCAAGCCGGTCCGGCTGACCATGGGCTCCTACGGCGTGGGGGTGTCGCGGCTGGTCGCTGTCATCGCCGAACAGCACCACGACCAGCTGGGCCTGCGCTGGCCGGCCTCGGTCGCGCCGTTCGGTGTGCACGCAGTGATCGCCAACAAAGATCCCGACGCGCGCGCCGGAGCCGGGACGCTGGCCGTCGACCTCGACCGGTTGGGCATCGAGGTGCTGCTCGACGACCGTCAGGCATCGCCGGGGGTGAAGTTCAAGGACGCCGAGCTGCTCGGTGTGCCCTGGATAGTGGTGATCGGCCGGGGCTGGGCGAACGGCGTACTCGAGCTGCGTAACCGGTTCAGCGGCGAGACGCGCGAGATGCCCATCGACAGCGCCGTCACCGACCTTGTCGCGGCGGTATCGAGCTAATTCCGGTTACTCGTTGCCGCCGGGAAACGCTGTGGTGAGCGGGAAGACGCCCAGCACCTGGTTCCATCGCGCGGCCAGGACGGCGCTTTGCGTCACCGCGTTCGCCCCGAAGCCGCGGTCGTCGGAGGTCTTGGCCTGCTCGACGACCGCGCGCCAGGCCACCGCGGTGTCGCCTTCCATCCGAACGGCGAGCCGGGCGGCGTCGGTCGCGTTGGTCAGCGGCATGGGCAACTGGTAGCCGGCGGCCGCGACGGGCGCCGTCACCGACCGGGCGGTCAGCATCGCGATGACGTCGTCGCGGCGTCGCCGATGCTCGCTGAGGGCGGCCGAGACCAGCGGATTGAGCTCGGCATCGGAGTGCGCGGAGACCATGCCGTAGCCGTAGATGACGGAATGTTCGGTGGCCAGCGCGTCGCAAAGCGCGGCGGCAGGCTGATCGCTCGGACGGGCGGAAGGTTCGGTGGAGGTCACCGCGCCGGTTCTCCCGGCGTCAGAGCCACCGTTACGGCAGCTGTGCAAGAAGCCGCGATGGACGCCAGCAGCCCGGCCCGGTAGTCCGAGGACGTCAGCGCCACCTGGCGGGCGCTTTCCGCAGAATCCCGCAGTGCGTTGACGACGTCGGTGACCGACGGGGGCGGTTTCGCCACCGCGCCGGTGGTGGGGACGGCGGTGTCCGAGGACTGCGGGGCGGTGGTGGTCGAGCTGGCCGCAACGCGGGCGATCTCGATGTCCAGTGCCTGCCCATGCCGCGCGCGCTCGGCGGCGACCTCCTTGAGTGCGGCGGCCATCGGCTCGGATGCGGCTCCTGCCGCGGCAGCGGCCAGACCGCTGTCGCGGCGCGCCAGCTCGGACTGCGCCTTGAGATCGTCAACCCTCGGCGGCGGCGGGGGCGGGGCACTGCAGCCCGTCAAGAGCAACCCAAGTGCTGCCAGTGCTGCGCCGCCGGCAATCGCGCGTCGCCTGCTGACGACCGGGACGGTCCTTGCCACAGCAACATCCTGCCATTGCCGCCAGCCCCGACCGTGACGCGGTGACCTCACAAATGTGTTAGGGACCGGCACGCATTTCCTGGCGTATGGTTGGTTAGCTGATTCTTCAGTGGAACGCCAACCGCCGCGCGCCGGATGGCCGCCGGCGCCGCCCGCCGGGCGACATCCGGCCGCTGACCGGACAACTCAAGATGAGGAGCTCGCTGTGGCCACCCGGCTACCGTCGCAGACGCAAGTCATCGAGCTACTCCGTGGAACTTTCGCGCGCGCAGGCTACGACATCGAAGACGTCGTCGTCGATGCGCACGCCCGCCCGCCGCGCATCACGGTGATCGCCGACGGCGACCATGCACTCGATCTGGACGCCATCGCCGAGTTGTCCCGCTCGGCCTCGGCACTGCTGGACGGCTGGTCAGACGGCTCCGGCGGTCGGAACGCGACCGACAGCGGCTATGTGCTCGAGGTCAGCTCACCCGGCGTCGAGAGGCCGCTGACCAGCGAAAAGCATTTCCGCCGGGCGCGTGGCCGCAAGGTCGAGCTGGTGCTGTCGGACGGGTCGCAGCTGACCGGCCGGGTCGGCGAGACGCACAACTCGACAACCACGCTGGTGGTCCGCGACGGCCGCGGCGACTGGGCGCTGCACGACATAGCGCTCGATCAAATTGCCAAAGCTGTTGTGCAAGTAGAGTTTTCAGAGCCCACCCGACGGGAGCTGGAGCTGGCGACCACGAGCCGGGGCGCGGGAACGGAGGCAGGAACGTGATCCCGCCGGCGACGATGCAGAGCGCGGCGATGAGGAGGAGCGGCGCATGAACCCGCCGGCGACGATGCAGAGCGCGGCGATGAGGAGGAGCGGCGCATGAACCCGCCGGCGACGATGCAGAGCGCGGCGATGAGGAGGAGCGGCGCATGAACCCGCCGGCGACGATGCAGAGCGCGGCGATGAGGAGGAGCGGCGCATGAACATCGACATGGCCGCCCTGCATGCAATCGAGGCGGACAAAGGCATTTCGGTAGACGTCGTTGTCGAGACCATAAAATCCGCCCTGCTCACCGCTTACCGCCACACCGAGGGCCACCAAGCCGACGCCCACATCGACATCGACCGCAAAACCGGCGTGGTGCGGGTGATCGCCCGCGAGACCGACGAAGACGACAACGTGCTGTCCGAATGGGACGACACCCCTGAGGGTTTCGGCCGGATCGCAGCAACCACCGCGCGACAGGTGATCTTGCAGCGGCTCCGCGACGCCGAGAACGAACGCAACTATGGCGAGTTCTCAACTCGCGAGGGCGAAATCGTTGCCGGAGTGATCCAGCGCGACAGCCGCGCCAACGCGCGCGGCCTGGTCGTGGTGCGGATGGGCAGTGAGACGAAAGGGTCCGAGGGCGTCATCCCGGCGGCCGAGCAGGTCCCTGGTGAAACCTACGAGCACGGCGACCGGCTGCGTTGTTATGTCGTCGGCGTGAGTCGCGGCGCCCGGGAGCCGCTGATCACGTTGTCACGCACCCATCCCAACCTGGTGCGCAGGCTGTTCTCACTGGAGGTGCCCGAGATCGCCGACGGTTCCGTCGAGATCGTCGCTGTCGCCCGGGAGGCCGGGCACCGATCGAAGATCGCGGTGGCGTCGCGGGTGCCGGGGCTCAACGCCAAGGGCGCCTGCATCGGCCCGATGGGCCAGCGGGTGCGCAACGTCATGAGTGAACTGTCCGGTGAAAAGATCGACATCATCGACCACGACGAGGATCCGGCCCGTTTCGTGGCCAACGCGCTTTCACCGGCCAAGGTGGTTTCGGTGGCAGTCATCGACCCGAACGCGCGCGCCGCGCGGGTGGTGGTGCCCGACTTCCAGCTCTCGCTGGCCATCGGCAAGGAGGGTCAGAACGCCCGGTTGGCGGCGCGACTCACCGGATGGCGTATCGACATCCGAGGTGACGCACCGGCGCAACCGGCCGGTCCGCCGGAGCGCGGCGCCAGCCACGGGCTTGCCCGCGAAAGCTAGCCCGGCGACGATGCCCGCCGCGTGCGGCGGCGGAGGAGCCGGGCAATCGAGCCCAGCCCGGCGACGATGCCCGCCGCGTGCGGCGGCGGAGCAGCCGGGCAATCGAGCCCAGCCCGGCGACGATGCCCGCCGCGTGCGGCGGCGGAGCAGCCCGGTTTTCCGGCCGTGCACCTCCGGTGGTTTCCACCGGTCGCCAGGACGGTAGACTCAACCGTGATCCAGCGCGAGACTTCGGCCTCGGCACATCGGCGCAGCGAAGGTCCGGTGCGTACGTGTGTCGGTTGCCGGAAGCGAGAGTTGGCCGTCGAACTGCTTCGCGTGGTGGCTGTATCGACCGGGACCGGCAATTGGGCCGTGATGGTTGATGCAACCGGTAACCTGCCAGGGCGGGGTGCGTGGTTGCACCCGGCACCGCGGTGCACCCGCGAAGCGATTCGGCGGCGAGCTTTCACCAAGGCGTTGCGCATCACCGGTTCACCGGACACCTCCGCGGTGGTCGAGCATGTCAATCGCTCGACACCCTCGGCAACAGAACAGGTAGCGAAGAACATGAGCACACCGTGAAGTTTCGATGACCATGCGTCATAGCTAAACCCGAGGCGCGGCCTCCCACCGCTGTCGCCTCATGGACAGGAGATGTAGTGGCAGGTAAGGCCCGCGTACACGAGTTGGCCAAGGAACTCGGTGTCACCAGCAAGGAAGTTCTCGCCCGGCTGAGTCAACAGGGCGAATTCGTCAAATCGGCTTCGTCGACAGTTGAAGCACCCGTCGCACGGCGGCTGCGTGAGTCGTTCGGCGGCGGCAAAGCGACGTCGGAAAAGGCGTCGAACGTCGCAGCCAAAGCCGGCGGTAATGGCTCGGCTACTGCGGCGCCCGTGCAGGCCGCCGGCGGTGACGGTGCCACGGCCGCCGCTCCGGTAGCGCCTGCCCCGACCCCGCAGCACACGCCGTCGGCACCCGTGGTCAAGGCGCCCCCGGTCACCGCGCGGCCCGCCGCTCCGGTGCCCAGCCCACCGCCGCAGGCTCCGCCCGCCGCGCCGATGCGTCCGGGGCCGGCTCCGGGGCTGCGTTCTGGTTCAGGCGCCGGTTCAGGTCCCGGCCCGAGCCCGGGGCCTAAGCCCGGCGCGCGGGTGCCGCGCGTCGGCAACAACCCGTTCTCCTCGGCCCAGCCCGTCGACCGGCCCATCCCGCGTCCGCCTGCACCCCGTCCGGGCGCCCCGCGACCCGGAGCGCCGCGTCCGGGTGCCTCACCCGGCAACATGCCGCCCCGCCCCGCGGGTGCCGGTCAGGGCCGTCCGCCTCGCCCCGGCGCGCCGCGGCCCGGTCCCGGCGGTCGCCCCGGCGCTCCCGCCGCTGGTCGTCCCGGCGGCGGCGGCGGTAACTACCGGGGTGGTGCTGGCGGTGCCGGTGTGGGCGCTCCGCCCGGTGGTGGCGGCGGTTACCGCGGCCGGCCCGGCGGCGGCGGCGGCGGTGGCCGGCCCGGGCAGCGCGGCGGCGCGGCCGGCGCGTTCGGCCGTCCCGGTGGCGCACCCCGGCGTGGCCGCAAGTCGAAGCGGCAGAAGCGCCAGGAATACGACTCCATGCAGGCCCCGGTTGTCGGCGGCGTGCGGCTGCCGCACGGCAACGGCGAAACTATCCGGCTGGCCCGCGGCGCTTCGCTGTCAGACTTCGCTGAGAAGATCGACGCCAACCCCGCCGCGCTGGTGCAGGCGCTGTTCAACCTCGGTGAGATGGTGACCGCCACCCAGTCGGTCGGCGACGAGACACTCGAGCTGCTCGGCGGCGAGATGAACTACAACGTGCAAGTCGTCAGCCCTGAGGACGAAGACCGTGAGCTGCTCGAATCCTTCGACCTCTCCTATGGCGAAGACGAGGGCGGCGAGGAGGACCTGCGAACCCGTCCGCCGGTGGTGACCGTGATGGGCCACGTCGACCACGGTAAAACCCGATTGCTGGACACCATCCGCCAGGCCAATGTGCGTGAGGCCGAAGCCGGTGGGATCACCCAGCACATCGGCGCCTACCAAGTCCTCACCGAGCTGGACGGCACCGAGCGGCTGATCACCTTCATCGACACCCCGGGCCACGAGGCGTTCACCGCCATGCGTGCCCGTGGTGCGAAGGCCACCGACATCGCGATTCTGGTGGTCGCCGCTGATGACGGCGTGATGCCCCAGACGGTGGAAGCCATCAACCACGCGCAGGCCGCCGATGTGCCGATCGTGGTGGCGGTGAACAAGATCGACAAGGAAGGCGCCGACCCGCAGAAGATTCGCGCGCAGCTCACCGAATACGGTTTGGTGGCAGAGGATTTCGGTGGCGAGACCATGTTCGTCGACATCTCGGCGAAGCAGGGCACCAACATCGATCACCTCCTCGAGGCGGTGCTGCTGACCGCCGATGCCACCCTGGACCTGCGGGCGAACCCGGACATGGAGGCGCAGGGTGTGGCGATCGAGGCACACCTGGACCGTGGTCGCGGACCGGTGGCCACCGTGCTGATCCAGCGCGGCACGCTGCACGTCGGCGACTCCATCGTCGCCGGCGATGCCTATGGGCGCGTCCGCCGGATGGTCGACGAGCACGGCGAGGACGTCCACGAGGCTCTGCCGTCTCGTCCGGTGCAGGTCATCGGCTTCACGTCGGTGCCCGGTGCAGGCGACAACCTGCTGGTCGTCGATGAGGACCGGATCGCCCGTCAGATCGCCGACCGGCGCAGCGCGCGCAAGCGCAATGCGCTGGCGGCACGCTCGCGCAAGCGGATCAGCCTGGAGGATCTGGACTCGGCGCTGAGGGAAACCAGCCAGCTGAATCTGATTCTGAAGGGCGACAACGCCGGTACGGTCGAGGCGCTCGAAGAGGCCCTGATGGGAATCCAGGTCGACGACGAGGTCGAGCTGCGCGTCATCGACCGCGGCGTCGGCGGTATCACCGAAACCAACGTCAACCTGGCGTCGGCATCGGATGCGGTGATCATCGGCTTCAACGTGCGCTCGGAGGGCAAGGCCACCGAGCTGGCGAACCGCGAAGGCGTGGACATCCGCTACTACTCGGTGATCTACCAGGCCATCGACGAGATCGAGAAGGCGCTGCGCGGCATGCTCAAGCCGATCTACGAGGAGGTCCAGCTGGGCCGCGCCGAGATCAGGGCTTTGTTCCGCTCGTCGAAGGTCGGTCTCATTGCCGGGTGCCTGATCACCTCCGGTGCGGTGCGGCGTAACGCGAAAGCTCGGTTGCTGCGCGACAACATCGTGGTGTCGGAGAATCTCACGATCGCCTCACTGCGACGGGAGAAAGACGACGTCACCGAAGTCCGCGACGGCTATGAGTGCGGTTTGACGTTGAGCTACTCCGACATCAAGGAAGGCGACGTCATCGAGACCTACGAGTTGGTTGAGAAAGAACGCGCCTGATGGGCGCCGCGCCCGACGCCACCCGCGCGGGTGGGAGCGTCGTCTATGGCTGATCCGGCACGAGCGCGCCGGCTGGCCAAGCGAATCGCCACGATCGTCGCCTCGGCGATCGAGCACGAGATCAAGGACCCGGGGCTGGTCGGCGTGACCGTCGTCGATGCGAAGGTGACCGCCGACCTGCACGACGCCACGGTGTTCTACACGGTGCTGGGGCGCACGCTGGACGACGAGCCGGATTACGACGCCGCCGCGGCCGCGATGGAGAGGGCCAAAGGAGTGCTGCGGACCAGGGTTGGTGCGGGCACCGGGGTGCGGTTCACGCCCACCTTGGCTTTCGCGCGCGACACGACGTCGGACAGCGTCCAGCGCATGGATAAGCTGCTGGCCCGCGCCCGCGCCGCGGATGCCGACCTGGCCAAGGTCCGCTCGGGTGCGAAGCCGGCTGGCGAGCCCGACCCTTATCGGGTCGCTCCGCCGTCTGACGAAGTCGACGACTCTGACGCTGAGGACACCGGTGACGGCGACTAACCAGCGGGCTGCGCTCAGCGAGGACGCGCGCCGCGTCGACGCCGCCGGTGCGGCGGAGCTGTTGTCCGGCGCCGAGCGGGTCGCCGTGGTCTGCCATGTGCATCCTGACGCCGACACCATCGGCGCCGGCCTGGCGCTCGCGTTGGTGCTCGACCGGTGCGGCAAGCACGTCGAGGTCAGTTTCGCCGCTCCGGCGACGCTGCCCGAGTCGCTGTGTTCGCTGCCGGGCGTCGCGCTTATAGTCGGCCCACAAGTCATGCGCCGCGATGTCGATCTGGTTGCCGCTGTGGACATTCCTAGCGTCAGCCGACTGGGCGCGCTGGGTGATCTGGCCGACCCCGGCCGCGAGCTGCTGGTCATCGACCACCACGCTTCCAACGAGCTGTTCGGCACCGCCAATTTCGTCGACACGTCGGCGGATTCGACCACCATGCTGGTTGCCGAACTGCTCGACGCGTGGCGCAAGCCGCTCGACATCGAGGTGGCGCACTGCATTTATGCGGGCCTGCTCACCGACACCGGGTCGTTTCGCTGGGCCAGTCCCCGCGCGCATAGGTTGGCGGCGCGGCTGGTCGACATCGGCGTGGACAACTCCGCGGTCAGCCGACTGCTGCTGGACACCCACCCGTTCGGCTGGCTGCCGATGCTGTCCCGCGTGCTGGGGTCGGCGCAAATGCGGCCCGACGCCGTCGGCGGTCGCGGGCTGGTCTATGCAATTGTCGGTCACGCGGAGTGGTCGGCCGCGCGCGCCGAAGAAGTGGAGAGCGTCGTCGACGTCGTGCGCACCACCGAGCAGGCCGAGGTGGCGGCGGTGTTCAAGGAGATCGAGCCGCAGAAGTGGTCGGTGTCGATGCGGGCCAAAGCGGGCGTCGATCTGGCGGCTGTCGCGGCCCGGTTCGGCGGCGGCGGTCACCGGTTGGCCGCCGGCTACAACACCGCCGGTTCGGTCGACGAAGTGGTGGCGTCGCTGCACGCCGCTCTTGGCTGACCGGCATCGAGCGATGGCGGGGCGAACGGCCAACCCGCCGCCGGCCGCCTGGTTGCGTTAAGCCTCGCCGAGCCGGCAATCGGGGCGCGGAAATGCAGATGACTTCCCGCACATTGGAAACGGCTCGCCGCACACCCATACCGCCGTTGGTGGGGATCGCCGTCGCGCAGCACATAAGACTCTTGTTTGCCCACGGACTGTCCGGTGGGTGCCGCGCCGCGTCCGCAGTAGCCGCTGGATGTGCTGTGTGGCCCTTCAGTGAGCTCCGCAACCACTTTGAGCCGGTCCGCCCCCGGGGCCCGGCCTTGGTGCTCGCGGTATGGACGGCCGCGGCTGACATTTGTGGAGGCGGATCAAGCTACACGTCCGCGTGGTGTTTGCGGTCGGACCGGGTGCAGGGCCCTGGCAGAATCGTGACGTGCCCGCGACCGGAACGGAGATGCCGCCCAAGCGGGCTGGCTCGCTGCCACCCAACGAATTGGCGCAGGCGTCGGTGATGGGCGCACTATGCGCGGCGATTGCGATCATCGCGGTCGTCCTCCCGTTCGGAGGGTGGCTGGGGCTGCTGGGCACCGTGCCGATAGGGCTGCTGGCCTATCGCTACCGGATCCGTGTGCCGATCACCGCGGTGGTCGCCGCTGGTGTGATTGGCTTTCTGGTCGCCGGCTTGAGCGGCTTCTTGACGGTCGCGCTGTGCGCCTATGTCGGCGGGCTGGCTGGAGTCGTGAAACGCCGCCGCCGTGGCACGCCAACCGTCGTAGCGCTGTCATTTTGCGCCAGTGTCGTCCTCGGTGCCGGTGGGGTCATGGCGTTGACCGTCTTGGCGGGGCTTCGGCAGCTGGTGTTCCACACGATCACCGCCACGGTGAACGGGATTGGGTGGGTCATGGCGCGGGTGCTGCACCTGCAGGCAGCCGCACAGGACCTGAAGCGGTTCTTCGTCGACGCGTTGATGTATTGGCAGTGGCTCGTGGTTGGATATGCCGTCGTCGCGATCGTGGGCGCTTCGGTGATTGGTTGGTGGGCGCTGTCGCGAGTACTGCAGCGGCTGGGCGGCATTCCTGATGTGCACAAACTGGATGCCCTGACTGAAAGCGGACCGATCGGGCCAGTGCCGGTGCGGTTGGACGAGGTGCGTTTCTGCTACCCGCATGGCGATCACGACGCGCTGCGTGCGGTCAGCCTGGAGGTGGGCACGGGCGAATACGTGGCGGTCACCGGTGCCAACGGCTCGGGGAAGACCACGCTGATGTTGATCCTGGCCGGCCGCGAACCGACATCGGGCACTGTCGAACGCGCCGGCGCGGTGGGTCTGGGTCAGCTCGGTGGCACCGCGATCGTCCTGCAGCACTCAGAAAGCCAGGTGCTGGGCACCCGGGTCGCCGACGATGTGGTCTGGGGACTGCCGCCCGGCAAGACCACTGACGTCGGCCGGTTACTGAATGAGGTAGGGCTGGCCGGCCTCGCCGAACGCGACACCGGCGGCCTGTCCGGCGGTGAACTGCAGCGGCTGGCGGTGGCCGGTGCGCTGGCGCGGGAGCCGGCGTTGCTGATCGCTGATGAGGTCACCGCTATGGTCGACCAGCAGGGCCGGGACGCACTGCTCGGCGTGCTATCGGGTCTGACCGACCGTTATCGAACGGCCCTGGTGTACATCACCCACTACAACAACGAGGTTGATTCCGCCGACCGCACGATCAATCTCAGCGCTTCGCTGGATAACACCGCTATGGTCGAGACCGCGGCCGCGCCGGCGCCCACGGTCG
Source organism: uncultured Actinomycetota bacterium (assembly GCA_963808345.1). GTDB lineage: Bacteria > Actinomycetota > Actinomycetes > Mycobacteriales > Mycobacteriaceae > Mycobacterium. The sequence goes on along the minus strand of CAWEFM010000003.1, from coordinate 981,419 downwards.
CGGTGGGCCACCAATCCCGCGCGGCGGTGCTCGAAATCGCCGGTGTCGGCCATGACTATGGCCGTGGCACCCCCTGGGCCAAGACCGCGCTGCGCGATATCAGCTTCGTGGTGCATGAGGGCGACGGGCTGCTGATCCATGGCGGCAACGGCTCGGGTAAGTCGACGCTGGCGTGGATCATGGCCGGGTTGACGACGCCGACCACGGGCACCTGTCTGCTGGACGGACGTCCCGTCGGTGAACAGGTCGGCGCGGTCGCGCTCAAGTTCCAGGCGGCCCGGCTGCAGATGATGCGTCCCCGTGTCGACCTGGAGGTGGCCTCGGCGGCCGGCTTTTCGCCGGACGATCACGCCCGGGTGATCGCGGCGCTGGCCGTCGTCGGCCTGGATGCCGCGGTCGCGAAGCGGCGCATCGACCAGCTCAGCGGTGGCCAGATGCGGCGCGTCGTCCTGGCCGGGTTGCTGGCGCGTTCGCCGCGGGCATTGATCCTCGACGAGCCGCTGGCCGGGCTGGACGCCGCCAGTCAGCGCCGTCTGCTGCGGCTGCTTGCGGATCGGCGCCGGGACACCGGTCTGACCGTGGTGGTTATTTCACATGACTTTGCCGGGCTGGAGGAGCTGTGTCCGCGCACCGTGCACCTGCGCGACGGTGTGCTGAAACCGGCGCCGGCCGCGGCCGGGGGGATGTCGTGACTGGGCTCTCGACGGCGAAGGGCCCGACCCGGCGCATACCTCGTCCCGTGGTGCTGCTGCGCCCGGTACCTGGGAGCTCCGCCATCCACGAGCTGTGGGCCGGCACCAAACTGATTGTCGTTTCCGGTATGTCGGTGTTGTTGGCGTTCGACCCGGCATGGGTGGTAATCGGAGCGGTGACCGCGCTGGTGCTCACGAGCGCGTGGGTCGCACATATTCCCCGCGGCGCGCTGCCAACGGTGCCGCGCTGGCTGTGGATGCTGCTGGCCATCGGCGGTATCGCTGCGGCGTTGGCCGGCGGCAGTCCGGTGATCCAGGTGGGCACCGTCTCGCTCGGCCTCGGCGGCGTGTTGAGCTTCCTGAGCCTCACCGTGCTGTCGATCTTGTTGCTCGGCCTGGGCGCAATGGTGTCATGGACCACCAATGTCGCCGAAATCGCTCCCGCGCTGGTCGTGATGGGTCACCGACTGCGACCGTTGCGGATCCCGGTCGATGACTGGTCGGTCGCGTTGGCGCTCGCGCTGCGCGCCTTCCCGATGCTGATCGACGAATTCCGGGTGCTCTTCGCAGCCCGCCGGTTGCGGCCCAAACAGAGGGCGCGAACCCGCAGGGCCCGTCTCAGGCAACGGGCCGCGGAGGTGATCGATCTGATCGTCGCGGTGGTCACCGTGGCGCTGCGGCGTGCCGATGAGATGGGCGATGCGATCACCGCCCGCGGCGGCACCGGTCAGATCTCGGCGGCCGTGTCGCGACCGAAACCGGCTGACTGGCTGGCACTCTCGATCGTTTTGGTGGTGTGCGGGGCGGCGCTGGCGATCCAGCTGGCGTTGAACGGCTAACGGCCCGACCGCGCCGGCCAGATGCTGTCGGATCTGCTGGTCAAGGCGACGTCGGCGGTGCGAGGTCAGTAGCGGCTAGCGCACCTGCGCGCGTCCGCGCTGCAGCACGGCCTCGCGGTTGGCGGCGATGTCATCGCCGCTCGTCCGGAACTCCCGAGCTGCGGCGGCCTCCAGCCACAGACCTTCGGCGGTGTGCGAGTCGTCTATCCGGTGGTAGGACGCCAGCAGTGCGCGCACCGCCTGCTGATTGTTGCCGACTATCGACGCGGCCACCTGGCGGGCGGTCGCCGGCAGCCGGTCGTGCGCCACCACTTCGGTGACCAGACCGGCCCGCAGCGCGTCGGCGGCGGACAGGTAGTCACCGGTCAGGCTCATCCGCCGGGCCAAGCCGACGCCCACCTTCTGGGGCAGCCGCACACTGAGCCCCCACGTCGGCAGCAGACCCACCCGAGCGTGGGTATCAGCGAATCGAGCGAGCTCAGAGGCGATCAAAATGTCGCAGTACAGCGCAATTTCCAAGCCACCGGTGACTGCGGCGCCGTTGATCGCGCCGATCACCGGCTTGGTCAACACCGGCCAGCGCGGCGAAATGTCGGGCAGCGCTGACTGCCCGCCCAACTCTTTGAGGTCCAGCCCTGCGCAGAACACCGGGTCGGTACCGGTGACGATGACGACGTCGACGGCGTCGTCCGTCTCGGCGTCGGCGAGAGCCCCGAAGAACCGCTCACGCAGCTGGGCGGACAGCGCGTTGCGGGACTGTGGCCGGTTGAGGGTGAGGGTGCGGACCCGCTCGTCGGTGTCGATCAGCAGGATGTCGTCAGTCATGAGACCACACCGTAGTCATTCGGCGGTCGGGGTCGCGTCCGCCCTATCGTTGAGGTGATGGCTACCGCGGCTGCGACAATGCCCGCGCTCAAGGAGTGGAGCGCGGTGGTGCATGCGCTGCTCGACGGCCGCCAACGGCTGTTGCTGCGCAAAGGCGGGATCGGTGAGAAGCGGTTCGAGGTCGCCGCACGAGAGTTCTTGCTGTTTCCCACGGTCGCGCACAGCCACGCCGAACGGATCCGGCTCGAACACCGCCTCCTGCTCGAGGAGGCGGCCGCTGACAGTGCCGATGACCACATCGTGCTGCGGGCCGCGGCGAGAACAGTTGCGGCAGTGCCGGTTGAGCGCCCCGTCAATCTGCCGGCGATCGAGGATCTGCATATCTGGACCGCGGCGTCGGTACGCACTGACCGGCTCGACTTCCGGCCCAAGCACCGGCTGGCCGTGCTGGTGGTGCAGGCTGTGCCGCTGATCGAGCCGTTGCGGGTGGCTCGCACACCGGAGTACGCCGGCTGCACCAGCTGGGTGCGGTTGCCGGTGACGCCGGCATTCGGTGCACCGGTGCATGACGACGCGGCGCTACACGATGTGGCCGCGCGCGTCCGTGCCCTCGTCGGCTGACGGGGCGGGCGGCGTACGGTCCACCAGCACGGCGCCGTCGGGCTCCTCGCCGAGCGTTTGCAGCGGAACCTCGGCACCCTGTGCCGTGAGCCTCAGAACTTGCGCCAGTTGACGCGGAGCGTCGCACTGGAGGTAGTGATCTGCAGTCGGCAGTACCCAGTAGCGGTTTCGGCCGGGTTTGTCCTTCAGATAGTTTTGCCAGACGAAGTTGGCGACGCGCAGCGGAGCGACGTTGTCGTGCAGTCCCCACGCCAGCGTCGTGTCGACGGTGTTGCGAGAAAGCGCTTCGAGCCAAGACGTTTCCTCGGCGGCGCGTTCGTTGAGGTACTGGATCGTGTCAGGCAGCACCGAGATCCCGTCGTTGAAGGCCAAGCACGCTGCCAGTGCTCCGATCTCAGGGTCATCGAGTGCACGACGAGGCAGAAACGTGCTTGCTCCCATGCCGGCTGCGAGCATCTCCGGTGTCGTTGCGCGTGCCGTGTCGCGCGCCGTCGCGGGGTCGAGCAGCGCGCTTTGGAAGGCGGTGAGGTTGGCCAGCGGAAGATAGATGTTGGCGTTGGTTAGGATCACTTCGGTCGGCGCCGTGAGCTCTGGTGACGCAGACAGCACATCAAGGGCGATCATGGCGACACTGCTGCCCCGGTCATGGGTGAGCATCGTGTACCGCCTCAGCTGCCACACCTCGGTGATGGCGTGAACCAGCAGGCGAGCGTCGTCATACAGCGAGTAGACATGCGGCGCCGGAGGTTTGTCGGAGAGCCCGTAGCCGGGAAAGTCCAACAGGAAGATGTCGAATTCTTCGCCCAGTTCGCGGGTCAGTGCGAAGAAGTCGACGCTCGACGTCGGGAAACCGTGCACACAGACCAGTGCGGCTGCCCCTGGTGTACCGCAGCGGCGGTGGAACACCTCGACTTCCGCGCCGCGGTTGGCGGCCGTCGACGACCGCCACCTCAGACGTGATGCACCGCGTTGCCACTCGGCGAAGATGTCCATGGCGGCTCCTAAGCCTGCACAGGCGAAAACCCGGCCGGGTCCGCTTGCGTGCGGGAGGACAGCACCGGCAGCAGCAGCCGCGACGGTCCCAAGTGCACCGTATGCACCGCTGCCGTCACCTGTCGGCCGGTCGCCACCGGCTCGCCGGCCCCCAGGTTGCGTGTGTACCGGGGATGCGAGCCGCCCGCGACCAGTACCCGGATCCGGGAGCCGGCGCGAAACCGGTGCGCGATGGCGTCGAGTTCGACCCTGACGACGCCGCCATTGGGCTGCGGGCTGGTCAGCCGCCGGTAGCCGTCGCTGACGTTGCGTGACCGGCCGCGGGCGTCGACTTCACTGACCCGCACGAACAGGTCGACGTGCGGGATGTCCGCGCAGTGCCGCAACTCGACCACCGGGTTGCCCTGCACGCACAGTTCTGCTGTCAGCGGGTCGCCGGTGAAGCTGAGCACGTCGTCCCGCCGGGCAAGCCGGCTGTCTTCGCGGTAACCGGCGTCCGGGGACAGCAGCCGACCACCGACCGTGGGTGTCGGATCGGCAGGGTCATAGCGGAACGTCACCGATGCCTGTTGCGTCGGCGGCGCGTCAGCCAGCCGGCCGCCGGGCAGCAGATACAGAGCGTGCTCACTGCTCGCGGGCGGCCAGTCCACCAGGGTGGACCAGCCCTGCCCGGTGACGAACACCCGAACCGGGTTGTGACGGGGCGGCATCCGGGCGTCGCCGAGGTGGGTTTCCAACCATTGCAGCGATTCTCGGGTGATGACGGCCAGGCCGGCCGTGAGTAGCCGGGTGTGCGTCCACGGCCCGACGGTGAGCGCCACGTTGACACCGCGCTCGCGCAGCCGCCGGTACTGCTCGAGGGTCTGCTGCAGGAACAGGTCCTGCCAACCACCGACCAGCAGCACTGGGACGCGCACCCGCTCCAGCGCGGCACCGCAGCGCAGCCGCTGCCAGAACAGGTCTTCGGGGTCGGGGTGTTCCAGCCAGGATTCAAACCAGGGCGCGCCCTCACCGAGCAGCGCGCGTCCCGCCGCTCCCAGCGGCGCCTGACTGGCGGCCGCTGCCACCTTGCGGCGCGCCCTGAGCTGACGGACACCGGCCCGGAGCCGGCTGGGATCCTCCTGGTGGGCCACCAAGTCGCTCCAGCCCAGGAAGTCGTTGATGGTGAACGAGCCGGTGCCCCAGGCCGAGCTGCTGAAGTCGTGCGGGCCGGCGGTGATCACCGCCGCGGCCAGTTCGGGCGGCGGGTTCAAGAGCAACGCCCATTGGGTGAAGCCCAGATACGACACTCCGATGGTGGCGAACCGGCCGGTGAACCAGGGCTGCTGCCGCAACCACGCGACGGTGTCAGTACCGTCCTCGGCCTCGTGCACCATCGGCTCGAAGACACCGGCCGAGCCGAAGGTGCCGCGCACGCTCTGCAACACCACGTGGTAGCCGCGAGCGGCGTAGAGCGTCGCGAACGTCAGCGAGAACGGGAAGCCGCGGCCGTACGGGCCGCGCACCAGCAGGGTGCCGACCGGCCCGCAGGTTTCGGCGGTGGGCGCGTAGTGGTCAGCGGCCAGCTCGAGGCCGTCTCGCATCGGGATCCGGACCTGGTGCACGGTGTATTCGGTGCTTTCCGCCGGCAGGCGCAGCAACCGCCCGAGAACGCGCCCGCTCAACCGCTTGGCCCGTCCGCGCAAAGACGGCGCTGATCGCCTTACGGTGGTCGTCACCGCTTCAGGTTAGAGCGCCTGACCCGGCTGCGAGACCGGCCCTGGCTCTGAGGCAATCGGCAACCCGCTTGCGCCCGGCTTCGGCGCGCTTGCGCCCGGCTTCGCCGCGCTTGCGATCGCCTAGGGTAGGTGGTCGTGAGCGCCGACCAGCCGAAGGGCACCGGACAACCGACGCTGTGGGCGATTTCCGACCTGCACGTCGGTCACACCGGCAACAAGCCCGTCGCCGAGTCGCTGTTCCCGTCGTCGCCCGAGGACTGGCTGATCGTCGCCGGTGATGTCGCCGAACGGGTTGACGACATCCGCTGGTCACTGGATTTGCTGCGCCGACGGTTCGCCAAGGTGATCTGGGTGCCCGGCAATCACGAACTGTGGACCACCGGCAAAGACCCCGCGCAGGTGTTCGGCCGCGACCGCTATGACTACCTGGTCAACATGTGCGACGAGATGGGTGTCGTCACCCCCGAGCATCCCTACCCGGTGTGGACCGAACGGGGCGGCCCGGCCACGATCGTGCCGATGTTTGTGCTCTACGACTACTCCTTCCTGCCGGAGGGTGCGGCGAGCAAAGCCGAAGGTATGGCCATCGCACGCGAGCGCAATGTGGTGTGCACCGACGAGTTCATGCTGTCCCCGGAGCCATATCCCACCCGGGAAGCATGGTGCCGGGAGCGGCTGGCCGCGACCCGCGCCCGGCTCGAGCAGCTGGACTGGATGACGCCGAGCGTGCTGGTCAACCATTTCCCGCTGGTGCGCGAACCGTGCGATGCGCTGTTCTACCCGGAGTTCGCGCTGTGGTGCGGAACCACCGAGACCGCCGACTGGCACACCCGCTACAACGCCGTCTGCTCGGTGTACGGCCACCTGCACATTCCGCGCACCACCTACTACGACGGGGTTCGCTTCGAAGAGGTGTCAGTCGGCTACCCACGGGAATGGCGGCGGCGCAAGCCCTACACCTGGCTGCGTCAGGTGCTGCCGGATCCGCAATATGCGCCGGGTTACCTCAATGACTTCGGCGGACATTTCGTCATCACCCCGGAGATGCGCGAGCAGGCCGAGCAGTTTCGGAAGCGGTTGCGCCAGCAGCAGGCGCGATGACCGCGGCGGAGCTGCTGTCGGCGGTGCTGCCGAGTGAAGGTGCGGCTTCGGATCAGCTGGCTGCCTGCGAGCTTTATGCCGACCCGCCCGATCTGGCGCCGCTGCCCGAAGAGGCACCGTTGATCGCCAGGTCGGTGGCCAAACGGCGCAACGAATTCATCACCGTGCGGCACTGCGCGCGGCTGGCGTTGCAGGAGCTCGGTCAGCCGCCGGTGCCGATCCTCAAAGGCGAGAAGGGCGAACCGCGCTGGCCCGACGGCATCGTCGGCAGCCTGACCCACACCCAGGGCTTCCGCGGTGCGGTGGTCGCCCGGCAGGCCGCGGTGCGCTCGGTCGGTATCGACGCCGAACCGCACGACGTGCTGCCGGACGGCATTCTCGATGCCGTCACCATCGCCGCGGAACGCGCCGAAATGACGACGCTGCCCCACGGTCTGCACTGGGATCGAATCCTTTTCTGCGCCAAAGAGGCAACCTACAAAGCATGGTTCCCGCTGACCCGGCGGTGGCTCGGCTTCGAAGACGCCCACATCGTGTTCGACACCGACCCGCCCGGCGAGACGGCCGGCCAGTTCGTCGCCAAGATCCTCATCGACGGCGCGACGTTGTCCGGTCCTGCGTTGACGGCGTTGCGTGGACGGTGGTCGGTGCAGCGCGGACTGGTGCTCACCGCGATCGTGTTGTGAGTGACAGCTCGACAAGCCCAGGCATCGTCGTCGTCGACAAACCGGCCGGGATGACGAGTCACGACGTGGTGGGCCGGTGCCGGCGGATCTTCGGCACCCGCAGGGTGGGGCACGCCGGGACGCTGGATCCGATGGCCACCGGCGTGCTCGTCGTCGGCGTCGATCGCGCCACGAAGATTCTCGGACTGTTGACGGCGGCCTCGAAGTCCTATGACGCCACCATCCGGCTTGGTCAGACTACCTCCACCGAGGACGCCGAAGGCGAACTGCTGCAGCAATTTCCGGCTGAGCACCTGACCGACGAGTCAATCGCCGCGGCAATGGCGGACTTGCGCGGTGATATCGAGCAGGTGCCCTCGGCGGTCAGCGCGGTCAAAGTCGGTGGCCGACGCGCCTACCGACTGGTCCGGGAAGGCCACTCGGTCGACTTGCCGGCCCGCCCGGTGCGAGTGGACCGATTCGAGGTCAGCGCCGCGCGCCGCCGTCATCAACTCGTCGACCTCGACGTCGAGGTGGACTGCTCGTCGGGCACCTACATCCGCGCGCTGGCCCGCGATCTGGGCGCGGCGCTGGGCGTCGGGGGACATCTGACCGCGTTGCGGCGCACCCGGGTGGGCCGCTTCGGGCTCGGCCAGGCGGTGAGCCTCGACGACCTCGCGCAACGGCCGCAGGTGAGCTACAGCCTGGACGAAGCGTGTCTGCTGCTGTTCCCGCGCCGGGAACTCAGCGCCGAGGACACCGACGCGGCTGCAAACGGCCGGCCGTTGCCGCCGGGTGGAATCGAGGGCGTCTATGCGGCGGCCACCGGCGACGGTGAGGTGATCGCTTTGCTGCGCGACGACGGGGCGCGCACCCGGTCGGTGGTGGTCATCCGGCCGGCGACGCTGTAGCCGTACGCTGGGGCGATGGCGAACAGGGTCTACGTCGTCGGTGTGGGTATGACGAAGTTCGAGAAGCCCGGCCGTCGCCAGGGCTGGGACTACCCCGACATGGCCAGGGAGTCGGGCACCAAGGCACTGGACGACGCGGGCATCGACTATCGCGAGGTCGAGCAGGGCTATGTCGGCTTCGTCTACGGCGAGTCGACATCCGGGCAGCGGGCGCTCTACGAGCTGGGCATCACCGGCATCCCCATCGTCAACGTCAACAACAACTGCTCGACGGGGTCCACCGCGCTCTACCTTGCGGCGCAAACCGTTCGGGGCGGCTTGGCCGACTGCACTATCGCCCTGGGCTTCGAGAAGATGAAACCGGGCTCGCTGGCCTCGGTCTACGACGACCGTGCACAACCGATGGACAAGCACGTGAAGGCGATGGCCGACGTCACCGAGCTGGCCTTTCCGGTGGCACCCTGGATGTTTGGAGCCGCCGGACGCGAACACATGAAGCGTTACGGCAGCACCGCCGAACATTTCGCGAAGATCGGCTACAAAAATCACAAGCATTCGGTGAACAACCCGTATGCGCAGTTCCAGGAGGCTTACACCCTCGATGACATTCTGGCGTCGCGGATGATCTACGACCCGCTCACCAAACTGCAGTGTTCGCCGACCTCGGACGGCTCGGGGGCCGCGGTGCTGGCCAGTGAGAAGTTCGTCGACGACCATGAGCTGGCCGGCCAGGCGGTCGAGATCGTCGGCCAGGCGATGACCACCGACTTCGCCTCAACTTTCGACGGCACCGCCCGGTCGCTCATCGGTTACGACATGAATGTGCACGCAGCGCAACGGGTTTACGGCCAGTGCGGCCTTGGCCCGGACGACTTCCAGGTCATCGAGCTGCACGACTGTTTCTCGGCGAACGAACTGTTGCTCTATGAGGCGCTGGGCTTGTGCGGCGAAGGCGAGGCGCCCAAGCTGATCGACAACGGCGACACCACCTTCGGTGGACGGTGGGTGGTCAACCCGTCCGGCGGTTTGATCTCCAAGGGGCATCCGCTCGGCGCGACCGGTTTGGCCCAGTGCGCGGAGCTGACCTGGCAGCTGCGCGGAACCGCCGATAAGCGGCAAGTCCAGCACGTCACCGCGGCGTTGCAGCACAACATCGGGCTCGGTGGCGCGGCCGTCGTCACCGCTTATCAACGCGCGCAGCGCTGAACCCGACGGCTCAGGACACCACCCAGATAGCGCGGGCAGCGGGGCTGCCCAAATCGATGGTGCTGCGCGCGCCGTCGACTGACTCGACTGCCACCGACACCATGCCGGCGAACTCCCGGCGGGTCAGCACCCGCACCCGGGCGTCCAGGCTGATGCCGATGCTGTCGAAGTAGCGCAGCATCTCCGGGTCGGCGTCGGAGATCCGGGCCACCGTTCCGGCGTCGCCGTCGCGGCATGCCCAGAGCTGGCGGGCCGGCGGCGTGGGCACCTGTCCGTTGGATGCCGGGATCGGGTCACCGTGTGGATCGCGCTGCGGGAATCCCAGTTTGGCGTCGATGCGGGCCACCAGCTGGTCGGAGACGGCGTGTTCGAGCACCTCGGCCTCGTCGTGCACCTCGTCCCAGCCGTAGCCGAGTTCTGAGACCAGGAAAGTCTCTAGCAAGCGGTGCCGGCGCACCATCGCCAACGCGGCACGACGGCCCGATTCAGTGAGGGTCACCGCGCCGTACTTCTCGTGGTCGACCAGGCCCTGCTCGGCGAGCCTGCGGATGGATTCCGACGCTGTGCTGGCCGACACCCCGATGCGGTCGGCCAGCATCTTGGTGCTGACCTTTTCCAACGACCACTCCTGCGCGTTCCAGATCACCTTCAGATAGTTCTGGGCAACCGCGCTCAGCCCGGGTGGCTCCTCGTAAGGGGGGTAAGGGCGCACAACAGGAGTTTAAGGCTGTCGCCGTCGCACTGCCCGTACCTGCCGCCGCGCCGTACGCTTAATCTCGTGCAACGCTGGCGGGGACAAGATGAGATCCCCAGTGATTGGGGACGATGCGTACTGACCATCGGTGTGTTCGACGGTGTGCACCGCGGACACGCCGAGTTGATCGCCCATGCGGTCAAGGCGGCCCGGGCGCGTGGCGTGCCCACGGTGTTGATGACCTTCGACCCGCACCCCATGGAAGTGGTCTTTCCGGGCAGTCACCCGGCGCAGCTGACGACGCTCACCCGGCGTGCCGAGCTGGTCGAGGAATTCGGTATCGACGTATTCCTGGTGATGCCGTTCACGACCGACTTCATGAAGTTGACCCCTGAGCGCTACGTGCACGAGTTGCTTGTCGAGAACCTGCATGTGGTGGAAGTCGTGGTCGGCGAGAACTTTACCTTCGGGAAGAAGGCGGCAGGCACCGTGGAGAGCTTGCGCCGGGCCGGCGAACGCTTCGGCTTTGCGGTGGAGTCGATGTCGTTGGTGTCGGAGTACCACGATGCCAGGACCGTGACGTTCTCCTCGACTTACATCCGCTCTAGTGTCGACGCCGGTGACGTGGTCGCCGCTGCCGAGGCGCTGGGCCGCCCGCACCGGGTCGAGGGCGTCGTGGTGCGCGGCGACGGCCGGGGCATGCAGTTGGGTTACCCGACCGCAAATGTCGCGCCGCCGATGTACTCGGCGATCCCGGCCGACGGGGTCTATGCGGCCTGGTTCACCATGCTCGGGCATGGGCCGATGGCAGGTACCGTCGTGCCCGGCGAGCGTTACCAGGCCGCGGTGTCGATCGGGACCAACCCCACGTTCTCCGGGCGCACCCGCACCGTCGAGGCGTACGTGCTCGACAGCAGCGCTGATCTGTACGGCCAGCACGTTGCGCTGGATTTCGTGGCGCGCATCCGCGGCCAGCAGAGGTTCAACTCGGTGGACCGACTGGTCGCCGCGATGGATGACGACACCGTGCGGGCCCGCACGCTGCTCTCTGCGGGTTAGCCGAGCCGGCCACTGGATCGGGCGGGCGGTGCGCTGCTAAACTGCCCGACGACAGGCGCGTGCTGCGGTTCGCGGTGGCCGCGCCGCGTGGTGATCGCAAGCGCGGCAGAGCCGGGCGAAGCGGGTCGCCACGCAGCTTTACTGGATCGCGGACCAATTGATGGAGATTATTTCGTGGCGCTGACAGCCGAGCAGAAGAAAGAGATTCTAGGCACCTACGGCCTGCATGAGACCGACACCGGGTCGCCGGAAGCCCAGGTCGCGATGCTGACCAAGCGGATCGCCGATCTGACTGAGCATCTGAAAACGCACAAGCACGACCACCATTCGCGACGCGGACTGCTGTTGCTGGTGGGGCGGCGTCGCCGGCTGCTCAAGTACGTGGCCCAGGTCGACGTGCAGCGCTACCGCTCGCTCATCGAGCGGCTGGGTCTGCGTCGCTGACGCGCAGCAGCGCTCCTGCTGACAACTTCGCGGGTCAACGGTGGAGGCAAGAACCGCCAGGTCGGCGTGTAGAGTGAGGGCGTTCCGGCCCTGATCGGGGCCCGAACCTGGTGTGGTCGCGCAAACCGCGCGCCGTCCCAGCGCGTCACTGAACACATGATGCGACCGAGGAGGAAGGCACCTGTATCGGGCGGTCTTCGGTAGTGGCTGCCGGGCTCCCCAAATCTGGGGCGGGTCGGCCGCTTCGATCGATGGCCGTAGCCGCACACAGGCCTAACCATGCAGGTCTATCTGCCTCTCCCGGTTTATCTGTGACGATGCGAAACAGCTGAATAAATGTAGAGAGGCCCGCGGACTTCTATGTCTGTAGCTGAAATTGAAGACGGCGTTTTCGAATCCACCGCCGTCATCGACAACGGGAGCTTCGGCACCCGCACCATCCGATTCGAAACCGGCCGGCTGGCCCTGCAGGCCGCCGGCGCCGTCGTTGCCTACCTCGACGACGAGAACATGCTGTTGTCGGCAACCACCGCCGGCAAGAACCCCAAAGACCACTTTGACTTCTTCCCGCTGACGGTCGACGTCGAAGAGCGGATGTATGCCGCCGGGCGTATCCCCGGCTCGTTCTTCCGCCGGGAGGGTCGGCCGTCAACCGACGCGATCCTGACCTGTCGGCTTATCGACCGTCCGCTGCGCCCGTCGTTCGTCGCCGGCCTGCGCAACGAGATCCAGGTCGTCGTGACGATCATGAGCCTGGACCCGAACGAGCTTTACGACGTGCTGGCGATCAACGCCGCGTCGGCGTCGACGCAGCTGGGCGGCCTGCCGTTTTCTGGGCCCGTCGGCGGAGTCCGGGTGGCTCTCATCGACGGCTCCTGGGTGGCTTTCCCGACCGTCGAGCAGCTCGAGCGGGCGGTGTTCGACATGGTCGTGGCCGGACGGGTGGTGTCGAGCAGCGGCGGCGACGCCGACGTGGCCATCATGATGGTCGAGGCTGAAGCGACCGAGAAGGTCATCGAACTCGTCGAGGGCGGGGCGCAAGCGCCGACGGAAACCGTTGTGGCCGAAGGCCTCGAGGCCGCCAAGCCGTTCATCGCGGCGCTGGTTGCTGCGCAGCAGGAATTGGCCGACGCAGCCGCCAAACCAACGAATGAGTATCCGGTGTTCCCGGAGTACGCCGAGGACGTGTACTCCTCGGTGTCCTCGGTGGCCACCGAGGAGCTGGCCGCCGCGCTGACCATCTCCGGCAAAGCCGAACGCAACGACCGCACCAACGAGATCAAAGCCGACGTCCTCGGTCGGCTCGCCGACACCCACGCCGGTCGCGAGAAGGAAGTCAGCGCAGCGTTCCGTGCGCTGACCAAAAAGCTGGTGCGACAACGTATCCTGACCGATCACTTCCGCATCGACGGTCGCGGCATCACCGACATCCGCGCGTTGTCCGCTGAGGTGGCCGTGGTGCCGCGGGCGCACGGCAGCGCACTGTTCGAGCGCGGCGAGACGCAGATCCTGGGCGTCACCACTCTCGACATGGTCAAAATGGCTCAGCAGATCGACTCGCTGGGGCCGGAAACCTCCAAGCGCTACATGCACCACTACAACTTCCCGCCGTTCTCCACCGGCGAAACCGGCCGGGTCGGCTCGCCCAAGCGGCGGGAGATCGGGCACGGCGCGCTGGCCGAGCGGGCTCTGATGCCGGTGCTGCCCAGCGTCGAGGAGTTCCCCTACGCTATCCGTCAGGTGTCAGAAGCGTTGAGCTCCAATGGTTCCACCTCGATGGGCTCGGTGTGCGCCTCGACGATGGCGTTGCTCAACGCCGGGGTGCCGCTGAAGGCGCCGGTGGCCGGCATCGCGATGGGTTTGGTGTCCGACGACATCCAGGTCGAGGGCGGCGGAACCGAGCGTCGGTTCGTCACGCTGACCGACATCCTCGGCGCCGAGGACGCTTTCGGTGACATGGACTTCAAGGTCGCCGGCACCAAGGACTTCGTCACCGCGCTGCAGCTGGACACCAAGCTCGACGGCATTCCCTCACAGGTGCTGGCCGGTGCGCTCAGCCAGGCCCGCGATGCGCGGCTCACCATCCTGGAGGTGATGGCCGAGGCCATCGACGCCCCCGACGAGATGAGCCCTTACGCCCCCCGGGTGACGACGATCCGGGTGCCGGTCGACAAGATCGGCGAAGTGATCGGTCCCAAAGGCAAGATCATCAACGCCATCACCGAAGAGACTGGCGCGCAGATCTCGATCGAGGACGACGGCACGGTTTTTGTCGGCGCCACCGACGGGCCGTCGGCGCAGGCGGCGATCGACCGGATCAACGCCATCGCCAACCCGCAACTGCCGAAGGTCGGCGAGCGGTTCCTCGGCACCGTGGTCAAGACCACCGACTTTGGCGCGTTCGTGTCGCTGCTGCCGGGCCGGGACGGCCTCGTGCACATCTCCAAGCTCGGCAAGGGCAAGCGCATCGCCAAGGTCGAGGACGTGGTGCATGTCGGCGACAAGCTGCGGGTGGAGATCGCCGACATCGACAAGCGGGGCAAGATCTCCCTGCTGCCGATCTCCGAGGACAGCGCTGCGGAGGAGCCCACCAACGGAGCCGCGGAAACTGCCGGCTCGGGCGCTGCGCCCGCTGATGCCGCGACGGCCAGCAGTTAAAGCGGGCAGCCAGCCACTGCGACGCGGCCGGCACACCGCCGAGCCGTCCGCCGCCTTGCGGCGCAGCACACTGTCCGGGGGTCTCCGGGTGGTGACCGAGTACCTGCCCGCGGTGCACTCCGCGTCGGTCGGTGTGTGGGTCGGCGTCGGATCCCGCGACGAGGGCGCCACGGTGGCCGGGGCTGCGCACTTCCTGGAGCACCTGCTGTTCAAGTCCACCCCGACGCGTACCGCGATGGGCATCGCGCAGGCAGTCGACGCCGTCGGTGGTGAGCTCAACGCGTTCACCGCCAAGGAGCACACCTGCTACTACGCCCACATGCTCGACAGCGAGGTGGAATTGGCTGTCGACCTGGTGGCCGATGTGGTGCTCAACGGTCGCTGCGCCGGCGAGGACGTCGAACTCGAGCGCGACGTCGTGCTCGAAGAGATCGCGATGCGCGACGACGACCCCGAGGACGCGTTGGCTGATTTTTTTCTCGCCGCGCTGTTCGGCGACCATCCGGTGGGGCGTCCGGTGATCGGCTCCGTGGAATCGGTGTCGGCGATGACACGCGAACAGTTGCGTTCGTTTCATCTGCGGCGCTACACACCGGATCGGATGGTTGTCGCGGTGGCCGGCAACGTCGACCACGACGAGGTGGCCGGCTTGGTGCGGGCGCATTTCGGGCCGCGCCTGGTTCGCGGGCAGCAGTCGGTTGCTCCCCGCAAAGGCGCCGGACGAGTGACCGGACGCCCACAGTTGACGTTGGTCAACCGGGAGTCCGAGCAGACCCATGTCATGTTGGGGGTGCGTACGCCGGGCCGGCACTGGGAGCACCGCTGGGCGCTGCAGGTGCTGAACACGGCGCTCGGCGGTGGCTTGAGTTCCCGTCTGTTCCAACAGGTTCGCGAATCGCGCGGGCTGGCCTACTCGGTGTATTCCGCGGTAGACACCTTCTCCGACAGCGGCGCACTCTCGGTGTACGCCGCTTGTCAGCCCGAGCGGTTCGGCGAGGTGACCCGAGTGGCGGCGGAGGTGCTGGCGTCGGTGGCCCGTGAGGGCATCACCGAAGCAGAATGCCGGATCGCCAAAGGCTCGCTGCGTGGAGGATTGGTGCTCGGGCTGGAGGATTCCGGTTCCAGGATGAACCGTATCGGTCGCAGCGAATTGAACTACGGCGAACATCGCAGCATCGACCGCACGCTGCGTGAGCTCGACCGGGTGACCGTCGACGAGGTCAATGCGGTGGCCCGCCGGTTGTTGGGGAAGCCTTACGGGGTTGCCGTGCTCGGCCCGTACCGGTCGAAACGATCGTTGCCGCAACCACTTCGAGCGATAGTAAAGTAACCGTTATGGTTCTGGGCTTCTGGGATCTGGCGGTGCCCGTGGTCGGTGCGCCGATGGCCGGCGGGGTGGGCACCCCTGCGCTGGCGGCGGCGGTGTCGAACGCCGGTGGACTGGGGTTTGTCGCCGGCGGCTACTTGTCTCCGGAGCGGTTCGCCGACGACATCACCGCGGCGCGGGCCAAGACGACCGGCCCGATTGGGGCCAATCTGTTTGTGCCGCAGCCCAGCGCCGCCGACTATGTGGCGTTAAACCACTACGCCGAAGAACTCGATGAGCTCGCCGAACATTACGAAGTCGAGGTGGGCCGGCCTCATTTCGGCGACGACGACAACTGGCAGCGCAAGCTCGAGGTGATCGCGGACATCCGGCCCGAGGTGGTGTCCTTTACTTTCGGCGCCCCGTCACCAGATGTGTTGCGGTGGTTCGGGGCGCTCGGGATCATCCTGCTGATCACGGTGACGTCAGCATACGAGGCCGGGGTGGCCGTCGCCGCGGGAGCCGACGGTCTGGTGGTTCAGGGGCCGAAGGCCGGCGGGCACCGGGGAACATTCGCGCCCGACCGGGAACCCGGCGATGAGTCGTTAGGGGATTTGTTGGACCGCATCGGCGCTACGCACGACGTTCCGCTGATTGCCGCCGGTGGCCTGGCCAGCGCCGAGGACGTCAGTCACATATTGAACAGGGGAGCCGTCGCCGCGCAGATCGGCACCGCGTTGCTGCTCAGCGATGAAGCGGGCACCAATGCCGCCCACCGCAGCGCTCTGACCCACCCGCACTTCACCAATACCCTGGTGACGTGCGCGTTTTCGGGACGCTACGCCCGAGGATTGGAAAATGACTTCACCCGTCTGCTCGACAATGTCGCGCCGGTCGGTTATCCGGAAGTGAATCAGATGACAGCCCCGATCCGGGCCGCCTCAGTTGCCGCAGAAGACCCGCACGGCACTAACCTCTGGGCTGGAACGGAATTCGCGAAGGCCCGGACAGGAAAGGCGGCGGGCATCGTCGCCTCGCTAGTCGACGTCTAACGCCGGCCGGCGCGCAGTACCGTTGTCGGTTCGGTGAACGCCAGATTCAGGTCGGTGGCAACCTGTGCGGACAGCAGCTCGCCGTCGTGGGTGGAAAGACCGCTAGCGAGTTCGCAATCCGATTGACAAGCGGCCCGCCAGCCAAGGTCGGCGAGCTCGAGCGCATACGGCATGGTCGCGTTGGTCAAGGCCGTCGTCGACGTCTTGGGCACCGAACCGGGCATGTTCGCCACACAATAGAACACCGCGTCGTGCACTACGAACGTCGGCGCATCGTGAGTCGTCGGGCGGGAATCTTCGAAGCAGCCACCTTGATCGATGGCGATGTCAACCAGCACCGCGCCGCTCTTCATCTGCGCGACAAGCGAATTCGAGACCAGAGTCGGTGCTTTAGCGCCAGGCACCAGCACCGCGCCGATCACCAGGTCGGCACGGCGGATGACATCTTCGAGTTCATAGGCCGAGGAATAGCGGGTGCGGATTCGCCCGCCGAAGTCGGCGTCGAGGTGGCGCAGCTTGTTGATGTCGACGTCGAATACCGTCACCGCGGCTCCCATGCCGTTGGCCACCCGCGCGGCGTTGTATCCGGCGGTGCCCGCGCCGATTATCGCGACCTCGGCCGGGTCGACGCCAGGGACGCCGCTCATCAAAACTCCGCATCCGCCTTGGGCGCGCATCAGGTGGTAGGCGCCGACCTGAGCGGACAGCCGACCGGCGACCTCACTCATCGGAGCGAGTAACGGGAGAGCGCCGTCGGCGGTTCGAACTGTTTCGTAGGCGATGGAAGTCGTGCCGGCCGACAACAGGGCCTCTGTGCAGTGACGCGACGGGGCCAGGTGCAAAAAGGTGAACAGTGTTTGGCCGCGGCGCAGTAAGCCGTATTCGGCGGGCACGGGCTCTTTCACTTTGAGCACCAGTTCAGCGTCGCTCCATACTTCTTCGGCGGTGCTGATCAACTGAGCGCCGGCGGCCTTAAAGTCGTTGTCGCTGATCGCCGACCCTTCGCCGGAGCCGGCCTGAACCAGCACGTCATGACCGTGGCGGGTCAACTCGGTCACCCCGGCAGGGGTAATGGCCACGCGAAGCTCGTTGTTTTTGACCTCGGTGGGGATCCCGACCCGCATGCTCACTCCTCGGAGGCAGTTCTGAGCAATTGTGAATAAGATTCGAAAAGTAGGCAATATTTATGGCGGTGATTCTATAAAGTCTCCATATGCCTGAAGCATCTGCGGTCGGTCGGGTGAGCCGACGGCAAGCGCCGAAGAATGTTCAGCCCGCTGATCTCGACGAGGTGGACCGCAGCATCTTGAGTGTGCTGCACGCCGACGCCAGAACCACCAACAGCGCGCTGGCCGAGCAGTTGGGCGTCGCGGCATCGACCTGCCACGGGCGGGTGCGGCGGTTGGTCGACCTCGGTGTGATCCGCGGGTTTCATGCCGACGTCGATCCCGTCGCCGTCGGCCTGCCGTTGCAGGCGATGATCTCGGTCAGCTTGCAGTCCAACGCGCGGGGCAAGATCCGGAGCTTCATTCAGCAGATCCGTCGCAAGCGGCAGGTGATGGACGTCTACTTCCTGGCCGGCGCAGACGATTTCATCTTGCACGTTGCAGCCCGCGACACCGACGACTTGCGCTCTTTCGTAGTCGAGAACCTCAATGCCGACACCGACGTCGCGGGCACCCAAACGTCGCTGATCTTCGAACATCTGCGAGGCGCTGCACCGATCTGACCTCCGGTTGCATGAATGTCGACAAAGGCGACATCTGTCACCGATGCACGTATGAGGCCGTGAAGCGCACCACGCGAGTTCCAATTGCGCCTAAGGCAGGTAAGAAAGCACACCCGAAGTAGCAGCTGAGTTCTGATGATCATGAGGTAAGACGCGTTATAGTCGGCCCGTGATCAGCGGCGACCCGCTGACGGGGCGTGACAACGAACTGGCGGCTATCGGCCGGGCACTCAGCCGGGCCAGCCGGTACTCCGGCGTCGTCATTGTCGGAGCCGCCGGTGTGGGCAAGACCCGGCTCGCGCGTGAAGTACTGGCCCGAGCGGAAGCGTCAGGCGAGCGGACGCATTGGATCGTGGGCACTCAGTCCGCGCGCCAGCTTCCGTTGGGTGTATTCACCGCATACATATGCGACACGATGTCCGGTCCGGTATCTGACGTCCGCCGTGTCATCAATTCATTTATCGCACAACAGCGTCAGGGCCTTGTGCTGATCGGGGTCGACGATGCCCATCTTCTCGACGCGATATCGGCGCACGTCGTGCATCAGCTCGCCCAGGCCCGTGGGGTACGGCTGGTGGTGACTGCGCGCACCGGCGGTGACGAGCCCGACGCGATCACCGCCCTGTGGAGGGATGCCCTGCTCGACCGCCTGGATCTGCAACCGCTGTCGGCTTCCGGCACCCACCGCATGATCGAGGACGCGCTGGGCGGTCCGATAGACGGTCGCAGCGCCGAGCGGTTCTTCAAACTCACCGGCGGCAACGCGTTGTTCTTGCGGCAACTGCTTGGTGATCAGGTGGTTGCCGGCGCCATGCGCCAGGTGGCCGGCGTATGGATGTGGGACGAGCGCGTCGCGGTTTCTGACAGCCTCGGCGACATGGTCGGCCGGCAGCTGAGGCGGTTGCCCCCGGATGTGGCCCTGCTGGTCGACACGTTGTCGCAATACGAGCCGCTGCCGGTCGACGTGCTCTGCGACCTGGTGCCCCGCCACGATCTAGAGGTGGCCGAAGACATGAACCTGGTCACCGTAGAACGCAGCGGCTCCAAGCTGATGGCTCGGCTCGCCCACCCGCTGTTCGGTGAGGTCCGGCGGGCCGCCGCCAGTGAGATGTATCTATCGCGGATTCGCGGCAGCCTAGCGCGACGGTTAGGCGAAGACACCGACGCCGACATGCACACGACGGTGCGCCGAGCGCTGCTCGCCCTCGAATCGGACCTTTCCCCCGACCCGCACCTGTTGTTGGATGCGGCGAGGTTCGCGATGATGCTGCTCGACTTGGACCTGTCGGACCGATTCGCCACTGCGGCAGCCGAGGCGGGCATGAGCGAGGCTGTCGGCCTGCGGGCGTTGAGCCTGACCGGGCGCGGGCACGGTGACCGGGCCGAGGCGATCCTGGCCGGGATCGGCGTGGACGACCCCGACGGACATCGCTGGGCGACTGTGCGTGCAGCGAACCTGATTTGGAATCTCGGCCGACCCAGGGAGGCGTCAGCCATTCTCGACGGTCTGGCGTCGAGGCCGGAATCCGCGGCGGCGCGGGCCGAGCGTGTTGCGATCGAATCATGCATCGACGCGGTGATGGCCCGCTGCCAAATAGCGTCTGAAAAGGCGCGGCTGGCCCTGTGTTCGGCGACGCTACCCGACTTCCACGCGATGTTGGCGTCCATTGCGTTGACGATGGCGGCGGGCGCGTCAGGCAGACTCGACGAGGTCTCCGACGTGGTGGCTCAAACCATCAACCGCGCGATCACGTCTTTTCAAGCGTCGCCCATGCGGTTCTGGTACGGCGGCGTCTATGCGCGTGCCTGCCGGTTGAGCGGACGCATCGACGAATGCGTGCGGTCATCCAAGCAGCTAGCAGAGTCGGCACGCGACGTTCCCGGTATCGCCTATGCGAACCTTGCATTCTTGCTGGGCCATGCCGAACTGGCGCAAGGCAACATCTCCGCGGCGGTAAAACTTGTCCATGAGGCGCTGGCCGGGGTGGAAAAGGACAGCAGCACTACCGGTTTGCGAGCAGCGAGCTGCTTCGCGTTGGCTGAAGCCCATGCCAAACTAGGTCAACCGGATGCCGCAAACGCCGCCATCAGTGGAGCGCAAGAGTGCGTGCCGGCCGACTACATATTCATGCAGACCGGTCTGGCTGTGGCCCGCGGCTGGGCGCTCGCGGCGAGCGGATCTCGGCACGACGCGATCTCGGTCGCCCATGCTGCCGGCGAGGATGCGCGCAAGAGTAATCAGCCAACACATGAGCTGACCTGCTTGCAGGTGGCGGCTCAATGGGGTGACACGTCGGGCGCGACACGCGCCCGTGAACTGGCGAAGGAATTATCGCTTCCGCTCGCCGACGCCGTTGCCCGACATACCGAATCGCTGTTGACCAATGACGGGGAGGGTCTGCTCGTGGCCTCGGCAGAGTACCGGGCGCTCGGCGATCGGGCCGCTGCCGCCGACGTCGCCGCCCAGGCCAGCGTCGCGTTCAGCCGTGGCCAGCAGCGAAACCGTAGCCTGCGCGCCGCCGCAGTCGCACAGCAACTGGCCGCCGCCTGCGGAGGGCTCTGCACGCCAGCGCTGCGAAACCCGATGGGTCAACCGTTGACTGATCGCCAACGTGAGATCACCGAACTGGTCGCCGCGGGTTTGTCCAACAAGGAAATCGCGCAACGGCTCGTCATGTCGGTGCGCACTGTGGAGGGACACGTCCATCGCGCCTACCAGCGCCTGGGAACTCAGTCGCGCGAGCAGTTGATCGCGATGTTGAAGGCCGGCTCAGGCGGCATCGAGTGAGGTCCGAGCGGTATCTGTTCAAAAGCAGTAGTTTTCGACGCCATGCGGTGCCGGTCAGCGTGCGCAGTGCTGAAGGCTTCCGGCCGCTGTGGAGTCGGAACTGTTGCCGGGCGTTGTTGACGACACTTCGACCGATCGCCGGCCGACGAGATACCAGGTATGCATCGTGCCTTTGCCTTTTACGTCGACGTAGCCGCGTTCCTCGAAGACAAATGCGTCCTTGAGTCGCTCGTAAAACGCATCTGGGACCTGAATGCGTCCGTCGGCGCCCGTTGACTCCATCCGCTGGGCCACGTTGACCGCGTCACCCCAGACGTCGTAGAAGAAGCGGCGGGCTCCGACCACACCGGCAACCACCGCGCCGGCTGCTAGACCGATCCGGAGCGGTACCGGGCGGCCCTTCGGATCCGTCACATTCTTCATTGCGGCAGCCATATCCAGGGCCAGGCCAGCGAGTGCTTCGGCGTGATCGGGTCGCGGCTGCGGCACGCCACTCACAACCATGCAAGCGTCGCCGCTGGTCTTGACCTTCTCGAGGCCGTGTTGATCCACGAGATAGTCGAACGCGGTGTATAGGGCATCCAGGAACCGGACGAGTTCCTCGGCTTCGATGTCGTTGGCTAATTGCGTGTAGCCCGCGATGTCGGCGAACAGAATCGACGCCTCGTCGTACTTATCGGCAATAACGCCATGTGACGGATCCTTCAGTCGTGCCGCGATGCTCGCTGGCAGTATGTTGTCCAGCAGCGACTCAGAGCGCTCGTATTCGGCCTCCGCGACTGCCTCGGCATGAGAGATCTCGAGCAACGCGTAGCACACCGTTGCGATGACCATGAGGGTGCCCACAGTGACCGAGACCACGAAACATGCGTGGACCTCAGACACCGGCAGGCGTCCGGTATTCCCGGGCACGATGAACTCCACGACGACCGTCAGTGTCGCGCCGATGACCGCCAGCGCAGCCGCGAAGATCATGTGCTCGATGCCGAGTACCAAAAACACCAGCGATGCTGCGACCAGAGAATAGAACAGCAAGCCGGAGTGGGCGCCGATGGTAAAACAGAGGACCACGACCGACATCGAACCCGTGGTCAGAAACACGACTGGAGCGATCAATTCGCCGAATCGGTGAAGTAGCGGAACCATTGCGAATATCAGTGCGCTGACTCCGTTGACAGCCGCAATGAACTGCCACGGTCCACGCTGTTCTGCGAGTTGAACAATTACCCAGAAACCCCCGAGCGCCGCCGACATCCACGTCGCGATGTCGAGCACGCGACGCCGTCGTTCGACGCTGGCGGCATAGTGCCGATGAAGGACCGGGGTCAAGCTCTTTCGGCGAAACTGATATCCCGGTATCGCGATCATGGCATTTATACCCCTATCCGGAGACGGTTACCCGCGAGGAGGCGGTGCGGCAGCTGATGGGCATGAAGTTCAGCTCGTGAAGCGAGCCGCGCCACCGGCTTGGTATCAACGGCCCTTTGTAGAACATTCGCTGCGGCAGCCCAACGAAGCTACGGGCGGCGGGAATCGGTACTGCACGTGCCGAAACGACACCGGGGACACGGCTCGGTAACCGCGCGGCGTCTTTCGCCGAGACCCCCGACAGCATGGGCGGCACGACATATTTGTGCCCTGATGCGTCTCGCTTGCCGCCGATTGTTTTAACTCTCAGGCGCTTCCACCAACCTGGGACGGCATCAAACACCAGCCGCCCACCGGGGAAGCGGGCCGCGCAATCTCGGATCAGTCCCAGCACGGCGGCCTCGTCGAAGTACATAAAAAGCCCCTCGACGGTGATGAGCGGGGGAACATCCGTCGGGACAAGGTCCATCCACGCGAGGTCGAGGGCCGAGCACGCCACGTTTACCACGTGTTCCTCACGGGGAAGCAGGTGCTCGCGCAACGCGATCACCGGCGGAAGGTCCACCGTGAGCCACGGTGACCGCGGTCTTCCCAAGCGCCAGTAGCTCGTCTGTAAGCCCTCGGCGAGGGCCACAACGGCACCGCCGGGTTGATCTCGGAGGTATTGCCGCGCGACCGAGTCGAACGCCAGCGCCCGCATCGCGAAAACCTGTTGTGGCAAGCCGAAACGGTCGCGATACGGGTAGTCGATTTTTTCGACGAGCTGCACCGCAAGCGGGTCATTCAACATCCCGTCTGGACGCGCGGCTTCCAAACTACGGTTCCACAATGTCCACAATGCGGTCTCCGACACGCCAGTGAGCGTCGTCGCGTCGATCTTGTGCATGTCACCCCTTTCCTCGGATGCGGTCCACACGGATTCAAAAAGCCCGTATAAGAGCCGATCTCATGGTTCTTCTAGAATTCGGACAGCACCTAGATTTGGCATTCTTCGAAGTTGTCCACGAAGACGACGCCCGTGCCCAACAGCCCACGCAGCAGGGACTTGATGTTGTCGCGAAGGGTGCGTTCGGCGATCGGGTCGATGATTGCCGCGAGGCAGGGCATGCCGAGGTCGAACGACGACGTGAAGACGACCCGCACGTCGGTTCCGACCGGCGCGACCATCCAACTTCCGCTGAGTTGTTCGAAATCGCCGTCGAGCTGCTCGAAGGTGATGGTGCGGTCTTCGCGGTCGATGTGGTCGAGCTCGGACCAGCACAGCAGACCGTTGCGGAAGTGAACCGTCCACTCGGATCGCAGCTGGCCGTCGAGGCCTCGGGTGAGCGTGACCTCTTGAACCGCAGCGGTGTATTCCGAGTACCGAGTGTAATCACAGATGCGGTCGAATACCGCGTCGGCTCCGGCTGCGGGAACCAGGGTTTCAATTTCGACGTGCCGCATGGCAGGCGCTCCTTCGCGGGGTTGGTATCTGGGGATGACGGGTGGCGAGTGCCGCGGCTGCGTCGGCGAACGCGGCGAGTAGCCGGCAGATGTGCGTATCGGTGAGGATGGCGGGTGGGGTAAGGCGAATAACCTTGTGGGCATTGAGGGAATGGTTGACGAGGACTCGGCGCTCGATCAGCTCCAGCGCGAGGTCGCCCGCGACCTCCTCGTCGCGGAGTTCGATTCCGATCAGCAAGCCGACGCCACGCACGTCGGTGACAAGGTGCGGACAATTAGTGCTCAGAATCTGGCTGATGCCGGCTTTGATCTGCCCACCGAGCTGTCCGGCCGCGGCGATTAGTTCCCCGTCACGGATGGCGCGGATTGCGGCGGTGGCCGCAGCCATCGCCACCGGTGATGCGGCGAACGTCGAGCTGTGCAGAATCGGGTCGCGATCGAACGGCCGATATGCTTCGTCGCTGGCAACAACTGCCGCAACCGGGACGACCCCACCGCTGAGACCCTTGCCGACGAGCATGATGTCCGGCGTTACCTGTTCGCGGTCCGCCGCCCACCAGTGGCCCAGGCGCCCCAGGCCGGTTTGTATTTCGTCGAGCACGAACATCGCGTTGTGGTGACGGCACAGCCGCTCGACCTGCTGCAGGTAACCGGCCGGCGGGATGATTACTCCCCCTTCGCTTTGCACCGGCTCGACGACGACGCAGTAATCGCCACCGTCGTCCAGCACTTGAGCAAGGGCGGCGCTGTCTCCGAAGGGAACGTGCTGCACGCCGGGTAGCAATGGCGAGAACGGCTGCTGGTAAAGCTCGTTCGCGGTCAGCGTCAAAGCTCCCATGGTCTTACCGTGGTAGCCGCCCGCCATCGAGATGAGGTTCGTCTTGCCGTGTGCACGCGCCAGTTTGATCGCCGCCTCGGTGGCCTCGGCGCCGGAGTTCACGAAATGGACTCGGTTCAGGCCCGCTGGCGTCGTCTCCGCTAACGCACGGGCCGCGATCGCGGCGGTGGGCTCGAGCAGCATCCGGGTGGACATCGGGTGGCGCTGGATTTGATCGATTACCGCTGCGGTCACCGTCGGGTGGCGATGTCCGAGCAGGAACACCCCGTAGCCACCGCAGTCGAGAAACTCTGCGCCGTCTGAGTCGTAGACGAACGGTCCGTTGGACGAGACCTCCATTACGGCGCCGGTCATTTCGGCCAGCCGTGCCCGTCCACTGCTGAGATGGCGCTTGTAGATGTCCAGGACATATCGCGAGTCGGCGTGTGTCATCGGCGCCGCTCCTCCTCATCGCTTCGCTCTGCATCGTCGCCGGCGTGAATCATTAGCGCCGCTCCTCCTCATCGCTTCGCTCTGCATCGTCGCCGGCGTGAATCATTAGCGCCGCTCCTCCTCATCGCTTCGCTCTGCATCGTCGCCGGCGCGGGTCATATGCGCGGCGCGGGTCATGCGAAGACCTTCAGCCGGGGCGGCGCGGAATTCATCGACCGGGCAATGCTGCGGACGGATGCCGCGAACGCGCTTTCCAGTTCGCCCGCGCTAGGGGCTTGTATGCCTGGCATGTGGGCCAAGCTGGACACGAAGGGTTCCGTTGCAGCGAACAGCGCTGCCATCGCGAGCATGTCGTCGAAACGTCGTCGGTCGGCGTCGGGAAGGGGATCGATGAACACCGGCCGAATCAAACGGTCGACCATGTCAGGCGCCACTAGTCGGGGCCTAAACACATCAATGCCGCACAATTGGCCGATCTCGACGGTCATGTCGATCAGCTTGCGAATCGTCAATGCCGCCTCGCCCGCGGTTATCCAGTACTCGCCGCTGTCTATGTCGTGATATGTCAGCCCGGCGATCGCCTTGGCCACGACGTCCTGGGGAACGAAGTCGATTCTCGAATCAGGGCTGAGCGGCAGCAGCGGCAGCGAGTTCTTCAGCGCTGCCGAGACGATCGTGTGCAGCCCTTGAAACCTGGCGATTTCACCGGTTCGCGAGTCTCCGATCACTACGGAAGGCCGAAGGATCGTCGCTTTCACGGGAGCTTCACGCACCATCTGCTCGGCGGCACGCTTGGAGGCTATGTAGTGGATGGGATCAACGGTGGCTTCAAGGGTGGACTGGCGAAGGTCAGGGTTGCGAGCGACGAACGCGGAGCTCACATAATGCAATACAGCACCAGCGTCGGCCGTGAAATGCAGAATATGCTCCGTGCCATGGACATTCAGCTCGACAGTGGCCGACTCGCCGGCAGCGAAGTCGGTCATCGCAGCACAATGGATCACCGTGTCGATTCGCTCGACAAGCATGTGGTAGGTGTCGCGGTCCAGGCCAAAACTGGGCTCGGTCAGGTCTCCACACACTTGAACCGCGGGCAGTCGCGGTGCCCGGTGGTGGGTGAGCACGGTGACGCGGTGGCGTGCCAGTTCGGGCAACAGCGCTGTTCCCACGACACCTGAGGCGCCGGTGAGCAGAATGTTTCTCGGGCGGCAAACCATTGAGAGCTCCTTGGTGATAGGCATAAGTGGCAATCGGGGCCGGCTAGACGACGCGCAAGGGCTGGCCGGCGAAGTAGTCACACAACGGCTCCGCCATTCCTTCACGTGATGGTGGGTGGAACGCCAACGCGGCCGATGCTGCTGCGAGGTAGGCGACGTCACCTGAGCCGATGTAGTGCATTCCGCCCAGGGCTTCCACGCTGCGCCGTACCACGCGGCCGATGGCGTCTTGCGCCGAGTAGCGGCAGGCAAGGGCGTTGACGAAGGCTTGCTCGCGGTTCTGCTGCTCGCCGATCCTGGCGGCGACGCCCTCAATCAACGCCATGACGGCCTCAATCTCCACCGCGATCTCGGCGCGCGTGCTGGCCGCGGCTTTGGCGGTTGACAACACGAGTTCGACGAGTGCGCTCGCCACACCGGTGTAGGCGGCGGTTATCAGCAGTTCGAACCAAAGGAATCCGGCGGTCTGCAGATCATCGAGCCGCTGGTTCGGGGTGACCTCGGTGCGTACGACCAAGCCCACCGGAATCTCGACATCGTGCAAGACGACCTCGTCGCTCTCTGCGCCGGCGAGCACGAAGCTGCGCCAGAATGGCCGGATCTCGATGCCGGGGGTGGCTCGTGGCACCAGCGCAACTGCCATCTGCTCGCCGGTGCCGTCCTCGGTAGGGATCACAATCGATGCGGTCAGCAAGTCCATCGAACGGCTGAGGCTGCACGGTTTTTTTCGGCCGTTGAGCACTACTGTGTCGCCGCGTACCTCGGCCCGCATCGTCGGAGCCAGTATCGCCTGACCCGTTCGGCCCTCGGCGAATCCCGAGGCGACCAGTAGCGCGTCGCGAGCGATCGCTTCCAGCACCATCCACTCGAAGCCAAGACTCTGCGTGCTGGCCTCGACGAGACTGGCAACCGAGAAGTGGTGCATGGTGGTAGCGATTGCCAGTGACGGTGAGCGCGAGGCCACGGCACGCTGCACCCGCACGGCCTGCACCGGGTCGGCGCCGACGCCGGCGTGCTCGGTCGGCACCAGCAACGCGGGCCCATTTGCCGCCTTGAATGCCTTGAGTCCGATGTTGTCGGGGTGCTCCAGTTCCGAAAGCGGGACAGCGCCGAGCGCAGAGTCCAGACCTGGAAGAAGTTCATCAAGCGTGTCCCGCTCGCGCTTCAGGAATTGCATGCGTTTCCCCGATCTGAAGTCGGTGCTGACGTTGCTGGGTTGACATCAGTCTCGGGCCGCGCGCCGGGGGCTGGGTAGCGTAGTGCACTACGTAAATGTGCAGCGTTGGCACCGAAGCGGCGCAAGTACCCATCGGCACCGCAGTGGTCGCGGCAATTGGCCGCGGGCGCCGGGGTCGAAGCCGGGCTTGAGCACCCAGTAGCTGACCACTACGGCCGAGTTGACCTCATGTGGCCGATAAGCGCTGCGCCCCGGGTGTGGCGCGCGCCGCTTGAGTAGTCCGCTACGCGTGTCACGCCCGCGCGCGTCGTTGACAATCGACCGGACAGCAGAATTCGTATCCAGTTACGCCGGGGTGGTCGACCGTGAAGGTTCCCAGTATCGATGTAGGAAAAAGCCCATGCCACGGGAAGGACCGGCATGTCATGGACCTGAGTAAGAATTTCAACGAGCCCCGGCCGACGGCCCTTCAAAGCCTCTTGGGAGCACAGCAGGAGTCGTTCCCAGAGCTCGATCAAATGGTCTGGGATTTATGGGACGGTAGAGGTACCGGCGTCGTCCGAAAGCATGTCGAACGCCATGCTCTCGAGAACCAGTGCTCTCAGAGCGTGATGAGCCGAGTCGACCGCTGTTTACGTCACCATGCACCGATTGCGCACGGTGAGCGGGCTGTCAGGCGGGCAGAGAACCTGGTCGGCCTGGTGATATCCGCATGGTTGCTTTTCCTCCACCGACGGCAAGTCAACTGGATGACTTTCACAGTCCTGTTCGCTTATATCGATGTCGTCGGGTATCTCCCCGGCCTGGCTCGGGTCCATCAGAAGAACTCGCCTATCATCGAGAAGCCGTTCTATTGGGCTTACAACTCGACGCACACGTTTTTCAGCGCTATCCCTGTGGCAGCGCTTTTCGTTTGGCGAGACAGACCTCGTCTTTGGTCCGGGCTTGCTGTGTTCATCCACCTGTTCGGCGACCGTGGTCTTCTCGGCAACTTCACCAAGGCCGTCGGTAGCGAATTCGAACACCTCAGCAATCATGCCTGAATGCCGAGTTCGTGAAGGCTCTTGTGAAGCCGACCTCTTCGGCAGAATTCTCGCGAGTTCGCCGCACCCCTCGGCAGCCCTCGCCAGACACTCCGATCTAACACCGGTTGTAGCTCCAACCAAAGACGCCGCAATCGTGACGGCCCGCCGGCGAAGAACGGTATTAGTTCCCCTTGGGCCGATTGGCAATCCGGATGCCGGAGCGGATATCCTGCGCGGCTTGACCACAGACCCTGCGACGAAAGCGGTATTCATCACCCAAACGCGCGAACCGGACTTGCCTCTGATGCGGACGCTCGGATTCAGGTCGGAACTGTTCGGCCGAACTTATAGCATATATATGCCGGACTTCACGGACCGGGGGAAACCTCTGGCGAAGGTGCGGCAGAACATCCATCGGGCCGAGCGAGAAGGCGTCTGCGTGCGCGAAGTCACCCGTGGGAGGGAGCTGTCGTCGATCATTTCGACCGTCAGCGCAAACTGGATGCGACAGAAAGGGTGTCACACTAAGAAGTTGAGATTGCTGGTCGGCGAAGACTCTCCTATCGAAGCAAAGCCGATACGTACTTTTGTTGCCTATCAGTACGGAAGAGCGGTGGCATTCGTCATGTACACCGCAGCCGCGGCACACTCCGGCGGCTGGTTGTACGACCTCACTCGACGAACCGCTGAAGCCCCCGTGGGCACCATCGAAGCGATTAACATGCACGCGATTCGCGTCCTCGCAGCCGAGGGGCATCAGTGGCTGCATCTCGGGCTGACCCCATTCGTCGGAGTGGATTCGTCCTCTACTCTCAAAGAATCCCGGCGGTTGTCAAGGCTGATGTCCTTACTTGCCAATCACGGGGAACGTCTTTATCCCGCCCGCAGCCAAGAACGATTCAAATTGAAATGGAATCCCCACGTAATAGAACCAGAGTTCATCAGCGTGCACCCCGATGTCACTGTCGGATCTCTATACGACCTCATTAAAATGGTGCACATACTCTAATCAAAGCCGCGACGAGACGGTCAGCTGCGGCCTGCGAACGCGGGGTCTGGCTGGGTCCGGAAGTAGTTTCACACCGCGGCGGATTCGGTGCTCGGACGAACGCCGGCGTGATGAGCCCCGTTGACTGGTGGGACCGCGGCCGCAGCGATGAGCCCGTGCGTGTGCGACGGCAGGTCGTCGGCTTCGCGGCAGTCTCGGGCCTTCATAACGGCTGAACTCTGGGAAACCCCCAGCCCTCGTACCGTCTCACCGGCGGCGTGGGGGTGGCTGTCAGGGCTGGCAAGTTGGGGCAATACCGCGGACTCAGAGATGCCGAAACGGCTATGTAGCCGCGAAAGAGATCGCGGCGCCCACCAGTTCAGCGGGCCCAATATCCGCATGAAAGCCGGCATGAGCAGCATCCGAACCAAGGTGGCGTCCATCAGTACGGCCAATGTCACTCCGGCACCCAAAATGCACATGATTGACACCCTCGCGGCCATCAGTGAGGCGAATGTGACGGCCATCAGCAGCGCCGCGGCCGTCACCACCCGGCCAGTGCGTGCCAGGCCCGAGGCGACGCTTTCAGCATTGTCAGCGCGGGTCTTTCCTGATGCGAGCCAGAACTCCCGGATCCGGGAGATCAAGAACACTTCGTAGTCCATCGACAGTCCGAAGGCCAGGCAGAACAACAGCACGGGGATGCTTGTCACCAGTGTGCCGGTGGCCGTCGTACCGAAGCCGCCAAAGTGGCCCTGCTGGAAGATCCATACCAGCGCACCAAACGCGGCGGTCAACGACAACGTGTTGAGCACCAATGCCTTCAGCGGTAGGACGATGCTGCCGGTCAGCACGAACAGCAGCACGAAAGTGATCGCCGCCATCACGGACAGCACCAGCGGTAGCCGTGAGGTGACCGCTTTCGAGCTGTCGTGGTTGATCTGTGCCCAGCCGGTCATCTGCACGTCTTTGCCATGGGGAGCCACGACGGCGTGCAGCCGATGCAGTTGAGTCTCCGATTCCCGCGAGTACAGGGGCGCGACGGATTGCACAGTCAGGAAGGCACTGCCGGCCTTCCACCCGGTCGGGGCCGACGGTGGGCCGAGCTGTGCGCCGCTGGCGTACGTGCCGGCAGGTGACGACACCGAGAACACGCCGGCCACCTGTGATAACTCCGCGGCATACCGGCTCAAGTCCTGTGCTGTCAGCCCGGCCGTATCGGGAATCACGACACTCACATCGGTCAAAGAGTTGGCTCTGAAGTCAGACCGCAGCTCATTACCGACCTCACGTGCGGAGGCGGACCCCGGCAGCACACGATCATCGGGGTAACCCCACTTGACACCAAGAAACGGTGCACCCAGCACAAGCAATACGGCGGTGATCACCAGGCTGACTGAAAATGCGTGTCGCATAGCGGTTTTGGTCCAGCCATACCAGAAGGTTTCCTTAATCGCCCGGTGCGCCGGCTCGGGCCGGCCCAACATTTGACGGATCCCACGGCGCAGGTCAAAGGCATCAATCCGGTCGTCGAGCAGCACGATCGCCGCCGGAGTGATCGTCACGGACGCGACGGCCGCCAATGCGACCACGGCGATACCCGCATACGCGAATGACTTCAGGAAGTACATCGGAAACAGCGCCATCGCGATCATTGACAGCGCGACCGTCGTCGCCGAGAACAGCACGGTGCGGCCCGCGGTCGCCATTGTGCGAACCAACGCGTCGTCACGGCGCGCCCCGTCAGCAAGCTCGTCGCGGAACCGGCTGACGATCAGCAGCGTGTAGTCGATGGCTAGCGCGAGCCCCATCGCCACGATCAGGTTCAACGCGAAGACCGAGACCTCAGTGGCGAACGTAATGGCGCGCATCACCGCCATAGAGTTCAGGATCGCGAACACACCGACCGCCAACGGCAGCGCCGCTGCTAAGAGCCCGCCGAAAACCCACACCAGCACAACAAAACTCAGCGGGAAGGCGATGGCTTCCATGACGAGCAAGTCTTTTTTCGTCTGTCCGATGACTTGGACATAGGTGGTTACCTCGCCACCCGCCTTGACCGTGACGTCGTTGAAGTGGGGCAGCCGGTCGAGCAGGTGGGTCGCGTGCTGCTGCGCGCCCGTCTCACCGCCGCTGATGCCGGCGACGATAAGCCCGGTTTTGCCGTCATTGCTGATCAGCGCTCGCGCGGACGCCGGCGGAAAGGTCCACGCCGACTTCACATAGGTCACATACGGCGAGTTAGTCAACAGCGCGACCAGCTGCTGAACTGCGACACGTGCCGCCTCGCTCTGTGCGCCGGCACCCGAGCTCACTGCGAGGACCAGCTGCATGTCGCCGATGCCGAACTTGTCGGTCAGCAACTGCGACCCGTGCCAGGACTCCGACGTCGGGTCCCGAAACCCACCGGTCGAAAGGCTGGTGGTGACCGGAATCCCGAAAACCGCGGCACCCACCAAGATCAGCACAGCTACGGCGATGATCCGCCGTGGGGCGGTGATGGCCAGCCTGGCCGTTCTCTGCAACATGACAGCGCCTTCCGACTAGGCAGGGAGCGTCTCGGCGAGCTCGTCGACCAGCCACCCGCGCGGATGGTCAACTGGCTGCTGGCTCATGTCCATCACCAGGTCTTGGCGCGGCCCCACCACAGTCGCGATGTCGGCACCGGCAGGACCAACAAGTCCGAATTTGACCCGCAGATGGTCGGGCATGGTCGGCGTCTGGATGGGCGCTTGCAAGTGATGACCGAGAGCTTCCCGCGCCATCCGCACCACCTCGGCCGGTGCCACGCGCCCGGACGGCGAGCAGATAGTCGTCTTCACATAGGCGTTCGCGACGACCCTTTTAGGACACTCACGGGTACGGAAGGTTTGCTGCTGGTAGAACCAGCGGTGGTCCCAGGAAAGCGTCTGCGTTGCAATCTCGAACTTCTGAAACGGTTTGAGGGGCCGATGGAAGTCGACCTGCGCCATCGCCACCGGAGCGATCCATCCGCGCCGGAACACCACGGCTAGAAGGCCAATGCGGGCGAGGTAATCAAGCCGAGCGAAGTCCATCAACATCAGGTAGCGGCTGTTGTTCATGTGTCCGAAGAGGTCGAGGTCGCCGGGCATCACGCACCAGCGCGTCACGGTTTCGGCCTGCGGGTTGTCCGGGTTGGGCCGTGCAGCGGGGTCCCCCGGTCCCTTCCACGTCGCGGCTGTCAGCACCTTGAACAGACGAATCGACGGCTTCATGCGGAATCCTTCAATGTGTGGTTCAAGCTGAGCCCCGCCCGCTGTAGCTCGACTGGGTTGGCAAGATGGTTCAAACGTAGGAATGCCCGGCAGCCCTGCCATGCGTAATTCACTACCTGTGCTGGGCGTCACAGCTACGCGGCCTGCAGGTTTAACCGTTTCGGGCGCACCTGGATCCGCTACATAGCGTGTCGTGCGTGAGCGTTGTCGGCGTTGTGGCGGCGCCTCCGCCAGCGGACCGGCCGTGGGCCAGGACGCTAGTCACCACCGTCGAGGCGTTCCGCGCTCAGATGAAGGAAACCGGGAAGCCGAAACGACCGTCAACGTGGCGGCGGCCGTCGCAAAGTACATTCCGCGGTGGGTTCATCTCAGCGCACCGATTCGCCGACGCCGGAATAACCGTCGCGCTGGGTGTCCTTACCCGGGTCCGGCCTCGAAGCTCCAACGACCAAGGCTGTGCGCGATCCTGGCTGGTACCGTCCCGGTTTAAGGTGAATCCATGCGGGTAGGAGTGCTGGGCGCGAAAGGCAGAGTCGGCGCGACGATGGTGCAAGCTGTGCAGGCCGCCGATGATCTGACGCTGACCGCCGAGGTCGACGCCGGTGATTCGCTGAGCCTGTTCACCCAGACCAACACCGAGGTCGTCATCGACTTCACCCACCCCGACGTCGTCATGGACAACCTTAAGTTTCTGATCGAAAATCAGGTTCACGCCGTGGTCGGGACGACCGGTTTCACCGACGAGCGGCTGGACCAGGTGCGGGAGTGGCTGGCGGCCAAGCCTGAATCCGCCGCACTGATCGCACCGAACTTCGCGATCGGCGCCGTCCTGTCCATGCATTTCGCGCAACAGGCCGCGCCGTTCTACGAATCGGTGGAGGTCATCGAACTGCACCACCCCCACAAAGCCGACGCGCCGTCGGGCACTGCCAGGCGTACCGCCGAACTGATTGCCGGTGCCCGAAAACAACTGCCGCCCAGTCCCGATGCCACCAGCACGGCCCTTCCCGGCGCCCGCGGAGCCGACGTCGACGGGATCCCGGTGCACTCGGTGCGGCTGGCGGGGCTGGTCGCCCATCAGGAGGTGCTGTTCGGCACCGCCGGCGAAACGTTGACCATCCGCCACGACAGCATTGAGCGTACTTCGTTCGTCCCGGGCGTGCTGCTCGCAGTACGCCGCATCAGGGAACGGCCCGGCTTGACGCTGGGCATCGAAGCCCTGCTCGACCTGCAATGACCGAAACGTCGCGCAGCCTGCGCATCCAGGGGCTCGTCGCGTTCATGTGCCTGGCGTTGACGCTGTACCTGAGCCTGCTGGGCCGTACCGCCGTCATCCTCATCGGCTCGGACCGGATCGCCGCTGTCGGCCTCGGCATCGCGCTGTTGATACTGCCGGCACTGGGGCTGTGGGCCATGTTCGGCACGCTGCGGGCCGGTTTCGCGCACCAACGGCTGGCTCGCCTCATCGCGGCGGACGGGATGGAACTCGACGTCAGCGCGTTGCCGCGCCGACGCTCGGGCCGCATCGAGAGAGGTGCGGCGGACGCGTTG
Organism: uncultured Actinomycetota bacterium; assembly: GCA_963808345.1. GTDB lineage: Bacteria > Actinomycetota > Actinomycetes > Mycobacteriales > Mycobacteriaceae > Mycobacterium. Next base: position 946,843 of record CAWEFM010000003.1, on the reverse strand, counting down.
TTCGGCACCGTGCGCCATGAGCTTGGCGACGATCCCGACGACTGGCGCCGCTGGTACCGGCTGGCCCGCGCTTACGACTACGCCGGGGACCGCCGCCGCGCGCGCGAAGCCATGAGCAAAGCCATTATGCTGCAAGGCGTTTCGTGATCGAGACACTGCTGGTGGTGCACCATACCCCTTCGCCGGGTACGAGGGAGGTACTCGAGGCTGTCCTCGCCGGAGCTAATGACCCGGAGATTCACGGCATTGACGTCGTGGTCCGGCCCGCGCTGGCGGCGACCGTCCCGGACATGCTCAACGCCGACGGGTACCTGTTCGGCACGACCGCCAATCTCGGCTACATGTCCGGTGCGCTCAAGCATTTCTTCGACACGGTGTACTACCCGAGCCTGGATCATGTGGCCGGCCGGCCATATGGCTTGTGGGTACAGGGCAACAACGACACAGTGGGCGCGGCCAGAGCCGTCGAGAAAGTATGCACCGGCCTGTCGCTGAGCCCAGCCGCCGACGTATTGGAGGTCATCGGACCCGTCGACGCCAAGGTGCGCGAGCGGGCGTACGAATTGGGTGGCACGTTGGCCGCGACCCTGATGGAATGACGATGACCTCAACCCTTATGGTGGCCAACCGCGGCGAAATCGCGCTCCGGATCATCCGCAGCGCAATGGAACTGGGTTTGACGACTGCCGCGGTCTATGCCGAAGACGACGCCGACAGCCCGCATGTGCACGCGGCCGACGAGGCGATCTCGTTGTCCGGCGCCGGCCCGGAAGCGTATCTCGATCAAGCCGCGATGCTGGCGGCGGCCCAAAAGTGCGGTGCACGAACGATTCACCCGGGTTACGGGTTCCTGAGCGAGAACGCCGGATTCGCCCGCAGCTGCGCCGCCGCCGGTTACACCTTCGTCGGTCCCACTGCCGACACCCTGGAGCTGTTCGGCGACAAGTCTGCGGCGCGCCGGGCAGCAGTCGCGGTCGGTGTTCCGGTACTGGACGCCACTGACGGGCCCAGCACCGTCGACGACGTCCGGACGTTCTTCACCGCCCACCACGAGGGCGGCATCATGATCAAGGCGTTGGCCGGTGGCGGCGGCCGCGGTATGCGATTGGTCCGCGCGATCGACCAAGTCGACGACGCTTACCGGCAGTGTTCTGCGGAAGCAAGACTCGGCTTCGGCGACCCGGCTGTCTTCGCTGAGGCCCACCTGGGCCACGCGCGTCATATCGAGGTTCAGATCGTTGCTGCGCCCAGTGGGCGAAGCACACACGGGCTCGCGCTCGGTGACCGCGACTGCAGTATTCAGCGGCGCTATCAGAAGCTGATAGAACTGGCGCCCGCGCAGAACCTCTCCGACGCATTGCGGCGCATCCTTCATCAGGCCGCGGTTCGACTGTGCGCAAGCGTCGGATATCGCGGACTGGCGACGGTCGAGTTCTTGGTCAGCGGCGACAGCTTCGTTTTCTTGGAAGTGAATCCGCGAATCCAGGTGGAGCACACCGTGACCGAAGAGGTCACCGGGGTGGATCTGGTCGCAGTCCAGTTGGCGATCGCCTGCGGCAAATCGTTCAACGAGCTCACCTTGCCCCTCGGAATCAGCTGCACGGCAGGCGGAGTGACCGATGAGCCGGCTGTCGCGAACGGGATCGCGGTCCAAGCCCGGGTCAACATGGAGACCGTCCGCGCCGACGGGTCATTGCTGCCCGCCGCCGGCACGCTGAAGATTTTCACCCCGCCGAGCGGACCGGGGGTGCGGGTCGACACATACGGCCGGACCGGCCTGGCCGTGAGCCCACGGTACGACTCGCTGTTGGCCAAGGTGATCACCCACGTGCGCACCGGTGCACTTCCCGCCGCACTGCGCAAGGCGCAGACTGCGCTCGCAGAGTTCACCATCGACGGCGTCCCAACCAACATCGGGCTGTTGCGAGAGTTGCTGTCCGACAGTGACGTTCGGTGCGGTGACGTCACCACCGAATTTCTTGACCGCAAGCTTCCGCGGTTGGTTAATGCCGCGCTCAACCATCAGTACGAGACCCGGGTGGCGCCGATCGAGCTTCATGCGGGGGAGGAGGTGCTGCGCGCGCAACTGTCGGGCACGGTCGTCGAAATAGCCTCCGAAGGCGCCGAGATCGGTTCCGGCGGTCAGGTCGTCGTTCTCGAGGCGATGAAGATGCAGCATGTACTGGCCGCCCCCGCTGCGTTACGGACCGTTCGAAGCCTCGTCGCAGCCGGCCAGGTCGTGGCAACGGCAGACCCTCTGGTGATCTTCACCCGCACCGGCACGGGCAATGGCGGACAGTCAGCGGGCGACGTCGGCCTCGAACGGCCGCGCGCTGATCTTGACGAAGTAGCACATCGACACCTGCTCACCCGCGACGAGGGTCGGCCCGCCGCTGTTGACAAACGTCACGAGCAGCACCGCCGCACCGCGCGGGAGAACATCGCCGACCTTGTCGACGAGGGCAGTTTCGTCGAGTACGGTGCGTTGGCCATTGCCGCGCAACGCAACCGGCGCTCGGACGAGGACCTGATCGCCAACACCCCGGCTGACGGACTGGTCGCAGGGGTGGCAACCATTGGCGCCGACCGGTTCGGCGCAGCCGCAGCCGAAGCCGTCGTGGTGTCGTATGACTACACCGTCCTCGCGGGAACGCAGGGCATGCGTAACCACGCGAAAACAGATCGTGTCTTCGACTTGGCCGCTCGTAAGCGGTTGCCCGTTGTGTTGTTCGCCGAGGGCGGCGGGGGCCGGCCCGGCGACACTGATGTCGGCAACATCGCAGGGCTGGACGTGCCGACCTTCCGTGCGCTGGGCGCACTGAGCGGGCAGGTCCCGTTGGTGTCCATCGTTTCCGGTCGCTGCTTCGCCGGCAATGCAGCGCTGGCCGGCACCTGCGACGTGATCATCGCGACGCCGGACGCGAACATCGGTATGGGCGGACCGGCGATGATCGAGGGCGGCGGCCTGGGAGTGTACCGACCGGAGGACATCGGACCGATCGACGTGCAGCGGCGCAACGGAGTGGTCGGCCTGGTCGCCCGCGACGAGGCGCATGCGGTGTCACTGGCCAAGAAGTACCTGTCCTATTTTCAGGGCAGCGTCAGCCAGTGGGTGGCGCCGGATTTACGCCTGGCCCGACATGTGGTACCCGAGAACAGGTTACGAGCGTACGACGTGCATAAAGCTATCGAATCGGTCGTCGACGTCGATTCGGTGCTCGAGTTGCGGCCGGATTACGGTGTCGGTGTGGTGACCGCGCTGGTACGGGTCGAGGGCGTCGCTTATGGGTTGCTGGCGAACAGCAGTCATCATCTCGGCGGTGCCATCGACGCCGAGGCGGCCGAGAAGATCGCCGACTTCCTCGAGCTGTGCGAAGCATTCCGCTTGCCGCTTGTTTCGCTATGTGACACACCAGGGTTCATGGTGGGGCCGGAGGCGGAGAAGGACGCGGCAGTGCGGCGGTTCAGCCGGCTCTTCGTGCTCGGCGCGCGACTGACCATTCCGCTCGGAATGGTCATTCTGCGCAAAGGATACGGGTTGGGCGCGATGGCCATGGCCGGTGGATCTTTTCACGCGCCCGACTTCACCATCGCCTGGCCGACCGGAGAGATCGGTGGCATGGGGCTGGAAGGCGCAGTGCGGCTGGGGTTCCGCAAGGAGCTCACGTCGGTAGCTGACCCCATCGAGCGTCAACAGCTTTTCGATCGGCTGGTGGAAGCGGCTTATCAGCACGGCAAAGCGCTCACCTCGGCCACCACCTTCGAACTCGACGACGTTATCGACCCGGCAGAGTCCCGGGCATGGATCAGCAGGCTCCCACGTCCCTGAAAATCGAAAGGATCAGTTGTTGTGAAAGTTGCTCATAAGGTCGCCATCGTCACCGGAGGCGGCGGCGGCATCGGCGGCGCGCTGGCCGCCAAGCTCGCGCAGCACGGCGCGCGCGTCATCGTCGCCGACCTGGACGCCGAGCTCGCGGCGGCGGTAGCCGGTGAGATCAACGCCGAGCGGTTCGGTGCGGCCGTCGGCGCCCAAGCTGACGTGTCGGACACCGCGCAGATCCGGCGGTTGATCGACCTGGCGGAAAGCGAATTCGGTCCGGTCGACCTGTATTTCGCCAATGCCGGCATCACCGGTGTAACCGGTCTGGACGCCGGCGATGCCGACTGGGACCGGTCGTTCGACGTCAACGTGCGCGCCCACATTCGCGCGGCACAACTGCTGATCCCAAACTGGGTTGAGCGCGGCGAGGGGTACTTCGTCAGCACCGCCTCGGCGGCTGGGCTGCTCACCCAACTGGGCTCGGCCACCTACTCGGTCACCAAGCACGCCGCCGTCGGCTTCGCCGAGTGGCTCAACATCACCTACGGCGACCAGGGAGTGCGGGTGAGCTGTTTGTGCCCGATGGGTGTCAACACGAAATTGCTGTACGCCGGCGGACAATCCGGTCACCCGCTGGGCGAGTTGGCCACCCGGGCCGTCACCACTGCTGGTGAGGTGCTCGAGCCGGACACTGTGGCCGACGCGGTGCTCGAGGCTATCGACGACGAGCGGTTCCTGATCCTTCCGCATCCGATTGTGCTGGAGATGTTTCGGCATAAGGCCGGCGACTACGACCGTTGGCTGCGCGGTATGCGCCGTTACCAGCGCAGCCTGCAGGAGGCCGCGCAATGACCGCCGAACACTTGGCCGGCCGCACTGCGATCGTCACCGGCGCTTCGCGCGGCATCGGCCTCGCCATCGCGCAGGGGCTGGCCGGCGCCGGTGCGAACGTCGTGCTGACCTCCCGCAAACAGGAGGCTGCCGACGCGGCTGCCGCCCAGGTCGTCGGAAACGCGATCGGTGTGGCCGCACACGCCGTCGACGAGGAGGCGGCGCAACGTTGCGTCGACCTGACTGTGCAGCGGTTCGGCAGCCTGGACATCCTGATCAACAACGCCGGTACCAACCCGGCTTACGGCCCGCTGATCGAGCAGGATCACGCCCGCTTCGCCAAGACTTTCGACGTCAACCTGTGGGCGCCGCTGCTGTGGACGTCACTTGCTGTCAAGGCGTGGATGGGCAAGCACGGCGGTGCAGTGGTCAACACCGCCTCGATCGGGGGGCTGCACTATTCGCCCTACATGGGTATGTACAACGCCACCAAGGCCGCGCTGATCCACGTCACGAAACAACTGGCGCTCGAACTGTCCCCCCGGGTGCGCGTCAACGCCATCTGCCCGGGGGTGGTGCGCACCCGGCTCGCCGAAGCGCTGTGGAAGGAGCATGAGGACGGCGTGGCGGCGGCGACCGCTCTCGGACGGATCGGCGAGCCTGTCGACGTCGCCGGCGCGGTGACATTCCTGGTCTCGGATGCGGCGAACTGGATCACCGGGGAGGCGATGGTGATCGACGGGGGCCAGGTGCTCGGCAATGCGCTCGGTTTCCGTCAGGAGCCCGGTGACTAGCGAGGTCGTCGGCATCGAGCCGTCGCGGATCGCGGCCTGGTTCGAGCGACTGGGCCTGACCTTCGCCGGTCCGCTGCGATTCGAGCGCATCGGGCTGGGGCAGTCGAACCTCACCTACCTGGTGTGCGACGCCGGCGAGGGCCAATGGGTGCTGCGCCGCCCGCCGTTGGGCACATTGTTGGCGTCGGCGCATGACGTGGCGCGGGAAGCGCGGATTCTGTCCGCGCTGGAGGGCACCGCTGTCCCCACGCCTCGGGTGTACGGGCTCACCCGCGATGACGCCGACGTTCCGCTGTTGCTGATGGAATTTGTCGACGGCCTGGTGGTTGACCGGATGTCGATCGCTGAAGCATTGACGCCGCAGCACCGGCGGCAGATCGGGCTGTCGTTGCCCACCACGCTGGCCAAAATTCACGCCGTCGGCATCGACGGGGTGGGATTGAGCGATCTGGCCAGCCACAAGCCGTATGCGCAGCGCCAACTCAAACGCTGGGCCGGGCAGTGGGAGATGTCGAAGACCCGGGAGCTGCCTGACCTCGACGACCTGACGCGACGGCTGATTGCCGCCGCACCGCCGCATCAGGAGTTGACGTTGGTGCACGGCGACTTTCACCTGCGCAACGTCATCACCTCGTACACCACAGGCGAACTGATCGCCGTCCTGGACTGGGAGCTCTCCACGCTCGGTGACCCGTTGGCCGATATGGGCAGTCTGTTGGCGTACTGGCCGGCGCGCGGCGAGGACACCGCCGGCGATTTCGCCGCCGCTGCGCTCGACGGTTTTCCTGACCGCGCCGAGATGGCGCAGGTGTACCTGGCTGAGACCGGGCGGGACGCCGAGACGCTGAAGTACTGGTACGCGTTGGGTCTGTGGAAGGTGGCAGTGATCGCCGAAGGCGTGATGCGTCGCGCAATGGACGAACCGCAGAACAAGGCGGCCTCCGGCACGCCGACCGTGCACCGCATCGACGCGCTCGTGCAGAAGGCCCGCGAGGTCGCCGAGGACGCCGGTATCTGAGTTTTCCAGACAGAGGAGTCGATGATGGACAGACGGAAGCTCGGTCGTGACCTCGAGGTCTCGGCGATCGGGTTGGGCTGCATGGGCATGAGCCGTGGTTTTGGCCCGTCGGGGGAGAAAGCGGAGATGATCGGGGTGCTCCGCGGCGCGGTCGAGCGCGGCGTCACCTTCTTCGACACCGCCGAGGCCTACGGACCCAACGAAGACCTTGTCGGCGAGGCCCTGGCGCCGTTCGCGGGGGAGGTGGTGATCGCGACGAAGTTCGGTTTCGCTTTCGACGACACGGGCAACATCGCGGGACTCAACAGTCGCCCCGAGAACATCAAGAAGGTCGCCGACACGTCGCTGCGTCGGCTCGGCGTGGAAACGATCGACCTGTTCTACCAGCACCGTGTCGACCGTGAGGTGCCGATCGAAGAGGTGGCCGGGACGGTCAAGGAGTTGATCGACGAGGGCAAGGTAGCGCATTTCGGCATGTCGGAAGCGTCCGCCGAGACGATCCGGCAAGCGCACGCGGTGCAACCGGTGACCGCCGTGCAGAGCGAGTACTCGCTGTGGTGGCGCGAGCCCGAGGCAGCTGTGCTGCCCGTTCTGGAGGAACTGGGCATCGGCTTCGTGCCCTACAGCCCGCTCGGGAAGGGCTTTCTCACCGGAACTATTAGCGCGCAAACACGGTTCGACCGCACCGATATGCGCAACAGCATCCCGCGGTTCGCCGCCGACGCTCGCGACGCCAACCGCGTCGTGGTGGACCTGCTTCAGGCGATCGCGGCCAGTAGGAACGCCCCGCCCGCTCAGGTTGCGCTGGCCTGGCTGCTCGCCCAGAAACCGTGGATCGTGCCGATACCCGGCACCCGCCGGCTGCAACGGCTCGAGGAGAACCTCGCGGCGGCCGATCTGGAACTCACGGCAGATGACCTTCACACCATCGACGACGCGACCAGCCGCATGGAGGTGCAGGGCGCGCGGTATCCCGACTTCGTGCAGCGGTGGACGGGAGGCTGACTTCGATCAACGAGAACTGATCAGCCGGCCAGGTTGGCTTGAAAGAAGTCCCGGGTGGCTGTCCAGTGCCGCTCGGCGGCCGCGGCGTCGTAGGGCGGATTGTCCGGGACGGCGAAACCGTGTCCGGCCGAGTAGATTTCGATCTTGTGCTCGACGCCTGCCGCCGTCAGCGCCTTCTCGAGCTGTTCGGCCTGCTCGGTGGTGAATGAGTGGTCGTTTCGGGCGCCGCCGACATAGACGGCCGCTTGGATCTGGTCGGCCCGCAGGTGCGGACTGTCTTCGGAGTCGGTGACCAGCCCGCCGCCATGGAACGACGCGGCGGCGGCGACGCGCTCGGGCAGCCGGCCGGCCACTACCAGCGATGTTCGCCCGCCCATGCAGTAGCCGGTAGTGCCGAACCGGTCGCCGCTGACTTCGGCGCGACCGGCGAGATAGTCGAAGAACGCGCCCGCGTCCATGGCCATCTTCATGGGCGTCACGCTGCCGATCATCGACATCAACCGCTTGCGCTCCTGTTCGTCGCTGAACGCCGTCGACATGTCGAAGGGGGCCCAGTCGCCGGACCGGTAGTAGACGTCGGGCAGCAGCACCGCGTACCCTAAGCCGGCCAGGTGAGCGGCGATGTCGCAGAAGGTGTCCCGCACTCCGCCGGCATCGGGATACATGACGACACCGGGCCAGGGGCCGTCCCCGTCGGGGGTGAACAGGCGAATGGTGCAGTCGCCGTCTTGCGTGGTGACGGTGTCTGTGATGTTGGGCATGGCCTCCGTTGTACTCCTTGCGATCGTGCTGGTGTGGTGGCGGCGACCCGCTGCGCCCGGCTTCGCCGCGCTGGCGATCGCCGCTGGTTTGGTGGCGGCGACCCGCTGCGCCCGGCTTCGCCGCGCTGGCGATCGCCGCTGGTTTGGTGGCGGCGACCCGCTGCGCCCGGCTTCGCCGCGCTGGCGATCGCCGCTAAGCTGATCGGCGTGCCGATCGCCACACCGTACGAGGATCTTTTGCGCCTGGTACTCGAGCAGGGCACGCGGAAGGCTGACCGAACCGGAACCGGCACCCGCAGCCTGTTCGGCCACCAGCTGCGCTATGACCTGTCGGCCGGCTTTCCGCTGATCACCACCAAAAGAGTGCATTTGAAGTCGGTGATCTACGAGTTGTTGTGGTTTCTGCGCGGCGACTCCAACGTCAGCTGGCTGCAGCAGCACGGCGTCACCATCTGGGACGAGTGGGCAAGCGACACCGGCGATCTCGGCCCGATCTACGGTGTGCAATGGCGGTCCTGGCCGACTCCGACGGGTCAGCACGTCGACCAGATCAGCGCGGCGCTGCAGCTTCTGCGCACCGATCCCGACTCACGGCGCATCATCGTGTCGGCGTGGAATGTCGGCGACATCCCGGACATGGCGTTGGCGCCGTGCCACGCGTTGTTTCAGTTCTATGTGGCCGACGGACGGCTCAGCTGCCAGCTCTACCAGCGCAGCGCCGACCTGTTCCTCGGCGTGCCGTTCAACATCGCCAGCTACGCGCTGTTGACCCACATGATGGCCGCCCAATCCGGTCTGGAAGTGGGCGAATTCATCTGGACCGGCGGTGATTGCCACATCTACGACAACCACGTCGAACAGGTCATCCAGCAGTTGCGTCGCGAACCGCGACCTTATCCGAAACTCGCCTTGACGCATCGTGATTCGATCTTCGAGTACACCTACGACGACGTCGTGGTGGAAAACTATGGTCCGCACCCGCCGATCAAGGCTCCAGTCGCGGTATGACCCGTGTGGCGTCGGAGCGCACATGAACGTGAGCCTGGTGTGGGCTCAATCGACCTCGGGCGTCCTCGGCCGGGCTGGCGGCATTCCCGTGGGACGTGCCTGAAGACCTGACGCACTTCAAAAAGCTCACCATCGGTCACACGGTGGTGATGGGCCGTCGCACCTGGGAATCACTGCCTGCCGGTGTTCGGCCGTTGCCCGGCCGCCGGAATGTCGTGCTCAGCCGTCAGGCCGGCTTCAGCGCTGAAGGTGCAACCGTGGTAAGCCTCTTCGACGACGCGCTGACCGATCCGGACACCTGGATCGTCGGCGGCGAGCAGATCTACACCCTGGCGATGCCGCTGGCCAACCGCTGCGAAGTCACCGAGGTTGACATCGACTTGCCCCGCGACGACGGTGATGTCGTTGCGCCGGCCCTGGACGAGAGTTGGGCCGGCGTCGCGGGGGACTGGCGGATCAGCCGATCCGGGCTGCGCTACCGGACGCACAGCTACCGGCGGGTGTGAGCGCTGGCATCCGCGCCGACGGCGTGACGTGACATACTCGGTTGGTGGTCGGTTTCAACGGGGTATCAGGCCTTTTCATCAGAAGGGGAATTGGCAGTGCAAACCGAATCCGCGAAGACGTTCTCTCGCACGTTTAGGGGCTACGACCCGGCCGCAGTCGATGACCATATCGAGGCGTTAATTATCAAGCAGGAGTTTCTGCTCCGCGACATCGAGAGCCTGAGGGCCCGGCTGAAGGAATCCGGTGACGAAACGGCCGCGCTGCGCAAGGAAGTCGCCGTTCTGGCAGACACCTCACCTTCGCCGCACGCGATGCAACAACGGATGGCGAAGATGTTGCGGCGTGCGGTTGACGAGGTTGCCGAGATCCAGGCCGAGGCGCGAGCCGAGGCGGAGGCGCTGATGGCGGCGGCCAGAGCCGAGGCGGCGGCCGAGCAGCGGAAGCACGAAGACCTGTTGGCGGACATGTTCGCTAATCGAAACGCCCTCCAATCCGAGTACGACGAAGCCAAGAAAAAGGTCGACGCCGAATTAGCGAGAATGCGCGCCGAAACACGATCACAGATCGATGAGGACTGGCAGGACGCCGTGCAGCAACGCGAGCAAATACTCGCCGACGCGAGGCAGGAGGCTGATCACTATCGTGAGCAGGCCCAGCGAGCCGCGAACGAGGCGAGTCAGCGACGAGTTACGGTACTGGAGCAACTGATGGGCGTCTACCGCGACTTGGAAGGTGTGCCGGCCACTCTCGAGGCGGCATACCGGGAACATAAGGAATCGCTGGAGGCGAGCGTCGTGGCGTCGTCGGACCGAACCAACGGTGTGAGCCCGGGGTAACTCACCGCCGAGGGCAGCTCACGACGGATCGGTATCCTCGGCGCCGTGCCGATCGGAAACCGCACGTTGACAGCCGCGCAGGCTCGTCGGATAGCCGTTGCAGCTCAAGGATTCAGCGACGTACGTTTCAGGGGGCCGTTCACGCGAGCGCACCTGAGGCGGGTGATCTCCCGCATCCAGGTGCTGCAACTTGATTCGGTGTCGGTGGCGGTGCGCGCCCATTACGCGCCGGTATTCAGCCGGCTCGGCACATATGACCGCGACGTGCTCGACCGTGCCGCCTGGGGTCCGACGAAGCCTCGCCTGCTGGTTGAGTACTGGGCCCATGAGGCCGCGCTGATGGCCGTCGAGGACTGGCCGCTGCTGCGCTGGCGGATGCGCGGATACCGGCACGGCCGTTGGGGCAAGCACATCGTCAAGGCCAACCCGCGGCTGGTCGACGACGTCGTTGCCGCGGTCGCCGAGCTCGGTCCGTCGACCGCCGGACAGATCGAGGCGCACCTGGCCGCCGAGACCCGCCGCAAGAAAGGCGCCTGGTGGAATCGCACTGATACCAAATGGGTCGCCGAGGCGTTGTTCGCTTCCGGGGTATTCACCACCGCCACCCGCATCGGGTTCGCCCGGCACTACGACCTGACCGAGAAGGTGCTGCCGGCTGAGGTGCTCGCCAGGCAGGTCGACGACGACGAGGCGCTGCGCGAGCTGACGCTGCGGGCGGCCGGCGCGCTGGGTGTCGGCACCGAGGCCGACCTTCGCGACTATTTCCGGTTGGCCGCCGGGCAGGTGAAGCCGGCGATCACGCAACTGGTGTCTGAAGGTGAACTCGAACGGGTCGACGTCGAAGGCTGGTCGGCGCCGGCGTACCTGCGCGCCGGCCGAGCCGTACCCCGGCTGGATCGTGGCACGGCGCTGCTGTGCCCGTTCGACCCGTTGGTCTTCTTCCGCCCGCGGGTGCAGCGGTTATTCCGATTCCATTACCGCATCGAGATTTACACGCCTGCGGCCCAGCGCCAATACGGGTACTACGTGTGGCCGTTTCTGCTCGACGGGGAACTCGTGGGGCGGGTCGACCTCAAAGCGGACCGAGAACGCGACGCCCTGCATGTCGTCGGCGCATTCGGCGAGCCTGGCCGCCCGTCGGCGCGGGTGGCCGCTGCGCTGGCCGCTGAGCTCGCGACGATGGCAAGCTGGCTGAGTTTGGGCGGCGTCACCCTCGGCGAGCGCGGCGACTTGGTCGGCGAGCTGAAGACGGCGCTGAAAGCGGTGTAGCGGCCGAATTGTTCGATGGTCCAGGCGAAAAATTGCGGGTCAACGCCAATTTCAGCCGGGCTCGCCGACGGCATCGCAAACCGTTCGCGCTATGCTGACCCTCTACTTACCTCGATCAGATTTGTCTCAACGCACCCTGTCGGCCCCACCGGTCTCTACGATTGGGCGCAAAATTCGTCCGGATGAAGGGGTACGTCGCTTTGCGCCTCACATCCCGATCCCCTTGCCAGGCCGTCCATCGGACGGTTCCCTCCACGATGGCCCGAAGCCGTGAGCACTCCAATACTTGACTTCGAAGGCCGGGTGTTCGACCGCCGGCAGGAGTTCAGCCAGCTTCGAGCAGAGGTCGAGGCGGCCGGACGCGCCGGCGGCGGGTGCACTCTGCTCAGCGGGACCCCGGGAGTGGGCAAGTCGACGCTCATGCAGGCGTTCGGGACCGAGATCTCCGGACGCAACTGCGTGTTCGCCTATGGGCGATACCAGGAAGGCGCGCCGGCGCCGTACTCGGCGTTGGGAGGCGCGCTCGGCTCGATTGTCCGCACCATGGAGGCCACCGGGCCGGCTGAGCGTGACCGCTGGCGTGCCGACCTCGTCAGCGAGATGTCGGCGCTGGTCGGCGTACTCGAGGCGCTGGTGCCCGACTTGGCGCAAGTGCTGGGCTCAGCCCCGCATCTGGCTGACCTGGATGCGGCGGATGCTCGCCGCCGGCTGCAGCGCGCCGTTATCCGCCTGGTGTCCACCACCGCGTCCTACCGAACGGTGGTCTTGGCAATCGATGACTTGCAGTGGGCTGACCGGGACTCGTTACTGCTGTTGTCCGAACTGTTGACGGTGTCGGTCCGCAACGTGCTCGTCCTCGGAGCGCATCGCGCGGGGGAGTTCGATCCGACCTCAGCGGGTTTCACTTCAGACAGCCTTCGGCGCATCGACCTCGGCCCGCTGTCCCGCGAGGATCTCGAAGGGCTGCTCGAGGCTGTGTGCGGGCGCGGGGTCGAGCTAGCCGACGTCGCCGCCGAGTTCCATCACCGAACCCGAGGCAATCCGTTGCAGGTCCGTCAGCTGCTCTACCGCGCGCAACGCGAAGGCGCGCTCAGCTGCGTCGGTGCCGGCGGGCGCTCGACCTGGGATTTGCGCGTCCTGACGTCGATGGAGGTTACTGCCTCGATCGCCGAGTTCCTCGGCCACTACCTCGACCAGCTGCGCCCGATCGACCGGGCGGTGTTGAGTTCGCTGGGGTGTATCGGCGGCGAGTTCGATCTCGCCGATGCAACGGCAGCGGCCGCGCAGCCCGCTGATGTAGTGGCCCGGGCACTCTGGTCGGGTCTCGAGCTTCGCCTGCTCGAAGCCCTCGACAGCCGCGGACAGCGGATCGCCAACACGATCAGCCGCGAAGCCCGGTACCGCTTCAGCCACGACCGGGTCGCCGAGGCGGCGCGGGACGGCCTGCCCGATGACGCCCAGCGCGAGACGCACCTCCGGATCGGTCGCCGGCTGGTCGAGCAGGGCGACGACCGATTGTTCGAGGCCGCCCGCCACGTCGGCATCGGCGGTCAGCTCCTGGCCGTCGACGAGCGCGTTCTCTTCGTCGACGTGCTGCGGCGCGCGGCACGTAAGGCCCGTGCGCAGGCCTCGTTCCCGCTGGCCCTCGAGTACTGCCGAAACGGCCTGGGCCTGCTCGGTGCGCAGCGCTGGTCCGTGCATTTTCCGCTGACCCGGGAGCTGCAGCTGGACGCCGCGGAGGCCGCGCTGCTGGTGGGCGACGCCGAGGCGCTGCATACGCTGCTCGACGAGGCCGAGGAGTTCTTGGACGAGCCGGCCGACCGCGCCCGACTCGCCTACCTCCGGCTCAAGGGGCGGGTGGCACAGAACCGCCTGCAGGAGGCGCTCGAAACCGGGCTGCAGGCGCTCGAGGAACTCGGCGAGCCGCTGCCCCGCGATGCAGGCAAACCACGGATGGCCAACGCGCTGGTGCGGATGAAGTTCACAACGCGCCGCTGGACCGCCGAACGGCTGCTGCAGCTGCCGCACTGCCAGGACCGGCGCGTCGTCGAAATGCAGCGGATCCTCTCCGAGCTGCGCAGCCTGTCCTTCATCCTCCAGCCGAATCTCTTCCCTTTGATCGTGCGTAGGCAGCTCGACCTTTTGTTGGCTCACGGCCATACCCCGACCTCACCAACAGTGCTCGCCAGTTGTGGCCTGCTGCTGGTGATGACCGGCGACCGCGCCGGCAGCCAGCGTTTCGGCGAGCTCGGGTTGCAGCTCACGGAACGAACGGAGTTCCGGGACGCCCGGCCGGAGACACTGTTCTATTACCTGCAGTTCATCCGCCACTGGCGGCACCCACTCCGCGACGGCCTGGGCCAGCTCCGCGACGCCGTCGAGGAGGCACTCGACCAAGGTGACCAGGAATACGCCGGTTTCCTTGCCCTGGTTCTGCTCTCCCAGTCATTCTGGGTCGGCCGCCCGCTGGCGGAGATCGACGCCCTCGCTCAGTCCCTCATTCCCGAGATCCGTTCTCAGCCGGTGCCCCGCGCGCTCTGCCAGGCCGTGCAGCAGCTTTGCCTCAACTTGATGGGCCGCAGCGGGGATGCTCTTCTGCTCGCCGGTGAGAGCGGCTACGACGAGCGCGAGGTGCTGCCGGCGGCCCGCCGCGAGGGCGACGAGGTGGCGATGAGCGTAGCCCTGAGCGTGAAACAGGGCCTGCACTTCTGGTGTGGCGACCACGCCGGCGCGGTCCGCATCACGGACGAGGCCGTCGAGCACCTCGCCGGTATAGCCGGCACGCAGGGCCTGCAATTTGTCTACCTGTTCGGCGCCCTGAGCAGGATCCAGGTCGCGCCGGGTGACCGCTCGACCCGGCAGGCGGTGCGCCGGGCACTGGCGCTGCACCGCGAGTGGGCGGCGGGCGCACCGGCCAACTATGCGGCACCGTGCGCGCTGATCGAGGGTGCGTGGGCGCGGGCGCGCGGGCAGCACGGCAAGGCTAAGCGCTGCCTGGACCGGGCCATCGAGCTTGCGGACGAGCACCAGCTTCCGATGATCGGCGGACTCGCCCGCGAAGAGGCCGCCACCCTGTACGCCCAGACGGGTCGCCTGACGCTTTCCGACCAGATGCTGCAATCGGCATATCAGCGCTGGTTGAGCCTGGGTAATGCGGTGCGCGCGGAGCGGCTCGCGGGGGCGCACCCGTGGCTACTCAGCCGGGACCTCGTCCCGGCGGGCTCAGCGGGAATCGAGCCCGTCAGTGCGCACCAGGTCGTGCGCGCGCTGCCGATAGCCCCGACCCGGAACGACTTGGCCAAAATCCTGCTGGGCGCGGTGGCGGGCACGACCGGCGCGGCCCGCGTTCTGCTTCTCACCGGCGAAGGGGAACAGCTTACGGTCCGGGCCGTCCGGCAGCGCGGTAACACCACGATGGTTGATGGGCCGTGGACCGAGGTGAGCCATGAGCGCTCCATCGTTCAGCGCGTGGTCGACAGCGGCCGTCCGCTCATCGACGTGGCGGACACCCGCTCGGGCAATCGGTCACCCGGACGGCGCCCGCGCGAAGCGGCGACCCCGGCCACCCTGGCGATGCCGATACCGTTGCAGGACAAGACGATCGGCGTCATCTACGCCGAGCATCACGAGCCGGGCAGATGCTTCACTTCAGCCGACCAGGAGGCGGTCGCCTTCCTGTGTGCCCAGGCCGCCGCACCGTTGTGGAATTTCGAGCTTGAGGAACGGTTACGGGCAGCCGATGAACACCGGCAGTCCCTCATCGACGTGCAATCGAGGTTCGTGCCCAACGAGCTGCTGCGGGTACTCGACATCGACGACCTGCGCCGGGTCCGCAGCGGCTACCGGGTCGAGCGCCAGATGACCGTCCTCATCTCCGACATCCGGGGGTACACGACCCTGCTCGAGGACATGGATGTGCTGGAGGCGAGCAACCTGGCGATGGGTTTCCTGCGGGCTGTCGAGGTGCCGATCATCTCCTGCAACGGGATGATCCAAGACGTGCGCGGGGACGAAATAGTCGCCGTGTTCGAGTCGGAGCCGGACAACGCCGTTCGGGCCGGGCTCGCCATGCTGCGCTCGTTGCGCGAGCACAACCGGGAGCGGCTGGCGCTCGGTACAGCCGAGCTGCAGGTCGGAATCGGTATCAACACCGGCGCGGTCGGGGTTGGGCTCGTCGGCGGGGTGAACCGCATGGTGCTGACCATCGTCGGCGACGCGGTGAACCTGGCCGCGCGCATCGAGAGCACCAACAAACGCTACGGCTCGGCCCTACTCATCTCCGATGCGACCTGTTCTCAGCTCGCGAAACGGGAGGAATTCGAGATCCGTCGAATGGAGCGGGTCATGGTGGTCAACCGGCGCCGGCCGGTGACGATCTACGAAATCTATGACGAGGACCCGGCACCGCTGCGCGCGGCCAAGCGGTCCGCGCAGCCCGCCTTCGACGAGGCCTTTGCGCTGTTCGATGCCGGCGACGCCGAGCAGGCACGGGCCGCCTTCGAACGGTGCCGCCGGTTGCTGCCCGACGACCCGATCGCCGTACTGCACATGGCGCACTGCGACGCGATGGCAGCGGGTGAGCTGTCGCCTGGTCAGGACGTCGCGCTCAGCCAAAAGTAACGGACTGTTGAATCGCGGCCACCACGCAATCTTCTCTGCAATGATTTTCTGGACATCGGAAGGGGTGCGAACGTGTACCTGAGTGCCGAGCGATTGGCCGTGGCTAACCAGGCAGTTCGAGAGACGTTCGAGCAGAGCAGCATCGCCTGGCAGGCGATTCCGCACTGGGAGACCGGCGACCCAGGCCAGTTCAGGGTTCGCAGCGACAGCGCTGACCCGCAGCAGGTCGGAGACGATGGTGTGTTCCCTCCGCTTGGCGGGGGTTCGGTGCCGCTGGAAGCCGAGTCCGTCCGATTCGCGTTGAGGGTCGCGCAGGCCATTGCCCCCACCCCCGACGCGCTGCTCGACGCTGTGATTGCACGGACGGTGCGCCTAGCCGACCTGGTGGACCGCAAGGTCATCAGTAAGCTTCTTGCCAACTCTAAGGGCAACGCCGCAACGCCGAAGAGTATCGCGGACCTCCTTGACGCCTTCATCGATGCCCGCGCGGGCCTCGAGAAATCCGGATACCGGGCGCCCTGTTGTCTGCTCACCGACACCGAAGGGCTCAAGGCGCTCAACCAGTTGGATAACGGGCTTTCCGAACTCCAGACAGTGCTCGCCGCGGCCAACATCAACTCCCTGTATCGCTTCGATGAATTCGCCGGCGACAAACAGAAGGCAAAGGTGCTCCTGCTCGGTCGGCGCCAACTGATCGCGCAAGGGGGTGCCGCAGCGGCGTCCCCCGGTGAAGAGCCGATCGACCTCGCTGTCAGCGTCCCCCCGAGCCTGGAGGTCGTCGGCGAGACCGACAACGGCAATATCGAAATGGCCGTACGTATCCGCTTCGCTCCGAGGCTCACCGATGAATCCGGCGTCGTCGGTGTTGTTATCACTTGACGGGCAATCAGCCCCGCCTGCGTCGGACGTGCTGGACGCCTATCTCGCGGAGTGCAAGGACGCCTGCGACGGCGAGATCAACCGGCTTTACGGTCCTGTTCAGGGCGGGTCGAGCAGCCTCTATGAGCTGATCTTGGACTACCCGCTTCGCGGCGGGAAGGCGCTCCGGCCCGCCTTGAGCATCGCTACCTGCCTCGGGCTCGGTGGTCACCTCGAGGCGATCCTGCCGACCGCGGCGACGCTGGAGCTCTACCACAACGCCTTTCTCATCCATGACGACATCGAGGACGAGTCGTGGTGGCGTCGCGGCCGACCCACGCTGCACATCGACCACGGCATCCCGATCGCCGTCAACGTGGGTGACGCCATGCTCTCGCTGTCGCTGCAACCCCTGCTGGACAACGTTGAGCGCGTCGGGCTCGGGCCGGCCCTGCGCATCTTGCGGGCCGTCGCTCACATGACCCGGCAGACCGTCGAGGGCCAGGCCGTCGAACTCGAGTGGGTGCGTTCCAACACCTGGCAGCTCGACGACGCCCATTACCTGGCGATGGTAGAGCTGAAAACGAGCTGGTACTCGTTCATCACACCGCTACAGGCCGGCGCGATCGCCGCTGGCGCCGGACCGGAGTGGTCGGCGCCGCTGGAAATCTTCGGCCGGCACCTTGGCGCGGCGTTCCAGATCACCGACGACCTGCTGAACCTGCGGGCGGACCCGGAGGCTTACGGCAAAGAGATTGGAGGCGACCTCTGGGAAGGTAAGCGCACACTGATGCTGCTGCACTCCCTGCGGTGCGCCGAGCCGCGAGACCGGGATCGCGCCGTGCAGATCCTGTCGCGGCGCCGCCCGAGCGCTGACGACGACCTCGGGCTCACCGCGCTGCTGGACCGGCTCGCCACCCGCGGCGAACTTTCTCGGGCAGGGCGCGCCCAGATCGCGGCTCGTCTGCAGCGACACCGTCCCTCGGAGCCGAAGAACCTGGCCGACATCCGTTGGCTGTTTTCCCTGATGCACCGCGTCGGTTCGCTGGACCACGCTCGGGAGGTCGCCCGCCGGCATGCCCACCAGGCGGCGGTCGTGCTGGCCGGTCTCGACTGGTTTCCGGCGAGCCAACACCGCGACGTGCTGGGCGGCCTCGTCGACTACGTGCACGGGCGCGCCCGATGACCCCCGAGGTTCTGGTGGGCATGCTCGCCGAATTGGAGCGGATCAGGGGACTGACCCTTGACCTCGTCGAGCGCACCGCCCCGGGGCTACTGCCGGCCCCGCCGGCTGAGCCGGCCGGAGCCGAGCGGACCGTGTTCGAGCTACTTCTCGGCGCCCGCCGCGCGGTGCTCGGCAACCCGGTGGCCGCCCGGGGCCTGCACGACGTGCTCGTTGCGGAGGGTCGTCGCTACGCGGACACCCCCGCCGGAACTCAGCTACGCGATGCGCTGATTGCCTCGGACGCGGTCGAGAACCTCCGGCGGGTCTGGGAGACGTTGAGCCTCAACGTGCTCGACGGGCCAGCGTCGCCCAATGCGGCCCCGGACGCGTGGGCCGAGCTGCTGGCCGATGCCATTATCGGGCACGGCCTCGACGACTCCGTCCTGGCCCGCTTTCGGCCCGAGGGCTTCGCCTGATGCTTACCGATCCACGCGAGGCGCTCGCGGAGCAGAGCAACTTCATCGGGTACCTGATGGGTCTGGCCGGTGTGGCTCGAGTGGTGCACGCGCTGGCTGATGACGGCATCCGCCGAGCCGATCCGCCTCGCGAAGCCGACGACTTCGTCCACCTGCTGCTGGGCTTTGCCAGCCTGGGGGACAAAATCGGGCGCCTGGCCGAAGCTGCCCCGGACCAGGCGTCCCGAGCAACCGCGGCAGCACCGCGGCCCTCGACGGATACCCGGTGGCTGCGATGACCGCGGTGCTCGCCCGTAGCGACTTCCTCCGAGCCCCGTTGCTCGCCACCGCCAAGCCCGACGGATTCAAGGAGTGGTACCACTTCGTGGTCCACCGCCCGGGGTGGCGGCTCTTGATCAATTTCAGCCTCGCCCACGAAGCCTTCGGCGCCGGTTCGCCCCGGCTGACGCCCCGCGTCATCGTGATCGCCCATGATCACGGCTGGACCGGTGCCATCGAGCGGTTCGACGACTCCGAGCTGGACGTGTCGGCCGACCTCGGCGTCCTGACCGTCGGCGGCAACCGGATGACCGTGCGGCCGGACGGCTACCAGGTGGTGATCGACCTGCCCGGACACGACATCCGCGGGGAGCTGGATCTCACCTCGGTGAGTCGGCCCTTCGCCGTCAACAACCAGCCGGTGGGGGACGGACGGGTGTCCTGGCTGTTCGTGCCGCGGTTGCGTGCCGACGGGTGGCTGCGCATCGGACACCAGGAGATCCGCTTAGAGGGCAACGTGGCCTATCACGACCACAACTGGGGCCGCTTCCGCTGGGGCGGCGACTTCGGCTGGACGTGGGGCACGATCCTTCCCTCGGAACCCGATGACCCGTGGTCGCTGGTTTTCCAGCAGATGACGGACCGGCGACGGTTGCGCTGTCTTTACCAGGCGCTTTGGGTGTGGCGCTACGACGAGCCCGCCGCAATCTTCCCGCCCGCCGCGGTGCAGACCCGCTTCCGCGGCCTGCTCGGCCGCGCCGCCGACTGCACCTTGCCATCACCGATGCGGTTGGTCCTCGGCGGCGAGGCGTCGGACGTACCGGAAAGGATCGAGATCGCCGCGACGCGGGCCGGCGACGAGCTGCACGCCGAGTTCCTGCCGCAGTCTTACGCGCGCCTCGCACAGCCCAGTGAGGTCCGGCTGGACCGATCCGTGGTGCTGTGCGAGACCAGTGGTACCGCTCGGGTAAGTGGGTCGATCAATGGCGAAGGCATCGACTTCGTCGGAGCCGGCGTGTTCGAGTTGCTTCATGGCTGAGCAGGTGTCGTCGCTGCTGCGGCGTTCGGTCGGGCACCTCGCGGACGAGGTGCCCGACAGCTACCGCCTGGTGCTGGAAGCGCTCGGGCCGTTGCTGGTCGAGGTCGAAGTCGACGGCGAGCTGTTTTCGCTGCGCGGTGGTCGCCGGCTGGAGGTGTCAGAAGGTGCGGCCGGTATGGCCGGCGCCCGGATCACCACCTCGCGGGCCGCCATCCTCGACCTGCTCGATGCCAGGGTCGGGCTTGATGAGGCGGTGCAGGCGGGCACCGTCGGCGTGCGAGGCTCGGTCGACGACGTCGTGCGTGCGCACGACACTCTGCTCGCCTACGTTCACGCGGCGGTTCGGGCACCGTCGCAGCCCGCGCTGTTGTGCGCGCTTCGGGCAGTGCCGTCATGACCGAGCGCATCACGACGCCTGCCTCGCGCACACGGCGTCCTGCAGTCGCGGTCCTAGGGGCCGGCATCGCCGGCCTTACCGCAGCTCATGAACTGGCTGAGCGCGGCTTCGACGTCACGGTGTTTGAACCTCGCGCTGATGAACGCACTGTGCTGAACGGACGCGCGGTCCCCGGCAGCTACCCGCCGATCAAGCTCGGCGGCCTCGCCGCCTCTCAGTACTCCAAGGTGGGCGCCGCCAAAAATGGCACCGCCGTTCTGCGGCCCTTCCCGGGTCGGCGAGGTACGCCACGAACCCCGGGGCGGGCGGTCGCGGGCGAGCACGGGTTCCGTTTCTTCCCGGCGTATTACCTGCACATCTGGGACCTGTTCCAACGCATTCCGGTGTACCAACGTGTAGAGCAGGCTGGCGGCGAGATCTGCTGGCAGCCGACATCACGTACCGTCATGGACAACGTCAGGCGAGTTATCACTCAAGGCACCACGGTGGACGGCAAGCCTTCCCTCGTCTTCCCTCGCGAGTCCCCACGCACCCTGGCCGAGTTGCTTACCGCCGCAGGCCAACTCGGGGAACTGGGCTTCGCTCCGGGCGATGTGCAGACCTTCGTGAGCAGGCTGCTCCAATACCTGGTCACCAGTCCGTTGCGCCGCGGATCAGAGTTGCAGAACCTGTCGGCCTATGACTTCCTCATCGGGCGCGACGCCAAATCGGCTCGCCGGTTCTATTACACGCCACACTTCGATGCGCTTCTGAAAGAAATGCCGCGAGTGCTCGCCGCGTTCGACTCGCAATGGGGCGATGCCCGGACCAACCTCACCACTTATCTCCAGCTGCAGTTGCAGATGGACCGCCACGACGACAAAGCCGACGGGGTGCTCAATGGCCCCACCACCGAATCGTGGTTCGACCACTGGTACCGCCACCTCGTCGAGGTCGGAGTCCGCTTCGTCCGCGGCACGGTGGATGGCCTCACGCCTCCCGTCATCGACCGCAGACCGCCCCACCTCCGGCCTCGGGTGCAGGTCCAGCTGACCGACGGCAGACGGCTTGCTCCCGATTACACCGTGGTCGCTGTCGATGCGCCCGCGGCGGAGAAGATCACCGCGGCGTTACGCTCGTCCGGCACCGGCGGCACCGTCGTCGGGCTCGACGGGTTCACCACCTCCGCGCCTCCGCCCAGCGGTCCGTTGCAACCCACGCCAAATCGCCCGTCGGGTCGGCGGGATCCCTACGTGTTGGACCAGATGGGTCGGGTGCCTTGGGACCGGTTCCAGACACTGGCCGGCATCCAATATTTCTTCGACACCGAGTTCCAGCTGCTCCGAGGGCATATGTATTACTCGGGGACGGAGTGGGCCCTGTCGTCGATAAATCAGAGTGGGCTGTGGGAGAGGCAACCGACCCTGGCCCGCGACGGCCATGTCTCGGTGTTGTCGGTCGACATCGGCGATTTCAACACCCCGTCTTGTCACCTTGTCGATGAGTTCGGGCGCGGCAAGGCCGCCCGCGACTGCACAGCCGACGAGATCGCCGGGGAGGTGTGGCGCCAAATCGCCCATGCCGTCACCGGCGACGTCGACAACGACCCCGAGGCGCTCCTGCCGTGGCCGGCTTGGTACGCGCTGGACCGCAACCTGACCGTGCACCAGGGTCGTTTGGTTCGAAACGAGGCACCGTATCTAATCCCTATCGTCGGGGACTGGCCGAATCGGCCCGGTAGCGACCCCTGGAACCCACACGGCTCATCGTTGACCACCAGGCCGCCCGAAGCCCGGTGGCTCGAAGATCTCGAGCAGCGCAACGTCTGGCAGGCCCGCCATGGCGGCTACCAGGTGCATCACAACTCGGTGGTGTTCGCGGGCACATGGACCAAGACCTTCACCCGGATGACGTCGATGGAGGCGGCGTGCGAGTCGGCCCGCCACGCGGTCAACGCCATCCTTGACCACTACGTATGGGTGGAGTCGGGCGGTGCCGATCGTCGCGAGAATACGACCCTCAACTGGCGGTTTCCCTACGGCTTCCTCGATCAGGGCTTCTCGAGTCCGATTCGGATGCCGTCACCGGCCGGCGACTACTGCTACGTCTTCGACGTGGAGAACCGGGAGCCACTCGAGACCCGTGCTCTGCGCAACCTCGACTCGCAATACTGCCTGGCGTCGTTGCCTCATCCCTTGGACCTTTCGGGTTCAAACCCGAATGTCACCCCCGCATTTTCTGTCCCGCCACTTCCCGGAGGTCAACCCGTGACGCCGTTCCCGACAGACGCACAGCAGCTGCTCGCCTACCTTCAAGCCTGGCGGCAATACCTGGAGCAGACCACGGGCACCACGACGCCTGCGCAGCTTTCACCGCCCGTCCCATGGGGGATGTCTGCCACGCCGCCGGCATTGCCGTTGATGCCGCCGCCAATGCCACCCGCCGCCGCGAGTATTGCGATGACGCCTCCGCCGGCCGACTACACACAGCAGCTGCTTGCCTACTTGCAGGCCTGGCGGCAGTACCTGGAGCAAGCGATGGGCACCGCGGCGCCGGGACGCTCCCACCCGAGCTATCCCGCGACCGCACCGCCGGGCGCGACGGCCGCAGCCGCCGCACCCGGGCAGCTCTACCCGGCCACCCCGCCGCCGGCCGCGACGACACCGGCCGGCCCGTCCCGCCCAACCACGTCAGTACCAACGTCTCAGACGCCGGAGACCGTGCTGCCACAACACGTTTATTCGAGCCAGTTCATGCTTCCGCGCGCGAATGAACACCCCGAGGGCGGACCTTTTTCGCACAGCGACTCGCTCTACGGCCCCACCCGCTCGTGGTTCCCGTCGGAACCGGCGGGCGAATATCAACCGAACTCGGCATATCCGGCGGCAGCGCATTCCGCCACCTCGGGCGCGTGGGAGCCCGCCGCGCCACAATCGCTGTACTCCGGTCTCGCCGCGCCGACGGCTTCGGCGACGAGGGAGGAAACTCATCGGAGACAGTTGGGGGAAGCGGTGTCGGGCGACAGGCCCGACGAATTGGAGCTCGTCAGGCCCTTCAAGGACTCGAGCCGTAACTGACGGCCTGCGCGGGGTCGTCGGCCCTGAACCTTTGACGCTGTCGTCCCAAAGAGCTGTGACCGGCGTGCGCGGTCGCCCGCTAGGGTGATCGCCGTGGCCGAGACCGCGCCGTTGCACGTGCAACTGATTGCCAAATCCGAGTTCGTCGCGCCGCCGGACGTGCCGTGGCGCACCGACGCCGACGGCGGCCAGGCGCTGGTGGAGTTCGCCGGCCGAGCCTGCTATCAGAGTTGGTCGAAACCCAACCCGAAGACCGCGACCAACGCCGGCTATCTGCGGCACATCATCGACGTCGGGCATTTCTCTGTGCTCGAGCACGCCAGTGTGACGTTCTACATCACCGGCATCTCGCGCTCCTGCACGCATGAGTTGATCCGGCACCGGCACTTCTCCTACTCCCAGCTCTCGCAGCGCTACGTGCCGGACGACGAATCGCGAATCGTCCTGCCGCCGGGCATGGAGAACGACCCGGATTTACAGCAGCTGTTGACAGCGGCCGCCGATGCCGGCCGCGCGACCTACACCCGGTTGCTGGCCAAACTGGAGGCCAAGTACTCCGATCAGCCGAACGCGGTGTTGCGCCGCAAGCAGGCGCGCCAGGCCGCCCGCGCCGTGCTGCCCAATGCGACTGAAACCCGCATCGTCGTGACCGGCAACTATCGCGCCTGGCGGCATTTCGTTGCTATGCGCGCCAGCGAACACGCCGATGTGGAGATTCGCCGGCTGGCGATCGCCTGCCTGCGCGCGCTCGTCGACGTCGCGCCCGCGGTGTTCGCCGACTTCGAGCTCACCGCACTGTCCGACGGGACCGAGGTGGCGACCAGCCCGTTGGCGACTGAAGTCTGAACCCGTCGTCGACTGGTCCGGGCTAGCTGCGGTTTCGGCGCGAACCGCGTGTCATGTGTGCATAGTTTGAACCGTGGTCACTTCAGTTGAGCAATCCGGCTCACTGCTCTGGCATAGCGTCTCGCTTGACGAAGACCCGATCAGGCTGATGCTCGACCGCCGGGTGCCGTGGAGTACCCGCGGCGAGATGTTCGTTCACCAATCGATCGGCACCGGCGCATGGCCTGACCAAGGCTGGAAACTGCATGTGTCGGCTACGCCGCGGTCCGCAGCCGACGTGCTGGCCGCCGCACTGGACGTGCTATTGGCCGAAGGGGTGCGGTTCAAAGTCGTCGGCTCACTTCACGAGCTGGCCGCCATGAATTCCGGCGTCTTCGCGACTTCGCAGATCGGCAAGTTCATCACCGTCTATCCCAGCGACGAGTCGCAGGCTGTGAGTCTGGCCGTCGAACTCGACCGGGTCACCCGCGGTCACAGCGGTCCGCGAATCCCGACTGACCGCATGCTGCGCCCTGGCAGCATCGTGCACTACCGCTACGGGTCGATCCGCCGGCGAACTGGGCCCGACCTCGCGGGCGACATCGTCTACGACCTACTCGATCCCGCCGGCCGGCTCACCCATGACGTGCGGCTGAATTTCTATCAACCGCCACACCCAGATATCGCCGATCCATTCGAAGCCGCCGGGGTCCGCGTGCCTCCGCCTGCGCGGGGCCGGCTCCTTAACGGCCGCTACCTCGTGACCGATGCGCTGGCACAGAGCAGCCGAGGAGGGGTGTTTCGGGCGGTCGATGTTGCATCACAGCCGCCTCGGCTGTGCCTGGTCAAAGAGTCATGGCACGACGTCGCGCTGGACCCGTTCGGCCGGGACGCGCGCGACTGGGCACGCAACGAGCAAGCGATTCTCATGGCTTACCTCGACGATCCGCTGCTGCCTAATTTCGTCGACAGCTTCGACCTTGATGGCGACCGCTATTTGGTGATCGAATACATCGAGGGAATCACCTTGGAGAGCCTGCTCGTCGACCAGTCAGCCGAACGCCAGGTTGACCGGCCGGAAATCGTCGCCGTCGGTCTCGCCACAGCCAAGATGCTGGCTCACCTGCACGAGATTGGGCTGGTGTTCCGCGATTTCAAACCGGCCAACGTGGTGAAGACCCCCGAGGGCGGCTATCGCCTCATCGATTTCGGCATCGCCTATCAGTACCGCACCAATGATGCCCCGCCGCTGAGTATCGGAACCCCGCCTTTCCACTCCAGAGATCAGTTCGCAGGCCGAAACCCGAGCCCGGCAGATGATGTTTTTGCCTGGGGGGCAGTGCTCCACTACCTCCTCGCCGGCCCGGCCGCACGGGCGGACATGCCCCAAGGCGACGACTTTCTTCGGCCGTACAAACGCCGGCCATTGGCAGAGCTTTGTTCCGTACCGGCAGAACTGGCCGATGTGGTCGATCGGGCCGTGGCATGGGATCCCAGTGACCGCTATGCCACGATGCGGGAGGCAGCAGGCGCGCTGACTGCGGTGGCAGGTCGACTCTCAAGCGCCGGCTCTATGAGCCCCCGCCCCAAGGCGGGCTCCGAAAACCACCCGGATACGCCTGCGAGTGCCCGGATGCTGGGTTGCGACAAAGCGCTTGCACTCGCGCGCGAAGTCGGTGACGCACTGTGCGCCGACGCTGAGGAGCACGCGGGCGGGTTGCGCTGGAAGCGCCGCTTCGAGTACGGCGATGACACCGAATACAGCCCGGACCTTTACGCCGGCGCGGCGGGCATCGGTCTGTTCCTTGCCGAACTCGCGGCGACAACCGGCGATGATCGCTACGCGGAGGCGGCACGCGGGGCAGCGCGCTGGGTAGCCGGACCGGTATGGGGCGAGGGCCGAGCACAACACGGGTTTCACGCCGGCGAGGCCGGTGTCGCGTACTTTTTCGTCCAGATCGCCGAGCTTTTGGCCGCACCTCGGTACATCGACGCCGCGGCAATGCGATTCCGGCGGCTGCGCGGGGCGTCGTGGCACACGACCGATGTCATGTACGGGATCGCGGGCACGTTGTTGGGAGCGTTGGCGCTTCACTCGGCGACCGGCGCGAGCGAATTCCTCGACGACGCAAGGGCTGCAGCGGAGCACCTCGTCTCGGCCCGTATTCCGAGGGCCGGGAAGGGATGCTTTTGGGAGGTCGCCTCCCCGGCACCCGGCGGACCAGTGGCGGCTTACCTTGGACTGCTGCACGGATCGGCCGGCATCGGCCTCGCCTTGACGCAATTCGCTGACGTGACGGGTGGGGAACACTACCTCGACATCGCGGCGGATGCTGCCGAGTTGCTGCTGGACCAGGCAACGCCGGCGCCGGACTCGCCGGGCCTGACATGGCCGCGACGGCTGGGAGATGCCAATCACGGCGTGCAAGCCCACTGCCACGGTGCCGGAGGAATCGGTCAGTTCCTCCTGTGGCTCGACCGCCTGCGCCCGGATCAACGGTATCAACAGGCGGTAGAGGGTGCGGCAATGACGGTGATGCAACGTAGTGCCCATGAATCGCGGCCCGGGTTCTGCCACGGACTGAGCGGCGCTGGCCATTTCTTGCTCGACATCTACCAGGGCGGTCATGAGCCCCGCTGGCTGCAGGCCGCCCGCGATTGTGGCGAACAGGTCAACGAATGCCGCGTACCCGGCCGCCCGGGCTTATACCACATTAATTCGGATAAAGCCGTCTCGCCTGACCTCATGCTCGGATACGCTGGTGTTGGCAGTTTGCTACTGCGCCTTGGAAACCCAACCGGCGTGCCGGATCTCGTCCTCGGCCGCTTGCTGGCCGCACCGAAGGGATAGACCGATGTCGGAGGAGACGCTTCGGCAAGTCCTCGAACGACTGCACGAAGACAAAGAGTTTCGCCGCGCACTGCAGCACGATTGGGAGGCTGCCCTCAGAGATCTCGACCTGAGTCCTGCCGAGCTCATCGCCCTCGCCGCTCGCGACGAGGACTCACTGCGTCGTCTTGCTGCCACTGACGTGGCGAGCCAGGGACTCGGATTCTGGGGAACTGACTTCATCTGCAGCTTGGCGTGCACCATTGTCTGGACGACCGCCCCGGTCGACACTCCCGGCAGCGGAAGGGACACTTGCCCCGGAGGCAAAGGGCAATGCGGCACTGGCGGCGGTGAAACATGGTGCCGATTGAACTGCTAGTCGCAAAAGGAACTTGGCGCGGCAATCGATCGGCTCGAGGAGCCAACCTTAACGCGCTGCCTAACAGGCTTGGACCCGCCAGGTAATCTGAACGACGTGAGCACCGGCGCGTTCGACGCCCACACCCGTCTGGGCACCGTACTGACCGCTATGGTGACCCCGTTTGGCGCTGACGGCTCGCTGGACACGGCTGCTGCGGCGCGGCTGGCCACCCACCTGGTGGAGGCGGGCAGCGACGGTCTGGTGATCTCGGGCACTACCGGCGAGTCGCCGACGACCACCGACCTGGAGAAGCTGACGCTGCTGCGCGCGGTTTTGGAGGCGGTCGGTGACCGCGCGCGGGTCATCGCCGGTGCCGGCAGCTACGACACAGCGCATAGCGTGCAGCTGGCCAGGGCGTGCGCCGCCGAGGGCGCGCACGGGTTGCTGGTCGTCACCCCGTACTACTCCAGGCCGCCACAATCCGGACTCATCGCGCACTTCAGCGCCGTGGCTGACGTCAGTGCGCTGCCGGTGTTGCTCTACGACATCCCAGCGCGCTCCGTCGTCCCGATCCTGCCGGACACCATCCGTGCCCTGGCGCTGCATCCCAATATCGTCGGGATCAAAGACGCCAAGGGCGATTTGCACACCGCCGGGCAGATCATGGCCGAGACCGGTCTGGTCTACTACTCCGGCGACGACCCGCTCAATTTGCCGTGGCTGTCGGTGGGGGCCACCGGGTTCATCAGCGTGATCTCGCACTTGGCTGCGGGCCAGCTGCGAGAGATGTTGTCGGCGTATCAGTCCGGTGACACCGCGACCGCCCGCAAGATCAACGTGACGATCAGCCCGCTGTGTGACGCGATGAGCCGTACCGGCGGCGTGACCATGGTGAAGGCGGGTCTGCGCCTTCACGGGGTCGAGGTCGGCGACCCCCGGTTGCCCCAGATGCCCGCCACACCGGCCGAAGTCGAAGCGCTGGCCGCCGACATGCGCGCGGCCTCGGTGCTTTCGTGAGTCAACCGGTGACCGAACCGCTCACCCCGCCCGGTCCATTGGCTCCCGGAGGGCTGCGGGTCACCGCGTTGGGCGGCATCAGTGAAATCGGGCGCAACCTCGCCGTTTTCGAGCATTTGGGCCGGCTGCTGCTCATCGACTGCGGTGTGCTTTTTCCCGGCCATGACGAGCCGGGTGTGGATCTGATCCTGCCTGATCTGCGTCACATCGAACACCGGCTCGACGACATCGATGCGCTGGTGCTCACCCACGCGCACGAAGACCACATCGGGGCGATCCCGTTCCTGCTCAAGTTGCGACCCGACATCCCGGTCGTCGGCTCGAAGTTCACCCTTGCTCTGGTTTCGGCGAAATGCCGTGAGCATCGGCTGCACCCGCGGCTCATCGAGGTCAGCGAGGGCCGCCGCAGCCGGCACGGCGTCTTCGAATGCGACTTCTTCGCCATCAACCATTCCGTGCCCGACGCATTGGCCATTGCGGTCCACACCGGCGCCGGCACGGTGCTGCACACCGGTGACATCAAACTCGATCAGCTTCCGCTCGACCAGCGCCCCACGGATCTGCCCGGATTGTCGCGGCTCGGTGACGCCGGTGTCGATTTGCTGCTCTGTGACTCGACCAACGCCGAGCATCCGGGCGTCGGGCCGTCCGAAAGCGAGGTCGGGCCCACTCTGCATCGGCTGATCCGGGGTGCCGACGGACGGGTCATCGTCGCGTGTTTCGCCTCCAACGTCGACCGGGTGCAGCAGATCGTCGACGCCGCGGTGGCATTGGGCCGGCGTGTGTCGTTCGTCGGCCGGTCGATGGTCCGCAACATGGGCATCGCGCGTGAACTCGGCTTCTTGAAGGTCGACGAGTCGGACCTGCTCGACATCGGGGCCGCCGAACTGATGCCGCCCGAGCGAGTCGTCCTCATCACGACCGGCACTCAGGGTGAACCGATGTCGGCGCTGGCCCGGATGTCACGCGGCGAGCACCGCAGCATCACCTTGACTTCCGGTGACCTGGTCGTGTTGTCGTCGTCGCTGATTCCGGGCAACGAAGAAGCCGTTTACGGTGTGATCGACGCACTTTCCAAGATCGGCGCTCGGGTGGTAACGAACGCGCAAGCGCGCGTTCATGTTTCAGGTCACGCTTACGCCGGGGAGCTGCTGTTCCTCTACAACGGCGTGCGTCCCCGCCACGTCATGCCGGTGCACGGCACGTGGCGGCATCTGCGCGCCAACGCCGCACTGGCCGCCAGCGCGGGAGTTCCGCGGGAGCGAATCCTGTTGGCTGAGAACGGCGTCAGCGTCGACCTCGTCGACGGTGCGGCAACTGTCTCCGGCGCGGTGCCGGTCGGCAAGATGTTCGTCGATGGTCTGATCACCGGGGACGTCGGCGACATCACACTGGGGGAGCGCCTGATTCTGTCGTCGGGCTTCGTGGCGGTCACCGTGGTGGTGCGACGCGGCACCGGCCAGCCGGCGGCTCCGCCGCATCTACATTCCCGGGGATTCTCCGAAGATCCCAAGGCTTTGGAACCGGTTGTCCAAAAAGTCGAGGCGGAACTCGAAGCGCTTGCCGCCGCGAAAGTCACCGACCCGATCCGGATCGCTCAGGCAGTGCGCCGCACGATCGGCAAATGGGTGGGTGAGACTTACCGGCGTCAGCCGATGATCGTGCCAACCGTCCTGGAGATCTAGACCGGCGATGAGCTGCGACGTCGGGTGGCTGCGATCGGCTCACGCTCGCACGACCGAGTCAACGACGCGGTGACAAGTCGGGTAGTCGGCTCACGTCCAAGGGAAGCGTCCGCGAGACGACCAATGCGATGACGGCGCAACCGGCGAGAATTGCGAAGATGGTTATCAACCTGCCGCGCATGACAATTCGATAGATCGTCCACGCAACGATGAGCAGACCGAATCCGGCGAAGACGGGATCGGCGTGTAGCCAGCCGTAAATCTGCTCACAGAAGGCGAATCGGCACATGATTTATTTCGCGTCAAGTTTCACAAGCCGCCATAGCGCCCAACTGCTGCGCGGGGTAGCCAGCCGCATCCGTTACGGGCGGAGCGGTTAGGAGCATCATTGGCCACAGCCTAATGAATCAGCCCGCCAATACGCTGATACGTCGGCGCGCCGCGCCGGTGATCCATCAGCGGCGGACCTATCAGGGCCGCAGTTGGCCCTTGTCCGGGTCGCCGGCCACCACCGGAGCGAGCATCTTGATGTCCGGCGCTGCGGCCAGGTGCTCGCCGGCGTCCTTGAACAGCGTCCCCACCGCGGGTGCGGTGCTGTGCGTCTTGAGTGCCTCAGCGTCGGCCCACTGCTCGACGAAGACGAAGGTTTCGCCCGACTCATGCAGGGAGTACAACTGGCAGCCGGGTTCGTTATGGACTTCTTCAATGGCGCGCTTGCAGATGTCGCGCACGGCGTCGACGGACTCGGGTTTGACGGTCAGGGTGGCGACCACGACAACAGGGGACATGCGGACGCTCCTCGGGTGATTGGCGGCGTGACGGCTGTCACCCTACTCAATTGGCCGCCGGTTGACGCGACGTCGTTATGGTCTGGTGACCGTGTGGCGGATGGTGCACATGATGTCGTTGCGACTAGTCTTGCTGCCATGGCCAACAAGACCGCCGCCCGATCTTCTGCTCGAAAGGGCAGGTCAAAGGCCGCCGCGCGGAGCGGAACCAGAGCGGCGCGGTCGGCGGCGGCTCGGCGGAGGCCTGCCGAACGCCGCAACCAGTCGCTGTTCGCTGCTGCCGGGCTGGGTTGCGGCCGGGCGGCGCGCGCGACCTGGCTGATGCTCGCCAAAGGCACCGGCACCGCCGCGCGGTCGGTCGGCCGTGCCCGCGAAATCGATTCCGGTCACCAGCGTGACGGCATCGCGCTGAGTTTGCTGGGGCTTGGCCGTCGTCATCGCGGCCGGCTCGTGGTTTCACGCCGCCCGTCCGGTCGGCGTCGTGGGTCGACACGGCACTGCGAATCTTCATCGGCTCGGCGGTCGTACTTTTGCCGCTGCTCATCGTCACGGTCGCCGTGCTGCTGATGCGCACCGAGCCCGACCCGGAGACTCGGCCGCGACTGGTACTGGGCGCCGGGATGGTCGCGCTGCCGGTGCTCGGCCTGTGGCATCTGTGGGCCGGCTCGCCGGACACGCCGGACGGTCGCCGGCATGCAGGTGGGTTTCTCGGCTTCGCCATCGCCGGGCCGCTCTCGGACGGATTGACCGTGTGGATATCGGCGCCGCTGCTGTTCATCGGCTCGCTGTTCGGGCTGCTGTTGCTGACCGGCACCACCATCCGCGAGTTGCCCGCGACCGCCCGGTCGCTGTTCGGCACCGGCATGTTCGATCGCGGCCACGACGGCGAGGGCGACTATCACGACGACGAAGACAACTCCGAACCCGTTGTCGGTGAAGACTTCTCCGATGGCTACTACGACGATTCGCTGAGCTACGGCGACGACGATGCTCAAGCGTGGCCGTCGGCCGGCTATCCCGTGACGCCGGACGAGACGCCCACGATTCCCGAACCCACCCGCCGTCGCAAAGCTGGCAAACCCGGCAAAGCCGAAGCGATGGTCGCCGACCGGGTCGTCGAGGGTCCTTACCACCTGCCGTCGCTGAACCTGCTGATCGCCGGTGATCCGCCGAAAAGGCGCAGCGCCGCCAACACCCACATGGCCGAAGCGATCGGCGAGGTGCTCACTCAGTTCAAAGTCGACGCCGCCGTCACCGGTTGCACCCGCGGTCCCACCGTCACCCGCTACGAAGTCGAGCTGGGGCCCGGCGTCAAGGTCGAGAAGATCACCGCCCTGCAGCGCAACATCGCCTACGCAGTGGCCACCGAGAGTGTGCGGATGCTCGCCCCGATCCCGGGCAAGTCGGCCGTCGGCATCGAAGTGCCCAACACCGATCGGGAGATGGTGCGGCTGGCTGACGTGCTGACCGCGCGAGAAACCCGCAGCGACCACCACCCGCTGGTAATCGGGCTGGGCAAGGACATCGAAGGCGACTTCATCTCGGCGAATCTGGCCAAGATGCCGCACCTGCTGGTCGCCGGCTCAACGGGGTCCGGCAAGTCCAGTTTCGTCAACTCCATGCTGGTGTCGCTGCTGACCAGGGCCACTCCTGAAGAGGTCAGAATGATCCTCATCGACCCGAAGATGGTGGAACTGACGCCCTACGAAGGCATTCCGCATCTGATCACCCCGATCATCACCGAGCCGAAGAAGGCGGCCGCAGCGCTGGCCTGGCTGGTCGAAGAGATGGAGCAGCGCTACCAGGACATGCAGGCGTCGCGGGTCCGCCACATCGACGACTTCAACGACAAGGTGCGTTGCGGCGCGATTACGGCCCCGCCGGGCAGTCAGCGTGAATACCGGCCCTACCCGTACGTCGTCGCGATCGTGGACGAGCTGGCCGACCTGATGATGACCGCCCCGCGCGACGTCGAAGACGCCATCGTGCGGATCACCCAGAAAGCCCGCGCCGCCGGTATCCACCTGGTGCTGGCCACCCAGCGCCCCTCGGTCGACGTGGTCACCGGACTGATCAAAACCAACGTGCCGTCGCGGCTGGCGTTCGCGACGTCGTCGCTGATCGACAGCCGGGTGATCCTCGACCAGGCCGGCGCGGAGAAGCTGATCGGCATGGGGGACGGGCTGTTCCTGCCGATGGGCGCAGGCAAACCCGTGCGGCTGCAGGGCGCCTACATCACCGACGAAGAGATTCAGGCCGTCGTCACCGCCTGCAAAGAGCAGGCT
The DNA here is from genome assembly GCA_963808345.1 of uncultured Actinomycetota bacterium. GTDB lineage: Bacteria > Actinomycetota > Actinomycetes > Mycobacteriales > Mycobacteriaceae > Mycobacterium. The sequence goes on along the minus strand of CAWEFM010000003.1, from coordinate 913,334 downwards.
GAACCCGAATACACCGAGGGCGTCACCGCCGCCAAAGCCGGCGGCGAACGCAAGGACGTCGACCCCGACATTGGTGACGACATGGACGTATTACTGCAGGCCGTGGAACTGGTGGTGTCGAGTCAGTTCGGCTCGACGTCGATGTTGCAGCGCAAGTTGCGGGTCGGCTTCGCCAAAGCCGGCCGGCTGATGGATCTGATGGAGAACCGCGGCATCGTCGGCCCCAGCGAAGGCTCCAAGGCGCGCGATGTGCTGGTCAAGCCCGACGAACTGGCGGCCACGCTGGCTTCGGTCCGCGGTATCGACGGGGGCGACTGACCCGGGCGAGCAGACGCAGAAGCGCCGCGTCCATCAGCGTGTCGGGAGCTTTTGCGTCTGCTCGCGGGGGGCCGGGGAACCAGCAAGCTCAGAGGACCAGCAGCATCCGCGAATTGCCCAATATATTGGGTTTGACGTAGCTCAGATCGAGAAATTCGGCGACGCCGATGTCGTAGGAGCGGCACATTTCCTCGAACACCTCCGCGGTGACCGGGGTGCCCTCGATTTCGGTGAAGCCGTGCCTGGTGAAGAAGTCCGTTTCGAACGTCAACACAAACAACCGCTTGAGTTCGAGTTCACGGGCCACCGCCACCAGCTGATCGACGACCGCGTGGCCGATACCGCGGCCGGTCATATCCGGGTGCACCGCCACGGTGCGCACCTCGCCGAGATCCGACCACAACACGTGCAGCGCCCCACAACCCACCACGTCGCCTGGCCGGTCCGGATATTCGGCAACCCAGAATTCCTGGATCGCCTCATACAGCGTCACAAGATTCTTCTCCAGCAGGATCTTCCCCGCGTAGGTGTCGACCAGCCGCTTGATCGCCGGGACGTCGGAAGTCCGCGCGCGCCGCACCACCGGTTCGTCGTTGGGCGGACTTCCCGCGGAATTCACGGGAGCACAGTCTAGGCAATCCGGACGCGTCAGCCGGGACCCGTTATCCTGTTGCCGTGCCAGTACAGCCGCAGACCGGCCCGACGGTGCGGCGCGTTCCGGTTACCAATCTCGCCAACATGCTCACCGGTCTACGGCTGGTGCTGGTGCCGATCTTCCTGCTCGCGCTGTTCGCCGGGAACGGGCACGACACGACGAGTCGGGTGCTGGCGTTCGTGGTCTTCGCCGTCGCCGTCATCACCGACCGGTTCGACGGCGCACTGGCCCGCAGCTACGGCATGGTGACCGAGTTCGGCACCTTGGCCGATCCCATCGCGGACAAGACGCTCGTGGGTGCGGCGCTGATCGGGTTGTCGATGCTGGGCGACCTGCCCTGGTGGGTAACGGCGGTGATCTTGGCGCGCGAGATCGGGGTGACGGTCTTGCGTTTCGCGGTGTTACGCCGCGGCGTCATCCCGGCCAGTTGGGGCGGCAAGCTCAAGGCCCTGGTGCAAGCAGTCGCCATCGGATTGTTCGTTCTCCCGCTGGCCGGTTCGTGGCTGACAGCAGCGTGGGTGGTGATGGGGTTGGCTGTCGTGCTGACCGTCGTTACCGGCGTGGACTACGTCGCCTCAGCGGCCAGGGAAGTGCGGTGGACGTCGCGCTGAGCGTCCGCAATGACGAAGCTCGCGGGAACCAACCTCCGAAGCGCGGCGTTGACCGTATTGATCATCCGGCCGTATCCCGACGAAGGAGAGCACGATGGCGGCACTGCTGCGACAGGTGATCGGTGACGTGCTGCGCCGAGCCCGGACGTCACAGGGTCGCACGCTTCGCGAAGTGTCCGACACAGCTCGGGTAAGCCTCGGCTACCTGTCCGAGGTGGAGCGCGGCCGCAAAGAGGCCTCCAGTGAACTGCTGACCGCGATCTGCGGCGCGTTGCGGGTTCCGTTGTCAACGGTGCTGCTCGATGCCGGCGACCAGCTGGCCGACCAGGAACGCGCCGCCCAACCGGCGTTCGGCGCCGCGCGCATCGATGCCAGCACCAAAGTCGTCATCCCGCCGGTGGCATCGCTGGCGTTGGCCTGATCCGGCACGACGCCGGTAGATCACTGGTGTGGCGATCCGAACCGAACCATTAGATTGAGCGGTATCGGTCCGCAGCAACAGATCAAAGACACGGAGCTCACTGATGGCCAACCCGTTCGTCAAAGGGTGGAAGTACCTCATGGCGCTGTTCAACGCGAAAATCGACGAGCGCGCCGACCCCAAAGTGCAGATCCAGCAGGCGATCGAGGAAGCTCAACGTGCACACCAGGCGCTTACTCAGCAGGCCGCGCAAGTGATCGGCAACCAGCGTCAGCTCGAGATGCGGCTCAACCGGCAATTGGCGGACATCGAGAAGCTGCAGGTCAACGTCAGGCAAGCGGTGACTTTGGCCGACCAGGCAACGCACGCCGGCGATGCTGCGAAGGCCACCGACTACAACAACGCCGCCGAGTCCTTCGCGGCTCAGCTGGTGACCGCTGAACAAAGCGTCGAAGACCTCAAGGCTCTACACGACCAGGCGCTGAGCGCGGCTGCTCAGGCCAAGAAGGCCGTCGAGCAGAACGCGATGGTGTTGCAGCAGCGCATCGCCGAGCGCACCAAACTGCTCAGCCAGCTCGAGCAGGCCAAGATGCAGGAGCAGGTCAGCGCCTCGCTGCGGTCGATGAGCGAGATCGCCGCACCCGGCACTACGCCCAGCCTTGACGAGGTGCGCGACAAGATCGAACGTCGCTACGCCAATGCGTTGGGTTCGGCCGAGTTGGCGCAGAACTCCGTGCAGGGTCGCATGCTCGAAGTCGAGCAGGCGAGCGTGCAGATGGCCGGACACTCCCGGCTTGAACAGATTCGCGCTTCCATGCGCGGCGAGGCGCTGCCCGCCGGCGGTGCCGGCGCGCCGGCCACGCCGGCGATTACGCCGGACGCCGCGCCTGAGAAGCCCCTCACTCAGTAAGAGGTAGCAAGGGATGGCGGTAAGTCCCGGTTGGCGCTCCAAGCCTCGGCGAGGCCTGGTGCAGCGCGGCGTGGACACCGCCAGCGAAGTTGCCGACATCCTCGCCGCGAAGCTGAGCGTGCTCGCCGATCCACGAGCGCGGTTGCTGCGCAAACAGCGCTGGGCGCTGCGATTAGGACTGTTCTTCGGTTCGGCCTGCCTGTTCTGGGCGGTGGTGACGGTGCTGCTGGCGGCCTGGGGATGGTTCCAACTGCTACTGATCATCACCGGGTCGGTGTCGGTGGGCGCGGCCGTTCCAGCGACGCTGTTCCTGCTGCGGTATCGCTGGCTGCGCTCAGTGCCGTTGCCGATGGAGCGGCCCGCGAGCACTCTCCGACTGCCGCCGAACGGTTCGGCGGCGCGGCCCGCCATGTCGGCGCTGGGTGCTTCGGAGCGCGGCTTCGTCTCGCTGTTGGGCGTCATTGAGCGGGGCAGGATGCTGCCCACCGCCGAGATCCGCGATCTCACCGCTGCGGCCAACCGGTCCTCCTCGGCTATGACGTCCACTGCGGCTGAGGTGGTTTCGATGGAGCGGGCGGCCAACAACAATGTTCAGTCCCGGTCGTCTCTCGTGCCGACCATCAACGCTTTCACCGCGCAGTTGAGCGCGGGTGTGCGCCAGTACAACGAGATGGTCACCGCCGCAGCCCAGGTGGTCTCTGCTGCGAACGGCGGGTCGACCGCGCCGGCGTCGCCGATGTCGCAGCAGCGCTATCGCGACGAGCTGACCGGCGCCACCGATCGCCTGGTCGGGTGGGCACAGGCTTTTGACGAGCTCGGCGGGCTGCCGCGGGCCTAGCCGCCCTACGGTCAAGCCGGTCGGGGCGGTTCGGTGGTCAGATGTCGTGGCTGCGAAAAGGCGCTGACTCGGGTCGCGGACCGTAGCGTTCGATGTACCGGCGGTGCTTGTCGGCGTCGCGCACGCGGCGGCGTTCGTCGACCAGGTCCGGGTCGAGGTTGTGCATCCGCAGCATGTGCCGGCGCCAGACCTTGTTCAGGGCGTGCGAGAAGTAGACGAACGGGATGAGGATCGGCAGTGTCATCTCGGAATGCACGTACAGCGACGCCGGAATCAACCAGAACGGCGCCAGCACCAGCACCGCCGGCACGGCCACCCGAATCATCATCCGCGCGGTGGCGCCTTTGCCGGCCAAGTCGTTGCGCACCCAGTCCCGCATCGAGAAGGGCAGCGGATGTCCGTAGCAGTACCGGATCAATTGAATGACGTTGGGCCGTCGGCGCACCGCGTTTCCGGCCACAGGTCAGAATGATGTCCGCAGCGACGGCACAACCAGACCGGCCAGCCCGCGCACTGTCGACTTGACGATGTCATAGAAGTCGAAGTAGTCGCGCCACAGCGTGATTCGGCCGTCATGAACTTCGAAGACGCCGCACACCCAGAACTGCAGCCGCAGCGCGCCGAAGATCAGCGCGTCGGTGCGCTCGGTGAGCACGGCCGACCCGTCGGACGCGATGCGGTGGATCTTTACTTCAAGACGCGCGCGGTCGTTCATCTGCCGGAACAGCCGCATGGCCCGTTGACGGCCGTGGATGGTCGGCAGCCCGACGTTCTGGTACACGAGATCGTCGGCCAACGCCGCGTCCGCGGTATCGAAGTCCTGGTCTTGCAGCGCGTGCAGAAACACCTCGACGGTGCGGGTATTCAAGGCGGTCAGATCATTCATGGCTCCAGGGTAGTGACGCTGCTTTTCGGCGTCGCTGTGGCAGGGTGAGGCGGTGCGAGTCGCCGTCGTCGCCGGGCCGGACCCGGGACACTCCTTCCCGGCGATCGCGCTGTGCGGGCGGTTCAACGCCGCAGGTGACACGGCCACCTTGCTCACTGGCACCGAATGGCTGGATGCTGCTCGCCACGCTGGCGTCGAGGCCGCGGAGTTGACGGGACTCGAGCCGACCGCCGATGACGACGACGGCGACGCCGGAGCCAAGATGCATCAGCGCGCCGCGCGGATGGCGGTACTCAACGCCCCGCAGCTGCAGGCACTGCGTGTCGATCTGGTGATATCGGATGCCATCACCGCCTGCGGGGGCTTGGCCGCCGAGCTGATCGGCCTTCCGTGGATTGAACTCAATCCGCATCCGCTGTACCGACCCTCGAAAGGGCTGCCGCCGATCGGCAGTGGCTTAGCGCCGGGCACCGGCGTTCGCGGCCGGATCCGGGACGCGGCGATGCGGGCGCTGACGGCTCGGTCCTGGCGAGCCGGTCTGCGGCAGCGGGCGGCCGCCCGCGTCGAAATCGGTTTGCCGGCCAACGATCCCGGGCCGGTGCGCCGGCTGATCGCCACCTTGCCCGCGCTGGAGGTGCCGCGACCGGACTGGCCGGACGAAGCCGTCATAGTGGGCCCGCTGCACTTCGAGCCGACCGATGACGTGCTGGCGATTCCGCCGGGCTCTGGGCCGGTGGTGGTGGTTGCGCCGTCGACCGCGCTGACCGGGACGACCGGTATGGCCCAGACCGCCTTGGACAGCTTGGTGCCCGGCAAGACTCTGCCGCCCGGGGCGCGCGTCGCGGTGTCGCGGCTGAACGGACCGGAGCTGGGGGCGCCGCCGTGGGCTGTAGTTGGGCGTGGGCGCCAGGACGAGCTGCTGACACATGCCGATGTGGTGGTGTGCGGCGGCGGGCACGGGCTGGTAGCCAAAGCGTTGCTGGCCGGGGTGCCGCTGGTGGTGGTTCCCGGCGGCGGCGACCAGTGGGAGATCGCCAACCGGGTAGTCCGGCAGGGCAGCGGCGAATTGATCCGGCCGTTGACCGCGGACGCGTTGGCCGACGCCGTCGGCAAAGTGCTGTCCTCTTCGCGTCACCGCGATGCCGCTCGTTTGGCCGCAGCCACGGCCGCTGACGTCGCCGATCCGGTTCAGGTGTGCCGTGAGGCGCTTGCCCACGCTGGGTAGGTTGGACGCCGTGCGGCTGACGGAATTTCACGAGCTGGTCACCTTGCGGTTCGGCGCCGCCTACGGCGCCTCCGTGCTGGCCGATCATGTGCTCAGTGGCTTCGACGGGCGCACCGCCGCCCAGGCGATCGAAGACGGCGTGGAGCCGCGCGAAGTGTGGCGGGCGCTGTGCGTCGACTTCGACGTTCCCCGCGAGCAGTGGTGACCTGACCTGACGTTGCGCCGGCTTGTCAGTGTCAGCTTTTTTTGAGGTCAGCTTTTCGAGGTCAGCTTTTCGAGTGTGCATCCAGGGCTTCCAGTGTGCGTCCTGGGTGCCGACACGCGGGGCGGTTTCATGCGGTGGATGCAACATTTGGTGGATTTGATAGTAGTTTGTCGAGTGCTTCGGCCGGTGTCTTCCAGTTGAGTGTTTGCCGGGGGCGTCCGTTGAGTTCGGCGGCGACGTAGTCGAGGTAATGGGTTCCATACAGCGATAGGTCAGTGCCTTTGGGGAAGTATTGGCGCAGGAGCCCGTTGGTGTTTTCGTTCGTGCCGCGTTGCCACGGCGAATGTGGGTCGCAGAAGTAGATGTCGAGGTCGGCGGCGGCGGCGATGGCCAGGTGGTTGGCCATCTCGATGCCTTGATCCCAGGTCAGGGAGCGGCGCAAATGCTCGGGCAGCTCGGTCATCTTCTGCACGATCGCGTTTTGCACGCGTAGCGCGGTGTGGTCGTCAGGCAGGTGCAGCAGCATGACAAAGCGGGTACTGCGTTCGACGAGGGTGCCGATCGCCGAAGCTGAGGCGGTGCTGCCCATGATGAGATCGCCCTCCCAGTGACCGGGCACGGCGCGGTCAGCCACTTCTGCTGGGCGTTCGCTGATGTTGACCATGCCGGGGATGCGGCCACGGCGGATCCCTGGCTGATGCTGGGATCGGCGGATCGCCCGCTTGGTGCGCAAGCATTGGTGTAGTTCGCGGCGCAGCGAGCCCCGCCCTTGCACATAGATGGCTTGATAGATGGCCTCGTGTGACACCCACATCTCCGGATCGTCGGGGAAGTCGCTGCGTAACCGCTTGGCGATTTGGTGCGGACTATGGCGTAACTGCAGTCGAGTCTGCACCTCATGGCGCAACGTGTCATCGACCGCTAATTTGCGGAGTTTGGGTCGCCGCGCGCGGTCGGCGCAACGGTCGTGCGCAGCCATCGCACGGTAGTGCACCGTTGCGGTGTTCCCGCTTTGTCGGGCTGCGAAGGCATGCTTGCGTCGATATCCGGACTTGCGGCCTGTGTAGCGGTTGCGCAGTTCGCAGTTGTTGTCGATTTCGCGCTTGATCGTCGAAGGGTGGCGATGCAACCGGCGCCCGATGGACCGCAACGACTCATCTGCATGGACACCGGCCTGGATCTCGATGCGCTCCTCCCGGCTCAGCCGCGGCCGTGGACCCGACGTCTTTGGTACGCAATACCGGGGTTTCACCCCGCCAGCTTCTCCGAACCACCGGCGCCCACACGTCGCCGACACGCCGGCGGCCACACCCGCCTCACCTACGGTTAAACCGGCTCGAACATGCCGCCAAAACAGCGGAACCCGCGATCGCACCGTGCCATTGGCCATGACAACACTCCTCAATTCAGAAGGGGTGTTGCATCCATCCCTTGAAACCGCCCGGGAGAGCTTGACCCTCACCGCACACTCGGCGGCGTCATCGATATGCGCTCGGCGCGTCTCCTTGCCATCGAACACACGTTCGTTACTGTGGTGAGTGTTCGAAGATGTCGACTTGTCGGTGGGCCGTTCTAGCGTCACGGCTAACTGACCGATCCGGTCAACTGAACACCGACTACATCGAGAGGCAACACAATGGCGCAAGCCCCTGACCGCGAGAAGGCTCTCGAACTGGCGATGGCCCAGATCGAGAAGAGTTACGGCAAAGGCTCGGTGATGCGTCTCGGCGACGAGGCACGTCAACCGATCTCAGTCATCCCGACCGGGTCGATCGCATTAGATGTGGCCCTGGGCATCGGCGGTCTGCCGCGCGGCCGGGTCGTGGAGATCTACGGCCCGGAGTCTTCGGGGAAGACCACCGTTGCCCTGCATGCCGTGGCTAATGCCCAAGCCGCCGGCGGGATCGCGGCATTCATCGACGCCGAGCACGCGCTGGATCCCGAATACGCCAAGAATTTGGGTGTAGACACCGATGCGCTGCTGGTCAGTCAGCCCGACACCGGTGAACAGGCCCTCGAGATCGCCGACATGCTGATCCGCTCCGGCGCGCTCGACATCCTGGTCATCGACTCGGTGGCCGCGCTGGTGCCGCGGGCGGAGATCGAAGGCGAAATGGGTGACAGCCACGTCGGCCTGCAGGCCCGGCTGATGAGCCAGGCGCTGCGGAAGATGACCGGTGCGCTGAGCAATTCCGGCACCACTGCGATCTTCATCAACCAGCTGCGGGAAAAGATCGGCGTCATGTTCGGCAGTCCCGAAACCACAACGGGTGGAAAGGCTTTGAAGTTCTATGCCTCCGTCCGGCTGGATGTGCGAAGGATCGAGACGCTCAAGGACGGCACCGACGCGGTCGGTAACCGCACCCGGGCCAAGGTCGTCAAGAACAAGTGCCTCGCAGAAGGCACTCGGATCTTCGATCCGGTCACCGGTACAACACATCGCATTGAGGACGTTGTCGATGGGCGCAAGCTTATTCATGTCGTGGCCGCGGCTAAGGACGGAACGCTACATGCACGGCCCGTGGTGTCCTGGTTCGATCAGGGAGCGCAGGATGTGATCGGGCTGCGGATTGCCGGTGGCACAACCGTGTGGGCGACACCCGATCACAAGGTGCTTACAGAATACGGCTGGCGGCAGGCCGGGGAACTCCGCAAGGGAGACCGGGTGGCGCAACCGCGGCGCTTCGATGGATTCGGTGACAGTGCGCCGATTTCGACGGACCATGCACGGCTGCTTGGCTATTTGAGCGGGGATGGCTACCTGGGCGGTAAGACGCCTATCAACTTCATCAATGTTCAGCAAGCACTCATTGACGACGTGACACGAATCGCTGCGACGCTTGGCTGTGCGGCTCATCCGCAGGGGCGTATGTCACTTGCGATCGCTCATCGCCCCGGTGAGCGTAACGGTGTCCTCGACCTCTGCCGGCGGGCCGGTATTTACGGCAAGCTCGCATGGGAGAAGACGATTCCGAACTGGTTCTTCGGGCCAGACATCACGGCCGATATTGTCGGCAATCTGCTCTGCGGTCTATTTGAAAGTGACGGCTGGGTGAGCCGTGAGCAGACCGGAGCGCTTCGGGTCGGTTACACGACTACCTCTGAACAGCTTGCATATCAAGTTCATTGGCTGCTAATGCGATTCGGTGTCGTGAGCACCGTTCGTGATTACGATCCGACCCAGAAGCGGCCGAGCATTGTCAACGGTCGACGGATCCAGAGCCAGCGTCAAGTGTTCGAGGTACGGGTCTCAGGTATGGAGAATGTCACCGCATTCGCGGAATCCATTCCCATGTGGGGTCCGCGTGGTATCGCCCTTATTCAAGCGATGCCAGAAGCTATGAAGGGGCCGCGGCGTGGCTCGCAGGCGACATATTTGGGTGCGGAGGTGGCTGACCCCGTGCTGAATTACCTTGACGAGCGTGGTGTGACCGCGCAGGAGGCCGCAGCAATGATCGGTGTAGGCGCCGGCGATCCTCGTGGCGGCATGAAGCAGGTTTTAGGTGCCGGCCGTCTCCGTAGAGATCGTGTGCAGCTTCTCGCGGATGCCTTGGATGACAAGTTTCTGCATGAGGTGTTGGCCGAAGAGCTCCGGTACTCAGTAATCCGGGAAGTGCTGCCAACGCGGCGGGTACGGACGTTCGACCTTGAGGTCGACGAACTGCACAACCTCGTCGCGGAAGGTGTTGTCGTGCACAACTGCTCGCCGCCGTTCAAGCAGGCTGAATTCGACATCCTCTACGGCAAGGGCATCAGCAAGGAAGGCTCCCTGATCGACATGGGTGTCGATCAGGGCTTCATCCGCAAGTCCGGCTCCTGGTTCACCTACGAGGGCGAACAGCTCGGTCAGGGCAAGGAGAATGCCCGCAACTTCCTGCTGGGGAACGTCGAGATGGCCAACGAGATCGAGAAGAAGATCAAGGAAAAGCTCGGCATTGGCGCAGTGGTGACCGATGAAGATGTCTTGCCCGCCCCAGTCGATTTCTGAGCCGCCGCGCGAGGAGCAGGCGCGGGCATTGTGCCTGCGTCTGCTCACCGCGCGCTCGCACACCAGGGCGGAGCTGGCCGGCCAGCTGGCCAAGCGGGGATACCCCGACGATGTCAGCGCCCGGGTGCTCGACCGGCTGGCTGCCGTCCGATTGGTGGACGACACCGAATTCGCCGAACAATGGGTGCACTCCCGGCGGGCCAACGCCGCCAAAGGCAAGCGTGCGTTGGCCGCCGAGCTGCGCACCAAAGGTGTCGGCAACGACGTGATCACCGCAGTATTGAGCGGAATCGACGCCGAGGCCGAGCGGGACCGAGCCGAGCAGCTGGTGCGGACCAAACTGCGGCGCGAGGACCTCGACGACGCGCGGGTCAGCCGCAGACTGGTGGCAATGCTGGCCCGGCGCGGGTACAGCCAGTCCATGGCGTGCGAGGTTGTCAGCGCGGAAGTAGCCGCCGAGCGGGACCGCAGACGGGTCTAGCCGGCTCCACCGAACGGATGGGCGAGGTTCTGCAAGCCACGATCGTCGTACCATGGCTCCGTGACTTCGATGGTGGCCCGCGACGCCGCAGGCGCGGGCGACGCAGCGTCGGGACCGGCGCGCACCTATCAAGTCCGCACCTACGGCTGTCAGATGAACGTGCACGACTCCGAGCGGATGGCGGGTCTGCTCGAAGCCGCCGGCTACCTACGGGCACCCGACGGAGCGGACGCTGATGTCGTCGTCTTCAACACCTGTGCGGTCCGCGAGAACGCCGACAACAAGCTCTACGGCAACCTTAGCCACCTGGCTCCGCGCAAGCGCGACAACCCGGACATGCAGATCGCCGTCGGCGGCTGCCTGGCGCAGAAGGACCGCGAGGCGGTGTTGCGCAAGGCGCCGTGGGTCGACGTCGTCTTCGGCACCCACAACCTGGGGTCACTGCCGACGCTGCTCGAGCGGGCCCGGCACAACAAAGTCGCCCAAGTCGAGATTGCCGAGGCGTTGCGCGAGTTCCCGTCGTCGTTGCCGACGGCCCGTGACTCGGCATACGCGGCGTGGGTGTCTATCTCAGTCGGCTGCAACAACAGTTGCACCTTCTGCATCGTGCCGTCACTGCGGGGAAAGGAAATCGATCGGGCACCCGAGGACATCCTCGCCGAGGTCCGGTCGCTGGTGAACAGCGGCGTGCTCGAGATAACGCTGCTGGGGCAGAACGTGAACGCCTACGGTATCTCCTTCGCCGACCCCCGGTTGACCCGCGACCGGGGCGCGTTCGCCGAATTGCTCCGCTCATGCGGACGCATCGAGGGCCTGGACCGGGTCCGGTTCACCTCGCCGCACCCGGCGGAATTCACCGACGACGTCATCGAGGCGATGGCAGTGACACCGAACGTCTGCCCTGCCCTGCATATGCCGCTGCAATCCGGGTCAGACCGCATGCTGCGGGCGATGCGACGGTCCTACCGTGCCGAGCGTTATCTCGGCATCCTCGACCGTGTCCGCGCCGCGCTGCCGCACGCTGCGATCACCACCGACCTGATCGTCGGCTTCCCCGGCGAGACCGAAGAGGATTTCGCTGCCACCCTCGATGTGGTGCAGCAGGCGCGCTTCTCGGCTGCGTTCACCTTCCAGTACTCCAAGCGACCCGGCACCCGCGCCGCCGAACTGGACGGCCAGCTCTCGAAAGCTGTTGTGCAGGAACGTTATGAGCGGTTGGTAGTGGTGCAGGAAGAGATCTCTCTGCAAGAGAATCATGCGCAGATCGGACAGACCATCGAGCTGCTGGTCGCCAGTGGTGAAGGCCGCAAGGACGCCCGCACCGCGCGGATGAGTGGCCGGGCCCGCGACGGCCGGCTGGTGCACTTCACGCCGGGTGAGCTGCAGGTGCGCCCCGGCGACGTGGTCACCGCAGTCGTGACCGGCGCCGCGCCGCATCACCTGATCGCCGACGCAGGCGTGCTGACGCATCGACGCACCCGCGCGGGCGACGCCTACGCCGCGGGAAATTCTTCAACCAACATCGGTCTCGGCATGCCGGCGGTCGGGCGGCCGGCTGAGACGCTGGAACCCCTGGGATGCAGCCGATGACCCGCGACAACAAGCACCCCGGCGAATTCGATGCTTTCCGTGCCGATCTGGAGGACGCCGAACGCCGCATCGCGCGGGAAATCGAGCCCGGCGCACGAGCTTTGGTGGTGTCGATCCTGGTGTTCGTGCTGCTGGCCTCGTTTGTTCTGCCGCACACCGGTGACGTGCGGGGCTGGGACGTGTTGTTCGGCACCCACCATGCGGGTGCGGCCGCGGTGGCCCTGCCGTCGCGAATCTTCGTCTGGCTCGCGCTAATCTTCGGCGTCGGCTTTTCGATGCTGGCTTTGCTGACCCGGCGCTGGGCATTGGCCTGGGTGGCGTTGGCCGGATCAGCGCTGGCCACGGCCGTCGGGCTGCTGGCCGTGTGGTCGCGGCAGACGGTCGCGACAGGCCACCCGGGCCCCGGAATCGGGCTGATCCTGGCGTGGATCACTTTGATGGTGTTGTCGTTCCACTGGGCGCGGGTGGTCTGGTCGCGCACCGTGGTTCAGCTCGCCGCCGAGGAGCAGCGTCGGCGCGCCGTCGCCGAGCAGCAGTCCCGGCCGTTGCTGGAACGCTTCGGCGGCCCCGACGCGACGTCCCCGGACGACGGCGAAAACCCTTAAGGCCTACGGGTCAGCGCCTCCGCGGCGGCATCCGCCCACTGCCGCCACTGCGCGGCGTTCGCCCTGGCCTCGTCAGCGTCTTTTGCACGGCCCGCGGCTGCCGCCTTCTGCGCCTGGCGTTCGAATTGCTCAGCACGGACACGGAATTGCTCGGCGCGGGCCTGCGCCTGCGGGTCGACGCCCGAAGTGGACACGGTTTCGCGGACTTTCTTCTCCACCGCGCGCATCCGCCGCTCCAAGTCGGCCGACCGTTCCCGGGGCACCTTGCCGATCGCGTCCCAGCGATCCACAATCGCTCGCAAAGCTGCCCGGGCGGCTTCGGAATTGCCGGCACCCAGCTTCTCCGCTTCGCGAAGCAAGGCCTCCTTCGCGTCGGCGTTGACCTGCAATTCCGCATCCCGCCCCGCGGTGGCGGATTTGCGCGCCTTGAAGAAGGTGTCCTGCGCGGCCTTGAAACGGCGCCACAGCGCGTCGTCGACATCGCGGCTCGCCCGCCCCGCAGCTTTCCACTCGGTGAGCAGCTTGCGGAATTCAGCGCTGGTAGCACCCCAGTCGGTCGACTCGACCAGCCCTTCGGCGTGCGCACACAGCCGCTCCTTGGCATCGCGGGCAGTGGACCGTTCTCGGTCCAGCTCGGCGAAATGAGATCCGCGGCGCCGATTGAACGTTTCCCGGGCCGCGGAATAGCGCTTCCACAGCGCGTCGTCGACCTTGCGGTCCAAGCCGCCGATCGTCTTCCACTCGTCGAGGATCGCCCGCAACCGGTCGCCGGCAGTTTTCCATTGCGTCGCGGTGTTCGCCAGCTCTTCGGCTTCAGCGGCCAGCGCCTCTTTTCGGGCGGTCTGGGCGGCGCGGTGTTCGTCGCGGCGGGCGCGGTCTGCGACCGCAATGGATTCGGCGCGTTCCCGGATGGCGGCCAGCCGCTGGCCGAGCGCCTCGACGTCACCCAACACGTGCGCCCTCGGCAGCGTCTCTTCGAGGGTGGCCGCGGCAGCCTTGATTCTGCGCGCGTCCCCGGTACCCGAGGCCAACCGCTCCTCCATGAGGGTGATTTCAGTGCTCAGGTCGTCGAAGCGTCGGCCGAAATGGGCGAACGCCGCCTCGGCGTCGCCGGCTTGCCATGAGCCGATCACGCGTTCACCGGCGGCGGTGATCAGCCACACCGTGCCGTCGTCGTCGACTCGGCCGAACCGGTGCGGGTCACAGGAGGGCGGCCCGATGACCGGGTGGGCGGTGGGTCTGGGTGACGGGCGCGGCCCGGGACGTGGGCCCGGGCGCGGAACCGCCGGCCTGGGTTCGTTGCTGTGCGGAATTTCAGCCGTCATAGCCACCGTCACCTACCCTTCGCGCGGTGAGCCCCGCGCATTTGCCGCGCATCGCGGCGCCATCAGCTGTACTGCGGAGAAACGTGCTCGCGGCCCGGCCGGCCGCACCGGCCGGTCCGCACAATCCCGACAGACATTCAAGCAGCTTGGCGGGTCACGCGCCGCCGCCTTGGCGTTGCCGGCCGCGCCGGAATACTATGCCCGGTTCGTTGACGGGATGATCCTTTGCAGTCCGGGTTTCGCGCTGCGCGCTGACGGCCTCGGGCCCGTGGGCGTTGAGCCGTTCGCCGCCAAGGCGAAAACTTCAGCCGATTAGGCAATCGAGCCCGGTGGCCCGACTTCCGCCGACTCGTCCTCCTCAGCGTCGGCCACCGTCAACGGCAACGCCAGGTCTTCCAGCGCCTGGCCTTCAGCCGCAATACCGAGCCGCAGTTCCACCAGGCCGGCGATCGCCATCACGACCGCTCCGAGGAGGAATGACCAGACGACCTGACCGCGCTGGCCGGAGTTGATCAAGTGACCGAATAGCAACGGCCCGCTGATGCCGCCGATCGCGGTGCCGACCGCATAGAAGAATGCGATCGCGAGCGCCCTGGTTTCCATCGGAAAAATCTCACTGACGGTCAAATAAGCCGCGCTGCCACCCGCTGAGGCCAGAAAGAACACTGCCGCCAGCACGGCGATGAATGTCCAAGCGCCGCCAGTTCGGGTGACGAACAGCACCGCGAGGGCGAGGGCCACTACCGCTGAACCCACGTAGGTCAAGGTGATCATCGGTTTGCGGCCCACCGTGTCGAACAGGTGACCGAGGACCAGGGGGCCGGCGAAGTTGCTCAGCGCCCACAGGATGACGAACAGTGGCACGTGCCCGGATGTGATTCCGTAGAACCCATGCAACAACGTGCCCAAGTTGAACGTCACGCCGTTGTAGAGAAACGCCTGTCCGATAAACAGTGCCAATCCGAGGATCGCGCGTTGCGGGTAAAGCTTGAATGCCACCCGGGCGATCTCCCGGAATGAGATCGTCTTGCGTTGACGAATCCTGAGCGGCTTTCCGTGGGGCTCACCAAGACGTTGGCCGGTTTGCCGCTCGACGTCCGCTTCGATGTCGCCGACGATCCGCTCGGCTTCCTGGTCGCGGCCGTGGATGATCAGCCACCGGGGACTTTCCGGAACGTTGCGCCGGATAAGAAGGACGAAAATGCCGAAGATGGCGCCGATGCCGAACGCGAGCCGCCATCCGATATTCGCGGGAAAGTGCGCCGTGTTCAACAGCACCAGTGCGCCGCCCGCTCCCGCGGCCGAACCCAGCCAGTACGTTCCGTTGATCAACAGGTCCACGCGACCGCGAACACGAGCGGGTATCAGCTCGTCGATCGCCGAGTTGATTGCGGCGTATTCGCCGCCGATGCCGCAACCGGTGAAGAAAGTTGCGATGAAGAAATACCACGGCGTGAACGCGAATGCGGTCGCAACGGTGGCGGCAAGGAAGACCGACAGGGTCACCATGAACAGCTTGCGCCGTCCGAAGCGGTCCGTCAGGTGACCGAAGACCAGCGCGCCTAAGCAGGCCCCGGTGATGTAGAACGCCGCCGCCACGCCGATGTCTGCAGGGGTGAGGTGGATGCCGCTGCCGTTTTCGGTGAGGCGGGACGACACGTTGCCGACCATCGTGACCTCGAGCCCATCGAGGATCCACACGCCGCCGAGTCCGACGACAACACGCCAGTGAAACCGCGACCACGGCAGCCGGTCCAGCCGGGCCGGTATCTGGGTACTGATGATCCCGGTCTGCGCGGGTGCGCTCATAGCAGCTCCGTTCGTTGGGTGTCACAGTTCTTTACCCGCGATGGCGAACCGCACGCATGGCAAAGTGATGTGTCGGTAGTTCAGCAAACCCAGTTGGCTGGTGTCAGACTTAGCTCCTCGTTTGCTTGAGGAGACCGCAGTGTCGCTTATTTTCCTGAGCCATGCGAGCCGGGACAATTCGTGCGGCTTTGGCGCTGAAGAAGTGGTTGTCCGAGCAGCGCCCGGAGCTGGCTAACGAGATCTTCTTGGACGTCGACCCGAAGACCGGGCTGCGGCTGGGCCTGACCGGCCACACCGACTCTTTGTTCAGTGTGGCGTTCAGCCGGGACGGGCGGCGCATCGTCTCCGGCAGCGAGGACACAACTTTGCGGCTTTGGCCGGGCCCCGCCGGGTTGCCGGACCTGCTCTGCGAAAAGCCATCGCCAACATGAGCCGCAAGCAATGGCGCGACTGGTAGCAACCGACATCGGCTATTTCGCGGTGTGCCCAGGGCTACCTGTCGCGCCGGACTGACTCACCGCACCGTTGCGGACGTTACTTTTGATGGCGTGCTGAGCGCCATCGCGATCATCCCGTCGGCTCCGGTGCTGGTACCGGAACTCGCCGGAGCGGCGGCCGCAGAGGTAGCAGACCTGCGGGAGGCGGTGATGGCGGCGGCGGCTTCGCTGCCGCCGCGCTGGCTCGCCGTCGGCGTCGACCGCGCGGACCGAGTGATCAGCAGCGACGGAGTCGGCACGTTCGCCGGCTACGGCGCCGACGTACAGGTGCGGCTGTCGCCCTACGCCGACCGAGTGCCGACCGAGCTGCCGCTGTGCGCGCTGTTCACCGCCTGGGCCCGGGGCCTGGCGCAGCCTGACGCCTGCGCCGAGGTCCGGGTCTACTCCGGCGGCCATGCCGCCGAGGCGGCAGGCGCTTTGGGCCACAAGCTGCGCGCCGAGATCGACCGGACAGCCGAACCGACCGGTGTGCTAATCGTCGCCGACGGCGCCAACACACTCACCCCGGCTGCGCCCGGCGGCTACCAGCCCGACGACGTCGAGGCGCAACGCGCGCTTAACGACGCGCTCGCCAGCGGTGACGTGGCTGCCCTGACAGAAACGCCGCCGCAGGTCATCGGCCGGGTCGCTTTCCAAGTGCTGGCCGGGCTGAGCGAGCCGGCGCCGCGATCAGCCAACGAGCTCTACCGCGGCGCGCCCTACGGTGTCGGATACTTCGCCGGTGTCTGGCAACCGTGAGCCGCTAGCCGTGCGACCGCTGGCGATCGTCGGGCCGACCGGCACCGGCAAGTCCCGGCTGGCACTGCAGCTCGCCGAGCGACTCGGCGGCGAAATCGTCAACGCGGACGCCATGCAGCTCTACCGCGGCATGAACGTCGGCACCGCGAAACTGCCCGT
Source organism: uncultured Actinomycetota bacterium (assembly GCA_963808345.1). Taxonomy (GTDB): domain Bacteria; phylum Actinomycetota; class Actinomycetes; order Mycobacteriales; family Mycobacteriaceae; genus Mycobacterium. Next base: position 896,073 of record CAWEFM010000003.1, on the reverse strand, counting down.
CGCGCAGCGCCGCGGCATCCCGCACCACCAGCTCGACGTCCTCAACGTCACCGAAACCGCCTCCGTCGCCCGTTACCAGCAGGCCGCCGCGGCCGACGTCGAAGCGATCGCCGCCCGCGGCGCGGTGCCCATCGTGGTGGGCGGTTCGATGCTGTACATCCAGTCGCTGCTCGACGATTGGAGCTTTCCCGCTACCGACCCGCAGGTGCGCGCCAAATGGGAGCTGCAGCTGGCCGAGATCGGCGTGGTCAGCCTGCACGCCGAGCTGGCAAGGCGCGATCCGGTTGCCGCCGCTTCCATTTTGCCCACCGACGGTCGCCGCATCGTGCGCGCCTTGGAGGTCGTCGAGCTCACTGGCCAACCGTTTGCGGCGTCGGCACCGGCCATCACCAGCCCGCGCTGGGGGACCGTGATCGTCGGATTGGATTCCGCCACAGAAGCTCTCGACGAGCAGCTGGCCCGGCGCACCGACGTGATGTTCGAGCACGGCCTCGTCGACGAGGTCGTCAGGCTGCTCGGACAGGGCTTGCGCGACGGCGTCACCGCGTCGCGCGCGCTGGGCTACGCGCAGGTCATCACCGAACTCGACGCTGGCGGAAACGGCGAAGGCGCGCGCGAACCGACATTCATCGGCACCCGCCGCTATGTGCGGCGACAGCGCTCCTGGTTCCGCCGCGACCACCGGATCTGCTGGCTCGACGCCAACCGCGCGGGCATTGTGGATGACGCGGTGCAAGCCTGGCGCAACGTATCCTGAACAGGTGATATTCGCCAAGGGTCACGGCACGCAGAACGATTTTGTGTTGCTGCGTGACCTGGACGCGGTGCTGGCGCTGACCCCGTCAGCGGTGAGCGCGTTGTGCGATCGCCGCCGCGGATTGGGGGCCGACGGAGTGTTGCGGGTCACGACCGCCGGCGCCGCCTTGGCGGCCGGCGTGCTCGACCGCCTGCCTGACGGGGTCGAACCCGGCGACTGGTACATGGATTACCGCAACGCTGACGGGTCGATGGCGCAGATGTGCGGCAACGGGGTGCGGGTGTTCGCGCATTATCTGCGCGCCAGCGGCTTGGAGCCGCGCGACGACTTCGTGGTCGGGTCGCTGGCGGGTCCCCGGCCGGTCACGGCGCACCGCGTCGATCAAACCCACGCCGATGTCACAGTCGACATGGGCAAGGCCAACCGGCTGGGCAGCGGAGGACCGGCCTTTGAGGCGACAATCGGCGGCCGGCGCTTCGCGGGCGTGGCGGTCGACGTCGGCAATCCGCACCTGGCCTGCGTCGTGCCCGAGCTGACCGCGCAGGCGTTGGCGGCGCTGGACGTCGCGGCTCCGGTCACTTTCGACCACGCCCAGTTCCCCGACGGGGTCAATGTCGAGGTCCTCACCGCACCCGCGGACGGGGCGGTCGTCATGCGGGTGCACGAACGCGGCGTCGGCGAGACTCGCTCGTGCGGGACCGGAACCGTTGCCGCCACCGTTGCGGCACTGGCCGCAACCGGCGCCGACACCGGCACCTTGACGGTCCGGGTGCCCGGCGGTGAGGTCGTCGTCAGGATCACCGAAGCCACCAGCTACTTGCGCGGACCGTCGGTCCTGGTGGCCCACGGCGAACTGAGCGAGGAATGGTGGCAGGCTCAGCAGTGTTAATTTCGATGCACACCGCCGATCCGGCGTGCAACATTGTTTATTACCTATGACTTATCCCGATTTCTTGCCGCCACCCACCTCGGCGGAGCCCAGCACCGGCGAACTCGCCCTCGACGACCGATCGGCGCTGCGTCGCGTCGCCGGCCTGTCCACCGAGCTCACCGACGTCTCCGAGGTCGAATACCGTCAGCTGCGCCTCGAACGGGTGGTGCTGGTCGGTGTCTGGACCGATGGCAGTGCCGCCGACGCCGCGGCCAGCCTGGCCGAACTCGCCGCCCTCGCCGAGACAGCGGGCTCCCAGGTGCTCGACGGGCTCGTGCAGCGCCGTAGCAAGCCCGACCCGTCCACATACATCGGCTCCGGCAAGGCGCAGGAGCTGCGTGAGGTGGTGCTGGCGACCGGCGCCGACACGGTCATCTGCGACGGCGAGCTGTCTCCTGCACAGCTGACCGCGCTGGAGAAAGCGGTCAAGGTCAAAGTCATCGACCGCACGGCGCTGATCCTCGACATCTTCGCTCAGCACGCCACCAGCCGCGAAGGCAAAGCTCAGGTGTCGCTGGCGCAGATGGAGTACATGCTGCCGCGGCTGCGAGGCTGGGGCCAGTCGATGTCCCGGCAGGCCGGCGGCCGCGCCGGCGGCAGCGGCGGGGGAGTGGGCCTGCGTGGCCCCGGTGAGACCAAGATCGAAACCGACCGGCGCCGCATCCGCGAACGGATGTCCAAGCTGCGCCGCGACATCAAGGACATGAAACAGGTCCGCGATACCCAGCGCAGCCGCCGGCTGCACAGCGACGTGCCGTCCATCGCGATCGTCGGATACACCAACGCCGGCAAATCCAGTCTGTTGAATGCCTTGACTGGTGCCGGCGTATTGGTGCAGGACGCGCTGTTCGCGACACTGGAACCGACCACCCGCCGAACCGAACTCGACGACGGTCGCGCTTTTGTGCTGACTGACACGGTCGGTTTCGTCCGGCACTTACCCACCCAATTGGTCGAGGCGTTCCGGTCGACTTTGGAGGAAGTGGTCGACGCCGATGTGCTGGTGCATGTGGTCGACGGCTCCGACGGCAACCCGCTCGCGCAGATCAACGCCGTGCGTGAGGTGGTGTCCGAGGTGATCGTTGACCACCACCGCGATCCGGCGCCTGAATTGCTGGTGGTCAACAAAATCGATGCGGCAAGCAATCTGGGGCTGGCCAAGCTGCGCCGTGCGCTGCCCGGCGCGGTGTTCGTCTCCGCCCGCACCGGGGAAGGCATCGACGCGGTGCGCCGGCGGATCGCCGAGCTTGCTGCTCCCACCGACACCGCCGTCGACGTGCTGATTCCGTACGACCGAGGGGATCTGGTGTCGCGCGTACACGCCGACGGCCGGGTTCAGCTGACTGAGCACAACGGCAACGGCACCCGGATCAAGGCGCGGGTACCGGTGGCGCTGGCCGCGAGCCTGCAAGAGTTCTCCGCCACCTGAATGGGCTGTGAGGGGCGAAAGCGGATCTCGGATCGTCCGGTAGAGTCGGACTCAACACCGGCGTCTGAAGGAATGACGCCGTTACGTCGTGAAACGCTTGTTGATTATTCCGGCGCGACCGTAAATACCGAGTCGCGGGCCACCATGGCGAATCCGGGATGATCAGTGCTCCAAGCACGAGCTCTTGTCGCGGCGATCGATTTTGCCCACCGGCAAATTCGCCAAGATGCTGCGCTGTAACCCTTCTCGCCGGTTGCGGTTCCGCGGCACAACGATGCCCGAAAGGTCCTTAGCAGATGACCACCCCTACTTTCGCCGACCTCGGCGTGCGCGAGCCACTTATCCGGGTGCTCGCCGCCCGCGGCGTGACCACTCCTTATCCGATCCAGCTCGAGACCCTCCCGGACACCCTCGCGGGCCGGGATGTGCTCGGCCGGGGCAAGACCGGCAGCGGCAAAACCCTTGCCTTTTCCATCCCGCTGGTGACCCGGCTGGCCAGCGGCAAACGCCGCCCGACGCGGCCATCGGGCCTGGTGCTTGCACCGACGCGCGAGTTGGCCGCCCAGATCTCCGCAGTGCTTGAACCGCTGGCGGCGGTGTCCGGCCTGAAAGTCACCACAATCTTCGGCGGCGTCGCGCAAAGCCGCCAGGTGGCGGCCCTCAAAGCCGGTGTGGACATCGTCGTCGCCTGTCCCGGCCGCCTCGAAGACTTGATGAGGCAACGCCTGATCAGCCTCGACGCGGTCGAGGTGACGGTGCTCGACGAGGCCGACCACATGGCCGACCTCGGCTTTCTCCCCGGCGTGACCCGCATCCTGTCAGCGACGCCGGCCGGTGGCCAGCGGCTGCTGTTCTCGGCAACGCTGGACAACGGCGTTGACGTGCTGGTTCGGCGGTTCTTGACCAACCAACTCTCGCACTCCGTCGACGAGATCGACGAACCGCCGTCGGAAATGACCCACCACGTCTTCCACGTCGCCGGAGTCGACGCCAAGAAGGACCTGGTACATCGCCTGGCGGCCGGTACCGGTCGCCGGATCCTCTTCATGCGCACCAAGCATCAAGCCCGCAAACTTGCCAAACAGCTCACCGAATCAGGAATTCCCTCCGTTGACCTGCACGGCAACCTCTCCCAGCCGGCACGCGTGCGCAACCTTGCGGCCTTCGCCGCCGGAGAGGCCCAGGTGCTGGTCGCCACCGACATCGCGGCGCGCGGCGTGCACATCGACGAGGTCGAGTTGGTAGTTCACGTCGATCCGCCGGCCGAGCACAAGGCCTACCTGCACCGGTCCGGCCGGACCGCCAGGGCCGGACGCACGGGGGACGTGGTGACCGTCGTTTTGCCAGAGCAGCGCAAAGAGACCCAGGTGTTGCTGCGCAGGGCCGGTATCCACGTCAAGCCGCAGCAGGTGACGGCCGACTGCGCGCCGGTACAGACACTGGCCGGTGACATCGCTCCACTCCGGGAGCCGGCCCGGCCGGTGGGCGCAGGTCCGGCAGGAGGGCTCAGCCGGCCGACCGGAAACACCCGACATCGGCGGCCCGGATCGCGGCATGGTCAGGCCGAGCAGCACCCTCGGGCACATGCCGCAGCGGCGCGCCCTCAGGGTCGGCGGCGTGCGCGGCGCGTCCAGCAAAGCACCGGCTGAACCGGACAGCTCCTAGGGCACCGCAGACCCAACCAACCATCCGGTTGGTATATGTTGGGCGGCAGTGTTTTCATTCGCCGGAGGTAGCCATGGGTAGTCCCGTGAAATACGAGCGCACGCTGTTCGAGCCCGACCACGACCTGTTTCGTGAGTCTTACCGGTCCTTTCTCGATCGGCATGTGGCGCCCTATCACGACGAATGGGAGAAAGCGAAGATCGTCGATCGCGGCGTGTGGCTGGAGGCCGGCAAACAGGGCTTCTTGGGGATGGCGGTGCCGGAGGAGTACGGCGGCGGCGGCGACTCGGACTTCCGCTACAACGCGATTATCTCCGAGGAGACGACCAGGGGCCGCTACAGCGGCATCGGCTTCGGACTGCACAACGACGTGGTGGCGCCCTACTTGCTGCGGCTGACCACCGAAGAGCAGAAGCAGCGGTGGTTGCCGAAATTCTGCACGGGCGAAGCTGATCACGGCCATCGCTATGACCGAACCCGGCACCGGCAGCGACTTGCAGGGCATCAAGACCCGGGCCGTCAAACAGGGTGACCACTACATTCTCAACGGCTCAAAGACGTTCATCACCAACGGAATCAACGCCGATCTGGTCCTCGTGGTGGCCCAAACCGATCCAGAAAAGGGCGCTCAAGGCTTTTCGCTGTTGGTCGTCGAACGCGGCATGGACGGCTTCGAGCGGGGTCGTCATCTCGACAAGATCGGACTCGACGCCCAGGACACCGCAGAACTGTCCTTCACCGATGTGCAGGTGCCGGCGGAGAACCTGCTCGGCGAGGAGGGCCTGGGGTTCATTTATCTGATGCAAAACCTGCCGCAGGAGAGGATCTCGATCGCCATCATGGCCGCTGCCGCCATGGAAACGGTCCTCGAGCAGACGTTGCAATACACCAAGGAGCGCAAGGCCTTTGGCCGGTCGGTCGGCAGCTTCCAAAACAGCCGGTTTCTGCTGGCCGAACTGGCCACCGAAACCACCGTCGTGCGCATGATGGTCGACGAGTTCATCCGACTGCACCTCGAGGAGAAGCTGTCCGTAGAGCAGGCCGCCATGGCCAAGTGGTATTCCACCGAGAAGCAGGTTCACCTGATCGACCGCTGTCTGCAGCTGCACGGCGGCTACGGCTACATGCGTGAATACGCAATTGCGCGAGCGTATCTCGATGCCCGAGTGCAGACGATCTACGGCGGGACCACCGAGATCATGAAGGAGATCATCGGTCGCAGCCTCGGCGTCTAGCCGAAGTTGGTGGCGTCGTGCGCCTGGTGAGCGCGGCGCAACAACTCCGATACCTCTTGGCGCTGTAACCGCTGTCGGTATCGCGTTGGCAGCGCTGCGATTCGGCGTTCCTCGGTGAGCATGCGGCCGAAGATCTCCTCCCGCTCGGCCGGATCCACCTGGTAGTCGCGGTTCAGGTATGCCGTTGCGTGCCGGCGGGCGCCAGCCGCGGCGCTCTGCGCGTGTCCTGACGGGGACAGCAAGGACACCACTGTCGTCAGCACGAGAATCGCCACGATCAAGGTCAACGAGGCGGTAGTGCTGAGCTCATTGACGGCTATCGGCTTTCCGTGGTTGATGAACGGAACATTGTTCGCGTGCAACGCTTGCAGCATCAGCTTGACGCCGATGAGACCGAGAACGGTCGCCAGGCCGTAGGACAGGTACACCAGCCGGTCCAAAAGTCCCTCGAGCAGGAAGTACAGCTGTCGTAGCGTCAGCAGCGAGAACGCGGTGGCCGCAAACACGAGATAGACACTGCGCGTGAGCCCGAATAACGCCGGAATGGAATCGAAAGCGAACAACAGGTCAGTTCCGCCGACGGCGATCACCACCAACAGCAACGGCGTCATCACCCGTTTGCCGTGCACGACGGTGAATAGCCGGTCGCCGTCGTAACTGCCGGTTGTGCGCAAGCAACGCCTGGCGATGCGGACAGCCACCATGTCATCGCTGTCCTCGCTGGATTCCGACGGTTTGAAGAGGTTTCCCGCCGTAATGAAGAGAACCACGCTGAAGACGTAAAACGCTGAATCGAAAACCGCGACAAGTGCGGCACCGATGAAGATGAACCCCGTTCTGGCAATCAGTGCGAACACTACGCCGAACAGCAGCACCTTTTGCTGGGCAAACCGGGGGACCGCGAGACTTGTGACGAGGACCAGAAGTACGAACAGGTTGTCCACTGACAGCGCTTCGTTGATCAGGTAGCCGGCGAAGTACTCGACGCCCGCGGAGATCCCGGCAAAAAACAGCACGCCGAGGCCGAACACTATTGCAGCACCGATGTAGATTCCCGACCAGAACGCGGCGTTACGTAACGTTTGCGGACGCGCCCTGCGAACATGAAAGGCGTAGTCGAAAACCGCCAAGCCGGCAATGACGGCAATGGTCACAGCCCAGACGACTCCGGAAACACCCATGTCAGTTGCGTTTCTCCCAGCCGCGTCGGTCAAAATCAATTCGGCACGCTCACCGTCGTACCAGCCGCTTTCTGATGCGACCCTGCATCATTTGGACATCGGCTGGGTATCCATTTTGTAATGTCTGGCAAGTGACTTCGCAATTGCCCGTAGGTGTAGCAAAGTTATGTGCCAGCCCTGCGACGATACGGGCACTTGAGCGCAGCGGTGGGTCGGGAGGCTGGGTGACTGGACAGCGAAGTCGGTTTGGCGCCGCGGTGAGCCGCGCGGTGATCGCTGCGGCGATGACGGCGGCGGCTGCCGTCCTGTTGACCACCACTGCGACCGCCTCACCGGAAAGCGACGCTGACGATGCGATCACCGCTGCCTGGAAGGACGGCGGAGGCCCGACGTCGACTCTCGGCGATAAGCAAGGCGATGTCTATCCGGTCGGTGGCGGGTTCGCGCAGAACTTCGCCAACGGCAAGATGTTCTTCACCCCGGCGACCGGCGCCCGCGCGATCTTCGGGCCGATTCTCGACAAGTACGAGTCCCTCGGCGGCCCCGCCGGCAGCGATCTCGGGTTCCCCACCATCAACGAGGTCCCGGGCTTGGCCGGCCCGGACAGCCGGGTCAGCACCTTCTCTGCGAGCGACAAGCCGGTCATCTTCTGGACACCCGACCACGGCGCTTTCGTCGTGCGAGGTGCCATGAACGCCGCATGGGACAAACTGGGCAGCTCTGGGGGCACCTTGGGGGTGCCGACCGGCGATGAGACGGACGACGGCGCAGTCACCGCCCAGGCGTTCAGCGGCGGCAAGGTGTCGTGGAACCGGCTGACCAAAACGTTCAGCACCGCACCTCCGGAACTGGCTCAGCAGCTCGCCGGCGTGCAAGTCCCGATCGACCCGGCCGCGGCTATCAACTCGGCTTGGCGCGCCACCGGCGGGGCCGGGGGAACGCTGGGCGACAAACAGGGCGGCCAGTACCAGATCGGCACGGACGCGCTCGCGCAGAATTTCGCGCACGGGAAGATCTTTTTCAACCCGGCCACCGGGGCGAACGCCATGGAAAGCGACATCCTGGCCAAGTACGAGTCGCTCGGCGGACCGGTGGGCAGCGACCTGGGCTTTCCGACCGCCAACGAAGCCGACGGTGGTCTCACCAACAGCCGGGTCAGCACGTTCAACGCCGTCGACAAGCCGGTGATCTTCTGGACCCGGGGCCACGGCGCGTTCGTCATCCGGGGGGAGTTGAAAGACGCATGGGACAAGCTTGGTGGCGCCAAAGGAAAACTCGGTGCGCCGTTGGGCGACCAGACCGTCGACGGCGACGTGGTGACCCAGGACTTCACCGGCGGCAAGGTCTCCTGGGACCGCGCGAAGAAGACTTACACCTCCGAGCCGCCCAAATTGGCGTCGTTGCTCTCCGGTGGCCAGGTGCCGGGCCAGAATCAGCCGAGCCGACCGGTTTCGTCGGGCAACAAGGCGTCGGCCTGGCACTGGTGGTGGCTGCTGGTCGCCGTCCCGGTGTTGTTGCTGCTCGTGGCGCTGGCATTCCTCGCGCTGCGGCGGCCGGGCCGCCGTCGCGCCGCAGACGGCGAAGCGGCGGCTGTAAAGATGGCACCGGCGGCCGAAGACGACGAGGTTGCCGCGGCACACGACGAAGCTGAGCCGGAAACGGCAGCGTCGTGGCCGGAGGACGTCGCCGACGATGAGATCACGTCGCAGCTGGAGCAGCAGTTCCGAGACCCGCAGGGGGTCCGGCCGACGCCTGGTGCACCCGGTGAGCCGGGGTGGGCGGCCAGGCCCGCGAATACCGGTCTGGGCGCGCTGACCGATGCGGCACCCGCGGAGGAGCCGGTATCTGACTTCTATGAAGACGACGACGTGGATCCCGATGCGGTCGACACCGCGCCGACCCGCATCCCGACGGCGGCCGAACTGGGCGGCGGCCGGCACGCCGCTGCGGACACGGGGACGGACGGCGCTGTCGCACCGTCCGAGCGACCCGCGCGTGGCGCAGCACAACTGGCGATTCACCTGCCGCTGGAAGACCCCTATGAGGTGCCGGACGGTTACCCGGTCAAAGCCAGCGCCAGCTACGGCCTGTATTACCGCCCCGGCGACGCGCTCTACGACGACACGTTGGCCGAAATCTGGTTCGTCAGTGAAGAAGCTGCACAGTCCAACGGCTTCAGCAAGCCGGGTTAGCCCCGAAGTCAGATCTTGCGGATTACCGTGACGACTTTGCCGAGCACGGCTGCGTCATTCCCGGGAATCGGATCGAACGCGCGATTGTGCGGCATCAGCCAGACCTGACCGCCCGTGCGTTTGAACGTCTTCACCGTGGCCTCGCCGTCGATCATCGCCGCCACGATGTCACCGTTGTCGGCTACGTTCTGCTGGCGCACCACCACCCAGTCACCGTCGCAGATCGCCGCATCGACCATCGACTCGCCGACGACTTTGAGTAAGAACAACGCGCCTTCGCCGACGAGCTCGCGCGGCAACGGGAATACGTCCTCGACAGCTTCCTCCGCCAGGATCGGGCCACCGGCCGCGATGCGGCCGAGCACCGGGACGAACGTCGGTACGGGCAGTGCGTCGGAGCCGGCGACGTCGGTGACCGGCGGCGTTGCACCGTCGAGGGTGTCCTCGCCGCACCGAACGTCAACTGCTCTGGGCCGGTTCGGGTCGCGCCGCAGGTAGCCCTTGCGCTCCAGCGTGCGCAGCTGGTGGGCCACCGACGACGTCGACGTCAAGCCGACGGCGTCGCCGATCTCCCGGATGCTGGGCGGATACCCGCGCGTGGTCACCGAGGAGCGGATCACCTCGAGAATGGTGCGTTGCCGGGGGGTCAGCGTCGCATCGCCTGACTGAGTGCGGCGACTCGACCCCGAAGTGTCGCTGCTATCGCTCATGCTGGCGAATGTAGTCGCTCGGCGGCAGGTTATCAAACATTTGTTCGAGCGTGTCGCTGGTATTGAGTGGCTGCGGCTCGTCCGACCTTGTCGGTGGGCCCTCCTATGGTGATCGTCGTTGCAACGATTCGATCACGTGTTCGACTTTCGAACGCCTTATCGAATATGCTTCGAACACACAGGCGATAAATCCGATCGGAGGGCTACCCACCATGACACTCATCCAGACCGCACCCGCTCCCCTCTCGACTCGTCGGCTTCCGGTCCGGATTCCGGCCAGAAACGACGACCGGCCGGTGTCCAGCGGCCCGCGCCAGCGACGCGCCGGCGGTGCCCCGCCACGATCCCGGGGCGCCGGTGTCATGACGTCCTGCGTCTCACATCGTCGCCGTCCGATCACACCGGTGACGACGGTGGGGCTGGCGATGCTCGCCGCGCTGATCACGGTGTGGTTGGGGGTGATGGCGCACCTCGGAGGAATGGTCGACGGGACCCAGCCGTCGGGGCGCGTGCCGGACCGGCTCGCCGTGGTGCGGGTCGACGCGGGTGAGAGCCTGCAGCACCTCGCTACCCGGGTGGCTCCCGACGCGCCGGTCGCCAAGGTCGCTCAACGCATCCGCGAACTCAACGACTTGCACTCCCCGGCACTCGCGGCGGGTCAGACGCTGATCGCGCCGGTCGGCTGAGGACAGTGCGATGCACCGCACGATCCTCGGTGCCACAACAACGGTCGGTGACGCCGACTGCGCCCCGGCGCAGGGCCTTGCGGTGCTGGGCGAGTGGGTGGGCACGCAGGTACTCTCAGAATGGTCCGAGATGTGCCGGCGCGGCGAAGGAGCGGTCATGCACTGTCCGTTCTGCCGTCATCCCGACTCCCGCGTGGTGGATTCACGGGAAACCGATGAGGGGCAGGCGATTCGGCGTCGACGATCCTGCCCGGAGTGCGGTAGGCGATTCACCACGGTGGAAACCGCGGTGTTGGCTGTGGTCAAGCGCAGTGGTGTCACCGAACCGTTCAGCCGGGAGAAGGTCATCAGGGGTGTGCGGCGGGCTTGTCAAGGCCGGCAGGTCGACGACGACGCGCTGAACATGTTGGCGCAGCAGGTGGAAGACAGCGTGCGGGCCAACGGGTCGCCGGAGGTTCCCAGCCACGAGGTCGGTCTGGCGATCCTGGGGCCGCTGCGCGACCTCGACGAGGTGGCTTATCTGCGGTTCGCCTCGGTGTACCGGTCATTCTCGTCAGCCACCGACTTCGAACGCGAGATCGAGGCGCTGCGCGCTCACCGCGAGGTCTCCGCACCGAGTTGACCGGTCCGCGCGCGCCCGCCTTAGGCTGGCGAGATGCCGCCCGATCTGCACCCTGACATCGAGGCGTTAGCGCCGCTGCTGGGCGAATGGGCAGGCCGCGGCTCGGGTGAGTACCCGACTATCGAGCCGTTCGACTACCTCGAAGAAGTCGTCTTCAGCCACGTAGGCAAAGCGTTCCTGACCTACGCCCAGAAAACCAGGGCAGTGGTCGACTCACGACCGCTGCATGCCGAAACCGGATACCTGCGGGTGCCGCAGCCCGGTCGGGTGGAGCTGGTCCTCGCGCACCCCACCGGAGTCACCGAGATCGAGTTAGGCACCTACCGGGAGGCCGGTGGCGTCATCGAGGTCAACTTGAGTGCGTCGACGATCGGCTTGACGCCGTCGGCCAAACAGGTGAGCGCCCTGGCCCGCCGCTTGCGTATCGACGGTCATGAGCTGTCGTACTCGGTGCAACTGGGCGCCGTTGGACAGCCGCTGCAGCACCACCTCGCCGCGGTACTGCACCGGAGGAGCTGAGCAGCCGGCATCCTGCCGACGCGCACGCCGACGGGCCGCGCTCAGGTCGCGCTGCGCTCGTCAGTGCCCATGGCGTTCAACACGGCAAGGCGGGTGTCGATGGGGCCGGTGACGGTGTTGTTGCCACCGCCGCCGGAGCGAAGTAACTCGCGAAGAGCGGACTGGTCGTATTCGGCTGGTTGTGTGCTGTCGATGAAGCGCTGGACCACTTCGACGAAACGGTCCGGGTCGTCGTGGAAGGGAAAGTGTCCGCAGCGCTCGAAGATCTCCAACTTCGAGCCGGGCATCGCCGAGTGGGCCATCCAGGCATGACTGACCGGAACCACCACGTCCTGGGCGCCCCAGATCAGCTGCACCGGTACCGATTCGGTCAAATAACATCGATCCAAGAAGGTGACCATTTGGCCGCGCCAGTCCACCACAGCCCGCAACGTATGGGAAAACGCCGCGTAGGCCTTCGGTTCGGGCAGGTCGGCCAGTATCCTCAACACGTCGGGCAGATCGCGGCCCACAGCGGTCGAACCGAGAAGTCGGCCGAGTGCACGCCCGGTCAGCTGCAGCGCCGGCAATACCAACGGAAGTCGCAGCAGCGCAACCGCTTCGCCGCCCATCGGCATCGAGGCCCACCGCAGCACGACGTTGACGTCCTTGGTCACACCTCCGGTACCGACCAGGATCAGCCGCTCAACCAGCTGCGGAAATTGGTAGGCGAACTGCATGGCCACCCCGCCGCCGAGGGAGTGGCCGATCACCGTCACGCGCTCGACGTCGAGCACACTGAGCAGATCCCGCATGCCGTTGGCGTAGGCCGCGACCGAGTAATCTGCGCGGGGTTTGTCGGACTGGCCGTGGCCGAGCAGATCCGGCGCGATGACCGTGAACCGCTGCGCGAGCTTGGCCTGCACGGTGCTCCAGGTGGAGGAGTTGTCGGCAATACCGTGAATGAGCAGAATCACCGGCCCGGAGCCGGCGATGCGGAAGGCCCGCCGGTAGCCGTGGATGGTCCGGAACTGCAGCGACGGCGTCACGTCACGCACCGGACGAAGGTTGGGCTTGCGCTCGGTCAGTGTCGTCAAGTTTGCGCTCGGATTCTGTCCACTGCGCCACTCCTCCTCATCGCTTCGCTCTGCATCGTCGTCGGCGGGTTGATGGCGCCACTCCTCCTCTTCGCTTCGCTCTGCATCGTCGTCGGCGCGTTGATGGCGCCACTCCTCCTCTTCGCTTCGCTCTGCATCGTCGTCGGCGCGTTGATGGCGCCACTCCTCCTCATCGCTTCGCTCTGCATCGTCGTCGGCGCGTCAGGGCGCTTTCAGCTCGAGTCGTCGTCTTTGGGCTTTTTCTCTGCCTGTTGAGCCAGGAAGCGCTCGAATTCGGCGCCTAATTCGTCTCCGCTGGGCAGCTGGTCACCGCGCGTCAGCAGCGACCGGTTCTCCTGAGCGGCGATGAAGGCATCGTACTGACGCTCGAGCGCTGTCACCACTTGAGCGACCTCCGTGCTGGCCTCGACCTGCTCGTCGATCTTGCCCCGGATCTCGATGGCGGCGTCGGTCAAGGCTCCCAACGGCAGCTTCAGCGCTCCGGACTTCGCTACCTGTTCCAGCAGCGCCTGCGCAGCGGCCGGGTAGTCAGTTTGGGTCAGGTAATGGGGGACGTGCACGGTGAATCCGACCACTTCATGCCCAAGCTGAGCCATGCGGTACTCGAGCAGGTTAGAAGCGCTGCCGGGCACCTGGACCTCCGATATCCACGGGGTGAAGTCGGCGATCAGCTCTTTGTCGTTGGAGTGGGCGGTGATCGTCACCGGTCGGGTGTGCGGCACCGCCATCGGGATGGTGCCCAAACCGATGGTTCGCCGCACGCCGAGGCGCTCGGCGAGCAGTCGCACCGCGGTGATGAACCGCTCCCACCTCAGATCCGGCTCCAACCCGGCGAGCAGCAGAAACGGCGTGCCCACGCTGTCGCGTAGCGCGTACAGGCTCAGATCAGGGTCCTCGTAATGAGTGAAGTGATCGGTTTTGAAGGTCATCGGCGGTCGGCGCGAGCGGTAGTCGAGCAGCTCGTCAATCGCAAACGACGCGACCCGTTTGATGTCGAGCGAGTCCTTGAGGTGGGCGGCTGCGAGCCGGATGGCGTGCCCGGCGTCGGAAAACCCCTCCAACGCGTGTATCAGGACGGGTCCACGGCCGTCCGGTGACGACAACTGCGGCGCCGGGAATTCGAGCTCGTACATCGTGTTCTGTCCGGGTTGGTAACTCTGCTCAGAGTCGGGCTGCTCCACAGACTCATGTCGGCCCATCGGTTGTGCCTCCTTGCCCGGCGCTGTTTCGCACCGCGTTGACCTCAGTGTCCCCCAGGTCGACGGATGCCCTCCGGGCAGCTCCGTCCACAGTCGTGACTTCGTGCACAGCCGACCGGTTTCCAGCTCCGCGCCGCCTTCGGCTGACGGTGCCGGTTGCGAGCGTTCGGGCATGAAGCACCAACCAGACTTCGAACTTCACCGTCCCGGCGCGCTGATCGCCGCGCTGCCGGCCGTTCTCGGCTTCGCGCCGGAGAAATCGCTCGTGCTGGTGTCGGTCGGCCACGGCGAGCTGGGCGCGGTGATGCGGGTGGACCTGTCCGACGGTCTCGCGCAGCAGGTGTTTCACCTTGCCGAAGTCGCCGCGGCCGCCGAGCCGGATGCCGCCATCGCGGTGATCATCGACGCCGACGGGGCCGGGTGTCCGGTCTGCAACGACGACTACCGCGAGCTGTGCGACGAACTGACCGACGCGCTCTCGCAGCACGCCATCGCCCTGTGGGCCACCCATGTGGTGGACCGGGTCGCTGCCGGCGGGCGGTGGCACTGCGTCGACGGCTGTGGTGCGGGCGGACCCATCGACGACCCGTCGGCGTCACCTTTGGCGGCGGCCGCGGTGCTGGACGGGCGGCGGCTCTACGCCCGGCGCGCCGACCTGCAGGCCGTTGTGGCGGTCGAGGAACCCGACCGCGGTGCCGAGCTGGCCGTCACCCTCGCCGCATGCGAGGTATCCCGGGCCGTCGCTTACCGCGCTGATCCCGACGAGTGCCGTCGCCGCGACGTCGAGGACATGATGGCCGCTGCTGCCCGCCTCGCCGGCGGTCGGGAAGTTCCCCACGCCGACCTGGCGAAGCTGGGTTGTGCGCTGACCGACGTCCAGGTCCGGGACACTCTGTGCGCCTTGGCTGTCGGTGACAACGCCGGCGAAGCCGAGTCGCTGTGGGCGCTGCTGGCGCGCACCCTGCCGGCGCCATCGCGGGCCGAGGCATTGGTCCTGCTCGCGTTCAGCGCGTACGCGCGCGGCGACGGACCGCTGGCCGGGGTGTCGCTGGAGGCGGCGCTGCGCTGCAGCCCCGGTCACCGGATGGCGGGAATGTTGGACACGGCGCTGCAGTCCGGACTGCGGCCCGAGTACATCCGCGAACTGGCCGTGACCGGATACCGCTTAGCCGAACGCCTGGGGGTGCAGCTGCCGGCGCGACGAGCCTGGGGCCGGCGCGCGGGATGAATGCGGCTAAACCTTATCCACCTTGACCGCGTGCGCCATCTCGTGCGGCAGGGTGACGTTCTCGTGGCCTGGTATCACGACCGTCACACCGCCGTTGGGATTGCTCTGAACGGTCACCCGCGCGTTGGGAACCACGCCGGCATCTTTGAAGCGGGTGATCAGGTCAATGTCGCCCTGGACGTGCTCGGTGATCTGACGAACGACCACCGCGACGGGGGGCCCCGCGGGTAGCTCGGTCAACCGCACCAGGACGGCGTCCTCGGAGCCGAAGTCGGGTCCCACACCCAGGTTCAGTAGACCGGGGATCGGGTTGCCGAACGGTGAGGTGGTGGGGTTGTTGAGGACTTGGACGAGCCGCCGCTCGACGTCCTCGCTCATCACGTGCTCCCACCGACAAGCCTCGGCGTGCACTTGCTCCCAAGGCACACCGATGACGTCGACGAGCAGACGTTCGGCCAGACGGTGCTTGCGCATGACCGCGACGGCCAGCGCCCGGCCCTTGTCGGTCAGCTCTAAGTGGCGGTCACCCGCGACGTGCAGCAGACCGTCCCGTTCCATACGGGAGACGGTTTGACTGACGGTCGGCCCGCTCTGCTCGAGCCGCTCGGCGATGCGGGCACGCAGCGGCGTTACACCCTCTTCTTCGAGGTCGTAGATGGTCCGCAGGTACATCTCGGTGGTATCGACCAGGTCGTTCATTCCGCACCTTCCATTGCCGCTGAGTCTACTTCGTCAGCAGCGCAAGTGACTCTCCAACACTCACCGCAGCACAATGCCCGCCGCAGCAGGCGGCGGGCATCGGCGTGGTGCTGGTTCTAGCTGGCGTAGGAGCGCAACCGGTCGGCCCGTTCACCGTTGCGCAGCTTGGACATCACTTCGCGCTCGATCTGGCGGACACGCTCCCGGGAGAGACCGAAAAGCTTGCCGATCTGGTCAAGGGTGCGAGGCTGGCCGTCGTCCAGGCCGAACCGCAGCCGGATCACCTGATGCTCCCGCTCGTCGAGAGTGGCGAGCACGCTGCGAATGTCGGTGTGCAGCAGCTCGGCGATCACAGCGTTCTCCGCTGACATGGCCTCGGCGTCCTCGATGAAATCACCCAGCGGGGCTTCCTCTTCAGATCCGACCGGCATGTCGAGGCTGACCGGGTCACGGCTGTGCTCGAGCAGGTCGTTGATCTTCTCAACCGGTATGCCGGATTCGGCGGCCAGTTCCTCGTCGGTGGCCTCACGCCCCAGATTCTGGTGCATCTCCCGCTTGATCCGGGCCAACTTATTGACCTGTTCGACCAGATGAACCGGGAGCCGAATGGTCCGGCTTTGATCTGCCATCCCGCGGGTGATGGCCTGGCGGATCCACCAGGTGGCATAGGTGGAGAACTTGAATCCCTTTGTGTAGTCGAACTTCTCCATCGCGCGGATCAGGCCCAGATTGCCCTCCTGGATCAAGTCCAGCAACGGCATGCCGCGGCCGGTGTATCGCTTTGCCAGGGACACCACCAGTCGCAGGTTGGCTTCCAGCAGATGGCGTCGCGCCGCTTCCCCGTCGCGGATCATCAGTGCCAGATCGCGTTTGCGGTTATCGCCGAGACGCTTGCGGGTACCGAGCAGGTGCTGGGCGTAAAGCCCTGCTTCGATGCGCTTGGCGAGTTCAACCTCGTCAGCAGCGGTGAGCAACGCTGTTTTGCCGATGCCGTTCAAATACACCCGTACCAAGTCCGCGGCTGGGCTCTGAGCGTCCAGATCGCTGTCAACTCGGCTTGTGGTGGCGTTTGCCATGACCCCTCCCGATCGGCTTGAACTGTCATGTGGTCCAACGACCAACCCGGGCCATGAGTTCCCGCCGCGCTGCTGTCTCACACCCCCTGACGTGCGAAAATGTTCCGACATCGCTGAGAATGTGCTGAGAGCGCCAACGGTCGGCCGCTAGGGGGAATCGCTGTCGGGCCGGTCCGGCGAATCCGATTGAGGGATAGCAGTTCTGCGAGGTTCAAGGCCAGGACGTTCAGCCGTCGGGAACAGCGGCGTGCGGCGAGGCGTTTCGAATCGCCGCGGTTCGTCGGGGCGCAACGGCGGCCGGTCGTTGGCGATCAGCACCGCCATCCACGGCAGCGGCACCGAGGCGGCAATGATCGCCAAAGAGATCAATCCGTTGTGCCACAGGCCATAAGCAACCGCCGCCAGCACGAGTGCAGGGATCCGGAACGCCATCAACGTGAAGTACTTGCGTACGCGTTGGCGATGTTGGTCTTCGTAGGAGGGCGCGGCGGCGGTGATCAATACCGGTCGACCATCGTCGTCGAAACCCAGCTTTGGGCCGCGCTTCATCCCTCCACTGTTGCACAGATCGTCCAGTTCGGCTCAGGCACATTTCAGGAGCGGTCGACGCGGCGGTTGCGGCACAATATGTGCCATGCAGACCCAGACTATCGAGCGCACCGATACCGACGAACGCGTCGATGACGGAACCGACAGCGACACCCCGAAGTACTTCCATTACGTCAAGAAGGACAAGATCGCCGAGAGCGCGGTGATGGGCACGCATGTTGTCGCCCTCTGCGGCGAAGTGTTCCCGGTGACCAAGTCGGCCAAGCCGGGCTCTCCGGTGTGCCCGGACTGCAAGCGGATCTACGAACAGATGAAAAAGGGCTGACCTTCGTCAACCCGTTCAGCGCTTCCCGAGAAGGTTCTAAAACTCCTGTGCAGCGACTTCCAGCACCGCGGCGGACTCGATTAGCTTCGCCTCGTGCTCGTTGGCGTGGTGCCGGCAAAAGAGCAGCTCGGCGCCGGACGGCAGCTTCGCGCGCACGCGGGCGGCGGCTCCGCACCTGTCGCAGCGATCAGCCCGGGTCAGCGGCGGACTGGTCGTCACAGTTGCGTTCATTAGCGTCTCCGTTCTGGCTACATTCACTGTCTCAGACGCCGCAGCTTTAGGCGTTGTTCCCCGCGGGTTACCCGCTGTGTCGTTTCTCACGCCAGGTCAGGCACGCTGTCAGTGTGAACATCGCCACGCCGACGCTGGTTCACCTCTGCTCTGCCGCGGACTGGTCGGCCGCGCGCAGCCGCGGCCAGGTGCACCCCGAGTCGCTGGACCATTCGGGGTTCGTGCACCTTTCGGCGCCCGCCCAGGTGCACCTGCCGGCCAACCGGCTCTTTCGTGGGCGCGACGACCTGGTGCTGCTGCGCATCAACGCCGCGCGGCTCGACTCGCCGCTGCGCTGGGAGGCTGGTGTTGCCACCGATCCAGAGTCGATGCTGTTTCCGCACCTGTACGGACCGTTACCGGTAGAAGCAGTGATCGACGTCGCGGCCTACCGGCCCGGTCCGGACGGTTCGTTCCCGCCGCTGGCAGACGCGCAGCCGCCGTCGGGCACGTAGGCATCGACCTCGACCTCGACGAGTAACTCAGGCGCGATCAGCGCGCTTACCTGCACCATGGTCGCCGCCGGGCGGACGGAACCGAAGACCTCGGCGTGCACGGCGCCGACTTCACGCCAAAGCGAGATGTCGGTCAGATAGATCCGGGTGCGCACCACGTCGTCAAGTGTCGCCCCGGACTCCCGAAGGGCTATCTCGATGCGGCGCAGTGCATCTCGGCTTTGGGTGGTGACGTCGTGGCCGGTTCCGGTCGTACCGGCGACCGCGACGTGCGGACCGACGCGCACAGCACGTGAATACCCCACGGCGGATTCGTACCCAGACCCCGACGAAATAAGCAAGCGGCCAGCCGGCATGCGGTCACGGTAGGCCAGCAGCTTTTCAGGTGATGACGCGGTTCAACGGCGGTGCCGTCATTGACCCGTCGTTGTCATTTCAGCTAGTCACGCACTGCGACTGGTTAGCGCGGTGCATGCCTGCGACGATGCAGGTCGGATCGCAGCGTTGAACGGGTCAATATTTTGGATTTGCGATGCTCCTACATGCGAAAGAAGAGTTCGACTGAAGCGGTGGAAGCGATACGACTAGCGCCGGGTATTTCCGCCCTCGCCGGGCCACCCCAATTCCACTCGGCGCTTCGGACAACACCATGTGTCTCCGCTTCCGCCAGGTGCCGAGCTGCGGTAAACGCGGCCAGGTCACCTCTAGCTCGGGATTCCGCTGAGCGGGTTCTTTGTGCTGGGTCCTATCGCGAAGATGGTGACCGTTTCGCCCGGGCCCAGAGAACTCAGCGACTCGCTTCACATTGGGGCGCCGATCGTCGGTTCGGGATCGGTGTCCTCTGGACCCGATTGGCTTGTGGGCACACCGCCGATCCAAGCGCCGGGCGCTGAACTCGTGGTATCTGTCTCAGGACGAGAAGAGGGCGTCGACAACTGCCTGATCTTGGGGCTTCTCGCACAGCACCATGATCGCGCCGGCCAGGTCGGAGACCGCCATATCGCCTAGGCCAAGATTCTCCTGGTCGCCATGCACGACAAAGGCCACAACGCTCATCGCCATCATCCGGCGCCACTCAACGACCGAGTCGGGCTCGCTTTCGCCGAGCTCAATGTCCGCGATCGACTTCAAGAACTCCGGCACGCAATGCCGAACTGCTGGCTTGATTGCGCTCATAACTCGGAACAGTAGGGTCACTTCCAGCCAACTCCGGGTTGCCACGCCGATCGTCCCGATATCGGTCTGGGCGAGATCTGCCCGGGCCAGCCCCAGATGTTCGCGCTGCAAGCTGCGCGGCGTGACGAGTGTGTCTTTTGAGTCATCTGACTCAGGTGAGCGAGCGTCGTCCTGCCGACCAACAACGGCTTCGGGTCGTTTTTGGGTCGCTAAGGTTGTTGAACGTGCCCAACGAACCGCATCCCAGTGCTGTGGTACTACGTTTTACCTTGTCCACTATTTTTAAATTGACAAGCCAAACAACTGCTCAAGCCTGCTTTTGAGGGTGTCGCTCAATCCAGGTAGTCGCGCACTAGGGCTTGCTAAGCGCTGTGCCTGACCTGCTAAAACAAGCTCACGGCCAACCGCTGTAGGCAGAAATATCTTGGACTGAGCGCTTCCCGCAACCGGAAGAGGAAGCACATATGACCACCATCCCGATCCACCCCTTGTCATACTCACTGCCGATCGGCTGGGACACCGCTATTGAAGGCTGGCTCGTCTGGCTGGTCGCTGCTGGTACATCACCAGCGACACGACACACCCGCCGCGCTCACATCCGCCGGGTGGCACGGGAGATCGGTGCCGACCATCCTCGCGGGGTGACGACCGAAGGGTTGCTGGCGATCCTGGGCCGTCCACAACTCTCGATCGAACATCGGCGCGGTCTGCGGGCGAGCCTGGCGTCTTTTTACCGCTGGTGTGTCTCATCAGGGATCGTCGGCGTCGACCCCACCCTTGCCCTTCCGACGATTCGCACTCCTGTCGGCGCGCCACGTCCCGCCACGGATGAGATCTGGCGTCAAATCCTAGACACCGCAGACCACCGGACCCGGCTCATGGCGCGTTTAGCGTGTGAGGCTGGGTTGCGCCGCGCCGAGGTCGCCCAGGTCCACGCCAGCGATCTCATCCGTGGCGACGACGGCGACGAACTCATCGTCCACGGCAAAGGCAGCAAGCAACGCGTTGTGCCCATCACCACCTCCCTGGCCGGTGCAATCGAGGCGACATGCCCGCTCGGCGGGTTCCTGTTTCCGGGAAAGATCGACGGCCGTATCAGCGCTGACCGCGTCGGGCACCTCGTCTCGAAGGTGATGCCGCCGGGATGGTCGATGCACAAACTGCGCCACCGCTTCGCCACCCGCGGATATGCGGGCACCGGGAACCTACGGGCCGTGCAGGAAGCGCTCGGGCATGCCTCCGTCGCTACAACCCAGCGTTACACCGCAGTCTCGGCCAGAGAAATCCGCGCCGTGGCCGACGCCGCTGGCAGCATCTCGTCAGAGAAGGCCGGTCCGGCGACAAGTGCCCCGCCCAGCGAGGGCACCGAGACCAATCGAACCCAACACGACGCGAGGTTTCTCGCACCTGCCACCTTCGAGAGTGTGGTCGCGGGATGGGACGACGTGCCCCGTTGCGAAGCCGCGACCTTGGTGACCCACCATGAGGTCTGTAGCCGCCGGGCGAAGTGGCGACTAAACCTTCACGGCTGCCGACACACGCTGATGTGCGACCGCGACATTCGGGACTGGAAGAGGAATGCGCTCAAAGCGCTCGCCGAGGGACGAATGCTGCAGTGCGTACATTGCCTCGAATCGTTCGAGGCCCTCGACGCCGCCTGTTCAATCACACGGCTGTAGCCCGTCATGCCGGCATCGCGGATTGGACCGCGGCCGCGTTGGATGCGGTGGTCGCTGAGCCTTGCGCCGGTGGCGGCTGGTTTTTGACGTTGACGTGTATCGGCTCCTCCGCCGTCCCAGGCGGCCCGCTCGCGCCTTTACCGCCGGCACCTTTAGCGCCCTGCTGCTGCTTCCCGCCACCGCCGGGGTCGGTGTTTTCCCCGTTGTCGGAGTCGTCGTCGCTGGGCTGCTTCGGAAGTTGGGTGGCACCGGCGATGTTGGCGCCGCTGAACTGCGACCCCATGAACGAGCCCAACAACTTCCCCGTCCAACCCGACTGCGCGGGCGAACCCACCTCCGGGGCGTCCATCTGCCCGCCACCCAACCAAGCCGTTTCGATCGGGGCCATCGCCGCAGTGGCAGCCGCCTTACCCGCGCTGGTGATCGCCAGGTTCACTTCGGGCTGACCGATGTTCGCCCACAATTGCTGGGCGAGCGCAGCCGCCGCACCCGACGCGGCACCGGAACCGTCATAACCAGCACCGCTAGCGAGCGCCGTCCCGATTGCCGGCAGGCCGCTCTCGAGCATTCCGATCGCGCCCCCGCCAGTCAGGCCGAAACCCTGACCCGAGCCCATCTGCTGCTGCTGGCGAGGCTTATACGAGTTGCCCTCACTGAAATTCGGGGAGGTAGGGGCGGCGGGTATCGGCAGCGCGCCACCACCACCTGCGCCGCCCATGGACAACGGCATCCCGCCGGGCGAGCCCATGGAACCGCCAAAACCGGGGCCACCGCCAGGAGCGCCAGAGCCGTATCCCGCTGGCGCCACACGGAAACCGCCCCCACCGCGGCCTCCGCCGCCACCCGCGCCCATGGGCAGGTACATGTGGTGATCGAACTGCGAACTGCTCGCACCAGCCGCGCCGGAACCAAGCATGAAATTGCCGTGAGAACCACCAGATTCGGCGTTCACACCACCGGGCAACGTCGCCGCAGTATGCCCGGCGTTGCCGCCGCCGTGGTCATACCAGCCGATACTCAAATCACTCGGGCCGCCCATGCCCTGCTGGAAGCCGTGCGACGACAACCACTGCCCCTCATTCACGGTGCTGAAACGCTGCCCGGCCGACGGCGCTGGAAGTCCTAGCGCAGCGCTCGCGATCTGAGACACCATGCCCGAGCAGTCATTCCGCAACTGCTGACTGTAAGGGGTTCCCTCAAGGCCTTGCGCGACCGCGTACAGATTGCGCACATTGCCGCCAGCCGTGTGCAAATCCTCAGGGCTGGTGATGCTGGGCATCATCGACGTGGTGTCCACCAGACGCACACCCGTGCCGCCGCCGGATGTGAAGCTGCGGGTCGAAGCGGGGGGGCGCCCACCAACATCAGGGGGTGCCAGCGACGACGGTGGCATTACCGCACCAGACGGGGGTGCCATACCCGGAGGGAGCATTCCGCTGACGAAGGGATCTAGCGAGCCGGGAGACGCCTTGTAACCGGGTGGTACTGCGCCCCCCGGACCGCCGGGCAGGAAGTTGCCGCCCCTCGAAGCGTCCGGCGGCCGCCCGGGCGGCCCGGGTGCCGGCGCGCCGGGTTCTCGCGGATGCGGGCCTTGGGTGTAGCGCGGATCAGTAGGGATAGAAGGCAGATGAAAGTGGTCGTGCAGCCACGAACCCGCCTCGCCCGGAGCGTTCTCCAAATCTTGCAGAATGCCCGCGCCGGGCAGCTTGTCCCAGTCGATGTGGTCTATGGCCTCAAACAGGCCCACCAGGGCGGCTGCGGGTCCGACGACCTTGCCGATCGCGCCGCCGATTCTGCCGAACGCGCCTTCAATGCCGGGCGCCTTGGCGTCGAACTTGCCGAGCGATGTGTTGACGCCGTTCAACTCATCGGAAAAGCCGTGCAGGTTGTCTTTAGCCTTTTCCGAGGCGGACGACAAATCGGTCCCCAACACTTTGGAGAAGTCGCCGAGACCTTTTCCAATGTCGCCGTCTTTGAAGTCTTTGAAGGCGTCAGCGAAGTTCTGCGCCTTCTGCTTGCCCTGATCCAGCTCGCCCAACAGGGAATGAATCGAGTCTTTAGTTTTGTCGCCGCCGAAGATTTGATCCAGGATTCCGGTAGCACCGGAGCGCCCCGCAGCAGATCCGAGGGCCGCTCCGATGCTATCCCCAAGGTCGCCGCCGATCGCGCGGCCAAGCGTCGAACCGATACCCTTCCCGGCATCCGCGGCCCAGTCATGGATCGTCGGGCCGACCGCCTTATTGAGGGTGTCGCCCAGCTCCGAGTGCAGGACGTCGCCGATGGACTTCCCGAGGCCCTTGGTGCCGTCCTTGACTTTGTCGCGAACCTTGCGGCCAGCATCCTCCGCCGCCCGCTCATCAACCCTGGGGGCTACGTCGATGTAGACGACATCGTCATCGTCAGCCATGGTTCACCTCATCTCTTGGAAACTGGGACGGGCGAGCGGTGCTCAACCCGCCCGCCCCAGGTAGACCCCGCGCTCGAAAGTGAACCGTGACGAAAACTTTCGAGCGCGGGAGGTTCGGTTATGACGGGAAGAGAACGGAAATGGTAGCGGTGCCCGAAGACACCAAGGCGTACAAGCTCAACGGCTCGCTGCCGGTTGTGGGCACCAACACGGGAGTATTCGCGGCTATCGGAAAACCGGTCGTCGTCGTCACACCAGGGCCACCGATGAACGCTGTCGCGCTCGCACTGACCAGCACGCCATCGGTATCAGGCGCGCTACCGATCGTGGCGACTAAGGTAGCGGTCGTCCCGACGCTGGTCTGCGCGCTCTCGAATCCAGCCATTACTTTGTTCCTTTCTTGGTGACACGCTCAACCCAGCCGGCGCGCACCCACAAATTCGTGGTGTCATCAGCGGGCACGTCGAACTCGTCGCCGCCGACATAGGCCGTACCGTCGTGCACGACCCTGAACGGCGCGTTCACCTTTACTTTGACGCTCGGAATTGTCACAGCTAATCCAATCTTCTCGTCCGCATCGCCCGAAGAGAAAATCATCTTCGGCTTAACTTCCTTCTGGTGCGTCCGAATAATTTCGGTCACGACGTTGGGAGTCCGGAGATCAGGTTGATTGCGCCGGGGCGGGGCACCGACAGCGCAATTCTTTCCTCCACCCTGAATCCGTAGGTGTTCGTGGACCACATGGTGTCGGAGAAACCGGGGTTGTATTCGAGCCGCAAACCAAGCCGCTGCCAGAACACGCCGGCCCCGGCTCGAATTGACATCATCAAAGCGTAGCCTGCAGGCATTTGCGTCGACTCGACAACGGGAATGCCCCAGATGTTGCCGTAAGAGGTACCGCCGCCCTGCGCGATGACGCTGTACCGGTTGAACTCATTCGGCGGGGTGTTGGTTCGCGGCGAACCGTCCGCAGTCAGCGCCAAAGGCCCTTGGAGCAGGTCTAAAACGTAACGGCCGTCGGCATCCTTGCTCCTCCGGATAGCGCCCATCGTGGTCGGGTGGGCAATCAGCAGATCCGGCTCGGCATAGGCTCCCGACGAGGTGCGCAAATCGATCGCAGCCTTTTGCAGCGCGTCAATCGCGGTGTCGGTTCCCACAGACCTGGTCAGCGTTCCGGAAACGTTCATAAATCCTGGGAACGTCGCATTTACGGGTCCACCGCTAAACGTGTTCGAGCCGCCTGTAGTCGCCAGCAGCAGATACGCGGACTCGGTGTTGATTAAGCTCCGGGTCAATTCCTGGGGCAGCCACGACATGACGGAGGCTTCCGCGTATTCGCTGGTGTCCTGCATTAACTCCAGGCTGAATGAGCAGAGCGCCGCGATTTTCTGCGGGAGCGTCTGGTGCTCAGCAAAAACCGGTCCGAGATCCGGCTTCGTTTGAGCCTCCCCAACACCTGCGGCCTCATTGGTATTGCTGACGTGCTGCATCCAAATTGCAGACGGGCCGGCCATAACCGCACCCGGCATCCACGCACTAATTCTGGTCGGCTCATAGGGCAACGACACGGCATAGGGTGTTTGAATTCCGGGCAGCTGGCCGGAGAATGGCGTGCCAGTAATGCCGCCCTCAAGGGTTGGACTCTTCGTCTGGACCTGGGACACCCAGGCCTGCTCCAGGCCGCCCTTGGCGCCGACCTCGATCGCGAACGGCGTTTTGGCCTTCATCGCCATCGACAACGCTTGGAGCTGCGTGGGCGTGATGTCCATCGGGCTCGACGGATTCGACCGCGCCCCCACACCGAACGCTTTGGTGTCTAGCACGCTGGCGGGCAAGTTCTCCTGACCGCCGAACGCCGCCTCCTGGGCGCCCATGATCACGCCGGCTTTTTGGAACCTGTCCTGGAGGACTTCGAGTTGCTGGCTTTCGGTGTAGGCGTTGTCGATGTACTGCTGGAATTGCTTCGCACTAATTTCGCCGGCATTCAGTGATGCCTGTTTGGCGGCGACTTCGGCTTTGAGCGCGTGCGCTCGCCTCTTGACGTCGTCGAGATTCATATGACACGGCCAATTCTCTGAGGCGTGACGCGCCTCAGTAACGTTGGCTGTGCTGTGTGGACAAAAGTGCAGGACAACGCGGATTCTATCCGCGCATAGGGATATGCCCGACATCTCGGGCGATTAGCGGGCGGCTAGTCAGCGGCGGCGATGCGGTCGAATCGGCGGCCCATAAGAGGCGGTCAAAGTCGGCGGCGGCGGCGGTTAAGCAGCGGTCAGCTAACAAAGAATATACCGCGCCGAGGACGACAATTCCATCATTCCACTGTGCGCGCCGCGCGTCAGTCCAGTCCGTAAGCCGCCTTGACGACTTCGAGGTACGCGCGCCTGGCCGCGACCCACGCGTTAATGGCGTCCAACCTGGCTTGCGTCAAATTCGGCGTCATGTAGAGATCGCGGGTCCGTTCACCCATCGCCCGAATAGCCATGCACTCCAAGTCGTCGTCCTCGACCTCGGTCAGCACCATATCGACCAGCGCCAACCGGTAGCTGATGATGTGCGGGCGGGTGGCGTCCAGTTCCTTGACGTTGATCCGATATTGGTCGTCAAGGAAATGCCGGACAACCCATCGCGTGTCCATGTCATCGATCCTCTCGCTTTTTCGGGGACCGGCCAAGTGGTTTGCCGGTATTTGCTGGAAGGTTGCACGCATTTGCCGGAACTCCAATTTTCCGAAAACATGTCAACAGAATAAACCCGGTTGACGGGGTCGCGGATGGTCGTGCCCTGTAGGGGTTTTTGGCCCCCCCTCCATCAAAAGTGCCTCTGAGCTGCGGTTATGTACGGTAACCATGGCGTACAGTGACCCTCCTGACCTGCAGGTGTCCCATGTGGGGCGGGTGAATCACGGTCACTTCCGGGCCGTACAAGTTTGCTGGAGGGTGACCGGAGTTTGCTAGAATGGTCACTTCCGGCTTGGGTTGCGCGTCACGGTCACTTCCGAGCGGGCCGCTGCCTTGCCTCACGGTCACTTCTGACCCTGTTTGTCAATTGAGGTCGGGCACGGTCCAGACCATTGCGGGTAGCTCGGCGTAGGCCGCGAGCCATTCTCTAAATCACGTCTTCGGTGTGGCTGCGCAGGATTGCCTTGGTTGCGAGGGCGGCGCGGTGCCAGGCCTGTTCGTCGGTGTCGGTTTGGTCGCGGGTGTGCATCTCAACTTGGTTGCAGATGTTGTCGATCGCTGCGAGTTCGGCGGGCAGCAGTCCAGTGTTGGGCTGTTGGTTGATTGTGTTCATCGCTCCTCGCAACATTTCGCGGGGATCGAGGTTTGGTATTTGGTCGTCAGGTCCGTAATAGCGCTCGATAATCATCTCTGTTTGCCTTTCTCGTTGTTGGTGGTTGGCTACTTGTACTCATCGAATGGGTCAGGACCAGCGCCGCGCCAATCAGGCCAGGCTGCACCGGTAGCCAGTGCAAGTGCCTCACCTTCTCCTTGCCTGTCCTTGCCTTGCCTGTCCTTGCCTGTATCGTCTGGCGGGACGTCCTGCGGGCTGTCCCCAGGGACAACGGAATTGCTGCTGGTAGAGCCGTTGGCGGCCGCCTTGGCGCACGCCCGCTGAGCCGCTTTCTTCTGCCGCTCCTTCGCGCGCTTGTCCTCGAGGTGACGCAGTTGCACCGACGTCGTCTGTGTCGCTTCGAAGTCGGCGATCTGCCAGCCCCGGCCGGCGGCCTGCCGCGGCGTCCACAGCCCAGCTCCGATGAATGTCTTCACGGAGTCCTTTGCGAAGTTTGGGATCAACACAAGGTCCTCGGGCTCGACCACTCCGTCAGTGCGGTTGGTGACCGACCACGCCAGCGACGTGACGAAGGACCGGAAGTGGCCGTCGGACAGGCGCGCGATGCGTCTATCGGACAACCAGCGGTCGGGAAACCTAGCATCGGTCATCAGCCACCCGCCTTGCGGGCACGGCAGCGGGGGCCGCGATGAGCCGTCACCGACCTCGGGTTAGCCAGCCAATGGCCACAGTCAAGACACTGCACAGCAAGCCGATAGCCCATCTCGGCAGCTTCGGCCAATAGCGTTGCCTCGCGGCGATCGTCGGTGTCGGGTGCGGTGTAGCCGTCCTGACGGCGGTGTCCGTTAAACTTGGGGGCAGCGATTGGTGTCGTCGAGGTGGCCCGGGCCTCTGATCCCGGGCTTCTTCGTGTTCTAGGCCGCATTATCGCCACCGCCGGCCAGCTCAGCCAGGCGACGCTCGACGAGAGCCTTGCGATCACGATCGCTGCGGCGGCGGCGAGCCTGAGCTGACTTCAGAGCCAGGCGCGCGTAGTAAGCCTTGCGTAGCGATTCGGCGCGCTTGGGGTCGCCGTCAGCTTCGGCGAGAAACTTCTTTTCGAATGCACTGCGGCCGTTGCTGGTTCGGCCCGCACGATCTAAAGTGTTGGCCCAAGATATATGGGCAGCTAGTTTTCCGCGTAACGATTTTTCGGCCGGGGTAGTAGCCAACTTCTCACCTCAGGAAACGAGGAATGAGCCGCCTTGTGGGGCGACTCTGAGAAGCTGGCGCGAGGATTCGCGCGGCTACGGGACACGGAGCCCGCTCGGTCCTCTGACGCTAGCACGAACGCTATGCAGATGTGGGGCGACACGCTATGCAAATTTGCGCAGCTGATCAATAGTGATTGTTGCCGCTGCCAAGTCATCTTTAAGCACAGTGCCGGATGCGTCGACAAGCCCTAGGACGAAGGCGACTTTGTCTAGCGCAGCTTCGACCTTCTCCCACTTCAAAGTAAGCCCCTGTAGCGCCAAATACTTCTGACCATCAACGCGCTGTACCGGCAATGACGTCGATAAGCGCCCCTGGTGGGAGGGCAACGAATCCTCGCGCGCGAACCATTTCTCACTCGTCGGCTTTGCCTGTGCGCACCATGCTTCCGTGCGTTCAAGCCGCATTTGCTTATCGAAGTGACTCCGCTTGGAGATTGCGCAGACCGTACGCCCCAGCTCGTCGACGACCTTGACGCGAATCCACTTAAGACAGCCCATTACAGCTCGCCCAATCCCAGGCCGCGCGCCTCTGCGGCTGCCCGCTCGGAGGCGGTGGCGCGGACGTACCTGTCGAGCATGTCTCTGCTAGACCAACCAGCAACGCTCATTAGGCCGCCCTCAGAGCCGCCTGCAGCCAGCCACCGCGACGCGGCGGTGTGGCGCAATAGGTGGGGATGGAACTTCGTCAGGCCGGCGAGCTGGGCGCGGTATTTCAGGGCACTGTGCAACCCGTAGTACTCCAACGACTTGCCGCGATCGCCGAGCCACAGTGCCGGTGTTTCGGAGAGCCGGTGGGTGCGTCGGGCGCGCAGGTAGCGGTCGATCGCCCGCGCGGTCTGGTCCCCGAAGGGTGCCAGGCGACCCTTGCCGCCCTTGCCGCGCCGCACAGTCACCAGTCCGCGGTGCAGGTCGACGTCACCGACTGACAGGTTGGTGACCTCCCCGGCCCGCATCCCGGTCTCGGCCATCAGCCGCACGATCGCCTCATCGCGGCGGTCGCGAAAATCTTTACCGGCGCACGCCTTGATCAGTCGCTTCAGCTCGTCGTCGGTCAGCGAGTCGGTCACCTTCGAATCGAGCTTCGGGGCTTTCAGTCCGAGCAGTGGGTCGTCGTCGATCTCACCCTCTTCGGTCAGCCACGCCGAGAACCGGCGCACCCCGAGCTGGCGGGAGCGCGCCGTCGACGGTTCAGCACCGCCGTCGAGCAGATCGGCCACGAAACCCTTCATCAGCTCGCGGTCCAGCGCGGGGGAGTGGCCGTGCTGGTCGCACCACCGGATGAACCCGCGCACGCCGTCGCCGTAGGACTTGATGGTCTGTGGTGACTTGCGCTCGGAGCGCAACGCCAGCTCCCACGACGGCAGCAGCGCGGCCAAATCTAAGGATGGAGGTTTGCGGCGCGCCATGCCACTATCTTGACTGGCAGCGCTGTGCGTGTCTACTATTTCTGGACTGACTGGTAAATCCGCTGGTCAGGACATTGATTGGGAGTGTCGCTCAGTCCAGGTAGTCGCGCAGAACCTGCGAACGGCTCGGGTGACGGAGTTTCGACATGGTCTTGGACTCGATCTGACGGATCCGTTCCCGGGTGACGCCGTAGACCTGGCCGATCTCGTCGAGGGTGCGGGGCTGGCCGTCGGTGAGCCCGAAGCGCAGCCGGACCACGCCGGCCTCGCGCTCGGAGAGGGTCTCCAGCACCGACTGCAGCTGGTCTTGCAGCAGCGTGAACGACACCGCGTCGACGGCCACCACCGCTTCGCTGTCCTCGATGAAATCGCCGAGTTGGCTGTCGCCCTCGTCGCCGATGGTCTGGTCCAGCGAGATCGGCTCACGGGCGTACTGCTGGATCTCCAACACCTTCTCCGGGGTGATGTCCATCTCTTTGGCCAGCTCTTCAGGCGTGGGCTCACGACCCAAATCCTGCAGCAGCTCGCGCTGGATGCGGCCCAGCTTGTTGATCACCTCGACCATGTGCACCGGAATGCGGATGGTCCGGGCCTGGTCGGCCATGGCCCGGGTGATGGCCTGGCGGATCCACCACGTTGCGTAAGTCGAAAACTTGTAACCCTTGGTGTAGTCGAACTTCTCGACCGCGCGGATCAAGCCCAGGTTGCCTTCTTGAATCAAGTCCAGGAAGGCCATGCCGCGACCGGTGTAGCGCTTGGCCAGCGACACCACCAGGCGCAGGTTGGCTTCGAGCAGATGATTCTTCGCGCGGTCGCCGTCGCGGCAGATCCACGCCATGTCGCGCCGCTGAGCAGCAGGCAACTTCTCACCGCGGTCAGCAAGCTCGGTCATCAGCTGAGTGGCGTAAAGACCCGCCTCAATCCGCTTGGCCAGCTCAACCTCTTCTTCGGCGTTGAGCAGCGCCACCTTGCCGATCTGCTTGAGGTAGGCGCGCACCGAGTCGGCTGAAGCGGTGAGTTCGGCATCCTTGCGGGCTTGCCGCAGCGCTTCGGACTCATCCTCGTCCCAGACGAAATCACCGGAAGCTTTGTCTTTTTCGCTGGGTTCGGCGATCTCTTCATCGTCTTCAACAGCCTCCGCGGGAGCCTTGACGGGCGCCTCGATCACGGCGTCTTCACTGTCGGCCGACTCCAGCGCGGTGTCGTCGGTGCTGGACTCTTCCTCTTCGAGATCTTCGTCGAGACTGAGGTCGGCGGCCTCGATGTCGATCTCGATGTCTTCAACCGGTTCGATCTCAGCGTCGGTGTCCAGCTCTCGGTCGGCGCCCCCGGTCAGCACAGCACCGGCGTCAGCAACGACATCGCCCTTTTGCGTCACCGCCTTCTTGGCCACCGGGCCCTTTTTGGCGGCGGTTTTTGTGGCCGTGACAACTTCGGCTTCCGCTGCCTTGGGGGCGCGGGCGGTGGCCTTAGCCGATCGTTTGGCGGCGGCCGAGCCGTTGGCGGACTTGGCCGCAGCACGTTTGGCGGGGGCCTTCGCGGGGGACTTGGTGGCGGGGCGCTTTACAGGCTCATCGGTAGACGGGCTTACCTTGGTCGCTGCCACGAACTTCCCTTCGGTCGGACTCACTTCCGGCGCCTCGGGCGTGCGCGACCGAGAGTGTCGGCTATATCGATTGTCGGCATCATCTCGCCGCTATCGGTTCAGGCGGCCGCCGGTGACCATTGTAACGACAGCGAGCGCCGTTACCCGTCTTGCGGACAAAATCAATGCGTGACGTCGCTGGTAGCCGCCATCGCCGCGCCGACGATTCCGGCCGTGTTGAGCAGCGCGGCGGCCACCACGGGGGTGCGGTTCTCCAGCAGCGGCAGCCATTTGTCGGCTTTGCGGCTGATACCGCCGCCCGCGATGAACAAGTCCGGCCAGAAGGCGTTCTCGTAGGCGATCAGGACCTTGGTCACCTGCTTCGCCCACTTCTGGTAGCTCCACCCCTTTCTGTCCCGCACCGATGAGGCGGCCCGGTGCTCAGCCTCTTTGCCGTCGACGTCGAGGTGTCCGAACTCGGTGTTGGGTAGCAAGACCCCGTTGTGAATCAAGGCTGAGCCGATGCCCGTTCCGAAAGTCAACAACACCACGACACCGTGCTTGTCCCTGCCGGCGCCGTAGTGCTGCTCGGCGAGTCCGGCGGCGTCCGCGTCGTTGAGCACGACCAACTTCTGGCCGTTGAGTTCGGCGCTGATCATGTCGCGCGCGTTCGTGCCGATCCACGACTTGTCGACGTTGGCCGCGGTCCGGACGACCCCCTCGGTGACGACGCCGGGATAGGTCACCCCGAGTGGACCGGTCCAGTTGAACTCGTTGACGACGGCGGCGATGGTTTTGGCGACCGCCGGCGGTGTGGCCGGTTGCGGGGTTGGCAGTTTGAACCGGTCACCGACCAGCTTGCCGGTGCTCAGATCGACGATGCCGCCTTTGACGCCGCTGCCACCGACGTCGACGCCGAACGCGCGCCCGCTTTGCGAGTCATTCACCGAAGGCGATGCCGACGAGGCGCTGTTCGAGCCGGTCCTGCTCATCGAATCTCCTCGCCAGACGTGGATAGTGCCCAGTACCTTAGCTCGGCGACGATTGCATCGGCCCGCATTCTCGGCGGCAACACCGGCTGGACGAGCGGCCGTGGATCATGTGATGCGATAGACCGGTGAGCACAACTGGCATCGAGCCTGCGCACCTGCGTTCAGTCGCTGAAACCGTGGCCCTGGAAGCGGCAGATTTTGTGCAGCGCAGACGCCTGGAGGTATTCGGTGCCGACGGCGGCGTCGTCGACAGCACGGCGGTGCGCACGAAGAGCACCCCGACCGATCCGGTGACGGTAGTCGACACCGAAACCGAGCGGCTGCTGCGTGATCGACTGACTGAATTGCGATCCGGCGATCCTGTCCTGGGCGAAGAAGGTGGCGGACCGCAGAGCGCGGTGGCTGATCCGGGAACGGTTACGTGGGTCCTCGACCCCATCGACGGCACGGTGAACTTCGTCTACGGCATCCCGGCCTACGCGGTCTCGGTCGCCGCTCAGGTGGACGGCGTGTCGGTGGCCGGTGCGGTCGTTGACGTCGTCGCCGGGCGGGTCTACTCGGCGGCTCAGGGATTCGGTGCTCAGCTGACCGACGACCAAGGGACTCGGGCATTGCGGTGCAGTGCGACCGAGGAGTTGTCGATGGCACTGCTGGGCACCGGCTTCGCCTATTCTCGGCGTCGCCGCACCAGTCAGGCGTCGTTGCTTGCGCGCATCCTGCCCGAGGTGCGAGATGTGCGCCGAATCGGATCCGCGGCGCTGGACTTGTGCATGGTCGCAGCGGGTCGGCTGGACGCCTACTTCGAACACGGCCTGCACGTCTGGGACTGCGCGGCGGGTGCACTGATCGCCGCCGAGGCCGGAGCCCGAGTGTTGCTGCCGAAGCCGGAGGAGCAAGACGCAGGTGGCTTGGTGGTTGCCGCAGCGCCGGGGATAGCCGACGAACTCGTGGCCGCCTTGGAGCGTTTTGGCGGTTCCGAGCCGATCCCAGGCTGAGCGCTCGGCGTCAGCAGGTGCTGTTGTGAATCTTGGCCAGCAGCGCTGGATCTGACTGGTCGGTGGATTCGGGCCGCAGACCGGCCAGGACGGTGTCGACGTCGTCACTGTGCGTCAGCGCGCTGAACTCGGTGCCCAGCGCGAGATCCACGGAGTCGTCGGTGCGATCGTCTTTGAACAATTCGGTGCACGGCGCCACAAGCCACACCGCCGCCGCGGCCGCCTGACCCGCCTCGCCGAAGCGGATCTGACCTTGGCAGGTCATCCTGGAGTTGGCGTAAAACGGGTCGTTGGCGGCAGTGGGTTGGGCGAAACCGAGATCGCGCAGTGCATCGGCGACTTCGGCAGCCTGGCCGCCCCGGCCGCTGGCGTTGAGGACGCGGACTTTGGTGTCGATGAGCTTCGCGGGGCCGACGTGCACCATGGTGCTGCGACTCACCGGCTCGCCGAGTTTGGCCGGCTCGGCACCGGGCTGCTCGGGTGGCGGATTGCATGCCAAGGCCTCTCGAACGTCGGCCTGCCGGGTCAGCGCCATCGTCCACACCAGTGCGGTGGCCACCAACAGAACGGTTAGTACCACAATCGCCGGTCGGTAATTTCGGCGGCGAAAGGGCCGCCCATGCCTGTCGAAAGCAGTGCCCTCTGTGATTTGCGCGACCACGTAAGCACTCTAAACGCAGGATTGGGCGTCCTTGCGGTGCGTCAATCTTTCACTGTGACGTAAATCACACTTGAATGGTCTCGGATACGGGCACGAATCGGTTGGTGGATGCGTTCGACGCTGGTACAACAAAGCGTTGCTTGGCAGGTTAACGAGGGGATGAGGGACAAAGGCCATGCCTACCGACTATGACGCCCCACGGCGCACCGAGACCGACGACGTCTCTGAAGACTCGCTCGAGGAGCTGAAAGCACGACGGAACGAGGCTGCCTCGGCGGTGGTAGATGTCGACGAATCAGAAACGGCGGAAAACTTCGAACTACCCGGTGCCGACCTGTCCGGTGAAGAACTGTCCGTTCGTGTCATTCCTAAGCAAGCCGACGAGTTCACCTGCTCCAGTTGTTTCCTGGTGCAGCACCGCAGCAGGCTGGCCAGCGAGAAGAACGGCGTGATGATCTGCACCGACTGCGCGGCCTGAACGCCCGCAACAACAGGTCAGCTGCGTAATGCTGACAACAACCGATCCGGGTGCCGGCAGCTCACCAACCAGTACGGTGTCGGATCGTCGGCGTCGTCGAGAACCAGCAACACCATCGGTCCCACCCATCCCCGATGCACCACGAAGGCGGCCGGGTCGAGCTGCCTTCCGAGCGTCGCAGACTTGGCGGAGCGCGGCACTATGGCCGATCGGGCGATCACGGTGACGGGCATGTGCGCTTCCCCCGCCCGGAATTCCACTTCTCCGCCGCCGTCGGCGACCTGGACCTCGATTCTTCCCAACCACAGCAGCGCCGCGGCCGTCACTCCGAACAGCACCGCAAACGGCAGCCAATCGGGGAGCGCGGGCACGGCGTGGTCGATCTCGAGCGCGACGATCGCCGGCAGTGCAAAGACGAGCGGCCACCACCACCACGGCACCCACAGCCGCTCGCGATACCGCGTTTTGTGTGCAGCGATGCGGGAACCTGACATTCGGTCAAGAGTAATCTGTGGCCCCGTGTCGACCACTCTGGCGGTTGTCCGGCTGGATCCCGGCCTTCCGCTGCCCAGTCGCGCCCACGACGGCGACGCCGGCATCGACCTCTGCAGCGCCGACGACGTCGAGTTGGGCCCGGGTGAGCGTGCTCTGGTGGCCACCGGCATCGCGGTGGCAGTCCCGTACGGCATGGTGGGGCTGGTGCATCCGCGTTCCGGTTTGGCGGCGCGCCTGGGTCTTTCGATCGTCAACAGCCCGGGCACTATCGACGCCGGATATCGCGGCGAAATAAAGGTCGCTTTGATCAACCTCGATCCGGTCACCCCGATCGTCGTGCACCGCGGCGACCGCATTGCCCAACTGCTGGTTCAGCGGGTTGAACTGGTCGACGTGGTCGAGGTGTCGTCTTTCGACGAGGCGGGGCTGCCCGAAACAACCCGCGGCCAGGGCGGTCACGGTTCCTCCGGCGGGCACGCGAGTCTGTGACCGTCGGTGACATTGCGAAGCGATCTGAAGAGGAGCGGCGGCGGTAATGGCATTCGGTAAGCACAGGGCCAAAGGCGGCCCAACGCTCAATATCAGCGACGCCCTGCCGGTTGAGCCGCTGCAAGCGGAGTCGCCGGCTGAGCCCGAGGCCGTCGACGACGGCCCGTTCGACATCGAGGACTTTGAGGACCCGACGGCGGCGGAGGGGGGCCGGCTGGACCTTGGTTCGGTGCTGATCCCGATGCCGACCGAAGGCCAGCTGCAAGTCGAGCTCACCCAGACCGGCGTACCCAGCGCGATATGGGTGGTGACACCCAACGGCCGGTTCACCATCGCCGCCTACGCGGCCCCCAAGTCCGCGAGTTTGTGGCGTGAGGTAGCCGGCGAGCTGGCCGACTCGCTTCGGAATGACTCCGTGAAGGTTGCCATCCAAGATGGCCCCTGGGGCCGCGAAGTCGTCGGCGCCAGCAGCGGTGCGGTGCGCTTCATCGGCGTCGACGGATACCGATGGATGATTCGCTGCGTCGTTAACGGGGCGCACGAGACCATCGACGCACTGACCGAAGAGGCTCGACAAGCTTTGGCCGACACCGTGGTTCGCCGCGGCGACACGCCGCTGCCGGTGCGGACCCCGTTGCCGGTACAGCTGCCCGAGCCGATGGCGACCCAGTTGCAAGACGCTGCCGCTCAACAGGCCGCTGCCCTACAGGCGACTGCCCAGCAGTCAGGTTCTGAGCAGACGGAGCGCCGCAGCGCCGACGGTTCGGCGATGCAGCAGTTGCGCAGTACCACCGGCGGCTAAAGCGCCCCCAGGGCGGCCAGGCAGGCAGCGCCCAGCCTGGCGGGATCGGCGCCGAAGTCGTTGAGGCGCACCGTCTGCAGTGCCGCGCGAGGAGCGGCTTCAGCCCATTCGGCCGCGATCTGCAGCGGGTGAACCGGGTCGTCTGGGGCGGCGGCAATCCCCAACGGGGCGGTCAGTAAAGCCAGCTGATCACGTGTCGGTGCGACATATTGCGCTGCCTCCTCCATCGCGTCCGGCAGGTGCGGCCACTGCGCCGACCACGACCGGGCGAGCTCGTCGGCCAGCCACGACGGGCTGGAGGCATACAACCGCCGAGTCGCCGCGGCCAGGCCGTCGTTGCGCAGCTGCTGCGCGGAATAGCGTGCCGCCAGCGCCCCGGGAGCCGCCCCAGGCGGGCCGATCCAAGGCGGGAGCGCGGCTAGCACGGCAACCGTGCGGTCAGCGTGCGCCAGTGCCCATGCCGCAGCGACCGCGGCCCCGATCGAGACGCCGCCGACGGCGATCGGACCGTCGAGTGCGGCGCTGTCCATCGCGGCCAGATAGCCGTCGATCAAGCGTCCCGGCCGGGGCGGCGCCGCCGTCAACACCGCACCGGCGAGCCGCAGGGGCGCAGCGAAAGCGCGCACGACGTAGTCGTCGTCGGATCCCGTCCCGGGCAGCACAACAGTCGAGACACCGGATAGGTCGACCGTCACCCGGTGATAGTGCCTGGCCAATCCGGGTAACCCTAACCTCGCCGGTCGATTCGCCCGAATAGGGAACTCCGGCCTACGGTCAGAAGTTGGATCAGTAGAGTCATCGATAACCGAACTCCAAAGAGAAGCGTCAGGAGAGGCCATGGCGGCCGGAGGATATCTGCGCCGGCTCACCCGTCGGTTGACGGAAGATCCCGAGCAGCGCGATGTCGAGGAGTTGTCCGAGGAAGCTGTCAACGCCGGCGCACAGCGCGCGGTTGACTGCCGGCGCGGTCAGGAAGTGACAATGGTAGGCACCTTGCGCAGCGTCGAAGCCAACGCGCGAGGTTGCGCCGGCGGCGTGCGCGCCGAGCTGTTCGACGGCACCGACACCGTCACCCTGGTCTGGCTGGGCCAGCGCCGCATTCCCGGCATCGACTCGGGCCGCACACTGCGGGTCCGGGGCCGGGTCGGCAAGCTGGACAACGGCGCCAAAGCGATCTACAACCCGCACTACGAAATTCAGCGGTGACGGACTCCGAGACGACCGACAGCAGAGTTGCGGCTGCGGCGACTGAAAATAACAACCCGAAGCCGCTGCTGGCACAGCTGGGCGGCGTCAGCGGGATCGTCTACTCCTCGCTGCCGGTACTGGTTTTCGCGCTGACCTCCAGCCTCCTGCACCTGGGCGTGGTCGCCGCTGCCGCGACAGCTGTGACCGTGGCCTTGCTGGTTCTGCTGTGGCGGCTGATTCGGCGGGACTCTGTTCAGCCTGCGGTGTCCGGTTTTTTCGGG
Source organism: uncultured Actinomycetota bacterium (assembly GCA_963808345.1). GTDB lineage: Bacteria > Actinomycetota > Actinomycetes > Mycobacteriales > Mycobacteriaceae > Mycobacterium. The sequence goes on along the minus strand of CAWEFM010000003.1, from coordinate 858,067 downwards.
GTGGCGGTGTGCGCGCTGTTCGCGCTGGTAGCGGGGGAGTCCAGGGGCTATTTTCTGCTGGGCATTTGGACATCGTTGTTCTGGGCCGTGGTGTTCTCGCTGTCGGTGTTGATCCGGCGGCCAGCGGTCGGTTACCTCTGGAGTTGGGCGACCAAGGCAGAGAACCGCTGGCGGAAGGTTCGTCGGGCCCGGTTCGCGTTCGACCTCGCCACGCTGGGCTGGGTCGTGGTCTTCGCGTCCCGGTTCGTGGTGCAGCGGCTGCTCTACGAAGCTCACCAGACCGGTTGGTTGGGCGTGGCGCGGCTCGCGATGGGCTGGCCGCTGGCAGGTGTGGCCGCCTTGGCGACGTACCTGGCAGTCAAGGCTGCGCGGCGTGCTATCGAGGCTGTGAGTTCGGCTCTGCCGTCTGCGCCGGAACTAGCAGCTGACTGAGCTCCGCCTCCCCCTCGCTGGACGTCACGAACAGCAGCTCGTCGCCGCCTTCCAACGGTTCGTCGGCCTGCGGCACAATGACCCGGGCTCCGCGCAGGATCGCCACCAGCGCGACATCTCGAGGTAACTGCAGTCTGCGGACCGGCTTGCCGCCCCACGGGGTGCTGTCGGGCAACGTGGTGCTGACCAGGTTGGCTTGGCCCTGACGAAACTCGATGAGCCGCACCAAGTCTCCGACGGCAACGGCCTCCTCGACCATGGAGGCCAAGATTCGGGGCGTGGACACCGCGACGTCTACGCCCCAGGCGTCGGTGAACAGCCACTCGTTGCGCGGATCGTTGACCCGGGCCACCACCCGGGGCACCGCGAACTCCGTCTTGGCCAGCAGGCTCAGCACGACGTTGGCTTTGTCATCGCCGGTGGCGGCGATCACCACGTCGAACTCCTCCAGATGCGCCGACTCGAGCAAGCTCAGCTCGCAGGCATCGCCAAGCCGCCAATGCGCCGACGGGATCGCGTCGACGTCGAGGTGGTCGCGGTTGCGTTCGATGAGGGTCACCTGGTGACCGTTGTCGACCAGTTCACGGGCTATCGAGCGGCCGACTGCACCGGCTCCGGCGATAGCGACTTTCACGATTCCTCGCTGGGCGGCTGCGCGGCGAGGGCAAGAGCCTCGGCCGCACGTCCGGAGATCGCGGCCACGTAGACCTGATCGCCGGCCTGAATGACCGTATTTGCTTCAGGCAGTATTCCGGTGCCGAATCGGATCACGAACGCCACCCGGGCGCCGGTGGTTTCTTCCAGCTCGGTGAGGCGATGTCCGACCCAGTCTTCGTGCAGCTGCGCTTCGGCCACTGCGACGGTCCCGGTGGGATCGCGCCACTTGGTGGTCTCGGTCTCGCGGACCAAAGCGTGCAACATTCGGTCGGTGGTCCAGGGCACCGTCGCGATGGTGGGAATGCCGAGCCGTTCGTAGACCGCGGCGCGTTTGGCGTCATAGATGCGAGCGACGACTCGCTGCACACCGAAAGTGTCCCGAGCCAGCCGCGCCGAGATGATGTTGGAGTTGTCCCCGGACGACACGGCGGCAAAGGCGTCGGCAGACTGAACGCCGGCGCGCAGCAACACATCTCGGTCGAAACCTTCACCCACCACGCGCTCTCCGCTGAATTCCGGACTGAGCCGGTGGAAGGCGGCGCTGTCACGGTCGATCACGGCGATGTCGTGGCCGATCCGGGCAAGCCCGTCGGCCACCGACGAGCCGACCCGGCCGCAACCCATCACCACTATCCGCATCTGAGGTCCTTTCGGCCCACTGGCAGCGCTGTGGCCCGCTTATCGACGCCACGCCGCCGGCGACCAGGCCCGAGAAGGTTCGTCTGGAAGAACGCTACCGCCAGCGCCGCACTGCCCTTACGTTGGCTTGCGTGTCCAAATTTTCGACCGCTGCCCGCCGGCTGATCCTGGGCCGGCCGTTTCGCAGCGACCGGTTGAGTCACACCCTGCTGCCTAAGCGGATCGCGTTACCGGTGTTTGCTTCGGATGCGCTGTCCTCGGTCGCCTACGCGCCCGAGGAGGTTTTCCTCATGCTTTCGATGGCCGGGCTGGCCGCCTACTCGTTGACGCCGTGGATCGGGCTGGCGGTGGCCGCCGTAATGCTGGTGGTGGTGGCCAGTTACCGCCAGAACGTGCACGCCTACCCGTCGGGCGGCGGCGACTTCGAAGTGGTGACAACTAATCTCGGCGCCAACGCCGGTCTGATGGTGGCCAGCGCTTTGATGGTTGATTACGTTCTGACAGTCGCTGTTTCGACGGCTTCGGCGATGTCGAACATCGGATCCGCAATCCCGTTCGTGGCAGACCACAAGGTGCTGTTCGCTATTGGCGCGGTCTTGCTGGTGATGGCGCTGAACCTGCGCGGAGTCCGCGAATCCGGGGTGGCGTTCGCCATCCCGACTTACACGTTCATCGTCGGCGTCGCAATCATGCTCGGCTGGGGCTTGTTGCGGATCTACCTACTCGGCGAGCCGCTGCGGGCCGAATCCGCGGGTTTCGAGATGCGTTCGACCAAGAGCACCGTCGCCGGGTTTGCGTTGGCGTTCCTGGTGGCTCGATCGTTCTCGTCCGGCTGCGCGGCGCTCACCGGGGTCGAAGCGATCAGCAACGGCGTGCCGGCCTTTCGGAAACCGAAGTCCCGCAACGCGGCGACCACGCTGCTGATGCTGGGCGCCATCGCCGTGAGTTTGCTCATGGGCATCATAGTGCTGGCAAAAAAGACCGGAGTGAAGATAGTAGACGACCCGGAAAGGCAGCTGGTGGGGGCGCCACCGGGGTACCACCAGAAGACTCTCGTCGCCCAGCTGGCGCAGGCAGTGTTCGGCGGTTTCCATCTCGGGTTGCTGCTCATCGCCACGGTGACCGCGTTGATTCTGGTACTTGCGGCCAACACCGCGTTCAACGGCTTTCCGGTGCTGGGTTCGGTGCTGGCGCAACACAGCTACCTGCCCCGGCAACTGCGTACCCGCGGTGACCGGCTGGCTTTCTCCAACGGCATCGTGTTCTTGTCGGTGGCCGCATTGACGGCGGTCATCGCGTTCCGCGCCCAAGTCACGGCGTTGATCCAGCTTTACATTGTCGGGGTGTTCATCTCTTTCACGTTCAGTCAGATCGGTATGGTGCTGCACTGGACCCGGCTACTGCGCGATACGTCTGATCTGCCTCTGCGCCGCAGCATGGTTCGTTCCCGGGTGGTGAACACGGTCGGTTTCCTGGCCACCGGCACTGTGCTGCTGGTGGTGTTGGTCACCAAGTTCTTGGCCGGGGCGTGGATCGCCGTGGTGGCGATGGCATTGCTGTTCGTCGTGATGAAGTCGATCCGCAGCCACTACGACGCGGTAGGTCGCGAGCTGGAGCAGCAGACCGACGACGACCAGGTGCTGCCCAGCCGCAATCATGCGGTGGTGCTGGTGTCCAAGCTGCATCTGCCGACGCTGCGAGCGCTGGCTTATGCGCGAGCGACACGCCCCGATACGCTGGAGGCCGTCACGGTGAGCGTCGACGAAGCGGAAACCCGGGAACTGGTGGGTAATTGGGAGGACAGCGATATCAGCGTGCCGCTCAAGGTGATCTCTTCGCCCTACCGTGAGATCACCCGGCCAGTGGTGGACTACGTCAAGCGAATCAGCAAGGAATCGTCGCGCGTGGTGGTGACGGTGTTCATTCCGGAGTATGTGGTGGGGCACTGGTGGGAGCAGTTGTTGCACAACCAGAGCGCGTTGCGGCTCAAGGGCCGGCTGCTGTTCATGCCGGGAGTGATGGTGACTTCAGTTCCCTGGCAGTTGAATTCGTCGGAGCGTCGGAAAACGCTGCAGCACCACGCCGCTCCCGGTGATACTCGGCGGGGCTTCCCGAACTGATGACGGCCGAGCGGGCAGCTGCGATTTTGACGTTGACCGTTGGCGACCCCGCCAACGGCGGCAGCTGCGTGTCCCGCCACGAGGGCCGGGTGGTGTTCGTCCGCTACGCGCTGCCCGGAGAGCAGGTGCGGGTGCGCGTGACCGAGGACCGCGGCGCCTACTGGCATGCCGAAGTCGTCGAGGTGATGGAGCCGTCACCGCAGCGCATCACGCCGCTGTGTCCGATCGCGGGTGTCGACGGTGCCGGATGTTGTGACCTGGCGTTCGCCGATCCGGCGGCGCTGCGCGACCTCAAGGGCCAAGTTGTGACCAATCAGCTTGCGCGACTGGGCGATTACGAGTGGCACGGCGTCGCCGAGGCGCTGTCCCCGGCGGGCCCGACGGGGTGGCGCACGCGGGTGCGCCTCGCCGTGCGCGCCGACGGACGTGCCGGATTTCACCGCTATCACAGCGCCGAGCTGGTCACCGACCTGCGCTGCGGTCAGCTGACCGCCGGTGTCCTCGACGGGCTCGACGGCGCGGACTGGACGCCGGGTGGGCGGCTGCTGGTCGTCGTCGACGACGACGCCCGGCGGCATGTCGTCCAGACAACAAAGCACGGCCGGCGGACTTCGACGAAAGTGCTCGAGGGCGACAGTCAGGCGATACAGCGGGTCGGCGGCCGCGGCTGGCGCATTCCGGTGACGGCGTTCTGGCAGGCGCATCGCGACGCCGCCCGGGTTTACAGCCGGGTGGTCGGAGACTTGGCGCAACCCGCTGAAGGAATGACGGCGTGGGATCTTTACGGCGGGGCCGGCCTGTTCGCTGCGGTGCTCGGCGAGGCGGTCGGCGAGTCCGGCCGGGTGCTGACCGTGGACACCTCGAGCGCGGCGTCCCGGGCGGCCCGCGACGCGCTGGCCGATCTGCCGCAGGTGCAGGTACTGACCGAATCGGTGCGACGTGCGTTGGCCGCCCAGCCTAAAGCCGCCGACGTGGCGGTGCTGGACCCGCCGCGCTCGGGGGCCGGCCGCGAGGTGATCGAGTTGCTTGCGGCCGCCGGGGTTGCCCGAATCGTGCACATCGGTTGCGAGGCGGCCTCTTTCGCCCGCGACGTCGGCCTTTACCGCAGCAACGGCTATGTCGTGGAGAACCTCAAGGTGTTCGACGCGTTCCCGCTCACCCATCATGTTGAGTGCATCGCGCTGTTGACGCGGCGGAGCAGACGGGCATGACCAGACCTCACTTCAACGGGATAACCCGGCGATGATGTCATCGACGGTGCGTCGAGCCAGCGACTCCGCTTTGCGGCGGCTCACGTCGCGAAGCGGTCCGTGCAAAAGCAACTCGGCGAACCCGTGCACTGCTGACCAGCACGGCCACTCGGCGCCGTCGCGTCGCTGGGGTGCCAGTAAGCCGGTATTCACCATGGCGTCGAGTGCCTCAACGAGTGCCCGGTATGGAGGTGCAACGTTCGCGTCGGTGTGCTCGTCGGCGATCGCGGTGAAACCGGATCCGAAGAAAGCGACCGTGAACCAGCCCGGTTCGTCCATTGCGAATTTGATGTAGCCGATTCCGACAGCGCGCAACTGATCGCGAGCCTGCGACTCAGGCGAGCCAAGCCGGCGCGTTGCGCTGCGCATCCGCACCGCCACCCGGTCCTGGATTGCTGTCGCGACTGCTTTCAGCAGCGCCTCGCGGTCGGCGAAGTGACGGTAGGCGGCGTTGGGCGAAACCCCAACTCGCCGAGTCGCTTCCCGAATGGTCAGGGCTTTCGGACCGTCCGCTCGGGTGAGTTCAAGACCCGCATCGATCAACGCCGCACAGAGGTCTCCATGGTGGTAATGGAGTTTGGCGTCGGCCACCTCTTGACAACTCCCTCCGGTCGAAGTGTACGGTGTCCACATTAACGATGTTGACAGCGTGAACAATAGCAGCGCGAGAGGGCTACAACAATTTCAATGGAAGAGGTGCAAGATGACTGCGACGAAAATCGGTCTGACGGCGATCAGCCTGGTCTGCCTGCCCACACCCGAGCAGGACAAGGTGGTCGCCTTCTATGAGTCTCTCGGGTTCGAAAAGCGAACCGATCAGCCGTTCGGTGGCCACTACCGGTGGATCGAGGTTTACCCACCGGAGGGCACGACCGGCATTGCGCTTGCTCCACCGCCGCAGGACGAACCGGTGGAGCCGAAGGAAACCGGTATTACGTTGACCACCAGCGACATCGATGCCACCCATGAATTCATGGAAGAACTTGGCATCGACGTCGATGCCGACGTCTCGAGAATGGGCGAGCCGGCTCCACCGATGTTCTGGTTCCGCGACCCGACCGGTCACACATTAATGGTCGTGGAGTCATGACCAAGCCGCTGGCGGGCCGGCGCCGATTCCCGCACTGACCGCCGAAACAGATTCGCTAAGCGAGAGCGAAGTACCGCAGCCATAGGTAAAGCGCACAGAGCGCCGCGGTGAGCACCGTGATGACCGCCCCTTTACGGGTGAACTCCCAGAACGAGATGGGGTTGCCGGCCCGCATCGCGATGCCGAGCATGACGATGTTGGCGGTGGACCCGACGGCGGTCAGGTTGCCGCCCAGATCGCCACCGAGCGCCAGCGACCACCACAGCACGTCGTGGTGCGACTGGCCGGACATCGTCTCAGTCAGGTGGCCGACGATCGGTGTCATCGTCGCGATGTACGGAACATTGTCGATCACGCCGGACACCACGGTCGAGAAGCCGAGGATCAGCATGGTCGCCAGTAAGACGTTGCCTCCGATGGCATCGGCCGCCGATCGGCCCAGGATACCGATGACACCGGTCTTGAACAGGGCCCCGACCATGATGAACAGCCCGACGATGAACAGCAGGGTGTCCCATTCGACGTTGGCCATGTAATCGGACTTGTCGGCCCGGGACACCAGGATCAGAAGCCCAGCACCCAGCAGCGCCACCAGCGACGGTGCCAGGTGGATCGCCGGGGACACGACGAAGCCGGCGAAGACCGCCACCAGCACGGCCCCGCACTTGACCAGTAGACCGCGATCGCGGACGACTTCCCGCTCGTCCACCGCCATCACATCGGCGATCCGCTCGGGAGCGACTGCGGTGAATCCCCGGAAGAGCAGTGGTGTGACCGCGACGAAGACCAGCATCACAATGGCCACGATCGGCGCCATGTTCACCAGGAAGGCGTTGAACGACAGGCCCCGGCGGGCGCCGATGATGATGTTCGGCGGGTCCCCGACCAGCGTCGCGGCACCACCGATATTGGAGGCGAACACCTCGGCGATCAGAAACGGCACCGGATTGATCTCGAGCCGGTCGCAGACCAGCAGCGTCACCGGGGCGATCAACAACACCGAGACCACGTTGGGCAGCACGGCTGAGGCCAGCGCCATCACCAGCGTCAGCAGGATCATGATGCGCACCGGCCTACCGTTGGCGCGCTTGACGGCCCAGATCGCGGCGTACTCGAACGCGCCGGTTTGGCGCAGCACGCTGACAATGATCATCATCCCGAGCATCAGGAAGATGACATCCCAGTCGACCCCGCTGTTCTGGGAGTAAAAGACGTCGGGGGAGTCCATCACCGGCAACAGCACCACCATCGCCGCGCCGATCAACGCGACGGTGGTCTTGTTGAAGCGCTCGCTGACGATGAACCCGTAGGCGACCACGAATACCGCGATGGCGTAGTACATCATCGGCGCTGCCCCACTCGACGGACGATCAACGCTGCAGCGCCGCGGCCAACAGCCGCGACGCGGTGATGACGCCACGCAGCGTGCCGTATTTCACCACGATCACCAGCGGACTGTGCAGCCGCGCCATCACCTCGGCGACCTCGATGATGGTGTCGTCGGCGTCGACGACCGGCACGTGCTGGCGTTTCGGCGGCAGCACGTCGCGGATGGTCTTGCCACGGAGTTTGTCCACGGCGTGGTCGGCCATCAGTTCGGGCAGCACACCGGCCAACCGAGGGTCGTCCTGCACATAACCGGGCACGAGGAAGCGGACGACCTGAGAGGCAGGGAGCACAGCGTACGGCTGGTCAGAGGTGTCGGTGCTGACCACCAGTCCGGTCAGGCGGTGCTCGGCGAGCAGCCGCATGGCATCGAGCGCACTGGATTCGATGCTGAGCACAGGGTGCTGTTCGGCAAGTTCATTCGCGCGCACAGCGTGCCGATCCGGTTACACGCCGGTTTGAACGCCGCCTAAGTCGCGGCATGGAGACCTCCTTGGTCGCACGAATACCATGCCGACCAGGCTTCCCGGCTCACCGGGCCCAACGCTATCAGGGCTAGTGCTTGTCGTGGTGCTGCGTAGAGTGAGGAGATGCTTGAACGGATCCGCGGGCCCGCTGATCTGCAGCACCTTTCCCAGCCGCAGCTGCGCGCACTCGCCGCCGAGATCCGCCAGTTTCTTATCCATAAGGTCGCCGCCACCGGCGGGCACCTGGGTCCCAACCTCGGCGTGGTCGAGTTGACGCTCGCCTTGCACCGGGTCTTCGACTCCCCACACGACCCGATCCTTTTCGACACCGGCCATCAGGCTTACGTGCACAAGATCCTGACCGGACGCGGCGCCGACTTCGAGACCCTTCGCAAGAAGGGCGGTCTGTCGGGCTACCCGAGCCGGGCCGAAAGCGAGCACGACTGGGTGGAGTCCAGCCACGCCAGCGCCGTACTGTCCTACGCTGACGGGCTGGCCAAGGCGTTCGAGCTGACTGGGCACCGCAACCGGCACGTGGTGGCGGTGGTCGGCGACGGCGCCCTCACCGGGGGCATGTGCTGGGAGGCGCTGAACAACATTGCCGCGGCCCGCCGCCCGGTGGTCATCGTGGTCAACGACAACGGCCGCAGCTACGCGCCGACCATCGGCGGTCTCGCCGACCACCTGGCCACGCTGCGACTGCAGCCCGGCTACGAGCATCTGCTACAGAAGATGCGCAGCGCACTGCGCAGCACGCCGGTCATCGGTGAGCCGTCCTACCACTTTCTGCACAGCCTCAAAGCCGGCTTCAAGGACGCGCTGTCCCCGCAACTGCTGTTTACCGATCTCGGGCTGAAGTATGTCGGGCCGGTCGACGGCCACGACGAGCATGCGGTGGAAACCGCGCTGCGCAACGCCCGCGGCTTCGGCGGCCCGGTGATCGTGCACGTCGTCACCCGCAAGGGCATGGGCTATCCACCAGCCGAAGCCGATGACGCCGAACAGATGCATTCCTGCGGTGTGATCGATCCGGCGACGGGGCTGGCGACCTCTGTGCCAGGGCCGGGCTGGACCGCCACCTTCTCCGAAGCTTTGATCGACTGCGCCGCCAAGCGCCGCGAGGTCGTCGCCATCACCGCCGCCATGCCCGGCCCAACGGGGCTGACGGCGTTCGGCCAACGGTTCCCTGACCGGTTGTTCGATGTCGGCATCGCCGAGCAGCACGCGATGACGTCGGCGGCCGGGCTGGCGATGGGCGGGCTGCATCCAGTGGTGGCGATCTACTCGACGTTCCTCAACCGCGCCTTCGACCAGATGATGATGGACGTCGCGCTGCACAAGCTGCCGGTCACCATGGTGCTCGACCGGGCCGGCGTCACCGGACCGGACGGCGCCAGCCATAACGGCATCTGGGATCTGTCGGTATTGGGCATCGTGCCGGGCATGCGGGTCGCCGCGCCGCGGGACGCCACCCGACTGGGCGAGGAACTCGGCGAAGCGCTCGACATCCACGACGGCCCCACTGCGATCCGGTTCCCGAAAGGCGATGTCGGCGAAGACATTCCGGCGGTGAGACGGCACTGCGGTGTCGACGTGTTGGCAGTGCCGGCGCAGGGACTGACCGCTGATGTGCTGCTGGTGTCGGTCGGGGCGTTCGCGTCGATGGCGTTGGCGGCGGCGCAGCGGCTGCGCAACCAGGGCATCGGCGTCACGGTGGTCGACCCTCGTTGGGTGTTGCCGGTGCCGGATGCGTTGCGGGAACTGGCGGTCGGCCACAAGCTGGTGGTCACCGTGGAGGACAATGGCGTGCACGGCGGTATCGGGTCGGCCGTCTCCGCGGCGCTGCGCGGCGCGGAGATCGACGTGCCCTGCCGCGACGTGGGCCTGCCGCAGCGGTTCTACGATCATGCGTCGCGTGGTGAGGTGCTGGCCGAAGTGGGCCTGACTGAACAGGGCGTTTCCCGGCAGATCACCGGCTGGATCGCCGCGCTGGGCAGCACGCTCGCCGACGATGCCGCCGACGACGCGGAGATCAGCGAAAGCTTCGACTGATAGCTGTGCCACCAGCGCCCGCCGGGTTACAGCTCGGGTCGTCGGTCGAACCACGGCTGAGCTGCTTCGAGCTGCGAAGTCAGGCGGATCAGCTGTCCTTCTGCGCCGAGGCGCCCGACGAATTGCACACCGATTGGCAGCCCGTCGCTCGTCCAGTGCAGTGGGACGCTGACGGCGGGACGGCCAGTGAGGTTCGCCAGTTGCGTGTACGGAACCCACCCGAGGTTGTCGTTGATGAGCTGATCGACCATCGGTGTCAGCCGCAGCAGACCGGCGGCCCGGGCGGTGAGTAACAGCTGCTGGGCCTTGCGCAGCGTGCGCGGGATGTCAAAGGCCCCGACTCTGGGCGGCGGCGTTGCTGTCGTTGGCGTGAGCAGCAGGTCGTAAGAATCATGGAAGTTTGCCAGCCGCCGCACATGTTCGTGCCTTCGCTCGACGGCGCGGTTCAAATCGACCGGTTTTGTTGCGCGACCCAGAGCTGCCATCAGGCGGGTGTCGAGTTCGAAACCGGAATCGTCAGCGCCGCTGACGCTTTTGGCCTCGTCGACTTCGTAAGCGCAGTGGACGAACCAGGTGGTGAGGAAGTCCTTCGCCAAGGTCGCGTCGTCGACCGGAGCCTCGCGTAGGTGCTTTACGTCGTGCCCAAGGCTGACCAGTAGCTCAACTGCTGTGTTCACCGCTGCCAGGGCCTCGGGGTGCGGGTGTGGGTTAATCGAGCTGACGGTGCATACGCCGATCCGAAGGCGCCCCGGAGGACGTCCCACCTCCGCGAGATAGCTGCCGGGCGGTTCAGCTATAAGGTAGGGCGCAAGCGGGGTGGGGCCGGCCAGCACATCGAGCATCGCTGCGGTGTCGCGTACCGAGCGAGAGATGACGCCGTCGGTTGCGCTTCCGCCCAAGTACTCACCATGCAGTGGTCCGGCGGGAATCACACCGCGGGAGGCCTTGAGGCCGAGCAATCCGCAGGCAGACGCCGGGATTCGTATCGAGCCGCCGCCATCGCTGGCGCCCGCGCATGGCACGATGCCCGCCGCCACAGCTGCAGCGGCTCCGCCCGACGACCCACCGGGCGTGTGGTCGGTGTTCCAGGGATTGCGCGTGGGACCGAACAACTCAGGCTCGGTGATTCCCTTGGCGCCGAACTCAGGGGTGTTTGTCTTACCGAAGATCACCAGCCCGGCGTCGAGCCAGCGTTGCACGACTGTGGCGTTCTCTGGTGCCGAAACCGCAGCCAGGGAGCGCGAGCCGTTACTGGTGGGGTAACCGGCGAGGTCTTGATGAAGGTCTTTGATCAGGAACGGCACCCCGGCAAAAGGTGCATCACCCACTTCGCTACCTGCCGGCTCGACGTCAGCCACGATTGCGTTGACAAGGGGGTTGACCTTAGCGGCCCGTGCCCGAGCCGTCTCGAGCAGGTCAGCAGGCTCTGCAGCACCGGAACGGACCAGCTCCGCGAGCGCGATGGCATCGAAAGTCAGGTAGGAGTCCACCTCGGCACCCTATCGACTCGATCCATCCGGCACTGAGTATCGATGGGCGCGCGAAACGAGATTGAAGCGCTTCGCCCGCGCCTTCAATCGACTCGTGGCTGCAATGCCGCCGCCAGCACCGGGACCACCAGTTCGCGCTGCCAGTTGCGGGCCTGGCCGGCCCGTAAGAACTCGTCGATCGCCGACTCCCGGTCAGCAATCCGGCCGTCGTCCCAGTCCCAGCACAGCCGACGCACCAACTCCGGGGAGATCAGGTTTTCAGTCGGCACGGACACCTCTTGTGACAGTTCTGTGAGCCCGGCGCGGGCCGCGTCCAGGCGGGCGGCCGCTTCCGGACGCCGCCGGGCCCACCGCACCGCGGGTGGTGGCCCATTGGGCGGCTCGGAATCGTCCAGTGAATCAGGATTGTCCCGTGCGGCGCTGAGCGCCGCCAACCACGTGGCGGCGCTGCGGCGCTGCTTGCGCCCACCGAATACCGGGAGCGCAACCAGGTCATCGACCGATCCGGGGTCGGCCAGGGCGGCTTCGACTATCGCCGAGTCAGGCAGGATGCGGCCCGGCGCGATGTCGCGGCGCTGAGCGATCCGGTCGCGCACCGTCCACAGTTCGCGAACCGCGGCCAGTCCGCGCCGGTCCCGCACCCGGTGAATTCCCGACGTGCGTCGCCACCGATCACGACGGGTGGGTGGCGCGACCATGGTCCGGAGGTATTCGAACTCTTCTGCGGCCCAGAGGGTTTTGCCTTGCTCGGCCAGCACTGCCGCGATGGCTGCGCGCAGTTCGATGAGGACCTCGACGTCCAGCGCCGCGTAATTCAGCCATGCCTCCGGCAACGGCCGCTGCGACCAGTCGGCTGCGCCGTGCCCTTTGGCCAGCCCCAGTCCGAGTAGCCGCTGCACCATGGCGGCGAGGTTGACCCGGTCGAAATCAGCCAGCCTTCCGGCCAGCTCAGTGTCGTACAACGCCGGTGGCCGCATGCCGACCTCGGCCAGACACGGCAGGTCCTGATCGGCAGCGTGCAGAATCCACTCGTCGGCGTCGAGCACCTCGGCAACGGGGCGCAGCACCGTCAGTGCGTCATCGCCATGGCTGACCGGGTCGATCAGCACAGTGCCTGCGCCGTCCCGTCGGATCTGAATCAGATAAGCCCGGTTGGAGTACCGAAATCCCGAGGCCCGTTCGGCATCGACAGCGAACGGGCCATGGCCGCGGTTCAACAACGCGGCGGCTGCGCCGATCTCGGCGGCGCTGACCGACAGCTTCGGCACCCCACCGGCGGGCGCAAGCAGCGGAGTGGCCTCAGGCTCGGTGGTGCCGGCATCTTCGTCGCCGGCATTTTCGTCGCCGTCGCGGCTCATGTCATGCGCGGGACCGCGATCCCAGATCGGTCACCCCGTCCGGCGGCAGCCCGGCGGCGTGCTCGAGCACTTCGCAGAACGCCTCGACGTGTGTGCCGATCGCGGGCGTGATAGCAGTCCAGGACGCTCGCACCTCGAGTTGGTGGGCGCGCGGCGGTCCGGAGATGTCGCCGTAGCGCACCGATGTGGTTGCGGTGACAGTGCCGCCGAGCGCGGTGACGTGCTCAGCGCGCACCTCGAGCGCGTCGGTCAGCCAGCTCCAAGCGACCTCGGGCAGCAGCGGGTCGATCGCCTCGTGGGAGTCCAGATCGGCTTGGATGTAGGCCACCAGCCGCATGGTGCCGTCCCAGGCGTCCGATCCGTCCGGGTCGTAGAGCAGGATCAGCCGGCCGAAAGCGTCGCCTTCGGAGCGCTCGGGAATGATGTCCAGATCGGGATGCTTGATCTCGGCGCCCAGCGCGTAGCTGAAGGGTGCCAGCCGCTGGGGAGGCCGGATCGGCCCGAGTTCGATCTCCGTCCGCACGCTGGCACCGTTCATCGCCGCAACAGCGGCGCGAAAGGGAGCCGGTTCGTCGGTCGTCACAGCAGTCGACGCTAGACCTATCGAGTGACGCGCGGGAGAGGCGCGCCGGTCAGCGGGTTGTGCCCGGGGTTGTCGAGTCGGCGGCGTCAGTGAAGTGAGCCGGGCGTTTCTCTCGGTGCGCGGCCAGTCCCTCTCGTACATCGGGTCCGTCGAAGCCGAGGAACTCCAAGCCCAGCGCTGTCTCGAAGGTGGGCCCAAAGGTGCGGTACCAGTGATTGAGGCTGCGTTTCGTCCACCGGATCGCGTTCTGGGCGCCCTGCGCGAGACCGTCGGCGATGCCGGTCGCCGTCGCCAGTACGTCGTCGTCATCGACGCAGGTCGACACCAGTCCGATGCGTTCTGCCTCCTCGCCGACCAGCGGCTCGCAGGTGAGCAGGTAGTACTTGGCCTTGGCCATCCCGACCAGCAGCGGCCAACAGATCGCAGCGTGGTCGCCGGCGGCCACCCCGAGTTTGGTGTGGCCGTCGATGATCTTCGCGGTCCGCCCGGCCACGGAGATGTCAGCGAGCAGCGCCACCACCAAGCCTGCGCCGACCGCCGCGCCGTGGATGGCCGAGATCACCGGTTTGTCGAAGTTGACCATGTTGAGCACCAGATCGCGGGCTTCCCGCATGATGCGCAGCCGGCCGGCGTAGTCGTTGATGGTCTGGTCGATCAGCTCGAAACTGCCGCCGGAGGAGAAGGCTTTACCCTCGCCGCGGACCAGCACCACACGGACGTCGGGATCGCGGTCGATCACCGGCCAGATGTCGGCGAGGTCTCGGTGCATCTGCGGTCCCACCGAATTGAGCCCCGGCGCGTCCAACACCATATGCAGTACGCCGGGAGCGCCGGTCTCGAAGCGAAGGCTGGGGAACTCTTGGTAGCTGACGTGCATCCCGGCTCCTGACTGATCGACGGCAGCGTCGATATTACGGACGGGTGGTCACAGCAGCCGCCGTGGCAGCATTGATCAGGATGACTACGCGTCGCGATCTTCCCGAATCGCCGTACCTGGCCGCGGCCGGTGGGCGCAAGCCGCACCGGGTTCCGGTGTGGTTCATGCGTCAGGCCGGCCGTTCGTTGCCGGAGTACCGGGCGCTGCGGCAACAGACCAGCATGCTCGCGGCCTGCTTCGACGCCGAGTTGATCTGCGAGATCACTTTGCAGCCGGTGCGCCGCCACGGTGTCGACGCGGCGATTCTGTTCTCCGACATCGTCGTGCCGATGCGCGCCGCCGGCATCGATCTGGACATCGTTCCCGACGTCGGACCGGTGATCGCCCAGCCGGTGCGCGATGCCGCCGCCGTCGAAGCGCTGAAACCGCTTGAGCCGCAGGAGGTGCAGCCGGTCGCCGAGGCGGTGTCACTGCTGGTCGCCGCACTAGGCGACGTCCCGCTGATCGGCTTCGCCGGCGCGCCGTTCACCTTGGCGTCGTATCTGGTGGAGGGCGGCCCCAGCCGCCACCACGCCCGGACCAAGGCGATGATGCTCGCCGACCCGGCCGCCTGGAATGCGTTGATGGCAAAGCTGACCGACCTCACCGTCGCTTTCCTGCGAGTCCAAGTCGACGCCGGCGTGGATGCCATCCAGGTGTTCGACTCGTGGGCCGGAACGCTGTCGCTGGCCGACTATCGGCAGTTCGTGCTGCCGCACAGCGCGCGGGTTTTCGACGCGCTGGCCGACCACGGTTTGCCGATGACGCACTTTGGCATCAACACCGCCGAGTTGCTCGGCGCGATGTCCGAAGCCGTCAAGCCGGGTGCTGCGCCGGTGATCGGGGTCGATTGGCGCACATCGCTGACCGACGCCGCCGGCCGGGTCGAGCCGGGCACCGCGTTGCAGGGCAACCTCGATCCGGTGGTGTTGCTGGCGGGCTGGCCGGCGGTGCAGCGGGCTGCGCACGCCGTGGTCGACGACGGGCGCCGCGCCGTCGACGCCGGTGCCGCCGGACACGTCTTCAACTTGGGCCACGGCGTGCTGCCGGACACCGATCCCGGGCTGCTGACCGAGCTGGTGTCCCTGGTCCATAGGTTATGACGCCCAGCTACTGCGTGGTGGGCGGCGGGATTTCCGGTTTGACGGCGGTGTACCGGTTGCGGGCGGCCGCCGGCGACGATGCCCAGATCACGCTGCTCGACCCGGCTGACCGGCTCGGCGGGGCACTACGAACCGAGCATGTCGGCGGCCAGCCGATGGACGTCGGTGCCGAAGCGTTCGTCGTTCGCCGTCCCGAAGCGTTGGCGCTGCTGGCGGAGCTGGGCCTGGCCGACCGCCGGGTCAGCACCACCGGTGCGCGACCGCTGATCTACAGCCGGGGACGGCTGCACCCGCTGCCGGCCCGCACCGTCGTGGGGATCCCTTCGTCGGCCGAATCCGTTGCCGGGCTCGTCGACGACACCACGATCGCCCAGATACGCGACGAGCCGGCTCGGCCCCTGCAGTGGCGCGTCGGCAGCGATCCGCCGGTCGCGCAACTGGTGGCCGACCGGTTCGGTGAGCAGGTCGTCGCCCGTTCGGTTGATCCGCTGCTGGGCGGCGTGTATGCCGGGTCAGCGGCGACCATCGGTGTGCGGTCAGCTGCGCCCGCGCTTGCCGCGGCCCTCGACGGGGGCGCCGCTTCGTTGACCGAGGCGGTGCGCTCGGCATTGGCGACCGTCACCGACGGGCCGGTGTTCGGTGCGGTGCAGGGCGGCTACCGGGTGCTCGTCGACGAGCTGGTCCGCCGCGGCAGGCCACGCTGGGTGCGCTCGGCGGTGCAACGGATCGAGCGCACTGAGCAAGGCTGGGCATTGTTTGACGCCACCGGCACCCGATGGCCCGCCGACGCCGTGATACTGGCGGTGCCCGCCGCGCAGTCGGCGCGCCTCGTCGACGGCATCGCGCCGCGCACCGCGGCGGCCGCACATCGCATCCACAGCGCCACTTCGGCGGTGGTGGCGCTGGCGGTGCCATTAAAGAGGCAAGCTGCCGCCTTCCCGGAGCACTCCGGGGTGCTGGTGGCCAGCGGAGAACCGTTGCAGGCCAAAGCGATCACGTTGTCGTCGCGCAAATGGGGCCTGGAAAGGGCTGGCGGTGACGTCGAGCTGGTGCGGCTGTCGTTCGGGCGGTTCGGCGACGACCTACTGCGCCGGGCTTCCGACGACCAGTTGCTGGCCTGGGCGGTGCAAGACTTGGCGACGGTCTTCGGCGTTGTCGTCACGCCGGTCGAGGCGCGGGTACAGCGCTGGAGTGACGCGCTGCCACAGTACGGTCCCGGGCACGGCGAACTGGTGGCCGAATTACGTGCCGGGCTGCCGGCGACCCTGAGCGTGGCGGGCAGTTACCTCGACGGCATCGGCGTGCCGGCCTGCATCGGCGCCGCCGGCCGGGCGGCCGCAGAGGTGATCCGGGCGTTGCAAGATCCCGTGGCACGATAGTTCTCATGGCCCGCCTGGACTACGACGCCCTGAATGCGAGCGTGCGCTACCTGATGTTTTCGGTGTTCTCGGTGCGGCCGGGCGCCCTGGGTGACGGACGGGACGACGTGGTCGACGAGACCGCCACCTTCCTCAAGCAGCAGGAGGAACGCGGTGTCGTGGTGCGCGGCCTCTACGACGTCGCCGGACTGCGCGCCGACGCCGATTTCATGATCTGGACGCACGCCGAACGCGTCGAAGCGCTGCAGGCGACCTATGCCGACTTCAGGCGCACCACCACGTTGGGACGCGCCAGCACACCGGTGTGGAGCAGCGTGGCGCTGCACCGACCCGCGGAATTCAACAAGAGTCACATCCCGGCGTTCCTGGCCGGCGAAGAGCCGGGTGCCTACATCTGCGTGTATCCGTTCGTGCGGTCCTACGACTGGTACCTGCTGCCGGAGGAGGAACGTCGCCGCATGCTCGCCGAGCACGGCATGGCCGCGCGTGGTTACAAAGACGTCCGGGCCAACACGGTCCCCGCGTTCGCGCTTGGCGACTACGAATGGCTGCTGGCCTTCGAGTCGCCCGAACTGCACCGCATCGTCGATTTGATGCGCGACCTGCGGGCAACCGACGCCCGTCGCCACACCCGCGCCGAGACACCGTTCTTCACCGGCCCACGAGTGCCCGTCGAGCAACTGGTGGCGGCTCTGCCTTGATCGCGCCGTCCCGGCGAGTCACAGCTGAGGTGTCTACCCTCGGCGGCATGACTGCTCCGGTAGACCCTGCCCGCTTTGAAGAGATGTACCGCGATGGGCGGACCGCCCACGGCCTGCCCGCCGCCACACCCTGGGACATCGGCGGCCCCCAGCCGGTGGTCCAGCAGCTGGTGGCGCTGGGCGCCATCAAAGGCGAGGTGCTCGACCCGGGCACCGGGCCCGGTCATCACGCGATCTACTACGCCTCGAAGGGCTACTCGGCCACCGGCATCGACGCCTCACCGAGCGGGTTGGAGCGTGCCCGGGAGAATGCCCGCAAAGCGGGGGTGTCGGTGAATTTTCAGCTGGCCGACGCCACCAAGCTGGAAGGCCTGAACAACCGCTTCGACACGGTGGTCGACTGCGCCTTCTACCACACCTTCAGCACCGAGCGTGACCTGCAGCTGTCCTACGCGCGGGCGCTGCACCGGGCCACCAAACCCGGGGCGCGGCTGCACATGTTCGAATTCGGCGAGCACAGCGTCAACGGTTTCAAGATGATGCGGTCGTTGTCGGAGAGCGATTTTCGTGACGTGCTACCGGCCAACGGCTGGGAGATCGACTACTTGGGGCCGACCACCTACCTGGTGAACATGAGCGCTGAGACCATCGCGATGATGGCCGAGCGCAATCCCGACGCGGCCGAGCAGTTCGACGAGTTGCTGGCGCGGTACCGGGCGATGGAGCCGTGGCTGGTCGACGGCCGGGTCCATGCCGGCTTCTGGGAAGTGCACGCCACCCGAGTGGGCTGAGCAGCACCGCCGGCGCGCCGCGCCTCACCTGTCACTTCCGTCGCTGGCGCCGAGGAAGTGGGTTTGTGCCCACCTCAGAGCGACTCCGTCCGCGATTAACGGGTGCCGAACATAAAAAGTCGCTCGAAGGTGGGCACGGTGACATGTCCTGACTCTCTGTGACAGCGAAGGCCTGACGGCGTCCCGCGGCTCGGGCTCAAGCGCCCGCTGGAACCAGCCGCAGCGAAACCGAGTTGATGCAATAGCGCTGATCGGTCGGCGTCGGGTAGCCCTCACCGGCGAACACGTGACCGAGGTGGCTGTGGCAGTTGGCGCACAGCACCTCCGTGCGCTTCGTGCCCATGGAGCGGTCCGGACGCAGGATCACCGCGTCCGAACTCGACGGATCGAAGAACGACGGCCAGCCGCAATGCGATTCGAACTTCTCTGTGCTGCGGAACAGCTCGGCGCCACAGGCTCGGCATTGGTAGACGCCTTGGGTCTTGGTGTCGGTGTACTCCCCGGTGAAGGGCCGCTCGGTCCCGGCGCGACGCAGCACGTCGAACTCTTGCGGGTTGAGCCGCTGACGCCACTCGTCGTCGGAGAGCTGAAGCCTGGGCAGCTGGGAAGTCATGCACCCACGCTAGCGCGCGGTTGCAGAGGCGTCAGCCACGCCGGGTCGATACCGTCGGCCAGCCGATTCTCGGCCTTGGCGTCCAGGTAGCGGAAGTAGAGCACGGAGAACGTGACGATCAGTAGCAGGCTCCAGCCGTAGGTGATCTTGAGGTAGTCCAGCGGACGTCCGACGTCCATCCATTTGAAGAGCAGCCACTTGTCCATCGTCAGGAATCCGTAGACGCCCAGCCACGCCGGCCAGTTACGGATCGCCGAGTTCGGCAGCAGCACCGTCATCAGGAACGGGAACAGCATCATCGAGTAGTAGCCCTGCGCCAGCGACAGCACCAGCCACGACCACAGCAGCACCACGCCCGACGATGTCAGCAGCCAGAACCGCGGGTCGCGGGTGCGGTAGTAGCGGTAGAGCAGCCACAGGCTGCCGCCTGCGAGGAGCGTGAACAGGATCCGCAGCAGCAGAATCAGCCAGGTCGGCAGACCGAAGTACACCCCGTTGCCCAGGATCGAGCTGTTGAAGTAGTCGCGGGTACCCAGGATGTAGGGCAGCGTATGAGCGAAGAAATCGCCCGGATCGCTGACCAGGGGCAGCGCGGCCAGGTTGAACACCGCCGGTACGACGATGGCGGCCAGCACCGCGCGCCACTGCCGGTTCAGCAACGGCAGCAGCAGAAGCGGGCCCAGCACCGGTTTGACCACCAGCGCCAGTCCGATGGCGATTCCGGCCCACCATTGGTGGCGGCGTCGGCGTGTGCCGGAGTCGGTAAGCAGCCATCGGAAGAACAGCACCTCCAGCAGCAGAATGCATCCGTTGATGTTCGTGAACACCAGGGTGCTGGTCACCGATTCGGTGCAGAACATCGCCAGCAGCAGCGCCGGAGCGGCCACCGAAGTCAGCGTGCGGTTGAACAGCCGCAGCAGCAGGTAGGCGGCGAGCATGATGGCGACGGTGTTGACGAAGACGAACAGGTAGCGCGATTCTGCGAAGGGTAGGTAGCCGAACGGCGCCATGATCAAGGTTCCGCCCGGCGGGTAGAGATAGTGCGGGTCGACGTAGTCGAAGTGCTCGTTGTAGATCGGCACGCCCTGCCGGAAATTGAGCACCGCCCGGTAGACCGGCTTGAAGTCGTCGGTGATGTTGCCGTTGGCGGTCAGCAGGACGCTGCGGTGAATGATCGACATGATGGCCACCGGCCACAGCACGGATCGCCACACTGCGGCGGTGCTCGGCGGGCCGGTCCGGGGACGAAATCCGGCGCGCAGGGAATCGCCCAGGCCGGTGCGGGTGGAGTCGACTGCCGTCACGAGCGAACCGTACACCGGCGTGTTAGGCCGCCCGCAACCGAAATGCTCAGGCGGGACAGTAGGTGTCGGTGGCCGGGAGCTTGCCGCTGTTCAGGTAGCTGATCAGCGGCGGCACGGCGCACGAGGAGTAGGTGCTGGCACCGTGGCCGATGCCCTGCCACATCACCCGCTTACTCGCCGCACCCGCGTTGATGACGCTGGCCGCGGTCGCCGTCACACCTTCCGTGCCGACGATCGGGTCGTTCTGCACGCCCTGCAACATGACGTCGATTTTGAGGTGTTTGGGCACCTGCGGAGCTGAGCCGCTGGGCCAGTGCACGCAGTCCGCCAAGTCGAGCGCGGCGACGGCGCCGAACTGCGGATAAAGCTTGCCCCAGGCGACCATCAGCTCGCGGATCCGGTCCGGCGTCGGACGGTTCAATGCGTCGCTGCAGGAGTTGATGAATTCGCCGTCGGTGCCGGTGGTAGCCTCGGCCCGGTTGATCAGGCTGGTCAGCTTGTTGGTGTCGCCGGAGTTGGCGGCGCTGATCGCGTCGGCCAGGCTGGTGGTGTCGTTGATCCGGTCGCCCGAGGGGAAACCGAGCGCGGTGACCAGCGCGTCGCTGACAGCGGCCACCGACGCACCGCCGGGTCCGTGCCCTGCTCTGGCCCCGCTCAGCAGCGAAGCCACCGCTCCTTTCGGGTCAGGGCCCAGCGAGCACTTCAGGGCCACGCACTGCGCGGCGAACGCGTCTAACGCTGCCTGCTGGCCCTTGACTTTCTGCTCGGCGGCGGCTTCGGCGCTGATCCCCAACGGGACGGGGGAATCCAGCACCAGCCTGGCGACCTTGTCGGAATGCGCCCCGGCATAGCTCAGCGCCACCTGGGCGCCGTTGCCGACGCCGACCAATGCCAATGCCGGCACATCCCAAAGGGTGCGCAAACGTTCGATGTCGCCGGCGGCGTGATTGTTGTCGTAATCGGAGTCGCCGGGGGCGATGGTGTCGGTGCAGCTGGTTGTGGCGTTGTTGGCGGTGTCGGACAAGTTGGCCACCGGGTCGTCGCCGGGCTGGAACTGCGCCTGGTCGCGCATCTGTTCGCGGTCCAGTTGGTCGCGGCAGTCCACCGCGCTCGACATGCCCATGCCGCGGCGGTCGACGGCAACGATCGGGCGGCTGCGCAGCACGTCGGCGCCGGCGCGGGAAAGCCATACCGGCAGCTGCTGAGACGACGGCAGATCCGAACCGGTGGTGAAGACCACCGGACCCGCGTCGGGCGGAGTCTGCACCGAGCGGGCCCGCACGGCACCGATGTTCAGGCTTCCGCTGGCGCCGTTGGTCGGGTCGAGGTCCGCGTCGTAGGTGCCGCAGTCCAGCTTGACTCCGGGAGCGGCCGGCACCGCGGCGTCGGAGAACAATCGCGCCGTGCAGTCATGCCAGGACAGGTCGTTTTTAGGCGCTGTGATGGGCGGTGGACCGTTAAGCGGCGACGCTGTGGTGACCGCGCTTTTGTGGCGGCTGCCGGAGTTGGTGGCGAAATGCGGGTCGGCGGCCAGGACAGGTACGCAACCGGCCAGCACCGCAGTCACCGCGACGAGGATCGCCGCGGAGGTGACGGGCCGGCTCATGCGACCACCCTAGCGAGCGGCGCCGGGCCGGCTTCGCACGTAGCGGGTGTACAGGTAACCCGACTGATCGGTCAGGACGTGGGCGCAACGCATCCGGGCCGACACCTGGCCGCGGCCGGCGGTGATGCGCGGACCCGTTCCGCCGACCACGCTCGGGGCGATCGTCAGGCACAGCTCGTCGAGCAGATCGTCGTCGACGAAGGCGCTGAGCAAAGTGGGACCACCCTCGGTCAGCACCCGGTTGAGTCCCCGCGCGGCCAGCGCAGCCAGGAGAGCAGCAGTGTCGACCCGGTCGGCATCGTCACCCGAGCAGTCGACGACGTCGGCCGCCCCGCAAAGCCGGTTGCGCGTTGCACCGGCGGCCGCGGTGCAGGTGAGCACCAGCGGCGCCACCTCGGTGCGGGTGAATACCGGCATGTCCTGGTCGAGGTGACCCGACACGGTGACGACCGCTATCGGCGGCACTTCGCTCTGCCCCCGGGCCTGGCGCTGCTGCCGCTCCTCGGCGGACAATCGGGCTCCGCCGTAGCTTTCGGCGCGGACCGTGCCGGCGCCGACGACGATGACGTCGGCGAGGGCACGCAGCAGATTGAACAGGGCGCGGTCACCGGGGCCGCCAAGTGAGCTGGTGGTTCCGTCGGCGCTGGCCGCGCCGTCGAGGCTGGTGATGAAGTTCGCCCGCGCCCACACTCGCTGAGTGGCGTCGGGATACGCGTAGAGTTCTGACAGCTCGCCGTCGCCGACGTCGCGCACCGACCCCAGCAGGGTCAGCGCCGCCCCCGCGGCAGGATCAGTCATGTGCTCGATTGCAGCACGCCACCGCGGCGCAGGTGTGCAGGGCCCCGGGTCACAGTGCGCGCACCATGACGTAATCGTGCTCGACTTGCCCGCCCAACCGAAACGTTCTGTCGCCGGTGAGGGTGAAGCCGTGCCTCGTGTAAAACCGTTGTGCCCGTATGTTTTTCTGATTAACTCCCAGCCACACGCAACCGACGTCCGCGTCAGTGGCCCGAGCCAGGGCGTGCTCCATCAACGCTGACGAGACCCCAGTGCCGTGTTCGTCAGGCACCACGTACATCTTCGAAAGTTCCATGGCCGGGCGGACTTCGACAGCTCGCTGGATGTGGGGGTCCTCGGTGACGCCGCGCACCAGCATGGCGTAGCCGACGATCCGTCTGTTCCGGTGTGCGGTCAGCACTGTTCGGGCCGGATCGGCCAGATAGTGTACGAAGCGCGCGACCGACAGGTTGGTGTCTATGAAGGCGGCGATGTTCGCGGTGCTGACTGTGGGCGGGCAGGCGAGCGGGAAAGTGCTCGCCGCAAGGGCGGCCAATTCTTCGGCGCCGGCGGAATCCGCCGCAGCGAGCCGCACGACGAGCACCGGTCCACGGTAACCAGCGTTGGTCAGGTCCAGTTCACGCCCACACCCCAGGCTGTGACTCAGTCGTAACACGGCTGCCGCCCGGGGTGAGGCGACGAAACGTGATGTCAACATTCCACGCTTACGCTCAGCGAACAACAGCGGCGCAGCCTGGGAGAAGCAAATGGTGGACTTGCTGCAGAAGCAGTTCGTCGTTCCGCTCAGCAACGCTCTCTACAGCTACGTCCTCATCTATCTGCTGATCGGCGCCGGCATTTACTTCACGGTGCGTACCCGATGTGTGCAGGTCCGCTATTTCGGCCGGATGCTGAGCCAATTGCGGCGGTCCGGCAGCCGGCAGGGCGGTATTTCGTCGTTTCAGGCGTTCTGCGTCGGGCTGGCGGCGCGGGTCGGCGTCGGCAACATCGCCGGGGTGGCGATCGCGCTGACCCTCGGCGGGCCCGGTGCCGTGTTCTGGATGTGGGTGGCGGCGGCCTTCGGCATGGCGACGGCGTTGATCGAAGCGACGCTGGGGCAGATCTTCAAAGTCCGGTCCGGTGACGGCGCATTCCGGGGCGGCCCGGCCTACTACATTCAACGGGGGCTCGGCTCGCGGGCAGGTGGGGTCTTCTTCGCTGTCCTGCTGGTCTTTTGCTCCGGCGTCGCATTCAACATGGTCGAGGCCAACGCGATCAGCGATGTACTGCACAGCTCCCATCACGTCGGAGTGGGTTGGACGGCGGTGGCGCTGGTCGCCCTGGCCGCACCGATCGTGTTCGGCGGGGTCCGCAGCGTGGCCCGGCTCGCCGGAATCGTTCTTCCGGTCGTGGCGCTGGCATATGCGTTGCTGGCTGCGGCGGTAGTGGCGGTCAATATCACCAATCTGCCAAGCGTCTTCAGTGAAATCATCGGCGGAGCCTTCGGAATCCGGCCGTTGGCAGGCGGTTTTGCTGGTGGCATTGCGGTCGCCATGGTCAACGGAGTCCGGCGCGGCTTGTTCGCCAACGAGGCGGGGATGGGCAGTGCGCCCAACGTCGCGGCCACCGCAACCGTGTCGCATCCGGTGGAGCAGGGGCTGATCCAGTCGCTGGGAGTGTTCGTGGACACGATGGTGGTGTGCACGGCGACGGCGTTCATCGTGTTGGTCTCCGGTCCTGCCGTCTATGATCCTGCGCATCCCGGCGCGGTCACCGGCGCGAGCCTGACCCAATCGGCGGTAGCCGCCGGGCTTGGTTCGTGGACCACCACTTTGATGACCGCGGTGGTGTTCGTGTTCGGATTCTCCGCTGTGCTCGGCGATTACGTGTGCGCGGAGGGCAACCTGCTTTTCCTGGGCGGGCGTCGCCGGGCGATCGCCGCTTTGAAAGTCTCGACGCTCATCGCGATCGGTCTCGGCGCGGTGCTCAAGCTGACGTTCGTCTGGGCGCTCGCAGACTTGGGGATGGCGTTGATGGCGATCGTCAACCTGATGGCGATCTGCCTGCTGGGCAAGTGGGCGTTCGCAGCGCTCAAGGACTTCCATGGTCAGTCGAAGGCGGGCAAAGACCCGGTCTTCGTGGCTGACGAGACCGACCTGCCCGGTGTATTGGACGGCGATGTGTGGCGGCAAGCCGCGCACGTGCCGGTCGACGCTGCGGCGGGTAGCCAGCCGCCCGTCGCCACCGTCGGCTGATTACTTGCTGTCGCCGGGGCCCGCGGTGTAGGAAGCGGCCCCGGTTCCCGCAAGGCGTCCGCCGTCGACGATCAAATATTCGTCGCGGATCTGGTGACCGGCGAACCAGTCCTCCAGGATCTCGCGGGTGCCGGCGGCGTATCGGGCCTGCGCGGACAGCGTCGTCCCGGACACATGGGGGGTCATGGCGTTGTGCGGCATGGTGCGCCACGGGTGGTCGGCGGGCGGTGGCTGTGGATACCAGACGTCACCGGCGTAGCCGGCGAGTTGACCGCTTTGCAGCGCGGCCACAATGGCGTCCCGCACAACGATCTCGCCGCGGGCGGTGTTGACGATGTAGGAACCGCGCCGCATGGCGGCCAGCAGTTTCTCGTCGAACAGGCGATAGGTCTGCGGATGCAGCGGTGCGTGGATGGACAGCACGTCGACCGCGGGCGCCATCGACTGCACATCGGGATGAAATGTCAGGTTGAGTTCGTCCTCGACCTCGGTCGGCAGCCTGCGCCGGTCGGTGTAATGCAGATTGACCGCGAACGGCGCAAGGCGCCGCAGCACGGCCTGACCGATTCGTCCGGCGGCCATCAGCCCGACGTCCATGCCTTCCAAGTCGTAGGCGCGCTCGACGCAGTCGGCGATGTTCCAGCCTTCGGTCGCATAGTGATGCGACGGCAAGAAGTTGCGCACCAATGCCAGGATCTGCATGACGGTGTGCTCGGCGACGCTGATGCTGTTGCTGAAGGTGACTTCGGCGACGGTGATGCCGTGGGCGATCGCCGCATCGATGTCGACGTGATCGGACCCGATCCCGGCGGTGATCGCCAGCTTCAGCTTCGGCGCTTTCTCGATCCGCTCGGCGGTCAGATAGCCCGGCCAGAACGGTTGCGAGATCACCACTTCGGCTTCTGGAAGGGCGCGCTCGAAGGCGCAGTCCGGACCTTCCTTGTCTGATGTGACGGTCAGCTGGTGACCACCGTCTTCGAGGAACGTGCGCAGCCCGAGTGCACCGGAGACGCAGCCGACCAGCTCACCGGGCTTGAAGTCGAGCGCCGATGGGCTGGGCACGATCTGGCCGTCGGGATAATCGGTGACGTCGGGGATGCCGTCGCGGGCGTACTCCGGCGGATAGCCGGACACCGGGTCGGGATACAGGACGATGACGACGTTGGCTATGACGACCGACTCCTTCGCGGATTGTCACGTGCCGCAGGGCGGCCGCGCCTGCGTCCGACCGAGGGTAGTCCTGCGCGCAGGCGGTTGTTTCCCCGTGTTTCCGGAACCTCAGTAATGTGTTAAAACTAATCGCTCAGCATGCGAAAGCTGCACGTGGCGGCGATGATGCTTGCATGCGAATTCGACTCGTGCTCCCCATGGCGGCCGTCGCAGTTGCTCTCGCGGCACCGGCCCATGCCGACACCGACGGCAACTTCCTGATGGACATCAAAAACGCCGGAATCAGTTTCAGCGACTCGAGCACAACGGTGACCGCTGGCAAGACGGTATGCAAGATGTTGGATGCCGGGTCAAGTGACGATGAGGTCGTCACTAACCTCGAGCAGCAGAACCCGGGATTCACTCACGCCAAAGCGCAGACTTTCGAATCGATGGCGACAAGCGCCTACTGCCCGCCAGGAGATGAGCCAGCAGCGGATGAGCCGGCGGGCCCGGAGCCGGCCGGAGAGCCAGGTGCGAGCACCGGCACCGGGCCTCCGAGCGGAACTACGACTCACTGAGCTCAGAGTGCAAGTAGTGTCCGGCGCCTTTCACGACGACGCTGTGATGCCGGTTCATAAGCGCCGCGCCCTACGCATTGAACTCAGGTGCCGGGCATTCCACCGATCAGCGGTGAATAATCGCAGCGCTGCCGTAGACCCCAGCCGTCGATGTCCGACCAGTCGATGCGGGCGGCGCGCTGTCGGTCACAACTCAGCGAGTAGTAGGGCTGGGTCGCGTTGTCATCTAATGTTTGCGGGCCGCTGACCGTGATGGTGCCGAACTGGAATTTGGGATCGGTGAACAACGTCTTCCATATCTGGCGTGTCGGCCGGATCAGCTCGTTGTCCTCCCAATTGCTCGAGCCGCCCAGCGACTCTTGAATGACGTAAGCGATGCTGCAGTGCGTTTCGCCGGCGCAGTCAACATCGGGTTCGCCGTCGATTTTCGTCATCGAATTGAGATTCATCACCTCTTCGATTGCTCTGGTGACCGATTCGTTGCTTACGGTGAATGTGGCGGGCGCGGAGTAGGTGTCGGGGACCGAACACCCGACCAGCGCGTTTGCCCCAAAGATTGTGACGATGGCGCACAACCATCGGACGCGGTGCACGGATGAAGGGTACGCCGCGGTCCCCGGTGATGGTGGCCAAACAAGTTTGCGCCGCACTATGACTGAGGTTGACGGGATGACAGATCTTGCGGCGCAACGTGACAACTGTGACCGGGAGGTCAGGAACCGCCGGACCTTCGGACTGACCCGAACCTGGACATCCCAGGTGAAGGTGTGCGACGGAATTCGCGCGCTCGGTTCCGCAGCAGAACCAACGAACGGTGCAGTTCGAACAACACGAGAGAAATGATGCCATGCACCGCAGCGCCAAACTGTTCCCACGCAGTCGCAAGCCGAAGATGTGTCCAAATCGACATGAGGTCGATCGGCCGCTAGCGCGGCCGATCGACCTCATAGGTGCCGTTGTCATCCGACACCACGACGCTGACGTGGCGCTCGGCGCCGTTGACGATGACGTCGCAGGTGAAGGCCGTCCCTCGGGCGGCGCGCGGATTGCGGCCGTTGTTACAGCTGACGTCGGCGACGGTATTGCCGCCGTAGCCGCCAGCCGGGTCGGAAAGGATCTGCAAGACACCCTCCTGGACCATGTTGACGTCGAGAACCTTGCCGCCCGCAACCTGGAGCAGCCGGGAGACGCCGATGAGCGGCACCGCGGACGCGACCAAGATCATCAGGACAGCCGCCCCCAGGATCGCCCGGTGAGTCGTTTTAGGGCCGGTGAGTGGTGTCTGTCGTACCTGTTGTGCCCCCGCGGCAGGATGGTCCGGGCGCGGCCAGGGTGGACCGTTCATGTGAACCGCTGATAGCACTGGCCGGCGTCGCTGACCAGTCCGGACCGGAAGGCGGAGATGCGGGTGAAGCCGGCGGGAACGGTGTCTCCGTTCGCATCGCTGGCGGCCAAGTGGTTGGTGAGCAGCCCGGAGATCGCCTCGTCGAGGTCGCCGACGGTGAGCACCAGGGTTCGGCCGGACGGCCGCGTCACGGGCGCCGACATGTCGCGTTGTGCGACTCCGGTCAGGCAGGCGGTGCGCAGCGCGGCCCGCTCTCCGGTCAGCGCCGCGCCGCGCTGGTGCTCAACGGCGAGCATGTACCGCGAGGTCACCACCGAGAACGCGGTGTCGTCACCCTGCAACAGATGGCCGCTGTGCCGATCGGTATAGGCGCCGAACCGCTGCAAGCCGGGTAAGTCCACGGTGATCGTGTTGGTGGCGGGGCAGTAGGAGGCGGGTGGGCTGGGGCGCGTGTCGGGACACTTCGCGTCACCGCCGACATTCAGCGTCGGCGCGCTGCTGGGCTGGAAGAGCTGCCCCAGAATTTCCATCAACGTCGCCATCGAATCGTTGTCGATCGGTGTCTCGCCCGCCTCGCTGTCGCCGACCGGGTAGAACAACAGCGCCTTGGGCAGACCAGCGCGGCGCCGGTCGATCTCTTTCATGTCGATGGCGGCGCAGGTGCTCGGGTCCCCGTCGAAGCCCTCCTGGAAAGCGCCGACCCGGTCGAGCGCGGAGCCGTGGGCATCGTGGGCGAATTCGGGTTCGTCGACGGGGTCGCGCAAGGTGATCCCGCCGGCGAGCACGTGGTCGAGGCCGTCGGTGGTGTTCATCGTGAACCGCGGCGAGTGGCCCTCGGCCACCCAGCGCAGATATACACCGGCAAAGCAGTCGGCCTGCTGCTCCTTGACGATCGTGCGGGTCAGCAGCCGGCGCACCAGATGCGCCCGGTTTTGCACGGCGTGACCCATTTCGTGGGCGAGCAGCCCAGCTACCGCCACGTCAACGAATAACGTGCGCGCTTTCGGGATGAGCGAGCCGCGGTCCCACGACACCGAGTCATTAAGCAGGCAATACGAGGCGTTGACGACTCGGTAGGTGGTGGGACTGCCGCAGACTCCAGGGCTCGAGGGGTCGGTGGAGTCGTAGGAGATGAGGCTGGTCACCGGTGTGTAAGGGCCGGAGAAGAAGTCGGGGTAGGCCGTGGTCCATAAAGCTTGGATGTCGTTGATCGCCGACAGTGCCAGGTGGTCTTCGGCGCCACCGTCGGTGTCCTGCACGCGGCCGGTCGGCGGGGGAGCGTCGGCGCGAACTCCGTTGGGCCCGTAGGTCACCGGCAACCCCCCGACCCGGTCGGGGTCGTCGAGCATCGACGCGGCGTGACCTGGCAGCACCGTGGAACTGCAGCCCGCGGTGACCGCGCACACCAGCGCAAGGGCTGCGGCTGTCCGTGCGGGGCCTTGACCGCCCGCTCGCTCGGTGCTCCGGCGGGCACTGCGGTCCATGGCTGCCTCCCGTGCTTCAGGGTACTGTCGCGGCGTTTCCACCTCCTCGGTTCCTGGGACCGTCAAAACCAGCCAACTCGCTGCGCAGCACGGCGGCGGAGATTTAAATCGCATTCCGGGGTAAAGCAGTCAGGCAGTACGCCCGGTTCGCACACACTGGTATCCACTCACCCGCTGCGCCACGTGCGCCGCCCGGAGTAACTGGAGTTCGACATGCAACGTCCCGACACCATCATCGAGATTCATCGTGAACGGGTTCAGGACCAGACGGTCGATATGTTCAGCGGCGACACCTACACGCAATCCGTCGACGGAACCGGATACTCCGCGACGGCCACCCTCGATCTCACGTTGGATCGGGTCTGGTTCGTTCTCGACGCGCAGCAACGGCTGTGGCAGGAGGAGGGTGACGGAAACGTCCACGATCCGCTGCGCCATTTCGCCATCGACCTGGTGATCTTCGACTCGAAAATCGTCATCGACTCGGTCACCTGCATTCCGCTGGTGCAACTGCCGCCGGCCACCATCACCATTCCGGACGGTCCCCGCGCCGGGGAGTCGCGGGAGATTCCCTACAACGAGATTCCGCTGTTCGGCCGGCTGACTGTGCACGATCAGCTCGAGCCGTACGAAGTAGAGCCGGGAAAGCAGACCATTGCGCTGAAGTTCGCTGCGCAAGACGCTCCCGTGCTGGTGGCTACGGCACCGGCGGACCCCTACGCCGCGCAGTTGTTCGGTTCGCACGTCGAGCGCCGTCCCGAAGGTGACACCGTGTTCGCCGGACAAGATCCGCGGATCAGTTGGGAACTCGACTACGCCGAGGCGTATTGGATCACCCACAGCATCGCCGGCGAGTTGATGGTCAACCTGGAAAAACTGCAGCATCTGGGTTTGTCCGATGACGAGGCCAGAATCAGGGTGCTCGACTCGCTGGCCGCCCAAATCAGCGACGCGGTGCGCCCGGAGGTCGCCAAGATGGGCGACGACGGCATCGTCAAGCTGTTGCCGGCACCGCTGGACGTCGACCCGGATGCACAAGACGACAACACCATCAAAGCCGTCGACGCCGTCGTGCACCGCTTCGACGTCGGCGAGGTCACCGAAGAATCCTTAGTCGTTCAGGTGCAGACGTTGCGGTCATTGCCGCCGGGCGAGGATCTGCCCGCGTCGATCCTCGCCGAAAATCCGCACGAGAGAGCGGGTTTGGCGGTAACCGGATGGAGCATCCTGCGCCAAGTCCGTGACACCGTGATGAAAAGCTTCAATCTCGACGAAAGCGATTTCGCCGCTGACGCGCCGTGTGTCCTGGAGGGGCCGAAGACAATCGACATCGGCGGCCAGGACCGCAGCCTCGAGGCGCTCGACGCCGACATCGTGCCGCGCACCCAGGACGGCCGACTGGTCATCGACGGCACGGTGAGTGCCGACAGCAAGCTCTACGACTTCAAGGCCACGTTCAAGGTGACCTACGAGATGGGCCTGGACGACATTCCGCGAGACGCCGGCGACAAAGAGCCCTGGCTGGGCAACGTCGGAACTGTCGAGGACCTCGAGCAGGCGCTCAGCGCGGCGGGCGAGAAAAAGCGTGCGGGTGAGCTGACCGGCCAAGATTACGAGGCCGAGGTCAAGCGGGTCAGCGAGCAGTTCGAGAAGCTGCCGAGAACGGTAGGCGTACGGCCGTCGCAGAACCCGCCCGAGCCGGAGATCAAACCGGACTTCAGCTTGACGTTGGCAGGCAAGGCCGCCGCAGCGGCCGGCACAGCGGCGGTGGTCGGGTTGCTCGCACTGCCGGTCACCTCGGCCGCCGGTGCCGCCGGGCTGGGCGCCCTGGGTGCCGGCGGAATGCTGACCCTGGGCATCGTGCAGTACCTCACCACCGTGCTGACGATCGACTGGTTCGGCACCGGAATGGGGTCGCGTCAAGTCAAGAAATCGCTGAACGACCGTCCTGAGGGCACCTCGCTGCCGCCGATCGGGATACCAGTCAGCGCGAACCTCAACCGGCAGCGCCTGGCGGTGTACTTCCGGCCGTTGCCGGGCAAGCTGTGGGTGAGTTGCGCGACGGCACGAGACGGTGACGCGAAGGAAAACGTCCTGAGCGACCTCCGGCTCGTCGGCGGCCAGTGGCCCGGTGATGGTCACCCGTGGCAGCTATCGAACGACGACGCCCTGCTGTACGTCGAAAGCGGCGAATTGCAACTGCTTTCAGCACAGGACGGCACAGACGGCGATGGGCTGCCGGTGGTCATCGCGACCACCGAAAAGGGTGAACGCTACCTGCGGGTAAAAGGCGACGACTCCGACAGGTTGCGCAAGTTGCCGTCCTGCTCAGCTCAGGACAGCGCGGAGTAACGGTTATCGCGGGGGATAGCCGCGGCGTACGGTGCGGTCGAGAATGCCCAGTGTTGCCCGCAACGCGCTCTCCGAGATCACCGGAAAGATGTTGAGGTCGCGCCACTTCTGATCGATCTGCGACCAGTCGTAGAAAGACGTCACAGTGGTGTTGGCCGGGTCGTCCGTGGACTGCAGCCGATAGCCGTACACATGACCGATCTGCGGGCGGATTTGGCCGAGGACGGTCCAGGTAATGAGCCGGTCCTGCTCGAAGTCTTTGATGCTGACGGTGACGTCGTATTTGCCCATCTCCGGAAAGTCGTTGAGTGCTTCGCGGTCCATGTGCACGACGAAGCTGTCACCGGCAGCGGTGACCGGGTCGCCGTCGGCGTCTTGCAGCATGCCGGAAGCGTCAATGGCCACATGACCCTGCGGGTCGCAGAGCACGGCGAAGATGTTGGGCGCGGATGCCGCGATGGTGCGTTGGATCTCGATGCGTTCGGTCATGGGTCCTCGCGGTCGGCGTCGACTGAGTCGGCCCTGACTCTACGGTGCTCGGGATTGTCGACGCGGCTGGCCCTGGCGGTTCGGCGACCGCCTTGTCGTTACGCCGCCTGCAGCGCTTCGATGTCCAGTGTGACGGTCACCTTGTTTCCCAGGGCAACTCCACCGGTTGCCACCGGCATGTTGAGTTCGATGCCGAAGTCGTTGCGGCACAATATTACTGACGCCTGAAAGCCGGCGACGGCACCGCGACCCATCCCGGAACTGATGCCGTTGAACTGCAACGCAAGCCGGATCGGTTTGGTGATGCCCTTGAGGCTGAAGTCACCTTCCAGGATGTAGCTGCACTCGTCGGCCCGCACGATACCGGTGGAGGTGAACGTCGCGGTGGGGTAGTGCTCGACGTCGAAGAAATCAGCTGAGCGCAGATGGTCGTCCCGTTCGCCGTTGCCGCTGTCGACCGAACCAACGGCGATCTGCGCGGACACCGATGGCGTGCCTTGGCTGGAGACGTCGATTTCGCCGCTGAATTCGCCGAAGCTGCCGCTGATCCGGCTGACCACGACGTGGCGTACCGAGAAGCTGATCGACGAATGCGCCGGGTCGATCGTCCAAATGCCGGGCGGTAAGTCGTTAGGCGCGACGACGTTGCCGGACGACTTCGGCATGGGGTGCGGCACGGGCTCGCGGACGGCGTGCAGTCCGGTTAACGGGCCGTCCACCTGCATCAAGCGGCCCATGCGAAGTGGACCGAGGTCGACAGGCGCGAACCCGAAACCCTTGACGACTTTGCCGAACAGTTCTTTTGAGTCGTGGTCATCACCGGCGTAGAACAGGATGCGGCGCCCGCTGTAGGTGACCGGGTCATCGGCCAGTCGGTCGGCGTACAAGTTGTTGAACGCCTTGATGATATGTGCGCCCGGGACCAGGGAGGAAACTAGTTCGCTACCGCCCACCTTGAGCGAATCGACGACGAAATCGGGCGGCGGCGCCGCCCACTGGTTCGTGGCGTCGATCAGAATCCGGTTCTTGCGGGCTGGAAGTTCACCCAACGCCTCGTGAATACCGCTCCAATTGACGGCCAGCACAACAACATCGGCAGCGCCGGCTTCGGCGACCGTGCCGGCCGTCGCGTGCGGGCCGAACGTGTCAACCACCTCGGCCAAGCTTTCTGGACCGCGGCTGTTGCTGAACACGACGTCGTGGCCGGCGTTGATTGCGTGGCCGGCGATTGCGCGCGACAGGCTTCCCGCGCCGATCATTCCGAATCTCATCTGTTGTTCTCCTTGAAGGGCTGCACTCGAGGTCGCCACCTCAAGAGGTTCGTTGATGCTTCAACCAAAACATAGCAGCCAACGGTTGAAGCGTCAACCAATGCCCGTTACGGTGAGAGTTGTGAACCCGACTCGTGCAGCTGGCACACATCCCGAACCTTGGCTCAGCGACACTCAGCAACGAGCGTGGCGAGAGGTGGTCGGTTTGTTCATGACGTTGCCCGGGGCGATCGACAGCGACCTACAGCGACACGCCGGGCTGTCGTTGTACGAGTACCTGGTTCTGGCGGCCCTGTCGGAATCGGGCGACGGGGCGTTGCAGATGACAGAGCTTGCCTACAAAGCGAACTCGTCGCTGTCGCGGTTGTCGCATCTGATCACCCGGCTGGAAAAACGGGGGTGGGTCACCAAACGGCCCTGTTCGAACGACCGTAGGGCAAGCACCGTCGGGCTCACCGCGGCCGGGCAGCGCAAGATCCGCGCCGCAGCCCCCGGCCACGCGCGGCTGGTGCAAAAATTGGTGATCGAGCCGCTGAGTGCCGCACAACTGGAGCACCTGGGCCGGGCTGCCGCAGCAGTCGTCCACGCCATCGAGATTGCAAATCGCAAGCCCTTGGACGCTTGACGATCTAGTGTGGCGGAAGTTTGACCACCCGGTCGTTATTGCTGTCGGTGACGTAAATGGCGCCGGTGCTGTCGACGGCGGACGAGGTGGGGTCGCTGAGGCCGGTGAAGGGCAACTCGGTCTGGTGGTTTGAGCCGAGCGCCAATTCGAGCACACGATTGTTGTGGTGATTGGTGACGTAGAGGTTGCGTGCGCTGTCCAGGGTGACGTCGGCGGGGTCGCTCAGCCCGGTGAAGGGTAGCGCGGTTGCGGCACCGGAGTCGGCCACCCACTCGAGCACGCGATTGTTCCCGCCGTCGGCGACGTAGACGTTGCCCGCCGGGTCGGCTTGAATACCGTCGGGCTCGTTGAGGCCGGTGATCGACAGGTCGCTCTGCTGAGTTGAGCCGGCCGCCAGTTTGACGACCTGATTGGTGGCGTAGTCGGTGACGTAGAGGTTGCCGTGAATGTCGATGCAGATACCGGCAGGCGATTTGAGCCCGGTGAACGGCAGTGAGACTTGTTGCCCCGAAACGGCTTTCAGCTTCCAGACCTGAGCTGTGGCGCTGTCGGTGACATAAATGTTGCCGGCAGTGTCCACGGCCACACCGTTCGGATTGTCGAGGCCGGTGAAAGGCACCTCGGTCTGAGTGTGCGTGGAAGCGGCCAGTTTGAGGACCCGGTGGTTTCCGCTGTCGGTGACATATAAGTCTCCTGCGGTGTCGACGACGACGTTGCTGGGCGCGAACAGACCGGTAAAGGGCACCGTGGTTTGCGTTGAGTGAGCCGGCTCCGGCGTTGACGCTGACTCATACGGGGATACTTTCGTCGCCATCTTGTCGACCATCTGGCGGGCCTGGTCGGTGATGTGTTTGTCGCACGCGGTGACGTCGAGGACGATGTTGGACACCGCGTTGAGGCCGCGCTGGCACACCAGGCCTTTACCTCCGACTTGGGTGGCGACGGTGGTGATGTTCGGTGCGCTACCGGCGGGTGAGCTGAGCTGCCAACTGGCAGTTGCTTCGTCTTCGGTCGTGGTGACGGACTTCCCTGCGCAGCTCTTCCACTTGGTGAGCGAAGCAGTGACGAAGTCGAAGGCGTCGGCGGGTGAGGCGAAACTCACTGCGGCCTGATCAACCAGATGTGCGGGTGAATCGCCGGGTTCGTGAACCTGGTTGCGGCTGATCGCGGTGAATCGGCTGCCGCGGTATACCGCGACCTCAGCGCCGTAGATGGCGCCAAGGCAATCCTGAACGGATACGGCCTCAACGGCTTTGGTGGTGATGTCGCTGACCGGATCCGACTGCATGGCCGTGGCGCCCATGACGGAATTGACATCGGGTGCGGCGAGCAGGATGGCGTCCAGGTGGTCGGGTGCGACGACTTCCGCGGTGTTCGTGTTCGACGAGCAAGCGGCACCGACCAGCAGGGCCGCTGCCGCGGCCACAGCGAGCCGCCAGGTTACACATGAGGACACGGGCCTGACCTCCAGCTGACCGTCCGGTGACGCGATTGCGAATCCGGGTTGTCTTAATCCTCAGGCACGAATCTTTTATGCGCATGTCGAAGCGGTGTCGCTGGGAAATGCCTATGGAGCGCCGGCGGGATCCTCCGCGAAGTAGGTGACGTCGTACCACTGCTTAGCTGACTGACTGGTCATGTCGCGATCTTCGATTGCGGTGGCCTGGCCCACGCGCACATCGGTGAAGTGCGGGTTCAGGCGGCGGATCTCAGCTTCAAGCTCGCCAAACAGTTCAGCACCGGTGAGCGTTGTGTCTGCCGGCGCCCGTCCCTCGTACCTCGTCCAAGCCATGCTTTTGATTGTGCTCCGGCCGTCGGAGTGGACGACACCAGTGACCGCGCCGGACAAACAGCCCTGCACTACGCCGTGTTCGTCACTTCAGACACTCTAGTCACCGGTGTCGGAGGCACACTTTGTGTCCACCTCAGAGCGACAACTCAAGATAGCGACGTCGGCGGTAGATGCGTTGTCGCTGCGAGCCGGGCACAACGCCTCCCGGTCGGAGAACCCGTCGCGCAGGGCTCAGGGTTTGACCGCGCGCGAGCGCAGCCAGGCGCCTCGGCAGCGCTTCGACCGTCCCCTGATGGTCGTCCAATTCCGATCACAGAAGGTAAGTGCCGATGTTCCCGGGTCAGGATACGGTTATACGGTCGCGCAACAGCCGCCTCGATGCGATCAACATCGAACACAGTCAGACAATCGAACTAGCCGGCTGTGGCCCGGACACGGCGCCGGCACAGGACATTCGTCAGCGGCTCGCGCCGCTGCCTCGCCTCTCACCTAGTCCGCACAGAGCTCAAGGTGCTGTTGATGAA
Organism: uncultured Actinomycetota bacterium; assembly: GCA_963808345.1. Lineage (GTDB taxonomy): Bacteria > Actinomycetota > Actinomycetes > Mycobacteriales > Mycobacteriaceae > Mycobacterium. Next base: position 821,486 of record CAWEFM010000003.1, on the reverse strand, counting down.
TGGCTCAAGCGAATACCCGACTTCAAGCCGGCGCCGACTGCACACCGACCATCGTCCCCAAGGGCGCCGACGCCCTGGTCAGCCTAAAGCCGACCTGGGAGCCGTGAAGACGTAGGCGGCCACAATCCAGCCGGCTTATAAGTCGGGATGAGCCGATGACTGGCTAGGTGGCCGAATCGGAATGTTGACGCGGCTCGGTGGCAGTCGGCAGGGTCGACGGACCAGTAGGCGAAGTCCGGGTTCGCAGGCACCAGTGCCAGGCGCGTCGAGACATCTCCAGCTCATTACAATCGTTGGCAGTAATTTCTTTGATCTCGCGCGGGCATTGCGCCTCAATCCTGACTTCCTTTGAGGACGGCGAAGTGGCTGACGATTCGGCGGCGTCTTGAGGTGCAAAACGCTTGAATGCATGCCCTGATCGGATTTAGGCTTGCTTTTTGCTGGAGTTCGAATTGACGAGGCGTTCATGTTCGAACGTCAACGGGACGAGGAGATGAGCCATGAAGCTCAAACAAATCATCGCCAAAGCAATTTTCGCCGGTGGCCTAGGCTTGACAGCCGTCGGACTTGGGATGGGTGCGGCAAATGCGGACCCGCCCCCTGCGCCACCGGTGCCGGCACCGCCTGGCGTGCCGGCCGCACCTGACGTGCCGGCTGCACCTGGCGTGCCGGCTGCACCTGGCGTGCCGGCTGCACCGGGCGTGCCGGCCGCACCGGGCGTGCCGGCCGCACCGGGGGTGCCCCCACAGTAGGCCTTTCGTAGCGGTTCCCCCATCCCCTTCGACCAGGGGAATGAACAAATCTGTGCAAACGACCATGCCGACTAGCGCCAGCGTCGTACGCGCCGACATGTCAGCAACCGTTCAAATTTGAGCAAACGGCTTTGTACTTACTGATCTCGAACTTGCATGCCATTGCAGTTCTTTGTCCATTTCCCCGAGCAGCAAAAAGCGCTACGCGCCTGCTTCCTTACACCACTTCGCGATAGTCTGAGTTCTGCGATGGCGGCGGCCAGTCGTTGTTCGACCGGATCGCGGAGTTGGGATCGGTGCGCGGTTCCGCACCAACCTATGCCGCCGGGTCGGGCTTGATGCTCCCAATGCAGGTATCCGGCGTGGACATGTGGTCTCCGCCTGTGGTGATTGCGTCGTGGTTACTGTGTGCCGAGTGCGAAGTACAGGCGGCGGTGCTCGGCGTCGGGGTCGGGGTGCTCGTTGGCGTGGCTGGTGTCGAGGTCGACCCAGTGCACGCGGCCGGTGAAATGGTCGCCGCCGGGTGAGTAGTCATCGGCGACGGGCGATCCGGCGTCGCGGCCGAGGTCGCAGGTTTCATCGGCGGCGAACATGATGGGTTCCGTTTCTTCGATGCGGCCGGCGCCGACTTCGACACCGTCGACGAGAAGGGTGAGTTGTCCACCCTTGGCTAGTCCGCCGCCGTCGTAGGCGAAGTCGGCGACGACGTCGTGTTCACCGGCGGTCAGTGCGGTGCCGGCGGTGACGTAGTAGCGCTGCAGGTTGTAGAAGTTGTAGCAGTACTTGAGGATGCCGTCGCGGGCATAGAGGCTCCAGCCGCCGACCATGCCGCCCTGGGCGATGATGACGCCGTTGGCGCCGGCCGCGAGGACCTCGATGTGGGCGGTGATGGTGTGAGATTTGTTCTTCAGGTTGATGACGGAGTTCTCGTTGAGTCTGCCCATGCCCTCGTAGAGTCGCTGCCTCGTGCTGGTGACCAGTTGTGGGCGTCCGGCGATGTCGGGGTTGGCGCGTTCGGCGAACCGGTCGTCCAGCGGTAGGGCGTTGTGTTTGGCGGCTTCGACGAGCCACAACCGCTGCAGGGCGTGGAGTTTGTCGGGGTGTTGGTCGGCGACGTTGTGGGCCTGGGTCCAGTCGGTGCTGGTGTCGTAGAGCTCCCATACGTCGTCGTCGAAGGCCGGCAGTGGCGCGTCCCCGGTTTCCCAGGGGGTGCGGTGTTTGGTGACTGCGGTCCAACCGTGGTGGTAGATGCCGCGGTTGCCGACCATCTCGAAGTACTGGGTGCTGTGGCGTTCGGGGGCGTCGGCGTCGGAAAAGCTGTAGAGCATGCTGGTGCCCTCCAGCGGAAGTTGTTGAACGCCATGCACGGTCATCGGTTCGGGTAGGCCGGCCGCTTCGAGCACGGTGGCGGCGACGTCGATGACGTGAGTGAACTGGTGGCGGTCTTCCCCGGCGGCGGTGATCCCGGCCGGCCAGGACACGATGGTGCCGTTGCGGGTGCCGCCCCAGTGCGAGGCGACCTGCTTGGTCCACTGATACGGGGTGTTCATCGCATGTGCCCAGCCGACCGCGTAGTGGTTGTAGGCCTGCGGGGTGCCGAACTGCTCGACGTGAGAGGCCATGAATTCCGGGGTTTCCAGGGCGCCGAATCCGGTGAGGGTGACCATCTCGTTGAATGTGCCCTGCAGGGAACCTTCTGCGGAGGCGCCATTGTCGCCGATGATGTAGTACACGAGCGTGTTGTCGGTGATCCCCAGCTCACCGAGGGTGTCCAGGACGCGGCCGATTTGATGGTCGGTGTGTTCCAGGAAGCCGGCGTAGACCTCCATCTGACGGGCCAGCACCGGTTTAAGGGCGTCATCGACGTTGGTCCACGGCGGGATGCCGTCGCTGCGCGCGGTAAGGTCCGCATCCGCGGGCACGACGCCCATCTCCTTCTGTCGTTCGATCGTCCTTTCGCGCAAGGCGTCCCATCCGTCGTCGAATGCTCCGGCGTATCTGTCGGACCATTCGGTGGGCACGTGGTGCGGGGCGTGCGTGGCGCCGGGGGCGAAGTAGACGAAGAACGGCTTGTCCGGCGTCAATGACCGCTGCTGGCGCATGTAGCCGATGGCTTTGTCGGCCAGGTCCTCGGTTAGGTGGTAACCCTGCTCAGGTGTCTTCGGGGGATCGACCGCAGAGGTGCCCTCGTAGAGGGCCGGGTAGTACTGGTTGGTCTCACCGCCGATGAAGCCGTAGAAGTGCTCGAAGCCGCCACCGGGGGTGGGCCAGTGATCGAACGGACCCGACGGGCTGGTTTCCCAGACCGGTACTTCGTGGCACTTGCCGAACTGGGCGGTGGAATAGCCGTTGAGCCGCAAAACTTCCGGTAACGGAGCGCACGTATTCGGGCGCACTGAGTTCTGTCCCGGCGCCGCGGTGGCTGCCTCGGTGATCCCGCCCATTCCCACGGTGTGGTGATTGCGGCCCGACAACAGTGCTGCGCGGGTGGGGGAACACAGCGCGGTGGTGTGGAAGCGGGTGTATCGCAACCCTCGTCCCGCCAGTCGTTCGGCGTTCGGTGTGCGGCAGGGTCCGCCGAAGGCACTCGCGGCGCCGAACCCGGTGTCGTCGGTCATGATCACCACCACGTTCGGTGCCCCATCCGGTGGCCGAACCTGCGTTATGGGCGGGTAGTGGGTGTCGGGGTCCTTGGCGTCGTAGGTCGTCACACCGGGCGGCATCCGATCCGGGACGGGCAGCTGGGTTCGGTGATTGAGGTCCGCTGTGCTGGCCATCATTGCCCTTCGGTCGATGTCGTCACTTTGTGCGGTCTCGGGGCGCTCCATCGGCCGTCGAGCGCCTCGGGTTTGGGCCAGTAGAGCCGGAGGATGATCCGGAATGGTCCGTCGGGCGCGGGCAGCCAGTTGGCATGATCCGTGTCCGCGGGTGGGGTGTGCTGTAGGCCGAGTGTGTGACCGCCGTCGGCGTCTTCGACGAGTTGGGGCAGCATCGGCGAGTTGATCAGGTAGCGGTCGATGGGGTTGTCGACGAGCAGGCTGGTGGTGGCGTCGTACATGGTCAGCGACCAGAATGCGTTGACCGGTGGTAGCTGTCCCGGTGCGAAGCGGTAGGTGTAGGCGTTGGTGCCGATCAGCGGTGCGCCGGTGTCGTCGGTGATGAAGCCGGGGTAGATCGCCTCGGCCTTGCTGTTGCCGTAGATGCCCAGGGCGGCGCCGGTCATCCGGTACAGATAGTTGGTGCCCATCTCCTGCGGGGTGCCGAACAGGTCGGCCGAGGTGACGTGGCCCGTATCGAGTTCGGTCTTGATGAACGACGTCGATTCCGCTCGAGCATCGGCCATGCCGTCCTGAAAGGCTTGTGTTACCTCGTGTTCCAGAGTCTCGGGGTGAAACAGGGCGTCGCCGGTGATGCCGATGCGGGTCATTCGGTCGCGCACATCTTCGTCGGCGGGCAGGGCCGGTGCGTGGTGTAAGACGAAGGACAGCACGGTGAAGAAGTCCAGTGAGGTTGCCTCCTGGGCGACGCTGGGTGGTGCCGGGAAGTCGACGGGTGGCGGTTCCGGCGGGGCTGATTGATCGAGGTAGGACGACAGCGGTTGGGCGGTATAGCCGCCTTGGATGTCTCTGACGTGTTCGAGGTCGTCGGGTCCGAACAGTTGCGTGCGGTAGAAGACGAACATGAAGTCGGTGTCGGAAGCGGATCACCTTGCTGATGCCGGCGGGAGTGCGACCGTGCCAGTCAGGTCCGGCCAGGAGGAACTTGCCGCCGTCGTTGCCGGTCGTGCGGGTGCCCACATAGTCGACGTTGAAGGTGTAGGCGTCGATGAACTGCAGGCTGTAGTAGCGACCGGCGTCGATCGGCGGCACGGTCAGCACCAGCGGCTCGGCTCGGAGGTCTGCTCCCAGTTGCGAGTACGGGGTGTCGGAGTTGGGGGTCTGCACCGCCTTGTCCGCCGGGTGTAGACGCTTGCGGTGCTGTGTACCTGATTCCAGGGTCCCTTGTACTCGGGACCGTCGACGTCGACGAAGTACGAGTGCTGGATGCGGTAGTTGTCCACCAAGGGGAAGCCGTAGACGTAGGCTTCCTTGGCGATCTGGCGGGTCTGCTCAGTCGACACGGCAGCCGCCTTGCACCCATGAGTCGCGCACGTCGTTCACGCTAGGCGTGCGAATCCACGAGTCGTCCGCGAACGGAACACTCCGTCAGATTTCTGCGGCCGGTACCGCCGTCGGTGCGGCGGACAACCCGGGGGAGACGAACCGCCGCAGGAAAACGTCTTCGGCCGAAGGGTCGCCGAGTGGCAGGTACACCAGCGACAGGACGACGTGGACCACCCAATGCGCGGCTCGTCGATCGTCGGTCAGCCCGGTAAGTTCCCCTGCGATGTCGACCAGCAGCGGTGACGACTGCAACTCGCTGAGTTCAGCCGCTCGGCGCGAGCCGAACATCAACCGCCGCATTGGTTCAGAGCGCATCTCCACCAGCGCCACGGTGATTGCGGTGACAATCCGTTCCGCGCCAACGAGCCCGTCGACGGCGCGGCGCACGGTGTCGATCACCCCTGCGGCTAGGCGCGTCAGAACGGCGTCCCGGATCTGGGACTTGCCGCCTGCATAACGGTAGATCGTGGCGCGTGAGCAGTGCACCCGCGCTGCCAAGGTTTCGATGTCGAAGGCGTCCAATCCCTCGCGCAACACGAGATCGGTGGCCGCGGCGTAGATCCGGTCCGCCGCGGCCGCGCGGCGGTGCCCACCAACGACCCAATCGTCTCGAACCACCGGGTCCACCCTCGTTCGACGTCGACACCTCATCTTCGCAGAACTGAGACGTTACCGCATGAATGTCTCAGTCAATGTCCTGGTCGACGGATCGCGGTGAGACGACTACCGAGGACACCGGCAATGGCCGGTATCAATTTCGCTGTTACCGCTTGACCTCGGATGTACGCGGCGCTCAGCGTGGTGTGATGACGTCTCCAGCGGGTGCTCTCGGCATCGACTTGTTCGACAGCCAATATCTGCAAGACCCGTATCCGTTGTATGAGCGGATGTACGGGTCGGGGCACGTCCACCGGATCGGTGACTCCGACTTCTACGCGGTGTCGAGTTGGGACGCCGTGAACGAGGCGGTCACACGCTGCGACGACTTTTCGTCGAATCTGACCGCGACGATGATGTTGAACGCCGATGGCACCGTGAGCCCCTTTCCGATGGACGGAGTCGGGGGACCGACGCAGGTACTGGCCACCGCCGACGATCCCTCGCACGCGTTCCACCGCAAGGCGTTGATACGACACCTCGCGGCGAAGCGAATCCGTGCCGCCGAGTCATTCATCGTCGGCACTGCCACTCGTCTCTGGGACACCTCGGCGCGAGATGGGTGCATCGAGTGGATGGGTGCGGTGGCCAATCGGCTGCCGATGATGGTCGTCGCGCGAATGATCGGCGTCCCCGACGAGGACGTCGACAAGTTGGTCGCCTGGGGATATGGAGCGACTCAGTTATTGGAGGGACTGGTCGACGACGATGAACGCACCGCCGCGGGGATCGCCGTCCTGGAGCTGAGTGGCTACATCACCGATCAGTTTCGGCACGCTGCCCTCAATCCCGGCGATGACCTTGTGGGCGACCTGGCTACGGCCTGTGCCAATGGCGAGCTGGACGAGATCTCCGGGCAGGTCATCATGATCACGTTGTTCAGCGCCGGCGGCGAATCGACTGCCTCGTTGATCGGTTCGGCGGCCTGGGTTCTCGCCACCCGACCTGACGTACAGCAGCAGGTGCGCGACCAACCAGAGCTGCTCGGCGCCTTCTTAGAGGAGGTGCTGCGCTTCGAGCCGCCGTTCCGCGGTCACTACCGCCACGTCCTTCATGACACCACCCTGGCCGGGGTGGACCTGAGGGCCGGGTCACGTCTGCTCCTGCTGTGGGGCGCGGCGAACCGGGACCCGTCGCACTTCGAGAGTCCAGAGCAGTTCCGGCTGGATCGGGCTGCGGGCAAGAGACACATCGCTTTCGGCAAGGGTGCGCACTTCTGCGTCGGAGCGGCACTCGCCCGGTCGGAGGCGACAACCGTCCTGGGTCAACTCCTGGAACGCACCTCCCACATACGAGCGCCCGACAACGCGCGATGGCTTTCGAGCCTGCTCGTACGACGGCTTGAACGTCTAGATCTCGAATACACATGAACGGCAAGAAAAGAACCAGGCTCCACACGTCCCTCGATGGGAAACGCTCTGCCGAGGATCACTGAAGTGGATAAAGGCTCGGGTCCGCTGCTGAAGACCTCGGGCATCGAACCGCCGGTTGCCCCGAACGTGCGCCGGGCACGGCTGGGGTGGGTGCCGAGCGCACCTGGGGGTGTTCGTCAAGGCGTTGGCGGCAGCAGGTTTTCGAGTCATCGCCTTCGATCTGCCGAGCCACAACGAGTCCGAATCCGGTGCCCTGGCGCGGGACGGACCACCATCGTCGAATGCGCACGGGCGGTGCAGGCCTTCGTGCACGCGCACGGACCGGCGCATGCCATCGTTGCCCATTCGCTGGGCGCCAAGGCGGCGGCCCTTGCGGTAGCGCAGGGCCTACCGGTTGAACGCACGATATTCCTCGCACCGATGGGCGACTTCTCCCTCTATCTGGACCTCTTCGCCGACCGGCACGGGTTCGGGCCACGCATCCGTGGGGGCCTACACCGCCGCCTCGACCGACGACTCGGCGTCCCGTTGTTCGACACCGAACATCCCCGCGCTGGCCGCCCGCATCCATGATGTTCCGCTCCTGACGGTGCATGACCCCGACGACCCCGACAGCCCGTACGAAACGAGCGAGCGAATCGTCGATAGGTGGGACGGCTCGAGGCTGCATACACCCGCGGGCTCGGACGCTTGGCGCACTCCCGCGTGCTGCGCCACCGTCCCGCGATCACCGCCGCCGTATCGTTCATCGTCAACGCGGGCGACGATCCCCACGACGACGTCGCTCAGTAGGTCCGCATGCGGGTTGGAACCGACTGAGACGCGGTTCCCGAAACAGGGCGCGGACGTGACGCGGCGTCGACAATGGTGTGAAGAGCAGTAGAGCCAAGAATGCGGGAGGTGTCAGTTGGCTGCATTCGCCGGTCGGATCGAGCAGGACGTGCGGGATTCGACGCCGGATTGGGAGCCCTTCATCGAGCCGAAGGCGCCCAACGGTGCACCGAACGTGTTGTTCATCGTCTGGGACGACATGGGCTACGGATCGTGGGACTCGTTCGGCGGGTTGATCGAGATGCCGAACATGAAACGTATCGCCGATTCCGGAATCCAGTTCACGCAGTTCCATACAACGGCGCTATGCTCGCCGACCCGCTCTTGTGTCCTCACGGGCCGCAACGCCGGCACCAACGGCATGTCAACGATCGGTGAAATATCCGACGGGTTCCCGAACTCGTCGTGCTACATCCCGCCGGAGAACGGGTTCATCTCCGAAGTGCTTCGTGAACGCGGGTACAACACCACGGCGGTCGGCAAGTGGCACCTGTCCCCGGCAACCGAGATGTCGATGGGAGCCGCCAAACGCACCTGGCCCTTGCAGCGCGGCTTCGACCGCTTCTACGGCTTCCTTGGTGGACTGACCGACCGGCCGCGATAGCCGGCCTAGTCGGGGCGGCCACGTTCACACCAACCAGCGGCCCCGACGTCGAAAGCTACGCGTCGGCCTACGGCGGCGCCCGCGTGTACTCCACTCCGGCGGCCACCGCCGACACCTTGACCGTGTTCTTCCCGTCCGGATACCGCGCGTTCGCCACCGGCCTCGCCTCAGGCGTGGTCGTCGACCCCACTACCGGCGCGCAACGGTTCGGCCAGTGGATGATTTACGGGATCGGCCAAGCCCTGACCGGGGCCGCTATCACCGTCGCCAGCGCCTAGCCCTGTCACTCCCCAACCGCGCCGGCCCAATCGAGACCGGCCTCAACCGGCGACCAGCTGCGGCGCCTCACCCGCTACAGCGACACAGGAACCACGGCATAGTCCAACGCGCTCGGGTGGCCCGTGTCCGAGCGGTCAGCTTCCGGTTAAATTCACGCCCCGCTCCTGAGCATTCACCGGCTGGGGGTGGGCATGGGCATGTTCGGCATCGACGGCATGCCCGGCATTGGCGACATGCTCGGCATCTTTTCCGTCGGCATTTTCATGTCTTTCGTCATGGAGGCACAACAATCCTTCGACTGGGTTGCCGGCGGGTCGGCTTTCATCATCGGATGGCAGCCGCTCGGCTGCGCGAAGAGGAGGTAGACGCCCGCGACGATGACGAAGATGCCCACCGCGATGCCGGTGACTGCGAGGGTTGGGTAGAGCCAGCGAGTCCAAGTCGGGGTGGTCGGAGTGCTCGAGGTGGTGGAGGCGGTATCAGTCATCAGTGCTTACCCCTTTCGTGCGGGGTGGTCAGTTGGTCGCAGACAACTTATTATCCGCTAGCGGCAATCCAGCTAGATCGGCCGAGGCCAACCTGTTACCTAAGGCGGCGCCGCAGGTCAGATGGCTCGGTTTTTTTTGCTGCGCAACCGCCGCGAGCGTTGGTCGGCCTGGATTTCCACTCCGCACTTTTTGGTGTTTTGCGTTGTGCTGCTGCAATGGTTTTCGTGGCTTTTATGTTGTTGTACGGCAACGGGTTTGGCGCGCCGCGGCCGCGGCGGGCAGTCCGGCGTTTAATCGGTTTTTTTGGGTTAATCGCGGCTGGATCTGCCGTAATCGGCGGCGATTGGCTTATTCCGAAATGAAAAAACTCGCGATCTACCGCGCCCGTGATGAGCCGGGCCGCGGCCGAAGCCGCTGACGCCGCTTTCTAGGCATGCGAGACACCGAATCGGGCGATCTGCTTGAAGTAGTCCGAGACTCCAAATGCCGGGCCGCCTATCTTCGGATGGCTCGGATCAACGGCGCGGAGCTTCACGTTGGGAAACTGTGGGCCGGGATCGCCGGTCGCAGCTCCGCGTATAACCTCAATCGTCTTGTGGCACTTTGTCATCGCTGACACGAGTTCCTTATAGGTCAGCACATGGCTGCCTATCACCATCGACGTGTTTGCCAGTCGTATCGAGTATGGGTCTGTAGCGGCGAACGGTTCGATTTTCCTGTTTCTCGTTGTTCCTGGCAGCCTCTCGTCGGCGTGCTCAAAAGCATGGCGGAAGTATGCGAGCCGCTGCTCTTGCAATTGTGTTAGACGCGGACCGCCGCGTCCGACCCCGTAGTCGCAGAGTGCCTTTGCGCTCAAAACCGCGCGGTGCAGGGCACCGACACAGTTCTCCATGTGATCTACCGCGCGAAGGTAAGGACCGATTCGCAGTCCGCCCTGTGGCACGTAGTCGTGGAGCTCGGCGCGGGCGGCATCGTATTCCCGCAATGCTTTGTCGGTGAGCCGCGCAAATAGTACGAAGAGACCCACTGCCTCTCTGTTCCGAGTCAGTTTGGCGGGAAGTCCCGCGAGATGCCGATCGAGCACTACGTTGTACATGCCCTTGTTCGAGAGGTGTTCGACTGACGGCACGTCCAAGCCCTCTGTGGTCAGACTGAAACGATCTGCGGGCGGCATCATCTCTAAATACCAGTCAGATCCCCCTGCGCCGAGTCGTTGCAGGTCTGCTGCTTGTGCTGAGCAGCAGCCACCCAATTGGCAGCGGATCGGCAGCAGCCCATGCCAAGTCCGAGCAAAAAGGCCGTTTGACCTGCGATAACGCTTGGTGCGCGGTACTGGGATTGAACCAGCGACCTCTTCCGTGTCAGGGAAGCGCTCTCCCGCTGAGCTAACCGCGCAGGCTAAGACGAAACTGAGGTGGAGACGGGAATCGAACCCGTGTGCACGGCTTTGCAGGCCGTTGCCTCACCACTCGGCCACTCCACCGCTGGGGTTGATGCCACTTGCACCCTCGAGCGGATGACGGGATTCGAACCCGCGACCCTCACCTTGGCAAGGTGATGCGCTACCAACTGCGCTACATCCGCGCGCAACGGACGAGATCGTCGGCCGGTGCGAAGCACGACGATAGTCCAGTGAACGGGACCGCACAAATCTCTTGTTACCACCGTGGGTGTCCGTATGCGGTCTGTCGCAGCGCTTCCTGCCGCCGCGTTGGCGCGTGCTATTTTCGACCTCGTTCGCCGCTCGGCACCGGTCTCGTAGCTCAGTGGAAGAGCGCCCGCCTCACACGCGGGAGGTCGCTGGTTCGAACCCAGCCGGGACCACCACGTCGACGCTCCTCAGCGCCGCCTGTCAGCCACCAAGGCGACGCTGCATGGTCTCCTCAACTCACCGCACCGCCATGTCGATTCGTCCATCCACCGCATGTCGAGAAACCGGTTCCGGCGGACGACCAGCATTACATTTACCGCTGCGACGATGTTGGCCGCTACAAGCCGAGCACGCAGATGACGTGCCACAACCACATCGTCGGCCGGTATACTTGCACGAACCAGCGTGCCCCGCCTCGTTAATTTGCCGGGTCAAGACGGAGCCCCGCGAAGCGGACCAGTTCAGCCACTTCCGAAATTCAGCAGGCGAGGCCGCAAGCACACCCCGAAGAGGATTCTGCATGGACGAGTTGAAATTTCTGGAGCTGCACGGCGACCGCGTCGCTTACCGCGACGCCGGCCACGGCGACGTCCTACTGATGATCCACGGCATGGCGGGCAGTTCGGCCACCTGGCGAGCCATAACGCCGCAGCTGGCGAAGAAGTATCGTGTCGTCGCGCCCGATCTGCTCGGACACGGCGAGTCGGCCAAGCCGCGCGGCGACTATTCGCTGGGCGCTTTCGCCGTGTGGTTGCGCGACTTCCTCGACGAGCTCGGCATCACCCGGGTGACGGTGGTCGGCCAGTCGCTGGGCGGCGGGGTCGCCATGCAATTCGTCTATCAGCACCCGGATTACTGCGAACGCCTGGTGTTGATCAGCAGCGGCGGTCTGGGCCCGGATGTCGGTGTGATCCTGCGGCTGCTGTCGGCGCCCGGCGCGGAGTTCATCTTGCCGATTGTCGCGCCGCAGCCGGTGCTGCGGATCGGCAATAAGTTGAAGTCGTGGTTGTCTGGCGCCGGGATTCAGTCCCCGCGCGGCGCGGAGATGTGGAGCGCCTACTCGTCATTGGCCGATCGCCAGACGCGGCAGTCGTTTCTGCGCACCCTGCGGTCGGTCGTCGATTACCGGGGCCAGGCCGTCAGCGCATTGAGTCGGCTCAAACTGCAGAATCACCTGCCGGTGATGGCGATCTGGGGCGAAAAAGACGACATCATTCCCGTCGCGCACGCTTACGCCGCGCAGGCCGTACGCGAGGGCAGCCGCGTGGAGGTGCTGCCCGGCGTCGGGCATTTCGCCCAGGTCGAGGCGCCCATGCAGGTCGTCGACCTGATCGAAGACTTCATCGCCACCACCGCGACCGCCGAGATCCCGAGCAAGCAGCCCAGCTCGTCGGAGCCGGCGCAAAGTTAGTACCAGATCGCCAGCACCTGGCCCCGCTCGTTGAGTTGCGGCGGGTCCGGAACGCTGGTGGCGGTTCCGCGGCTGATCCGATGCGCGCTCCAGGCGGCCGCGGCAGCGTCGAGGACGTCGTCGGTGGGCACCGCTCCAGCGGCGCCCAGCTCGTCGGGCAATTCGATGCCCACTGAGGCCAGGCGCTCGAGTCGGTCGCGTTGACCGTCCCAGGTCTTCTTGCTGCGGGCCGTCGGCCCGTCGCCCATCGTCGCGAATGACAGCTCGGGATGCACTTCATGCAGCGGGAAGCCGTCCCGGTCGTAGAGCACGTTGGCTTCCAGCAAGCGGCTGCGCAAGTTGAAGCTTTGCCGGCTAAGGCCTTTGCCGATCAGCTCGACATGACGGGCAGCGGCCGCCGGATAGGTTTCCTCGACGACGACCGGGCGCGGCGGGGTAGGGAAGACGCTGGCTCGGCGCACGCCCAGCAGCGCGGCCGCTGCGGCGTCGGCTCGCCGCAGACCGGTGTCCAGCAGCCCCAGCGGGATGTCGACACCGATGCACGACACCGTCCCGGCGGAGGTGATCAGGGCCAGCAAGTCGGGCCCGACCCGGGCGCCGGCGAACCGGCCGTCGCGCAGTTCGACGCTGATCCAACCCTTCGCCCAGACATCGACGCCCAACACCCGCATTAGCATGAAATCCGTTTCGCGTGGTTTCATTTTCATCTGTGCCTGAGATGAATCGTCGCAAACTGATGCTGACGGCGGGGTTCGGCGTCCTGGCCGCCACCGCCTCCGTCCCGGTGGCGCGTGCCTGGGAGGCGTCCCAAGGCCGACTGCCGGCACCTGCAGCGCCGTCGGGCAGCGGATCTGGGAACTACGTCTTCCACGACGAGTTCGACGGCCCGGCCGGCTCGGCGCCCGATCCGTCGAAGTGGGCGGTCGCCAAGGCCCGCGAGACGATCAAGGACCCGACGTACTGGGAGGAACCCGAGCACATTGGGCAGTACCGCGACGACCGCCGCAACGTGTTCGTCGACGGCAACTCCAATCTGGTGCTGCGCGCGGCGAAAGACGGTCCCACCTACTACAGCGGCAAGGTGCAAAGCTCGTGGCGCGGCGGCGTCGGCCACATCTGGGAAGCCAGGATCAAACTCAACTGCCTCACCGCGGGCGCCTGGCCGGCGTTCTGGCTGGGCACCGAGGACAACGGCGAGATCGACACCGTCGAGTGGTACGGCAACGGCAGCTGGCCGTCGGCGACGACCGTGCACGCGAAGGCGAACGGCGGTGAATGGAAAACCCAGAACATCGCGTTGGACAGCGGCTGGCACACCTGGCGGTTCCAGTGGGACCAAGCTGGGATCCGGTTTTGGAAGGACTACGCCGACGGTGCGCAACCCTACTTCGACGTGCCGGCAAGCTCGCTGCCGGATTGGCCGTTCAACAATCCCGGCTACGTTATGTACCCGGTGTTCAACCTGGCCGTTGCCGGTTCCGGTGGCGGTGACCCCAGCTCGGGCAGCTATCCGGCCGACATGCTCGTCGACTACATCCGGGTCTGGTAGAACGGTCCGTTCACGCGGCCAGCTCAGCCATTAGCCGTTGCGGATGAACCGGAGAACCTTCGCGACGGTGGCCCGTCCCTGTGCGCGTATTCAATGCCCGCCGAACCACGCGGTCGTCACCGCGCGAACCTCAGGCGGCGTGGCGGTGTTCTGCGGACCGAGTTTCACCGTCCATACCGGCGACGAGCGGTCGATGCAGGTACCGGCGCCTTCGCTGGGAAGCCACAGCACCACAGAGTCTGAGCTGGGGCCGTTGCAACCGTAGACGCCGACGTACCCGTCGTCGCGTCCGCCCCAGGCCCCGCCGTTGCGTAGCAAGCACTGTATGCCGCCGTCGACGACGAGCCCGAACGGATCGGGCGTCGCGGTGGGCTGCACCGGCGGAAGCTGGCCCCCGTATGTCACTCGGTGCAGAGATCTGTCCCACGGATTATCAACGCAGAGAAGTGATTCCGGCGTCGACGCCCAGCAGGTGCCAGCGCCGGCCGCGGTGGGCGAGCAATAGTAGATGTCGGCCGTCACCGCTGACGGCGACGGCGTCGTGCAATCGCTGACCGCCTCCACGCTGCCTTCCGAATGCGTCTCCCGGTAGCCGTTGATCGGTTGGCCGGTGGGCCCGACCGCCACCGCGGTGATCACCTGCGTGCGTGGTGGACCGGCGTGCGCTGGTCCGGTGATCGAGAAGACGGCCGACGCGATTGCGGCGAAGGGCAGCAGGGCAAGTCGCGGGATCATCCGAGCTGCGCTCACAACCGGAAATGCGGGATGCTCAGGTGCGGCATGGCTGGTGCCACGGGCACCGGCGCGGAGGGCATCCGCGGCATCACCGGAGCCGGCATGCGTGGTGCTTGCGGCTCGGGCATGGTCGGGAAGCGCGGCGTTTGCGGCTCGGGCACGGTCGGGAAGCGCGGCGCTTGCGGCTCGGGCATGGTCGGGAAGCGCGGCGCTTGCGGCTCGGGCATGGTCGGGAAGCGCGGCGCCTGCGGCTCCGGCAGGCTACGCGGCGATTCCGGGGCCGGCAGTTGCCTCGGTAGTTCGGGCACCCGATCGCCCGGCGGTTGGCCGCCGGGCAGGTGCTGCGGGAACGGCCCCTGTTGCGGCTCGGCGAACGGCCCCTGCTGCAGCCGTGGGAACGGCCCCTGCTGTTGTGACCCGGGGAACGGTCCCTGCTGGGGCGAGGGGAAGGGCCCCTGTTGCGGCACGGTCGGCAGGTGCACCGGCTGAGGGGCCTGCACCTGGATCGGCAACTGCGGTCCCTGCAGGTGCAGCGGCAACTGCGGAGTCGGCATCCGGACCGGCGGCGCCGGAGCCGGTATCCGCATGGGAATGGGCAACGGCGCGATGGGAACTGGTGCCACGATCACCGGCGGAGCCGCCGGAATCGGTGCTGCAGGCAGGGGAGGAGCGGCCGGAGCCGGCAGGTTGAGTTGAGGCGCGATGGCGACGCGAGCGGGCACGGGTGGCGCGGCCGGCAGGTGAAGGGGTGCCACCGGTACGGCGGGCGCCTCGGCGAGCGCCGGTGCCGGTGTCTGCGCGGCCGGGACGATCAAGGCTTGGCCTGGCGCCGGCCGCAAGGCGACCGTCGTGCGGATGTTGATCGCCAGAGTGATGACCAGCGCCAGAGCGGCCGCGGTGACGACCGTCGCAACGAGAGCACTGCCGGTCAACACCATCGGCCTGCGCCGCGCAGCCTTATCGTTCGCAAAGGCATTGCGGGAGGCGCATTCCCAATCGTCCAACCGTTGCAAAACGGCGGTCTCGGCCTCGGCGTCCTCGTCCGGGACAGCGCTGTAGGCCAGCAGGTCGTCCTCGCCGAACCCGGTGCTTCCCGCTGCGTCATGCACCGCCAGGTATTCCGGCGCGAGGTAAGCATTGACTGCCCCGGTGCCCGGATCCTGCGCGTAGGCCAGCGCGACGGTGGACGAGGCGAACAGCGGTGCGTTCGCCGACGCCAGCGCCGCGCCGCGGGCCAGCGCCATCTCCGGTTCCTCAGGTGCGCTGACCGTCAGCCTGGTAGCCGCTTCCAGTCGCGGCTTGATCGGTGCGATGTCGACGCCGGAGCCGACGACGAAGACACCCCCGGGGCGCGACGGCAAAGCGTGCACGCCGACGATCATCCCGAGGAGTTGGGTGACCACATCGGCGCCGGATCCGCCGCGCAGCGCACGACGGTAGACGTCGGTGATCGAACCGTCGGCGGAGTCGACCACGGCCAGTGTCGCGGTATCCGGTTCGACGAACAGCATCGCGGTGTGCTGGTAGCCGATTGCGCTTCCGACGCTGTGCGCCAATGCGGCCGCAGACAGAAAGGCGGACACCAGCATGACGTTTTCAACCTTGCGGGCCGCCAACGCATCTCGCAGGGCGGCGGCCGCCGCTTTGTCGGTCCACGTGACACCCGTCGACATCAGATGCGAGCCGGACTGCGCTGCGCCTTCCCGAGTGCCCATGATCGCGTCGATCACCTGGTCAGCTGCGCTGATTGTGGGAGCCTCACTGGCAGCAGCAATTTGCAGGTTGTCTTCTTCGACCGTGACGCCGTCAGCGCTCTCGCCTTCTACGAGCACCATGCGAATCGACGTCGGCGCCATTGACACACCGAGTACCAGCTCCACTAACTCCTCCAAGGTCCGGCTAACAAGATGTTGCGGAGGAGAACACCGCACGTGCCGCAGCTAGCAAACCGTCACGGCACTGTTTGAACGTACAGCGTGGAACTAGGTGCCACCTGTGAATCGGCGGTATCCGACAGCTGAACGGACGCGTTTGGCCGCCGAATCCGTCGGGTAGCCCGCGGCTACGAGCAACGGGTTAGCACACGTCTGCAGCTTAGGAACAGCGCCATGGTCAGAACCAAGGAGCCGGGCGCCGGGCTCTACCTACCCGACGAACGCGGTCTGACGTCGCTGCAAGTGGCATCCGACTGTTGTCAGGGCTGCTCGCTCTATCAGGACGCATCGCAAACCGTTTTCGGTCACGGTCCCTCCGACGCCCCGATCATGTTGGTAGGTGAGCAACCGGGTGATCGCGAAGACGTCGAAGGTTTGCCGTTCGTCGGTCCGGCCGGTCGGCTGCTGGCGCGTGCGCTCGACGAGGCGGGCATGGACCCAACGCTGACGTATCAGACCAACGCGGTCAAGCATTTCAAGTTCACCCGGAAAGCAGGTACCCGGCGCATTCATCAAAAGCCGAGCCGCACCGAGGTAGTCGCCTGCCGGCCTTGGCTTTTCGCCGAGATCGAGGCGGTGCAGCCGCGGGTAATCATCTGCCTGGGAGCAACTGCCGCGCAGTCGTTACTGGGGGCGGGATTTCGGTTGACCGCTCACCGCGGTGAATCCCTGCAGCTGCCTGCCGAGATCGGGATCAAGGTACGGCCTGAGCCGATCGTCCTGGCCACCGTTCATCCGTCGGCGATATTGCGCGACCGCAGCGACAACCGCGACGCGGTATATGAGTCGTTGGTCCGCGACCTGCGCAGCGCCGGGAATGTCGGCAACGAGCATGCCGCAGCGGACGGTGCTTGAGACCGTGGTTTCAAGATGCCAGGGGACGTCGTGGTCAGCTCGGCGGCTTGCCCGATCAGGGAGCCGCATAGTTTGGCGGTCCACGATGCAGGGTATGGCCGGATGGCGTCAATAGGCGGCTCGTCAGGTGAGCGGCGGCCTCGACGAGGCTGCGGGGGTGGGTGTGGATCAAGCTTTTTCCCGGGCGGCCCTCTTCCACGGTATCGACCCGCACGAGGTTTCGGCGCTGATCTGCGAACTGGACACTGTCGAACGAAACGGTGGCCAGGTCTTCTTTCGTGAGGGCGAGATCGGAAGCTGGTTCTACATCGTCCTGTCGGGCAAAGTGAAGCTCGGCTGTCGCGCTCCCGACGGACGGGAGAACCTGTTCTCGATCCTCGGCCCGTCCGACATGTTCGGTGAGATGTGTGCCATCGACCCGGGCCCGCGAGGCTGCACGGCGACCGCGGTGACGAGCGCACGCGCCGCGAAGATGAGTCGTGAAGTGCTGCTGACCTGGATCGCGCAACGTCCCGCCCTTGGACATCGGCTGCTACAGATACTGGCCCGCCGGCTGAGGCGCACCGAATACGACCGTTCTGACCTGGTGTTCATTGACGTGCCCGGCCGGGTTGCTAAGCAACTTCTGCGCCTGGCTCACCAGTTCGGGGTCGAGGAACGAGACGCAACCCGGGTGGTGCACGACCTCACCCAAGAAGAATTTGCCCAGCTGATCGGAGCGGCGCGAGAAACGATCAACAAAGTGCTCAGCGAGTTTAGTACCCGCGGCTGGATCAGCGTAGCGGGCAAAGGCGTGCTGATTGCCGACTCAGGATCTCTGCTTGCCCGCAGCCGAGAGGCCGCGCCATAAGCGTCGCCGACCGGCTAGCGGTGGACTGAGCGGAAAACTGCGTAGCCGTTTCCGCGAAAACGCCGGGATTACAGCGAAGGCACTCCCGCCGAAACCGTGAACGCCGAATCCACGCTGGGGTAGACGGGCAATAGGTCACCGAATCCGCACGCTTGGACGATTCGATGAACCGCCGACTGCGAGCTGACCAGGCGCACGTCCACACCGCGCTGGCGGCACGAGTCCAACTCCTCGACCAGGACCGAGAAAGCGCAGCAGCCCATGAAGTCGAGATTGCTGGTGTCGACCACAAGTATCCCGGGCGCGCTGACCGCTGCGGCCGCTTCGACCAACAGGTGCCGCCAAGTGTCTTCGTTGCAGGCGTCGATCTCTCCGCCGGCGTAGACGACCACAGCCGAACCGTCGCGCTGGGTGGTCGCCCGCAGCTTGCTGTGCGCATTGCTCAATTCGGCGAGCAAGCGGGTGCTCAACATCAGGCGGTTGGGGGTAGCGGGGTAAGTGTCTGCCGAGGCTAGGGTCATGGTGCACTCCTAATCGACTGGCACCGGTGGTGCCGCGATGGATGCCCGTCCTGCATGTCTGAAGACTGAGCGAATGCCCGTCCTATCTTCCTAAGACAGACGTTAGTATCTCGATGACAGTTTTATAACGGAATGCCCGGCGCTGTCTACAATTTGCGCCTGAGAGTATGTTAAGGCGCCTCTGAAGTGCGTGTTTGAGGTAAGCCTAATGTTTTGTCCAAAACTGGGGCTCAGGCGGTGGTTTCGCCGTTTTGTCGGCTTTGTTGTAATTCGTACTCTGCCACCGCCCGGGCGGTTCGTTTCCGAAGCAGAAACGCCAACATGCCACCGCACACCACCGCCACTGCCAGGGCGATCCAGGAGAACCGGGTCAACCAACGTTCGGCGGCAACCCCGGCGAAGTAGACCAGCGCTGTCGTGCCGCCCGCCCAGCACACGGCGCCGGACACATTTGCCGCCAGGAACCGTGGATACCGCATTCTCAGCGCTCCGGCCAGCGGTCCGGCGAAGATGCGCAGCAGGGCGATGAAACGACCGAAAAACACCGCTAAAGTTCCGCCGCGGTCGAAGACTCGCTCGGCCAGCGCGACGTGGCCAGATCCGAAGTGCTTCGGGAATCGCCGGCCCAGCCAGTCGAATAGCGGCAAGCCGAGGCGGCGACCGACCGCATAACCGGTCGAATCGCCGAGCACCGCTCCGATCACTCCGGCGGCGCCGACGAGGACGGGGTTGACGTGCAGCTCGTGGCGTGACGACAACACCGCGGCAGTGACGAGCACGATCTCTCCCGGAAGTGGAATGCCTAAGCTCTCGACTCCGACCACCGCGCCGACGACAAGGTAGACCGCCACGGGCGGGATCGTCTGCAGCAGCGACACCACCGACACGGCTACCAGAATGCCCGACGGAACGCGGGCCGGCCGTCAAGCTCCGGCCGCGCCGCGCGGACATGTTCGATTCATTCGCGGCTCTCCTGAGTCAACTGGGCGAATGCTGGATCAAGCGAGGTCGCCTTTCAGCGCCGGTCGCCGTAGGTACCGTGGACCGCGTTGGCACACCGCCGATGCGGATTCGTCGGAACATGGGAAGGGCTGACGCCGTGGTTGAGCAATTACCGAAGAGTCGATTAAGCAAGATGGGGGCCCGGACGGTGTCCGTCATCGGGCAACAAGAATGGCTGGACCGGCCCAGCTACCGGTTCGAGCACCTACTCAGCTACGCCTACAACGCGATGGGCGGAGCCCGCGATCGCGTTGCCAACGCGTTGAACGGGGTCTGGCTCGGGCACCCGGTGCATCCGCCGCTGGCATCGCTGACCACCGGCGCAATCGGCACGACGGTAGCGCTGGATGCGTTGAGTCTTTTACCGGGCCGACCGAAGACGGAAGTCATCGACGCGTCACGATTCGCCTCCCGCGCGTTGAAGCTGGGAATCGTCGCAAACCTCGGCTCGGCGCTCACCGGCGTCACGGACTGGCAGCACACCCACCAAGCAGACCGACGCGTCGGACTGGTGCACGGGCTGCTCAATGTCGGGGCAACCCTTCTCTACACCGTGTCATGGTGGAATCGCCGAAGCGGCAAGCATCTTCGCGGAATCGCGATCAGTGCCCTGGGTTACGGCATCACCGTGAGCAGCAGTTATCTCGGCGGCGCACTGGTGTTTGAATCCGGTATCGGCATCGACCGATCCGGCGCGCGGCTGCGCACACCGACCTGGAAGCCGGTGCTGCCGGTAGCGTCGCTGCACAACGGCAAACCACAGCAGGTCGAGGTCGACGGCGTGGCTGTGGTGCTGTGCCGGATCGACGACGATCGGGTTGCGGCGTTCGGCCAATTCTGCCCGCACCTGGCCGCTCCGATGAGCGACGGCTGGGTCGACCGCGGCATGATCGTCTGCCCGTGGCACGGATCACGGTTCGACGTCGAATCCGGCGAGGTCGTCCGCGGACCGGCGGCGGCTCCGTTACCGCGTTACCGGACGCGGATCATCGACGGGATGGTCGAGCTGCGTGGCGACGGACCGCCGGCGGCGGTTACGAGAGGAGACGAAAAATGAACGCCTACACCGTATTACAGGGCCACCACAAAGTGCTCAAAGGGTTGGTCAAGAAAGTCAGCGAAACCCAGCCGACCGCCCCGGAGCGCCAAGACTATCTCGACGATCTGCTGGTCGAACTCGACATTCATTTCCGTATCGAAGACGACTTGTTCTACCCGGCGCTGGCAGCGGCCGGCCCGCTGATCGCGGTCGCGCACGCCGAGCACCGCCAGGTCATCGACCAGCTTTCGGTGCTGCTGCGGACTCCGCCAACGGCTCCCCGCTACGAAGACGAGTGGCACTCCTTCGCCACCGTGCTCGAGGCGCATGCCGACGAAGAAGAGCGAGACATGATTCCGGTGCCGGCCCCGGTGCAGATCAGCGACGCCGAACTGGTGACGCTCGGCGACAAAATGGCTGAGCGCATCGAGCAGTTGCGCGACTCGACCGTGCACAAGTTGAGAGTCAAAGGCAGAAAGGCTTTGTTGCGGACGATCTAGAGCGCCACGACGTGAGACCACGAAAGTGAACACCGCCGACTCAGCAGTTGCCGTCGCCGTCATCTTCGTCTGGCTGGGCATGGTCGTAGGCATCTCTTTTCTGGAGGCGCCGCTCAAATTCCGTGCCCCCGACGTCACGCTGCAGATCGGTTTGGGCATCGGGCGCCTGGTCTTCCGTGCCCTGAATGCCGTTGAAGTAATCTTCGCCGTCGCCCTTGTGGCCGTGATCGTTGCCGGACCTCCGCCCTCAAGTGTCGTCGTGGCGTTGGCCGTCGCACTGGCAGCGCTGGCTGTCCAACTCTTGGGGATACGCCCGCGGCTCAACCGTAGAACCGACAAGGTGCTGGCCGGTCTGGATTCCCCGCGTTCGCATGCGCACTACGCCTATGTCGGTCTGGAGGTGGCGAAGGTGATCGCACTGGCCGTCGCGGGCATGATGCTGGTATCCAGCTGACTATCGCGATCTACTGGTCACCAGAGGAGGCGGCTCCATGGAAAAAATTTCGCTGACCGGCATGGCCGCGGAAAAGTTGGTCGAAGCTCAACAGTCACACAGCGGGCGCGCCGCACATACAATCCACGGCGGGCATACTCACGAGTTGCGGCAGACCGTGGTCGCCCTGCTGGCCGGGCACGAACTGGCTGAACATGAGAGTCCGGGTGAGGCGACGCTGCAGGTATTGCGGGGACACGTTCGCCTCAACGCCGGCGATCAGTTCTGGGATGGTGAGACGGGCGATTATGTCGCCATTCCGGCGCAGCGACACGCGCTGCAGGCCGTAGAGGACTCGGTGGTGTTACTGACGGTTCTGAAAAGCCTTCCCACGGCGTAGCGGGGTTGCCGTGTTGTGCACGCCGTGGTCGCGAGGCATCGGCCTGCGCGTGCCGATCGTCAACGCGCCGATGGGAGGCGTTGCGGGCGGCCGGCTCGCCGACGCGGTCAGCGCCGCCGGGGGACTGGGCATGGTCGGGATGGGCAGTGCGGGGTCCGTCGCGTCGCTGACGACCGAACTCACGCACGTAGCGGGAAGGTTCGGAATTGGGTTGGTGGACTGGGTGGTTCGTGAGCAGCCCGGGTTGCTGGAAGCAGCGCTGGCCGCACGACCGATCCTGTTGTCGGTCAGCTTCGGCGCCGGCTGGTCGTGGGTCGACCAGGCCCACGATGCCCAGATCCTCACCGCGACACAGATATACAACAGCGCCGAAGCCCGTCGCGCGCAGGACGCCGGTGTTGACGTGCTGGTGGCGCGCGGGGCCGAAGGCGGCGGACACGGCGATGTGCGGGTCGCGACGCTGCCGCTGCTGGACGCTGTCCTCGACGCGGTGTCGGTCCCAGTGCTGGCGGCCGGCGGGATCGCTTCGCCGCGCAGTCTCGCCGCGGTGCTGGCCGCCGGAGCGAGCGGAGCGTGGCTGGGCACCTGCCTGTCGGCATCCTCGGAGGCGCTGACCTCCGACGGCGCGCGCCGGGCGCTGATCGCCGCCGATGAAACCGACACGACGGCCACCCGCGTCTTCGACGTCGGCCGGCAACGCCCCTGGCCGGCCCGGTTTCCGTCCCGGGTCCTGCACAACGACTACCTCTCCCGCTGGACTGGCCGCGAAGAGGCGCTGGCCGCCGATTCGGCCGCCCGCGCGGAACTGGCCGCCGGTATCGCCGCGGAGAATACCGCGACCGCGCCCGTCGACGCCGGCCAGGGCGTGGCGATGGTCACCGCCGTGCTACCGGCTGCTCAGATCATCGATGAGTTGTGCGACGGTGCCGAGAGACTGCTCGCGGGCTGGTAGCGGATAAGTGACTCTGCGCCCGCCACGCTGGCGTGACGGTGGCCGGGCAGGGCCCGGCGAACACCGCTGGCAGCCACGCTGGCGTGACGGTCGGCAGTCAGCGCCACGCTGGCGTGACGCTCGGCGCCCGGCACGAAGAGGCGGTCGCGGCGGTGTCACACCGCGTGCAGGTACCGCCTGCCGATCAGGCGCTGAGCCACCCGCAGGACCGGCTTGCCGGCGCGGCCCCACCAGGTGGCGGGTCGGGAGAACGACACGACTTCGCTGAACACCGCGCCGGTGACCGGGTCGTGGCGCACCGCGAACCGCTCCTCGCCGCACTCGGGGTGGCCGGGCAGCGTCCCGTAGCCGAACCCGCGCAGATGCGGTTCGTCGATGACGTAGACGACGCGGCACGGCGCCCGCAGGAAGCCCAGCCTGACCACCACGACCGCGCCGACCGCAACGACGTCGCTGGTCGCGCGCACCCGCAGGCCGGCGCCGCGCTGCATGCCCCAGTGCATGACCGCACCGGCGGCCTCGTCGAAGCGTTGTTGCCCGGTGCCGATCTGGCTGGTGAAGTTGAGGTGGTCGTAGCCATCGGGCAGCGGTCCGGCCGTCGCACCCACTTCCGGGTACGTCAGCGGCAACCCGGTCAGCGCCTCCAAGTCCACCGGCTCAGCTTGCCATGCCGGTATGCCAGGGACAGAGCGTTCGCGTACGGTCGGCCATGTGACTACCTCTGCGCCTGCCCACGCATCCGGAACATTCACTGTCGGCGGTGATCTCACCGTCAACCGGCTCGGTTACGGCGCCATGCGCCTGACCGGCAAAGGCGTCTGGGGCCCACCGGCGGACCGCGACGAAGCCGTTCGGGTGTTGCGGCGCGCGGTGGAACTCGGCGTCAACTTCATCGACACCGCCGACTCCTACGGCCCCTACTTCGCCGAGGAGGTCATTCGCGAGGCGCTGCACCCCTATGACGATGTGGTCATCGCGACCAAAGCCGGGCTGCTGCGCCCCGGGCCCGACGTCTGGATACCGATGGGCTACCCGGCCTACTTGCGGCAGGAATGCGAGATGAGCCTGCGGCGGCTGGGGGTGGAAACCATAGACCTGTTTCAGCTGCACCGCATCGACGACAAGTTTCCGCTGGAAGACCAGATCGTCGAACTGAACAAGCTGCAGACCGAGGGCAAAATCCGCCACATCGGCTTGTCCGAGGTCGACGTCGACCAACTGGCTGCCGCTCAGAACATCGTGCCGATCGTGTCGGTGCAGAACCTGTACAACCTGACCGAACGCAAATCCGAGGAACTGTTGGAGGAGGCCACCAAGCAGGGCATCGGCTTCATCCCGTGGTTCCCGCTGGCCGCCGGACCGCTGGCCGCACCGGACGGTCCGCTGGCGCAACTGGGCAAGGAACACGGCAACGCGACGCCGTCACAGTTGGCGCTGGCCTGGCTGCTGAAGCGGTCACCGGTAGTGCTGCCGATCCCGGGCACCTCGAGTGTGGCGCACCTGGAGGAGAACGTCGCCGCAGCGGAGATCGAACTCAGCGACGACGAGTTTGAGAAGCTGAGCGCCCTGGCCGAGGAGAACTCCTAGCCCACCGGCGTTCGGCGCGCCGGGCCAATACGGTGGTTAGGTGAATGCTGAACACGTGCGGCATCCAGGTGGTGGGTTCAATCCGCCCGAACCGACCAGTCAAGGCGGACCCGACTACGGCAGGTTCATCGACGGCGTCCGCCGGTTGCAGGACCATGCCCGCGCCGCCAACGCGCCCGACGAGGTGATCACCGAAGCCGCCGACCTACTGGAGAAAGTGTCGGCGATGCTGACGCCGTTCGACACCGATGAATGGCGTTCACCGTCAGGCCGCCGGATGGACCTGCCGGTTCGCGGCAACATCTTGACTGTGCCGATGTCGGCGCACAAGACCGACGACGGCCAGATTCAGGGCTGGGCCCGGTTTGCCCGGTTTCACCTTGGCCGCAACGGCGCCGTGCACGGCGGGTCGATCGGCATGCTCTTCGACACGGTGTTGGGGTTGACGTCATCGGTGCTCACCGGCGGTCCGCGCCAGCGCACCGCGTACCTGCACATCAATTACCGCCAGATCGTGCCGATCGAGACGAAACTGCAGATCGACGCGGCAGTCGATCGGGTCGAGGGCCGCAAAATCTTCGTGTCGGGCCGGTTGACTGACGGCGACACGCTGCTCACCGACGCCGAGGCGTTGTTCATCTTGCTCAAACCCGGCCAGCCGTAAGGGTCGGCCCGTCGGCAGCAGGCGCCCCGATAGCATGGTCGCTACCGCCTAGAGAATGCCTAGGAAACTGTCACCCCGGGAGATCACGCTGTGAGCGCCGCCGACCGTCCCGTCCCTGGAGCCGATGGCGGCGACCCGCTGCGCCCGGCTGGGCCGGGCTTGCGATCGCCGCAAGCCGATGGCGGCGACCCGCTGCGCCCGGCTGGGCCGGGCTTGCGATCGCCGCAAGCCGATGGCGGCGACCCGCTGCGCCCGGCTGGGCCGGGCTTGCGATCGCCGCAAGCCGATGGCGGCGACCCGCTGCGCCCGGCTGGGCCGGGCTTGCGATCGCCGCAAGCGACGATCCGGGTTACTGCCGGGACGACCGCGGCCGCGGCGGTGCGCGACGCCGGTTTGCCGAGCCGCGGTGCGCCCGACGCGGTCGTCGTCGTGCGCGATACCGACGGCAAGCTGCGCGACCTGAGTTGGGTGCCCGAGCGCGACGTCGACGTCGCACCGGTGGCCGCCGACACCGAAGCCGGCCGCAGCGTGATCCGGCATTCCTGCGCCCATGTACTGGCCCAAGCCGTTCAGGACCTGTTCCCGCAAGCCAAATTGGGTATCGGGCCCCCGATCAACGACGGCTTCTACTACGACTTCGAGGTGGCCGAGCCGTTCACTCCGGACAATCTGGCGGTGCTGGAGAAGCGGATGCGCCAGATCGTCAAAGACGGCCAGCTGTTCGCCCGGCGGGTTTACGAGTCCAAAGATCAGGCCCGCGACGAACTGGCAGACGAGCCCTACAAGCTCGAACTCGTCGACGACAAATCCGGTGACGCCGAAATCATGGAAGTCGGCGGCGACGAGCTCACCGCTTACGACAACCTCAATCCTCGTACTCGCGAACGAGTTTGGCGTGATCTGTGCCGCGGCCCGCACATCCCGACGACCCGCTACATCCCCGCCTTCACGTTGACCCGAAGTTCAGCCGCTTACTGGCGCGGTGACCAGAAAAACGCCAGCCTGCAACGCATCTACGGCACGGCGTGGGAATCACAGGAGGCGTTGGACCGCTACCTGCACCTGGTCGAAGAAGCTCAGCGCCGCGATCACCGCAAACTGGGCGCCGAACTGGACCTGTTCAGTTTCCCCGACGAAATCGGTTCGGGGCTCGCGGTTTTCCACCCGAAAGGTGGCATCATCCGTCGGGAACTCGAGGAGTACTCGAGGCGAAAGCATCTCGAGGCCGGCTACCAATTCGTCAACACCCCGCACATCACCAAGGCCGACCTTTTCCACACTTCGGGGCATTTGGACTGGTATTCCGACGACATGTTCCCGCCGATGCACATCGACGCTGAATACGGCGACGACGGCGCGGTGCGTAAGCCCGGGCAAGACTACTACCTCAAGCCGATGAACTGCCCGATGCATCACCTGATCTATCGGTCGCGTGGTCGATCTTATCGCGAACTTCCCCTGCGGCTCTTCGAATTCGGCACCGTCTACCGGTATGAGCGATCCGGTGTGGTGCACGGTCTCACCCGGGTTCGGGGCCTGACGCAAGACGACTCGCACATCTACTGCACCCGTGAGCAGATGCGCGACGAACTGGCGTCGCTGCTGCGTTTCGTGCTCGACCTGCTCGGCGACTACGGGCTGACCGACTTCTACCTGGAGCTGTCCACCAAGGACCCGGATAAGTACGTCGGCTCAGAAGAGGTGTGGGAGGAGGCCACGACGACGCTGGCCGCGGTGGCCGAGGAGTCCGGCTTGGAGCTGGTGCCCGATCCCGGCGGCGCGGCGTTCTATGGCCCGAAGATCTCGGTGCAGACCCGCGATGCGCTGGGTCGCACCTGGCAGGTGTCGACCATCCAACTGGATCTCTACATGCCCGAGCGGTTCGATCTGGAGTACACCGCCGCCGACGGCACCCGCCGGCGGCCGGTGCTGATCCACCGCGCCCTGTTCGGGTCGATCGAGCGGTTTTTCGGCATCCTCACCGAGCATTACGCCGGTGCGTTCCCGGCCTGGCTGGCGCCGGTGCAGGTGGTCGGCATCCCCGTCGCCGACGGTCACGTGCCCTACTTGAAAGACATTGCGGCGCAACTGGGCTCGCACGGGGTACGGGTGGACGTGGATACCAGCGATGATCGGATGGCCAAGAAGATCGTTCAGCACACCAATCAAAAGGTGCCGTTCATGTTGCTGGCCGGGGACCGTGACGTCGAGGCCAACGCGGTCAGCTTCCGTTTCGGTGATCGCACCCAGATCAACGGCGTACCGCGAGACGATGCGATCACGGCAATCGTAGACTGGGTAACCAACCGCGAAAACTCAACACCGACAGCTGAATTGCTGAAGGTCGGCAGCGGTGGCTGACGAGCAGCCGATCATCGACCGGGGCGCCGGTCATTTCGACCGCCTGCAGCGGCTGTGGACGCCCTACCGGATGAGCTACCTGGCCGAAGCTCCGCGGCGGCACGACAACTCCGGGCCGCCGCAGCCGTTCACCGACATTCCGCAGCTGCCGGACGAAGACGGCCTGGTCGTAGCTCGCGGGGAACTGGTCTACGCAGTGCTCAACCTGTATCCGTACAACCCGGGACACCTGATGGTGGTGCCCTACCGGCGAGTGTCCGAGCTGGAGGAATTGACCAGCGCCGAAAGCGCGGAGCTGATGGCGTTCATCCAGAAAGCGATCCGCGTCATCAAGAACGTGTCGAGGCCGCACGGCTTCAACGTCGGACTGAATCTGGGCACCTCGGCGGGCGGGTCATTGGCTGAACACCTGCACGTGCATGTCGTGCCGCGGTGGGGCGGGGATGCGAACTTCATCACGATCATCGCGGAGTCCAAGGTTCTGCCGCAGTTGCTGCGCGACACCCGCCACCTGCTGGCCGCAGAGTGGGCCAACGCGCCATGAGCAAGCTGTTCTCCCGCGAGGGCGTCGCGCGCGCCACCTCGCCGCTGGCCCGGGGGTTCCTGCGGGCCGGTTTCACCGCGGACGGCGTCACCATCGTCGCCACCGCCGCGGCCGTGCTGGCAGCGTTGACGTTGTTTCCCACCGGCCGGTTGTTCGCCGGCGCCGCCGTGATCGCGTTCTTCGTCATGTTCGACATGATCGACGGGGCGATGGCGCGGGAGAGCGGCGGCGGCAGCAGCTTCGGAGCCGTGCTGGACGCGACCTGCGATCGCATCAGTGACGGTGCTGTGTTCTGCGGACTGTTGTGGTGGGCGGCGTTTGGTCTGCACCGCCCACCGCTGGTCGCGGCCTCGATGATCTGTCTGGTGACGTCCCAGGTGATCTCTTACATCAAGGCGCGCGCCGAGGCCAGCGGCCTGCGCGGCGACGGCGGCATCATCGAACGGCCGGAACGGTTGATCATCGTGCTGGCCGGGACGGGCTTGGCCGATCTGCCTGTCTATCCACTGCCGTGGGCGCTGCCGGTAGCGCTGTGGACGTTGGCATTGGCCAGCGTGATCACCTGCGTCCAGCGGTTGCACACGGTGCGCATCTCGCCGGGAGCGGCCGAACCGCTGATTCGGCAACACAGCTCACCAGATCACGAACCCGAACTGAAAAGACGCGAGCTGTGATCTCGACTCCGCCGGGTCTGCGGCTACCCGCGATCCGCAGCAGCTCGCTGCGTGACACCGTCACCGGCTGGGGATTCGCGGCGGGCTGGCGGGTGGTGCGGGCGATGCCGGAATCCGCCGCGCGCAACGCATTCGACGCCGGGGCGCGCTTCGCGGCCCGCAACGGCGGGCCTGAGCAGCTGCGGAAGAATCTGGCCCGGGTTCTCGGGGTGGCGCCGGCGGAAGTGCCCGACACCCTGATGCGCGACGCACTGGCCTCCTACGCCCGCTACTGGCGCGAAGCTTTCCGGTTGCCGACGATGGATCACGGCGCGGTTGCCCGACGGCTCGATGGCACCGCCGAGGGCAAAGAGGACGTGGCGGCGGCGCTGGCGGCGGGTCGCGGCGCCGTGCTGCCGCTGCCGCACAGCGGTAACTGGGATATGGCCGGGGTGTGGCTGGTGCAAACCCACGGCACCTTCACCACTGTGGCTGAGCGGCTCAAACCGGAGTCGTTGTACCGCCGGTTCATCGCCTACCGCGAACGCCTCGGCTTCGAGGTGATTCCGCTGTCCGGCGGTCAGCGGCCGCCGTTCGAGCTGCTCTGCGAACGGCTGCGGGCCAATGGCGTGGTGTGCCTGATGGCCGACCGCGATCTCACCCGCACCGGGGTGCCGGTCGACTTCTTCGGTGAGCCCTCCCGGATGCCGGCCGGACCAGCGAAGCTGGCGGTGGCCACCGGGGCGGCGCTCATCCCGGCTTACTCGTGGTACGAGAACGGCGAATCAGTTGTCCGGTTCGATCCGGAGCTGGACTGCAGCAGCGGCGACGTCGGCGCCATCACGCAGGCGCTGGCTGAGGTATTCGCCCGCAACATCGCCGCGCATCCCGCCGACTGGCACATGATGCAACCCCAGTGGCTGGCCGACCTGTCCGACGCGCGACGGGCCCGGTTGGAGGAGTCCTGATGCGCATCGGCATGGTGTGTCCGTACTCGTTCGACGTGCCGGGCGGGGTGCAATCGCATGTGCTGCAACTGGCCGAGGTGATGCGCACCCGAGGACACACGGTCAGCGTTCTCGCGCCGTCCTCGCCGCACGTCAAGCTGCCGGACTACGTTGTCTCGGCCGGCAAGGCCGTCCCGATCCCCTACAACGGGTCGATCGCGCGGCTGCAGTTCAGCCCGATGGTGCACGGCAAGGTCAGACGCTGGCTGACCGAGGGCGACTTCGACGTGCTGCACCTGCACGAGCCGAACGCGCCCAGCGTGTCTTTGTGGGCTTTGCGGGCGGCCGAGGGCCCGATTATCGCGACCTTTCACACCTCGACCACGAAATCGCTGAGCTTGAAGGTGGTCCAGCCTCTGCTGCGGCCGCTGAACGAGAAGATCGTCGGGCGGATCGCCGTGTCCGACCTGGCCCGGCGCTGGCAGATGGAGGCCCTGGGTTCCGACGCGGTGGAGATTCCCAACGGTGTCGACGTGGCAGCGTTCACCGACGCGCCGCCGCTGGCCGGATATCCGCGGCCGGGCAAGACGGTGCTGTTCCTGGGCCGCTACGGCGAGCCCCGCAAAGGCATGACGGTCCTGCTCGACGCGCTGCCGAAGCTGGTGCAGCACTATCCCGATGTCGAGGTATTGGTCGTGGGACGCGGTGACGAGGACGAATTGCGGCACGCCGCAGGCGATTTGGCGAGATATCTGCGTTTCCTGGGTCAGGTCGACGACGCAGGCAAGGCGTCGGCGCTGCGCAGCGCCGACGTCTACTGCGCGCCTAATACCGGCGGCGAGAGTTTCGGCATCGTGCTCGTCGAGGCGATGGCCGCCGGCACCGCGGTGGTGGCCGGCGACCTGCACGCCTTCCGGCGGGTGCTGCGCGACGGCGCCGTCGGACGCCTGGTGCCGGTCGGCGACGGCGCGGCGTTGGCCGACGGGCTGATTGATCTGCTCAGTGATGACGCGGCGCGGCAACGCTACAGCGACGAGGGTCGCAAGGCCGTGGGCCGCTACAACTGGTCGGTGGTGGCCGACCAGATCATGCGGGTGTACGAGACGGTGGCCGGGGCGGGCGCCAAGGTTCAGGTGGCGAGCTGATGACGTGGCTGGCGATCACGATCGGGGTGGTGATCGCGGCGGTCCTGTTATTCGCCAACTCCATCTACTACACCGCTCATCGGCTCGACCGGTTACACGTGCGCTACGACTTGTCCTGGCAGGCGCTTGACGCGGCGCTGGCGCGGCGCGCGGTGGTGGCGCGGGCCGTGAAAAGCTCAGTCGTCGCCATCTACGGCCGTGCGGAGGGTGAACGGTTGGCGGCCCT
Organism: uncultured Actinomycetota bacterium; assembly: GCA_963808345.1. Taxonomy (GTDB): domain Bacteria; phylum Actinomycetota; class Actinomycetes; order Mycobacteriales; family Mycobacteriaceae; genus Mycobacterium. Next base: position 790,380 of record CAWEFM010000003.1, on the reverse strand, counting down.
GGCCGTTGCCGCCGAACGGGCGCCGCGACAGGAACGCGAAGCCTGTGAAAACCAGCTATCCGCCGCACTGACAACCGTCGACCCGGCGGCATTGCCGTCTGCGCTGGTCGCTGAGTTGGCCGATGCCGAAGCGCGGGTGCTGTTGGCCCGCCGGTTCCACAACGACGCGGTCCGCGACACTCTCGCCTTGAGGGAGCGGCCGCTGGTGCGCCTGCTGCGGCTTGGCGGCACCGCACCGCTACCGGAGTACTTCGAGATCGTCGAGCGCTCGCATCCGGCGGCAGGCAGTGGTTTCGGCGCGGTGGGCAAACGGGTATCGGCGCGGGTGGTGCTGCTGGACGACGACGGGGCGGTGCTGCTGCTGTGCGGGTCTGACCCGGCGCATCCGGACGGCGCCGGCCCCAAGTGGTGGTTCAGCGTCGGCGGCGAAGTGCGGCCAGGCGAGCGGCTGGCGGAAGCCGCCGCGCGGGAACTTGCCGAGGAAACCGGGCTGCAGGTTCCCTCGACGGCGATCACCGGGCCGATCTGGCGCCGGGACGCGGTGTTCGAGTTCAACGGCTCGGTGGTCGACAGCCAGGAGTTCTTCTTCGTCCACCGCACCCGGCGGTTCGAGCCGTCCGTCTCGGGCCGCACTGAGCTGGAGCGCCGCTACATCCACTGCTTTCGGTGGTGTTACGCGGCGGATATAGCTGAGCTGGTGGCCGGCGGCGAGACGGTGTACCCGCTTCAGCTGTCGGAACTTCTCACCGAGGCGAATGCGCTGGCCGACCACCGGGCCTCAAGTCGGCCGCCCGCACTGCAGAGCATCCGCTGACCGGCTCACCACGCGCGGCCCATCTGACGTGGGCCGCGCATCACGACCGGCCGGCGTTAAAGACCAGGGAACAGAAGTCACCGATCCTCTTACCCGCGACGAGCCGGCCGGCGCCGATGGCGACGTTCCGGTCGAGCTAGACGCCGTTTCCGCGCACGGGCTTGCACACCAAGAACTAATCCCGGAAGACCGCGGGGAACTCCGTGCAGACCTAGACCTCGCCGAGGACGATCGTCCGGTCGGGTGGGAACCCGACGACGAGGAGTCTGATTTCGGCCCAGACTTCGGCCCCGGTGAAGGTCCCGGCCACGGCCCCAAGCTTGCTCCCGGCCCCAAATATGGCCCCGGCCACCATCCGCCACCGCCCCACGAGCACGGCCCCGGCCCACACAAGGCCCCGGCGAAGAAAGCCCCGGGGAAAAAAGCCCCCGGGAAGAAAGCCCCGGGGAAAAAGGCCCCCGGACCGAAGAAGCATCCCGGTCACCATCCAGGGCCGCCGCACGGGCACGGCCCTGGCCACCCACCGCCAGCGCCCCACGAGCACGGCCCCGGCGGACTCGGAGCCGAACCGGATTTTAAGTTCGGGCCCGGCACCGGTTACGGGCCCGGCCCAGGTTTTGGTTTCGGCTTCGGCTTCGGCCCAGGTAGCGCCCGGGGACGCCGCCGTGGGGCCGGCCCCAGCCGCCGCGGTCGCCCTGGTGACGTTCGCGCGGCCATCCTGACCCTGCTCGTCGAGCGGGCGATGCACGGCTACGAGATGATGCAGGAGATCGCGGAACGAAGCCAGGACTTGTGGCGGCCCAGCCCGGGCTCGGTATACCCGACACTGCAGCTATTGGACGACGAGGGGCTGATCGTCGGCTCTGAAAAAGAGGGCAGCAGAAAACTTTTCGAGTTGACCGACGAAGGGCGGACCGCGGCTGAGAAGATCAAGACCCCACCCTGGGAACAGGTCAGCAAGGGCACCGACGCTGGCCAGATCGACTTGCGTGCGGCGCTGAGCCAGCTGTTCGGCGCGGTCGCCCAGGCTGCGCACGTGGCCAATGCGAAGCAGCAACAGCGCGTCGTCGACATCGTCAACCAGGCGCGCCGCAAGATCTACAGCATCCTCAGCGAAGCCGAATAACCGGGCCGACCGGGCCGGTGGTGATCTTCTGGTGCTGGCCGCCATGGCGGTGATCAGCGTGGTTGCAGCACTGTGAATCCAGGCCCGGCGGGCGCAAGCCTGGGCGACGTCGCTGGATCAGGCATCGACCACTCGTTGCTGAGAGCCGTCGTGACGACCCGATCCATGTCTTGTTCGGCTCCGAATAGCGTCGACCGATTGGATCGGCACCGAGGAGGAGCGCTTCTGTGGCGGAATCCATTTCACGCCCCCCTATTTGCGAACGCAGGCACAATCGGCACGTCAACCAGTCACCAATGGCTATTCTGGAGGCACTGCCTGCGCTGGTCGTCCTCGAGCGAATCCCGGTTCCTGTTCTTGCCGTCGCACACGACAATTGCGCCTTGTTCACCAATGAAGCGTTCGCCGACATGCTCGGCCGGACCCGGGACGCTGTCCTGGCGCTGACCTTCCCTCAGATATTCCACATCCTGCCGGCCGACGAATCCGCCATCACCGTCATGCGCGCGCACGCGAGCCGCATCGTCGAACTACTGCATCGAGATGGCTCGATCGTGCGAGCGACCATGAGCAAATCAGCGCTACTACGTGGTGACGATCCGATCGCGCTGGCGATGTTTCAGGACCTCACCGAACAGCTTTGGGACACTGGTTCGAGGTGGCCCAGGCGAGCACGTTGCGGGGCAGACGGGTAAGCGTGAACCTCGTACCCACCAAGCCCGCGCGCCGGGCCCGCACCGGCGGCAGCTACCGGGTCCACCCCCACTTGCTCGATGGTGATGTGCCGACTGATTCAGATCAGCATCTGAGCTTTCGTACCGGAGGCGGTGATGATGCGCCGATATGGGATGGGACGGTGAAACCCGGGAGTCGTCCGCTCAATGATTACGCCGTAGCCGTTGGCCAGCATGCTCATCCATAGCCGGGGGGTGAGCTGGTTGTCGGCAAGCCACGCCATGATCGCACGCCATTGTGTGGTTACTGGCTCGTCGTTGACGCCCAAGGTCCGAAGAAGCTGCGGAAGCGTTCGCGGCGGCGCCAATTCAGTGCGGGCCACCGGATTGGCTAACTGAAGGGCTTCTGCGCGATCGTTGCGGGCGGCTGCCCGATGCGCTTCTGCGGCGATGTAGTACACAACAGTGCTCGGCGCCGAACCGTTGTTGACTTGAGTTGCCGCGATGCCTGGGGCTGCCGCCGCGGCCTTGATCGAGAATGCAGAACGTGACATGCCAGAACTCCCTTGCAAGTGCTTGAGGGGGGACTGGTAGCCAAACTTTTCCACTACCGTGACAGCGGTAAGTTACCCAGTTCTTGCGGTTCTAATCGCGTTCAAGGATGAGCGCTGCCGCGGGCTGTCGAGCACTGCTGTATGGACACCGATGTGAGGTCGCCAAAGCCGAGAGCACGTGCTCAATCTCAGCGCCGAAACCGAAATCAATCGGCCTAGTAGGGGAGCCTCGACTATGGACGAGCAAGTGCATTCGCTGGCTCAGGAGCTGGCCGAAGTCGGCAGACTACGCGAAAACGATGACGTGACCATGGTGTTGGAGCGGTTAGTGGGCCGAGCGGCGCTCACCATTCCGGGTTGTGATCATGTAACGGTCACGGTGCGCGTCGCCCCAGACAGGCTGGAAACGGTAGCTGGGGGTGACGTCGCGTCCTTGACCCACACGCCCGCAGAGAAAGAACCGTGGCCCGGGCCCATTCTTGACGCCGTGCTCTACCGTGAGCCGCGACGGGTCGACGACGCGAACACCGACCAGCGCTGGGAAGGTTTTCAGCAGCGGATGCACGAGGCCGGTTTCCGCAGCTGTCTGGCGCTGCCGATGCCAACGCAACGCCATCCCCAGGTCGGGTTCACATTATTTTCAACGCAACCACACCGATTCAGCGACCTCGCCCTGGACTTAGTGCTGCTTTTCGCGCTGCAAGCGGGCACCACGATCGACAATGTGTCGTTGTACAACGACGCCCGCCAACTGGTCGATCACCTGCATGAGGCTCTCGTGACCCGAGACGTCATAGGCCAGGCGAAGGGCATACTTATGCGGCGTCTGTCGTGCGACGCTGATACCGCTTTTGATCTTCTGCGCCGCGTTTCGCAAAACCACAACGTCAAATTGCGCGAAGTGGCGATCAGCATCACCGATGCCCAACAGGGCGGCACGCTTGACGCCGCTCTGTCGCACTGGTTCACGAGCAGCTCTGGCGAGGCTCCGTCGTGAAGAAGTTGGTGCAAGCGAACTGCCAGTGCGGCCGGCGCCTCCGACCCGGCCGCGCTAAAGGTACTGCTCGACGCCGCACTCGCTGAGCATTGAGCCGGTTAACGGCTGGTCGTCGGTCACTACACTGGACGGGCAATGAGAAATCGAATCAGAGGTAGCGGTGAGTAACGGGTCGCAGAACGGCAGCGGACGAACCGGGACGGCGCGCGTAAAACGCGGCATGGCCGAAATGCTCAAGGGCGGCGTCATCATGGACGTCGTCACCCCCGAGCAGGCCCGCATCGCCGAGGGCGCCGGGGCCGTGGCGGTGATGGCGTTGGAGCGCGTTCCCGCCGACATCCGCGCCCAAGGCGGGGTGTCGCGGATGAGCGATCCCGACATGATCGAAGGCATCATCTCGGCGGTCACTATCCCGGTGATGGCCAAAGCGCGCATCGGCCATTTCGTCGAGGCGCAGATCCTGCAGAGCCTCGGCGTGGACTACGTCGACGAGTCGGAGGTGCTGACCCCCGCCGATTACACCCACCACATCGACAAGTGGAACTTCACCGTGCCGTTCGTGTGCGGGGCGACCAATCTCGGGGAGGCGCTGCGGCGGATCAGCGAGGGCGCGGCGATGATCCGGTCCAAAGGTGAAGCCGGCACCGGCGACGTCTCCAACGCCACCACCCACATGCGCGCCATCGGCGGCGAGATCCGCCGGCTGACGTCGCTGTCCGAGGACGAGTTGTACGTGGCGGCGAAAGAACTGCAGGCCCCGCACGACCTGGTGGTCGAGGTGGCCGGCGCGGGCAAGCTGCCGGTCGTGCTGTTCACCGCCGGCGGCATCGCAACACCCGCTGACGCGGCGATGATGATGCAACTGGGCGCCGAGGGCGTCTTCGTCGGGTCGGGCATTTTCAAGTCGGGCGATCCTGCGCAGCGCGCCGCCGCCATCGTCAAGGCCACCACCTTCTATGACGATCCCGATGTACTCGCGCGGGTCTCGCGAGGGCTGGGAGAGCCGATGGTGGGCATCAACGTCGAGCAGATCGCACAGCCGCATCGCCTGGCCGAACGCGGCTGGTAATCGTCGATGAGCGCTTGCGCGAAGAGCAGACAGTAGCGTGGCGATCGAAAAGATCCTCGATCTCGAGCAGCTCGAGGTCAACATCTATCGCGGCAACGTCTTTAGCCCCGAATCTGGCTATTTCCAGCGAACTTTCGGCGGTCACGTAGCCGGCCAATCACTGGTGTCGGCGGTTCGCACGGTCGATTCGGGCTTCCGGGTGCATTCGTTGCACGGGTATTTTCTGCGGCCCGGGGACGCGAAGGCGCCGACGGTCTTCATCGTCGAACGCCTCCGCGACGGCGGCTCGTTCTGCACCAGGCGGGTCAACGCCGTCCAGCACGGTGAGACGATCTTTTCGATGTCGGCGTCGTTTCAGACCGCCCAAACCGGCATCGAGCACCAGGATCTGATGCCGTCGGCGCCGCCGCCGGACGACCTGCCGGGACTTAAGTCAGTGAAGGTTTTCGACGACGCCGGATTCCGTCAGTTCGAAGAGTGGGACATCCGGATCGTGCCGCAGGAGAAGCTGGAACGTCTGCCGGGCAAGGCCTCTCAGCAGCAGGTGTGGTTCCGCCATCACGATCCGCTACCTGACGACCCGGTGCTGCACATCTGCGCGCTGGCCTACATGAGCGACCTGACTCTGCTGGGGTCGGCACAGGTCACACACATGGCGGAGCGCGAGCACCTGCAGATCGCGTCACTGGATCACGCTATGTGGTTCATGCGCACCTTTCGGGCCGACGAGTGGTTGCTGTATGACCAGTCGTCGCCGTCGGCGTGCGACGGGCGGGCGTTGACGCAGGGCAAGATCTTCGCCCAGAGCGGTGACATGGTCGCCATGGTGGTGCAGGAGGGTTTGACCCGGCACAAGCGCGACCCGCACCCGAGCGGCGCCTGATGAGTGCTCCGCGCGTCGGCGTCTTGGCGTTGCAGGGCGACATTCGGGAACACCTCGCCGCGCTCGGCGAGGTGGGCGCCGACCCGGTACCGGTGCGCCGTCGCAAGGAACTGGAATCGGTGGACGGCTTGGTGATTCCGGGTGGTGAATCCACCACGATGAGTCATCTGCTGCGCGAGCTCGACCTGCTCGAGCCGCTGCGAGCGCGGCTGGCCGAAGGGTTTCCGGCGTACGGGGCCTGTGCGGGAATGATCATGCTGGCCAGCGAGATACTGGACGCTGGAGCGAACGGCCGCGCCGCGGTACCGTTGAAAGCGCTTGATATCACCGTGCGGCGCAACGCTTTTGGACGTCAGGTCGATTCGTTTGAAGGCGATCTGACGTTCGCGGGTCTGGACGAACCGGTGCACGCGGTGTTCATCCGGGCGCCGTGGGTGGAGCGCACCGGCTCGGGCGTGCAGGTGCTGGCCCGCGCCGCGGGCCACGCCGTGGCGGTGCGGCAAGGATCGGTGCTCGCGACGGCGTTTCACCCGGAGATGACTGGCGATCGGCGTATCCACCGGTTGTTCGTCAACATCGTTGCCGGCCGCGAAGCCGCCGCGTAGACGCCCGCTTCAGCCGGCGGCGGGCAGCACCCACCGGATGCCGCCGACCAACGCTCGCCCGACTGTGCGCACGACCGTGAGCTCGACCGGCGGAAAATACGGCAGCAGCAGCGGCATGCGCGCCCACAGCGGCAACATCGCCACCGCGGTCGCGGCCAGCACGCCGTAGGGCGCCCGGGCCGCCAACGGCAGCGGTGGCGTCAGCAGCAGGAACCGGGCGGCATCGCGCGCCTCCGGCGTACCGCTCAGCTCCGGCCGGAAATCGCTCAGGCGTTGCGCCAACTCCCGCTCGGTGCGGGGCGCGTCGACCACGCCGAGCTTGCTGGCGATCACCGCCATGTCCGCGACATAGGCGTCGCGGCCCTCCTGGTCCAGGGGGGTTGCGCCGTAGAGCTGGTGGGCGCGTAGGAAGCTGTCGGCTTCGGCGATGTGCACCCATTCCAGCAGATGCGGATCAGTAGCGTGATATGGCCGGCCATCCGAGGAGACGCCGTGGACTCGCCGGTGAATTCCGCGCACTTTGTCGACGGCGCGCTGGGCGTCGTCGGCCGCGCCGAATGTTGTCACAGCCAGGAAGGTGCTGGTCCGTTGCAAACGGCCCCAGGGGTCGCCTCGGTAATTGGAGTGCTGAGCCACCCCGGCCATCGCCAGCGGATGCAGCGACTGCAGCAGCAACGCCCGCAACCCGCCCACGAACATCGAAGCGTCGCCGTGCACCCGGCGGATCGGACTGTTCTCGGAAAACCAACGCGGGCCGGGACTGCCGTGGATGCGCACCCGTTCGGCCGGCCCGTCAGGGCCGGCGATCATCTCGAACAGACTGCTGCTTAACGCGTCCCGAACCGCGTGCAGCGGGCTTTGCGCCGTCACCACTCCCACGGTAACGCAACTATCTGCCCACTTCTGAACAAGCAGTTCACTGGCCATCCGGCCCACAGCGCAATCGTGGTTGTGAGAGATTGCGGTGTAAGAAAGAATCCAGCTTTCCGGCTCAGAAAGGTCAACGATGAAGCGAACCGTAGCCGCCACGATCGCGACCGCGGCGCTGCTGCTCAGCGGTTGCTCTGCCTCCCAGATCGTCAACACCGGTGGCGACACGAAGTGTAAGGACTTCACCACTCAAGACGAGAAGAAGCAGAACGACGAGGTCAGCAAGATGCTCAAAGACAAGAGCGGTGCTGAACCCACCAACTTGGAGATCACGGCGACGCGCGCGTCGGCGTCGGCGTACTGCCAGACGATCGGCAAACCGGAGAGCAAGATCTCCGAGGCGCCGCACGGCTGACCGGGAATTCACCGTCCGATTTGATGCCGATCAGCAAGTTCGACAAACCGGTCGACACCTGGCGCGACATTCCGGGCTGGTTTCAGTGGCGCCGTCACCAGGAAGAAGCGGTGGCGCACTTTCCGGACGGCAGTTGGTTCGTCGAGGTGGGCTGCTACCTGGGGCGCAGCATCTGTTCTCTGGGCGAGGTGGTGCGTTCATCGCACCGGGCAACCCGCATCATCGGCGTCGACACTGGCCTCGGCAGCGGACCGGAGGGCCGCGCGGACATCGACGCGCACGGGCCTGCGGTCGCCCACGGCGGCGGAACGTTCGCCGGGCTGTTGCACCGCAACATCGTCGACTGCGGTCTGGCCGGCACCGTTCAGTTGTTGATCAGCGACTCTGTGACAGCCGCCGAGGTATTCACCGACTCGTCGTTGGCCTGGGTGCACATCGATGCGCGCCACGACTATGCCAGCGTCCGCGCCGACATCAGCGCGTGGGCGCCGAAGGTCCAGCCGGGAGGCTGGCTGTCCGGTGACGACTACCAGTCCGACTGGTGGCCCGGGGTGGTTGACGCCGTCACCGACCTCTTGCCGGATGCGCGCCGGTGGTGGTCGACGCAGTGGCGGTGGGTCAAACCGTTCCCGGGACAGCTCGCAATGTGAAGGCTGGCCGTCTGGGTAAAACACGCACCCCTACTGGCGGCACGGCCGTCGATTCGACATGCTGGTCGATGACGCCTCGTGCCTGTTCGAGGTGGTCGCGGCCACGCCCCGATCAGCTGCGATCGCCGCCCGGCTGACCGCCGATCCGGACCAGGCGGCGCCGCAGGTGAGATCGATGTCGGCTGGGATGCATTCTAGGTTGCGCTGGCAAAGGCTTGCGACGCGACCCTTCTCACCCTCGACGAGCGCCTGGCTCGTGCGCACGGGCCGACATGTCGGATAGAAGTGCTGGGGATGCGAAGCTAAACGATCAGCCCGTACGAAGTTGGCGCAGGCAGGGCGCGTGAATAGCCCACGTAGACTCGTCAAACGGATTCTCCGAGCAACAGAAGAGGTAGTACGGCGATGAGCGGCCATTCCAAGTGGGCCACCACCAAGCACAAGAAGGCCGTCGTCGACGCGCGGCGCGGCAAGATGTTCGCTCGGCTGATCAAGAACATCGAGGTCGCGGCCCGGGTCGGTGGGGGAGATCCGGCGGGCAACCCGACGCTGTATGACGCCATCCAGAAGGCGAAGAAGAGTTCGGTGCCCAACGAGAACATCGAACGGGCCCGCAAACGCGGCGGGGGCGAGGAAGCCGGCGGCGCCGACTGGCAGAACATCACCTACGAGGGCTACGGGCCCAACGGGGTGGCGGTGCTGGTCGAATGCCTCACGGACAACCGTAACCGCGCGGCCAGCGAGGTCCGCGTCGCGATGACCCGTAACGGCGGTAACATGGCCGACCCGGGCTCGGTGGCCTACCTGTTCTCCCGCAAGGGTGTGGTGACGCTGGAGAAGAACGGGCTGACCGAGGACGACGTGCTGACGGCCGTGCTGGAGGCGGGCGCTGAGGACGTCACCGACCTCGGTGACAGCTTCGAGGTGATCGCCGAGCCGGGCGACTTGGTGGCAGTGCGGTCTGCGTTGCTGGACGCCGGCATCGACTACGACTCGGCCGAGGCCGGATTTCAGCCGTCAGTGAGCGTCCCGGTTGACGCCGACGGCGCCCGCAAGGTTTTCAAGCTCGTCGATGCCCTTGAGGACAGCGACGACGTGCAGAACGTCTACACCAACGTTGACGTCTCCGACGAGGTGCTTGCCGCCATCGAGGAGGAGTAACGCTCGTGATCGACGCCGAGGGAGTCAAGCCTTCGGGCTGGAGCCCCAATTAGCTAAGCAGGTTTACGTGGATATCGGGCTTGGTCCGTTCGGCCGCTTGGGCGAGTCGGGCGTCGAATGTAACGAGCGCGACGTCGTGCATAGCCGCCACGGCAAGATAGGCGGCATCATAAACAGAGATGTTGTGGCGCATCGCCCAAACAGTCTGCAGCAGAACAACATCTGTTCCCACGTATTCGATCTGCATCGCGATGAGCGCCTGGAATGCGGCGTCAGCGTCGTCAGCGGTCAGGCGATCACCCACAACAGCTTTGCGGAAGGTGCGCAATACCTCCAGCGGCATGTGCGCGGGAGCGATCCAGTTGTCGTCGGCGAACATCGCGGCGCGTGCGGAATCACCCTGTACTGCCGGGCTGGCCAACGCCATGACCGTGACGTTCGCGTCGATCACGATCAATCGTCGTCCTCACGCCCGCGCCGAATCTCCCGAACCACCTCCTCGGCACTGAAGTCGAGACTGCGGTGCCCCGCCAGCCTCTCAAGCAGCTGTTTATTGCCTTCGGCGCGGAACTCTCGCTCTAGCAGTGCGCGCAAATAGACCTGCGTGGTCTGGCCTCGGGCCGCGGCGCGTGCGGCAATAGTATCGCGGACTTCTTCGGGAACGTCCTTTATCTGAATCGCAACGGCCATACATTCAAGGCTACATGCGCATGACATCCGCATGTACTGCAAAGCGCTCCTCTATGAGGCGGTCGCCGTCAGCGTCAACCGTGTCGCATGTCGTCGGACGATGCGGGGATGTTCCAGCGTCGAGGGCTCAAGCCTGCGGACCCATACGTCGTCGGCGAACACGGTGGCGGTGTCGAGCACCCGCTGGTCGAGGAAGCGCAGCGGCGGCGCACTGGGCGGCACGGCGGGTTTAGGGCCTTCACCGCGGCGGGTAACACGAACCCGTTGCTGGCCTAACTTGAGCCGCGCGCAGCTGCTCGTGCATCTGGCTTTAGAAGGTCACCGCGCTGCCCAGCAGACGCGTGGCGAAAGGCGACGGCGCAGACTAGAGGCCATTCGCTCCCATAGCGGATGCCTGCAAGGGGTGTACGGACCCGACTACTTAGCGCACCTGCGCGAGGACTGGCCGGCGTGATCGTGCTCGACGCGAGCGTCCTCATCGCGTTTCTCGACAGTCAAGACAACCAGCACGTGACCGCACAACAATTACTCGCCGACGCGATCGACGACGACCTCGCGGTCAACTCGCTCACACTGGCCGAAGTCCTTGTCGCGCCGACCCGTTCGGGCCATCTGGACCAGGCCCTGGCGGCGGTTGGCGCCCTCGAGGTCGCAGAATTGGCCTTTCCTATCGACACAGCGGTTAGGCTCGCCCAGCTGCGCATGACCACGGGCCTGAAGCTTCCGGACTGCTGCGTGGTTCTGGCCGCTGAGGATGCCGGCGCGAGCATCGCGTCCTTCGACGAGCGGCTCGCACAGGGCGCCGCGATGCGCAATCTGACAGTCTTGCGAAGCTGATCCCGCGCGGCAGCCACCCGCGCGCAGGCGATCCACCCGACGAACCAACTGGCGCTCCTCTTTGCTGCGGCGCTAATCCAGCCTGCTCTGCGTCATAAGCTAACAGCCTTCGCCGGGTCCGGGAGCAGAAGAGGACCGCGGGTATCGAACGCCTTACAAGACGACGGTCTGATTGCCGTGACGAATGACGCGGTCCTCGCAGTGCCACCGCACAGCGTGGGACAACGTGAGGCGCTCGACGTCGGCACCCAGGCGTACCAGATCCTCCACGCTGTGGCGGTGATCCACCCGCACGACATCCTGCTCGATAATCGGTCCCTCATCGAGGTCCTCGGTCACGTAGTGCGCGGTGGCGCCAATGAGTTTGACCCCGCGCTCCTTGGCCCGCCGGTAGGGGGATGCGCCGATGAAGGCCGGAAGAAAGGAGTGGTGGATGTTGATCACCGGGCACTCGACTTCGTTGAGGAAGTCCGGGCTGAGGATCTGCATGTAGCGTGCCAACACCACCAGATCGACGTTGCCGCGCAACAAGTCAAGCTGGCGTCGTTCGGCCTCGCCGCGGATATCTTGGTGGGCCGGAATATGGATGAACGGCGTACCGAACGGGCGGACCTGCTCGGCCAGGTCGGGATGATTGGACAGCACCATGACTACCGACATATCGAGGTCGCCGCGGCGGTTGCGCCACAGTAGATCCAGCAGGCAATGGTCTTCTTTCGATGCCATGATGGCGACCCGTTTGGGCTTGGCGGCTTCCGTCAGGCGGAAGTCCATATCAAACTTTTGAGCCACTTGCTCGGCGAAGTCGTGGGCCAGTGCGTCGCGCGCGGCCAACAAGCCGGAGAGGTGAAAGACCGTGCGTTGCATGAAGATTCCGTCGGTCCGCTCGGTCGAGTGCTGGTCCAGCGAGATGATGTTCGCGCCCGCGGAAGCCAGAAATGTGCTTACCGCGGCCACCAGGCCCGGCCGGTCGGCGCAGCTCAGCAATAACCGCCCGATGTCCTTGGTGGACATTTCACCGCGGCCGGCGCCGGAAAACTTTGTACCGACCTCGGATTCGTGGGCCGCGCTAGCGACTCGGGTGGTCACCGTTTCCTCGGCGGGCCGCACCCGGTGGCGAACCGGTCATGCGCACAGCTGAGCTACTGCTTTGATCTGCTGGTCGAGGTTGCTGCGCAATGGATCCTGAACCTCGTTGGGCGCACCTGCGAGATAGTTGATGCCGAGCTGTTCGATTGTGTCGGCCATATATCTGACGGTTTTCGTCAAATCGGCTGGAGCCGCAGGTGCTGCGGTCAGGCGGTTTTGCAAGTACGCACCGCCTCCCAGGAGTGCCAGGCGAGCGTTGGCTGCCACCGCGAGCGTGCCACTGGGTTCGTCCGGGCGTGGGTTAGACAGGTGGGTGTTGATGACCACCGCTTGACGCACCACGGCAAATCCGGAGCAGACGCCTGCTTTCGCCGCGGCGGTTTGTTGAGAGTTGTACGAAGAGCCAGAGTCGAACGGACGGAACAACGCCACGATGGCAATCACCACGGCGATCAGGGCAAGCGCCAGGGCCGCGTAGGTGGGCCAGCGTGACTTCCACTCAGGCGCGGACCTCGACGGCTTCATTTTCGATGGTCTTGGCCTCGGCCGCCGTTGAGTGGAGCGAGGCGCCTCGTCGGGAAACTCCTCAGCGGCGGACTCCGTGGGCGCCTCGGTCGCGTCGAGCTCATCGGAAGCTCTGTGAGACTTTGGGTATTCGCTTGTAGTGGCGCGAGACACCCTGCGGCCCTTCTCGGCAGCGGGGTCAGTGGGAGATGAAGCAGGCATCGGCCGATGATATAGCTCCTCACCGCTTCGTAGTCAAGAAGTGGTTTTTGCATCTATCGGACGGCGCCGTCGATTAATGTGTCGCCGCTCAATCTTTAATTCCGGGTTAGCTTGGCGGCGAAAAACGCTGTGAGAAGCCAAGTCTGCATGCGCCGGACCGTGCGGCATTCCTTGACCGGTTCTGCGTGGCTCTGCGGCAGCGGCCGTAGCTGATCGCTACGCCGTCAGGCGCTATGCCCCGAACACCAGCCGCCGGGCCGGGGCTGATGTTCGGCCGCAGCCGCCACGGCCAGCCCTCCAGTGCGCAGGGACCAGCCGAGCAGAGCGCGCGAGTCTGCGGTGCCCGATAATTGACGACTTCGTCTGAGAAGTTGCTAATGCTAACTAAAGGTTTGGCTCAGGTTTCTATTGTGAAGGCGGTTTTTGACGCATCCGGTACTTCTCTACATAACGCGCATGTATCGAGAACATAACGATCGGATAACAACATGCGTTAGGAGAACACAAGCTAAGACGTACCTGATAAATCCCTAATGTTGGCCTTAAGCTGAACAAGAGAATGGAGTCTGCAGTGCCTAACGAGAAACCCCCTGCGAACCGTCAGCGATGGATAGCTGATGCTGTGACCAGCAAGTGCGTGATTTGCGCGTCTTCGGTGGTCGCAGGTATCGGCCTGGCCGGTCTGTTCACTGGAATTGGAACGGCTCACGCCGATGAGACCATCACCCTGCCCGGCGGCGGCAGCATCACCATCCCCGCCGGCAACACCATTACCTTCCCCGCCGGCAACACCGTCAACTTCCCCTTCGGTGGGTCCGGTACGAACACCTTGCTCAGTGGCGGTGCCGGCGGCGACGGCGGAGCGGGTAACGCTTCAGCTACCGGCGGCAATGCGTCGGCCGCCGGCGGCAGCTCCAACGGCAACAGCACCAGCGCTGCCGCCACCGGCGGCAGCGCCAACGGCACGACCGGCGGCGGCGCCACTGGGGGCGGCACGACCAGCACCACCACCGGTGGCACCAGCGGCGGCGCCACCGGCGGGACCGGCGGCGCGAGCTCCAACGGCGGCACCAGCGGCGGTGCCACCGGCGGCGGCGCCGGGAACTCGGCCGGCAACAGCACCGGCGCCTCCACGGGCGGCGCGGGCAGCGCCAACGGCGGCACCGGCGGCGGCGCTACGTCCGCCGGCGGCACCACCGGCGCGGCCACTACCGGTAGCACAGGCAGCACCGTCACCGGCGGGGCTACCACTGGTGGCGCCGGCGGCGGCGCAACCAGCGGCGGCGCCACAGCCGACACCACCGCCACGGCCGGCGCCGGTACCGGCGGCGCTAACGGCGGCAACACCTCCGATCCCAGCTCCACCGCCGGCGGCGGCACTGGCGGTACCACAGGCACCAATGGCATCACCACGAGCGGTGACGGCGGTGCCGGCACCGGCGGCGGTACCACAGGCACCGGCGGCGGCACCACGGGCACCGGCGGCGGCACCACGGGCACCGGCGGCGGCACCACAGACACCAGCGGCGGCGTCACCGGCACCGGCGGCAGCACCCCAGGCACTGGCGGTGGCTCCACGGGCACTGGCGGTGGCTCCACGGGCACTGGCGGTGGCTCCACGGGCACTGGCGGTGGCTCCACGGGCGGCGGCAGCACCGGCGGCGGCTCCACGGGCGGTGGCGGCGGCACAGGCGGAGCCGGGGACACTGTTCCCGGTGCCACCCCCGCTGCCGGCGCTGTCGGCGGAGCGGGCGGCGGCAGCACCGGCGGCGGAAGCACAGGTGGTGGCAGCACCGGCGGTGGCGACACGAGCACCGGCGGCGGCGCCACGAGCACCGGCGGCGGCGCCACGAGCACCGGCGGCGGCACCACAGGCACCGGCGGCGGCACCACAGGCACTAGCGGTGGCGTCGGCGGCGACACCGGCGGCGGCGTCACGGGCACCGGCGGCGGCGTCACGGGCACCGGCGGTGGCGTCACGGGCACCGGCGGCACCGGCGCAGGTGGCGCCGGTAGCGGCGGAACGAACACCGCCGACCCCACCGCCAACGGCGGCACAGGTGGTACCTCTGACCTCACAAGCACTGCCACCAGCGGCAACGCAGGCAGCGGTACAGGTGGTGCCGCGAGCCACGACGGCGGCACCGCCGCCAGCGGCCCCGCCGGCGGGGGCGCCGGTGGCACCGCTAGCCAGAGCACAAGCGCCACCAGCGGCAACAGC
Source organism: uncultured Actinomycetota bacterium (assembly GCA_963808345.1). Classification (GTDB taxonomy): domain Bacteria; phylum Actinomycetota; class Actinomycetes; order Mycobacteriales; family Mycobacteriaceae; genus Mycobacterium. The sequence continues at coordinate 774,999 of CAWEFM010000003.1, read as the reverse complement.
GGCGCCGCGACAAGCGGCACCGCCAACGGCGGCACCGCTAACGCTGGCAGTGCCGGCGGCGGCACGGGCACAGGTGGTGCCTCGAGCACCGGCGGCAACACCGCGGATGCCAGCGGCAACGGCGGCGCTGCGAGCACTGGTTCGGCTGCCGGCGGAACCTCCACCGGCACGGGCGGCGATGGTACAAGTGGTGGCGTTGGCGCCACCACCAGCACCGATACTGGCGGCGCTGCCACCGGTGGAGGCGCCGAGGGTGTGGGCGGTAACGCCAGCGCTCCCGGTGAAACCATCGCCACTGCCGGATCGGCCACCGGCGGCGACGCCAGCGGCACGGCCGTTGGCACCGGCGCAGCGGGCGGCGAGGGCGGATCTGGTCCGATATGGAACCTGCTGAGCGGTAACGCCTTGAGTTGCGTCGATCCCGGCTTCATGGTGCCGTGTGGCGTGCCTGGGTCTGACGCTTCGACAGTTCCTCCTGTCGAAACCAGAGCCGAGGCGATCAGCCCGATCGACACGACAGGTTCCAGCGCCACGGCCGCCGGCCCGGAGACAGTTCCGAGCACCCTCGGAACTGACCTGAGTGGTTCAAGCTCAGGCTTCTCGCTGGAGAATCTCTTCGGGAGCTCAAGCGATCCCTTCGGCAGTGCGGGGAGTGACTTGGGCACGAGCGGCCTGACCCTCGGCGGTGACCCCTTCGCCAACTTCTTGACCGACCTGGGCTTCAACGGCGCCGGTCTCGGTACTGAAGCGGGCACGGGTCTCGGCACCTTCGGGGCTGACCTCAGCACGATTTGGTCCGATTTGGCCGGTCTCTTCTGATAGAGATTGGTCGCAGCTGTACCCCTCGGTGACGGTGGGGCGGGCCGCCTTTACAGGCGGTTCGCCCCACCTACCCGTGTACGTCGCCGAGCCGGCTACCGACGAAGGCTTCTCAACCAAATCTCGAACCAAAGGGGAGACCTGTGACGACTGACGATCACAATGGGCCTACCAGCCATCGTGGCCGCCGCTCGGGAGCCGGGGCTGTCAGCGGCAAGTGTGTGGCGTGCGCGTCGTCGATCGTCGCCGGCATAGCAGGGGTGGGGCTGTCCTGGCTTCCCGGCAGCGGATTAACTTCCACCGGAGTCCCAACAAGGTACGTCGGGGACATCGCACTGACCACCTCGGCGGACCCGTTTATGAACCAGGTGATCGTGCTCCCGGGGGCCGATGACACCGTCGTCCTCCCCGCTGGCAACGTCATCAATTTGCCCTTCGGGGGTGACGGTTTCAACGACTTTTTCGGCCCTGGCATGGCCGGCGTCGCGGGAGGCGCCGGCGCGGCCGAGACCGCGAGCGGGGGCACGTGGACCGACTTGACCACCCCGGTGGAACAATTCACCGTTCCGTTCCTGAACGACACCATCGTCCTGCCCGGGTCTAACGACACCTTCGTCTACCTGTCCGGCCTTTCCTCCGGCAACGTCACCAACCTTCCTTTCTTCGGCGGTGGCGAGAACGACTTCTTCGGCTCTGTGTTTCCTCAATCCGGCACGGCCTGGTCGGATTCCGCAGTCGCAGCGGGCAACGCCGACAGCGCATTGAGCATCCCGACCGAGTCGCTGCCCACCGATGCCACCGTCTTGACGGGGTCAGCTGACACCATCGTCTTCCCGCTTTTCAACACCATCAATTTTCCGTTCGGCGGGGTGGGCGAGAACAACTTCTTCGGCGGCGGTAATGGCGGCGACGGCGGCGTTGGCACGGGAATAGGCGCCGGCAGCAGCAGCGCCGCCACCGCCGGCGAAACCGCCGCAGCCACAAGCGCAACGGGCACCGCGGACAACACACTGGGTCTCTCGGCGGACCCCTCGGCTACCACGGCGACGGGTGACACCTTCTCCCCGGGCGCGGGTGAGACCATCTTCTTCCCGTCGTACAACACCGTCAATCTCCCCTTCGGCGGGGTGGGGGAGAACGACTTCTTCGGCGGCGGTGACGGCGGCGTCGGCGGCAACGGCACCGGGATTGGCACCGGCGGCATCGGCAGCGGCGACACTGCCGGTACGGGCATTGGCATCGGCGGAGCCGGTGGTGACGGCGGCAACGGGGCTCAATTCTTTCCCGTCCACGTCGACTTCACCGATTCCAGCGGTACGGGCGCGACCATCTCCGCCGATTCCAGCGGTGCGACCTCAGACACCTCCGCCGGATCCCTGGACAGCTTCCTCAGCGGCATCCTTGGCAGCAGCGGCAGCTCATCCGTCGGCGTCGCGACCGGCACGGGAATCGGCATCGGCGGGCCCGGTGGTGATGGCGGTAACGGGGCCGAAATCTTGCCCGTCAATCTCGACGTCAACACCGCCGATCTGGGCGCCGCCCACACCGCTGCCTTGGACACCTTCTTGGACGGCCTTTCTGGCGGCAGCACCAGCGGTGCAGACTCCGCCTTCGGCAGCCTCGTCAGCTCCGCCCTCGACGGCAACACCAGCGTAAGCATCGACGGCGTCGGTGGCGCCGGTGGTGATGCGGCTCAGTTCATTCCGATCTATCTCGACTGGGCCGACAGCAGCGGCGCACACTCCGTCGAGGTGACTCCCACCGAACTTCTCGACAGCCTCGTCGTCAGCGGCGTGCTCGGCAGCGGCGCCACTGATTCAGCGGCCTTCCCGACCAGCATTGCGGCCGACCTGAGCAGCATTGCGACCGAGTTCGGCAGTTTCTCCGGTCTCGGCGCGAGCGACTTCGGCGCTACCCTCGGGCCCGACCTCGCCGCCATAATGGCCGACTTCGGCAGCCTGCTCTGACCGTCGCGGTAGCAGTGCGGTTCGTTCGAAATCGAGCCGCGCGGACGTTGCTACGGCGTCACCGGGTAAGCAAGCCGTTCAGATAAGTCACGTCGGCGAAGATGGTGGCAACCTGGTCATCGGGATAGTCGAAGCCGTTGGTCGCATGCAACTGCCCTACGCTGCGATGCGAAATCTGCCAGCCACGGCCGGTCAGGTACTCGATGATGTGGCTGCGTTCGCCCTGCGAGACGAGTTCAGCGAAATCGACGTCAAACCCGAGCCGGCTCATCTGCTGGTGAAATGTTCGCCAGTATCCGTGGGCGAAAACGCTTGTGTCGGGTAGGAATTCGGTGGCCAGACAACTTTCGGCGGCACTGAACGCGGTGATGCGGTCGAACAGGGCATCCTGGGCGTCGGCCGACAGGTAGATCATCAAGCCCTCGGCACTCCACGCCGCGGCAGCGTCGGGGTCGAATCCGGCCGCCCAGAGCGCCCCCGGCCAGTCGTCGCGCAAGTCGACAGCGACGACGCGCCGCTCGACCGTCGGCTCAGCGCCGAGATCCCTCAGCGTCGAGGTCTTGAAATCGATGACCTGCGGTAGATCCACTTCGTAGACGACCGTGCCTGCCGGCCACGGCAAGCGGTAGGCCCGAGCATCGAGACCGGCCGCCAAGATGACCGCCTGGCGAACACCCTTTTCCGTTGCGTCGAGGAAGAACTGATCGTAGAACCTGGTTCGGACTGCCACTCGCTGGGACATCCGTTGCGAATCGAGATTCGGTATCTGTCCATCGACCAGCCGGGTGAAGAAGTCCACACCGACCGCACGCACCAGCGGGGCGGCGAACGGGTCGTCGATCAGCGGATCAGGCCTGCTGGCGGCCAGCCCCCGTTGAGCGGCAGCCATAGTGGCCATGGCGCCGACGCTCTTCGTGAGATCCCAGTCGGTCCTGTCGGTCCGTGCCATGTGCTCCCGTTCCGACGTTGTGTAGTAACAAGATCGACTGGTTTATATCACAGGCGTGCGGGCGACGGTGATAAAACGCTGCGGCCGGGTCAAGGGGGGTGATGCCGGTGCGTCCGAGTCGCCGAACACTCAGCGGCGGAATCGTTTTCGCTCAACCTACCGATCACTTAGGTGTCCTAGGAGCGCCGGCGAGACCCCCAATTGATTAGGCCGAATCCACCCGAGACAGGTTGTTTCTGAGGGCTATTAGGTATGGCATGACGAGCCTGCACATGACTGCGGACCCTTGCGCCAAAGGCCTCGTTCGCAGAGTGATTGAACAGACCCGGCGGCAGCAGGCCCGCGCGTGACTCGGTGTTGACCTGACTGTTAGCCGGGCTGGCCAGGCTGGCCAGGCTGGCCGGGTTGTCCGCCAGATCCGGGTGCGCCGCCGGCACCGCCTTGGCCGGGCTGACCGCCGAGGCCCGGAGCTCCGCCGGTACCGCCGTTGCCGCCCCTGCCGCCAGCGCCACCCGCCCCGCCGTTGCCGCCAGCCCCACCGGAACCGCCAGCTCCTCCAGCACCGCCAGACCCGCCGTTGCCGCCCCCGCGGGTGAGTACGTTGCTGGCCACGCCTTTCGCACCGGCGCTGAAGGCGATACCGCCAGCGCCGGGAACAGGATGGACGAGGGCCGAGCCGCTAACTGTGCTGATGATCGGATGGACGAGGCCGGCGTTGGCGACGGGCGCACTGGTCAGCGGGGTCATCGCCGCAGCCAGAAACGCACCGGCAGCCGCAGCCAGACCGACTTCATGACGGCGGTGTGCATTTGCATTGCCCGTCCGACGGTTCAATGTGAAGAGTCCTTCTCCTCCAAGGCCATTGCAAGAAAGTCTGGGCGCCATAGTGCCTGAAACAGCTATGCGGGCAAATTTCTCGACTTCAGCCAGGCTACCTCGCTGCGAAGGACCACTGTGCGCCACGGCTGCGGCAATCTCTCGAATCGTGCGATGGCCGTCGATGTGTTGCACAAAGGGCAACTGAGCCGAGTTCAGCCGCGTCCGCCAATGCGGCCGATAGATCTCGGTGCCGCTGCTCACGCAATCCTGAACTCGGATCCGCTGATCCCCGTAGCCGACCCGCCCCCTAAGTCTAGAGATCACTGATACCCGGCGCGTGTCCTACCAGCCGATGTCGGCGCCGGCCAGTAAGGTATCGAACAACCGTTCGGCATCGAGGGAGCTCGTAGTGCGTGTGATGGGCGTCGACCCAGGCCTGACCCGCTGCGGGTTGTCGGTGGTCGAGAGCGCAGGTAGCCGCCGGGTCATCGCGCTGGACGTCGACGTGGTACGCACCCCGGCCGGTGATCCGCTGCCCCAGCGGCTGCTGACGATCAGCGATGCCGTCGAGCACTGGCTGGACACCCACCACCCGGACGTGATCGCGATCGAGCGGGTGTTCTCCCAGCAGAACGTGTCGACGGTGATGGGCACCGCGCAGGCCGGCGGAGTGGTTGCGCTGGCCGCCGCCAGGCGCGACATCGGCGTGCACTTCCACACCCCGAGTGAGGTCAAAGCCGCAGTCACCGGCAACGGCAGCGCCGGCAAGGCGCAGGTCACCGCGATGGTCACCAAAATCCTTGCCCTGCAGGCCAAGCCGACACCGGCAGACGCCGCTGATGCGTTGGCGTTGGCGATCTGTCACTGCTGGCGCGCGCCGATGATCGCCCAGATGGCGGCCGCTGCAGCGCAAGCCGCCGACCAGCGCAAGAGATTCGCGGCCAAAGTCAAGGCGCGCAGATGATCTCCTCAGTGCGCGGTGAAGTGCTCGACGTGGCGCTGGATCACGCGGTGATCGAGGCGGCCGGCGTGGGCTACAAGGTGATGGCCACGCCGTCGACGCTGGCGACGTTGCGCCGCGGCGCCGAGGCGCGGCTGATCACCGCGATGATCGTGCGTGAGGATTCCATGACGTTGTACGGCTTCCCCGACGGCGAGACCCGCGACCTGTTCTCGACGTTGCTGGGCGTTTCCGGGGTCGGGCCGAAGATCGCGCTTGCCACGCTGGCGGTCCACGACGCGCACGCGTTGCGGCAGGCGCTGGGCGATGGCGATGTCATGGCATTGACGCGGGTACCGGGCATCGGCAAGCGCGGCGCCGAGCGGATGGTGCTGGAACTGCGCGACAAGGTCGGAAGGGTGGGCGCCACGCCGACGGCGGTCAACGGCCACGCCATACGTGCACCGGTGGTCGAAGCGCTTGTCGGGCTTGGCTTTGCGGTCAAGCAGGCCGAGGAGGCCACCGACAAGGTGCTGGCGTCGACGAGCGAGGCCGGCACGTCGAGCGCGCTGCGGTCGGCGCTGTCACTGTTGGGGAAGAAGTGACCCGCGCCGACGACGACGATGCCGGCATAGCCGGGATCGAGGAGTGGCGCTGATGAGCCCCGCCGACGACGAGCCCGCCGATCGCGAAGTCTCAGCTGCCTTGACCGTCGGCGAGGGCGATGTCGACGCCGGCCTGCGACCCCGCTCGCTCCGCGAATTCATCGGCCAGCCGCGGGTGCGTGAACAGCTGCAGCTGGTCATCGAGGGCGCCAAGAATCGTGGTGGCACACCGGATCACATTCTGCTGTCCGGACCGCCCGGGCTGGGCAAGACTTCGCTGGCGATGATCATCGCCGCGGAACTGGGATCGTCGCTGCGGGTGACGTCGGGGCCCGCGCTGGAACGGGCCGGCGATCTGGCCGCGATGCTGTCCAACCTCGTCGAACACGATGTGTTGTTCATCGACGAGATCCACCGCATCGCCCGGCCCGCCGAAGAAATGCTCTATCTGGCGATGGAGGACTTCCGCGTCGACGTGATCGTCGGCAAAGGCCCTGGGGCGACGTCGATTCCGCTGGAAGTGGCGCCGTTCACGCTGGTCGGGGCTACCACCCGGTCGGGTGCGTTGACCGGCCCGCTGCGGGATCGGTTCGGCTTCACCGCGCACATGGATTTCTACGAGCCGGCCGAGCTGGAGCGGGTGCTGGCCCGCTCGGCCGGGATTTTGGGTATCGAGTTGGGCGGCGACGCCGGCGCGGAGATCGCCCGCCGGTCCCGCGGCACACCACGGATAGCCAACCGGCTGCTTCGGCGGGTGCGCGACTACGCCGAGGTGCGCGCCGACGGCATCATCACCTGTGACATCGCGAAATTGGCGTTGGAGGTCTACGACGTCGACGAGCTGGGTCTGGACCGGCTAGACCGCGCCGTGCTGTCGGCGCTGACCCGCAGCTTCGGCGGTGGCCCGGTCGGGGTGTCGACGCTGGCGGTGGCGGTCGGGGAGGAGGCTGCCACCGTGGAAGAGGTATGTGAGCCGTTCCTGGTCCGCGCCGGGATGCTCGCGCGCACCCCGCGGGGCCGGGTGGCGACCCCGCTGGCGTGGACCCACCTGGGCTTGAATCCGCCGGCCGGCGCCAGCGGATGGGGCCAACCGGTCCTGTTCGAGTGACAGCGTGATCAAAGCGGAGTCACCTTCAGCACCGCTACCACCCGTTCAAGTCGGTGCGGTTCGAGTCGCGTCAGGATCTGTCGAGCACGCTGGCGATCCCGGTCGCGTCCGGAATGATGTGCGAGATGTCTAGCAAGTCAGCGAAGGCCGTGTCCGCCGAGACGAGGGCGGTCGCGCCGGCCTTCGCGGCGGCTGCCGCGAGCACGGCGTCGAAGGCGCCAAGTCGCGGCGTCGTTTCGAACAGCGTCAGACCGCGCTGAAGGTTGTCGCGAGTGATGGTCAGTAGCGGCGAGAGCAGCTCCGCATAGTCGCGGCCCAGCGCGGCGGCGTCGCTTCGTTGGCGCCGGCGTGCGCGAACATGGACAAATCCCTGGATCACCTCGGCCGTGGTCGTCGCCTCGATGTGCTCGTCGGCGATCGCCGCGACCAGCTCGCGGCAGGGCTCGCGGAGCGGGTGCTCGGCGCCTTTCGCATAGACGAGCACCGTCGTGTCGAGCACGATCATCCGCGGCGTTCCCGCAGGGCCTCGAGCTCCTCCTTCAGCTCACGCGGTTCAGGAACCGGCATGTCGGGAGCGTCGAGGAGGCGCCGGCCCGCGGATTTGCGGCGATCGCCGGGGCTCGCAAGGCCGCGATCGATGGCCTCCCGCACGACGGTGGCGACCGAGACGCCCCGCTCACGCGCTAGCGACGTAATTCGTCGATGGCGCTCATCGTCGAGCAGGATCTGAAGTCGACGTTCCAGAGGCATGCTCATACATTAGCATGCTAAGGATTGCGGAGAGAGCCTGCGCATTTAGGCCAAATCACATCGGTTCGAAGGGCACGAGGCCATCACCTGCAAAGCATGGCGATGATTATGCTCGCGCATCGTGATGACGCCTCTCGGTATCATAAGTGTTATGCGGACAACCGTGGTGATCGATAGCGATGTAGCCGGCGAGATTGAGCGTCTTCGCCGCGAAGGGCTGGGCGTCAGTGAGGCGTTGAACCTTCTGGCGCGGCGAGGCATGACCAAAGAGGCCACCGCCAAGACGGTCAAGTACCAGCACCGCACTTCGAAGATCGGCCTCAAGGTCGACGTGACAAACGTCGCCGAAGTGCTTGACCTGCTCGACGATGATCGTTGACGCGAACCTGCTGCTGTATGCAGTGGACGAGAACAGCACCCATAACGCAGCGGCCGCCGCCTGGCTAGAAGAGACACTCGACGGCGATAGCCGAGTCGGGCTGCCCTGGCAGACCATCGGGGCGTTCCTGCGGATCGTCACACATCCGCGGATTGCGAAAAACCCACTGCCCGCCGCCGACGCATGGAGGTACGTAGAAAACTGGCTCGCAGTGCCCGTGGTGTGGATTCCACCCGCAACGGAGATCACCGCCCGCGTTTACGCCAGATTATGCGCACAGGTCGAGATCACTGGCAATTTAGTCTCTGATGCGCAACTGGCCGCCCTCGCGGTCGAACACGGAGTCGAAATCGCCTCTGCAGATACAGATTTCATGCGGTTTCCCGGCCTTCGCTGGACGAACCCCCTTGAGCATGCTTGAGCGAGCTCACGGGTGTCGAGGAACACCACAGATACAGGACGTGCGCCCGGTTGTGGCGAGCTCGGCGAGACGCAGCGGTTCGCCGTCGAGACGCGCGGCTCGGCCTTGACCGTGCTACGCACGGTGTGCAAGCCCGGCGTACCGGCACGCTCGTCGAACTCGGTGACGTCGTAGTCGACGCGGTCGAACTCGTGCTCGAACGCCGGCTCGCCGATAAAGGCGTAGACGGCGTGCATCGTCTTGGCCGGGTCGGTAGTCACGGTTTCGTATTGGACCAGCAGCAGTCGGTCCTTCTGCGCGCCGTAGCACGCCTGCTTGAGCGCATCGTAGGGACCACCGACCATGCCATCGGCTCCCGCCACGCCATTTTTCAAAAGCTGCTGGAGGTGTCAGACCCGGCGGCATGCGGGGTCGGTCGCAGCGCCGAACGGCAATCGCGGCCGGGTCTTTCGACCGGCCGCGGCTGCCGTGCCCATCAGCGGCGAACTGTTGAGGGTTGTTTGCGCCGTTCATGCCGGGCGTGCCGTCTACGTTGCCCATACCGGCGCTGCCGACGCCACCGCTGCCGCCGAACGCACCGGCAGTGCTGCCATCGCGACCACCGATGGCGGTGCTGCCGTGGGAGGCAGTGCCGTACTCGCTGAAGACGCCGCCTCTGCCGCCGACGCCGCCGGTGCCGCCTTCGCCGCCGATGCCGTTAGCGCCAACAGAGCCCGCGCTGCCGATGAAGCCGCCGGTGCCGCCAGCCCCGCCGGCTGCGGCGTTGCCGCCCTCACCGCCGGCCACACCCGCCGTAATCGTGTCATAGCCGGTTCCGCCGTCGCCGAAGAACAAACCACCAGCGCCGCCGTTGGGGTCTGTCAGCGTTCCGTTGACGCCGCGCTCGACGGATCGACGCTTAAAGCCGCACCCAACACTGAGTCGAGATTCGCAAGCACGGCGGTCAAATCCACACCCAGGTGACCCTCTCGAGCCGGTGATGCGCTCGCCGCGTCAAGCGGGTCCGCGGGCACGCGTTCCTCAAGTGACCAGTTCAAACCCCAGTCGCAACCGCTCGTATGTCATGACCGCCCGCCGGTCGCGGGTCAACAGCGTTGCTCCGGCAGCTTTCGCCGTTAATCCGATCAGCGCGTCGTAGGTGGCGCCACCGGTGACGACGTGTACGGCGAGGGGGCCAACGCGCGCACCGCGGACTCGTGACCTTCGTGCCACGTCGCGAATCCGGCAATGAGGACGCTGGTGTCTGGCGCGATCACCGCCGTACGCGATCGAGCGTTCCGCGCACCATCTCGTCGGTCAACGGCGGCAGCGGGCGTTCTGGCCGTGCGACGAGGACCGAACCTTCCCGGACGAGTTCTACATCGGTCGGTGCTGGTTCGATTTCGATGCGGCCATCGCGCTCAGTGATCTCCACCTGCTGATTGCCGCTTAAGCCAAGGCGATCGCGAATCCGTTTCGGAATCACTAGACGTCCCGCCTCGTCGATGTTGGTCCGCATGGTATGAAATTTACCGTCGCGTGGTCCATGGCCGCGTCAAAGACGCATTCACGCTGGCCGCAACGCTGCGCGACACCCGAGCCGCCGGGCAAATGCCCGGGTGGCGTCGCTCTATCAACCAGCCCTTTTCGACTGATTATCTCGCCCAGAGAAGTTAGCCGGCGCCCAGACATGGGTATTCAGCAACGCACATCCGCCGGTGTGGCGGGTTTCCACTGTTTGAGGAGACGTGATGAGAGGATCTCGAAACAGGGGGGTTAGTTAGAGCATCAAGTGGGCTGCAGATGCCGCGCAGTCGTGGTGCCGTCACCGGGTTCCTGCTGGTTCTGCTGGGTGCCTGGGGGGCACTGATACCGTTCGTCGGGCCGTATTTCGACTTCGCGTACACACCGAACACGGCGTGGGCCTGGACGGCGGCGCGGGGTTGGCTAGAAGTGTTGCCGGGCGTGGTGACGGTGCTGGGTGGTTTGCTGCTGATCAGTTCCAGGACCCGCGCCGCTGCGATGTTCGGCGGTTGGCTGGCAGTGCTGGGCGGCGCGTGGTTCATCGTCGGCCCCGCATTGGCGTTGCCGTTGCATCTCGGTGACGTCGGGCATCCGGTCGGGTCGACGGACGGCCGGCGAGCCCTGCTGGAGATCGCCTACTTCTCCGGCCTGGGTGCGCTGATCGTCTTCTTCGGCGGCGGGGTGCTGGGGCGGCTGTCGGTGCGGATGGCACGCGACGTCGAGCCGTACAGCGTTCCGCCCGCTTCCGCGGAGCCGGTCACCGGTCGTTACTCCGAGCCTTATTCGGCGCCGCAACCGGTCGCAGCTGACGTGTCGCCGGACGCCGAGACCCAGGCGCGCCAGACGCCTGCGGCGGAGCCGGCCAAGAGCCGGGGCTTCATCCGGCGACGTCGGCGCGCCGGCGTGTAAGCCGCGCGCCAAGAGACGCAAAAGCCCCGGCACGCTCGGCGTGTCGGGGACTTTTGCGTCTGGTGGCGAGGGTTACAGCAAGCCCAATAGGTGCAGGTCGGTGATGTACTTGACGATCACCGGCGCCGAGACGTGCGGGATGTCTTTATCTGCGCCGATCTTCGCGTCCTGCACCGCAGCCCGGAACCGGTCGGTCGGTGCCATCGAGCCATTGATCGGCTTCTGCGGCCGCTGGTAGTTGTGCAGCAGCGGCAGCAGCGAGTACTGGCGCTGCCGCTCGGGCAGACTCCGCAGCGTGGTCTCGAAACGCTGCAGCCAGGTGGCGTAGTCACCGACCCGCTGGATCGAGTACCCGGCGTCGATCAACCAGTCGACGTACTCGTCGAGGCCGATGCCGTCCTCGTACGGGTTCATCACATGGTAGGTCTGGAATCCGACGCCCTTGTCCAGCGCCTGAGCGCCCAGCGTGGAGATCGCCTCGGCGATGAACTCGACCGGAAGGCCGTCGTAGTGCGCGTGCTGCCGCCTGCCCTCGCTGTCCAGCTCGTAGAACGATCCGGGAGCCACGCCGGTGGCAACCAGGCTCAACATCAGCCGGGTGAACATGTCGGGCAGGTTGAGCTGGCCGGCGTAAGTGGTGTCGGCCAGGATCATGTCGCAGCGGAACACCGCGACCGGCAAGTCGCACAGGTCGTTGGCCGCACGCAGCAGCACCTCGCCGGCCCACTTGCTGTTGCCGTAGCCGTTGGCGTAGTTGTCGTTGATCGCCCGCGTCGCGCTGATCTGCCGGATATCGGCGTCCTCGACGAACTGGCCCGGCTTGATCTGGTCCCCGACGCCGATCGTCGAGACGTAGGTGTACGGCTTCAGCTTCGTCGTCAGCGCGATCCGGATCAGCTCCGCGGTGCCCAGCGCGTTGGGCCCGAACAGCTCGCTGTAGGGCAGCACGTGGTTGACCAGCGCCGCGGGATCGACGATCAAGTCGACGGTGTCGGCCAGCCGCTGCCAGGTCTGTGGATCCAGGCCGAGGTTGGCCTCACCCTTGTCGCCGGCGATGACCTCGAGGTGATCGGCCGCCAGCTTCTGGTAGTGCTCCAGCAGCTTGGCGTCACCGCTGTCGAACGTCTTGTCCAGGCGTCCGCGGGCGGCTTCGTCGTCCCTGGCGCGGACCAGCGCGATCACCTTGCCGCCGACCAGCGACATCCGCTCCAGCCACTCCAGGGCCAGGTAGCGGCCGAGGAAACCGGTTGCGCCGGTCAGCAACACGGTGCGCACTTCGCCGGTCGGCCGCGGCAGGTCCGGTGCGGCCTGCAACGTCGCCGCGTCGAGGAACTTGTCCAGCGTCAGCTCGGCGGCGTGCACCTGCGTCGCGTCGCGACCGTGCACCGCGGCGAACGTCGGCCGCTTGGTGCCCTGACGCTCGGCTTCGATGTAGTCGGCGATGGCCTGCAAGTCACTGGCTGGGCTGACGATCACACCCACCGGGACGTCGACGTCGAAGATCTCCCGCAACAGATTGCCGAAGGTCAGCGCTGACAACGAGTCGCCACCCAAGTCGGTGAAGTGAGCATCGGGCGTCAGGTCCGAGCTCGCCGCACCCAGCATCGCGGCGGCGGCCCGGCTGACCGTCTGCAGCGCCGGCGCTTGCGCACCGTTGCGGCGCAGTTCGCTCAGCTCGTTGGCCTGGCCTTCGGCCAGGTCGGCGTACAGCTGCTCCAAACGTTCGCCGTAGTGCTGTTTCAGCTTCGGCCACGCCAGCTTGCGGATACCGGTCAGCAGGCCGTTCTCCAATGTGAACGGGGCGGTCTCGACGATGAAGTCGCGCGGCACCTCGTAGGACTGCAGGTTCGCCTCCCGGGCGACTTTCTGCAGCGACTCGGCGATGCGCGCCTTCAGCGTCGCAGTGTCGTCGAAACGTGCCTGCGCGTCGTCGGTCGGCACCACAACAGCCAGCAGATAGGGCTGAGCGCTGTTGCCGTAGACGTAGATCTGGCCGACCAGCGGGCTGTTGCCGAACACGGCCTCCAACTTGGCCAGGGTGACGAACTCGCCCTGCGCGAGCTTCAGTACGTTGTTGCGGCGGTCGACGTAAACCAAACGGTCGGGCTCGACCTCGGCGAAGACGTCGCCGGTCCGGTAATACCCGTCGGCGTCGAAAACGCCGGCGGTGGTCTCGGCCCGCTTGAAATAGCCGGGGAACATGTTCTGAGTCCTGAGCAGCAGCTCACCGCGCGGATGCGGTCGGTCGGTACTGAAGTAACCCAGGTCGGGGACGTCATCGAGCTTGTAGTCGAGCACCGGCGGACGCTGAATCTCGCCGTTGAACAGCACCATGCCGGCCTCGGTGGAGCCGTAGCCGTCCAACAGCGGCATCTCCAGCAGCGCCTCGACCCAGGCCTTGAGCTCTTTGGAGATCGGCGCCGAGCCTGTCATCGCAAAGATGTAGCGGCCGCCCAGCAGCTCGCGGCGCACCTCGCTCAGCACTTGAGCTTCGGCGTCGTCCCGGTTCAGCCCCTCGGCAGTGCGGCGGTCCACCTCGCTGCCGTACTCGTGATACAGCATCTCCCAGATCCGCGGCACGAAGTTGAGCTCGGTGGGCCGCACCAGACGCAGGTCCTCCAGCAGCGTGGACAGATCGCTCCTGGCGGCGAAGTACACCGTGCCGCCGTTGCCGAGTGTGCCGTAGAGGATGCCGCGACCCATGACGTGGCTCATCGGCATGAAACAGACTGAGATTGACGCGGCACTCGGTCCGAACCAGTTCTTGGTCGAGCGGTTCCACATCTTGGCGACATTGCTCTGCGGGTACATCGCGCCCTTCGGCGCGCCGGTGCTGCCGGATGTGTAGATCAGCAGCGCCAGCGGGTCTTCTGAGTCGTTCGACTCGTGCTCGCCGACGGGCAGGACGGCCCCGTGCTCTAGTGCCTCCGTCAGGGTCTCGACGCTGATGTCGAGGTCGGACAGCCGCTCGGTCGCGCTTTGCAGCGCCTCGCGGTCGTCGTCGAGGTCGCTGCGGTAGTCGAAGATCAACAGCCGAGCCGGCGCGTGACCGGCGTCAGCCGCGCTCACGACCAAGTCGACGGCGTCGGACAGATAGTCGATGCTCGCCGCGAACAGGGTGGGCTCGGTCTCCAGCAGGATCGGCTGCAGCTGGGCGATCGCCGCACTGGTTTGCAGCGGAACCGACACCGCACCGACGCGGCCCAGCGCGATGTCGACGGTGGTGTAGTCCACGCTGGTGAATCCCAGTAGGCAGACCCGATCCCCGGCGGTGACCAGCCCGTCGGCCAGTGCGCGTGCCAACTCGTCGACCCGCTCGGCAAGCTCGCCGTAGGTGACGGTGTCGAACCAGGGCCGCAACTGGGCGGTGGTGCGGCCGGTCTGCGGATCTCTGACCAGTTCGAAGGCCCGTTGGGCCAGCGCGGGACGGTCAGCGTAGCCGTCCAGCACCGCCTGCACGACCGGCCGCAGACGCAGTCCGGCCTGCTGCAGGGCTTCGCCGACGGCCTCGCTGGGCTGAGCGGCGGCGAACTGCGGGTCGTTGGCGGCCAGTTCGGCGACGCGACGGTCAAGGCGTTCCTGAATATCAAGCGACATAACGGACCTCACAACAAATGACGTAAAAGATTATGGCGGGATGCGACGCTGCACCCGATAGAAACTACGTTAGCAAAGCTAAAGTTATTCCGAAACCTGGTGCTGGGTGCGCCAACGGTTTCCGCTATACCCGTCGCGGCCTGTCAGAAACATGCGCGGGTGGCCAGTCATCACACGCCCGAACCGATTCGGCGTGGCCTGGGTGGCCACTCGGCGGCTGTGGGCTAAAGCTCGGCCAGCTTCCCGCTCAGCACGTCCAGGCCCTCGGTGAGCAACTCGTCGCTGATACTCAGCGGAGGCAGGAAGCGCAGCACGTTGCCGAAGGTGCCGGCGGTCAGCAGGATCACCCCGGCGGCGTGGGTGGCGGTGGCCAGCCGGCGGGTCAGATCGGCGTCCGGCTCGGCGGTTCCCGACTTGACCAGTTCGACGGCGATCATGGCACCGCGCCCGCGGACGTCACCGATCCGGTCGTCGTCGGCCTGCAACGCCGACAACCGCTGGGTCAGCAGCGCGCCGATCTGCTTGGCCCGGTCGATGAGCCCGTCGCGTTCGATGGTGTCGATGGTGGCCAGCGCCGCCGCGCACGCGAGTGGATTGCCGCCGAAGGTGCCGCCCAGCCCACCGGGGTGCGTCGCGTCCATGATCTCGGCGCGACCGGTCACCGCCGACAGCGGCAGCCCGTCGGCGATGCCCTTGGCGGTGGTGATCAGATCCGGCTCGACGCCCTCGTGTTGACAGGCGAACATCGCGCCGGTGCGGGCGAAACCGGTCTGCACCTCGTCGGCGATGAAGACGATGTTGTTCTGCCGGCACCAGTCCAGCAGCGTCGGCAGGAAACCCTCGGCCGGCACGATGAAGCCACCCTCGCCCTGGATCGGTTCGACGACCACCGCGGCCAGGTTGTCCGCGCCGACCAGTCGGCGGATCTCACGGATCGCGCGGTGGGCGGCGCGTTCGCCGTCGGTGGCCAGTTCCTTGTCGATCAGGGCGTCGCGGTACGGGTAGGACAGCGGCGCCCGGTAGACCTCCGGCGCGAACGGACCGAAGCCGCTCTTGTACGGCATCGACTGGGCGGTCAGCGCCATCGTGAGGTTGGTGCGGCCGTGATAGGCGTGGTCGAAAGCCACGACGGCGTGTTTGCGGGTGTGCACACGGGCGATCTTGATCGCGTTCTCCACCGCCTCGGCCCCGGAGTTGAACAGCACCGAACGCTTCTCCCCGCCGCCCGGGGTCAGCCGGTTGAGCTGTTCGGCGACCGCGACGTACTGCTCGTACGGCGTCACCATGAAGCAGGTGTGGGTGAAGTCGGCGACCTGGCCGGCAACCGCCTCGACGACTCGGGGAGCGGCGTTGCCGACGGTGGTGACCGCGATGCCGGCGCCCAGGTCGATCAGCCGGTTGCCGTCGACGTCCTCCACGATGCCGCCGCCGGCGCGCACGGCGTAAACCGGCATGGTGCTCCGGACGCCGCGCGCGACCGCGGCGGTGCGGCGCTTGGTCAACTCCAGAGATTTCGGCCCCGGAATCTCGGTGACGAGGTGGCGACTCTGTTCGAGAGCGGGCACGTCGGGCTCCTCACAGGTATCCGGGTCGCGGTGGTGACTCGAGCCTATCGGTGCGGTGTGCGGCCAGCGCCCTCCGGCTGCTGAGCTCGCGACACTTAAGCGACTGCGACGACACGCCGACGGGTGACGCAACGTGTTAAGTCTCGCGGCGGTTATCCATCCCGTTCGTCCGGTGCGGGCTTTTGTGGGTCCCAATGGCACACTGGTGACTTGATCGGACCGCAACTGGTATCGACCGGTGTCGGACCGACTCGAGACCACGAAGACGAAAGACCGTCATGAACCAACTGGCCCTTTTCCTGCCGCTGCTCGTCATGCTGGCGTTGATCATGTACTTCGGATCGCGCCGTCAGAAGCGGTCGATGCAAAACACCATCAACCTGCACGAGTCGCTGCGGATCGGCGATCGCGTGCACACCACTTCGGGCTTACGGGGCACCATCACCGACATCACCGAGGACGACGTCGACCTGGAGATCGCACCGGGTGTCGTCACCACCTGGATGAAGTTGGCGATCCGCGACCGCATCGAGCCGGAGATGCCTGACGGCGACATCGACGCACCGGCCGCGACCTCACAAGTGGAACCAGCCGACGCCCACGACACCGACGTGGTTGTCGATCCAGACCGGCTGCACGTCGGTGACCCGAAGCGGC
This sequence comes from uncultured Actinomycetota bacterium, assembly GCA_963808345.1. Lineage (GTDB taxonomy): Bacteria > Actinomycetota > Actinomycetes > Mycobacteriales > Mycobacteriaceae > Mycobacterium. The sequence continues at coordinate 758,011 of CAWEFM010000003.1, read as the reverse complement.
TGCCCAAGGACTGAGGTCGGCTGACCGGCACGTACTGTTTGCGGGTGCCTTCGAGGTGCACCAGAACTGATCGGCAAGCGAGGAGATTCAAAACGTGGCATCGCCTTCGGCGCCGGTGCACCCTGCCCGCTATCTGTCGGTGTTTCTGTTTCTGCTCATCGGCGTCTACCTGCTGATGTTCCTGACGGGAGACAAACGGGCCGCGCCCAAGCTCGGTATCGACCTGCAGGGCGGAACCCGCGTCACCCTGACCGCCCGCACACCTGACGGCTCTCGCCCCACCCGCGAGGCGCTGTCGCAGGCGCAGCAGATCATCAGCGCCCGAGTCAACGGCCTCGGGGTGTCCGGGTCGGAGGTCGTCGTCGACGGCGACAACCTGGTCATCACCGTGCCGGGCAACGACAGCAACGAAGCCCGCAACCTGGGTCAGACCGCGCGGCTGTATATCCGGCCGGTGATTCAGGCGGTGCCGGTGCAGGCTCAGCAGGAGCCCGGCGACCTGCCCGGGCCTGAGCCGGCGGTGCCGCTGCCCAGGAGGGTCCCGCGACGGCCGGGACAGGTACCCGTGCCCGGCGCTCAACCCGGCCTCCAGCCGGGCCAGGTATCGCCGCAGGTCCCCGCGCCGCTGCCGGGTGGCGGAGCGCCACCGGCGCAGCCGCGGCCCTATCCGGAGGAGCCGACACCGGCACCGCCACCGGGACCCGGGCAGCAGCCGCCCCCGGCCAACCCGGCACCAGAGGCGGTACAGCCGGCCCCGCCGGATCCGCGCAAAGAGCTCGCCGAGCGCATCGCCATCGAGAAGAAGTGGCGGCAGAGCACCAACCGCCGCCTGCAGTTCGTCGCTCTGGAGTACGAGACGACCCGTTGCGGCGAGGACGACATCCTGGCCGGCAACGACGACCCGACCCTGCCGCTGGTCACCTGCTCCATGGACCACAACACCGCCTACCTGCTTGCGCCGTCGATCATCAGCGGCGACCAGATCCAGAACGCCACGTCGGGACTCGACCAACGCAGCGGCGGCTACGTCGTCGACGTGCAGTTCAGGAGCGGCGCAGCCGACACCTGGGGGGACTACACCGCCGCCCACGTCGGCACCCAGACCGCTTTCACGTTGGACTCGCAGGTCGTCAGTGCACCGCAGATCCGGGAGGCGATTCGCGGCGGCAGAACCCAGATCACCGGCGGTTCCCCGCCGTTCACCGGCGACACGGCGCGCCAACTGGCCAACGTGTTGAAGTACGGGTCACTGCCGCTGTCCTTCGAGTCGTCAGAAGCCGAAACCGTCTCCGCGACATTGGGGTTGACGTCGCTGCGCGCGGGCCTGATCGCCGGGGCCATCGGCCTTGCGCTGGTGCTGGTGTATTCGCTGCTGTACTACCGGGTACTGGGACTGCTCACGGCGCTGTCGTTGGTGGCCTCGGGCGCAATGGTCTTCGCGATCCTGGTGCTGTTGGGCCGTCAGATCAACTACAGCCTGGACCTGGCGGGCATCGCGGGTCTGATCATCGGTATCGGCACCACGGCCGACTCCTTCGTGGTGTTGTTCGAACGCATCAAAGACGAGATCCGCGAAGGCCGCTCGTTCCGCTCAGCGGTTCCCCGGGGCTGGGTGCGGGCCCGCAAGACGATCATGTCGGGCAACGCCGTCACGTTCCTGGCCGCGGCGGTGCTGTACGTCCTGGCGATCGGGCAGGTCAGAGGCTTCGCCTTCACTCTGGGATTGACGACAATCTTGGATCTGGTGGTCGTGTTCCTGGTGACCTGGCCGCTGATCTACCTGGCTTCGAAGTCGGCGCGGTTGGCCAACCCGGCGTTCAACGGCCTGGGTGCGGTTCAGCAGGTCGCCCGCGAACGACGGGCCCTGAACCATGCCAAGGCCGGCACCCCAGCCTTGACCGGGGCGGCCCATCCGACGGGACGGGGATAGCCAGATGGCCTCAGCGAAGACCAAGAACGGCGCCGACGGTGACGTGACCACCGAGGCCGTCGACCTCACCGAAGGCGCCGCCGTCGACGACACCGACACCGCGACCGACGCGCAGTTGCCGCGTCACAACTTCCTGTCCCGCCTCTACACCGGCACCGGTGCGTTCGAGGTGGTGGGCCGCCGCCGGCTGTGGTTCGGCATCAGCGGCGCGATCGTCGCGATCGCGATCCTCAGCATCCTGCTGCGCGGGTTCACGTTCGGGATCGACTTCAAAGGCGGCACCGTGGTGTCGTTCCCGCGCGGAGACACTCAGGTCAGCCAGGTCGAAGACGTGTTTCGGCAGACGATCGGCGTCGACCCCGAATCGGTGGTGATCGTCGGCAACGGCATTTCCGCGACCGTGCAGATCCGCTCGAAGACGCTGACCAACGACCAGACGTCCAAGCTCCGGACTGCGCTGTTCGACCGGTTCCAGCCCAAGGGAGCCGACGGCAAGCCCAGCAAGCAGGCGGTCAGCGACTCCGCGGTGTCGGAAACCTGGGGTGGCCAGATCACCCAAAAGGCGCTGATCGCGCTGCTGGTCTTCATCGTGCTGGTGGTGCTCTACATCACCGTGCGTTACGAGCGCTTCATGGCGGTCTCCGCGCTGGCCGCGATGTTCTTCGACGTCAGCGTGACCGCGGGCGTCTACTCACTGGTCGGCTTCGAGGTCACACCGGCGACCGTGATCGGACTGCTGACCATCCTCGGGTTCTCGCTGTACGACACGGTGATCGTGTTCGACAAAGTCGAGGAGAACACCCACGGCTTCCAGCACACCACCCGGCGCACTTTCGCCGAGCAGGCCAACCTGGCGATCAACCAGACCTTCATGCGCTCGATCAACACCAGCCTGATCTCGGTGTTGCCGGTGATGGCGCTGCTGGTGGTCGCGGTGTGGTTACTCGGCGTGGGCACGTTGAAAGACCTGGCCCTGGTGCAGCTGATCGGAATCATCATCGGCACCTATTCGTCGATCTTCTTCGCCACTCCGTTGCTGGTCAGCCTGCGCGAGCGCACCGAGCTGGTGCGGACCCACACCCGCCGGGTGCTGCGGCGCCGGAACCCGAACTCGGCGAAGGAGTCCGCCAAAAAGGCGGCCTCCGTGGAGGGCTCCGAAGCCGTCGACCCGGGCGACGCCGAAGCGACGGCTCAGACGGCCCGGCGCGCTGCCGTGCCGACCAAGGCTGCGCCCAGCAAGCCCGCGCCGGGGGCTCGACCGGTCCGGCCCACCGGCCGCCGGCACCGCCGTCCGACGGGCAAGCGCAACACCGGCCGGCAGTAACTGCATGGCTGACTGGCGTCGGCGTGTGGCCGTCGGCTGGCTGGTGACCATCCTGGTCGGCGGAGCGTCCACGTTGTCAGCGTGTTCGGGCAGCGCCGCCGACCAGATCGACTACGTCGTCGACGGCGCACTGTCGACCTACAACGCCAACACCGTCGCCGGGGCCGCGTCCGCCGCGGCACAGGCCTTTGCCCGCACGCTCACCGGTTTCGGCTTGCACGGTCCGGACGGGCAGGTCGTCGCAGACCACGACTTCGGCACGATCTCGGTGGTCGGCGGTGCACCTTTGGTGCTCGACTACCAGATCGCCGACAACGCCGTCTACTCCGACGGCAAGCCCGTCACCTGCGACGACATGGTGCTGGCGTGGTCGGCTTACTCCGGGCGGTTTCCCGGCTTCGACGCGGCCAGCCGGGCCGGCTACGCCGACATCGGTGACATCCAGTGCCGGTCCGGGCAGAAAACGGCGCGGGTGTCGTTTCTGCCCGACCGCAACGTCGTCGACTACAACCAGCTGTTCACCGCGACCTCGATGATGCCCTCGCACGTCATCGCCGACGAGCTCGGCTTGAATGCTTCTGACGTCACAGCGGCGCTGCTGAGCAGCAACATGGCGGTGGGGGACCGGATCGTCCGGGTGTGGAACACGACTTGGCAGCTCAAACCCCACCTCGACACCAGGCACTTCCCGTCGTCGGGGCCGTACAAGATCGAGTCGGTGCTCGAGGGCGGCGCGGTGGTGCTGGCCGTCAACGAGCGCTGGTGGGGCAGCGCCCCGATGACCAAGCGGATCAAAGTGTGGCCGGAGTCCGCCGACATCCAGGACCGGGTCAACAGCAAATCGGTCGACGTCGTCGACGTCGCGGCCGGATCCTCGGGTTCGCTGCTGACCCCGGATGACTACCAGCGCACCGATTCGGCGTCGGCGGGCATCGAGCAGCTGATCTTCGCCCCGCAGGGCCCGCTGTCGCAGATCCCGGCGCGTCGCGCGGTCGCACTGTGCACGCCGCGCGACCTGATCGCCCACGACGCCGGGGTGCCGATCGCCAACGTGCGGTTGCACACCGTCAACCAAGACGCCGTCGGGCAGGCCGAGAGCGCAGCGCCGGCCGCCGGGCAATTCATCCGGGCCAACCCCGACGCGGCCCGCGACGCGTTGGGCGGCAAGCCGCTGACGGTACGGATCGGCTACCGGACCCCCAACGCACGACTCGCGGCCAGCGTCGGAGCCATCGCCAAGGCGTGTGCGCCTGCCGGAATCACCGTCTCCGACGTCACCTCGGACAGCACCGGGCCGCAAGCGCTGCGGGACGGGAAGGTCGACGCGCTGCTGGGCAGCACCGGCGGCGCCACCGGCAGCGGATCGACCGGGTCGTCGGCGATGGACGCTTACGCGTTGCACGGCGGAAACGGCAACAACCTGGCCGACTACCGCAACGGCCAGATCGACGGCGCTATCGACGCGCTGGCCGTGTCCGCCGACGCTGCCGAACAGGTGCGGCTGCTGGGGGACAGCGCCCCGGTGCTGTGGGGCGACATGCCGACGTTGCCGCTGTACCGCCAGCAGCGCACGCTGGTCACGTCGAAGCGGATGCACGCCGTCACCAGCACCCAGACCCGGTGGGGCGCCGGCTGGAACATGGACCGCTGGGTGCTGGTGCGGTGAGTCCACGCGGCTTCTCCGGTGGGGGCGACGCATCGCTGGACGGGCTGATCGCATCGCTGACGCGGGAGGTCGACGACTTCCCCGAGCCCGGTGTGCAGTTCAAAGACCTCACCCCGTTGTTCGCCGACGCCACCGGCCTGGCCCGGGTGACCGACGCACTGGCCGATGCCGCGGCGGGCGCGGAGTTGGTGGCCGGTCTCGACGCACGGGGCTTTTTGGTGGCCGGAGCTGTGGCCGCGCACCTTGGCACCGGCGTGCTGGCGATCCGGAAAGGGGGCAAGCTGCCACCGCCGGTACATAGCGAGCGCTACAACCTGGAGTACGGCAGCGCCGCCCTGGAGATCCCCGCCGACGGATTGGAGCTGACCGGCCGTCGAATCGCGATCGTCGACGACGTGCTGGCCACCGGCGGCACGATCGGCGCAGCGCAGCGGCTACTCGAGCGCAGCGGCGCGACGGTGTGCTCAGCGGCGGTGGTGCTCGAGCTGACCGCGCTGGGGGGCCGCGAGCTGGTGGCGCCGCTGGCGGTGCACAGCCTGCGGCGGATTTGACGCCGCGCGACGATGCAGAGCGCGCCGCGCGATGAGGAGGAGCGGGGCAATTCAAGCGGATACTCTGAAGGTTCGGAGGTGACGAACGTGGCGGATAACCAGAGCACGGTGCAAGCTGTGCAGCCGGCCACCGAACCGCTGCGGGTCTCCGACGTCACTCAAGAGACGGAGCCCGGCGCCGAGCCCGCGGCGAAGCTGTCGCCGGACACCCTCAAGACATCCAGCAGCGCGTCGCGGCGGGTCCGCGCACGGCTGGCGCGGCGGATGACCGCTCAGCGCAGCGCGCTGAACCCGGTGCTCGAACCGCTGGTGGCGGTACACCGCGAGATCTACCCCAAAGCCGACGTGTCGCTGCTGCAGCGGGCCTACGACGTCGCCGAGCAGCGGCACGCCAGCCAACTGCGGCACTCCGGAGACCCCTACATCACCCACCCGTTGGCCGTCGCCAACATCCTGGCCGAGTTGGGCATGGACACCACCACGCTGGTCGCCGCACTGCTGCACGACACGGTCGAAGACACCGGCTACACGCTGGAGGCGTTGTCCGTCGAGTTCGGCGATGAAGTGGGCCACCTCGTCGACGGGGTTACCAAGCTGGACCGGGTGGTGCTGGGCAGCGCCGCTGAGGGCGAGACGATCCGCAAGATGATCATCGCGATGGCCCGCGATCCCCGGGTGCTGGTGATCAAGGTGGCCGACCGGCTGCACAACATGCGGACGATGCGTTTCCTGCCGCCGGAGAAGCAGGCGCGGAAAGCCCGCGAGACTCTGGAAGTAATCGCCCCGCTTGCCCATCGGCTGGGGATGGCCACGGTGAAGTGGGAGCTCGAGGACCTGTCGTTCGCGATCCTGCACCCCAAGAAATACGACGAGATCGTGCGGTTGGTGGCCGGCCGGGCGCCGTCGCGGGACACTTACCTGGCCAAGGTCCGCACCGAAATCGCCTCCACAGTGGGCGCGTCGAAGATCAAAGCGAGCGTGGAAGGCCGGCCCAAACACTACTGGTCGATCTATCAGAAGATGATCGTCAAGGGCCGCGACTTCGACGACATTCACGACCTGGTCGGCATCCGCATCCTGTGCGACGAGATCAGGGACTGTTACGCCGCGGTGGGCGTGGTGCATTCGCTGTGGCAGCCGATGGCCGGCCGGTTCAAGGATTACATCGCCCAGCCGCGGTATGGGGTCTACCAGTCGTTGCACACCACCGTCGTCGGCCCGGAAGGCAAGCCGTTGGAGGTGCAGATCCGCACCCGCGACATGCACCGCACGGCCGAATACGGGATTGCCGCGCACTGGCGTTACAAAGAAGCCAAGGGACGCAACGGGGTCCCGGCGTCGAACGCCGCCGCCGAGATCGACGACATGGCCTGGATGCGTCAGCTGCTCGACTGGCAGCGGGAAGCCGCCGACCCCGGTGAGTTCCTGGAGTCGTTGCGTTACGACCTCGCTGTGCAGGAGATTTTCGTCTTCACCCCGAAGGGGGACGTGATCACGCTGCCGAACGGGTCGACGCCGGTGGATTTCGCCTACGCGGTGCACACCGAGGTCGGGCACCGCTGTATCGGTGCCCGCGTCAACGGACGACTGGTTGCCCTGGAACGCAAGCTGGAAAACGGGGAAGTCGTCGAGGTTTTCACCTCCAAGGCGGCGGCCAACGCCGGGCCTTCACGGGACTGGCAGCAGTTCGTCGTGTCGCCGCGTGCCAAAACCAAGATCCGGCAGTGGTTCGCCAAGGAGCGACGCGAAGAAGCGCTGGAAACCGGCAAAGACGCGCTGACCCGCGAAGTCCGCCGCGGCGGACTTCCGTTGCAGCGCTTGATGAACGGCGTCTCGATGGCTGCGGTGGCCGCCGAGCTGCACTACAGCGACGTGTCCGCGCTCTACACCGCGATCGGTGAAGGTCATGTCTCGGCCAAGCATGTGGTGCAACGGCTGCTGGCCGAGCTCGGTGGCATCGACCAGGCCGAGGAAGAGCTCGCCGAGCGCTCGACTCCGACGACGATGCCGCGCCGCCAGCGCAGCAACGACGATGTGGGAGTTGCCGTTCCCGGCGCCCCTGGCGTGCTGACCAAGCTGGCGAAATGCTGCACTCCGGTGCCGGGTGACCAGATCATGGGCTTCGTCACCCGCGGCGGCGGAGTCAGCGTGCACCGCACGGACTGCACCAACGCCTCGTCGCTGCAGCAGCAGTCCGAGCGGATCATCGAGGTGCTCTGGGCGCCGTCGCCGTCATCGGTGTTCCTAGTGGCGATTCAGGTCGAAGCACTCGACCGCCACCGGCTGCTCTCCGACGTGACGCGGGTGCTGGCCGACGAGAAAGTCAACATCTTGTCGGCGTCGGTGACCACCTCCGGTGACCGGGTAGCCATCAGCCGGTTCACCTTCGAGATGGGCGCCCCCAAGCATCTCGGGCACCTGCTCGATGTGGTCCGCAACGTCGAAGGGGTGTTCGACGTCTACCGGCTGACGTCCGCGGCATAGTCAGCCGCCCGCGGTTGTGTGGTTTCATACCCAACTCGCCGATGCCGTGGTGTGAATCCGCACAGTCGGCGCCTCGCCGCTCGGTCGCTTGTGGACAACCGACCGCCGCGTGGTGCGCGATGTCGGATCGCGATGACACTGTCCGGCTATAGAGAGCATCGAGTGGCCCTTTCGGGCGGCGGAGGCGTTGGCTGCCGGAGCCTTAACTTTCCGCGAGCTGCGCCGTTTTCACGCCGGAATTTACCCAGGCGTGTGGGCCCCGCGCGGCGCCGAGCTGTCGGCTGATCAGCGCGCCCGGGCGGCTTGGCTATGGTCGGGTCGGGCCGGCGTGCTGGCCGGACTTTCCGCGTCGTCATTTTTGGGCACCAAGTGGATCGAACCCGGCACGCCCGCGGAACTTGTACACACCAATCGGCGACCTCCGCCGCTGATCGTCGTCCACACCGACGTCCTGCTGCCCGACGAATCACAAACGGTCTTTGGCTTGCCTGCGACAACTGCTGCTCGCACCGCCTTCGATCTCGGTAGACGGCTCGGGCTGAAGGCGGGTGTGCAGCGGATTGATGCGCTGATGAACGCCACCGATGTGAAGGTGAATGACGTCGAGGCGGTGATCGGCCGGCATCCGGGCGTTCGAGGTCTCCGGCAGCTGCGTAAGACGCTGGAGCTGGTCGACGGTGGCGCGGAGTCGCCCTACGAATCGCTAACTCGGCTGCTCTTGGCGCAAGCCGGATTTCCTCGACCGGAAACCCAGATCCCGGTTCGTGACGAGTACGGGTACATGATTGCGCGTATCGACATGGGTTGGCCGCAATGGCGCGTCGGCGTCGATTTCGACGGCGCGCACCATTGGACCGACTCGAGACAGCGAACGCGGGACGTGGAGCGATACGCGAAGCTATCCGAACTGGGCTGGTTCGACGTCAGATTGACCGCTGGGACGCTGCACAACAACCCGCGGGCCTTCCTCAATCGGGTAGCCGCCGCCCTTCTCAGCCGCGGCTGCCCGAAAACGTGGTAGCGATCCGGCGACTGTGCGAACTCATCCGCCCCGGGCGGCGCGTCGCGGACTGAACCGCACAGTCAGGAGTTTTCCGGCCTCCCGACGGGTTCAGCCGAGGCGCACCGAATTGATCGTGACCGCCGTGGCGGGTGGGCCGTCGTCGCCGCCGCGCGCGACCCCGCCCGCGGCAATCTTGTCCAGCGTGGCCAGCCCGGCTTCGCCGATCGTTCCGAACACCGTGTAATTCGGCGGCAATTGAGAGTCTTTGTACACCAGGAAGAACTGGCTGCCGTTGGTGTTCGGTCCGCCGTTGGCCATCGCCAGGGTGCCGCGCGGGTAGACGACCGGTTGGTGCGCGGCGGGATTGTCGGGCCGGTACTGATCGGTGGGGTATTCGTCGGCGAACTTGTAGCCCGGGCCGCCGGTGCCGTCGCCTTTCGGATCGCCGCACTGCAAGACGCTGAGCCCGCGGGAGGTGGTCAGCCGGTGGCATGGGCTGCCGTCGAAGAATTTCTGCTGCGCGAGCTTGACGAAACTGTTGACCGTGCAGGGTGATTCGTTCTGGGCGAGCTGCAAGCCGATGGGTCCCGCAGTGGTGTTCATGGTCACCGCCACATGCGCCGGATCTGTCGGCACCTGGCCCGATCGTGGTGGACTGACCACCTTGGCGGCCGAATCGGAGGTGGGTTTGTACTGACAGTTGTTGCCCAGCCCGGCCGGCGCGGTGAACGGCGGCAGCGCCGGCACCCCTTGCAGCCGGGGCTCAGCGGCCGCGGTCGTCGTGACCGGTTCTTCCGTGGTGGTCCCATCGCTGGTGGTCGTGGCTGAAGACGCGGCCGAGGGCCCGGATTCGACGTCGCGGTCGGGAAGTAAGAGGACAACAACGACGACGGCGATCAGGGCAAAAATCGCGGCGCCGGCCGCAACGGAGGCGATGACGATGTGGCGGCGCTGGGCAGCTGCTTGTGGACTGCGGCCAGGTTGATTCGACGACATCAGTCGAGTCTCACCGATTTGATGGTGACCGCAGTGGTGGGTGCGCCGTCATCCCCGCCGCCGGCGACGCCGCCCTTGGCGATCTTGTCCAGCGTCGCCAACCCGTCTTGCTGGATGGTGCCGAACACGGTGTAGTCCGGGGGCAGCTGCGAGTCTTTGTACACCAAGAAGAATTGGCTGCCGTTGGTGTTCGGCCCGCTGTTGGCCATGGCCAGCGTCCCGCGCGGATACAGCACCGGCTGGTGCGCGGTGGGGTCGTCGGGTTTGTACTGGTCGGTGGGGTATTCGTTGGCGAACGAGTAGCCCGGGCCGCCGGTGCCGTCGCCGGTCGGGTCACCGCACTGTAAGACGCCCAGCGAAGCTGACGTGGTCAGCCGATGGCATTTGGTGTTGTCGAAAAACTTCTGCGTGGCCAGGCTGACGAAACTGTTCACCGTGCACGGCGATTTGTTGTTGGCCAGCAGCAGACCCACATTGCCTTGGTCGGTGACCATGCTGACGCTGACCTGCGCGGGATCGGTCGGCACTTTGCCGCCCTGCGTCTTGGGCGGGTTGACCGGCTTGCTGGCCGGTTCCGCTGACGGGGAGTAGTCGCACTTGGAGCCGATGTCAGCCGACGCCGTGAACGACGGCAATGCCGGCGCCCCGGCAGTTGATCCCGGCGTCGAGCTGGTCGACGGGCTGGCGGTTGCCGGCTTCTTCTGGTGCTGGTGGTTCAGGTACAGCACTGTGCCGACCGCGGCGATGGCGATCACCACGACGGCCGAGGCGCCGGCGATGGCGAGAGTCCGGCGCCGTCGAGCCTGCTGGGCGCGGCGCTCCAGCTGTCGTTGAAGTTTGCGCTTGGCTGACGCACGTCGCTCTTCGTTGGTCGGCACCGCCGATATCCCTCCATCAGTGTCGGTCAGTCAGCACAGAGTGTGCCAGCTCACGGGGGCGGCGGGTGGCGCGACCCTTGCTCGTGCGAATGGTCCGGCTTCTCGGCGGGCGTGCCGCGCCCGCATCGTCGCCGGACGCCGCCAAGTGCGAGACTTGAAACCGTGTTCATCTCCGCGTTTCCTGCCGGATTGTTGCAATGCAATTGCTACGTGCTGGCGCAACGGCCCGGATCGGACGCCATCATCGTCGACCCGGGCCAACGCGCGATGGGCCCGCTGCGGCAGATCCTGGACAAGAATCGGCTGACCCCGGCCGCGGTGCTGCTGACTCACGGCCACATCGACCACATCTGGTCGGCTCAGAAGGTCTCCGACACCTTCGGCTGTCCCACGTATATCCACCCCCAGGATCGGTTCATGCTGACCGACCCGATCAAAGGCATCGGCCCCCGGCTGGGCCAGCTGCTGTTCAGCGCAGTGTTCTCCGAACCCAGGCAGGTGATCGAGCTGGACCGTGACGGCGACAAGGTCGACCTGGCCGACATCGCCGTAACTGTCGACCACACCCCGGGTCACACCCGCGGGTCGGTCGTATTCCGGTTCGCCGGCGACGCCTCGGAGGTGGTCCTGACCGGCGACACACTGTTCGAGCGCTCGATCGGCCGCACCGACCTGTGGGGCGGCAGCGGTCGCGACCTACTCAACTCAATCGTCGACAAGTTGCTGGTGCTCAGCGACAACACAGTGGTGCTGCCGGGGCACGGGAACTCGACCACCATCGGCGCCGAACGCCGGGCCAACCCCTTCCTGCAAGGTTTGAGCCCTTGACCGAAGTCCCGGCCTTCGCCGCGCCGAAAGGCGTGCCGGACTATGTTCCGCCAGACTCGGCGGCCTTCATCGCGGTGCGCGACGGCTTACTGAACACCGCCCGCCGCGCGGGCTACCGCGATATCGAGTTGCCGGTCTTCGAGGAAACCGCGCTGTTCGCCCGCGGAGTGGGGGAGTCCACCGATGTCGTGTCGAAGGAGATGTACACCTTCGCCGATCGCGGCGAGCGGTCGGTGACGTTGCGACCTGAAGGCACCGCCGGTGTGGTTCGCGCGGTGATCGAGCACAGCCTCGACCGGGGCGCTTTGCCGGTCAAGCTGTGCTATGCGGGTCCGTTCTTCCGCTACGAACGGCCCCAGGCCGGCCGCTACCGCCAGCTGCAGCAGGTCGGTGTCGAGGCGATCGGGGTCGACGACCCGGCGCTCGACGCCGAAGTGATCGCCGTCGCCGACGCCGGCTTCCGCTCGCTGGGTTTGGACGGCTTCCGCCTGGAGATCACGTCGCTGGGTGACGATACCTGCCGCCCACAGTACCGAGAGTTGTTGCAAGAATTCCTTTTACGGCTCGAACTCGACGAGCCGACTCGGGCGCGTGCCGAGATCAACCCGCTGCGCGTGCTCGACGACAAGCGCCCGGAGATCCGGGCGATGACGGCCGACGCACCGGTGATGCTGGACCACCTGTCCGACGTCGCCAAACAACACTTCGCCACCGTACTGGCCCACCTCGACGCGCTCGGGGTGCGCTATGTCATCAACCCCCGGATGGTGCGCGGGCTCGACTACTACACGAAGACGACCTTCGAGTTCGTCCACGACGGGCTCGGGGCGCAGTCCGGCATCGGTGGCGGCGGGCGCTACGACGGCCTGATGCGTCGACTCGGCGGACAAGACCTGTCCGGCATCGGTTTCGGGCTCGGCGTTGACCGCACCCTGCTGGCGCTGCGGGCTGAGGGTGGAAGCGCCGGGGGCAGTGGGCGTTGTGACGTCTTCGGGGTGGCGCTCAGCGAGCAGGCCAAACTGCGGCTGGCGGTGGTGGGCGGCCAGTTGCGGGCCGCCGGTGTCCGCGTCGACATGGCCTACGGCGACCGGAGCCTCAAAGCTGCGATGCGGGCGGCTGACCGCTCAGGTGCGCGTCTGGCGTTGGTGGCCGGCGATCGCGACATCGACGCCGGCACGCTGGGAGTTAAGGACCTGTCGACCGGACAACAGGTATCGGTGTCGCTGGACTCTGTTGTGACAGAGGTGCGGTCACGGCTGCTTCATCAACATCCGCCCCAGAGGTAACAGCGAGACCGGACCTGGTGTCGTGCCCGCCTCATAGCGACAATTCCGGGGTTGTCGTACCGGCATGGCAGGTTGCCCGGATGAACGACAGGCGGCGCCTCCGTGGAATCGAATTGCGTTATCTGTTGACGATGCACCTGTTCGATCGTGGCCAAACGACCGTCAAAGACCTCGTCGAGGCGTTGTCTGCGCGGGGATTTCGGGTCGACGGCCGCGCATCCAAGCTGATTTCCGACGCCTTGCGGTGGGAGATAGAACACGACCGGGTCCGCCGTCTGGGCCGCGGTCGTTACGGCCCCGGCTGGATGCCCCGGTCCACTGAGCACCGTATTCATCAGCGGGTGTTGGCGCTGCGCCGGGACGCCATCCGGTTGTCGCTGTGAGCCGGGCACAACGTGTCATCCCGATTCTTCGGTACTGCTGGGACTGGTGGGACGCGCTCACCCTCGCCGAGGCTTGGCAAGCGTAAAACTGTCGACTTCGGTCAGCGCGCCGAAGGGGCCGTGCACGGCGTAGTGGGTCGCCTTGATCGAGGTCTTACCGCCGGGCTGACCGGGATCGACATCGAACGCGACGAAGCCGTAAGGGTTCTCCCGGTCGCGGAACGCCGACCACGGCGCTTCTTCGGTCACATAGATCGGCGGCTTACGCCCGGTCGCCGGGTCGAAGTTGCCGACGCCGGTGACGACCCGGCAACGGGGCTGCGGAAAGAACATCCCGTTGGACGGCGCCGACGTACCGCCGCCGCCGATGACGACGTGCACCGTTCCGCGGGTGCTGTCGATGACGCCACTACCCGTGTCGACCGGTATCGGCATCCGTGTCTCGGTGGGCAGCGATCCGCGGACCGGGTGTGAGCGTTCGTAGTGGTGCTCGTGGCCGCACAGCACCAGGTCGACCTCGAACTCGTCGAACAGCGGCAGCCATTCCTGCCGGATGCCGAGGTCGGCGCCGTTGGTCCGGTCAGCCGTCGAAATTGCCGTCTGATGCATGAAGACGACGACCCAGTCAATCACCGGATCTCGCCGTGCGTCCGCCAATTCTCGCTGCAGCCAACGCTTCTGCGCGCCACCGGAGTAACCGTGCACGTAGAAGTTCCCGCCGTCCTGATAGCAGACGTCGTCGTTGGACAAGCTGATCAACCGCACCGAGCCGACAGTGAACGAGTACCACAGGCCGCGTAACTCCGGATCCGAGTCCGAGTCGGGCAGCGAAAAGTACGTCTGGTAGGCGGCGAAGCCGACCGGCCCGTTACCCGACTCGTTCTCGTGATTCCCGACCGCCGGCATCCACGGCCGGTAGCGGGCTGAGCGGGTGTTGTTGTCGAACCAGTCCGACCAGCTGCGGACGCGGTCGTGAGCGAGGTTGGCGTAGCACAGGTCACCGTTGACCAGGTTGAACAACGGGCCGACGCGTTCGATCGCTGCGGTGATGTCCCCGGCGGCCGGCGAGCCGAGATTGTCGTTGACATATGTGCTACCGACCCGCCTGCCCAGTGTCGGGGTCGCTTGATCACCGAAGCTGGTGAACGTGAACGCCTTCCGCCCGATCGGTGCGGTGCGCACTGTGCCCAGTTCCCAGCCGGCCCCGTCGTGCACCGCGGCGTACACATAGTCGGTGTCCGGCGACAGCCCGTCGATCAGGGCGTGATGCACGCGAATTTCGTTGCCCGACTTCGCGTCGCGGTAAGTCTGAGTATGCGCTGTGACGCTGCGGCCGAAGTCTGAACCCGCGGTGCCCATGAACACCCGCGGGTTGTGCACGGCCTCGGCGCTGTGCCACGACACCACCGCCTGGCTGGCGGCAACCCGGCCGAACTGCAGGTGCAAACCCGCCACCGGCGGCGCGCCGCTTCGTCCGGGCTGCTGCCACAGAGTGGGGCCGCTGACCGTCGAGCGCATCAACACTGCAGCGCCGCCACCAAGGCCGACCCCGGCAAGCGTCGCTGCGCCTGTCGTCAGCAGTGTCCGGCGCGTGGTGCCCGGCCCGCGGGCAGCTTCGGATGCGCCGGATTCTTCGCCCATCTCAGCTTCCGGGCCGTAATAGACGGCAGGTCAGGTCGACCCTAGGCGTTCGTCGTCGCCGAACAGGCTCCCAGCACGATCAGCGAGAGGTAGTTGGCGGCGTTGGCCAGGTGGTTGTCGGTGGGCGCGTAGGTCGGTATCGCCAGCGCGAAAGCGCGGCGGTACTGGGCTGACAGTTGAGCAAAATCCTGCAGGATCGGGTTGCTGCTGCGACGGCCCATCTGATCGAGCTTGTTGGCGAACGCGTTCATCACCGGACCAACGGCATAGTTGGTAGCTTTCTGGTCTTGGTTCCACAAAAGCGCCGGAATCTTCGGGTTGATTTCCTGCCAGGCGGCGGTTTGAGTGCCGAACTGATCCAGCGACGACTTCCAATCGGCGCAGACGATGTTGGGGTTGGTCAGGAAGCGCGGAGGATTGCCGGGGTTGCCCGGTGGTGCGATCTGAGCGGGTGCGGCCTGCGGCTGCACCAGCGGCCCGCGAGCCGCTGCCGCGCCATCGGCGATGGCGGCGCAGATCGCCCCCAGGGCCGACGATGCGCTGTTGGCAGTGCCGTTCCACGTTTCGTCGGCCGGCATGTAGCGCGGGATGTGCTCGGCATAGGCGCGCGCGTAGGCGATGAACTGCTCGTAAAGTTCGCGCATCACCCGGTGCGGAGTGAGCTTCACCAGGCCCACGGTCTGCGCGGCGGCGCCGCGCATTGATTGCCCCGCGGCCATGAACTGCGCCTTTTGCCGGGGAGTCCACTGTGAGGCAGGAACCGTCCGGTCACGTTCGTTCCAGATCCCCACGCCGTTGTTCGCCAGCGCATTGTTGATCGACGTCCAGGCAGTGCAGCTGGAGTCCTCGGTGATCACGCCTACCGGCCCGGTGTCATTCGCGCTGGCATCCCCCGCCGCGGCCGGTTTGCTGCTTGCGGCCGGGCCCTTAACATCGTTGCCACCCCCGAACAGCAGCACGACAGCAGCAACGGTGGCCACGACCGCAAGAACCGTGACCGCGACCAGCGCCAGCTTCAGTTTCCTGCTGTGCCGCAGCGTTTCGTCGTCATCCGCCTCGTCGTCGTCCAGCTCGTCGTCGTCCAGCTCGTCGTCGTCCAGGTCGTCGTCGTACTCATCGTCAGTATCAGACCTCACGGGGGTCAGCTTAATCACGGCGCGGGACCGCGCTGACTGGAACCGGTCAAGGCGCCGCCCATTGACACCGATGCGAACATCCGTTCGAATAGGGTATGCGCTGGGAACATCAGGCCGTCGGCGTCGATGACGGCGCGCTGCCCGGATTGGACCGGATCGGCTTCATCCGCAGCGTGCGCACCCCGCAATTCGAGGGAATCACCTTTCACGAGGTGCTGTGCAAGTCGGCCCTGAACAAGATGCCGAAAGCCGCGATGCTGCCGTTCCAGTACACCGTCAACGGTTACCGCGGATGTTCGCACGCCTGCCGGTACTGTTTCGCCCGGCCCACCCACGAGTACCTCGACCTGGACTGCGGCACCGACTTCGACACGCAGATTGTCGTCAAGACCAATGTCGCCGAAGTGCTCCGGCACGAACTGCGCCGCACATCGTGGCGGCGCGAAACAGTCGCGTTGGGCACCAATACCGATCCCTACCAGCGCGCCGAGGGCCGCTACGCGCTGATGCCCGCGATCATCACCGCGCTGGCCGAGTCAGGCACTCCGCTGTCGATCCTCACCAAGGGCACGCTGCTGCGCCGCGATCTGCCGCTGATCGCCGACGCCGGAAACCACGTGCCGGTGTCGCTGTCGGTTTCCCTCGCCGTCGGGGACCCGGAGCTGCACAAAGAGGTCGAACCGGGCACACCCGGCCCGCAGGCGCGGCTCGCGCTGATCAGCGCCATCCGCGACGCCGGGCTCGACTGTCACGTCATGGTGGCGCCGGTCTTGCCGTTCCTGACCGACTCTGCGCAACACCTCGACAGCCTGCTCGGGCAGGTCGCGGCGGCCGGGGCCACCGGTGTGACGGTGTTGGGCCTGCATCTGCGCGGAGCGACGCGCGGCTGGTTCATGTCCTGGCTGGCCAAAGCGCATCCTGAGCTGGTCGGGCGGTATGAACGGCTGTACCGGCGCGGGGCTTATCTGCCGCCCGACTACCGCGACGAGCTTCGGGCCCGCGCGAGGCCGCTGATCAAGAAGCATTCGCTGACCGGCGACCGGCGGACGGCCGAACCTGTCGCACAGCAGGCCCTCGAGGCGGTGCAACCCGCGCTGTTCTAACCCAGGTCGGAGGCGTGGAAGGTATCGCACTGGTTGGGTTCACCGGTCTGGTAGCCAACGGTGAACCAGTGCTGTCGCTGCTCGGAGGACCCGTGCGTCCAGGATTCGGGGTGGGTGCGCCCGGTGGCCTGCTTTTGGATGCGGTCATCGCCCACGGACGCCGCTGCCGACAAACCGTCGTTGATGTCCTGGTCGCTCAATGGATCTAGGAACGGCACGCCCGTGCTTTCCTGCTTGGTGGTTGACGCGTAGTGCGCCCATACCCCGGCATAGCAGTCGGCTTGCAGTTCTGTGCGCACGCCATTGCCGCCGGCGCCCTTCGCGCCCTGCTGGGCACGGCCGAGCGTCCCCTCGATGTCTTGCACATGATGACCGAATTCGTGGGCGACCACGTACTCCTGCGCGAATTTTCCGTTGCTGGAACCAAATTGGTCAACGAGGACCTGGAAGAAGTCGGTGTCGAAGTAGGCGGTCTTGTCCACCGGGCAGTAGAACGGACCGACCTCACTGGTGGCCGCGCCGCAACCGGTGTTGACTTCGTTCTTGAACAGCTGCACGCGGGGACGGGTGTAATTCGGAATCAACTGCTGCCAGACCGCGTCGACGGAGTTGCCGGTGGCCACCACCCGGCATTGCACGAACTTGTTGGCGTCGGCCCCGGTGCGGCACTGGCTCAGGTCGAAGCCGGGCGCCACGTCATTCTGGGTGTTCATCTGGGGCTGCTGACTGATCACCTTGCCCGGGTCGACGCCGAGCAGCATCGCCACCACGACGAACACCAGCCCGCCAAGACCGCCGCCGATGGCGATTCCACGGCCGCCACCGCCGCCGGAACTCGACGTCGTGCTGGTGTCGATCTGCATACCTTCGTTGAAAGTCACTGCACGCTCCGTCATCTCAGGTGGTCGGGTTCAGCTTCGCACACGGCGGCAGCTTGTGTCTGCGGTCGAGGGAACGCGCGGTCAGCTCCTCGACGCCCTGGTCGGTCAGCTTCGTCAGCCCGTGCCACGGCCGTGCATTGGGTGCGTCGTAGTTGACGGTGCAACCGGCGTCGCGCAGCAGTTCGGCGATCACCTCGGGCGCCGGCCCGGTTTGCAGCACCAGGCTGGGCTGGCCGCGCAAGCGCACCCAACCTTCAGGCGCAGGCGATGTCACCAAATTAGGGTCAACCGCGCACCTCTAAGCTGGCAGTCGTTTTCCCCAACATTGATAAGGAGCGTTCGTGCTGCGCACTCACGGCGCCGGATCCCTATCCGCCGCCAACGCCGGGCAGCAGGTCACGCTGGCCGGATGGGTCGCGCGCCGGCGCGACCACGGCGGCGTCATCTTCATCGACCTTCGCGACGCGTCAGGGGTTTCCCAGGTGGTGTTCCGGGCTTCCGACGTCCTCGACCAGGCGCACCGGCTGCGCGCTGAGTTCTGCGTCGCCGTTCAGGGCGTGGTCGAGGTCCGTCCCGAGGGCAACGCTAACGCTGAGATCGCCACCGGCGAGATCGAAGTCAACGCAACCAGTTTGACGGTGCTCGGGGAGAGTGCGCCGCTGCCGTTCCAGCTCGACGAACCCGCCGGCGAAGAGCTGCGGCTGAAATACCGCTATCTGGATCTGCGGCGTGACGGTCCGAGTTCGGCGATCCGGTTGCGCTCCAAGGTGAACGCCGCGGCGCGCGCTGTGCTCGCCCGGCACGACTTCGTCGAGATCGAGACACCGACGTTGACGCGGTCGACGCCGGAAGGAGCTCGGGACTTCCTGGTGCCCGCGCGGCTGCAGCCGGGAACGTTCTACGCGCTGCCGCAAAGCCCACAGCTGTTCAAGCAGCTGCTGATGGTGGCCGGGCTGGAACGCTACTACCAGATCGCCCGGTGTTACCGGGACGAAGACTTCCGTGCCGACCGTCAGCCGGAGTTCACCCAGCTGGACATGGAGTTGAGCTTCGTCGAAGCCGACGACGTCATCGCCATCGCCGAAGAAATCCTCACCGCGTTGTGGGCGCTGATCGGTCACCGGGTTGCCGCACCGATACCGCGGATGCCCTACGCGGAGGCAATGAGCCGGTTCGGCTCCGACAAACCCGACCTGCGGTTCGGGCTCGAGCTCGTCGAATGCGCCACGTTCTTCGCCGACACGCCTTTTCGGGTGTTTCAGGCGCCTTATGTGGGTGCGGTGGTGATGCCCGGCGGGGCGTCGCAGCGGCGGCGGACGTTGGACGGATGGCAGGAGTGGGCAAAGCAGCGCGGCCACAAGGGCCTGGCTTATGTGTTGGTGAACGACGACGGCACACTGAGCGGTCCGGTGGCCAAGAACCTGTCCGACGCCGAACGCGCCGGACTTGCCGGTCATGTTGGTGCCGAACCCGGAGATTGCGTCTTCTTCTCCGCGGGCGCACCGAAGTCGTCGCGAGCGTTGCTGGGGGCGGCGCGTGGGGAAATCGCCAAGCGGCTCAACCTGATCGACCCCGACGCCTGGGCGTTTGTGTGGATCGTCGACCCGCCGTTGTTCGAACCGGCCGACGAGGCCGCCGCCCACGGTGATGTGGCGCTGGGCGGAGCGTGGGCAGCGGTGCACCACGCTTTCACCGCGCCCAAACCGGACTCCCTGGACATGATCGAATCCGAACCGGGCGCGGTTCTTGCCGACGCCTACGACATCGTCTGCAACGGAAACGAAATTGGCGGCGGCTCGATCCGCATCCATCGTCGAGACGTTCAGGAACGGGTGTTCGCGGTGATGGGCTTGGACAAGGCTCAAGCCGAAGAGAAGTTCGGATTCTTGTTGCAGGCCTTCATGTTCGGAGCACCGCCGCACGGCGGTATCGCGCTGGGCTGGGACCGGATCACTGCGCTGCTGGCCGGCCTGGACTCGATCCGAGAAGTGATCGCTTTCCCGAAGACCGGTGGCGGGGTGGACCCGCTCACCGATGCGCCGGCCGCCATCACCGCCCAGCAGCGCAAAGAGTCGGGAATCGACGCTAAACCCGAGGTTCGCCAGCGCCCGCAGTGACGCCAGTCCGGCCTGGCATCGTGACGCCGCAGTAGGCGCCGATGGCCAATAACGGTGGACCCGGTCGCCGATCACGGGCGGATCACGTGGCGGACGCGCTACTCACCCATGCGGAATCAGTGACCACAGCTGCTGTACCAGCGTGCGCAGCGGATGGTCGGGCGCCCGCGTCGACCACAGCGTCTGTTCGGGTCCACATTTGGGCCATGCGCCGGGCCCTTGGCTGGCCAGCACCCGGTCGGCCACGGCGATCTGCTGTTCTCGGGATGCTGTGGCAGGTGATCCGACGCCACCATTGGCAGCCCAGGTGGACGGTTTGAACTGCAGGCCGCCGTAGAAACCGTTGCCCGTATTGGCCGACCAGTTGCCGCCGGATTCGCACTGGGCGACCGTGTCCCAGTCGACGTCACTGGCGTTCGCGAGGCCAGTAGCGGGACCGCCCAGCAGGGCGATGCTGCCGACGGCGAGCACCGTTTTCAGGACTGCTTTCGCGCGGCTTCTCCCGCCGAGTGGCTTCGCAATTTGGTGCATTTCTCACGAATAACAACGATTGTGAAAGCTGTCAACGTATGAGGTGAATGATATCCAATGAGTTTGGTGAGAAAAAACTTAACTTAAGAGGTGCATGAGACAAAAGTGAAATTGCAGAGTTGTAATTCTGTGATCAAAGTTATTGCTGAGTTATATGAGGCAGGTGGTGCAGATGTGACTCAACGCTGTGCCGGTGAGCGCTGCGAACTACTCCGGGTCCCGGAGGAACTCCTTCACCAGCTGCCTCGGCGCCTGCACCAACCACGCCTCGGTGATCAGTGACCGCAGATCGGCGACCTGGATCTCGGCCAGTCGAACGAGCACCGCCGAGTAGCCGTCGAAGTGCGGGGTGGTGAAGTACACCTGCGGTTCCTCGGCGATGAGCGCGAACTTGACGCCTTCGTCAGCCACCCGGACACCGAGAATGTCACCGGTCGGTACTTGCGAACCGCCGTCCGTCAGCGCTTCGCGGTCCGACGCACGCAACGGCCGCTCCCAGGCCAGGAGTTTCTTGCCGACCCGCCAGTCATGCGGTGACGGCTCTGCAGTGAGCGGCAGCTTGTCGACGATGCGGGCAACGTCGTCCCACGTGGCCACCTCACGATTGTGCTCCGATGGGTGCGCCCCACCACCGAGACCCGGCAAATTTCCAGTCGGTGCGCGGATAGTGGCAGCGTGGCTCAGACCGAGCAATGGATCGCCACCGCACGCCTGCTGCGTCGGATCGGATTCGGCGCGGCACAGCCTGGTTTTCTCTGAGCCCGGATCAGCACGCGGATTCCTGCGAAGTGGACTGGCCCAGCCACTCATGCAGCTTGGTGTAAATCGACGGGTGATTGAGCAGGTCGAAGTGGTTCAACCCGGTCAACGTCAGCCCGTGCGCAGGTTCGAACGGCAGTCGCCGGATCTTGCCGACACCCGATGCGCTTTTGGAGCGCACCAGATGGTCACCGAGGACCAGCCCGAGCGCGCGGGGGCCGGCGGTGGTGGCGACGAAGTGGTAGGTCGCGGTGGGCAGAAACGGCACTTCATGGCAGCGGTCGCGCAGGAACTCGTCCGGGTCGCAGTCATTCCAGTCCTCGTCCAGGCACGCCCCGTACCGCAGGTCTTTGACCCCTGCGCTGCGCCGATTGAGGAAAGCGGAGATGGCGCGGGTTTCGGGCAGCTGGGCCAGCGCCCAGGAGGCGGCGTTGACGCCTTTTTCGATGTCGGCGCCCAGGTGTGGCGAGCCCAGGCAGACGACGCGGCGGACGGCGTCGGTCCACCTGTGCTGTTGTTGGTTCGAGTAATGGCAGGCGCTGCGCACGACCAGACCGCCCATCGAATGACCGACCAGGGCGATCTCCTCGATCGGGACCGGCCACAGCGTCTGCAGCTGATTGAGTAGATCGGCCAAGGATTTACCGTTGTCGGAGATGTGCAGACCGGTGTTGTAGCGCACGTGCAGCGGGGTGAAGCCGAAGTCGTCGTGCAGCCGCGCGCCGTAGGGCCGACCGTCGTCGCCGGTGCGCGGCGGCCGCTGCCAGGAGCGCTCGGTCAAACACCAGCCGTGTACGAACATCACCAGCCGGCTCGTCGCCGCTGGGAACGCCGCGGCAATGGCCGACGCGGTCATGTCGACCGGCTCGCCGTGCCGGCGGATCTGCATGCTCAGCGCGAGCCCGTTTTCCCGGCTGGTCAGCTGATCGCCGTAGATGCCGTTGAGTGCGGCGATAGCGCCGGCGACCCTGGGTCGCGAGTCGATGCTGGCATCGTCGTCGTCGCCGTACACTTCGGCGGCCAGCGCGCCGGCGCCGCGCAGCGAGGCCCGCACCGCCCGGTCAACGGCGCGGTAGGTGACCGCGGCGGTGGTGTTGTGGACGAGTTCGACGGGTCTCGCCGCCGGTCCGATCAGCCCGAACACGCGGCTTGCGATCCCGCTGTGCAGGTCGCGCACGAGAGCGGTGAGAACGCGGGTGCCTTCGCCAGCGGCGTCGGCCAGTGACCGGGCTTCCTGTCGCTGCACGAGTGAGACTCCTTCCTGACGGTCCATCTTGGGTTCCCACTCTGACGGAGCTTCCTCCGGCGGTAATTCGTATCCGGTGGTAGCGCCTGTTGACACTCATAATGGCTTCAATGCGCGCGCCAGGGCGGCGGCCGCTGGCGGTGCATCAGGAGGTCGGGCCGGTGTCGGTGTCGGAGGCGTTGTCCTCATCGGGGCCCGCCGGAACGCAACTAGTGGCGCAACCCGGCCCCGATCAGTTGCTGGCCGGCTACCGCGCTGCGCTGGCCCAAGCGGCTCTGTTCGACCCTGCTGAAAGCCAATCGCGGCCAGACTCGGTCGGCTACGACGAGTTCGTCGACCGCGTCGGCTGTGTCCGGCCGGGTTGGTCGGAATTGGCCGAGATCATCGGGGAGCGCGGTACCCCGGGCCTGAACCGGCTGGCCGACACGGTCGCCGCCCTGGTCGACCAAGACGGCATCTCCTACATCGCAGTCGACACCGACGGGAACGGCGGCGGAGGAATTGTCGCGCCACGACCCTGGCAGTTGGACGGCCTGCCGCTGCTGGTCACAGCAGAAGACTGGGTGACGCTCGAAGCGGGCGTGGCACAACGTAGCCGAATGCTGGACGCGGTGCTCGCCGATCTCTACGGGCCATTGCGGGCAGTCACTGAGGGGGTGCTGCCGCCGCAGCTGCTGTTCGCCCACCCGGGCTACCTGCGGGCCGCCCGGGGAATCGAGATTCCCGGCGGACACCAACTTTTCCTGCATGCCTGCGACGTCAGCCGGGACCCGTCCGGGCAGTACCTGGTCAACGCCGATTGGACGCAGGCCCCCTCGGGTGCCGGATACGCGCTGGCCGGGCGCCGCGTCGTCGCGCACGCGGCGCCCGATCTGTTCGAACGGTTCGGCCCCCGCCCGAACGCGCCGTTCGCCCAGAACCTGCGGCTGGCGCTGATCGAGGCGGCACCAGAGGCCGCCGAGGATCCCGTGGTGGTGCTGCTCAGTCCGGGCATCTATTCGGAGACGGCGTTCGACCAGGCCTACCTGGCCTCGGTGTTGGGATTCCCGCTGGTTGAGAGCGCTGATCTGGTGGTGCGCGACGGCAAGCTGTGGATGCGGTCGCTGGGCACGCTGGAACGCGTCGACGTGGTGCTCCGCCGGGTGGACGCCGACTACACCGATCCGCTGGATCTGCGGTCGGATTCCCGGCTGGGCGTGGTGGGGCTGGTCGAGGCGCAGCGGCGCGGAACCGTGACCGTCGTCAACACGATAGGCAGCGGCATCCTGGAAAGCCCAGGGGTGCTGCGGTTCCTGCCCGAGTTGGCGCAACACCTGCTGGGCGAGACGCCGCTGCTGCGCAGCGCCCCAATGTATTGGGGCGGAATTGACTCCGAGCGCTCGCACCTGCTGACGCATGTGTCGTCGCTGCTGATCAAGCCGACTGTCGGCGGGCGACCCATCGTCGGACCCGCGCTGTCGTCGGGGCAGCGCGAAAAGCTGGCCGCGCGGATCAACGGCGCCCCGTGGCAGTGGGTCGGACAGGAGCTGCCGCAATTCTCGTCAGCCCCGGCCGGCCTGATTCCCGGCACGTTGGCGCCGGCCAGTGTCGGAATGCGGCTGTTCTCGGTGTCACAACACGGCGGGTACGCCCCGATGGTGGGTGGAATGGGCTACGTACTTGCTTCCGGGCCCGGCGCCCACGCGTTGCAAACCGTTGCGGCCAAGGACGTCTGGGTCCGCCCGCCGACGCGGGCGCAAGCCGAACCCACAACGAAGGCACCACCGCCGGTGCCGCTGGCCGCAGCGAGACCCAGCGGCACCCGCGGCGTCAGCTCACCACGCGTGCTGTCCGACCTGTTTTGGCTCGGTCGCTACGCCGAGCGGGCCGAAAGCATGGCTCGGCTGCTGACTGTCACCCGCGAGCGCCACCAAGAATTCCGGCACCGTCCGGCCGCCGAGGGCAGCGAATGTGTGCCGCTGCTGATGGGCGCGCTGGGCGCGCTGACCGGCACGGACGCCGGCGGGCCCGACCCGGTGGCCGCCGCCTCCCGCACGCTGCGGGCGCTGACCGTCGACCGGGGCCGGCCCGGCTCGCTGGCCCAGTCGGTGGAACGCCTCGGCCAGACTGCGCGCTCGGTGCGCGACCAGATGTCCAACGACACCTGGCTGGTGTTAGGCGGCGTGGAGCGGGTCTTGGCGCAGCTGGCGCGTCAGCGCCCGGACGCGGCCGTGTCACCGGTCGACGACACCGCCCTGGCCTCCGCACATGCCCGGACGCTCAGCGCGATGCTGGCGCTGTCGGGGGTGATGGCGGAGTCGGTGGTGCGCGACGTCGACTGGACCATGACCGACATCGGCAAACGCATCGAACGCGCGCTGTGGCTGACCACCTTGCTGCGCGCGACGCTGGCCACCGCGCACAGCCGGTCCGCGGACCGGACGATCATCGAGTCGGTGCTGGTGGCCTGCGAGTCGTCGGTCATCTATCTCCGGCGCAACGTCGGCACCTTTAGTGTTGCCGCTGTGGCCGACCTGGTGCTGTTCGAGACGGAGAACCCGCGTTCGCTGGTTTACCAACTCGAGCGGCTGCGGGCCAATCTCAAGACGCTGCCCGGAGCGTCCGGCTCGTCGCGGCCCGCCCGGCTGGTCGAAGAAATCAGCACCCGGCTGCGCCGGCTCGACCCGGGCGACCTCGAGGAGATCTCGGCCACCGGAGAGCGCACTGAACTGGCCGACCTGCTCGACGGCATCCATGGCGGCCTGCGCGACCTGTCCGCCGTCATCACCACCACCCAGCTTTCGTTGCCCGGCGCAATGCAGCCGCTGGGTGGCCCCGGCCGGCGTCGGCGGGTTCCGTGACGCCCGCCGGCGACGATGCAGAACGAAGTGATGAGGAGGAGCGGCGCACGCGTTGCTACCGGGTCACCCACCGCACCGAATATCACTACTCCGACGTGGTGACCAGTTCTTACGGGCGAGGGTTCTTGACTCCGCGGCGCACTCCTCACCAGCGCTGCCTGTCCCACGAGCTGAGGATTGAGCCGCCGCCGGCGGACAGCTCCACCAGCCGGGACGCTTACGGGAACCTCAGCACCTATTTCCACGTCACCGAGGCGCACCGGATGCTGGCCGTCACCAGCGCGTCAGTCGTCGAGGTCGCTCCGCCGCCGGCCGGGTTCTTCGACAGCGAATCGGCGTGCGCGCCGTGGGAGGCGGCGCGCCCGGCTGGACCGGACGGCGCGCTGGCGATCGAGTTCACCCTCGACCTCGACCCGCCGGAGATCACCGATGAGGTGCGTGCCTACGCCGCCCCGAGTTTCTCGCCCGGACGTCCGCTCGTCGAGGTGCTGAGCGATCTCACGTCGCGCATCCACACCGACTTCGCCTACCGTGCCGGCTCGACTACGGTGTCGACCGCGGTGGCTGAGGTGCTGGCGGCGCGCGCCGGCGTCTGTCAGGATTTCGCCCGACTGGCGATCGCCTGCCTGCGGGCCTGCGGGCTGGCCGCCGGCTATGTGTCGGGATACCTGGCCACCGAGCCGCCGCCGGGCAAGGAACGCATGGTCGGCGTCGACGCCACCCACGCCTGGGCGGCGGTCTGGATGCCCGGCAACCAGTGGCTGGGGCTGGACCCCACGAATGACCAGATGACTGACGAGCGTTACGTCATCGTCGGCGGGGGTCGCGACTACGCGGACGTGCCACCACTGCGTGGCATCATTTACACGAACTCTCAAGACAGCGCGATCGAAGTCGCTGTCGACGTCGTGCCCTGCGACGAGCCTTTCGACAAGCGATTCGACCCTGGAGTGCTGCATGCGTGACTTCTTTTGTTCCAACTGCGGTCAGCGTCTGGCGTTCGAGAACTCGGTGTGCCTGTCCTGTGGCAGCGCGCTCGGGTTCTCACTCGATAAAACAGCCCTGTTGGTGATCGCGAGCGGTCCCGACAACCGGCATCCCGGATTCATCGACGCCCGCGACTTTCAGCTGTGCGCCAACCTTCATGTGGCGGAGTGCAATTGGCTGGTCCGAGGCGGAGCCGACGGTGCGCTCTGCGCGTCGTGTCGGCTGACCCGCACCCGGCCCAACGACTCGGACACCAAAGCTTTGGCCGCGTTCGCCCGCGCCGAACAGGCTAAAAGGCGATTGATCGCCGAGCTGCACGAATTGACCTTGCCGATCGTCGGGCGTCACCGCGACCCGCAGTACGGGCTGGCGTTCGACCTGCTGTCCAGCGAGCACGAGGCAGTGCTGACCGGCCACGACAACGGCGTCATCACCCTCGACCTGGCCGAGGGCGACGACGTGCACCGCGAGCAGCTGCGTATCGAGATGGACGAGCCGTACCGCACGCTGCTGGGACATTTCCGGCACGAGATCGGTCACTACTACTACTACCGGTTGATCGACCCGAACCGCGATTACCTGGCGCAGTTCCGGGAGCTGTTCGGCGACCCCGACACCGACTACTCCGAGGCGCTGAACCGGCACTACCGCGACGGTGCGCCCGCGGGTTGGAAGCAAAGCTACGTGTCGTCGTACGCGACGATGCATCCCGCCGAAGACTGGGCCGAGACCTTCGCGCACTACCTGCACATCCGTGATGCGCTGGACACCTCGGCCGCCTTCGGCCTGGCGCCGGCTGCGGCGACCCTGCAACGCCGGGTGTTGGGGCCCAGCGCTTTCCCGATTCTCATCGATATGTGGTTGCCGCTGTCCTGGTCGCTGAACATGGTCAACCGCTCAATGGGCCACGACGACCTTTATCCTTTCGTGCTGCCCGTGGCTGTGCTGGACAAGATGCGTTTCATTCACACCGTCATCGAAGAGGTGACCACCGAGTTTGCCCGCTGAGGTGTAGCGACGCCGATGCTGCGGGTTTTGCCGGTCAGGACGACCAACTGGACAAACCTGCGAAAAGTCCCGCGGCGTGCGATCAACGCGTGCGGCAACTAGCGAGGCAACGGTGCGACCTGGCCGCCGGAGAGCCGCCGATAGGTGTAGACGTTGATCAGCGCAGCGAGCGGAAACGCTATGACCGAGCCGACGTGAAAGAGAAGTTCGCCGACCAGCAACACGGCCGCTTGCATCAGGAACGCCAGCAGAGCGCCGCCGACGTTCGACCGAACTGCGGCGAAGCTCCCCTTCAGTCCTTCGATGGGCGACAGCGATCGGTCGATCACGAACGGAAGTGTCAAGTAGGCGAAGAAAGCGAAGATCAAACCGGGGATGAGGCAGGCTAGTTCACCTACGGCGGTGACAACCGCCATCAGGAGCGCGGCTAGAATCGCCGAGCCGAAATTGCGCGGCTTCAGAAACGACCCGACGCTGACCGGCTTGGCGTCGGCCACGTCGAGCGCCCCGGACAGCAACCCCATCTGTAGGAAAAGCCCCACCGGTATCAACAACAGCAGGCCGATGAACATTGATCCGCCGGCGAAAGGGCCACTGCTGGTCTGACTGTCGTCGCCGCTAGTCAACAACGGCCAGTACGTCACAGCGCCGAGCAGACCGATGACAACCGTATAAATCAACCCCGCGATGATCAGCGGGCCGAGATTTCTGGTGAAAGTGTTCCAACTCCAACTAAATGCCTCACCGGCACTGAACTCCGATTGTCGGGGTCCGTAGCCGAATTGAGGGGGACCGCCGTACCCGGGCGGCGGCCCATATCCGGGCGGCGGCCCGTATCCCGGCGGTGGCGGCGGCGGCGCACCGTAGGCGGGCGGTGGCGGGGGCGGCGCACCGTAGGCGGGCGGTGGAGGCGGCGCGCCGTAACCCGGCGGCGGGGGTGAGCCGTAGTCGGGCGGCGGCGGGTAGCCGCCGGGGTTCGGGTTGCCACCCCAGGGTTCGTTCGGGCCGCCGGGATAGTTCGGAGGTTGATTCATGCTGCCGCTCCTAGTCGCTATGCGGGGTATGCGTGGGCACAACCTAGCAAGCGTCGCGCTCCTGTGCCGCGCGCTCGAACAGGCGCGTCGTCGCGAAGTCGCCGAAGCGCTGATTAGTCACCGACGGTTCTTTCCACGTTCGCTGCACCGGCTCGCCCCAGGCACCGCGCAAGACCGAAATATCAGCAAGAGCGGGGTGTCACCCTGACGTGGTATGCCTGAGATCGTGTCCGACGGTCTGTTCGACCTGCCCGGCGCACCGGCCGCGTCGGACGACGACCGGAGCTCGTCGAGCACTGCACCGCTGGCCGTGCGGATGCGCCCGGCAAACCTCGACGAGGTGGTCGGGCAGGGCCATCTGCTGCCGCCCGGTTCTCCGCTGCGCCGCCTGGTGGAAGGCTCCGGTGTCGCGTCAGTCATCCTGTACGGCCCACCCGGCAGCGGCAAGACGACGCTGGCGGCGCTGATCTCGCAGACTACCGGCCGCCGTTTCGAGGCGCTGTCAGCGCTGTCGGCGGGCGTCAAGGAGGTCCGGGCGGTCTTGGAAAAGGCACGAAATGCCCTCCTCAGAGGCGAGCAGACGGTGCTGTTCATCGACGAGGTGCACCGGTTTTCCAAAGTCCAACAAGACGCGTTGCTGTCCGCGGTGGAGAACCGGGTAGTCCTGCTGGTCGCCGCCACCACCGAGAATCCGTCGTTCTCCGTCGTGGCGCCGCTGCTGTCCCGGTCGCTGATTATGCAGCTGCGTGCATTGACGGCTGACGACATCCGCACGGTCCTGCAGCGCGCGATCGACGACCCACGCGGCCTGGCCGGCGGTGTCGCGGTGGGCCCCGACGCTTTGGAACTGCTGGTGCGGTTATCCGCCGGCGACGCCCGCCGCGCGCTCACCGCTTTGGAGGTGGCCGCCGAGACGGCACTGGCGGCCGGTGACGAAGTCACCGTCGGCACCGTCGAACAATCTCTGGACCGGGCAGCCGTGCGCTACGACCGCGACGGCGACCAGCACTACGACGTGATCAGCGCCTTCATCAAATCGGTCCGCGGCTCCGACGTCGACGCTGCGCTGCACTACCTGGCCCGCATGCTCGTCGCCGGCGAAGACCCTCGCTTCATCGCCCGCCGGCTGATGATCCTGGCCAGCGAAGACATCGGGATGGCCGACCCCACCGCGCTGCTGACCGCCGTGGCCGCCGCGCAGACGGTGCAGTTGATCGGCATGCCCGAAGCCCAGCTGACCCTGGCGCATGCCACCGTCCATCTGGCCACCGCGGCCAAGTCCAACGCCGTGACGACCGCGCTGGCAGCGGCGATGGCCGACGTCAAGGCGGGCAAGGCCGGGCTGGTGCCGACGCATCTGCGGGACGGGCACTACTCGGGCGCGGCGACGCTGGGCAACGCCCAGGGTTACCGCTACGCCCACGACGACCCGGATGGCGTTGTCGCCCAGCAATACTCGCCGGACGAACTGGTCGGGGTGGACTATTACCAACCGACCGGTCGCGGCGGCGAACGCGAGATGGCCGGCCGACTGAACCGGCTGCGGACGATCATCCGCGGAAAGAAGAGCAGACACTCAGCTGGGAAGGGTCGGAGTTGAAAACCTTCACCGACGACGAGGTCCCGGTGTCGCTCTCTTGAAGTCACGCTGGCGTGACGTTCGGCGCTGGCCGCCACGCTGGCGTGACGCTCGGCGATCCGCGCGCAACGGCGCGTCCGTTCGAGGTTGGCGGCCTGCCCGCGCCGGCCCGTAGGCTGATCAAATGGATACCGATGTGCTGGATGTCGACACCAGGCGTCGCCGTATCGTCGATCTCACCGATGCGGTGCGGTCCTTCTGCGCCGAGCGCGCCGACGGACTGTGCAACGTGTTCGTTCCGCATGCGACGGCGGGCGTGGCCATCATCGAAACCGGCGCCGGATCTGACGACGACCTCGTCGACGCGCTCGAGCGACTGCTGCCCCGCGACGATCGCTACCGGCACGCGCACGGGTCGTACGGGCACGGCGCGGACCACGTGCTGCCGGCCCTGGTGTCGCCGTCGGTGACGGTGCCCGTGCGGGGCGGTGAGCCGTTGCTGGGCACTTGGCAGAGCGTTGTGCTGGTTGACCTCAACCGCGACAATCCGCAGCGTTCGGTGCGGTTGAGTTTCATCGGAAGCTGACCGGTATCAACCAGGGCCGCCGGAGTCGTTGACTTTTCATCGAGGACAGCCGGCCCGGTACTGTAGTGCCGTCGAAATAGGTGCTCAGTGTGCCGGCGGCGAAAAAGGGAAACGGAAAGTGCAGACACACGAGATCAGGAAGCGGTTCCTCGATCATTTCGTGAAAGCGGGCCACACCGAAGTGCCGAGTGCCTCGGTGATCCTCGACGACCCCAATCTGCTGTTCGTCAACGCCGGGATGGTGCAGTTCGTGCCGTTCTTTCTGGGGCAGCGGACACCGCCGTACGCGAGGGCCACCAGCATCCAAAAATGCATCCGCACCCCAGATATCGACGAAGTCGGAATCACCACCCGGCACAACACTTTTTTCCAGATGGCCGGCAATTTCTCGTTCGGCGACTATTTCAAGCGCGACGCCATCGAGTTCGCGTGGACGTTGCTGACCAACGGTGTCACCGACGGCGGGTACGGGCTTGATCCCGAAAAGATCTGGACGACAGTTTTCTTCGACGACGACGAGGCGATCCAGCTATGGCGCGAGATCGCCGGGCTGCCGGCCGACCGTATTCAGCGCCGCGGGATGGAAGACAACTATTGGTCGATGGGTATCCCCGGACCCTGCGGTCCGTCATCGGAGATCTACTACGACCGCGGACCGGAATTCGGCGTGGCCGGCGGTCCGATCGCCAACGAGGACCGCTACATCGAGTTGTGGAACCTGGTGTTCATGCAAAGTGAACGCGGCGAGGGCGCGGGAAAAACCGATTTCGAGATTCTCGGCCCGTTGCCCCGCCGGAACATCGACACCGGTATGGGCGTCGAGCGTGTCGCGTTCGTGCTGCAAGGCGTGCACAACGTCTACGAAACCGACCTGCTGCGCCCGGTGATAGAAGCTGTGGCCGCGGTGGCCCCCCGCGCGTACGACGCCGGCAGCCACGAGGACGACGTGCGCTACCGGATCGTCGCCGACCACAGCCGCACCGCGACGATCCTGATCGGCGACGGCGTCACGCCCGGCAACGACGGACGCGGATATGTGTTGCGCCGCCTGCTGCGCCGGGTGATCCGCTCGGCCAAACTGTTGGACATCGACAGCCCAATCGTGGGTGACCTGATCGCCACGGTGCGCGACGCGATGGGCCCGTCGTATCCCGAACTTGTCGCCGATTTCGACCGGATCCGGCGCATCGCCGTCGCTGAGGAGACCGCGTTCAACCGCACTCTGGCGTCGGGCTCGCGGCTGTTCGACGAGGTGGCCGGGGCCACCAAGGCCTCGGGTGCCACTGCGGTGTCGGGTTCGGACGCGTTCACGCTGCACGACACCTATGGGTTTCCGATCGAACTGACCTTGGAGATGGCGGCCGAGAACGGCCTGCAGGTCGATGAGATCGGCTTCCGGGAACTGATGGCCGAACAGCGCCGCCGCGCCAAAGCCGACGCCGCCGCACGCAAGCACGCCCACGCCGATTTGAGCGCCTACCGCGAACTGGTCGACGCCGGCCCCACCGAATTCACCGGATTCGACGAATTGATCACCGACGCAAAAATTCTGGGGATTTTCGTCGACGGTAAACGGGTCCCGGTGGTCGCGCACGGAGGTCACGGCGCCGATCGGGTGGAACTGGTTTTGGATCGCACCCCGCTTTATGCCGAATCCGGGGGACAAGTCGCCGACGCCGGCACGATCAGCGGGACCGGCGCCGGCGGGAGCGCCAAAGCGGCCGTCACCGACGTGCAGAAGATTGCCAAGACGCTCTGGGTGCACCGCGTCAACGTCGAGTCCGGGGAGTTCGTCGAAGGTGACACCGTCGTCGCCGCGGTCGAACCGGGATGGCGGCACGGGGCCACCCAAGGACATTCCGGCACCCACGTCGTGCACGCGGCGCTGCGACAAGTGTTGGGTCCCAACGCTGTTCAGGCCGGCTCGTTGAACCGGCCAGGATATCTGCGGTTCGACTTCAACTGGCAGGGGCCGCTGACCGAGGAGCAGCGGGTGCAGGTCGAAGAGGTCACCAATCAGGCGGTGCAAGCCGACTTCCGGGTGAATACGTTCACCGAGCGGTTCGAAAAAGCCAAAGCGATGGGAGCCTTGGCGCTGTTCGGCGAAAGCTACCCCGAGCAGGTCCGGGTGGTCGAAATCGGTGGGCCGTTCTCCCTGGAGCTGTGCGGCGGCACCCATGTGCTCAACTCGGCTCAGATCGGTCCGGTGACGCTGCTGGGTGAATCGTCGGTCGGCTCCGGGGTGCGCCGGGTGGAGGCCTTCGTCGGGCTGGAGTCCTTCCGCCACCTGGCCAAGGAACGTGCGCTGATGGCGGGGCTGGCGTCGTCGCTGAAGGTGCCCTCGCACGAGGTGCCCGCCCGGGTGGCCAATCTGGTCGAGCGGTTGAGAGCAGCCGAGAAAGAGCTGGAGCGCAGCCGGCTGGCCAGTGCGCGGGCGGCCGCGGTCAATGCCGCCGCGGGCGCTGAGCGGATCGGCAACGTCCGGTTGGTGGCCAAGCAGATGGCCGGTGGGATGACGGCGGCTGACCTGCGATCGCTCGTCGGCGACATCCGCGGCAAACTGGGCAACGACCCGGCCGTCGTCGCGCTGATCGCGGGCGGCGACGGTGAGACGGTGCCCTACGCCGTCGCCGCCAATCCCGCGGCTCAGGATCTCGGGCTGCGGGCCAATGACCTGGTCAAGCAGCTCGCGGTGGCCGTAGCCGGCCGGGGCGGGGGAAAGGCCGATCTCGCTCAGGGTTCCGGAAAGAACGCCTCAGGTATAGACGCTGCGCTGGACGCTGTCCGGGCAGAGATAGCGCGGGTTAGCTGAGTGACCTCTGCAGAGCACCGTCAGCCCGACCGGCCCGGCGCGGACGACCCCGGCCGCGGACGGCGGCTCGGCATCGACGCCGGCAAGCGGCGGATCGGTGTGGCCTGCAGCGACCCCGACGGCATCCTGGCCACCCCGGTGGAAACGGTTCGCCGCGACAGTTCCGGCGGCCACCTGCGCAGGCTGGCCGAGCTGGCCGCCGAATTCGCCGCGGTCGAAGTCATCGTGGGGCTGCCGCTGACCTTGGCTGACCGGACCGGCCAAGCCGCCTGCGACGCGGTCGGCCTGGCCGATTCGCTGGCCCGCCGAATTGCGCCGACTCCGGTTCGTCTTGCCGACGAGCGGCTCACCACGGTGAGTGCGCAGCGGTCGCTGCAGGCGGCGGGAATACGCGCCAAGGGTCAGCGCCGCATCATCGATCAAGCCGCGGCGGTGGTGATCTTGCAGGGCTGGCTCGACCAGCGCCGCTCCGCGCTGCTTGGGGGATTGGCCGATGCCTGACGACAAGCCGCGCACCCGTTCCGGACCCGTCGCGGTCGGACCGCAGCGACGGATGACCCGAACCGAGCGCGCGCGCGCCCGCCGGATGCGTCGCCGTCGGCGCATCGCCGCCGGGTTCGCCACCTGCCTGCTGATCGCGGTGGTGGTGGCCGCGGTGTTCCTCGGCGCCAAGCTGTGGCATAACCTCACCGGCGGCGGCAGCGATTACGCCGGCAACGGTGGGCACGACGTGCTGATCCAGGTCAGCTCCGGTGATTCCACCACCGCGATCGGTGAGACGCTGCACAACCACGATGTGGTCAAAACCGTCCGGTCCTTCGTCGACGCGGCGCACGGGAACTCGGCGATTTCGGCGATTCAGCCCGGCTTTTACCGGCTGCGCACCGAGATTTCGGCTTCGTCGGCGGTGTCGCGGCTGGCGGATCCCGGCAACCGGGTGGGCCGGCTGGTCATCCCGGAAGGACGCCAGCTCGACGACACCACCGACGTGAAGACCAACGCCACGACGCCCGGCATTCTGGACCTGATCTCCCGGGCTTCCTGCGTGGATCTCGACGGGAAGCAACGCTGTGTTGCCGCCGCTGACCTGCGCAACGCGGCTGATGTCAGCACACCAGCGGCGTTGGCGGTGCCCAGCTGGGCGGTCGAGCCGGTGACTGCGATGGGCAACGACCACCGCCGGATCGAGGGCCTGATCGCTCCGGGCACCTTCGACGTCGACCCGACGGCGCCGCCGCAGAAGATCCTGGCGACGTTGATCAGTGCCAGCACCGACAGCTACGTGCGGTCGGGGCTGCTGGACACCGCCACCGCTATGCACCTGTCGCCGTATGACGTGCTGGTGGTGGCGTCGCTGGTGCAGCGTGAGTCCAAACCGCAGGACTTCCCGAAGGTGGCCCGGGTCATTTACAACCGCCTCAATGAGCACCGCACGCTGGAATTCGACTCAACGGTCAACTACCCACTGGATCGCCGGGAGGTGGCCACCAGCGACGCCGACCGCGGGCAGCCCACACCGTGGAACACCTACATCACCGAAGGGGTACCGGCCACCCCGATCTGTTCGCCCGGCGTGGACGCACTGCAGGCGGCCGAACATCCCGCACCCGGCGACTGGCTGTACTTCGTCACGATCGACGCGCAGGGCACCACCTTGTTCACCCGCGATTACCAGCAGCATCTGGCCAATATCGAGCTGGCCAAGCACAACGGTGTCCTCGACAGCGCGCGGTAAACGCGCCGGGGTGCTGGGTTCGCCGATCGCGCACTCGCGCTCCCCGCAGTTGCATCTGGCTGCCTACCGCGCGCTCGGCCTGCACGACTGGACCTACGACCGCATCGAGTGCGGCGCCGACGAACTGCCGGCCGTGGTCGGCGGGTTCGGGCCGCAGTGGGTTGGCGTCTCGGTGACGATGCCGGGAAAGTTCGCCGCGCTGCGCTTCGCCGACGAGCGCACCGGGCGCGCGGAGATGATCGGCTCGGCAAACACCCTGGTCCGCACGACGCGGGGATGGCGCGCCGACAACACCGACGTCGACGGCGTGACCGGTGCGCTGGGCGCGGTGCGTGGACCGGCGGTGGTGGTGGGCTCGGGCGGTACCGCGCCGGCGGCTGTGGTGGCGCTGGCCGGCCTGGGCGTCGATCACGTCACCGTCGTCGCCCGCGATCGGCAAAAAGCGGCCCGGCTGATCGACCTGGGCGCCCGGGTGGGCATCGACACCCGGTTCTGCGATCTGGACAGCGCGACGGTGGCCGCGACGGCAGCCGCCGCCGGCGTTGTGATCAGCACCATCCCCGCCGATGCGGCAGCCGGCCACACCGCGGCGCTGGGGAGCGCGCCGGTGCTGCTCGACGCCATCTACGACCCGTGGCCCACACCGCTGGCCGCCGCGGTGGCCGCCGCTGGCGGTCGGGTGGTCAGCGGCCTGCAGATGCTGCTGCACCAGGCTTTCGCTCAGGTGGAGCTATTCACAGGGCTGCCCGCACCGAGAGAGGTGATGGCAGCCGCGCTGGATTAGGGTGCCTGGTCATGGCCGTGGTGGTAGTGCTGTGGATGGCTGCCCTGAGTATTTGTGACATCCGGCTCGGGCGGTTGCCCAACGCTTTGACGCTGCCCGGGGCCGGCGCGGTCCTGCTGGCCGCGGCCTTCGCCAACCGCGGACCCGCGGCCCTGGCCGGGGCGGCGGCCCTGAGCGGGATGTATTTGGCGGTCCATTTGTTGTCGTCGGCGGCGATGGGCGCCGGGGATGTGAAGCTCGCGATCGGCCTGGGCGGGTTGACGGGTGGTTACGGCGCCGGGGTGTGGTTCCTGGCGGCGTTGACCGCGCCGCTGCTGACGGTGCTGGTGGCGACGGTGCGGGGTGTGCGCGCCGTGCCGCACGGCCCGTCGATGTGCCTGGCCACCGCCGTGGCGGTCGGCCTGGCGGTCTGGTGAGGCCCCGAGCGTCACGCTAGCGTGACGCCGGACCGCGAGCGTCACGCTAGCGTGATGCAGCTGGCCAGTTCGCCGATTATCTCCTCTGCAACGGACGTGGGAAGATGGGACTCGTGTTGCGCTGGACCACTGCTGGTGAATCCCACGGCAAAGCGTTGGTGGCCGTGGTCGAAGGCATGGTGGCCGGGGTTGCGGTGACCTCACAGGACATCGCCGAGCAGTTGGCTCGCCGCCGGCTCGGCTACGGCCGCGGCGCCCGGATGAAATTCGAAGCCGACGCGGTGACGGTGCTGGCCGGGGTCCGGCACGGCACCACGATGGGCGGACCGATCGCCATCGAGGTCGGCAACACCGAATGGCCGAAGTGGGAGTCGGTGATGGCCGCCGACCCGGTGGACGCAGCGCAGCTCGACCAGGAAGGCGGGGCTCGTAACGCGCCGTTGACCCGGCCGCGGCCCGGCCATGCCGACTACGCCGGCATGCTGAAATATGGCTTCGACGACGCCCGCCCGGTGCTGGAGCGCGCCAGCGCACGGGAAACCGCCGCCCGGGTGGCGGCCGGGACCGTCGCACGGGCGTTTCTGCGCCAGGCGCTCGGTGCCGAGGTGGTCTCCCACGTGATCTCCATCGGCGCGTCGCAGCCCTACGACGGTCCACCGCCGCGGGCCGCTGACCTGCCCGCCATCGACGCGAGTCCGGTTCGTGCATATGACGAGCAGGCTGAGAAATCTATGATCGCCGAGATCGAAGCCGCCAAGAAGGACGGCGACACCCTCGGCGGCGTGGTCGAGGCCGTCGCGCTGGGCCTGCCGGTCGGTCTGGGGTCGTTCACCAGCGGCGACAACCGGCTCGACAGTCAGCTCGCCGCCGCGGTGATGGGCATCCAGGCGATCAAGGGCGTCGAGATCGGCGACGGGTTCGCCACCGCCCGCCGTCGCGGCAGCCGCGCGCACGACGAGATGTATCCCGGCCCCGGCGGGGTGGTCCGCTCGACCAACCGCGCCGGCGGTCTGGAAGGCGGCATGACCAACGGTCAGCCGCTGCGGGTGCGCGCCGCGATGAAACCGATCTCCACCGTGCCGCGGGCGCTGGCCACCGTCGACATGGCAACCGGCGACGAAGCGGTGGCCATCCACCAGCGCTCCGACGTGTGCGCGGTACCGGCCGCCGGCGTCGTCGTCGAAACGATGGTGGTGCTGGTGCTGGCGCGCGCGGTGCTGGAGAAGTTCGGCGGTGACTCGCTGACCGAAACCCGCCGCAACATCGACGGCTATCTGCGTTCGGTCGCGCAGCGTGAGCCGGCGACCGACCCGGTTTCAGCGTCCGGGTAGGCGTAATGGCACCCAAGGCGGTATTGGTCGGCTTGCCCGGTTCTGGAAAGTCGACGATCGGGCGCCGGCTGGCCAAGGCGCTCGCAGTCGACATGCTCGACACCGACGCGGCGATCGAGCAGCAGACCGGCCGCAGCATCGCCGACATCTTCGCCAACGACGGCGAGAAGGAGTTTCGTCGCATCGAGGAGCAGGTGGTGCGCGCGGCGCTGGCCGAACACGACGGCATCGTGTCGCTGGGCGGCGGCGCCGTCACCACTCCCGGCGTGCGCGCGGCGCTGGCCGGTCACACCGTCATCTTCTTGGAGATCAGCGCCGCCGAGGGCGTGCGCCGCACCGGCGGCAACACGGTCCGGCCGCTGCTGGCCGGGCCGGACCGGGCCGAAAAATTCCGTGCGTTGATGGCTCAGCGGGTGCCGCTGTACCGGCGGGTGGCGACCGTCCGGATCAACACCAACCGCCGCAACCCCGGCGCGGTGGTCCGCTACATCGTGTCGCGGCTTGACCGGGAGCCGGCTCCAGTTGCTGCGGCCCGCCCGGCAGTCGGCGCCGAGGCGGAAAAATGACCGACGGTGCGCCGGTGACGGTGCAGGTCGCGGTAAATCCGCCCTATCCGGTGGTGATCGGGCGCGGACTGCTCGGCGAGCTCGACGCGCTGGTCGCGGGAAGGCATCGGATCGCGATCGTGCACCAGCCGACGCTGGCGCAGACCGCTGAGTCGATCCGCAGCCGCCTGGCCGACGGTGGCGTCGACGCACACCGCATCGAAGTCCCCGACGCCGAAGCCGGCAAAGAGCTGCCGGTTGTCGGCTACGTCTGGGAAGTGTTGGGCCGCATCGGGATCGGCCGCAAGGACGTGCTGGTCAGCCTCGGCGGCGGGGCGGTCACCGACGTCGCCGGATTCGCCGCGGCGACGTGGTTGCGGGGTGTGTCAATAGTGCACGTGCCTACCACGTTGTTGGGCATGGTGGACGCCGCCGTCGGCGGCAAGACCGGCATCAACACCGACGCGGGTAAGAACCTGGTCGGCGCGTTTCACCAACCGTTGGCCGTGCTCGTTGACCTGGCCACACTGGAAACGCTGCCGCGCAACGAGTTAGCCGCCGGAATGGCCGAAGTGGTCAAGGCGGGCTTCATCGGTGACCCGGTGATTCTCGACCTGATCGAGGCCGATCCGCCAGCCGCGCTGGACCCCTCCGGCGCGGTGCTGCCGGAACTGGTTCGCCGCGCCGTCACCGTCAAGGCCGAGGTGGTCGCCGCCGACGAGAAAGAAGCGCAACTGCGCGAAATCCTCAACTACGGCCACACCCTGGGCCATGCCATCGAACGCCGCGAAGGCTATCAGTGGCGGCACGGCGCCGCGGTGTCCGTGGGCCTGGTGTTCGCCGCGGCGCTGGGCCGGCTGGCCGGGCGCCTCGACGACGCCACGGCCGATCGGCATCGTGCCATTTTGACCTCGCTCGGATTACCGGTCAGTTATGACCCCGACGCGCTGCCACAACTGCTGGAATACATGGCCGGGGACAAGAAGACCCGTTCGGGGGTGTTGCGGTTCGTGGTGCTCGACGGGCTGGCCAAACCGGGCCGGTTGGAAGGGCCCGATCCGGCGATGCTGGCGGCCGCCTATGCGGAGGTGGCGGCGTGACGCGACAGGTAAATGTGCTCAACGGCCCCAATCTGGGCCGGCTCGGCCGCCGCGAACCCGAGGTGTACGGCACCACCAGCCACGACAACCTGGTGGAGCTGATCGAGGGTGCCGCCGCCAAACTGGGCTTGAAAGTCGTTGTGCAGCAGACCGACAGCGAGGCGCAACTGCTGGAGTGGATTCACCGGGCCGCCGACGCGCAGGAACCGGTGATTCTCAACGCGGGCGGCCTGACGCACACCTCGGTGGCGCTGCGCGACGCGTGCAGCGAGCTGCGCGCGCCGCTGATCGAAGTGCATATCTCCAACATTCACGCCCGCGAAGAATTTCGGCGGCATTCATATCTGAGCTCGGTGGCGACCGGGGTGATCGTGGGTCTGGGCACCCAGGGATACCTGCTCGCGTTGCGCTACCTGGCGGATGGCGTCTAACGCTGGTCGTCCGCCGGCTCGGTCTTCTCCCCGGATCGGGCGCTCGGGCCCGCCTGAGTCGCCTGCTGACCCGGTCGCTCCGCCTCGGCGGTGGCCACCCCCGAGGTCTGCTGCTCCTCCTCGCGCCGGCCGGCGGCGGCCTCAGTTCTGCCCTGATCCCATCCCCGGCTGTCCGCCTGCTGGTTCTCGTCAGACTCGCCACGCACGGCGTCGAACACGTCGGTGTCCGCCCGGTCTTCATCGCCACCGGACCGTCGGTCCTCCTGCGAACCCTTCCGATCGATCAGATAGCGGCCGAGGACCACCCCGCCCATCCCGGGCAGGAGCACCGCCAACGCGGTGAACGCGGCGAACGTCGTGATCTCGTTGATCAGTCCACCGACGTAAAGGCCGCGGTACAGCAGGGAAATCAGCCAGGTCAGCGCGCCGCTGATCAGGCCGGCGATCATCCCGGCGACCAGCCAAATCATCGCGAGGTCAGCGCGGCGGTCCGGGTCCGGATTCGCCCGCGCATCCGCGCGGCCGTCGATCACGCCCCACACAAAGACCACGACGATGAACAACAGGACCAGCGCAATGCTGATTATTCCGGCCATTTCCTGGAACGCGTTGATCAGCACGCCCTGAAACAATCGGAGCACAACCATTGCAGCGGCCAACACCAGTCCGCGCACCAACCATCTAGCCATGGGGCCACAGCGTAGCGAGTAGCGTCAGCAGCCGTGACACATTCGCAGCGTCGAGACCGTCTTGTGGCGCGATTGAGCGCTGACGGTTTGGACGCGATGCTGGTCACCGACCTAATCAACGTCCGATACCTGTCGGGATTTACCGGGTCGGCCGCCGCGCTGCTGATCTTCGCCGACGACCGTGCCCCGGTACTCGCCACCGACGGGCGGTATCGCACCCAGGCCGCCCAGCAGGCACCCGACCTCGAGGTGGCCATCGAGCGGGCCTGCGGCCGTTACCTGGCTGGACGTGCCGCTGCCGCCGGCGTCGGTCGACTCGGTTTCGAAAGCCACGTGGTCACGGTGGACGCGTACGACGGGCTCGCCGCGCAGGCCGGTCGCGCCGAACTGGCGCGCAATTCGGGCGCGGTCGAAGCGTTGCGCGAAACGAAGGATGCCGGCGAGGTGGCGCTGCTGCGGCTGGCTTGTGAGGCAGCCGACGCGGCGTTGGCCGACCTGGTCGAACGCGGCGGATTGCGGCCCGGGCGCACCGAGCGGGAGGTGGGCCGCGAACTGGAGGCGCTGATGCTCGACCATGGCGCCGACGGGGTGTCGTTCGAGACGATCGTGGCGGCCGGGGCGCATTCGGCGATCCCGCATCACCGCCCGACCGAGGCGGTGCTGGCAGTGGGTGACTTCGTCAAAATCGACTTCGGTGCGCTCGTCGGTGGATACCACTCCGACATGACCCGCACCTTCATTCTGGGTTCGGCGGCCGACTGGCAGCTCGAGCTCTATCAACTGGTTGCCGACGCGCAGCAGGCCGGGCGGGCCGCGCTGCACGCCGGAGCGAGCCTGCGCGAGTTGGACGCGGCGGCGCGGCAGGTGATCGCCGACGCCGGACACGGCGATCGCTTCGGTCACGGCCTGGGCCACGGGGTGGGTCTGCAGATCCACGAAGCGCCGGGGATCAACGCATCAGCCGCCGGTACACTCTTGGCGGGCTCCGTGGTGACCGTGGAGCCCGGGGTCTATTTGCCTGAGCGCGGCGGTGTCCGCATCGAGGACACGTTGGTCGTGCCGACCGAGAAGTCGGAGAGACCCGGGCAAGCCCCGGAATTGCTGACCCGGTTCCCGAAAGAACTGGCCATCGTCTAGGAGATTCGAAAAGACCGTGGCGACGACTTCCGATTTCAAGAACGGGCTGGTGCTGTCGATCGACGGCCAGCTGTGGACGATCGTGGAATTCCAGCACGTGAAACCGGGCAAGGGCCCGGCGTTCGTGCGCACGAAGCTGAAGAACGTGTTGTCCGGCAAGGTCGTCGACAAGACCTACAACGCCGGGGTGAAGGTGGACACCGCCACCGTGGATCGGCGCGACACCACCTACCTGTACCGCGACGGCTCGGACTTCGTGTTCATGGACAGTCAGGACTACGAACAGCACCCGCTGCCGGAATCGCTGGTCGGCGACTCGGCCCGGTTTCTGCTCGAAGGCATGCCGGTGCAGGTCGCTTTCCACAACGGTGCGCCGCTTTACGTCGACTTGCCGGTCAGCGTCGAGCTGGAGGTAACGCACACCGAACCCGGCTTGCAAGGTGACCGATCCAGCGCCGGCACCAAGCCGGCCACGCTGCAGACCGGCGCTCAGATCAACGTGCCGCTGTTCATCAACACCGGAGACAAGCTCAAGGTGGACACCCGCGACGGCAACTACCTGGGGCGCGTGAACGCCTGACCATGCGTCCGGTCAAGGGGCGGCACCAGGCCCGCAAACGTGCCGTCGACCTGTTGTTCGAAGCCGAGGCCCGCGGCCTGACCCCGGCCGAGGTGGCTGACGCCCGGGCGATGCTTGCCGACACGAAACTCGACGTCGCGCCGCTACACCCCTACACCGTGACGGTGGCGCGCGGAGTCAGCGAGCACAGCGCGCACATCGACGACCTGATCGCCGCGCACCTGCAGGGCTGGACGCTGAAACGCCTGCCGGCCGTGGACCGGGCCGTTCTGCGGGTCGCGGTGTGGGAGTTGCTGCACGCCGAGGACGTTCCAGAGCCGGTTGCCGTGGACGAGGCCGTCGAACTGGCCAAAGAACTGTCCACCGACGATTCGCCCGGCTTCGTCAACGGGGTGCTCGGCCAGGTGATGCTGGTGACGCCGCAGATCCGGGCGGCCGCTCAGGCAGTCCGCAAGGCGAGTTCGTGACCCGACTGGAGCTGCGAGTGGTGGTTGCGGGCGTCCTGTCCGCGACCGTGGTGCTGGGCGCAGTCGCCTGCGCCGCCTACGGGCTGGCGTGGCTCGCGGCGGCCTTGGCGATCTACGCGTTAGGGGTCGGTGCCTGGCTATATCACTCGATCCAGCGCTACGTCATGGCTCAACGGATCAGCACTGTTCGTTCGGCCGCGACACCGTTTCGACCTCTGCTGCCGGTGATGGCCGCACTCATGGGGCTGACCCAGGCCGTAGTGCGCTCGCTCAGCGACGTCACCGACCTGCCGGCCCGGCGCTGGGACCTTCCGGTGCGACGCTGGATGGAGGTCAACCGCGGTCGGCGGGTCACACCCACCCGAAACAACCGCGCGGTAATCGACGAGGGAACACACTGACCAAATGCACCGAAATGGCGAGCACCCCAGACGGCTTCACGTCTCCGCGCTGGCCGCGGCAGCCAACCCGTCATACTCGCGGATCGACACCTGGAACCTGCTCGATGACGCCTGCCGCGAGCTGGCCGAAGTGGACCGCGCCGGCTTGGACACCGGCCACGAGACGGCCCGGGTGCGGCGGTTGCTCAGCCGGCTGAGCGCCTACGAGCGATACTGGCTGTATCCCGGCTCGGCCAACCTGGCGACCTTCACCGAGTATCTCGGCGCCGGCGCCACGGTGGGGCTCACCAACGCGGTGAGCCTGGCTGCGCGGCTGCTCTCCGAATACGGGGACCGGGCAGCGCTTTTCGACACCTCGTCATCGCTGGCCGACCAGGAGCTGGTGGCGCGGGCCAAACACCAGCACTTCTACACCGTCCTGCTCGCCGACGAATCCCCGAGCACGGCTCCGGACAGCCTCGCCGAACAGCTGCGCGCCCTGCGCGACCCGGGGGACGCGATGCAGGTGGAGCTGCTGGTGGTCAGCAGCGTCGAAGACGCGATCACCGCCGTCGCGCTCAACGGTGAGATCCAGGCGGCGATCATCCGCCATGACCTGCCGTTGCGATCGCACGACCGGGTGCCGCTGATGAACACCCTGTTGGGTTGCAAGGACGACATCTCTGCGGCCGACTGCGTCGACAACTGGGTCGAATGCGGCGAATGGATCCGTGAGCTGCGCCCGCATATCGACCTATACCTGCTCACCGGCGAGTCAATTGCCGCGGAGACCGAGGACAAACCCGACCTCTACGACCGCACCTTCTACCGGCTCAACGACGTCACCGACCTGCACAGCACCGTGCTGGCCGGCATCCGCAACCGCTACGCCACA
Source organism: uncultured Actinomycetota bacterium (assembly GCA_963808345.1). Classification (GTDB taxonomy): domain Bacteria; phylum Actinomycetota; class Actinomycetes; order Mycobacteriales; family Mycobacteriaceae; genus Mycobacterium. The sequence goes on along the minus strand of CAWEFM010000003.1, from coordinate 713,932 downwards.
CCGTTTTTCGATGCGCTGCGGGCCTACGCCGCGTCACCGGTCGGCCAGTTCCACGCACTGCCGATTGCACGCGGGGCCAGCATCTTCAATTCCAAGTCGCTGCACGACATGGGTGAGTTCTACGGGCGCAACATCTTCATGGCCGAGACGTCGACCACCTCCGGCGGCCTGGACTCGCTGCTCGACCCGCACGGCAACATCAAGAAAGCCATGGACAAGGCCGCCGTCACCTGGTCTGCCAACCAGACCTACTTCGTCACCAACGGAACGTCGACGGCCAACAAGATCGTCGTGCAGGCCCTGACCCGCCCCGGCGACATCGTCCTGATCGACCGCAACTGCCACAAGTCGCACCACTACGGCCTGGTGCTGGCCGGGGCTTACCCGCTGTACCTGGACGCTTACCCGTTGCAGCCCTACGCGATCTACGGCGCCGTGTCGCTGCACACGATCAAAGAGGCGCTGCTGGACCTCGAAGCGGCCGGGCAACTGCATCGGGTGCGCATGTTGTCGCTCACCAACTGCACGTTCGACGGTGTCGTCTACAACCCGCGTCGGGTCATGGAGGAGGTGCTGGCGATCAAGCCGGACATCTGCTTCCTCTGGGACGAGGCGTGGTACGCGTTCGCCACCGCGGTGCCGTGGGTGCGGCAGCGCACCGCGATGGTCTCCGCGGGCCATCTCGAATCGATGCTGACCTCGCGCAGCTACGCCGAGGAATACCGGCAGTGGCGTTCGTCGATGGAAGGCGTCGACCGCGCCGAGTGGGTGAACCACCGGCTGCTTCCCGACCCCAAGCGGGCGCGCGTCCGGGTCTATGCCACCCACTCCACGCACAAGTCGCTGTCGGCGCTGCGGCAGGCCTCGATGATCCACGTGCGGGATCAGGACTTCAGGGCGCTCACCCGCGATGCGTTCGGTGAGGCGTTTCTGACCCACACCTCGACATCGCCGAACCAGCAGCTGCTGGCGTCGCTGGACCTGGCGCGCAGGCAAGTAGACATCGAGGGCTTTCAGCTGGTGCGCAGCGTCTATGACATGGCGCTGGTGTTCCGCCACCGCGTCCGCAAAGACCGGCAGATCAGCAAGTGGTTTCGCATCCTCGACGAATCCGATCTGGTGCCCGACGAGTTTCGGGCTTCCGCGGTCAGCTCTTACCGGCAGGTCAGGCAGGGCGCCCTGGCCGAATGGAACGAGGCCTGGCGCTCGGATCAGTTCGTGCTCGACCCGACGCGGGTCACCTTGTTCGTCGGCAAGACCGGGCTCAACGGCTACGACTTTCGCGAGAAGATCCTGATGGACCGCTTCGGCATCCAGATCAACAAGACTTCGATCAACAGCGTGCTGCTGATCTTCACCATCGGCGTCACCTGGTCGAGCGTGCACTACCTGCTCGATGTGTTGCGCCGGGTCGCCACCGACTTCGACCGCAGTCAGGACGCGGCCAGCATCGCCGACCGTGCCCTGCAGGAGCGTCGGATCGTGGAGATCACCGAGGACCTGCCGCCGCTGCCTGACTTCAGTGAGTTCGACGAGGCGTTCCGGCCCGAACGTGTCTGCTCGTTCGGTGACATGCGTTCGGCGTTCTACGCCGGTTATGACGAGTCAGACCGTGAGCACGTGCTGCTCGGGGCCGCGGGGCGGCGACTCGCCGAGGGAAAGACGCTGGTGTCCACCACGTTCGTCGTCCCGTACCCGCCGGGCTTCCCGGTGCTGGTGCCCGGGCAGGCGATCTCCAAAGGGATCCTCTACTTCCTCGCCGAGCTCGACGTGAAGGAGATTCACGGCTACAACCCCGAGCTCGGTTTGTCGGTGTTCACCGAGGCCGCACTGGCCCGAATCGCCAAGGCCCGGGAGGCGGTCACCGCGGCGGGCGCGCCGGAGGTGGCACCGGCCGCCCTCGGCTGACCCGGGCAACCCGCTACCGCCGGTACCGGACATCTGGGCTTCGGCTAGCCTCAGCGGCAACGTTGCCGTGGGAGGGTGTTATGACAACGCTGGAAGCGGACTATCTGGTGGTCGGCGCAGGTGCGATGGGTATGGCGTTCGCCGACACGCTGGTCTCCGAGACCGACGCACGGGTGGTGATCGTCGACCGTGGTCACCAGCCCGGCGGACATTGGACGCGGGCTTACCCTTTTGTGCGCCTGCATCAGCCCTCGGCGTATTACGGCGTCAACTCGCGTGGCCTGGGCAGCGACACCCTCGATGAGGTGGGGTGGAACTCGGGGCTGTACGAGTTAGCGACAGCCGGGGAGGTGTGCGCTTATTTCGACCGGGTCATGCAGCAGGACCTGCTGCCGACCGGCCGTGTCTCGTATTTCCCGATGGCGGACTACTTGGGCGAGGGCCGCTTCCAGACAGTGGCCGGAACTGCCTACACCGCCCGGGTGCGCCGCGTCGTCGACGCCACGTACTTGCACACCGTGGTGCCGTCCATGCGTCCGCCTGCCTACGACGTCGGCGACGGAGTCGACTGCGTGCCGCCCAATGACCTGCCGGCGTTCGCAGCGCACCGGGACCGCTACGTGATCATCGGGGCCGGCAAGACCGGTATTGACACCTGCCTGTGGCTGCTTCGCCACGGCATCGATCCGGATCGGCTGACCTGGATAGTGCCGCGCGACGCCTGGTTGCTGGACCGGGAATCCATCCAGCCGGGCGCGCAGTTCCTCGACCGATTCCAGGCCAACTTCGCCGGTCGGCTGGCCGCGATCAGTGCAGCCACCTCTGTGGACGATTTGTTCGAGCGACTGGAAGCCAACGGCAACCTGCTGCGCCTGGATACGTCGGTGCGCCCGACCATGTATCGCTGCGCAACCGTCTCCCGCACAGAACTGGACCAGCTGCGGCGCATCCGAGAGGTGGTCCGCCTCGGCCGCGTCGAGCGGATTACCTCCGGAGGAATCGAGCTGGCTGAGGGAAGCGTGGACGTGCGCGGTTCGGCGCTGTACCTCGACTGCAGCGCCGACGGACTCGAAAGGCGGCCGCCGATGCCGGTCTTCGACGGCGACCGCATCACCCTGCAAAGCGTGCGGGGCTGCCAGCAGGTATTCAGCGCCGCCATGATCGCCCACGTGGAAACGGCCTACCAGCACGACACCGTGCGAAATGACCTCTGTATGCCGGTGCCGCATCCGAACACCGACCTGGACTGGCTGGAGATGACCATCGCCGAACACCGCAATCAGATGCGCTGGCTCGACGAGCCGGGACTGATGGACTGGCTGGATTCAGCGCGACTAGACCTGATGCGGGGCATTTTTGCGCCCCTGGTTCAGCGTTCGGCGCGCTCACGGGAGAAAGCGTTCGGTCTGGTCAAAACGGGCCTGGAACATGCCAACCAGAGACTGAACACCCTGCTGACCGACTACCCGACTTCGACGGCGCCGCCGGCGGCGGCTCTGCAGCGCGATCTGCTCAGCAAGTCCTCGTGATCGGCGGTCGTGACGCTGAGCGAAATTCGTACTCAGTTGGTGGTTGTTTCTAAGCGGCTTCTCAGCTACCGTTAATCAACCAGCGTCGAAACCGTCGATGCTCGCATCAGAAACGGAAACGGACATGCGGTTCGCGATCCGCCCCTACGTCATCGCCGGCGTTGCGATGGCAGGTGCCGCGAGTGTCGTCGCCTTGATGCCGACATCGCCGCAGTTGCCCGACGTTCAGGTGCCCACGGTGCAGCCCGCCGGTACAGCGCACAGCGACCTCGACATGCACGACCTAGTGGGATTGCTGGGCCAGCCGGACGGACTGCTCCCTGCTCCTGAAGTGGTTCCTGACCCGGGCGTGGAAGGCGTTAGCCCGTCCGGCGAGCTGCCGGAACCGGCAAAACTTCCCGATCCCGCTCTTCCGCCGCCCGACCTGAACGGTGCTGGCTTCAGCGCAGCCCCGGGCGCTGTCACGGTGACATTGCCGGGCGCCGACGCGCCCGCCGGCCAGTAGCCGGCGCACTTCCAGGGCGTACGTCGAACGGTCCCATCGCAGGCATACCGAAACCGAGACGTGAGAGGGTGCGCCCGTGAGCGCGGTCGGGCGCTGGTGGCACCAGAGCGATCACTTTGATTGGCTCACTCTCTATCTGAACACCCGGGGCATCCGGCTGATATGGCGGGCAATGATCGCCGCCGTGATCGCCTCGATGTCCGTGGTTCCGGCTGTGGTGTTGGTCAGGCCGGCCCTGCCGCACTACCCGGCCGCGGTTATCTGGGCGCCTATTGCCAGTGGCTTCGGCGGCATCGTGGCGCTTTGTTGGCTGATCCGCTGGCCCAGCCGCGGGCTATCGGTGTTTTTCTCCCTCACGGGCAGCATCTTCATTGCCGGAGCGTGCCTTGTGCAGGCTCAACCGCTCGCCGGGCTGTTGGGGTGTAGCGCGTTCGCTGTGCTCGGCGGATATATCGCGTTCTTCCACACCCCTCGAGACATGGTGATCAACTTTTCCGTCGCGACGACCACCGCCGCAGTACTAGCGGCGCGCCTGATCCGCTACTACGACGCCGTGCTGGCAGGGTGCGCGCTTCTGCTCGTCCTAGTTCTCAATGTGGCGTTTTCGTTCGCGGTGCAGTGGTTGGTTCACGCGCTGGGCAGCGACTTACGAAGTTCCAGCCGAGACGCGCTTACCGGTCTGTTGACCCGCCGGACCTTTTTTCAGGCGGCCTACGCACTGCTGCTGCGCCGCCGGGAGGGGCTGACGTATCTCGGTGTCGCGATGATCGATCTGGACGACTTCAAACGCATCAACGACACCCACGGCCATTCCGTCGGCGACAAAGCGTTGGTCGCGGTGGCAGGCGCACTTCGTCTCGCCTGCCCGCCCACGTCGATGATCGCCCGCCTAGGCGGCGAAGAATTCGTGATCGCCGACACCTACCGCACCGACGACCTGCACGACATCGCCGAACAACTGCGCGAAGCCATCGCCGCCATCCGTTTCTCGGTCACCGCCAGCATCGGCATCGCCAGCGCGCCGCTGGCTGCCAGCTTCGACGCCGGCGAGCGCAAATTGATCGAAGACCTGGTGAACCTGGCCGACACGGTCATGTACGCAGCAAAACATGCCGGCGGCAACCAGAGCCGTTCCACCCACCTCCGCCATGCCGACCTCAAAGGCAGCCCAGCATAGAGCCGCCGTCGGTGCGGTCTCCGCTACAACCCCAGTGCTCGGTACGTGCGGCGCACGAACTTCGGTTGCGCGACTTGCAGTCTTGCTCGCGACGTGTTGCCGGCGACCGCGGCCGCAGCGTCGCTGGAGAAAATAGGAAAGTTCTGCACCAGATACAGCAGGATCAGGTCCGCGGTGGGATCGGCCTGCCACCAGGTGCCGTAGGCGCCGGGCCAACTGAACGTGCCCACACCTCCCGGACCGAACAGTGGCGCTGATGCCGCCGAGTCGGTGACCACCGAGAGGTTCAAGCCGAATCCGCGGCCGACCCAGAACGGCGCCCCGAGGAAGCGGTGACTCTTGTGCTCGTCGGTGAGCCGGTCGGTGCGCATCAGCCGCACCGACTCGGCGGAGAGCACCTGCACACCGTCGAGCGTCCCGCCGCGCAGCAGCATCTCGATGAAGCGCAGGTAGTCGTCGGCGGTCGACCAGAGTCCACCGCCGGCGTTGCAAAACGATGGCGGGTCGATCCGGGGCGGCCCGAGGACATCGTGTTGGAGCCGGTCGTCGTCGTCGAGGCGGTACATGGTCGCCGCACGCCGCCCAGTGTTGGGCGAGAGGTGAAAGCCGGTGTCGGGCATGGAAAGTGGCTGCAAAATCCGCTCATCGAGCACTTCGTGAAACGGTTTGCCGTCGATCCGGGACACCAGGACGCCGAGCACGTCGCTGGCATGACTGTACGTCACCCGAAGACCCGGCTGATGCACCAGCGGTAGCTCGGCGAGCGCCGCCATCCAGGCGTCGGGACCCCGACCGAACGGCAACCGGTAATAGGCCCGCGAGATCGGCCCGTCGACGCTGAAAGCATAGGCCAGACCGCTGGTGTGGATGAGTAGGTCTTCGACCAGAATCGCCCGCTGAAGCGGCTGGGTGCGTTCCAGCGGAGCGTGCGGGTTCTCCAGCACCCGCACGTCGGCGAGTTCGGGCAACCAGCGCTCGACCGGATCGGTCAGTGCCAGCTTGCCCTCGTCGACCAGGCTCATCGCCGTCGCGACGGTCAGCGGCTTGGTCATCGACGCGATGCGAAACACTGTGTCCCGGCTCATCGGAACGCCGGCGTCGACGTCGCGGTAGCCGATCTCGTTGACCTGCAAGACCTCTCCGCGCTGCCAGACCAGCGTGACCGCGCCGGCGAGCAGGCCGGCCTCGCACGCTTCGCTGATGGAGGCTTGATTGCCGTCTAACACCCGGTCGAGGGTAGTGCGCCGTGCCTGCAGTTCCCACTCGATCAGCGACCGACTCGCTGAGGCGGCTGGGCGCCCACGCCGCGTCGGCCAGCAGCGAAGGCGCGCGCGAGTGCTAGGCTTCCGGGCAGTCGACATCCTTTAACGATCCGTCCGGTGAGGCGGAGAAGGAGGTCAAGGGTTTCGCATGGGTGCTGCAGGTGACGTCGGCGCCGGCCGCGAGTTGATGTCGGCGGCCGACGTGGGCCGTACCATTTCCCGCATCGCGCACCAGATCATCGAAAAAACCGCGCTCGACAGCGGCGACGCCGCCCGGGTGGTGCTGCTCGGGATTCCGACTCGCGGGGTCAAATTGGCCGAGCGGTTGGCGGCCAACATCGCCGAGTTCTCCGGCGTTCAGGTCGCTTACGGCGCCTTGGACATCACCCTGTACCGCGACGACCTGATGTTGCAGCCGCCGCGGCCATTAGCTGACACCACGATCCCGGCCGGTGGTATCGACGACTCGCTGGTGATCCTCGTCGACGACGTGCTCTATTCCGGGCGCTCGGTGCGCTCGGCCCTCGACGCCCTGCGTGATGTGGGCCGGCCGCGGATCGTGCAGTTGGCGGTGCTGGTCGACCGTGGCCACCGTGAGCTGCCGCTGCGCGCTGACTACGTCGGCAAGAACGTCCCCACATCCCGTGGCGAGAGCGTGCACGTGCTGCTCGCCGAACACGATGGCCGCGACGGCGTGGTGATCGCCCGATGACGCGTCACCTGCTGGCCGCCGGTGATCTCAGCCGCGATGAGGCCACCGCGATCCTTGACGACGCCGACCGGTTCGCTCAGGCGTTGGTCGGCCGCGAGGTCCGCAAGCTGCCGACACTGCGGGGCCGGACCATAGTGACGATGTTCTATGAGAACTCCACCCGCACCCGGGTGTCTTTCGAAGTCGCGGGCAAGTGGATGAGCGCCGACGTGATCAACGTCAGCGCAACTGGATCCTCGGTGGCCAAGGGGGAGTCGCTGCGCGATACCGCGCTGACATTGCGGGCGGCCGGCGCCGACGCATTGATCATCCGGCATCCCGCCTCGGGTGCCGCGCACCGGCTGGCCGACTGGACTTCCCCATCCGGCGGCCGGAGCGCCAACGGTCCGTCGGTGATCAACGCCGGTGACGGCACCCATGAGCACCCGACGCAGGCGCTGCTGGACGCGTTGACCATTCGGCAGCGGCTCGGCGGCGTCGACGGCCGGCGCATCGTGATCGTCGGCGACATCCTGCACAGCCGGGTCGCCCGGTCGAACGTCATGCTGCTGCACACACTGGGCGCCGAAGTGGTGCTGGTGGCGCCGCCGACATTGCTCCCGGTCGGGGTGGCCGGCTGGCCGGTCACCGTTTCACACGACTTCGACGCTGAGCTGCCCGCTGCCGATGCGGTGCTGATGCTGCGGGTGCAAGCTGAGCGGATGACGGGCGGCTTTTTCCCCTCGACGCGCGAATACTCGGTGCTCTACGGCCTTTCCGGCCGGCGGCAGGCTCTGCTGCCCGATCATGCGGTGGTGCTGCATCCCGGTCCGATGCTGCGCGGCATGGAGATCTCCTCGGCGGTCGCCGACTCGTCGCAATCGGCTGTGCTGCAACAGGTCTCCAACGGTGTGCATGTCCGGATGGCGGTGCTGTTCCATGTTCTTATTGGCACGGGGGCGGCCGAAAAAGGGGTAGTGGCGTGAGCGTGCTGATCCGCGGGGTGCGGTGCTACGGCGAAGGCGAGCGCGTCGACGTGCTGGTCGACGACGGTCAGATCGCCGACATCGGTCCACGCCTCGCTATACCTGATGATGCCGATGTCATCGACGCCACCGGACACGTGCTGCTGCCCGGCCTGGTCGACCTGCACACCCATCTGCGCGAGCCCGGCCGGGAATACGCCGAGGACATCGAAAGCGGTTCGGCCGCAGCGGCTCTCGGCGGCTACACCGCGGTGTTCGCGATGCCCAACACCACCCCGGTCGCAGACAGCCCGGTGATCACTGACCACGTCTGGCAGCGCGGTCAGCTGGTCGGTCTGGTCGATGTGCACCCGGTGGGCGCCGTCACCGTCGGGCTCGCTGGAGTCGAGCTGACCGAGATGGGCATGATGGCGGCCGGCACCGCGCGGGTGCGGATGTTCTCCGATGACGGCAACTGCGTCCACGACCCGCTGGTGATGCGCCGGGCTCTCGAGTACGCCACCGGGCTCGGTGTGCTGATCGCCCAGCACGCTGAGGAACCCAGGCTGACCGCCGGCGCCGTCGCCCACGAGGGGCCGCACGCCGCACGGCTGGGGCTGGCCGGCTGGCCGCGGGCCGCGGAGGAGTCGATCGTCGCGCGCGACGCACTGCTCGCCCGCGACGCCGGCGCCCGCGTGCACATCTGCCACGCCTCCACCGCCGGCACCGTCGAGATCCTGAAATGGGCGAAGGCTCAGGGTATCCCGATCAGCGCCGAAGTCACCCCGCATCACCTGATGCTCGACGACAGCCGGCTGGTGAGCTATGACGGGGTGAACCGGGTCAACCCGCCGCTGCGCGAGGCCGCCGATGCCGCGGCGCTGCGCCAAGCCCTGGCCGACGGTGTCATCGACTGCGTGGCCACCGATCACGCTCCGCACGCCGAACACGAGAAGTGCGTCGAGTTCGCCGCGGCGCGGCCCGGCATGCTGGGGCTGCAGACCGCCCTGTCGGTGGTGGTGCAGACCATGGTGAAACCCGGCCTGTTGACCTGGCGAGAGGTGGCCGCCGTGATGAGCGAGAAGCCGGCGGGCATCGCCGGGTTGCCCGACCAGGGCCGCCCGTTGGAGGTGGGGGAGCCGGCCAACCTGACCGTCGTCGATCCCGACGCCACCTGGACGGTGTCCGGCTCCGAGTTGGTCAGCCGGTCCGCCAATACGCCGTACGAGGCGATGACGTTGCCCGCCACCGTGACCGCGACCTTGTTGCGTGGCAAGCTCACCGCCCGCGAGGGAAAAAGTCCGGCATGAACCGCGCCGGCGACGATGAACAGGGCAGTGCGATCGGGAAAAGCAGGGAGGAGCGGCGCGCATGAACTCCGCCACGTTGGTCGCCTCGCTGGTTACGGCCGCGGTGCTCGCGCTGGTGATCGCTCTCGTGATCCAGTTGATGATGCGCGGCTGGCGGCGCCGCGGGCAGCGGCAGGCCGCGTTGCTCGGTGCGTTGCCCGCGGTACCCGAGCAGGTGGGAGCCGCGATCGTCGCGCCGACCCGAGGCACCTACGTCGGCTGCACGCTGGTGCCGAATTGGCATGACCGCGTCGCTGTCGGTGATCTCGGCTACCGCAGCAAGGGGGTGCTGACCCGCTATCCCGAGGGGATCCTGCTGCAACGGTCGGCGGCGAACCCGATCTGGATACCGCAGGAGTCGATCACTGCGATCCGCACCGAACGCGGAATGCTCGGAAAAACGCTCACCCACAACGGCATTCTGGCAATTCGGTGGCGGCTGCCGTCGGGTGCCGAGATCGACACAGGCTTTCGCGGCGAGGACAGCGCTGTTTACGATCATTGGTTGGCGGAGGCCGAATAATGCGCGCCGGCGACAATCTAGCGCGAGCGATGAGGTGGGGGCACCTCCCGCTTGCGGGGGAAGAGCGGCGCTCATGACCCACGCGCAAGGCACGGCACTGCTGGTCCTGGAGGACGGCCGGATCTTCACCGGGCGGCCGTTCGGGGAAAGCGGGCAGGCACTGGGTGAAGCGGTGTTCTCCACCGGCATGTCGGGATATCAGGAGACGCTGACCGACCCGAGCTATCACCGTCAGATCGTGGTGGCCACCGCGCCGCAGATCGGTAACACCGGTTGGAACAGTGAGGACGCCGAAAGCCGCGGCGACAAGATCTGGGTGGCCGGTTATGCGGTGCGCGACCCGTCGCCGCGGGCTTCGAACTGGCGGGCCACCAGCACGCTGGAGGACGAACTGGTGCGCCAGCGCATCGTCGGGATCGCCGGCATCGACACCCGTACCGCGGTGCGGCATCTGCGCAGCCGCGGCTCGATGAAAGCGGGGGTGTTCTCCGGTGCCGCGCTGGCCGAACCCGACGATTTGGTGGCCCGGGTCCGTGATCAGCGGCCGATGCTGGGCGCTGACCTGGCCGGTGAGGTGACCACCCCGGGCGGCTACCTCGTCGAACCACAAGGGCTGCAACGCTTCGTGGTGGCCGCGGTCGATCTGGGCATCAAGACCAACACGCCGCGCAACTTCGCCCGGCGCGGGGTCGCCAGCCACGTGCTGCCGTCGTCGGTGACCTTCGAGCAGATCACCGAACTCAACCCGGACGGTGTCTTCTTGTCCAACGGTCCCGGCGACCCGGCCACCGCCGATCATATCGTGGCGGTCACCCAAGACGTGCTGAACGCCGGAATCCCGTTGTTCGGCATCTGCTTCGGCAACCAGATCCTGGGCCGGGCGCTGGGTTTGTCGACATACAAGATGGTGTTCGGACATCGTGGCATCAACGTCCCGGTCATCGATCACGCGACCGGACGAGTCGCGGTGACGGCACAGAACCACGGGTTCGCGCTGGAAGGTGAGGCCGGTCAGCGGTTCGACACGCCGTTCGGGCCGGCCGTCGTCAGCCATACCTGTGCCAACGACGGCGTCGTCGAAGGCGTCAAACTCATTGACGGGAAAGCGTTTTCAGTGCAGTACCATCCAGAGGCCGCCGGTGGCCCGCATGACGCCGAGTACTTGTTCGACCAGTTCATCGATTTGATGCAAGGGGAGGGCCGCTAGTGCCGCGCCGCAGCGACTTGCGCCACGTCCTGGTGATCGGCTCCGGGCCGATTGTGATCGGGCAGGCCTGCGAATTCGACTACTCCGGCACCCAGGCGTGCCGGGTGTTGAAAGCCGAAGGGCTGCAGGTCAGTCTGGTCAACTCCAACCCGGCCACCATCATGACCGACCCCGAGTATGCCGATCACACCTATGTCGAGCCGATCACCGCGGCGTTCGTCGAGCGGGTGATCGCCCAGCAGGCGCAGCAGGGCAACAAAATCGACGCGCTGCTGGCCACCCTGGGCGGGCAGACCGCGCTGAACACCGCGGTCGCGCTCTACGAGAACGGAGCTCTGCAGCGCTACGGCGTCGAGTTGATCGGCGCCGACTTCGACGCCATCCAGCGCGGTGAGGACCGACAGCGGTTCAAAGACATCGTCGCCAAGGTGGGCGGCGAATCTGCCAGCAGCCGAGTGTGTTTCGCCATGGACGAGGTCCGCGAAACGGTGGCCGAGCTGGGTCTGCCCGTCGTCGTTCGACCGTCGTTCACCATGGGCGGGCTGGGCTCGGGCATGGCGCACAGCGCCGAGGAGGTCGACCGCATGGCCGGCGCCGGGCTGGCCGCCTCGCCGAGCGCCAACGTGCTGATCGAGGAATCTATCTTCGGCTGGAAGGAATTCGAGCTGGAATTGATGCGCGACGGTCACGACAACGTCGTGGTCGTCTGCTCGATCGAAAATCTCGACCCGATGGGCGTGCATACCGGCGATTCGGTCACGGTCGCGCCGGCCATGACGCTGACCGACCGCGAATATCAGCAGATGCGTGATCTGGCGATCGCTATTTTGCGGGAAGTCGGGGTGGACACCGGCGGCTGCAATATCCAATTCGCGGTCAACCCGCATGACGGGCGGCTGATCGTCGTCGAGATGAACCCGCGAGTGTCGCGGTCGAGCGCGCTGGCGTCGAAAGCCACCGGCTTCCCGATCGCCAAGATCGCCGCGAAGCTGGCGATCGGCTACACCCTCGACGAGATCCTCAACGACATCACCAAAGAAACCCCGGCCTGCTTCGAACCCACACTGGATTACGTCGTGGTCAAGGCGCCGCGGTTCGCCTTCGAGAAATTCCCGGGCGCTGACCCGACCCTGACGACCACGATGAAATCCGTCGGCGAGGCGATGTCATTGGGCCGCAACTTCGTCGAGGCGCTCGGCAAGGTGATGCGATCGCTGGAAACCAGCCGCGCGGGATTCTGGACCAAACCTGATTCCGGCGGAGACGCCCGGGCGGCGCTGGAGCGGCTGCGTAACCCGTCTGAAGGACGGCTCTACGACATCGAACTGGCGCTGCGGCTGGGCGCTTCAGTGGACGAGGTGTCGCAAGCCTCCGGTGTAGATCCGTGGTTCGTCGCGCAGATCAGCGAATTGACCGAGCTGCGCGCCGAACTGGTGGACGCCGCGGTGCTCGACGCGGACCTGCTGCGGCGCGCCAAGCACAGCGGACTGTCCGACGGCCAGGTCGCCGCGCTGCGACCGGAGCTGGCCGGTGAGGAGGGCGTGCGGTCGCTGCGCAGGCGGCTCGGCATCCATCCGGTGTACAAGACGGTGGACACCTGCGCCGCGGAGTTCGAGGCCAAGACGCCTTATCACTACAGCAGCTACGAACTCGACCCGGCCGCCGAGACCGAGGTGGCCCCGCAGACCGACAAGCCCAAGGTACTGATTCTGGGATCCGGACCGAACCGGATCGGTCAGGGCATCGAGTTCGATTACAGCTGTGTGCATGCGGCGACAACGCTCTCGCAGGTCGGTTTCGAGACGGTGATGATCAACTGCAACCCCGAGACGGTGTCCACCGACTACGACACCGCCGACCGGCTCTACTTCGAGCCGTTGACGTTCGAAGACGTCCTGGAGGTCTTCCACGCAGAAACCCAGTCCGGGGCCGGCGGTCCGGAGGGTACCGGTGTCGTAGGCGTGATCGTGCAGCTCGGTGGCCAGACCCCGCTTGGGCTTGCGCAACGACTGGCCGACGCCGGGGTGCCGATCGTCGGAACCCCGCCGGAGGCCATCAACCTCGCAGAAGACCGCGGCGCATTCGGCGACGTGCTCGCCACGGCGGGCCTGCCCGCCCCGCGCTACGGCACCGCCACCACCTTTGACCAGGCCCGGCGCATCGCCGCCGACATCGGCTATCCGGTGCTGGTTCGGCCGTCCTATGTGCTCGGCGGCCGGGGCATGGAGATCGTCTACGAGGAGGAGACGCTGCGCGGCTACATCACCCGCGCCACCGAACTTTCGCCCGAACATCCGGTGCTGGTGGACCGCTTCCTGGAGGACGCGATCGAAATCGACGTCGACGCTTTGTGCGACGGCAACGAGGTCTACATCGGCGGGATCATGGAGCACATCGAGGAGGCCGGCATCCACTCCGGCGACTCTGCATGCGCGCTGCCGCCGGTCACGCTGGGCCGCACCGACATCGAGAAAGTGCGCTGCGCCACCGAGGCCATCGCGCACGGCATCGGCGTCGTCGGGTTGCTCAACGTGCAATTCGCGCTGAAAGACGACGTGCTGTATGTGCTGGAGGCCAATCCGCGGGCCAGCCGGACCGTGCCCTTCGTGTCCAAGGCGACGGCGATACCGCTGGCCAAGGCGTGCGCCCGCGTCATGCTGGGCGCCAAGATCCCGGTGCTTCGCCAGGAGGGCATCCTGGCGCCCGTCGGCGACGGCGGCACCGCCGCGAGCTATGCCCCCATCGCAGTCAAGGAAGCGGTGTTGCCGTTCAACCGATTCCGTCGAGCCGACGGCTCAGGCGTCGACTCGCTGCTGGGTCCGGAGATGAAATCCACCGGCGAGGTCATGGGCATCGACCGCGACTTCGGCAGCGCGTTCGCCAAAAGCCAGACCGCCGCCTACGGTTCGCTGCCCGCTGACGGCACCGTGTTCGTGTCGGTCGCCAACCGGGACAAGCGGTCACTAGTGTTTCCCGTCAAGCGCCTCGCCGACCTCGGCTTCCGGGTGCTGGCCACCGAAGGGACCGCAGAAATGTTGCGCCGCAACGGCATTCCGTGTGAAGTGGTGCGTAAGCATTTCGAAGAGCCACGACCGGACCGCCCGAAGCTGTCGGCGGTCGAGGCGATTCGCGCCGGCGAGGTCGACATCGTGATCAACACCCCCTACGGCAACTCCGGCCCGCGCATCGACGGCTATGAGATTCGCTCGGCAGCGGTGTCGATGAACATCCCCTGCGTGACCACCGTGCAGGGCGCGTCGGCCGCCGTGCAGGGCATCGAGGCCGGCATCCGCGGCGACATCGGAGTGCGCTCGCTGCAGGAACTGCACGCGGCGCTGAGCAACGGGGAACATTAGCCATGCCCGGGTTCGGTGCCCGGCTCCAGGACGCGATCGCCCGCAGAGGGCCGCTGTGCCTGGGCATTGACCCGCACCCTGAGCTGCTGCACAGGTGGGACCTGCCGGCCACCGCGGACGGTCTGGCGGCGTTCTGCGACAGGTGCGTCCAGGCGTACGCCAGCTTCGCCGTCGTCAAACCGCAAGTCGCGTTCTTTGAGATGTACGGCGCCGCCGGGTACGCGGTGCTGGAACGCACGATCGCGGCGTTGCGCGATGCAGGCGTGCTGGTGCTGGCCGACGCCAAGCGCGGGGACATCGGCTCGACGATGGCCGCCTACGCCGCGGCGTGGGCCGGTGACTCGCCGCTGGCCGTCGACGCCGTCACCGCCTCGCCCTATCTGGGCTTCGGCTCACTGCGGCCGCTGCTGGAGGCCGCCGCGGCCAACGACCGCGGCGTGTTCGTGCTCGCGGCCACCTCCAACCCGGAGGGCGCGAACGTGCAGCGCGCCAGCGCCGGTGGCAACCGGACGGTGGCGCAGCTGATCGTCGACCAGGCGGCGGTCATCAACCGGACCGAAGGCCAGTCGGTGAATCCGGGAGAGCCCGGATCCATCGGGGTGGTGGTCGGGGCGACGGTGTTCAAACCGCCCGACCTCAGTGGTCTCGGCGGGCCGGTGCTGGTGCCGGGCATCGGTGTGCAAGGCGGCCGCCCGGAGTCGCTCAGGCAGTTGGGTGCACCGCCGGGCGCGTTGTTGCCGGCGGTGGCGCGTGAGGTGTTGCGTGTCGGGCCGGACGTGGCGGCGCTGCGGGCGGCGGGCCAGCGGATGCTCGACGCCGTCGCCTATCTCGCTTCTTAGCGGCGTCAGGGGTTGCAGGGCGGTTCTCGCACAAGCTGTGCGGCGGGACTCCCCTCGGGTGCCCCGCCGCACATATCTGAGTTTGGTACGTCCTAGTTAACGGCGAGCCCGTCATGCTTGGCTTGCTTCTTGGCTTGTTTGCCGATGTCGTTCTTTTGGTGGTGGGTGGGTTTAATCTTCTGGCCGGTCAATTGCACGGTTCCGTGCTGCGAATTAGTCGTTGGCGCAATAGCGGCGTTTGCGCCCGCAATTCCGGTACCCAAGAGTCCGGCCAAACCAACACCTGTGACGAGCGAGGACACGCACAGCACGCGTTTGATGTTCATCTCTTCAACTCCGTTCAATTCCAGGACGTCCCGGCGTTCGCCTTGACATTTGAAAGCTTAACCGCCAAAACCAGGAAAATACTAAGCTTATCTTATGAGTTAGCTGTAAGTATTTTCCACAAAATATAACCAGAACAGATATAGCTATCGCTCGAAGTGGATGCGCCGTTACAACGGCGAGGTCAACGCGTTTTATGGCCGCAGTTCAGCTCCACCGGAGCAGTGAGAGATTGTCTCCGACGTCGCCGCCGATCATTCTTGAGCGGCCTCGGCGGGCTTCTGCGGCATTTTTCCCCCGCAGCTGAGCTGCCTGCCGGAACCGCAGCTTCGGCACGGGCGTACTCGTTTGCGGTCGCGGCCAACTGGCGCTAACCGTCGACGAACGTCGGCTGAGAGTGGGACGATCATACTCGTGACCAAACAGACTCGAGGATCGAAGAATAAATCCGACCTCGCCACTCGTCCGCACGTCGTTGTGCTGTTCGGCGCGACCGGCGACCTCGCTCGGCGAAAGCTGCTTCCCGGCCTGTTCCACCTCTCGCAGTCGAAGCTGGCGCCTGAGCTACGCATCGTCGGGACATCGCTGGAGGATCACAGCGATGAGGATTTTCAGAAGATAACCGCGGAGGCGTGTGAGAAGTTCTCCCGTCACGAGGTACCCGAAGACGAACTCAAAAACTGGGTGAAGAATCTGCGGTACGTGCCGCAGGGCAGCGGGGCGGGCGAGCTGTCGGCGACAGTGAACGACCAGGCCGCCAACTTAGACGGTGACGTGCGGCTGCTGCACTACCTGAGCGTTCCGCCCAGCGCCGTGATCCCCGTCGTCGAGACGTTGCAAGAAGCGGGTCTGGCCAAGGGCGCCGCGTTGGTGATGGAGAAGCCGTTCGGTGTCGATCTGGACAGCGCCGTCGAGTTGAACGACTCGATCCACGAGACGTTCGGCGAGTCGCAAATCTTCCGCATCGACCATTTCCTGGGCAAGGAGGCGGCGCAGAACATCCTCGCCTTTCGATTCGCCAACGGTTTGTTCGAGCCGATATGGAACCGAACCTTCATCGACCACATCCAGATCGACGTTCCCGAAAAACTCACCTTGGAGGGGCGGGCGAAGTTCTATGAGCCGGTCGGTGCTTTCAGAGACATGGTCGTGACGCATCTGTTCCAGATACTCGGATTCGTTGCGATGGAGCCGCCCACCGCGCTGGCATCCAGTGCGATCAGCGCTGAGAAGAACAAAGTCTTCAGTTCCATGGTGCCGCTGGAACCGCGCAACGTGGTGCGCGGGCAATACCGCGGGTATCGCGACGAGCCCGGGGTCTCATCGGAATCCGATGCCGACACTTTCGTCGCGCTGAAGTGCGAGATCGACAATTGGCGGTGGGCCGGGGTGCCGTTTTACCTGCGCACCGGCAAATGTTTGGCAGAGGGCCAGCGCATCATCTCGATCGCGTTCCGGGAGCCGCCCAAAAGCATGTTTCCACCCGACGCGGGCGTCGGCGCGCAAGGTACGGACCATCTCACCTTCGACCTCGCCGACGAGTTCAAGGTGTCGTTGTCGTTTTACGGCAAACGCCCGGGACCGGGAATGAAGCTGGCCAAGCACAGTCTGCAGTTCGGGCTGGCCGAAACCGACTCAGTCACGGACGTCCTGGAGGGCTACGAACGGCTCATCCTGGATGCGATGCGCGGCGATCACACGCTCTACACGACGTCGGACGGCATCGAACGGCTGTGGGAAGTCTCAGAGCCGCTGCTGGCCGATCCGCCGCCGGTGCGCGGGTATGACGTCGGCTCGTGGGGGCCGAACGCCGTCCACCAACTGATCGCGCCGAACGCGTGGCGGCTGCCGTTCGATCGGACCTGGCGCGGCAAATAACTGCTTAGCAGGTACTTTGGCGAATCCGGCGCGGTCGTCCGACACGCGCGACACGCCCGAGGGCTGGTGATCACCGCATCGCTCGTGGTGCGGAAGCTGACCCGGTGCGCGGCAGACGGCTCTTGGCGCCCCCGCCGAATCGTCGGATCTCCGAAAAGTCCTGCTAAAAGGTGCATTCGGCGCCCGACCAATCGGATTGGCCGGGTGCGGTGACGACCGGCCGGCGCGCTGTGGGGTAAAGCGGCGCTGCCCGCCGGTCAGGCCGTACGCTGGGCGTTTGTATCCCGAACCAGGGGGTCGGGTTAGATTTCGTCAGAGGCCGTGGGTACGGTCGTCTGCGCTGGCTGGACTACCCGGCTGAGAAAAGAAATTTCGATGGCTATCGATGTTGATGACGATGAGACGGAGGAATCGTGGCCCTTCCCCAGTTGACCGACGAGCAGCGCGCCGCCGCGTTGGAGAAGGCTGCTGCCGCACGTCGAGCGCGAGCTGAGCTCAAGGACCGGCTGAAGCGCGGCGGCACCAACCTCAAGCAGGTGCTCAAGGACGCGGAGACTGACGAGGTGCTGGGCAAGATGAAGGTGTCCGCACTGCTGGAAGCGTTGCCGAAGGTGGGCAAGGTCAAGGCACAGGAGATCATGACCGAACTGGAAATCGCCCCTACCCGCCGTCTGCGTGGTCTCGGGGATCGGCAGCGCAAGGCACTGCTGGAGAAGTTCGGTTCCGCCTGACGCTGACGAAGCACCGGGAAGCCGGGGGGAAATCCCGCGGTCGGCCGGCCGTGCCCTGGTGCTGTCCGGTCCCTCGGCGGTAGGCAAGTCGACGGTGGTGCGTTGCTTGCGAGAACGGGTCCCCGACCTGCACTTCAGCGTGTCGGCGACGACGCGGGCGCCACGGCCGGGCGAGGTCGACGGCGTGGACTACCACTTCGTCACCGCCGAGCATTTCGACCAGCTGATCGAGCACGGCGAGCTGCTGGAGTGGGCCGAAATCCACGGCGGGCTGCACCGTTCGGGCACCCCGGCCGCGCCGATCCGGGGAGCCACCGCGCACGGCTACCCGGTTCTCATCGAAGTCGATCTGGCCGGCGCCCGGGCGGTCAAAGCGGCGATGCCTGAGGCGATCGCCGTGTTCCTGGCGCCGCCGAGTTGGGCTGCGTTGAAGGCACGGCTGGTCGGTCGGGGGACCGAGACACCGGAGGTCATCGAGCGCCGGTTGGCGACGGCGCGGGCGGAATTGGCAGCTCAAAGCGACTTCGATGAGGTCGTCGTAAATCGCCGATTAGAGACTGCGTGCGCCGAATTGGTATCGTTGCTGGTGGGAACCGCGCCGGGCACGGCGTGAACTTGCTGGTTCGAGTGCCCGCCGCGTCTTCAATTGTTCTTCAGCACTAGGTCGCCAGGAGATTTTCACACGTGAATACTTCACCATCCGACGCCGCTTTGACCGCCGTCTCAGCCGCCGATCAGTTCGATCCGGCGTCGGGCGGCGTGGGTGCCTATGACACACCGCTGGGCATCACCAATCCGCCGATCGACGAACTGCTCGACCGCGTGTCGAGTAAATACGCCCTGGTGATCTACGCAGCCAAGCGTGCGCGGCAGATCAACGACTACTACAACCAGCTCGGCGAGGGCATCCTCGAATACGTCGGCCCGCTGGTCGAGCCCGGCTTGCAGGAGAAGCCGCTGTCGATCGCGATGCGCGAGATTCACTCCGACCTTCTCGAACACACCGAAGGCGAGTAGAGCGGCGGCAGGGGCCAGCGATGAGCCGTTCGGGCGAAGAGCAGAACTGATGGACCGCGCAAGGATCATCGTCGGGGTCTCCGGCGGCATCGCCGCCTACAAAGCCTGCACCGTTGTCCGCCAGCTCACCGAGGCCGGCCACGAGGTCAGGGTCATTCCCACGAAATCCGCGCTGCGTTTCGTCGGGGCCGCGACTTTCGAGGCGCTGTCCGGTCAACTCGTGCACACCGGCGTCTTCGAGGATGTGCCCGACGTCCCGCACGTCCACCTCGGCCAGCGGGCCGACCTGGTTGTGATCGCACCGGCCACCGCCGACCTGCTGGCCCGCGCCGTGGCGGGGCGCGCCGACGATCTGCTGACCGCAACGCTGCTCACCGCGCGATGTCCGGTGCTGTTCGCGCCGGCGATGCACACCGAGATGTGGCTGCACCCGGCAACCGTCGACAATGTCGCGACGTTGCGCCGCCGCGGTGCTGTGGTGCTGGAGCCGGCATCCGGGCGGCTGACCGGCGCTGACAGCGGAGCGGGCCGGCTGCCCGAAGCTGAGGAGATCACCACCTTGGCCCAGTTGCTGCTGGAGCGCCACGACGCCCTGCCCTACGACTTGGCCGGCTGCAAACTGCTGGTCACCGCCGGCGGCACCCGGGAGCCGATCGACCCGGTGCGCTTCATCGGCAACCGCAGCTCCGGGAAGCAGGGCTACGCGGTGGCGCGGGTGGCCGCTCAGCGCGGCGCCGACGTCACGCTGATCGCGGGACACACCGCCGGGCTCGTCGAACCTGCCGGGGTGGACGTCGTACACGTCAGTACCGCGCAGCAGCTCGCCGACGCGGTGTCCAAACACGCACCCGGCGCGCATGTGCTGGTGATGGCCGCCGCGGTGGCGGATTTCCGGCCGGCCCAGGTCGCCGTCACCAAGATCAAGAAGGGTCACGGGGAGCCGCCCACCATCGACCTCGTGCACAACGACGACGTGCTCGCCGGGACGGTGCGCGCCCGGGCCGACGGGCAGCTGCCCAACATGCGGGCCATCGTCGGATTCGCCGCCGAGACCGGCGACGCAGAAGGCGACGTGCTGTTTTACGCCCGGGCCAAGCTGCGCCGCAAAGGTTGTGATCTGTTGGTGGTCAACGCCGTCGGTGAGGGCAAAGCCTTCGAAGTGGACAGCAACGACGGTTGGCTGCTGGCCGCCGACGGCGCGGAGGTCGCGCTGCAGCACGGCTCCAAGACGCTGATGGCCAGCCGGATCGTGGACGCGGTCGTCACTTTCTTGCACGGCGGTAGCCGGTAACCGCTCGCGGCTTCGCGAGGTCGACAATGGGTCTTGTAGACAGGTCATGGTGGGTTCAAAGGTTGCGACGGGCCCGGGGCAGCCGGTTGGATCAGACAGCGCGACGATATAATTTGTCTAACTAACATTTTTTGGACGGTAGAAAGGATCACGGCGTGAGCGAGCAGGGTCGGCTGTTTACCAGCGAGTCGGTGACCGAAGGACACCCCGACAAGATCTGTGATGCGATCAGCGACTCAGTGCTCGACGCGCTGTTGGCTGACGACCCGCAATCCCGGGTCGCAGTCGAGACGCTGGTCACCACCGGCCAGGTGCATGTCGTCGGGGAGGTGACCACCACCGCCAAGGAGGCGTTCGCCGACATCCCCATAACCGTGCGCGAGCGCATTCTGGAGATCGGCTACGACTCCTCGGAGAAGGGCTTTGACGGCGCGTCGGCCGGCGTGAACATCGGCATCGGTGCGCAGTCACCCGACATCGCCCAAGGCGTCGACACTGCGCACGAAGCCCGCGTCGAAGGCGCCGCCGACCCTCTGGACGCCCAGGGCGCCGGTGATCAGGGCCTGATGTTCGGTTACGCGATCAACGACACCCCTGAGTTGATGCCGCTGCCCATCGCGCTGGCGCACCGGCTGGCTCGGCGGCTGACCGAAGTGCGCAAGGGCGGAGTGCTGCCCTACCTGCGCCCCGACGGCAAGACTCAGGTGACCATCGCCTACGAGGACAACGTGCCGCGGCGGCTGGACACCGTCGTCATCTCCACCCAGCACGCCGCCGACGTCGATCTGGAGCACCTGCTGACCCCCGACATCCGGGAGAAAGTGGTCAACACCGTCCTCGACGACCTGTCCCACAAGACGCTGGACACCTCAGAGGTGCGGCTGCTGATCAACCCGACGGGAAACTTCGTCGTCGGCGGCCCGATGGGTGACGCCGGCCTGACCGGCCGCAAGATCATCGTCGACACATACGGCGGCTGGGCACGGCACGGCGGCGGCGCGTTCTCCGGCAAAGACCCGTCGAAGGTGGACCGCTCGGCGGCCTATGCGATGCGCTGGGTGGCCAAGAACATCGTCGCCGCGGGCCTGGCCGAGCGGGTGGAGGTGCAGGTCGCCTACGCCATCGGCAAAGCCGCCCCGGTGGGTCTGTTCGTCGAGACGTTCGGCACCGCGACCGTCGACCCGGTCAAGATCGAGAAGATCGTGCCTGAGGTGTTTGACCTACGCCCGGGCGCCATCATCCGCGACCTGGACCTGCTGCGCCCCATCTACGCGCAGACCGCGGCCTACGGTCACTTCGGCCGCACCGACATCGAGCTGCCGTGGGAGCAGCTCAACAAGGTCGACGACCTCAGACGTGCCATCTGATCCTCCCGCAGTGTTCGCCGGGCCCCGCCCCGCCACCAGACGCAGTCGTCCCCGACACGCCGGTCGTCCGGGCACTTTTACGACTGCTCGCTGGCCCACCCGTGCAGCGCCGAACTGAGTGCCGCCAGGCCGCGGTCGCGGGCCACGGCGGCAGCCGGGATCACCAGCGAGAAACTGACGTAGCCGTGCACCAGGGTGGGCTCGTTGCGCAGTTCGACGGGCACCCCCGCGCCGCGCAGCAGTTCGGCGTAACGGGCGCCGTCGTCCCGAAGCGGGTCGTGTTCGGCGGTGCCGATGAACGCCGGCGGTAGCCCGGTGAAGTCAGCGGCGTTGGCCGGCGCGAACGTGGCGGGCAACGACTTCGGATCATCGATGTCGACGTCCGGCAGGTACCACGCCAGGAACGCGTCGATGACTTCGCGGTTGAGCATGGGCGCATCGGCGTTCTCGGTGAACGACGGCAGCGACACGTCGGCGGTGATCGTCGGGTACCACAGCAGCTGGAAACGCAGCGCCGGGCCGCCCTGATCGGCGTTGTCACGAGCGAGTTGTGCCACCACCGCGGACAAGTTGCCGCCCGCCGAGTCACCGGCGACAGCGATCCGGTCCGGGTCACCGCCCAGCTCGGCGGCGTGCTCACCGACCCACTGCAGCGCGGCCCAGCAGTCGTCGACGCCGGCGGGGAACGGATGCTCGGGAGCCAGCCGGTAGTCGACGGACACCACGATGGCTTTCGCGCCGACAGCGTGCTCGCGGGCGATGGGGTCGTGGGTATCCAGGTCACCCAGCGCGAAGCCGCCGCCGTGGTAGAAGACCACCACCGGCAGCGGCTCGTCGGTGGCGAGTGGCCAATAGATACGGACCGGGATGTCGGTCAGGCCACCGTGGCTGATCAGGCGATCCTCGATCCGCAGGTCCGGCAGCAGTTCCGCCGGCACTCGCAGCCGGCTGAGTAGCGCCCGCGCTACCTCAACGCCGTCGCTTGCGTGGAAAGTCGTCGGGAATGCGTCGAGAAGGGCTTTGAGGGTCGGATCGATGGCAGGTCGGGCGGTGGTCTCCGTCATTTTTTCACCGTACGCACCGGCTGGCGGCGATCGCGAGCGCGGCGGAATGCCGGGGGAAGCGGGTCGCCGCCGTGCGCTGGCGGCGATCGCGAGCGCGGCGGAAAGCCGGGGGAAGCGGGTCGCCGCCGTGGGCTGGCGGCGATCGCGAGCGCGGCGGAAAGCCGGGGGAAGCGGGTCGCCGCCGTGGGCTAACGCAGCCCGGCACGTAAGGCAGCCAGCCCCCGGTCCAGGGCGTCGGTGGCGGCCGGAACCACACCGGCGTAGCCGACGTAGCCGTGCACGAGCGTCTCCGCGTTGTGCACCTCGACCGGAACACCGGCGGCCGCGAGCAGCTCACCGTAGCGCAGGCCGTCGTCGCGCAGCGGGTCGTGGCCGGCGACCGCAATGTAGGCCGGCGGCAGCCCGCTGAGGTTCTGCGCGCGGCCCGGCGCCATGCCCGCCGGCGGATCGGACATGTCTATTTCCCCTGCGTACCAACGGGAGAACGCGGCGATCGCCTCGCGGTCGAGCACGAGTGCCGACGCGTTCTCGGTGAACGACGGCAGTGTGGCGTCCCACATGGTGGACGGATACCACAGCAATTGAAACGCGATCGGCGGTCCTGAATCGTCGCGGGCGCGCTGGGCGATCACCGCCGCGATCGTGCCGCCCGCCGAGTCTCCGGCCACGGCCAGCCGGCTGACGTCGGCGCCGAGCTCCCCGGCGTGCCCGGCCGCCCATCGCGTCGCCGCCCAGGCGTCGTCGATGGCGGCTGGGTAGGGATGTTCGGGTGCCAGCCGGTAGTCGACGGACACCACGACCGCGCGGGCGCCGACGGCGTGCTGGCGGGCGGTGCCGTCGTGGGTGTCCAGATCGCCGACGACGAAGCCACCGCCGTGGAAGTACAGCAGTACCGGCGGATCCGCCGCCGGGCCGGACTCGCGCGGCGGCCAGTAGATCCGGACCGGGATCGGTCCGCCCGGCCCGTCGACGGCGCGGTTCTCGACGCGCAGCTTCGGGTGCACCGTGCGCCGTGGCAGGTCGCGCAGCCGGGCGCGCGCCGCCGTCACCCCGGCGTCGAGGGACATCTGGAAAGGAACTGCCTGCAGTACCTTCATCAAGATGGCGTCGATGGCAGGACGGTTGTCGTCCGGGCTGGGCATGAGGACACCGTACGCACCGGGAGCCCTAACCGGGGCCTGCAGAGGCGCGGTGTTCGGCGGCGCCGGACACGTCGGTGGCAGCTGCTAAAACCGCCACAGTGAGCACAAGCACCCGTCAGCCCGCCGATCTGGAGCCGGTCGCGCGGGTGCTGCCAATGCTCTCGGTGCCGCACCTGGACCGTGAATTCGACTATCTGGTGGCCGCGGACCAGTCCGACGACGCCCAGCCCGGAGTGCGGGTCCGCATGCGGTTCCACGGCCGACTGGTCGACGGGATTGTCCTGGAACGCCGCGCCGACACCGACCACCCCGGCAAGCTGGGCTGGCTGGAACGCGTGGTGTCCGCTGAACCGGTGCTGACCGTAGACGTTCGCCGCCTGGTTGAGGCGGTGGCGGCACGCTACGCCGGGACGCGGGCCGACGTGCTCAGGCTGGCGGTGCCGCCCCGGCACGCCCGGGTCGAACGCGAAACGGTCGCTGCGCAGCCACCACCGGTGATCAGTGCCGTCGACCCGGCCGGGTGGAAGGTCTACGGCCGCGGCGGCCAGTTCCTGACCGCCCTGGGCGAGTCCCGCGCTGCCCGGGCCGTCTGGCAGGCGCTGCCCGGGGAGCCGTGGGCCGACCGCTTCGCCGAAGCCGCGGCGCAGACGATCCGATCCGGCCGCGCGGTCTTGGCGGTGGTGCCCGATCAACGGGACGTGCATCTGCTGTGGCGGGCCGCGACGGCGCTCATCGACGACACGATTGTGGTGGCGCTGTCGGCCAACTTGGGCCCGGCCGCACGCTACCGGCGCTGGCTCGCCGCGCTGCGCGGCAGCGCGCGGCTGGTGATCGGGACCCGCAGCGCGGTCTTCGCGCCGATCACCGGTCTGGGTCTGGTGATGGTGTGGGACGACGGCGACGACAGCCTGGCCGAGCCGCGCGCCCCCTACCCGCATGCCCGGGAGGTGGCGATGTTGCGGGCCCACCAACTGCGGTGCGCGGCGCTGATCGGCGGCTACGCCCGGACCGCCGAGGCGCATGCACTGGTCGGCAGCGGCTGGGCGCACGACGTGGTCGCGCCCCGGGCGGTGGTGCGCGCCCGCACACCGCGGGTCGTCGCCTCAGACGACGGGGGATACGCCGACGAACGTGACCCGGCGGCGCGGACCGCGCGACTACCCTCGGTTGCGCTGCGCGTTGCCCGCACCGCGCTGGCGGTCGGCGCCCCGGTGCTGGTGCAGGTGCCGCGGCGGGGGTATGTGCCGTCGC
Source organism: uncultured Actinomycetota bacterium (assembly GCA_963808345.1). Classification (GTDB taxonomy): domain Bacteria; phylum Actinomycetota; class Actinomycetes; order Mycobacteriales; family Mycobacteriaceae; genus Mycobacterium. The sequence goes on along the minus strand of CAWEFM010000003.1, from coordinate 688,556 downwards.
TGGCCTGCGGGCGGTGCCGCCTGATCGCCCGCTGCCGGCACTGCACGGGCCCGTTGGCGCTGCCTGACCGTCTCGAAGCGGGTGGCGGCGCAGTGTGCCGGTGGTGCGCACGCGGCGAGCCGGTGTTGCGGTGCGCGCGCTGCGGGTCCGAGGCGGTGCGCGCCGTGGTGGTCGGCGCCCGCCGGACCGCCGAAGAATTGGGCCGCGCGTTCCCCGCGACCACGGTGATCACCTCGGCCGGCGACTCGGTGGTGGCCGAAGTCGGTGATCATCCCGCCGTGGTGGTGGCCACTCCGGGAGCCGAACCCTCCGCACCCGGTGGGTACGGGGCTGCGCTACTGCTGGACAGCTGGGCGTTGCTGGGCCGGCAGGATCTGCGGGCGGCAGAGGACACCCTGCGGCGCTGGCTGGCCGCCGCGGCGCTGGTTCGCAGCCGCGGGGACGGCGGAGTCGTCGCGGTGGTCGCGGAGGCATCGATTCTCACCGTGCAATCACTGATCCGCTGGGATCCGGTCGGGCACGCGGACGCCGAACTGGCGGCCCGGGCCGGCGTCGGCCTGCCGCCGAGCGTCCACATCGCCGCGCTCGACGGGGTAAGTGACGCAGTCGCCGAACTGCTCGAGGTGGCCGAACTGCCCGACGACGCGGACCTGCTCGGTCCGGTGCCGCTTCCGTCGGGGGTGCGCCGCCCGCCGGGCCTGTCCGCCGACGTGCCGGTGACCCGGGTGCTGGTGCGGGTGCCCCGCCGGCAGGGCGGGGCGCTGGCTGCCGGCCTGCGGCGCGGCGTCGGCGTGCTCAGTGCCCGTCAGACCCACCAGCCGGTCCGCGTACAGGTCGATCCGCTGCACATCGGATGAGTCCTGATCAACGCTTCCGCGCGGTGACCAGCAGGTAACCCCAATCCATGACGCCGTCCACCCAGTACTGGCCGGCCAGCGAGATCAGTTCGTGGTCCAGCGCCCGCACCAACACCCCGTTGTCGCCGATGTTGCGGTACGCGTCGATCGTCGGGCCGTAATGCATCTTGAAGTATTCGTGGCAGGCCTCGGGGCTGTCGAAACGATCCACTTGCAGCGTGCGCCGCTGAGTCTGCGTCTCGCTCACCCGGCTGCTCAGCAGACCGTGCACGTAGCTTCCGCGGCCCCACAGCGCCGCCGGCGGTGTACCCGGTGCCACGGTCGGCCGGTATGGCCTGATCGCCGCGAGCATCCGGCCGAAGTACCCGTCCGGTGTCCAACTGATCACGCCGATCCTGCCGCCGGGCCGACACACCCGCGCGAGTTCGTCCGCCGCCCGCTGATGGTCGGGGGCGAACATCACCCCGATCGCGGAGATCACCGCGTCGAATTCGTTGTCGGCGAAGGGAAGTTGCTCGGCGTTGGCTTCCCGCCACTCCAACGACACCCGTTGTTTCGCCGCCCGCTTCTGAGACCGCTGCAGCAGCTCCGGCGTCAGGTCGCTGGACACCACGGTGGCACCCGTCTGGGCGGCTGGAATCGAAATGTTTCCGGAGCCGGCGGCCACGTCGAGCACCCGATCCCCGGATCTGATGCCAACGGCGTCGATCAGCACCGGCCCCAGCGGGGCCATGACTTCTTCGGCCATCCGCGCGTAGTCACCAATCGCCCAGACCGCTTGTGGTGTCGTGAGGATGGCGGTGTTAGCGGCACCGGCATTCATTGGGACCTCCCAGAACAGAACTAGATGAACTGTGGGCTGACGTCCTCGTCAACCCGCTCTTCACTGACTGATAACCTGCATAACAGTAGCTATAAGCAATAGTTGCACTCTAAGACAGTAATCTTCTGTTAAAGTTCTGCGCAGCAGCTGTGAAAGTGCGGGAGCCCCCGGCCCGCAGGCAGAGGAGAGAACGTTGTCGACCGACAGCGCAACGTCTGAGGAGTCGGTAGATGCCATCACCGACGCGTTGCTGACCGCCTCACGGTTGTTGGTCGCCGTATCGGCGCGCTCAATCGCCCTGGTTGACGACAGCATCACCTTCCCGCAGTTCCGGACCCTGGTGATCTTGTCCAGCCGCGGTTCGGTCAACCTTGCCACCCTGGCCGGCCTGCTGGACGTCAAACCGTCGGCCGCGGGCCGGATGGTGGACCGACTGGTGAGTGCGGGGCTGATCGATCGCCTGCCGCACCCGACGTCGCGTCGGGAACTGCTGGTCACGCTGACACCGCGGGGTCGCCAGGTCGTGCGACAGGTCACGGCGCACCGCCGCCGCGGAATCGCCCGAATCGTCGAGAAGCTGCCGCCGGCGGAGCGCCACGGGCTGGTGCGCGCCCTGACGGCGTTCACCGCCGCCGGTGGTGAGCCGGAGGTCGGCCTGGACGGTGAGGTCTGAGCCGGTCGCGGTCGACGGTGCCGCGCTTCAGGGTTCTCGAAGTCGGGTTCCTAGACTGTGCCGGTGCGTCTCGTGTTCGCCGGCACCCCCGAACCCGCGCTGCCCGCGCTGCGTCGGCTCATCGAGTCGCCCCGCCACGACGTGATCGCGGTGCTCACCCGGCCGGACGCGGCCGCCGGGCGACGCGCCAGGCCGCAACCGTCGCCGGTGGCGCACCTGGCCCTGCACAGCGGTATACCGGTGCTGCGGCCCTCGCGGCCCAACTCTGCCGAATTCGTCGCCGAACTGACCGAACTGGGTCCGCAGTGCTGCGCGGTAGTGGCCTACGGCGCTTTGCTCGGCGACGGGCTGCTGGCCGTGCCCGGACACGGCTGGATCAACCTGCACTTCTCGCTGCTGCCCGCCTGGCGCGGCGCGGCCCCGGTGCAGGCCGCCATCGCCGCGGGCGACACCGTCACCGGTGCCACCACCTTCCGGATCGAAGCGAGCTTGGACTCCGGGCCGGTCTACGGCGTCGTCACCGAGCAGATCCGGCCGACCGACACGGCGGGAGAGCTGTTGAGCCGGCTCGCGGTGTCGGGAGCTGCGCTGCTGGAAACCACCCTCGACGGCATCGCCGACGCCGCGCTGACACCGGTGCCCCAACCGGCCGACGGAGTCAGTCTCGCTCCCAAAGTCAGCATCGACGACGCGCGGGTGCGCTGGGAGCTGCCGGCAGCCATCGTCGACCGGCGGATCCGGGCGGTCACCCCCAATCCCGGCGCCTGGACAGTGATCGGCGACTTGCGGATCAAACTCGGACCGGTGCGCGCCGGCAGCGACTCCAGCCACGCTCCGCAGGCTTTGCCGCCGGGCGCGTTGCATGTCGACCGCCGCGAAGTGTGGGTCGGCACCGGCACCGATCCGGTGCGGCTCGGGCAGATCCAGGCGCCGGGCAAAAAACTGATGGACGCTGTTGCCTGGGCCCGCGGCGCCCGGCTGGATCCGGCGGCGCGGGCCTCATGACAGCAGACCACGGCAAGCCACGCCGCAACCAACCGCCCGCCGGCACGCCACCACGACAACGAAGACAACCGCGCCGCAAGCCGCTGGACCCGGCGCGGCGCGCTGCCTTCGACGTGCTGCGGGCGGTCACCGAACGCGATGCCTACCCCAACCTGGCGCTGCCCGCGCTGCTGCGCGAACGCGGGATCACCGGCCGCGACGCCGCATTCGCGACCGAACTGACATACGGCACCTGCCGCACCCGCGGCCTGCTCGATGCGGTGATCATCGCGGCCGCCGGCCGCTCCGCGGAGGCCATCGACCCGGTGTTGCTGGATCTGCTCCGGCTCGGCAGCTATCAGCTGCTGCGCACCCGCGTTGAGGCGCACGCTGCGGTATCGACCACCGTCGAACAGGCAGGCGTCGAATTCGATTCCGCGCGTGCCGGTTTCGTGAACGCGGTGCTGCGTACGATAAGTGCGCGGGACGAGGCGTCCTGGGTGCAGGAGTTGGCACCCGACCCGGCGGTCGACCCGGTCGGGCACACCGCTTTCGTGCACGCGCATCCGCGCTGGATCGCCCAGGCGTTCGCCGATGCGCTGGGCGCCGCCGCCGGGGAACTGGACGATCTGCTGGTTAGCGACGACGAGCGTCCCCTGGTCCACTTGGCGGCCCGCCCCGGCGTGTTGACCGCCCCGGAACTGGCTGACGCGGTGCGGGGCATTGCCGGCCGCTACTCGCCGTACGCGGTGTATCTGCCGGCCGGCGATCCCTCCGAGTTGACGCCGCTGCGCGACGGTCGGGCGCTGGTGCAGGACGAGGGCAGCCAATTGGTGGCTCGCGCGCTGACGCTGGCGCCGGTTGCCGACGATGCCGGACGGTGGCTGGATCTGTGTGCGGGCCCGGGCGGTAAGACTGCGCTGCTGGCCGCTCTCGGTGTCGACGCCGGCGCCCGGGTCACCGCCGTGGAGCCGGCGGCGCACCGGGCCGAGTTGGTGGCGCAGAACACCGCCGGGCTGCCCGTCGACCTGCTGCGTGCTGACGGCCGGGAGACCGGCCTGGCGCCAGGCTTCGACCGGGTGCTGGTGGACGTGCCCTGCACGGGGCTGGGTGCGTTGCGGCGCCGGCCCGAATCCCGTTGGCGGCGCCAACCCGCGGACCTGCCGGCCCTCACCGCGTTGCAGCGCGAACTGCTGGCCGCGGCGGTCGCGCTGACCCGGCCCGGCGGTGTGGTGCTATACGCGACCTGTTCGCCGCATCTGGCTGAGACGGTTGGAGTGGTTGCCGACGCTTTGCGCCGCCGGCCGGTGCAGGCGCTGGACGCTCGGCCGCTGTTCGAACCCGCCGACGACCTCGACGACGGGCCCTACGTGCAGCTCTGGCCGCATCGGCACGGCACCGACGCGATGTTCGCCGCGGCCCTCCGCAGGCTTGACTGACCCGATCGGGCTCCTCCTCGCGCCCATCGGGCGCGCATCGTCGCCCGGCTAGGTCCGATTGCCGGGCTCCTCCTCGCGCCCATCGGGCGCGCATCGTCGCCCGGCTAGGTCCGATTGCCGGGCTCCTCCTCGCGCCCATCGGGCGCGCATCGTCGCCCGGCTAGTCTGAACCCCATGTCCGGGAACCGCCGTCGGCCGTTGATAGCGCCGTCGATTCTGGCCGCCGACTTCGCCCGGCTGGCCGACGAGGCCGCCGCGGTGCAAGGCGCCGACTGGCTGCACGTCGATGTGATGGACGGCCACTTCGTGCCTAACCTCACCATCGGGTTGCCGGTGGTGGAAGCCCTGCTGAAGACCACCGACATTCCGATGGACTGCCATTTGATGATCGAGGACCCCGGCCGGTGGGCACCGCCATACGCCGAGGCCGGCGCTTACAACGTCACGTTCCACGCCGAAGCCACCGACGACCCGGTCGCGGTGGCCCGCGACATCCGGGCCGCCGGCGCCAAGGCCGGGCTGAGCGTCAAACCCGGCACGCCGATCGAGCCGTACCTGGAGATCGTCAAGGACTTCGACACGTTGCTGATCATGTCGGTCGAGCCCGGGTTCGGCGGGCAGGACTTCATCCCGGACGTGCTCGACAAAGTCCGCACCCTGCGCGAACAGGTGAGTGCGGGCGGGCTGAGCGTCGTCGTGGAGATCGACGGGGGCATCAACGACGAGACGATCGAGCAGGCCGCCGAGGCCGGTGTGGACTGCTTCGTCGCCGGATCGGCGGTCTACAGCGCCGAGGACCCGGTCAAAGCGATCGAGGCGTTACGGCGACAAGCCGGCGCCGCGTCGTCGCATCTGCGCCCGTGAGCCGCCGATGAGTGGTCCGGCGGCGGTGGGTCACGACGCCGCCATGCGACTGGCCGTCGAGCACGCCGAGCTGGTCAAGGGCAGCACCTACCCCAATCCGCCGGTTGGGGCCGTCATCCTGGACCGCGACGGGAAGGTGGCCGGGGCGGGCGGTACCCAACCGACGGGCAGCGCCCACGCCGAGGTGGTGGCGCTGCGGCGGGCCGGTGGTTTGGCCGCGGGCGGCACCGCCGTGATCACCCTCGAACCATGCAACCACCACGGGAAAACTCCGCCGTGCGTGGACGCCCTGCTGAACGCGGGCGTCGCGACGGTGGTGTACGCCGTCGGCGATCCCCACCCGGCCGCGGCCGGCGGTGCGGTCCGGCTGGCCGGCGCCGGTGTACACATCGTCGAGGGTGTGCTGGCCGACCTGGTGGCGACCGGGTCGCTGCGGGAATGGCTGCATAAGCAGCAGACCGGGCTGCCGCATGTGACGTGGAAGTACGCCACCAGCGTCGACGGGCGCAGCGCGGCGGCCGACGGCTCCAGCCAGTGGATCACCAGCGAGGCCGCGCGGGCCGACCTGCATCGTCGTCGGGCGGCGGCCGACGCCATCGTGGTGGGCACCGGCACGGTGCTCGCCGACGACCCGGCGTTGACCGCGAGGCTGACCGACGGCAGCCTGGCGGACCGGCAGCCGCTGCGGGTGGTGGTCGGCAAGCGCGAACTGCCCGGTGACGCGAAAGTCCTCAACGACGACTCACGCACCATGGTGATCCGCACCCATGATCCCGAGGAAGTGCTGAAAGCGCTGTCAGATCGCACCGACGTGCTGCTGGAGGGCGGTCCGACGCTGGCAAGCGCGTTCCTGCGGGCGGGAGCGGTCGACCGCATCCTGGCCTACGTCGCGCCGATCCTGCTGGGTGGTCCGGTCACCGCGGTCGACGACGTCGGGGTCCCGACCATCGCGCGGGCGCTGCGCTGGCGGTTCGACGTGACGGAGCGGGTCGGTCCGGACCTGGTGCTCAGCCTGGTGCCGCGCTGACCGTCACACCTTCGGCTGGAGCGGCTGCCGTTCCACGACGGTCGGCTCCTCGGCGTGCACATCGCGGCTGGACAGCAGCAGCCCCAGCACCGCACCCACCACGCAGACGACCGCGGTCGCTGTGAAGATGCCGCCGTACATCTCGGCGAATGCGCGTCGGTACAGGTCGGCGACGGCGAGTGCCTTCTCGAGTGGGCTGGCGTTCGACGGAACCCGCGCCGACAGCTTCGCGGCGATCCGCGGCAGCTGGTAGAACCCCCAGGCGCTCAGTGACGCCACCCCGATCAGCATGCCGGTGTTGCGGGCCACCACCACCGCCGCCGAGGCGATGCCGTGCTGCGCTGACGGGACGACGCGCAGGCTGGCCGATGTCAGCGGCCCGATTACCAGGCCCAGCCCGAGGCCGGCGATCGCGAGGTCGGTGTCCAGCACAGGCAGCGAGAACAGGCCGAAGATGTTGTGCTTCGCACTCAGCAGGTCCAGTGACCACTTCGAGATCAGCCAGTAGGCGAAAGCCGCGAACAGCAGCCCGACGAAGGCCACCGCCCGGTCACCGACCTTGGTGGCGATCCAGCCGCCCAACACAGCCCCGATTGGCAACGCGATCAAGAACCGCAGCAGCAGGATGGCCGCGGCGTCTTGCTCCTTGCCGAGCACACCTTGCGCGAAGAGTTCGACGTCGACCAGCGTCACCATCAGCGCCGCGCCGGCACACAGCGAAGCGCCGAGCGCCGCCAGGAACGGCCGGAAGTGCACACCGGCGGGCTCGATCAGCTTGGTGTGCGCGAAACGTTCCCACAACGCGAAGACCACGGCCGCCACGCCTGCTGCGATGAGCAGCGGCGGACCGTAGCTGGGCAGCGCGTGCTGACCGTCCGGGCTCGGGTTGTAGAGCCCGATCACCGCCAAGCCCAACGTCACCGCCAGCAGCAAGCCACCCACCAGGTCGATCTTCTCCGGATCGGCGCTGCGGTCGCGTCCGGGCAGGCTGACCTGGATCATCACCATCGCGGCCAGCGCCAGCGGCACGTTGATCCAGAACACGTCCTGCCAGCGGCTGGTCAGCCACACGACGGCAATCCCGTAGAGCGGACCGAGCACACTGCCCAGTTCCTGGGCGGCCCCGATACCGCCGAGCACTCCGGCGCGGTTGCGCTGCGCCCACAGGTCCGCGCCCAGCGCGAGGGTGACCGGCAGCAGCGCGCCGCTCGCCACGCCCTGGATGGTGCGGCCGACCACCAGCACGTCGAGCTGAGTGGACATCGCGGTGACCACTGAACCGACCAGGAAGGTGGCCAAGCTGACCTGCAGCAGCAATTTGCGGCCGAACCGGTCGGAGGCCCGGCCGAGCAGCGGCATCGCGGCGATATAGCCCAGCAGATACCAGGTGACGATCGGGGTGATGCGCTGCAACTGGTTGAGCGGGATGCCGACGGTGGTGATGATGTCGCGCATGATCGTGACCACGACATAGGTGTCGAGGGCGCCGAGCAGCACCGCGAGGCTGCCCGCACTGATCGCGACTCCGCGGCCGGTGCGTACCGTCGTCATTCGCTTACCGGGGGTTTGCTCACCTGGACCGGCGCGTTCCAGTTCGACAGAGTCATCAGGATGGAGTTGCCGGCGCTTTGATCCAGCTTGGCCTGCACCAGCTGGTGGTCGCCGGTTTCTTGAATCCAGACCGTGGTCGGCAGCGGCTGCGTCGCCTTCAATTGGTCGGCGAGCTTGTTGATCGCAAGTTCGGACACTTTCCCGGTGACCCGAACGGTGTTCTGGCCGTTCACTGTTTCGCGGCCCTCAACCTTGTCGTCGGTGACGTTCGCCAGGATGTTGGCCAGTCCGGTGTCTGGGTTGAGGATCGACGAGGGGTCGTAGATGTCGGCGGCCGGACCGAAGTCGCTCCACTTGTTCGGGGTCAGCGCCGCGTACAGGATCGTGTCGAACACCACGAAATCCGCGTCGATGTCCGAACCCGCGAACGTGATCTTGGCGCTGCCCTTGGCGGCGGTCGGAGTAGTGGTCAGGTCACCGGTCAGAGTCTTGATCGGCAGCCCCTGAATCTTGCCGGTCGTCGACAACACCAGGTGCACGCTCTTGACCGCCTTGGTGCTCTGGCTGGACTGCTTGAGCAGGGTGGCGGCATCGGGCAGCGGTGCGCTGCTTTTCTTGGAAGACGAAGAACAGGCACCGACCAGGGCGGCGGTGATGCTGAGGGCGGCGAGCACGGCTGTTAGTCGGCGCACTCTTCGGAGCGTCTGCATACCCCGCATCGTAAAGGGTGGCGCTGAGTGCAGCCTGAAGCTCGGACCCTCGAGCCGGCGCCGAGTGGCGTCGCATGTACTGCGGCGGCTGGCCTAACCTGGGGTGATGTTCACCGGAATCGTCGAGGAGTTGGGCCAGGTCATCGGCAGGGACGAGCTCGGCGATTCCGCCCGCTTCACCATCAGCGGAGCAGTCGTGACCGGTGACGCCGGGCACGGCGATTCGATCGCCGTCAACGGCGTGTGCCTGACGGTGGTCGACGTGCTGCCCGACGGGCGGTTCACTGCCGATGTGATGGGCGAGACGTTGAGCCGGTCGAGCCTGCGGACGCTGGAAGCGGGCAGCCGGGTGAACCTCGAGCGCGCCGCGGCGCTCAACAGCCGGCTCGGCGGACACATCGTGCAGGGGCATGTGGACGGCACCGGTCAGGTGCTGGCCCGCACACCGTCGCAGAGCTGGGAGGTGGTGCGGGTGTCACTGCCGGTCGGGCTGGGCCGCTACGTCGTGGAAAAGGGATCCATCACCGTCGACGGTGTCTCATTGACCGTCTCCGGGCTGGGCGATGACTGGTTCGAGGTGTCGCTGATCCCGACTACGTCGGATTCGACGACGCTGGGACGCGCCCCGGTGGGTACACCGGTCAACCTCGAGGTCGACGTCATCGCGAAGTATGTCGAGCGACTCCTCGGAGCGGCGGCGAAATAGGCCACTATCACCGCGATCTGTTTACCTGCAGCCGTATAGGTCATCGGTTTCTGCCAAAAGCGCCCGGCGGCGGCCCGCCGGCTAGATCCAGCCGATTTCGTGGATGCGCGGGCAAAGCCTGCGCGGTGGGAGCCGAAATCAGGACCATTGCACTACCCGATGCCATCATTGCTCCAGCAGAGAGACGGACCAGGATTTTCTTGATTCCTGTTTTTAGTTGGTTCCCGTCATCGGTAAGGTCGGGTCGCATCCCTTCGGACCCCACCGTTCGATGGCGTTGCCACCCGCGCTGATTTTGGTGACGGTGACATCGTTGGAATTGCACGGCCCGTTGTGCCCGTACCACTGGTCGTTCGGGTCGTCGGTTTTGTAGCCAGTGGGACCGGTTTTGTAGCCGGTCGGGTTGCCGGTCGGGCCGTATCCCGGTGCTAGTGGGGCGTTGCCGCCCGTGCCGTCCACATAGCCGGGCGGCACGTTGTTTTGCGGCACACATTTCACCGGCAAACGCCCGTCCGACAGCGGGACACCGACGACATACCCCGACGCGCAGCGGGGGTCATTCGAGGCGTGTGTCGCAGGAGTTTGTGTCGCAGCATAGGTAAGCGCAGCCGCCGTTAAAATTAAGGGCAGCACCATTGGTTTTGATTTCATTTTGCTCCCTTATGCTCCGGGGTGAGCATTTTGAGGTGCCAGTGCCAAGATTGATTCATTGGTCGTCTCCGTAATTCGGCGCGGGCGCATAGTAGGGGTCAGGCGCGGGAACGTCCACAACAGGTGGGGAGTCTGGCGGTGGCACATCCACGGGAGCAGGACCGTACGGGCCAAAAATGCTGTTGCCGGTGGGCACCAGCGGCGCTGAGGGCGCTGAAGTGTCAACGGGTGCCGGTGGCGCAACATCGACAGGCGGGGGTGCTACTGGAAGCGGAGCGCTGTTGGGGATAACCCCGTCACAAGCGTCACAAGGTGGCGCAGCTGGCGGCGGGTACTGCGTGAACGCGCCACCGTTCTCCAAAATGCTTGGCGTGTCTTGGATGACTTTAAGCTCGCCCTGCTCCAGCGGCGTGCATTTCGGGCAGTCAGCTGGTCCAGTCGGTTTTGCCGGAGCAACAGGCTTCGCGGCCGGCGCAGGAACCGCTGGCGAACTGTCCATGTTCCGCAGCTCATTCTCCAATGGGGCCATCAGTTGCTGCGGCGACTCGGGAGGCGCTGCCGGTGCGGCCGCTGGAGCTGCAGGCGGTGCTGGTAGCGGTGGCAAACCTTCAGACGCCCTCTGCTGGTTTTCCAGGTTGTTGAGCGCTTGCTGCGGTGCCGACACGGGTGCTGGCGCTGCAGGGGGTGCCACACCAGGAGGCGAATTCTTCGCCAACTGCTCTCTCATTTCGTTTTCTAGAGCTTGCATGTCAACATTTGGATTATCTGGCGGCGGTGTGGCTGCCGGTGACGGCAGTTGGCCCGCTGCCTGTGCCTTTTGCTCGTTCTCAAGAGTTTGCAGTTCTTGCTGCACTGGAGAAGGAACTGACCCAGGCGGAGCAGCGGCCTCAATCGCTGGAGGCGGAGCAACTACCGGAGCAGGAGCGGCTGCGACGGGCATCGCCGGCGGAGCTAATGGGGGCGCAACTGGGGGCGCAATCGCCGCAGGCATGACAGGGGGAGGGGCCACTGGTGGGGCTACTGCTGGTGGTGGAATGGCCGCAGGCATCACCGGAGCTGGCATGGCGGGCACTGGCGGGGCGAGCGCAGGTACAGCGGGCATACCCCGCAGACCACCGGGCATACCAGGCATCCCACCCGGCATACTCGAACCCGGCACGCCGGGCACGCCCGGCACACCTGCACACCCAACGTATGGCATACAGGGGAAGGCATTGGCTACGGCGGGCAAAACTACTGTAGAGAAGGGGCTGCAGGCGATCGTTACTGCCGCTGCTGCGATGACTGATTTATTCATTTTTCTTCTTTACTTTTACTTGTTTCTAAAGTTGGCTTTGCCGTCGAGCTTCTGTTTTACTCACGCAAAGTCCCAGTGGGGACAAGTTCATCTCATCTGAACTGTCGTGTACGGGCCGCCACCGCGCAGCGGTATATTTTCATTCCCAAAGGGTCTGGATAATAGCTACGCCGTCCTGTGCAATAAGACGACGGAAAGGTGTAAAGCGGAACCGTGAAGACCGGCTGGAGCTTGCTGCCCCGGCTGCGCTGAGGTCATCTACTGCGGCGAGAGACCGCAATACACGGGGCCGAGATGATTCACGGGCGCCGCGTGCGCCACTCCCGGAAGAACGGCAGCATGGTGGAACGGGCCGCAACGGCGATTCCAACATTTGCTACTGCAATCTTCATGGTTCAACCTCCTTCGCCCTAACGGGCCTGAGGTGCTCAGTCAAACCACCGTGAATTATGGCATACGTTCGGGAAAAAAGGTAGGTGCCAACAAGTAAAGCCGTTTCGAATATTGACGTTACTGACGATAAACCACGGGACGTGAGAAAACTTTAACCTCCGCCTGAGATGATGCTGGGTACCTGTATCGGCGGATCTATGAAGAAGGACTAAGCTTTGGGCACCGTCTCCGTGAGTAACACCGACCAGTGGTCCCGGCCCGGTTGAGTGCTGGCGTCGCGGCCTAGATCGGCGGCTTAGCCGCTCAGGATCGACCCGGCCTGGCCGCGACTGGGCTAGCACTGGCTCTCATCATGGATAACCCCAGGGCGGTCAATCAGCGGCCGGCGGCCGCTCGCCAGTTGGTCGCCATTGGCGACGCGAACACGGTGTCAAAGCTGGCGCAGCGGCGCGGAAACGGGCTTCGCCATCGCTTTGTTCATGGCTTGTCAGCTGGCTCGAGTTGTATCGTTGCGCCAAGTACCCGACGGCACGCACTGAAGGTGCTGTGGGTCATCGCCATAAACGGTACTGCTGATTTGGTTCTCATTGGCCGCACGGCGTTCCGTCGAGCACGGGGGATTTGCCACCCGGGCAAGGGCCTCACTGCTGCTGCGGCGGGGCCGAAGGTAGTGGCGCCGGGCCGCCACCACACCCGGGCTCTGATCTGCCCAATATTTGCGCATCTCCGTAGCAGGCATTGTGAGCTGCCGCCGTGTTGTTACCGATCCCGTCGGTCAGCCCCGGACACGCCTGCGTCACAGGCACCACGGGCGTCGGTGCCGGGATCGTCAGCGCGCCAAGCGCCACGCTATAGCGGCTGCTGCTGCGAGAGTAGTCCTGCTGATTTGATCTTCATAATCAACCCTTCGTTGGGTAGCGGCAGGATCTGCCGTTACTGAATTTTTTAGGGTCAGAGGGTGTGGGGGTTTCTGCCATCTACGCCGCCATCAGCGGTAACTCTTATTCGACAATAAAGCTGGTGAGCTACGCTGCCCCCTTTGCAGTCAGGCGGCCGAAATTGCGGCACCGTGTAGTAACGCTCGGAGGCCTGCTTGTCCCGAGTGCGCACTAGGGTCATTCGCTGTGGTGACCCACGTAAACAGTGGCAAATGTTTCGGGGAAGAAAAAGGTAGCTTTCCGAAAAAGCCGAGCGTATCAAATATCAACGCTCTCAACCATTTTCCGGGTATTAACGCGTTCGACTATTTTTTGAGGCCGTTTTCGCCACGGTGAAAGCCAAGTCGAGTAGCACTATTGCCCCGAGTGGGCTCGGTGGTTACGGTGGCAAGAGCGCTCGCATTTTAGGGGAGGAAAAATGATCGGACGCAGATCTAAACCCACCGAGAAAACTTGTGGCGTCAAGGTGGCCGACGGTGAACCTTGTGCTTCAGCTGCTGGGCATGACTCGACCACCTGGTGGGAGACCCGCATCCACCGGACTGTCGGGGGTACTGAGTTCAACTGGAAGCAGGGGCAGAAAGAGTTTTCCACCTTCTTGCGCACCCAGATAACGCAAGCTACTGATGTGGGCCTGTAGGAAGTTTCGAACTTTCTTCAATAACGTTCGCTTTGTTCCCGGTGGCGGCCTCATGTGGGTCACATCGAAGTCTTCTAAAGCTGACGCTAACGTCTAACTGCCACGGCGTCCTTGCATGCTGGCCCGGCTTTGTGCTGGTCACGCGCAGCGCTTCGAATGAACCACGTTCAGCTGCTAGCGCCGGCGACCAAGGCGTCGTCACCGAGTCAGGGTCGCGTCAGCCGGCTCGGGGTTGCGCGTCAGCCGGCTCGGGGATTGCCGTCCGGTCCCTGCATGGGCCCGCGCGGCGCCGGCGAGGCGGGTGCAAACGGGGGTGGTAGCGGCTGCGGGTTCTGGCAGTACATGTCTCGCGGGGTATTCGGCGGACACGGGAACTGCGGGAACGGCCCGGCATGAGCACCTACACCGGCAAGCCCCAAGCCAACGGTCAGGACGATTGCCGCTGCCGCGCAGCGTGCGGAAGTGCGCATGACTCCCATTATCCCCTAACCGCAGCCGGCCGCGGTGCCGGCGGCACGTTAACCGCCGCCGCCAGCGCCACCACCGGCGGCTCCACCGCCGCCGGATGACCCGCCGTCTTCGTCTCCCTGGTCGTTGTCGTTGTCTCCTGAACCATTACTTTGGTGGTGCAGGCCTGATGCGGACGGGTGAACGAAGTACGCGTCGTGAGTCTGAGCGGCCAGCCCGGTCAATCCGAGGCCAGCGCTCAACACGGCGGTGGCTGCCAAGCAGCGTGCAGATTTTTGCATTCTTGTGCGTACCCTGACGGTCTAGCGCAATCGAAAGTTGTGATGCATGTCACACCTCGAGAAGCCCTCCGGTCGTTGCTGGCAGCGAGACCTCCGTCACAAGCCGTAGGTGAAGCAGCGGCAATATCGACGCCCAGCCCGTGGTTCATACTGGAAGCAATACCTGAGCGTCTCAGGTGGGATCTTCTGACAGGTGGCGTGGATGACGAGGTTGGACTCGGTCGAACGCGCGATTGCCGACATCGCCGCCGGCAAGGCTGTGGTCGTCATCGACGACGAGGACCGGGAGAACGAAGGCGACCTGATCTTCGCCGCCGAGAAGGCGACGCCTGAGCTGGTGGCCTTCATGGTGCGCTACACGTCGGGGTACCTCTGCGTGCCGCTGGACGGGTCTTTCTGCGACCGGCTGGGCCTGCTGCCGATGTACGCGGTCAACCAGGACAAGCACGGCACTGCCTACACCGTCACCGTCGACGCCAAATATGGCATAGGAACCGGGATTTCGGCTTCGGACCGGGCGACCACCATGCGCCTGCTGTCTGACCCCACCACGGTTGCCGACGACTTCACCCGACCCGGGCACGTGGTTCCGCTGCGGGCCAAGGACGGCGGGGTGCTGCGCCGGCCCGGGCACACCGAGGCCGCCGTCGACCTGGCGAGGTTGGCAGGCCTGCAACCCGCCGGCGCGATCTGCGAGATCGTCAGCCAAAAGGACGAGGGCGCCATGGCCCAGACCGACGAGCTGCGGGTCTTCGCCGACGACCACAACCTGGCGCTGATCTGTATCGCTGACATGATCGATTACCGGCGCAAGCACGAGAAGCACATCAAGCGGATCGCTGAAGCCCGCATCCCGACCCGGCACGGCCCGTTCCGGGCTGTTGGCTACAGCAGCATCTACGAAGATGTCGAGCATGTGGCGTTGGTGCGCGGCGAGATAGCCGGACCTGACAGCGACGGCGACGACGTCCTGGTGCGCGTGCACTCGGAGTGCTTGACCGGAGATGTGTTCGGATCACGACGCTGCGACTGCGGTCCGCAACTGGACGCGGCGATCGCAATGGTGGCGCGGGAAGGTCGCGGTGTGGTGCTCTACATGCGCGGGCACGAGGGCCGCGGCATCGGGCTGATGCACAAATTGCAGGCCTACCAACTCCAGGACGCCGGCGCCGACACGGTCGAGGCCAATCTGCGACTGGGTTTGCCCGCTGATGCCCGGGATTACGGGATCGGCGCGCAGATCCTCGTCGACCTCGGTGTGCGCTCGATGCGGCTGCTGACCAACAACCCCGCGAAACGAGTGGGGCTCGACGGATACGGGTTGCACATCCTCGAGCGGGTGCCGCTGCCGGTGCGCGCCAACGCCGAGAACATTCGCTACCTGAAGACCAAGCGCGACCGCATGGGCCATGACCTGATCGGGTTGGAAGACTATCACGAATCCGTCCATCTGCCAGGCGAATTCGGCGGGGCTCTGTGAGTCCAGCCGGCGGCGTGCCGGAGGTGCCGGCGCTCGACGCGTCTGGGGTGAATCTGGCGATTGTCGCCAGCACCTGGCATGCCGAAATCTGCGATGCACTGCTGAGTTCGGCGGTCAAGACCGCCGCGGAATGGGGCATTGACTCTCCAACCGTGGTGCGCGTGCTCGGCGCCATCGAGATACCGGTGCTGGCGCAGGAATTAGCTCGTAGCCACGACGCCGTCGTGACGCTCGGAGTCGTGATACGCGGCGCCACACCACATTTCGATTATGTCTGCGACGCGGTGACGCAAGGCCTGACCCGGGTCTCACTGGACGAGTCGACGCCGGTCGCCAACGGGGTGCTGACCACCAACACCGAAGAGCAGGCGTTGGAACGGGCCGGGTTGCCGACGTCGGCTGAGGACAAAGGTGCTCAGGCCACGGCGGCTGCCCTGAGCGCCGCGTTGACCCTGCGCGAGATGCGCCGGAAGTGACCGCGACACCCGCTTGGGACTTACGAGTCCGTCCGCACCTGACGCCGTACTTCGCCTACGGCGCGGCGTTCGTCATTGCAGCGGCCCTCGTAGTGGTCGGGTTCCTGCTCAAGAACGAGACCAGCGGAGTGGTGTTCCAAACCGCCGATCAGGTGGCGATGGCCGGACTGGGGTTCATCGTCGCAGGATGCGTGCTGCTGTTCGCGCGGCCGCGGCTGCGGGTAAGCGCCGCCGGGCTCTCGGTGCGCAACTTCCTGGGTTACCGGCTCATCCCGTGGCCAGACGTGGTGGCTGTGTCGTTTCCGGTCGGCGCCCGCTGGGCGCGTATCGATCTGCCCGGCGACGAGTACATCCCGTTGATGGCGATTCAATCCGTCGACAAGGAGCGGGCAGTAGAAGCCATGGAGGCGGTGCGGGCGTTGACGGCCCGGTACCGGCCCGACCTGTAGTGCGGTCAGCCGCTCCAGCAGCCCGCGAGCGTAACACCGCTGCGGCCAGCCCGGGCGAAACTCGCAGCAGCGTTACGCTCACCGACCGCGTGAGCGCCGTTGTCCGGCGCGCATCGTCGTCGGACTAGCCTGGAAACCGTGCCGGATCCTGCCAGCTATCGCCCCGCGCCGGGATCCATTCCGGTGGAACCGGGTGTCTACCGGTTCAGCGATCAGCACGGACGCGTCATTTACGTCGGCAAGGCGAAAAGCCTGCGCAGCAGGCTCACCTCCTACTTCGCCGACATGGCGGGCTTGCACCCGCGCACCCGCCAGATGGTGACCACGGCCGCCAAGGTCGAATGGACGGTCGTCAACACCGAGGTCGAAGCGCTCCAACTGGAATACAACTGGATCAAGGAGTTCGACCCGCGGTTCAATGTTCGCTACCGCGACGACAAGTCTTACCCGGTGCTGGCGGTCACGCTCAACGAGGAATTTCCGCGACTGATGGTGTACCGGGGCCCGCGGCGCAGAGGGGTGCGGTACTTCGGGCCCTACTCACATGCCTGGGCGATCCGCGAAACCCTCGACCTGCTGACCCGCGTCTTTCCCGCACGGACGTGCTCGGCGGGGGTGTTCAAGCGTCACAAGCAGATCGACCGGCCGTGCCTGCTCGGCTATATCGACAAATGCTCGGCGCCCTGCGTCGGGCGGGTCAGCGCCGAGCAGCACCGCCAGATCGTGCTGGACTTCTGCGACTTCCTGTCCGGCAAAACCGACCGCTTCGGCCGCGAACTCGAACACCGGATGAACGCCGCGGCCGACAAGCTCGACTTCGAACGGGCTGCGCGGCTGCGCGACGACCTGGGCGCATTGAAGCGCGCGATGGAAAAGCAGGCTGTGGTGCTCGGCGACGGCACCGACGCCGACGTGGTGGCCTTCGCCGACGACGAGCTGGAAGCGGCGGTGCAGGTGTTCCACGTCCGCGGTGGCCGGGTGCGGGGTCAGCGCGGCTGGATCGTCGAAAAATCGGCTGAAGCGGGGGATTCCGGCGAGGAGCAGCTGGTCGAGCAGTTCCTCACACAGTTCTACGGCGAGCAGGCAGAGCTCGGCGGGGCCGCCGACGAATCGGCCAACCCGGTGCCCCGGGAGGTGCTGGTTCCCTGCCTGCCGTCCAACGCCGACGAGATCGCCACCTGGCTGTCGGGTCTGCGCGGGTCCCGGGTCCAGCTGCGGGTGCCGCGCCGCGGCGACAAACGGGCGCTCGCCGACACTTTGCAGCGCAACGCCAAAAACGCCCTGCAGCAACACAAGCTGAAACGCGCCGGCGATTTCACCGCCAGGACGGCTGCGCTGCAAAGTATTCAGGACGCGTTGGGTTTGGCGGACGCACCGCTGAGGATCGAATGCGTGGACATCAGCCACGTTCAGGGCACCGATGTCGTCGGCTCGCTGGTGGTTTTCGAGGACGGGTTGCCCCGCAAGTCCGACTACCGTCACTTCGCGATTCGGGAAGCCGCCGGCGAAGGCCGGTCCGACGACGTCGCGTCCATCGCTGAGGTGACCAAACGCCGGTTCGCGCGACACCTGCAGGACCGCCAAGACCCGAATATGCTTGCACCTGAGGGGCGTTCACGCCGCTTCGCCTATCCGCCAAATCTGTATGTCGTCGACGGCGGTGCGCCGCAGGTCAATGCGGCCAGCGCGGTACTCGAAGAGCTCGGTGTCACCGACGTCGCGGTGATCGGTCTGGCCAAACGGCTCGAAGAGGTATGGGTGCCGTCCGAACCTGATCCGGTGATCATGCCACGCAACAGTGAAGGCCTGTATCTGCTGCAGCGGGTCCGCGACGAGGCGCACCGCTTCGCCATCAGCTATCACCGCAGCAAACGGTCCAAGCGGATGACGGCGTCAGCGCTGGATGCGGTGCCCGGACTCGGCGAGCATCGGCGCAAGGCGCTGGTCACCTACTTCGGTTCGCTGGCCCGCCTCAGGGAGGCGACGGTGGACGAGATCACCGCGGTGCCCGGTATCGGCGTCGCCACCGCCAGTGCGGTCCTGGCGGCGCTGCACAAAGATTCCAACGGCTCGAGCGTCGCCGACAACGATGATCGGTTGGCCGGCCGGGCTCTGGGATGATGGGCCAGGATATGGACGCCGAAAACCTGACTGGGCCGGGAGGGCAGGCTGTGCACGCCGACAGAACCACCAACCACCCGGAACACGGGGGGGCGTCGGCCGAATCCGGCATCGACGTCGTGCTGGTCACCGGGCTGTCCGGTGCCGGGCGCGGCACCGCGGCCAAGGTGCTCGAGGACCTCGGGTGGTACGTGGCCGACAATCTTCCGCCTCAGCTAATCACCCGGATGGTCGACTTCGGGTTGGCGGCCGGCTCCCGCATCACACAGTTGGCGGTGGTGATGGATGTCCGGTCCCGGGGTTTCACCGGAGATCTCGACTGGGTGCGCACCGACCTGGCCACCCGCGACATCACCCCGCGGGTGCTGTTCATGGAAGCCTCCGACGACATGCTGGTGCGCCGCTATGAACAGAACCGCCGCAGCCACCCGCTCCAGGGCGGGCAGACGTTGGCTGAGGGCATCGCCAGTGAACGCGAGATGCTGGCGTCGGTCCGCGCGACCGCCGACTTGATCATCGACACGTCGACCCTGTCGGTGCGCGCCCTGCGGGAAAGCATCGAGCGCGCGTTCGGCGCCGAGACCGCCGCGCACACCAGTGTCACCATGGAGTCGTTCGGCTTCAAGTACGGGCTGCCGATGGACGCCGACATGGTGATGGACGTGCGGTTCCTGCCGAACCCGCACTGGGTTGACGAACTGCGACCACACACCGGGCAGCATCCGGCGGTTCGTGACTACGTGCTGGGCCAGCCCGGCGCGGCGGAGTTTCTGCAGACATACCATCGGTTGCTTTCCCTGGTCGTCGAAGGCTACCGCCGAGAGGGTAAGCGCTACATGACCGTCGCCATCGGCTGC
Organism: uncultured Actinomycetota bacterium; assembly: GCA_963808345.1. Taxonomy (GTDB): domain Bacteria; phylum Actinomycetota; class Actinomycetes; order Mycobacteriales; family Mycobacteriaceae; genus Mycobacterium. Next base: position 668,871 of record CAWEFM010000003.1, on the reverse strand, counting down.
ACCGGCGGTAAGCATCGCAGCGTCGCGATCGCCGAGGCGCTGGCGCAGCTGATGGAGTCGCAAGGGTCCGAGGCGCAACTGTCGGTGCGGGTGCTGCACCGGGATCTGGGTCGCGAATGAGTCCGCGAAACAATCCCAGCATCGTGGCCCTCGGTGGCGGACATGGTCTTTACGCGACGCTGTCGGCGGCCCGCCGGTTGACCCCACATGTCACCGCCGTCGTCACCGTCGCCGACGACGGCGGCTCGTCGGGCCGGCTGCGCAGCGAACTCGACATCGTGCCGCCCGGCGATCTGCGAATGGCATTGGCGGCGTTGGCTTCCGACAGCCCGCACGGGCGGTTGTGGGCAACGATTCTGCAGCATCGTTTCAACGGCAGCGGAGCGCTGGCCGGGCATCCGATCGGCAACCTGTTACTGGCCGGGCTTAACGAGGTGCTGGCCGATCCGGTCGCCGCGCTCGACGAGCTGGCCCGCGTGCTCGGGGTCAAAGGCAGGGTGCTACCGATGTGCCCGATCGCGTTGCAGATTGAGGCCGACGTCTCGGGGCTGGAAACCGACCCACGGATGTTCCGGCTGATTCGCGGGCAAGTGGCGATTGCGACGACGCCGGGGAAGGTGCGGCGGGTGCGAATGCTGCCCGATAACCCTCCGGCGACCCGGCAGGCGGTCGACGCGATCATGGCCGCCGACCTCGTGGTGCTCGGTCCCGGCTCGTGGTTCACCAGTGTCATCCCGCACGTGCTGGTGCCCGGGCTGGCCGCCGCGCTGCAGGCGACCACAGCCCGACGCGCCCTGGTGCTCAACCTGGTCTCCGAGCTGGGGGAGACCGCCGGGTTCTCGGCGGAACGCCACCTGCATGTGTTGGCGCAGCACGCGCCGGGCTTCACCGTCCACAACGTCGTCATCGACGCCGAGCGCGTCCCGAGCGATCAGGAACGCGACCAACTGCGGCGCACTGCGAAGCTGCTCAATGCGCAGGTTCAATTTTCCGACGTCTCCCGACCTGGTACACCTTTACATGACCCGAGCAAGCTGGCGGAGGCACTCGAGAGGGTCGTGACGGGGCAGAGCGGACCGGCGGCGTCTCCGGTGACGGCGCCGATGGTGATCGAGAGTGAACCGCAGCAGGCCGGCGCAGGTGGAGCGGGTCATGGCGGACCGAGAGGTGACGACGCGTGGCGATGACAGCCGAGGTCAAGAACGAGTTGAGCCGCCTGATGGTGACTTCGGTCAGCGCGCGTCGTGCTGAGGTCACCTCGCTGCTGCGCTTCGCCGGCGGCCTGCAGATCGTCGCCGGCCGGGTGGTCGTCGAGGCCGAGGTGGATCTGGGCAGTATCGCTCGTCGGCTACGCAGGGACATTTTCGAGCTGTACGGCTACAACGCCGTCGTGCATGTGTTGTCCGCCAGCGGTATCCGTAAGCAGACCCGGTATGTGTTGCGGGTGGCCAATGACGGTGAGGCGCTGGCCCGCCAAACCGGTCTACTGGACTTGCGCGGTCGTCCGGTGCGGGGCCTGCCCGCCCAGGTGGTCGGCGGCAGCGTCACCGACTCCGAAGCCGCGTGGCGGGGTGCGTTTCTGGCGCACGGCTCGTTGACCGAGCCGGGACGTTCCTCGGCTCTGGAGGTCAGCTGCCCGGGCCCGGAGGCCGCGCTGGCACTGGTCGGCGCCGCGCGGCGACTCGGGATCAGCGCGAAGGCCCGTGAAGTGCGGGGCGCGGACCGGGTGGTGGTGCGCGACGGCGAAGCGATCGGTGCGTTGCTGACGCGAATGGGGGCTCAGGACACCCGGTCGGTTTGGGAAGAGCGCCGGATGCGCCGCGAGGTGCGCGCGACGGCCAACCGGTTGGCCAATTTCGACGACGCCAATTTGCGGCGCTCGGCGCGCGCCGCTGTTGCCGCAGCCGCGCGGGTGGAACGCGCACTGGAGATCCTCGGCGACACGGTGCCCGACCATCTGGCCGCGGCCGGTGGCTTACGGGTCGAGCACCGCCAGGCCTCGCTGGAGGAGCTGGGCCGGCTCGCTGACCCGCCGATGACGAAAGACGCTGTGGCAGGGCGCATTCGGCGTCTGCTGTCGATGGCTGACCGAAAGGCGAAGGTGGACGGGATTCCGGACACCGAATCGGCGGTCACGCCCGACCTTCTCGAGGACGCCTGAGACGTCGAATCAGTTCGCCGCTGGAATCAGCATCGGCCGACTGGCGGTCGGGCCGGATATTGCCGGGTGACCCTCGGGTGAAAATCGATTTATACTGCCTGCTCAGCTTCATTTGAATAAGGGTGGGCAACCGCTTGGGGGTGCGTTGCAAATTTCGCGGGTGCAGAAGTGGTGGCGGCAACCCGATCAATTCGATCGGACTACCCAATTTCTGAGCCGGCGCGAGATGCTGCGCTCGACGCGAATAATCATGGCGTTCGTAGCCGGATCGTCGGCCCCGGTTCCCGTGGCCTTCCTTGCCGACGTGCGGCGGCCGACCGCCGTTGCCTGGACGATCGGCGGGTTCGCCGCGGCATTCATTATCGGTATGACGGCATTTTGGCTTACCCGCTGGCCGACGCGGCGACAATCGCAACTCACCGTTAGTGCGGGCACGGTGTTGATCGCCGTGTGGAGCCTGGCCCAGCCGACGGCGACGGGTGCGGTGCTGGCCTGTATGGCGGCCGCCGTCACGGGCGGGTACATCGCCTTTTTCCATAGCTTGCGACTACTGCTGTTCAACCTCGTGGTGGCGCTCGTCATCGCCGTGTGCGGGTCGTTGCGGTTGGCGCGCGACTCCGACCCGGGCACTGCAGCGGCGGCTTTCTGGCTGATCTGGTTCCTCAACCTCTCGGTGCCGTTGTCCATCCGTGGAATGTCACGAGCCATGGGGTCCTACGCGATGCGCTCAGAAGCCGACCCCCTCACCAGGCTGCTCAATCGGCGCGCATTCATCGAGGCGATAAACCGCCAGTTGACTATTCGTTCTCCCGCGAATCTATGTCTGACGTTGATAATGGTCGACCTCGACGACTTCAAGCGTGTCAACGACACGCACGGGCACGCGGCAGGCGACCGTGCGTTGCTGGCTGTCGCCGAGTTGCTCCGCGCACACAGCCCGCCGACGGCGGCAATCTGCCGCGCCGGCGGCGAGGAATTCTTGATCGCCATGATCACCACCCGGCGATGCGACGTCGAGCCGCTGGCCGCGCGACTGTGCGCAGCGATCGCGGAGTTGCCCCACGACATCACCGCCAGCATCGGGACGACGAGCGCCGCAATAGACATAGTCAACGGGCCGGCGTCGGTGATCGAGCAGCTCGTCGCCGCAGCCGACCGAGCGATGTATCTGGCCAAGCGCAACGGGGGGAACCAGGCACAGCACGTGTAATAGGCGGCTCAAACAGGTTCGGGATATTGAGGCGTCCAGCGCACCTGCGCGATGCGCTCGGTCAGTTCGTCGTCGCCGCGTTTGGGCGCGACACCCTCCGCGACGGCTTGAACCGCGACAGCGTGGGCGATGCGCACAGCGACATCGGGCACCTCTGACCATGCCGGCAGCAACGGCCGGTCGGCGTCGGTGACGGCGGGTGACGCCTCGCCCAAAGTCGCCGCGGCGACCCGCAACATCTCATCGGTGACCCGGGTCGCCTGCGCGGCGGTGACGGCGAGGCCCATCGCAGGAAAGATGTAGACGTTATTGCACTGCGCGACGGGTCGTTTGACGCCGTTGCGGCGCAGCGGAGCAAACGGCGAGCCGGTGGCGATGAGAGCACGACCGTCGGTCCAGTGGTCCAGCTCGGCAGGATGGGCCTCGGCGCGGCTTGTCGGGTTGGACAGCGGGAAGATGATCGGGCGCTCGGTCTTGCTCGCCAGTTCGCGCACGATGTCCTCGGTGAAGGCGCCCGCGGCGGTGGACAGGCCGAGCAGCACGCCGATGTCGTTGTGGTGCACGACGTCGGCCAACTGAGCGGGTCCGGAAAGCCCCCAGTCCGCCACGCGCTCGACGGGTTGCGCGAACTCCCGCTGGGCCCCGGACAGGTCGGTGCGGTCGTCGGTGAGCAGCCCCGCCACGTCGACAACCCAGACGCGTTGCGTTGCAGCCTGTTCGGATATCCCCTCGGCCATCATCTCGCGACGGATCATGTCCAGTACACCGATACCGGCCGAACCTGCGCCGAGCATTACGACCTGCTGCTGCGACAGCGGAACCCCGGCCACCTTCGCGGCGGCGTGCAGCGCTCCGAGGGTCACGGCGGCGGTGCCCTGGATGTCGTCGTTGAAAGTGAGCAACTGGTCGCGGTAGCGCGCCAGGATCGGCAACGCATGCGCGGTGGCGAAGTCCTCCCACTGCAGTAACACGTCGGGAAGTTGCTCGCGCACCGTGGTCACGAATTGGTCGATGAATGCGCAGTATTCGTCGTCGCCGATTCGCCGGTGGCGCCAGCCGAGGTACTGAGGGTCGTCGAGGAGTTCGACATTGTCGGTGCCGACGTCGAGCACTATCGGCAGGGTACGCGCGGGTTCGATCCCGCCGATCAGGGTGTAGAGCGAGAGCTTGCCGATCGGAATGCCCATCCCGCCGATGCCCTGATCACCGAGACCGAGGATGCGCTGGCCGTCGGTCACCACAATCACGTCGACCTCACGGTGCGGGCGGTTGCTCAGGACTTCGCGCAGGCGGTCGCGGTCTGGATAGGACACGAACAGTCCGCGCGGACGCCGGTAGATCTCACTGAACCGCTGGCACGCCTCGCCGACGGTGGGGGTGTAGACGATCGGCATGGTGTCCAGGACGTGATCGTGCAGCACGCGATAGAACAGGGTTTCATTGCGGTCCTGCAGCGCGCGCAGATAGATGTGTTTGTCGAGATCGTCACGACGCGTGCAGAACTCGTGCCAACAGTGCTCGGCCTGTTCGGCAAGCGTCTTCACCGCAGTGGGCAGCAGGCCCAGCAGGTTCAAGCTGTGGCGCTCGTCCTCGGTGAAGGCGGTGCCCTTGGTCGTCAAGGCATCGAAGAGCCGGGCTTGTCCTCGTTTTTCGTCTGACATCGTTCAACCCTTCCGCGCGCCTGCGGCTGGCGCATGTCCACCGTGAAGAAGGACGCTGGCTGGAACTGCCGCGCAGGCTCTATGGTGGGCGCTGTGACCCAGACCGTCGACCGTGCCACAGAGTCGTCGTGGTCGCCGCGGGAGGCCGAGATCCTTGCGGTGACGCTGCAGCTGCTGCAAGAACACGGCTATGACCGGCTGACGGTCGATGCGGTCGCGGCCAGCGCCCGCGCCAGCAAGGCCACCGTCTACCGCCGCTGGCCATCCAAAGCCGAACTGGTGCTGGCCGCCTTCATCGAAGGTGTCTGCCAGGCCGCCGTATCGCCGGATACCGGCACATTGCGCGGTGATCTTCTGCAATTGGGGCGGGAGGTCTGTGAGGACGCTCGCCAGCATGCGGGCGCCCTGCGCGCGGTGCTCGTCGAGGTGTCCCGCAACCCCGCCCTGAACGAGGCGATGCAGCGCAATTTCCTCAACGACCGCAAGGCCTTGATTCGGTGCGTCCTGAACCGGGCCGTTGAGCGCGGTGAGATTTTTAAATCCGCGATCAGTGACGAACTTTGGGATCTGCTGCCGGGTTACCTGATCTTCCGATCGATCAATTCCGGCCGGCCACCCACTCGTCGAACCGTGCAGGCACTGGTCGACGAGGTGCTCATCCCGAGCCTGAGTCGCCAGGTTCATTGATCCGGCCGGCTGAGTGGGCACCGCCACCGTCGGGCGCCTGCGCGTCCGCCACAAGTTGTAGAGTCCGGTCCCGTACCGTACTGTTGGAGCAGCCGTTCTCCGCTCCCTACGCGAAGAGGCGAGAAGATCGTTCGCCGGCTACCGAAAGGCCAACGCGTGATGGGTATTTCGCTTACCCGGCTGATCAGGCGCCGCTGGATGGCGCTGGTTTTCGTGGTCGTCTTGGCAATCGCGGGCTTCGTCGTGTACCGCCTGCACGGCGCGTTCATCGCTCACAGCGGCACCCCGGCGGCCGGTGACGACAAGACGGCAATCGTTCCGATCAGCGAAAAGCACGTCGAACTGCAGGTTTTCGGCGCTCCCGGCGCCATGGCCACCATCAACTACCTCGACGTCAACGCGCAGCCGCAGCGCGTCGACAACGCGACCCTGCCGTGGTCTTACACGATCACCTCAACAGACACCGCGGTGGTCGGCAACGTAGTGGCGCAGGGCGACGGTAATTCCATCGGCTGTCGGATTCTGGTCGACGGTGTGGTCAAAGACGAAAGGTCCTTCCACGCAGTGAACGCCTACACCTTCTGCCTGGACAAGTCCGGATGAGCGACCGTCACTTTCGTCGTCCGCGGGTACCGCAGACCATCCGCCGGCTCGCGCTGCCGATTCTATTGATGTGGCTGGCGCTGGCTGCCATCACGAACATCTCCGTCCCGCAGCTGGAGAAGGTGGCGGAAGTACAGAACGTGCCGCTGAGTTCTCCCGACGCGCCGTCGCTTAAAGCGATCAAACACATCGGCCAGAAGTTCAACCAATTCGACACCGACAGCTCGGCCATGATCGTCCTGGAAGGCGAAAGGCCGCTGGGCGCCGACGCCCATCGGTTTTATGACTCCCTGATCCATAAAGTCGAGCAGGACAAAAAACACGTCGAATACATCCAAGATTTCTGGGGCGATTCACTGACGGCGGCCGGCTCGCAAAGTGCCGATGCCAAGTCCGCATTCGTTCAGGTGTTCCTTGCCGGTGATCAAGGCGGAGCGTTAGCGAATCAGTCCGTCGACGCTGTGCGCAGCGTCGTCGACCACGCCCAGCCGCCACCGGGCGTCAAGGCCTACGTTGCCGGAGCGGCGCCGCTCATCGCGGATCAATTCGAAGTGGGCAGCAAAAGTACCAACAAGGTGACGGCGATAACTGTCCTGGTGATCGCGTTGATGTTGCTCTTCGTCTACCGTTCCGTCGTCACCATGATCCTGGTGCTCGTCACGGTCCTGATCGAACTGGCCGCGGCCCGCGGATTCGTCGCCTTTCTCGGCTACCACGGGATAATCGGGCTGTCGACATACTCGACGAACATCCTCACGCTGCTGGTCATCGCCGCCGGAACGGACTACGCAATATTTCTCGTGGGCCGTTATCACGAGGCGCGGCAGGCTGCGGAAGACCGAGAGAGCGCCTTCTACAGCATGTTCAGCGGGACCGCCCACGTGATCTTGGGCTCTGGCCTGACCGTCGCCAGCGCTGTGGCGTGTCTGAGCTTTACCCGGACGCCGTATTTTCAAAGTCTCGGCATTCCCGCCGCGCTGGGCATTTGTGTTGCGCTACTGGCGGCGCTCACTCTTGCCCCGGCGGTGCTCGCCATGGCCAGTGTTTTCGGCTTCTTCGATCCGAAGCACGCGACCAAGACGCGGGGCTGGCGGCGGATCGGCACCGCCATAGTCCGGTGGCCGGCACCGATTCTCGTGGGGGCGTGCGCAATAGCGCTGATCGGTCTGCTCGCGCTGCCCGGATACAAGACGAGTTACGACGTTCGTCCATATCTGCCTGCCAGTTCTTCGGCCAACATGGGTTACACGGCCGCCGAGCGGCACTTTTCTCGGGCCCGGCTGGAGCCGGAGCTGCTGATGGTGGAGACGGATCACGACATGCGCAACCCCACCGACATGCTCCTCCTGGACAGGGTGGCCAAAGCCGTGGCACATCTGCCCGGAATTGCGTTGGTGCAGAGCATCACGCGACCGTTGGGCACCCCGATCAATCACAGCTCGATACCGTTCCAGATCAGCCAGAACAGTGCCGGCACGCAGGAAAACCTGAAATACCAGGAAGACCGTGCGCGCGACCTGCTGGCGCAGGCCGGCGAACTCGACAAAACGATTCACATTCTCCAGCAGCAATTCGCTACTCAGCAGCAGCTCGTCGCTGCAACCAACGACGAAACCCAAAAATTTCACGAAACGCTCGACACCATCAACAAAGTCAGAGACAACCTCGCGAATTTCGACGACTTCTTCCGGCCAATTCACAGCTACTTCTACTTCGAAAAGCACTGCTACAACATTCCGATCTGTTTCGCGTTCCGGTCTACTTTCGAAGCGCTCGACAGCATCGATGAGCTCAGCGAAAAGTTCTCCGACCTCACGAAAAGTTTCGACGAATTAAGTGCGCTTCAGCCGCGATTGGCGGCGCTGATCCCGCCGCAGATCGCCAGCAATGAGAAGAACATGGAGCTGACCCTCTCCAACTACGCCACCACGCTCGGGATCAACCGGCAGAACGCCGATGCGCTCGAAAATGCGACGGCGTTGGGCCAGGCCTTCGACGCCGCGAAAAACGATGACTCCTTCTATCTGCCGCCCGAGGTTTTCAAGAATGCCGACTTCAAGCGCGGCCTGAAGTTGTTCATGTCGCCGGACGGCAGGGCTGCTCGGATGATCATCACCCATGAAGGCGATCCCGCGACGCCCGAGGCCATTTCGCACATCGACCCGATCAACCAGGCCGCCCGTGAGGCGGTGAAGAACACCCCCTTCTCCAGCGCCAGCTTCTATCTGGGCGGTACCGCGTCGGCGTACAAAGACATTCAGGACATGGCAAAGTACGACCTGATGATCGCCGGGATAGCGTCTCTGACCTTGATTCTGCTGATCATGATGATCATCACGCGAAGTTTCGTGGCCGCCATCGTGATCGTCGGCACCGTGGCGCTGTCACTGGGCGCTTCGTTCGGGCTTTCCGTGCTGCTCTGGCAGGACATCATCGGACTTCAGTTGTACTGGGCCGTGCTAGCGCTGGCCGTCATCCTGCTGTTGGCGGTGGGCTCTGACTACAACCTGCTGTTGATCTCCCGGTTCAAAGAGGAGATCGGCGCCGGGCTGAACACCGGCATCATTCGTGCGATGGCCGGCTCGGGCTCTGTGGTGACCTCCGCGGGTCTGGTCTTCGCTTTCACGATGGCCTCGTTCATTTTCGGCGAATTGCGGGTCCTCGGTCAGATCGGCACCACCATCGCCCTCGGACTGTTGTTCGACACGCTGATAGTGCGCTCGTTCATGACACCGTCTATTGCCGCGCTGCTGGGGCGATGGTTCTGGTGGCCGTTGCGGGTGCGTCCCCGGCCGGCCAGCCGCATGCTGCAGCCCTACGGACCACGTCCCGCGGTCCGTCAACTGCTCCTGTGGGACGACGACGAGGACGCAGACACCGCAGCGGCTTCCGAAACACGTGCTCCAGCAACATAGTCGGTAGGTACATAACCACGACACGGCCTCGAACGGTGACCGTCGCCGTAGTCTACGGTCAGCTTCTGTAATCTGCGTCACACTAACGCGCTAAGGTCGCCACCATAGGTCCGAACCCGTCGGCGGAGGGGATGGCGAAGTCACCATGGGATTCACTACACCGGAATTGCCCGACGTCGACCTGGACACCTGGCCGACGCTGCCCCGCGCCACCCGGATGCAAATCGTCACCCGACACTGGGTGGAGCACGGGTTCGGCACCCCCTACGTGGTTTATCTGCTGTACCTGTTCAAGATTGCGCTGTACATCGCCGTCCCGGCATTCGCGATCTCGCTGACCCCCGGCTTGGGCGGAATCGCGCACATCGGGCAGTGGTGGACGCAGCCGATCGTGTATCAGAAAGCGGTCGTCTTCTCGCTGTTGTTTGAGGTGTTGGGCTTGGGCTGCGGTTCTGGACCGTTGACTGGGCGGTTCACGCCGCCGGTGGGCGGGTTCCTGTACTTCTTGCGTCCGGGGACAATTCGGCTGCCGCCATGGCCCGGCAAGGTTCCCTTCACCGGCGGCGACAGCCGCACCGTCGTCGACGTCGCGCTCTACGCCGTCGTGCTGGTCTCCGCCGTGTGGGCGCTGTTCGCACCTGGAAACAGCGGCCCGGTCACCGGCGCCGGCGACGTCGGCCTGATCGACCCGGTGCTGATCATCCCCACCATCGTTGCGCTGGCGGTGCTGGGCCTGCGCGACAAGACGGTGTTCCTCGCGGCCCGCTCCGAGCACTATTGGCTGAAGCTGTTCGTGTTCTTCTTCCCGTTCATCGACCAGATCGCCGCCTTCAAGATCATCCTGCTCGCGCTGTGGTGGGGCGCGGCGACCTCCAAACTCAACCACCACTTCCCCTACGTCGTCGCGGTGATGACGAGTAACAATGCGCTGCTGCGGCCCAAGGCGTTCAACTGGCTCAAGCGCCGGCTCTACCGCGACCCGGTCAACGACTTACGTCCCTCGTTGATCCCGGCGCTAATGGCGCATGTCGGCGGCACCACAGCCGAATTCATCGTGCCGGCGGTCCTGGTGTTCGTCGCCGACGGTCACCCTTGGCGTTGGTTTTTGATCGGCTTCATGGTGATCTTCCACCTCAACATTATTTCCAACCTCCCGATGGGAGTCCCGCTGGAGTGGAACGTTTTCGTCATCTTCTCGGTCTTCTACCTGTTCGGCCACTACACCACCATCAAAGTCACCGACCTGCATTCACCGCTGCTGCTGACACTGCTGATCGTCGCCATTGCGGTCGTTCCGATTGTGGGAAACATGTTTCCGCAGCAGATCTCGTTCCTCCCCGCGATGCGGTACTACGCCGGGAACTGGGCCACCAGCATCTGGTGTTTCCGCGCGGGCGCCGAGGACAAGATTGATGCCAACGTTGTCAAAAGCGCGGCGATAACGATCAAGCAACTGGCCAAGCTCTACGACCGGGGCACCGCGGAGTTCATGTCCGATAAAGGCGCGGCGTTCCGCGCGATGCACGTACATGGCCGGGCGCTGAACGGCTTACTGCCGCGCGCCCTGGGAGCTAACGAGGCCGACTATCGCGCCCGGGAAGGCGAATTCGTCGCCGGACCGCTGGTGGGATGGAACTTCGGCGAAGGTCACCTGCACAATGAGCAGCTCCTGGAAGCGCTGCAGCGGCGCTGTCACTTCGACGAGGGCGACGTTCGGGTTGTCGTGCTGGAGGGCCAGCCCATCCAGACCAAGCGGCAGTGGTACCGCATCATCGACGCCAAGTCCGGGGTGATCGAGGAGGGTTATGTCAAAGTCGATGACATGCTCAGCCGCCAGCCCTGGCCCGAGCCGGGCGACGAGTTTCCCGTGCACCCGACCAGGCACCAACGCGGTGTCGCGTCCCGGCCGCGGTGACGCGCGCCGGCGACGATAGGGCCCGAGCGATGAGGTGGGGGCACCTCCCGCTTGCAGGGGATGAGCGGCGCTCATGACGAACGCGGTTGTCGTCGGTGCCGGTCCCAACGGCCTGGCCGCCGCTATCGAGCTGGCCCGGCACGGCGTCGACGTCCAGGTGCTGGAGGCCGGTGAGACGGTCGGGGGAGGTGCCCGGTCGGGTGAGCTGACGGTGCCCGGCGTGATCCACGACCACTGCTCGGCATTCCACCCGATGGCCGTGGGCTCGCCGTTGTGGCAGGAGATCGGCCTCGAACGCCACGGATTGCGGTGGCTGTGGCCCGAGATCGACTGCGCGCACCCGCTCGACGACGGCACCGCCGGCCTGCTGTATCGGTCGATCGACCAGACCGCCGCCGGGCTCGGGCCGGACGGGTCGCGTTGGCGCCGGGCTCTGGGTGACCTTGCGGGCGGCTTCGACGAGCTGTCCGCCGACCTGCTGCGGCCGGTGCTCAACGTGCCGCGGCATCCCCTCCGGCTCGCCGCCTTCGGGCCGCGCGCGGTGCTGCCGGCCACCGTGATGGCGCGGTGGTTCCGCACCGAGCAGGCCCGCGCGCTGTTCGGCGGCACCGCCGCGCACGTCTACACCAGCCTGAATCATCCGCTGACGGCGTCGCTCGGGCTGATGATCCTGGCCAGCGGGCACCGCTTCGGCTGGCCCGTCGCCGAAGGGGGATCCGGGACGATCACCGCGGCTGCGGCCACCGCCCTGCGCGAGCTGGGCGGGGCGATCAGCACCGGCGTCCGCGTGACCCGTCGCTCCGACATCCCCGACGCCGACATCGTGCTGCTCGACCTGAGCCCGGCCGGGGCGCTGTCGTTGTACGGCGACGCGATGCCCGCCCGGATCAAGCGGTCTTACCAGCGCTATCGACAAGGGTCTTCGGCGTTCAAGGTCGACTTCGCGATCGAAGGCCACATTCCGTGGACCAATCCGGACTGCGGGCGCGCCGGCACCGTCCACCTCAGCGGCAGCTTCGCCGAGGTCGCCGACGTCGAACGCCAACGCGCGCAGGGCCGCATGCCGCAGCGGCCCTTCGTGCTGCTCGGTCAGCAGTATCGGGCCGACCCGTCCCGGTCAGCGGGCAACATCAACCCGATCTATGCCTACGCCCATGTGCCCTTCGGTTACACCGGCGACGCCACCGCGGCGGTCACCGCGCAGATCGAGCGGTTCGCGCCCGGCTTCGCCGAGCGTGTTGTCGCCACGGTCAGCACGTCCACCACCGACCTGCAGGCCTACAACGCCAACTACGTCGGCGGCGACATCATCGGCGGGGCCAATGACGGGCTACAAGTGCTGTTTCGGCCGCGACTGGCGGTCGACCCGTACTTCACCGGGGTGCCCGGGGTGTACTTGTGTTCCCAATCCACGCCACCCGGGGCCGGCGTCCACGGGCTATGCGGCTACCACGCCGCCCAGTCAGCGCTGCGCCGGCTGAGCAAACGCACCAGCTCAGCGGTGTGAAGGACCGCGGGGTTGGCACTAGGATCAAGTCGATGGCGAGTCCTTCGGGTTTGGTGGCGGTTGACCTAACCGCGGATGAACGTAAGTTCATTCGGCAGACGCTGGAGCAGTGGTCGTTATCGGCGGCCGGGATGCCGTTTCCTTTCCAGGTTTTGGGATTGTCCACCTGGGAGGAGTTTGGCGAACTCACCGTTCGTCTTGAACGTGCCATCGTTGAAGGTAAGCCACTGTCCGATTTGGACTGGGCGCGAGTGCTTTTCTTGACTGAAGTCACCTGGGCCAGCGACTTGGTGGGGTCAGGTCTCGACTTCGAGGTAATGACCAATTTTTCTGACGTCGATGCGCTGAGCTTGCTGCGCCGCCTGCAACGCAAAATCGGCGGCTACAAGCGCGCCAAACTGTTGTTCCCGCAAGGCGGCCGGATCCGCACCGCCGAGGAGCTCGAAGAACTTGAGCGTTGGGGAGAAAGGGTGCGTCGCGAGCAGCAGGGCCGAACATATCCCCTTGGACTTTGAACCGGCCGGTCCGGCCTTGATATGAAACGACCTGATCCGCTGGCGCAGCTTTTCGAATCTATCTAGTGATACGTAGCGGGCTGAACCGTACGACGAATCGGATTGGCGTCCTTATCCGACCCAAAATCTTGTTGATTCAGGGTTCAGCTCCGTCCGGTAGGCAGTTCCGCTCCGAAGAAGTTTAAGCCCGCCTGGCGGACCTTCCTCCCATTCCTCTTCAGGCGTCTTGCACCGCCAGCATGCCGAGCCTCGATAAACGACCTTCGGTTGGGGAGTTACTCACAGCGGGGACTGCCAGTTTGGCGGCCGTTACCCGTCGCGACTTCATGCGCAGATTCTAGGGCCAGCTGGTGTCCGGCCCCGGTCACCGACCGATGCATTAGCAGTTATTCCGACTTCGCGGAGGTGGCGCCGACTGCACCCGCGGACAACGTCGGCTGTGCGACGGACCTCAGGTCGCGACGCCTTTCCCTCATCATTAGGCTGGCGGGCAGTGAGAGGCAACGAAGGAGACACTTGTGGCGGTCCGGGTAGGCGTAAACGGCTTCGGTCGAATCGGCCGCAACTTCTTCCGGGCGCTGGCCGCCCAGAAAGAGCAGGGGACTAGCACCAACATCGAGATCATCGCGGTCAATGACCTCACCGACAACGCGACGTTGGCGCACCTACTGAAATTCGACTCGATCCTGGGCCGGCTGCCCGAAGACGTCAGCCTGGACGGCGACGACACCATCGTCATCGGCACCACCAAACTCAAGTCCTTCGCCATCAAAGAGGGGCCCGCCGCGCTGCCCTGGGGCGACCTGGGCGTCGACGTCGTCGTCGAATCCACCGGCATCTTCACCGACGCCGCCAAGGCCAAAGGTCACCTGGACGCCGGCGCCAAGAAGGTGATCATCTCCGCGCCGGCCACCGACCCCGATATCACCATCGTGCTGGGCGTCAACGATGACAAGTACGACGGCAGTCAGAACATCATCTCCAACGCGTCGTGCACCACGAACTGCCTGGCGCCACTTGCCAAAGTCATTCATGACGAATTCGGCATCGTCAAGGGTCTGATGACCACGATCCACGCCTACACCCAGGATCAGAACCTGCAGGACGGACCGCACAAGGACCTTCGCCGCGCGCGCGCCGCCGGGCTGAACATAGTGCCCACCTCCACCGGTGCCGCCAAAGCCATCGGTTTGGTGCTGCCTGAGCTCAAGGGCAAACTCGACGGCTACGCCCTGCGGGTGCCGATCCCAACCGGCTCGGTCACCGACCTGACCGCGGAACTGTCCAGGGCCGCCGGCGCCGACGAGATCAACGCCGCGTTCAAGGCCGCCGCGGAGGGCAAGCTCAAAGGCATTCTGAGATACTACGACGCGCCGATCGTGTCCAGCGACATTGTCACCGACCCGCACAGCTCGATCTTCGATTCCGGGCTCACCAAGGTGATCGACAACCAGGCGAAAGTAGTGTCCTGGTACGACAACGAGTGGGGTTACTCCAACCGACTCGTCGACCTCGTCGCGCTGGTCGGCAAGTCGCTGTAAGCCGTGTCTCTTCCTAACCTCGACGATCTTCTCGCCGATGGGGTTTCGGGTCGCGGCGTGTTGGTGCGCTCCGACCTGAACGTGCCGCTCGATGACAGGACTATCACCGACGCCGGGCGCATCAGCGCGTCGGTGCCCACGCTGAAAGCGTTGGCCGACGCCGGCGCCAAGGTGGTGGTGACCGCTCATCTGGGCCGGCCGGAAGGCGGCCCGGACCCCAAGCTGTCGCTGGCGCCGGTCGCCGCCGCGCTGAGCGAGCAGTTGAGCCGGCACGTGCAGCTGGCGGCAGACGTGATCGGCACCGACGCGCTGGCCCGCGCCGAGGGGTTGACTGACGGCGATGTCCTGCTGTTGGAGAACATCCGCTTCGATCCCCGCGAAACCAGCAAGGACGATGCTGAACGGCTGGCGCTGGCAGAGCAGCTGGCCGCACTGGTCGGAGGCTCCGACGGGTCGGCTGGTGCTTTCGTCTCCGACGGGTTCGGCGTCGTGCACCGCAAGCAGGCCTCGGTCTACGAGATCGCCACCCTGTTGCCGCATTACGCCGGCACGCTGGTCGCCGACGAGGTGCGGGTGCTGCAGCAGCTGACCAGCTCAACCGAACGGCCCTACGCCGTGGTGCTCGGCGGGTCCAAGGTATCAGACAAACTCGGCGTCATCGAAAAGCTGGCTACGAAGGCCGACAGCATCATCATCGGCGGCGGCATGTGCTTCACGTTCCTTGCTGCCCAAGGCTATTCGGTCGGGCAGTCGCTGCTGCAGGAGGAGATGATCGACACCTGCCGCGAGCTGCTGCAAACCTACGGTGACGTGCTGAGGCTGCCCGTCGACATTGTGGTGGCCGAGTCCTTCGCCGCCGATTCGCCCGCGCAGACCGTTGACGCCAACGCGATCCCGGACGGCAAGCTGGGCCTGGATATCGGGCCGGGCTCGGTGACACGGTTCACCAGGTTGTTGTCCAACGCTCGAACCATCTTCTGGAACGGCCCGATGGGGGTGTTCGAGTTTCCCGCCTTCGCGGCCGGCACCAAAGGTGTGGCCGAGGCGATCGCCGCCGCGACCGGCAAGGGAGCGTTCAGCGTGGTTGGCGGCGGTGACTCGGCGGCCGCGGTGCGCGCGCTGGGCCTGCCCGCTGTCGGTTTCTCGCACATCTCCACCGGCGGCGGCGCCTCGCTGGAATTTCTGGAAGGCAAGACGCTGCCGGGCCTGGAGGTGTTGAGTGGTGGTGGCCAGAACCTGAGCGAAGGAGACTCGTGAGCCGCAAGCCGCTGATCGCCGGCAACTGGAAGATGAATCTCAACCACTTCGAAGCGATCGCCTTGGTGCAGAAGGTCGCGTTCTCCCTACCGGACAAGTACTTCGACAAAGTCGACGTCACCGTCATCCCACCGTTCACCGACCTGCGCAGCGTCCAGACGTTGGTCGACGGTGACAAACTGCGGTTGACCTACGGCGGACAAGACCTGTCGCAGCACGACTCCGGCGCCTACACCGGTGACATCAGCGGGGCGTTCCTGGCCAAACTGGGATGCAGTTACGTCGTCGTCGGCCACTCCGAGCGGCGCACCCACCACAACGAGGACGATGCGCTGGTAGCGGCGAAGGCGGCCGCGGCTCTCAAGCACGGGTTGACGCCCATTGTGTGCATCGGTGAGCACCTGGAGGTCCGGGAGGCCGGCGATCACGTGTCGCACAACGTCGAACAGCTGCAGGGCTCCCTTGACGGACTTTCGGCGGACCAGATCGACAGCGTGGTCATCGCCTACGAGCCGGTTTGGGCAATCGGCACCGGGCGGGTGGCCGGCGCCGCCGACGCCCAGGAGGTGTGCGCGGCGATCCGCAACGAACTCGAGGCGCTGGCGTCGGCGCAAGTCGCCGAGAACGTCCGAGTGCTCTACGGCGGGTCGGTGAATGCCAAGAACATCGGCGAGATCATCGGGCAACCCGACATCGACGGCGCGCTGGTCGGTGGGGCATCGCTGGACGGTGAACAGTTCGCGACGCTGTCCGCCATTGCCGCCGGCGGACCCCTGCCGTAGCCGTGCCAAACGATCCGGCGACGACGCTGGCGGCGCGCAAGTTCGTTTCGCTGACCACGTTCAAGAAGAACGGTGACGCGGTCGCGACGCCGATGTGGATCGGTCGCGACGGCGACCATTTGTTTTTCTGGACACCGGCCGACAGCTGGAAAGTCAAACGAGCAGGCAACGATCCCCG
This sequence comes from uncultured Actinomycetota bacterium, assembly GCA_963808345.1. GTDB lineage: Bacteria > Actinomycetota > Actinomycetes > Mycobacteriales > Mycobacteriaceae > Mycobacterium. The sequence continues at coordinate 651,939 of CAWEFM010000003.1, read as the reverse complement.
GGTGAGGCTGGTGCCGTGCAGTCGCCTCGGCAAGCCGGAGGACGGCGCCGACCCGGTCGAGGGCAGGGCCGAGGTGATCACCGACGCGGCCACTGTCGAGCGCCTCGCCGGGATCATCCGGCGCAAGTACGGCCTGGAATTTCAGGTGGTGACCTTCATCGAACGTCTTGCGGCGCGCGGCCGCCGCAAGCCGCGGGTCGTCCTGCGCATCACTCTGTGACTCTCGGTGCCAGGCCGTGATTGCTGAGTCGGTAAGGTAACGGCCATGGAGTTGACCCTGCAGATCATCCTGGTGGTCACCAGTGTGTTGGTGGTGCTGCTGGTGCTGCTGCACCGCGCGAAGGGCGGTGGTCTGTCGACCCTGTTCGGCGGCGGCGTGCAGTCCAGCCTGTCGGGGTCGACGGTGGTCGAGAAGAACCTCGACCGATTGACATTGTTCGTCACCGGCATTTGGCTGGTGTCTATCGTCGGAATGGCGCTGCTGATCAAGTACCGCTGACCGGCGCAGCTCCCCACGCCGTGACTCCGGCGGCCCGCCGAGCGGCAACGCCGCTGCGCCACGATACTGAGACGCATGGCTGAGGTTTCCGAGATCGGGCTCGAACCGATCGGCGCGGTGCACCGCACCCGGGTGGGCCGGGAGGCGACTGAGCCGATGCGCGAAGACATCCGGCTGCTCGGCACGATCCTCGGCGACACCGTGCGCGAGCAGAACGGCGACGCGATATTCGAATTGGTCGAACGGGCCCGGCTGGAATCGTTTCGGGTGCGCCGCTCCGAGATCGATCGAGGCGAGCTGGCTGACACGCTTTCGAGTATTGGCGTCGCGCAAGCCATCCCCGTCATCCGGGCGTTCAGCCACTTCGCGTTGCTGGCCAACGTCGCCGAAGACATCCATCGGGAGCGCCGCCGGGCCATTCACGTGGCCGCGGGTGAGCGGCCGCAGGACAGCAGCCTGGCCGCCACCTACCGCAAACTCGACGCCGCCGAGCTGGACGCGACGGCGGTAGCCGAAGCGCTGGCCGATGCGCTGGTGTCGCCGGTGATCACCGCCCACCCGACGGAGACCCGGCGCCGCTCGGTGTTCGTCACCCAGCATCGGATCACCGAGTTGATGCGGCTGCGCTCGGACGGGCTCACCGAAACCGAGGACGGCCGCGACATCGAACTCGAGCTGCGCCGCCAGGTGTTGATGCTGTGGCAGACCGCGCTGATCCGGCTGTCCCGCCTGCAGATCTCCGACGAAGTGGAAGTCGGGCTGCGCTACTACCCGGCAGCCTTCTTCGACGTCATCCCGAAGGTCAACGCCCAAGTGCGGCGGGCGCTGCGGCTGCGCTGGCCCGACGCCGACCTGCTGGCCGAGCCGATCGTGCGGCCCGGCTCGTGGATCGGCGGTGACCGCGACGGCAATCCTAATGTCACCGCCGAGGTGGTCGAGCTCGCCACCGCCAGCGCTGCGTATACCGCGCTGGCGCACTACTTCGCTGAATTGACGACGCTGGAACAGCAACTGTCGATGTCGTCGCGGCTGGTAGGGGTAACCCGCGAGCTGACCAGCCTGGCCGAGGGATGTGCCGAGCCCAAGCGCGCCGACGAGCCCTACCGGCGGGCGCTGCGGGTGATCCGGGGCCGGCTCACCGCGACCGCGGCCGAGATCTTGGACCGTCAGCCCCCGCAGCAGCTCGACCTCGGGTTGCCGCGCTATGAGACACCGGCGGAGCTGCGTGACGACCTGAACATCGTCGACGCCTCGCTGCGCGCGCACGGTAGCGCGCTGCTGGCCGACGATCGGCTGGCGTTGCTGCGAGAAGCCGTGCACACGTTCGGTTTTCATCTCACTGGCCTGGACATGCGGCAAAATTCCGATGTGCATGAGGAGGTGGTTCGCGACCTGCTGGCCTGGGCCGGCGTGCACCCGGACTATCTGTCGCTGTCCGAGGACGACCGGGTCACCCTGCTGGTCGGTGAGCTGAGCACCCGACGCCCCTTGGTCGGTGACCGTGCCGACGTCTCGGAGTTGGCGCGGGCCGAACTCGGTGTGCTCGCGGCGGCGGCTAAAGCGGTCAAGATCTACGGTGCGCGGGCAGTGCCCAACTACGTGATCTCGATGTGCCGGTCGGTGTCGGATGTCCTGGAGGCCGCGATCCTGCTCAAAGAGGTCGGGTTGCTTGACGCGTCGGGCGCCGAGCCGTACTGCCCGGTGGGCATCGTGCCACTGTTCGAGACGATCGACGATCTGCGCAACGGCGCGTCGACGCTGGAAGCCGCGCTGGAACTTCCGCTGTACCGAGCGATCGTGCATGCTCGCGGGGAGAACCAGGAGGTGATGCTCGGCTACTCCGACTCCAACAAGGACGGCGGTTACCTGGCGGCCAACTGGGCGCTGTACCGGGCCGAGCTGGAGCTGGTCGAGTCGGCCCGCAAAACCGGAATCCGGTTACGGCTTTTTCATGGCCGTGGCGGCACCGTCGGTCGTGGTGGCGGCCCCAGCTACGACGCGATCCTGGCTCAGCCGCCCGGAGCGGTGAACGGCTCGCTGCGGCTCACCGAGCAGGGCGAGGTCATCGCCGCCAAGTACGCCGAGCCGCGGATCGCGCGCCGCACTCTGGAGACGTTGGTCGCCGCGACGTTGGAGGCAACTCTGCTCGATGTGGAGGGGCTCGGCGACGCCGCGGCGCCGGCCTATCAGGTGCTCGACGACCTGGCCGCGCGGGCGCGCCGCGCCTACGCCGAATTGGTGCACGAGACACCGGGATTCGTGGAGTACTTCCTGGCGTCCACCCCGGTCAGCGAGATCGGCGCGATGAACATCGGCAGCCGGCCCACCTCCCGTAAACCCACCTCGTCGATCGCTGACCTGCGGGCCATCCCGTGGGTGCTGGCCTGGAGTCAGTCGCGGGTCATGCTGCCCGGCTGGTACGGCACCGGCTCGGCGTTCGGAGAGTGGATCAGCGCGGGGCCGGAGCCGGAAGCCGTTCGGCTGCAGACGCTGCACGATCTGTATCAGCGGTGGCCCTTCTTTTCGACGGTGCTGTCGAACATGGCGCAGGTGCTGGCGAAGTCCGATCTCGGCCTGGCCGCCCGCTACGCCGAGCTGGTGGGAGATGAGTCGTTGCGTCGCACAGTGTTCGACAAGATCGCCGCGGAGCACGAGCTGACCATCGCGATGCACAAGCGGATCACCGGTCAGGACGATCTGCTGGCCGACAACCCGTCGCTGGCGCGTTCGGTGTTCAACCGCTTCCCTTATCTGGAGCCGTTGAATCACCTGCAGGTGGAACTGCTCCGGCGCTACCGCTCCGGAGACGACGACGAGTTGGTGCAGCGCGGAATTCTGCTCACCATGAACGGGTTGTCCAGCGCGCTGCGCAACAGTGGCTAGCTAGCGGTGGCGGCCTGCTCGCTGTTGCCTGCCTCGACGACGAGCGACTCGACCTGAACCATCGATCCGGTGATGGCCGCCCGGATCACCTCATCCTTGGAGGCGAAATATCGGTACATCAGTCCCGCCGAAACGCCGGCCTCGGTGCGGATCTGCTCCATCGAGGTGCCGTCGACGCTACCGGTGGGGCCTGGTGCTCGCCGTCGCCGGCGTCGAAGTCGAACCCGCTTTCCGGCTCGTTGAAACAGTCACAAAGCGGGCCGAATCACTGATCTGGCGCCGTCGACTTCCGTTGGACGGTGGCCAGTTCGGTCAGACCGCTGACGGTCAGGGCGGGAATCAGGAACCGGTTGGCGATGATGAGGTCGATGCGGTCGGCGTGGGTGAAAAGGGCGTTGATCGCACCGCTGTAGAGGTATTCCACCCCGGACAGGTCCACCGTGATCTCCCCGGGTTTGCTGATCGCGTCGCTGAGGGCCCGCGTGAACAAACCGATGTTACTCAAATCGATCTCCCCGCTGGCGATCACCCTGAGCTTGCCGTCATGGCCTCGATTGGTGTCGACGGTGAGCGGTGTTGCCATCAGTTGATCCTCGCGTGCAGGCGAACCGTAGTGCCGACGTCGGCCGGGTCGATGGTGACGTCGTGCATGAGCGCGCGCATCAAGGTGATACCCCGGCCGCGATACTTTCTGCTGCCGGGTACCGGGGTCTTCCAGGAGCCGTTGTCGGTGACGGTCAGCGACAACCGGTCGACCAGCGTCGTCGCGCGCAGGTTGACGAAACCTTCGGAGTTGTCGCGGTGGCCGTGTTCGATGGCGTTGGTGACGGCTTCGCCGGCCGCGATGAGCACGTTGAGGTTTTGGTCCGGGTCGACGCCGGCACGTGCCAGCCAGGTCCGCAGCGCTTCGCGGGCGTCGGCCAGGTGGCTGGCATCGGCGGGGATGTCCACTTCCAGCGGCGCGGGCTGGCGGTAGAGCAGCAGTGCGACGTCGTCCTGGTAGCCGCCGCTCGGCGCCAGCCGGAACATGATCTGACTGGCGAGCTCGTCGAGAGTGGAGTCCCGCCCGTCCTGCACCAGGTCGGCGGCGCTTGCGATGCCCTGATCCAGCGGGCGGCGACGACGTTCCACCAGGCCGTCGGTGTAAAGCAGCAAGGTGGCACGCGGGGGCATGGTGATCCGGGCTTCGGAGCGCGGCCAGTCAGGTCGAACACCCAGCGGCAGGGTCCGGCCGTCGTCCAGCATTTCGGTGGTCCGATCCGCGTGGACCAGAATTGGGGGCGGGTGACCGGCCCGGGAGTAGATCAGGTCGCCGGTGTCCGGATCGAGCACGGCGCAGAACGCGGTGGTGCATTTGGCGCCGGGCAGGCGTGCGGCGAAGCGGTCCAGACCGGCAAGGGCGGCGCCCGGGCTGTCATTTTCGAACAGCAGCGCCCGGCAGGCGCTGCGCAGCTGCCCCATCACCGTCGCGGCGGTCAGCCCGTGGCCGACGCAGTCGCCGACGATCAACGCTATGCGCCCGTCGTCCAGGGCGACCACGTCATACCAGTCGCCCCCGACCTGCAGCGGTCGCGTGGCGGGCTGGTAGCGGACGGCAAAGCCGTTCGGCAGCCGCGCCGGACCCAGAATGGCGTGCTGCAACGCCAGCGCGGTCTCCCGCTGTTGGTCGATCCGGTGCACCCGCTGCAGACCCTGGCCGAGGCGCCCGGCCAGCACCGTCAGCAGCGTCTGGTCTTCCGGGGTGAACAGCCGTCGTTCGACGAGCTCGACCAACAGGACCAGCACACCCAGCGGATGCTGCAGCGCGACGCCCGCCGCGCCCTGCTCCTCGGCGTACACCGTGAGCAGGTCACCGTCGCGCAACGAGCTGATCAGTTCCTGAGTGCGCGCCGGCAGATCGTCCCAGTGCACTGGTCCACCGGCTGACACCACCTCCGGCGCCCCGAAAGCGGGGTGCGGGGCGAGGTTGTCGACGGGAAAGGTGACCGCCAATATGCGGCGGGCCCGCCACAGTCGGCGCAGCTCCTCGGCTGCGGCGTAGAGAGCGTCGTCGACGGTGTCAGCCTGGGCGAGCTGCTGGTTGAGCTCCGCCAGCGCTGTTTGGCGTTGCACGGTGTAGTGCTCGGCGGTGACGTCGCGCAAGGTGCCGACCATCACGCGGCGGCCACTGGCCGGGTCGTCGGCGTGGTTGAAGTTGAAGGTGACCCACAGGCGGTGTCCGTCGCGGTGGGTGATCGGAACGGTGTAGCTGCCGTGGGTTTCGCCGATTAGCCCGGCGAACACCGCAGTGACCTCCTGGTGGGCGGCCGGCTCGGCGTCGGCGTCGGGCCACCACGGGTGCTTCGGCTGATAGGGCAACCCTTCTGGTCCGTAGCCGAGGATCTCGGTGAAGGCGGTGTTCATCTCGATGACGGCGCCTTGCTCGTCACAGACGAAGAACGCTTCTTGCAGGGAGTCGACCAGGGCGGTGCGCCACCGGGCGTGGTGGCTGCGCAGCCGGGCCAGTTCGATGTTCGCGCGGACCCGGGCCAGCAGCTCAGCGGCGGCGAAAGGTTTGACCAGGTAGTCGTCGGCACCGGCCGCCAAACCTTCGATGGAAGCCTCCTGGCCGGCCCGGGCCGACAGCAACAGCACCGGTACGGCGACGGTCCGCGGGTCCGTGCGCAGCGCCGCGATCAGCGCCAGCCCATCCAGCCGCGGCATCATCACGTCGCTGATCACCAGGTCATGGCCGTCGGCGCGAGCGGCCTCCAGCGCCGCCTGACCGTCCGTGACGCCGTCGACGTGGTAGCCGGCGGCGCTCAGGATCCGGATCAGGTAATCGCGCATGTCAGCGTTGTCGTCGGCGACCAGCACGTGGGCCGGCGCATCGGACCGGGGTACAGCGGTGTCGGCGGGCTGCGCCGGCGTCGCTTGGTTGGCCTCGCCCGGAAGCCATTTCAGGGCCTCTTGAACGAAGGGGTCGGCGACTTTCGGGTTCACCCGCGAGCTGCCCAAGGCGGTGACGGCTTCGGCCGGAAGGTGCGCGGCACCGAACGGCAGGCAGACCGTGAACGTGGTGCCCGCACCTTCGGTGCTGTCGGCGGCGATGCTGCCGCCGTGCAGGCCGACCAGTTCTTTGACCAGAGCCAACCCGATTCCGCTGCCTTCGTAGGACCGCGCGCGGGTTGCGTCGATGCGGTGGAACCGCTCGAACAACCGGGTCAATTCTGCGGCGGGCACACCGATGCCGGTGTCGGCGATCGTCACCACCGCCGCGCTGTCCGAGCGCCCGACCCGAACGGTGATCGACCCGTCGAAGGTGAACTTCAGCGCATTCGACAGCAGGTTGAGCACCACCTTCTCCCACATGTCGCGGTCCAGATACACCGGTTCGTCCAGCGACGGACAGTCCACGGAATAGACCAGGCCGGCCCTTTCCACAGCTGAGCGGAACACGCTGGCCAGCTCGCCGGTCACCGCGGCGAGGTCGACAGGTTCGTAGCGGGCGGTCATGCGGCCAGCTTCGATGCGGGAGAAATCCAGCAGCGTGTTGACCAGCTTGGCGAGGCGTAACCCGTTGCGGTGTACGGTCTCCAGCTCACGACGTGCCCGCTCGTCGATACCGGTCGGCCGCCCGAGCAGCTCGGCCACCGGTCCCTGCATCAACGTCAGCGGCGTGCGGAATTCGTGGCTGATATTGGAGAAGAACGTCGTCTTCGCCCGGTCCAGTTCGGCGAGCTCCTCGGCTCGGCGCTGCTGGGTCTGGTAGCTGCGCGTGCTGCCGATCGCCGCGGCGACGTAGCCGGCGACCAGCTGCACGAACGCCCGGTAGTCGTCATCGACGATCCGGTAGCGGTTCAGCGCGGCCACCAGGAACCCGTAGGGCGGACCGCCCTGCGCCAGCAGCGGAATGACGAGTGCCTGAGTGGGCGGTTCAGCCCAATCACCGGTCGGCAGGTCCGGGTAAATCTCGTCGTGCAGATCGATCAGCACCGGTTCCGTGCGCACCGGATCGTCCAGTGGCCAGACGCCTGGGCTGCCGGTAATCAGCACCGTCGGGGCGGCGGGGTGGTCGGCGGCGATTCCGCTGACGGCCGCCAGCCGGGCGGTACCGCCGCCTTCGACCAGGTAGGTCAGGCTGAACGGCAGGTCACAAAGATTGTTGCCGAGCTGGCGGGCGGAGAAGGCCAGTGCCTGCGCTTCGGTGCGGCTCACCGTCGGATCCGAACCCAGGTCTCGCAGCGTAGCCATTCGCCGCTCGCCGACCACCTTCTCGGTGTCCTCAATGACCACGCACAACATGCCGACAACTTGGCCGTGGTCGTCGCGCAGCGGGCTGTAGGAGAAGGTGTGGTAGGTCTCCTCTAGATAGCCGGACCGCTCCAAAAACAGCTGCAAAGCGTTGTCCCAGGTCGCTTCGCCCGTCGACAGCACCCGGTCGGCCCGCGGTCCGACGTCCTTCCAGATCTCCGCCCACACCTCACTGGCCGGCCGACCCAGTGCCCACGGGTATTTGCGGCCAAGGGTGTCGCGGCGGTACGCGGCGTTGCAGAAGAAGGTCAGTTCCGGCCCCCAGGCCATCCACATGGCGAACCGTGAGGACACCAGGATGTCGACCGCGGTCTGCAGACTCTGCGGCCAATCGGCGGGCAGACCCAGGGGGGTGGTGGCCCAGTCGACGTTCGCCAGATCCCGCGCTATTTCCGGGTCCCCTCCGAAGATCGCGGCCTCTACGTCCGTCAGCGGCCGGCCCTGAGACTCCGGAGCACCCACCGAGTCCCCTCTCGTCGAGGCCGACCACGCGTCAAGCGCCGCTATCCCGCTTCGGGCTCTCACGACCGCCACCGGATCGGTGGCCCGTGCCGAAGCGCCGCTCGATCATGCCACTTTCGGAGGTTACCGCAGGCTGATCAGCCTCATCATGGTTCGCGGCCGGTCCGCGTCATCTGGGTGGCCGGTTGCGGAATACGTTGAGCACCCGCTGCACGGCGTGCTCGGTCACCGTCAACGGAGACATCACCGTCTCACTCAAGCTCACGATGTCGTCGATCCGGTGCGCGATCGACTCTGCCGGCTCGATGAGCGAGATCAGCCGCTTCGCCAGCTCATCGAGGCTCGACAGGGTGCCGTCGAGGTGGTCCAAACCGCCCTGCAGGCGTTCGACGGTGCTGTTCAGGCCAGACAGTGAACTGTTCAGCTCGTTCATGGTGTCGCCGAGCCCGGTCAGCACGTCTTCGAGCTGGCCCACCGTCAGGTCGGCGTTCATCGCCGCGTGCGCGAGGGTCTTTATTCGCTTGCGTTCGTGGCCGGAACCATCGCTTCTGTCTGCCATGAACGGTGATTATCGCCTGCAACCGGGTGCGCAGAAGTCCAGTTGGGCCGAATTGACGTGTTATGCACGAACGGTCAGGATGCTGGGAAGTTGACGTCCCTCGTCACGGTCTCCCACTCGTCGATCGAGGCGGACAGGGCGGCGATCTTGTCGCGCATCGCCTTGAGCACGTCGCGGCCCAGCAGCAGCCGCAGCGGTGGTTCGTCGAGCTTGGTCACCAGCAGCACCGCCTCGGCGACCTTCTTCGGGTCGCCGGGCAGGTGATCGGCGAACTGCTTGATCAGGTCTTTGCGTGCCGCCACGTCTTCGTAGTCGGCGATCGGGGTGCCCGACTCCTTCATCGAGCGCGTCGCCCAATCGGTCCGGAAGGCGCCGGGCTCGATCGCGGTCACCTTGATGCCGAGCGGCCGCACCTCGGTGGCCAGCGCTTCGGTCACCGCTTCCAGCGCGAACTTCGTCGACGAGTAGTAGGCATTGGGCGGGTTGGCCACCAGGCCGGTCATCGACGAGATGTTGACGATGTGGCCGCAGCGCCGGGCCCGCATCGCAGGCAGCACCGCCTTGATCATGTTGACCGCTCCGAAGAAGTTGACGTCGAATAAGTTTCGTACTTCGGCGTCTTCGCCTTCCTCCACCGCCGACAGGTAGCCGTGGCCCGCGTTGTTGACCAGGACGTCGATCCCGCCGAATGCCGTCCCGGCCGCAGCGACCACGGCAGCGATCTGGTCGGTGTCAGTGACGTCGAGTTCGACGGCCACCGCCTGATCGCCGAAGCGTTCGACGAAGTCCTGCACCGCCTCGGCCTGGCGTGCGGTCACCACCGCGCTGTGGCCGGCTTCCAGCGCGGCGCGCGCGATCTCGCGCCCGAAGCCGGTGGAACATCCGGTGATAAGCCAGCGCGCCATCTCAGGCAGCCCCTTCCGGCAACCGGCGCAGATACGCATTCCGCCGGTCCGTGAGTTGGGCAGCGCGCTGGCTGGGGCTCACCCGCGGCAACGTCGGTAGTTCGGCGTCGAGCCGGTCCAACTCGACCACCCTGCCGCGGGCACCGAGGTCTTTCCGGGGACCGGCGTCGCCGAACTCGGCCATCCGCAGCGTCAGAATGCCTTCGCGCAGACCGTCGGAGTCGATCCAGTTCGCCACACCAGGATCGGTCGGCGAGATCACGTAGGTGTAGGTGGCGTCCTCATTGGCGACCGACTGCGCTTTGTTGAGGCTTCCGGTTCGGCCGAGGATGTCCAGTGTGGTGCCCCATATGTTGCTCAGTGGCACCGTGAAGTACTCCGCGCCACCATCATTGAGCTCGACGACGAACGCCTCGCCGGGCCCGAGATCGAAGCGGCCCATGACGTAGACCTGGTTGCGCATGGCACCGGATTTGTCGGCCGACCAGGCCAGGTTGAAATGGTTGGCCGGCATCTTGTACACGCCGTGGCTGAGTTTGCCGGTGAAGTCAGCGAAATACGCCATCATCGCCGCGGTTGCCTCGGCCTGCTCGTCGAGGGTGCGCGCCGGCCTCCCCGGCGGCCCGCCCAGGCGTTGGATGTTCAGCTGGTTCGGGTCATCCTGTTGCCAGTCCAGCAGGACATCGCGGATGTAGAACTCGTGCGCAGCAGGAGAAGCCTGCACGTGGTTTTCCCGCCCGTTGGCGAGGTCGGCGTCCACGGTGATGGTGAAGCTGCCGTCGGAGTCGACGTGCATGGTGCGCCCGTTGAGGACGTCGACGGTGCCCATGCGGGCGTCCCACAGCGTGAAATAGTTCTCGGTCATGCGGTGCTCGCCGACTCGGCCGTGAATCTCGTAGCGTTCGTCACCGGAGATCGGGATCACCCGGTAGACACTGTCCGGATTGTCGATGCCCCAGCGAGATCCGGGAACGCGCCGACCATCGAGCTGATGCGCCAGCCGGGTGATGCAGCTGACTTTGGGCCGCAACTTGTCTTGGTTGGACGACCATACCGCTGCTGAGAACATGACCTCGGCGAAGGAACAGTCGAACCGCTCACGCATCGCTTCCGACGCCTTGGCCCGGCCCAGCCACGTCTCGGCGACGCTGCGGTACGCCGCCTTGACTTCTGCGTGCTGAGTCAATTCGAGCGCGGCGAGTTCTTGCTCGTGCTGGGATGCCGTCGCGACGGGGTCATCGGCCATGCACTGCTCCTCAATTCTCGGCGTGTTGCCTGAAACGCTTGTTGTACAACGCGAACCGCTCGTCAACCTGCTCTTCGCGCAGGCCGTATTCCGCCAAACCGTATGGCGGACGGGCCGCCTCGCGCGGACGCTCGTCCAGCCACCGCCGCATCGCATCTTCCGCCTCGACCGTAAGGGGCAGGCCGACCGCGTCGTAGACGCGGGCCACCTGACCGATGGGATCGACAACCGCGTCGCCGAACGCCATATCGGTGACCCGGGCCGCGTCGTCGGGCCAACCGTCGCGGACCGCCATCGCGCGGTCGTTAGTCCAACCCATCCGCTGCAGCCACTGCAGGCCGACGCGGTGCAGGTCGACGGTGTCAGCGTGCATCCCATGCAGGGTCGCGTTCAGGCTGGCGCCCGAGGCGATGGTGGTGCGCGGGTCGCGGTGCAGGTGCACGAGGTGCAGATTCGGGAACCGCGCCCGCAACCGATCCAGGTAACCGAGGTGCGCCGGCGACTTGAGCACCCAGCGCTGCCCGACGCGTCCTTGCCGGCGTTTCTGCCACTGCAGGAACTGCAGCATGCGGTGTAGACGGTCGTAGGCGGGCGTGAAGTCCTCGGTGTCGAGCCAGCACCGGTAGTTCGGCAGGTGCGCACCGGATTCGGGGACATGAGACAAGAACGCGTCGGCGAGGAAGACGATCTCCTCCTCGGCCTGCCGCGCATACATCGGGTGAATGGCGAACAGCAGCGGTGCCAGCTCACGGGACTTCGCCTCCCGCGCTTCGCTGATCGCAATCCGGGGATCGACACCGGTGAACCGGTGGTCGAGCCGGGGCGCCACCTCGACCACCTCCCAGCCGTAGGCGCAGTCAAAACGCGGGTCGGCGGCCAGCAGTCGCTGCAGCAGGGTTGTTCCGCTGCGCATCATCCCGACGACGACGATCGGCGCGTTGACCCGCTCGTCGAGGATCTCCGGGTGGCGGCGGATCCACTCCTGAGCACGCAGCCGCATCCGCAGGCTATGCATGATGCCCGACCGCAGGATATGCACACCGATGGCGTTGAGGTCAGCTGCTGCGTAGTCAGCGAGCAGCACACCCAGCGGACGTTCGAACCCGCCTGGTCCCCAGTCGGTGAGGTCCTCCTTGCGCTGAGCGTCGGCCAGGACGGCGGCCAGGTCGAAAGGGCTGCCGGTCGCGCCCGGATCACCCACCTTCAGAACTTCAGGTGGTGGCTGAGATCGCCGATCTGGTCGACGAACATGGTGCGGCTGCCGAAGCACCACGAGCCGTCGACCCGGTGGAACACGTCCTGATAGTGCCCGGTCACGATCACCTGCAGCGGAAGCTCAGGGGTGGCTTGGGTGACGCAGTAGTACGACGTGCTGCGCGCGGTTCCCTGCGCCTCGTCGATGACCAGCTGGACATTGCTGGTGTTGTGCTTGGTCTTGGGGGTGCCGTCGTCGTAGATGCGGGTGGCCAGCTCGTACATCTGTCGCACTGCGGCGGTCCCGGTGAACACCGTCTCCGGCGGTCCGTTTTCCACCCCGTGGATGCGACCGTTGGCGAAGAGTTCGGCCACGGCGTCCAGGTCGCCTGCGTCCAGGAGTTCGGCGTAGCGGTAGATCAAATTTGTGATCTCTAGCGCGCTGTCACTCATGTCGAATCAATGGTGGCAGAACCGGACCGATACCGGCCGGTTTGCCTCGAATCAGCCCGCCGCTTCGACGTAACCGACCAGGCACGGTCCGTCAGCGCGTGCCACGCCACCGATCTGAGCCGCGACGGGATGCGGATGGTCGGTCCACAATTTCGTCATCTGGTAGCGACCGAGCAGCTGCGTCGTGGCCGCCGTCATCGCCGCCAACGAGAACGGCTGCGCCGGGCAGGAGTGCCGTCCGTGGCCGAAGGCCGTGACCAGAGCGGGCGACGGGAGCGCGTTCTGCTCGATCAGCCGGTGGCGCACCCAACGATCCGGCTCCCAGTGCTCCAGCCCCGGAGCGGCGGAGGTGTTGAGCAAGGGGAGCAGGGTGGCGATGGTCCAGCCCGGCGGCACTTCGTAGGTGACGTCGCCGGTGTCGAGGCGAACCGGCGCCAGCACGCAGCGTGCCATGATCGAGCGCTGTGCCAGGCGGGTGGACTCCAGGGCGCAGCGTTGGGCCAGGTCGCCGTCGCCGTTGACCACTTGGGCCCGGTGCGCGGGATGCTCCAACAGATCAACCAGCGCCCAGCCGAGGGCGGCCGCCAGGTTCGACATGGAGGCGATGTGGATCAAGGCGACGTCGAAGGCGATTCCGCGCATCTGGCGAGTCCCCGATTCCGACGACCACGCGTCGACGATCCGGTCGAAAAGGGCGTCAGCTGGGTGGTCATCGGTGTGCTGTCGGTGCACCGCAGCGGCGATCAGCTCGGCGACCTCGTCCAGCGCAGCCCGCTCCGCGCGTTTGTCCGAGGCCGCCACAGCCGCCATCCTGTCCGGATGAACGAACGCGTCGGAGCCGTCCAACGTGTCGAAGGCTCGTGCCAGACGTTCGAAGGTGTCGCCCTCAGCTGATCCGGGCCCCGCCCACGACGCCAAACCCATCCGATGGCCGAGCCGCCGGGTGAGATCGAAGACGTCGACCTCGCCAACCGCGCCCAGTTCGGCGGCGGCATCGTCGAGGGCGCGGTCCAGGTTGGCCAGATAGCTGGTCACGTCGTCGCGCCGGAACAGTGTGCCCGGCAAAATCCGGCGGCGAAAGAAGATGTCGTCGGGAAGTTTGCGGCGAAGCATCTGGTAGTCGGCCAGGCCTTTGCTGGCCTGCTCTTCGGGGAGCGCGTAGAACGACTCGACGCCGGTGGAGGAGAAAGTGAAAAGGTAACGGTCGCAGCCACTTTCAACGACAAAGGTGTCGCCGCAGCTGACCCGGGCCGCGCCGATCGCGGCGACGGCGTCAGTAACCTCGACGTCCCAGGGCAGGCCGGTTCCCGCTGCACATGGAGCAGACGAAGCCGGTTTGGTCACCGAAATTTTATCGGACTAGAGCTTGGCCGCGGCTTCAACGTCGAGCAGCCACACAGTTTGCTCGCGCCCGACCGCTCCGGCCGCCGGCACCTCGACCGGGTCGGCGCCGTTGATCGCGGCCGCCACGGCCTCGGCTTTGGCTGACCCGGACACCAGCAGCCACACTTCACGCGAGTTCTGAACAGCGGGCAGTGTCAGCGTGATGCGTCGCGGTGGAGGTTTGGGGGAGTCCTCGACGCCGACCACCGGTTGGGTGGTTTCCCGCACCGCCGCCGTGTCGGGAAACAACGAGTTGATATGACCTTCGGGTCCCACGCCCAGCAGGTGCACGTCGAAAGCAGGTGCGGTGCCGCCGTGTTCGGCGTATGCCGCGAGCACCTGCTCGTAGGCCAACGCCGCCGCGCCGAGGTCGTCGTCGAACTCGCCGTCACTGGCGGCCATCGGATGCACATTGCTGGCCGGAATGTCGACGTGGTCGATCAGGGCGTCGCGTGCCTGTTTTTCGTTGCGTTCGTCGTCGTCTTCGGGGACGTAGCGTTCGTCACCCCAAAAGAGGTGAACTTTCGACCAGTCGATCTGCTGGGCACTGGACCGCAGCTGACTGAGTATGCCGTTGCCGTTGCTGCCGCCGGTCAACGCGATCAGCGCCCGCCCCCTGGCCGTCACCGCCGAATCGATGGCGGCGACCAGTCGCTCGCTTGCCGCCGCGACCAGCGCGTCGCTGTCCGGAAACTTTTCAATCACTGGTTCCATTTGCGCCGCTCCTCCTCATCGCTACGCTCTGCATCGTCGCCGGCGCGCGTCACACGTACTCCACCCGGTCGATACCTTCAAGGGCCGAAAAATAGACGACGTCCGGGTCCAGTCGCCGCAGGTCCTCGGCCAGACATTCGCGGGTTTCCCGACGCGGCAACGGCACCAGCGCTTCGGGCCGAGCGGTGCGGGTGAGCGTCGCGGTGACGCCCTGCTGCGGCCGGCTCAGTGTGACCGTTTCGCTGTCACGCACCAACTCGACTTTCAGGTCGCCGAACGCGCGGCGCACCGGCCCGTCGATCCGGCTGGCCAGCCAGCCCGCCAGCACGTCGAGCGCGGGCTCGGCCTCGAGCCCGGAGACCACTACCGACTTGATGGGCTCGTACGGAGCCTGGTCCAGCGCCGAGGTGAGCAGCGCCCGCCAGTAGGTGATCCGGCTCCACGCCAAATCGGTGTCACCGGGGGTGTAGCCGGACCGTCTGCCCTTGATCGCCGACAACGGATCAGCATCGTTGGTGGCGTCCGTGATGCGTCGAATGGCCAACTGGCCCAAGGGATCCTCGGCGGGCGCCGCCGGTGCGTTGTCGGGCCACCAGGTGACCACGGGGATGTCGGGCAGCAGGAACGGCACGACGACACTGCCGGCATGCTCGGCCAGCGGACCCGACAGCCGCAGCACGACGACCTCGCCGGTCGCGGTGTCGCCGCCCGAGCGGACCTGGGCGTCCAGCCGTGCGTCGGCGGCATCCGTGTCACCGCGGGTGACCACGATCATCCGGCTGGGATGCTCGTGGCTGGCGTCGTTGGCCGCATCGATGGCCTCCTCGGCTACCGCGTCGCTGTCGGTGGCGATGATCAACGTCAGCACCCGGCCAAGGGTTACCGCGCCGGCTTTTTCCCGCAGCTCGTCGAGCTTTTTGGTGACGGCATTGGTACTCGTGTCGGGCAGATCGACGATCATGGCCGCCGCCATTCCCGGCCGGTGCGGCGCAGCATCTCGAACGCCGATTCCGGACCCCACGTCCCGGCCTCGTAGGTGTCGGGCTTGCCGTGTTTCGCCCAGGCCTCCAGCGCCGGATCCAGAATCTCCCAGGCCAGTTCCACTTCTTCGTTGACCGGGAACAGCGAGGGCTCGCCGAGCAGCACGTCGAGGATCAGCCGCTCGTAGGCCTCGGGGGAGTCTTCGGAGAACGCCGAGCCGTAGGAGAAGTCCATGTTGACGTCGCGGACCTCCATGGCGCTGCCCGGAACCTTCGACCCGAAACGCAACGTCACACCTTCGTCGGGCTGTACCCGGATCACCAGCGCGTTGGCTCCCAATTCGTCGGTCATGGTGGCGTCGAACGGCAGGTGCGGAGCCCGTTTGAAGACCAGGGCGATCTCAGTGACTCTGCGGCCCAACCGTTTTCCGGTCCGCAAATAGAACGGCACCCCCGCCCAGCGGCGGGTGTGCACCTCCAAAGTGATCGCGGCGAAAGTCTCGGTCGTCGACTCCTTCGAGAAGCCTTCCTCGTCGAGCAGGCCGACCACCTTCTCACCACCCTGCCAACCGGCGGCGTACTGGCCCCGGCTGGTGGTCTGGTCCAGCGGCTCGGCAAGCTGCGTCGCCGAGAGCACTTTGACCTTCTCGGCCTGCAGTTGAGCCGGGCGGAAACTCACCGGCTCTTCCATCGCGCTGAGCGCCAGCAGCTGCATGAGGTGGTTCTGGATCACGTCGCGGGCCGCGCCGATCCCGTCGTAGTAGCCGGCCCGCCCGCCCAGGCCGAGGTCTTCGGCCATGGTGATCTGCACGTGGTCGACGTAGTGTGCGTTCCAAATCGGGTCGAACAGTTGGTTGGCAAAGCGCAACGCCAGAATGTTCTGCACAGTCTCTTTCCCGAGATAGTGGTCGATGCGAAAGACCGACTCCTCGGGAAAGACACTGTTGACGACCTGATTAAGGTCAGTTGCGCTGTCCTGGTCGTGGCCGAACGGTTTCTCGATGACCACCCGGCTCCACCGATCGTCTTCCGGACGGGCCAGCCCCGACTTGTTCAGCTGCTCGCACACGTCGGGAAACGACTTGGGCGGTATTGCCAGATAGAAGGCATGATTGCCGCCGGTGCCGCGTTCGGCGTCCAGCTTCTCCAGGGTCTCGGCCAGCCGGCCAAAAGCGGCGTCGTCGTCGAAACTGCCGGAAACAAACCGGAATCCCTCAGCCAGCCGATCCCAAACGACTTGGCGGAACGGCGTTCGGGCGTGGTCCTTGACGGCGTCGTGCACCACGCCGGCAAAGTTCTCATGGTCCCAGTCGCGTCGGGCGAACCCGACCAAACCGAAGGTCGGTGGCAGCAGACCCCGGTTGGCCAGATCGTAGATTGCCGGCATCACCTTCTTTCGAGCCAGATCGCCGGTGACGCCGAAGATCACCATCGCACAAGGGCCGGCGATTCTGGGCAGCCGCTTATCCCGCTTGTCTCGCAACGGGTTCTGCCACTGCCCGGCACCGACCGCTTTGGCGGCCTGATGGCCGGGGCCACTCATTTGTCGGCGGAGTCCAACTGAGACTGGGTCTCCTCGAGCAGCTCTTTCCAAGAATCCTCGAACTTCTGCACGCCTTCGTTTTCCAGCGTGAGGTAGACGTCGGTCACGTCGATACCGACCGAATCGAGTTTGTCGAACAACTCCTGAGCCTCTCCGCCTTTACCGCTGATCGCGTCACCCTTGATCTCACCGTGGTCGGCGACGGCGTCAATCGTCTTCTCCGGCATAGTGTTCACCGTGTTCGGGGCCACCAGATCGGTGACGTACAGGGTGTCGGAGTAGTCCTCGTTCTTCACACCGGTCGAGGCCCACAATGGCCGCTGAGTCCGGGCTCCATGACGCTTGAGCTCTTCGAAACGCTCGCCGCCTTCGAAAATTTCCTGATATGCGGCATAGGCGAGCCGGGCGTTGGCCACCGCGGCCTTGCCCCGCAATGCGAGCGCTTCATCGGAGCCGATCTTCTCGAGGCGCTTGTCGATTTCGGTGTCCACCCGTGACACGAAGAACGACGCCACCGAGTGAATCTTCGACAGGTCGTGCCCGGCCTCCTTGGCTTTGTCCAGTCCATTCAGGTAGGCGTCCATCACCGCGCGGTAGCGCTCGACGGAGAAGATCAACGTGACGTTGACCGAGATGCCTTCCGCCAGCGTCGCGGCGATGGCCGGTATTCCTTCCTCGGTCGCCGGAATTTTGATGAACAGGTTAGGCCGGTCGACGGTCTTCCACAGGTCGATAGCCTGCTCGTTGGTCTTGTCTTCGTCGTGCGCCACCCGCGGGTCGACTTCGATGGACACCCGGCCGTCGACGCCGTCGGAGGCTTCCCACACCGACTTGAACACATCGCAGGCCGCGCGCACATCATCGGTGGTCACCGTGCGCACGGTGGCGTCGACGTCAGCGCCGCGCTCGGCCAGTTCGGCGATCTGATCGTTGTAGGAATCGCTGTCCGCCAACGCTTTCTGGAAGATGCTCGGATTACTGGTTACCCCGACGACCGACTTGGTGTCGATGAGTTCCTGCAAGTTGCCGGACTTGATCCGGTCGCGTGACAGGTCGTCCAGCCATACGGATACGCCCTCGTCGCTCAATGCCGCGAGGTTGGGATTTTGAGTCATAATCTAATTCCTTGTCTTGAGTAACAGCGCTTTTCAGTTGTCCAGCGCGCGCTCAGCCGCGGCAACCACGGCTTCGTGGGTGAGTCCGTATTCCTTGAAGAGCTTCTTGTAGTCCGCGGACTCCCCGTAGTGCTCGATTGAAACGATCTGACCGCAGTCGCCGACCAACTTGTGCCAACTCTGCGCCACCGCCGCTTCGACCGCCACCCGAGCCGAGACCGCGGGCGGCAGTACGCTATCCCGGTAGTCCTCGGGCTGCGACTCGAACCACTCCACGCACGGCATGGACACCACTCGGGCCCGAATGTCTTTCTCGGCCAATGCCTTCTGCGCAGCCACGGCGATCTGCACTTCCGAACCGGTGGAGATCAGCAGCACGTCGGGCTGGCCGTCACCGCCATCCTCGCCGAGCACATAGCCGCCCCGTGCCACGCCGTCGATGCTGGTGCCTTCGAGCACCGGCACGCCCTGGCGGGTCAGGATCAGCCCGACCGGTCCACTGCCATTTCCGCGGGCCAAAATCGTCCGCCAGGCGTAAGCGGTTTCGTTGGCGTCGGCCGGGCGCACCACCGACAGGTTCGGGATGGCCCGCAGCGCGGCCAGGTGCTCGATCGGTTGGTGGGTCGGGCCGTCCTCACCCAGGCCGATCGAGTCGTGCGTCCACACGTAGATGGTGTCGATGTCCATCAACGACGCCAACCGCACCGACGGGCGCATGTAGTCGGAGAACTGCAAGAAGGTGCCGCCGAACGCGCGGGTCGGGCCGTGCAGCACGATGCCGGACAGGATGGCGCCCATCGCATGCTCGCGGACACCGAAATGCAGCACCCGGCCATACCAGTCCGCGTCGTACTTCTTCGTGGAGATCGACGGTGGCCCGAACGAGTTGGCGCCCTCGATGTCGGTGCTGTTGCTGCCGCCCAGGTCGGCCGAACCGCCCCACAGTTCGGGCAGTTTAGGCCCGAGCGCGCCGAGCACCTTGCCGGACGCTTTGCGGGTGGCCAGGTCGTCATCGCCGGGCTCCCAGTGCGGCAAGTCGTCGTCCCAGCCGTCGGGTAACTCCTCGGCCGTCAACCGGTCGAGCAGCGCTTTGCGCTCGGGTTCGCGCTGTGCCCAGGCGTCGAACTCGGGCTGCAAGCGTTCGTGCGCCTCCCGGCCGCGGTCCACCAGCTTGCGCGTGTGCGCGAGCACTTCGTCGCTGACCTCGAAGGTTTTGTCGGGGTCGAATCCGAGCACCTTTTTGACGGCGGCCACCTCGTCGTCGCCCAGGGCCGAGCCGTGCGCGTCTCCGGTGTTCATCGCATCCGGCGCCGGCCAGCCGATGATGGTGCGCAGCTCGATGAACGACGGCCGGTCGGTGACAGCTTGCGCGTTGCGGATCGCCTCTTCGATCCCGACCACGTTCTCCCCGCCCTCGACTTCCTGCACGTGCCAGCCGTAGGCGCGGTAACGGGCGGCGGTGTCCTCGCCCAAAGCGATGTTGGTGTCGTCCTCGATCGAGATCTCGTTGTGGTCGTAGAACACGATGAGGTTGCCCAGCTGCTGCACGGCCGCCAGCGAGGACGCTTCCGAGGTCACTCCTTCTTGGATATCGCCGTCGGAGGCGATCACATAGATGAAGTGGTCGAACGGGCTGGTACCCGGTGCGGCGTCCGGATCGAACAGTCCCCGCTCGTAGCGCGACGCCATCGCCATGCCGACCGCGGACCCCAAGCCTTGTCCGAGCGGGCCGGTGGTGATCTCGACGCCTCTGGTGTGCCGGAACTCCGGATGCCCGGGCGTCTTGGATTTCCAGGTGCGGTAGGCCTCGATGTCAGACAGCTCGAGACCGAACCCACCGAGATAGAGCTGGATGTAGAGGGTCAAGCTGCTGTGGCCGGCCGACAGCACGAATCGGTCGCGACCCAGCCAGGCGGTGTCGCTGGGGTCGTGGCGCATCATCCGCTGAAACAGGGTGTATGCGAGCGGTGCGAGGCTCATCGCCGTTCCGGGATGACCGTTGCCGACTTTTTCGACCGCGTCGGCGGCGAGCACCCGAATGGTGTCGACCGCCTTGGAGTCGATCTCCGTCCAGTCGTCGGGATGATGTGCTTGGGTCAGTGCGGAAATGTCTTTGTCTTCAAGTGCGGTCACTAGCTCAGTCCTCACGTCGACAGGCCGGTCCGTCTCCACCCTAGTGCGGGATCGCGCAGGGGCTGGAGAACAAATTCGGCTTACCACGTTCGGGCGTCGCCAAAACGGCAACTGGACAGCTTCCCCGTGATTCGTAGGTAATTCTGCGGTTATTTGACCCTACGATTCGGCTGCAGAGGGCGCCCGGTCTACCATCGTCTGTAGTAGAAGCTGCGCGCTGCTGCGATTCCGAGGAGATTTTTGGCGTGAGCGTTCGCGGGCGCGTCGCGCCGAGCCGAAGTCGGGCCATCCCGCACAAACTGCTCGTCTACCTGGCGCTGACCAAGCCGCGGGTCATCGAGCTGCTCTTGGTCACCGCCATTCCGGCGATGTTGTTGGCTCACCGCGGAACGGTCCACCCGCTGCTCATTCTCAACACGCTGATCGGCGGCATGCTCGCTGCGGCCGGCGCCAACACGCTCAACTGCGTGGCCGATGCGGACATCGACAAACTGATGCAGCGGACGGCGCGACGGCCGCTGGCGCGTTCTGCCGTACCGAACCGCAACGCCCTGGTGTTCGGGGTGGCGCTGAGCGTCGGTTCGTTCTGCTGGCTGTGGTCGACTACCAATCTGCTGTCCGGAGTGCTGGCCGTAGCCACCATCGCGTTCTACGTCTTCGTCTACACGTTGCTGCTCAAACGCCGCACATCGCAGAACGTCGTCTGGGGTGGGGCGGCCGGTTGTATGCCGGTGATGATCGGTTGGTCGGCAGTCACCGGTGGCATCGGCTGGCCGGCGCTGGCGATGTTTGCGATCATCTTCTTCTGGACGCCGCCGCACACCTGGGCGTTGGCGATGCGCTACAAGGATGACTACAAAGCGGCCGGCGTGCCGATGCTGCCCGCGGTGGCAACCGAACGCCAGGTGACCAAGCAGATCGTGATCTACACCTGGTTGACCGTGCTGGCGACGCTGATGCTGGGGTTGGCGGCGGGGTGGCTGTACGCGTCGGTTGCAGTGCTGGCCGGAACCTGGTTCCTGGTGATGGCCCACCAGCTCTACACCGGAGTGCGCCGCGGCGAGCCGGTGAAACCGCTGCGGCTGTTCCTGCAGTCGAACAACTACCTGGCGGTGGTGTTCTGCGCGCTGGCGATCGATTCTGCGGTCGCCCTGCCCACGCTGTTCTGAGTGGGTCTGACGCCCAGTAGTACGACATGTAGTACGACATCCCCTAGTAGGACGCGGTTCCGATACCCCATACCCCCGCGCTGTATTTCGCTGCTGGCGGTGTTAGTCCATGATGAGCGGCGTGCTGGAGTTTACTGTCGCGCCGCTTGGGGGCTTTGCGGGGTGACGCTGCAGGTTGTTCCGGAGGGATTGGCGGCCGCGGCTGCGCAACTGGAGGCGCTGACGGCGCAGCTGGCCGCGGCGCACAGTGCCGCTTTCCCGTCGATCACCGCGGTGGTGGCGCCGGCCGCCGACCCGGTGTCGCTGGAATCTGCGACGGCGTTCAGCGCCCACGGAAGCCAGCATGCCTCGGTGGCCGGCGAAGCCGCGGAGGTGCTGGGCCGGTCGGGGATCGGTGTCGGCGAATCCGGCTTCCGCTACGCGGCCAACGATGCCGCGGGCGCGGCGTCGTACCGCTTCTTCAAGGCTTGACGGTGACCGCACCGGTCTGGATGGCGGCGCCGCCGGAAGTGCATTCGTCGCTGCTGAGCAGCGGTCCCGGGCCGGGTGCGCTGCTGGCGGCGGCGGGGGCGTGGAATTCTCTGAGTGCGGCTTACGCCGCGGTCGCCCAAGAACTCAGCACGTTGTTGTCCGCGGTGCAGGCCGGCTCATGGGAGGGCCCAAGCGCGGAGCAGTACGTGGCCGCCAATGTGCCCTACCTCGCCTGGCTGGTGCAGGCCAGCGCTAACAGTGCGGACGCGGCCGCTCAGCAGCAGACCGTGGCAGCGGCCTACACCACGGCGCTGGCCGCGATGCCGACGCTGGGCGAGCTGGCCGCCAATCACGCGGTTCATGCGGTGCTGATCGGAACGAATTTCTTCGGGATCAACACCATCCCGATCGCCCTCAACGAAGCCGACTATGCGCGGATGTGGGTGCAGGCCGCCACCACGATGTCCGGCTATCAGGCTTTGTCGAGCGCGGCAGTGGCGGCGACGCCGACCACCACACCGGCGCCGCAGATCCCGACAGCCGACGCTGACGACAGTCAGCGATCGCGCAGGGATCTGCCATCATCGACAACGACAGCGGGACTCCGCACGACAACAGCTGGTACTACAACCGGGTCACCGAAATCACCGACACGTTGACGCGGGACTTTCACGGAGTTTTCGGCAAATCCGTCGGAGGCGCTACCCCAGCTGACGAGCGACATTTCCGGCGTGGTCGCCGACGAGGCCGGTCACTTGGCCGAATTCATCAACGCGTTCCAACCAGAGCTGACGATTGCGGCGCTCGCGGTGACGCCCACTCCGCTGGTCGGTCTCGGCGGCTTCGCCGGGCTGGCCGGGCTGGCCGGGTTGGCCGGGTTGGCCGGCATCCCCGCTCCGGCCGTATCGGAGGTCGTTGCCCCGTCGGTGCAGTCCGACACGTTGCCGGCCGCCGGGCTGGCCCCGGCCGCCGCGCCGGCCTCGGTGCCCGCCTCGACGGCACCGGCTCCGAGCGCACCCGCTCCTACCCCGAGCACCGCGCCCAGTCCAGCGCCGGCGGCGCCGGCTCCGGTCGTCAGTGCGACCTTCACCCCGCCCTACGTCGTCGGCCCGCCCGGCGTCGGTGCGGGCTCGGGCATGAGCGCCAGCGCCAGTTCGAGCGCCAAGAAGAAGGCGGCCGTACCTGATGAGGCAGCCGCGGCGGCCGCGACGACCGCACGCGATTCGGCGCGGACGCGGCGGCGAGGGCGCATGGTCGAGCGTGGGCATGGCAACGAGTACATGAACATGAACGTTGCAGTCGAGCCGGACTGGGAGGGGCTGCACGGTGGGAAATTCACCGCGTCAACGGCAGCGTCCAATCTCGGCGCTGGCACACTCGGTTTTGCGGGAACGGTGAGCAAACAGGACGGCGCGCAGGCCACCGGGTTGGCGACGTTGGCCGGTGATGATTACCGGGCGGGTCCGGCGTTGCCAATGATGCCGGGCACGTGGGAGCCGCAAAAGTCTAGCGGCGGTTCGGGCCGCAGCGATGAGGAGAAAGGGATTCGTAGATGAGCATGTTGGATGCGCACATTCCGCAGTTGGTGGCGTCGCAGTCGGCGTTTGGGGCCAAGACGGCGCTGATGCGGTCGACGATTGGTCAGGCTGAGCAGGAGGCAATGTCGGCGCAGGCGTTTCATGTGGGCGAGTCTTCGGCGGCGTTTCAGGCTGCGCATGCGCGGTTTGTGGAGGTGTCGGCCAAAGTCAACGCCTTGCTGGATATCGCGCAGGTCAATCTGGGGGATGCGGCCGGCACGTATGTGGCGGCGGATTCTGCGGCGGCGTCGACCTACACCGGTTTTTGAGCTGAAGACCTGACGGGAAGGGATTTGTGATGGGTCAGATCATGTACAACTATCCGGCGATGTTGGCACATGCGGCCGATATGTCGGGGTATGCGGGCACGCTGCAGAGTTTGGGCGCGGACATCGCTACTGAGCAGGCGGCGTTGCAGAACGCGTGGCAGGGTGACACCGGGATGAGCTATCAGGTGTGGCAGGCGCAGTGGAATCAGGCGATGTCGGAGTTGGTGCGTGCCTATCAGGCGATGGCCGGCACGCATGAGAACAACACGTTGTCGATGTTTGCCCGCGACGCGGCCGAAGGCGCCAAGTGGGGCGGCTAGCCTGACCGATTTGCCGGCAACCCCGCCGCGTTCGGTGAGTTAACCGCCGTCGTCGTCGTCTCCGGCCAACAGGTGCTCGGGGTGGTGGAAGGTGTTGGTGCGGGGTTGGCCGCGTAACTGCGAAGTACGTTCTAAAACGCCACACTAGGTAGGGACCTGCTAACCAGCGTGAACAACCGAGATCATTGCTGGCAGCGGTTGTCGCGGTGCAAAAGTTCTTCGGTCCAACAATCGCCGGGCTTGGCCAAGCTGCTGGGTGGGCCGGGACCGTTCGATGCGGTTGTCGCGATGGGTGGTCCAGCCCCGCCCCTTCGGCATTTGACCTAAGCGGCTCGGTGTCCGTTGACCCGAGGTCAGCGGATATTCCGTTGATGTCGGTCGAGTCGGCGGACAAGGATGCTAGGTAGCCATTGCGCCCGACGTCGGCGGCCTTGATCCAGGTTGTCTGTTCCAGCAGCATCCGCAAGGATCTGGGCCTCCAAGCGTGCCAGCGCCGCCCCGACGCAGAAGTGTGCGGCTTTGCCGAAGGCGACGTGGCGTTTGGCCGGGTGAGGCCAGAACCGTTTGGTGTGAAACAGCCGGATCGCGGTTGGCGGCCGTGCACATCAACAGCAGGCGTGAATCGCCAGGCACGTCGACCCCGCCCAGCGTGGTGTCTCGCACGACGTGGCGGTAGTGGCCATGAAACGGCGACTCGTAGCGCAGCGTCTCTTCGATGAAGGCACCCAGCAGTTCGGGATGGGCGCGGACCTGTTCTTGAATATGGCTCTGGGTCACCAGGATCCAGGCGGCGCTACCCAGCAATGACGCGGTGGATTCGCCCGCTGCGCTGAACAACGTGAGCATGATCGCCAGCGCCGGCATTGGTCCAACTCACCGGAGGCGTAGCGGGCGGCGAGGTCGCCGATCAGTCCCGGCGCAGGGCATTCACCGGCCATCGCGAGTGCTCCATGACGTACCCCGATAGCTCCACCGCGGCCATGCCTGCGGCTTCGAGTTGGGCCGTACTCAAGATGCCGTCGAGCACGATGATGCTGGCGGAGCCCAGTCGGATCAGCTTGTCCACGTCTTCCTCCGGTAGCCCCAGCAGGCGGGCGACCACCATCATCGGGAGCCGATTGGCCGTGGAGCTCATCCACTCGTTCTGACCGTCGACCAACTCTCCGGACCACAGCTGGATCGCCGTGGCTTCGGCGAACCCCTCGATGACACGTCTTCGCTGGCCGACAGGTGGGGCACCAGCATCTTCCGGTGCGCGGCGTGCACGGGTCGTCGGCGGTGGCCAGGGCGTGTTGCGGCCACCCGGTGTCCCTGTCGAACGGGGTGACGGTCCCGTCGTCGAGGTTGACCATCGTCGCGGTCATGTTGGCGAGTAGTCCACGCCCGGTTGACGGCCTCCAGCACGGCGTCCCGGGCGCTACGCGTGCGGCCGGGGTCAGCCATGCCGCGCACCGGCGCTTGGTCGCTCATCCCGTCATGAGCCTGTAGGGGTCCTGCAAGGCCTCAGGTGCCGAAGAAGTCCGTAGCGTCCGCCAAGAGGGTCATGCGCTCAGGGTCGAATGCGGTCGTACACCTGCGTCAACGGTGCACAGCGAACATGAAAACCCAGTCCAACACAGCACGGCGTGCTGCTTTCTCAGGCCGTTAAGCCGACCTGCGACTTCACTGAGAAGTCATCCGGCATCCTTCTCACGGTGATAAAAAAATTCATAGGTTCGCGACTCTGGATCAGGTGAACAATGGCGAATGATGACTGGCTGGTCGGGCGGGATCGACGTGACGAGGCCGCTGACCGGATCTACGCCGCAGCCGCCAAATTGATGGCGCGGCACGGCTTCGACGCCTTCAGCATCGACGCCTTGGCCGCCGAGTTCACTGTTCACCGGCGACCATCTACCGTCACACCGGAGGCCAGACTGCAATCCGCGGCGCCGGGCCCGCGGTCCTCGCTCGGTGAAGTCACCGTCGGGGTGATGAGCACTCTCAGCGCCTTGGCGGCCAGCTTGGCCAGCAGCTCGGGCCGATCGCTCGCGAAGATCATCGTTCGATGGCCACACTCCCGAAGACTGGCTACCGACTCACCCCTCGTCTCCCGCTTCGCACCGAAATGGTCGCCGCACACCCGATCCCCTTGCCGCACAGTGTTGTCCGTACATTCCTACTGGGTCGGCGTAGCCGGCCAACTGGGCTTCGGCGTGCTCGCGGGTCGGCGCGTCGACCCAGCACGGCAACTGGTGCAGGAACCCGCGGATGATCCGCACATGACCCTCACCCAGGGCGCCGTCGCGTTGGGCGGCCGCGGTCGCGGCCAACCGCGCCGGCAACGGTTGGCCGCTCAACGCTTGGCGCTCCCCGAGATCGGCGGCGTCGTCGATGCGCCGGTGAGCTTCGGCGCGGGTAATACCGCACCGGTCGGCCAACACCTGCGAGAGCTTGCCGCCGATCTCGGCGGCGCTGGCCTGCCGGCGCACCCCGTTGATCAACGCATGCCGCACCACCGGCAGCCGACCGCAATCACGTTCCAGGCGCTCCAACAACCCCAACCGCTCCGGGGTGGTCAACACCTCCAGCGACAAGTCAGCCAGACCCGAGACCGCCTCACCCAACGCGTCGAACGCCGCGAGAATCTCCTCCCGACTGCTAACCGCTCCCATACCCGAAATGCTATCGACCACCACCGACAAGTTGCCCTTTGCTGAAACCACCGAAACGAGAGTGACAGAAGAGGTTTCGGCTAGCTTTACGGCGTCAACACGATCGATCCCACCGTCTGCCGCCCTTGCAAGTCGCGGTGCGCCTGGGCGGCTTGGGCCAGCGGATAGTGCTCGCTCACAGTGACTTTCACCGAACCTGCCGCGATCCCACCGAACAATTCTCTCACACGCCAACTGAATTCATCTCCGGTCCGGGTGAAATCACCGAGTTTCGGCCGCGTCAAAAACACCGATCCCGCTGCGTTCAAACGCTGCGGATCTAACGGCGGCACCGGCCCGCTGGCCGCCCCGAACAACGCTAACGTTCCGCGCACGGCCAGGCTTGCCAAACTCGCGTCGAACGTGCTGGCGCCGACGCCGTCGAACACCGCAGCCACACCATCGCCGCCGGTCAACTCGCGGATCCTCGCACCGAAAGCCGCTGCGTCGTCAGCGGGATACCCCAGGACTTCGGCGGCGCCGGCCTGCCTCGACAACTTTGCCTTGGCCGGTGTCGACACCGTGGTGATCACCTTGGCGCCAAGGCTCGATGCCCACTGCGTCAGGATCAACCCGACGCCACCGGCACCGGCGTGAACCAGCACGGCGTCACCGGATTGCACCTGATAGACCGACTTGATCAGATAGTGAGCCGTCGTGCCCTTGAGCAGCGCTGACGCCGCCACGTCGTAATCCACGGCGTCCGGCAGCTTTGCCGTCAGATGCGCTGGCGCAGCGGCCAACTCAGCGTACGCACCAACAGCCGACGCAGTCACCACCCGGTCGCCGACCTGAAGACTCGCCACACTGTCGCCGGTCTCGACCACAGTGCCGGCGACTTCGCTGCCCAGAATCAACGGCAACTCCGCCGGATAGTGTCCGGCCCGGAAATAGGTGTCGATGAAGTTGACGCCAATTGCTTCAGCCTTGATCAGTACTCGCCCCTCGCCCGCAGTGGGCTTCGGCTTGTCGACGTAACGCAAGACTTCCGGCCCGCCGGTTCGGGCCACCTCGATCGCATGCATGCTGACTATCATCCGCAGTCGTGGTGTTGGTATGAAGTTGGTCCGTCCAGACATTCGTCATCCCCGCATCGTGCTGGCCGCTGAGTCCGGTATCAACGCTGACGATCCGGGGCTCAGCCGCGACGACGAGGGCCTGATCAGCGCGCTGCGCGGTCGTGGGCTGCCGGCGCACTGGACGGCCTGGGACGATCCCCTCACCGCGCGTGCTGACCTGGTGATCTTGCGGGCAACCGATGACCATGCACTACTCGGGAACCGCCGCGAGGAGTTCCTGGCCTGGACCAGACGAGTGCCCAACCTACTCAACGGCCCTGACGCCGTCGCCTGGAACGCCGACAAGCGCCACCTGGCCGAACTGCGGACGGCGGGGGTGCCCCTCGGTCCGGCGCTTGGCCAACAGCCGCTAGCGCTGATCTTCCTTGGCGGGACGCAGTCGCACGCTTTCACCGGTGATTCGCCGGTCGATGCCGACTTCGAGTACTGGGACGTGGGCTATTCCGCGCTTGACGCGACCGCCGAGCGGGTGGGGATCAGCTCGACCGAACTGCTTTACGCCCGCGTCGACGTCGCCGGTGAACCGGGTGAGGTTCGTCTGGTCGACCTTGACCTGGTCGCGCCCGCCCTGGGCTGGCACGTGCTCGGCAATACCGCCCGGACTGATGCGCAGCGGCAGTTCGCGCGGGGGGTGGAGTCAGCTCTGGAGCGGCTCGGGCTGGGCCCGCTCTCGCATCGCCGCCCATAGCGCCGCCGTCGCCGCGGTGCACAGCGCGGCACCCGCCACGTGGAAGGCGACCAGCACAGCCGGCACACCGGTGAAAAACTGCACCGTCCCCAGCAAACCCTGGCCGGACACCAGCGCCAGCAGGACAACCAGACGCAGCCTGATCTGCCGCGGCGCGTGCACCGCCAGCAGTCCGAACCCCAGCCCCACCAGCAGTGCCAGGTAGGCCACCAGCAGCGACGAGTGCATGTGCACCAGTGTGGTGATCTCGACCTTCAGACGCGGCACGGTCCGCGTGGTGCTGCGGTCGCCGGCATGCGGACCGGCCGCGGTCACCAACGTCCCCGCGACCAGCACCGCGGCCAGGGTGAGCGCACTTAGCGCGGTGAGGACGCGCAGCGGTGCGACAACCGTGTGACACACCGTCCCGTCGTCGGGCTGGCCGATTTTGACGAACAGCAGCACCGCCAGCCACACCATCGTCATCGATGCCAGCAGGTGAACCGAAACCGTCCACCACAGCAAGCCGGTCAGCACGGTGACGCCGCCGATCACCGCCTGCACCAGCGTCGACGCGGGCATCAGCCAGGCGTAGACGAGAACCTCGGCACGACGGCGGGCCCGGATGACCACCAGGACCGAAAGAACTGCGGTGACGACGACCGCCAGCGTGATCATCCGGTTGCCGAACTCGACCGCCTGGTGAATGCGGGGCACCTCCGAGACCGCAACGGGAGTGAAGCTGCCGGGGAAACACTGCGGCCAGGTCGGGCAGCCAAGGCCCGATGCGGTGACGCGAACGATCGCGCCGGTCACCGCGATCCCGCCCTGACTCACGACGACCAGGGCTGCGACGAAGCGCTGCACCCGCAGGCTGGGCGACGGCAGCAGGTCCACCAGTCGCCCAACCGCCATCGTGGTCACAACTCGATGCTAAGCGACGGTGAACTACGCGACGTAGTAGCCCAATGGCCTCAGGTGAAGCGGAACCAGCGCAACGCGGCCAGCGCCGCCAGTGCGCCGTAACCGGCGAGCACGAGAATGCCGAAGTAGTCGACCGAGACAGTGATCGACCGTGACAGCGCTTCGGTCAGCGCGCCGGACGGGGTCAACCGGGCAACCCACCGCAGCGTGGACGACACAGTGCCGGTGTCCATCGTCAGCGCTCCGAACCCGGCGAAGATGAACCACAGCAGGTTAGCGACGGCCAGCACGATCTCGGCGCGCAGTGTGCCGCCCAGCAGCAGGCCCAAGGCGGCGAAGCCGGCGGTGCCCAGCGCGATGATCAACGCGCCGAGCCCCAGGCCGGCGACTTCCGGACGCCAGCCGAGTGCGAAGCCGATGGCGCCGAGGATGATCGCTTGCAGGAACACCACCGCCAGGACGGCCACCGACTTGCCGGCGATGATTCCCCAGACCGGAAGAGCGGTAGCGCCCAGCCTTTTCAGCGCGCCGTAGCGGCGATCGAACGCGACCGCGATGGCTTGACCGGTGAAGGCGGTCGACACGACGGCCAGCGCCATGATCACCGGAACGAAAGTGGCTGCCCGGTTGGGGCCGAACGAGCCCAGGGGCAGCAGCGTCAGCCCGATCAGCAGGGTGATCGGAATGAACATCGTCAACAGCAACTGCTCACCGTTGCGCAGCAGCAGCTTCAACTCCAACGCCGCCTGCGCGGTCAGCATGCGCGCCACGGTGTTCGGTCGCGGATCCGGCGCGAAAGTGCCGGCCGGAAACAGCTCTGCGGTCATTGCCGCAACCCCCTGCCCGTCAAATCGAGAAACACGGCTTCAAGGCTGCGTTGCTCCACTCGCATGTCGGTGGCCAGCACATCGATGCCGGCGCACCAGGCGGTGACGGTGGCCACCACCTGCGGGTCGATCGGCCCTTCGACCAGATACTCGCCGGCGGCCACTTCGCCAACTTTGTATTCCTGCGACAAGCTCGCCGTCAGCGACGACAATTCCAGCTGCGGCGGTGCGCTGAACCGGAGTTGGTCTTTGGCTCCGCTGCGCATGAGTTCCGCGGGTGTCCCCGACGCGACGATGGCACCCCGGTCGATGATGACGACCCGGTCGGCCAGTTCCTCGGCTTCCTTGAGTTGGTGGGTGGTCAACAGCACGGTGACGCCGTCGCGGCGCAGCGCGTCGATCAGCTCCCACACCAGCACCCGGGCGTGGGCGTCCATGCCCGCGGTCGGTTCGTCGAGGAACACCAGTTCAGGTCGGCCGACCAGCGCGCACGCCAGCGCGAGCCGCTGCTGTTGCCCGCCGGAAAGCCGCCGATAGGTGGTGCGTGCCGCGTCGGAAAGGCCGAGCGTCTCCAGCAACCATTGCGGATCCAGCGGGTGGGCAGCGTAGGACGCCACCAGGTTGAGCATTTCTGCGGCGCGTGCCGCGGGATAGCCGCCGCCGCCCTGCAACATCACCCCGATGCGTTCCCGCAACCGCGCGTTGTCGGCGATCGGGTCCAGCCCCAGCACCTCGATGGTGCCGGCGTCCGGGCGCACGAAGCCCTCGCACATCTCCACCGTCGTGGTCTTGCCGGCGCCGTTCGGACCGAGCAGCGCCAACACCTCGGCGGCGTGCAGGTCCAAATCGAGGCCGGCGACCGCGGTCGTGGAGCCGTACTGTTTACACACTCCCCGCAACCGCACCGGGACGTCGGAAACCGCAGTCGAGCTCACGAAGAATCAGCGTAGGCGTCCGGTACGGCCGTGGCCGCTGCCGCGGCCGTGGTCGGCGCCACATCCGGTGTCCCCACCCCGAGCAGTTCGCGTTCCTCGCCAAGCAGCCGGCGCCACGGCAGGCGCGTAGAGGTCAGCGCGATCAGCGCAATGACGATCACCGTGCTGGCCAGCGTCGCGTCCAAAATCTGGAAGAGCGCGAACCGGTCGCCGTTGGCGGTCGGGCCGAAGACCCCGACGACGATGGTCACCATAATGGCCGCCGCCCGGAAGCCGGGACGGGTGGCCCACGCGGCCAGCGGAATGATGGCCCACAGCAGATACCAGGGTTGCACCACGGGAAACAGCAGCACGGTGATGCCCAACGCGACCCCCAGGCCGCCGACCGGGTGCAGCCGGCCGCGCAACACGGCCAGCAGCAGCCAGCCCACCATCACCGCGATGATCAGCACACCGATGCCACGAGTCAGCGACAGCACCGCGGTGGTGTGATCACCGAGGCCGAGCAGAATCCCGACCTGGCCGGTGCCCAATGCGATCAGCGTCGGCGGGGACATCCAGCTGCGGACGACGTTGGCGGTGCCGAGGGTGAACATCCAGCCGAACCCCAGCCCGCTGGCCCAGCCGACCACCGCCATCACAGCCAACGACAATCCCGCCGTCGCCGAACTCACCAGCAGGAATGCCCGCAGGTTGCCGCCCAGCCGGCACGCCAGCGCCATCCCGACGAAACCCAGTGCCAACAGCGACGGCAGCTTCACCTGCGACGACAGTACGATCAGCATCGCGCCGAACACCAACAGTCCCAGCGGTTTCCACTCGGGGCGGGGCCACTGCGGCACCAGCCGCGCCATGGGCCCGATGCCGCCGATGTCTATGCCGCGCAGCGCGAACTCGGTACCGGTCAGCATCAGCCCGAGCATCAGCGCCTCGTTGTGGATGCCGGCCACCAGATGCATGATCAGCAGCGGATTGGCCGCCCCGAGCCACAACGCGCTGACCTCGGCGACACCGCACCGGCGCGCCAGCCGCGGGGTCGCCCACACGATCAAGCCGACCCCGGCCAACACCACCAGCCGGTGGCACAGCACAGCGGCGACGATGTTTTGGCCGGTCAACGCGGCGATCCCGCGTCCGATCCACAAAAACAGCGGACCGTACGGTGCCGGGGTGTCCCGCCACAGGCTGGGCACCGACGAGGTGAACACGTGACCCAGGCCGAGCGCGCGGGCCGGACCGACCCGGTAGGGATCCATCCCGAGCATGCAGATCTGGCTCTGCGCCAGGTAGGAGTAGACGTCCTTGCTGTACATCGGCGGGGCCAGCAGCAGCGGAAGCACCCACAGCAGCAGCGTGCGATCCAGCTCGCCACGCGACATCCGCCGGCTGCCCAGAGCGAACCGGCCCAGCATCAGCCAGGCCAGCGCCATCATCACCGCACCGGTCGTCGTCATCGTCAGCGACACCGTCTGGATGCGCGACGGCAGGTTGAGCAGCCGGACCCCGAAGGTCGGATCCTGCACCACCGGCCGGGCGCCGGCGCCGAGCGCGCCGATGGCCATCAGCACGGTGCCGGTGGCCCCGAACAGCCGGGTGCGGCGCAACGCGTCGAGTTCGGTGTCGTTGAGCGGTGAGCCGACCGCCTGCTCGTCACCGTGCAGCAGAGCGATCGACGAGCTCAACGTAAGGTGGCGGGCAGCCATCACAGCAGCGTAACCGGCGTGCCAGCCGCCGACCGCGGCAGCGCGACAAGCGCGCCGCAGCACAGAACTGGACCGGTCACCGGAATTGCGTAACATTGGTGTTGTGAAATTCCCGCCGGCCGCCCAGCGCGCCCAAAGCGCTCAAGCGGCAGCTGCCGCGACGGCGCAGGACGGCCACACCGCCTGGCGATCGCAAGCGCGGCGAAGCCGGGCGCAGCGGGTCGCCAGCAACAGCCGCAGCGCGATCGTGCAGTTGCTGCTGGAGTCGGGATCAACTACCGCCGGCCAGATCGGTGACCAGCTGGGCCTGTCGGCGGCCGGGGTGCGCCGGCATCTGGATGCGCTGATCGAAGCGGGCAAAGCCGAGTCGGTGCCCGCGGCGGCCTGGCAGCAGGCGGGTCGGGGACGTCCCGCGAAGCGCTACCGGCTGACGGCGGCCGGCCGGGCCAACCTGAACCACAGCTATGACGACCTGGCGTCGGCGGCGATCCGTCAGCTCCGGGAGATTGGCGGCGAAGAGGCGGTGCGCACCTTCGCGCGGCAACGTATCGACGCCATTCTCGCCGGTGTCGCCGCCGCTGACTCCGGTGCGGACGCCGATGTCGAAGCGGCCGCTGAGCGGATCGCCGGCGCGCTGTCCAAGGCCGGATACGTCGCGACGACGACACGGGTCGGCGGCCCGATCCACGGTGTGCAGATCTGTCAGCACCACTGCCCGGTATCGCACGTCGCCGAGGAGTTTCCCGCGTTGTGCGAGACCGAACAGCAGGCCATGGCCGAAGTGCTCGGAACACATGTGCAGCGCCTGGCGACCATCGTCAACGGTGACTGCGCCTGCACCACCCATGTCCCGCTCGCCGCGTTCGCCGAGCCACAACCTGTTCGCCGCACAGCCCGCGTCGAAGCCATCACCAGCAAGCAAGGAGCGTCGCAGTGACGATCACCCCTGAGATTCACAAGATCGGCGAGCCGCTGTCCCAGGATGAGGCCATCGCCTCGCTGGGTCGCTACGGCTACGGCTGGGCAGACTCCGACGTGGCCGGTACCAGCGCGCAGCGTGGCCTGTCGGAGGCGGTGGTCCGTGACATCTCGGCCAAGAAGAGCGAGCCGGAGTGGATGCTGGAGCACCGGCTGAAGGCGCTGCGTATCTTCGGCCGCAAGCCGATGCCGAACTGGGGGTCCAACCTCGACGGCATCGACTTCGACAACATCAAGTACTTCGTGCGGTCCACCGAGAAGCAGGCCGCCACCTGGGATGACCTGCCCGAGGACATCCGGAATACCTATGACAGGCTGGGCATCCCGGAAGCCGAAAAGCAGCGTCTTGTTTCCGGCGTCGCAGCCCAGTACGAGTCCGAGGTGGTCTACCACCAGATCCGCGAAGACCTGGAAGCTCAGGGCGTCATCTTTCTGGACACCGACACCGCGCTGCGGGAGCACCCGGAGATCTTCCGGCAATACTTCGGCACGGTGATCCCGGCCGGCGACAACAAGTTCTCCGCGCTGAACACCGCGGTGTGGTCGGGCGGCAGCTTCATCTACGTTCCGCCGGGAGTGCACGTCGACATCCCGCTGCAGGCTTACTTCCGGATCAACACCGAGAACATGGGCCAGTTCGAGCGGACCCTGATCATCGTCGACGAGAACGCTTACATCCACTACGTCGAGGGCTGCACAGCTCCCATCTACAAATCGGATTCGCTGCACTCGGCGGTGGTGGAGATCATCGTCAAGCCCGGCGGCCGCTGCCGTTACACCACGATCCAGAACTGGTCGGGCAACGTCTACAACCTGGTCACCAAGCGGGCCCGCGCGGAGGCGGGGGCCACCATGGAATGGGTCGACGGCAACATCGGATCCAAGGTGACGATGAAGTACCCGGCGGTCTGGATGACCGGCGAGCACGCCAAGGGCGAGGTGTTGTCGGTGGCGTTCGCCGGCGAGGGCCAGCACCAGGACACCGGCGCCAAGATGCTGCACCTGGCGCCCAACACGTCGAGCAACATCGTGTCCAAGTCGGTGGCCCGCGGCGGCGGGCGCACCTCCTACCGCGGCCTGGTCCAGGTGAACAAGGGTGCGCACGGTTCGCGCTCCAGTGTGAAATGCGATGCGCTGCTGGTCGATACGGTCAGCCGCAGCGACACCTACCCCTACGTCGACATCCGCGAAGACGACGTGACGATGGGCCACGAGGCCACCGTGTCGAAGGTCAGCGACAACCAGCTGTTCTATCTGATGAGCCGCGGGCTGACCGAAGACGAGGCGATGGCGATGGTGGTGCGCGGATTCGTCGAGCCGATCGCCAAAGAGTTGCCGATGGAGTACGCGTTGGAGCTCAACCGGCTGATCGAGCTGCAAATGGAGGGCTCAGTCGGGTGACGGCCGAGAACCTCACGGCGGCCCTCGACGAGAACCCGGCAGGCTCGACACTGGGCGCCGTCAACAAGGGGGAGTTGTTCGCGTCTTTTGACGTCGAAGCCTTCGAGGTGCCCGGCGGTCGCGACGAGATCTGGCGGTTCACCCCGCTGCGCCGGCTGCGCGGCCTGCACGACGGCTCCGCGCCGGCGACCGGCGCAGCGCAGATTACGGTCAGCGAGGGGCCTGGCGTGCGCACCGAGAGTGTGCGGCGCGGTGACGAGCGGCTCGGCGCCGGCGGCATTCCCACCGACCGTGTTGCAGCGCAAGCGTTCTCGTCGTTCAATTCCGCGACGCTGGTGACCGTCGGGCGCGACACTCAGGTCGGCGACCCGGTGGAAATTGTGATCAACGGCCCCGGCGAAGGCGCGGTGGCTTATGGGCACCTGCAGATCCGGGTCGAGGAGCTGGCCGAGGCCATTGTCGTCATCGACCAGCGAGGTAGCGGAACCTATGCCGACAACACCGAATTCGTGGTCGGCGACGCCGCGCGGCTCACCGTCGTTTGGATCGCCGACTGGGCCGACGACACCGTGCACGTCAGCGCCCAGCACGCCAGGCTGGGCAAGGACGCGGTGCTGCGCCACGTCGCGGTGACACTCGGGGGAGAGGTGGTGCGGATGTCGGTCGGCGTGCGGTTTGCCGCGGCCGGCGGCGACGCCGAACTGCTGGGCCTGTATTTCGCCGACGACGGCCAGCACCTCGAGTCGCGACTGCTGATCGACCATGCTCACCCGGACTGCCGATCCAACGTGATCTACAAAGGTGCGCTGCAAGGAGACCCGGAGTCGAAGAAGCCGGACGCGCACACTGTCTGGGTGGGCGACGTGCTGATCCGTTCGCAGGCCACCGGCACCGATACCTTCGAAAGCAACCGCAACCTGGTGCTCACCGACGGCGCCCGCGCCGACTCGATACCCAATCTGGAGATCGAGACCGGCGAGATCGTCGGCGCCGGGCACGCCAGCGCCACCGGACGATTCGACGACGAGCAGCTTTTCTATCTGCGTTCCCGCGGCATTTCCGAAGAACAGGCCCGCCGGCTGGTGATCCGCGGCTTCTTCGGCGAGATCATCACGAAGATCGCGGTGCCGCAGATCCGGGAGCGCCTGACCGCGGCCGTCGAACACGAACTAGCCATTACGGAGAAGACAGTCACCTCATGACGACTTTGGAGATCAAAAACCTGCACGTCAGCGTTGAGGACCCCAACGCCGTTGAAGGCAAACGCGAGATACCCATCCTCAACGGCGTCGACCTGACGGTGCGCTCCGGCGAGACGCATGCGGTGATGGGCCCCAACGGTTCCGGGAAGTCGACGCTGTCGTATGCGATCGCGGGTCATCCCAAGTATCAGGTGACGTCCGGGACTATCACGCTGGACGGCAAGAGCGTTCTGGACATGAGCATCGACGAGCGGGCCAGAGCCGGAATGTTTTTGGCGATGCAGTACCCGGTCGAGGTGCCGGGCGTGTCGATGTCGAATTTTCTGCGCTCAGCGGCCACCGCGGTGCGCGGCGAGGCGCCGAAACTGCGGCACTGGGTCAAAGAGGTCCGCTCCGCGATGGAGGCACTGGAGATCGACCAGGCTTTCGGCGAGCGCAGCGTCAACGAGGGCTTCTCCGGCGGTGAGAAGAAGCGCCACGAAATTTTGCAGCTGAGCTTGCTGAAGCCAAAGATTGCGATCCTCGACGAAACCGACTCTGGACTGGACGTCGACGCGCTTCGGGTCGTCAGTGAAGGCGTCAACCGCTACAAAGAAGCTGAGGACGGCGGCATCCTGCTGATCACCCACTACACCCGGATTCTGCGGTACATCCGCCCGGAATTCGTGCACGTGTTCGTCGGCGGCCGCATCATCGAATCCGGCGGACCGGAGCTGGCCGACGAGCTCGAAGAAAACGGGTACGTGCGCTTCACCCAGACCGATGGCGGCGACCCGCTGCGCCCGGCTTCGCCGCACTTGCGATCGCCGCGGCCGGCCGTCACGGGAGGCTGACCATGACCATCTCGGTCAGCCGGTCAACTGACTTGGACCTGGCGGCGATCCGGGCGGATTTCCCTATCCTGCAGCGGGTGATGCGCGGCGGTAATCAGCTGGCCTATCTGGATTCCGGGGCGACGTCGCAGCGGCCGGTGCAGGTCCTCGACGCCGAACGCAACTTCCTGACCACCGCCTACGGCGCGGTGCACCGGGGTGCGCACCAGCTGATGGAGGAGGCTACCGACGCCTACGAGCAGGGCCGTATCGACATCGCGGAGTTCGTCGGCGCGCACGCCGACGAGTTGGTGTTCACCAAGAACGCCACCGAGGCGCTCAACCTGGTGTCATATGTCCTCGGCGACAACCGTTTCGAGCGTGCTGTCGGGCCCGGCGACGTCATCGTCACCACAGAGCTCGAGCACCACGCCAACCTGATCCCGTGGCAGGAGCTTGCCCGGCGGACCGGCGCCACCTTGCGTTGGTACGGAGTCACCGACGAAGGCCGTATCGACCTGGATTCGCTGCAGCTCGACGAGCGGGTCAAAGTCGTTGCCTTCAATCATCATTCGAACGTGACGGGCGCGGTCGCTCCGGTCGCCGAACTGGTCGACGCCGCCCGCCGGATCGGCGCCGTCACCGTGCTGGACGCCTGCCAGTCGGTGCCGCACCAGCCGGTCGACTTCCACGGTCTTGACGTCGACTTCGCCGCGTTCTCCGGGCACAAGATGTTGGGGCCCAACGGAATCGGCGTGCTCTACGGTCGGCGCGAGCTGCTG
The DNA here is from genome assembly GCA_963808345.1 of uncultured Actinomycetota bacterium. Classification (GTDB taxonomy): domain Bacteria; phylum Actinomycetota; class Actinomycetes; order Mycobacteriales; family Mycobacteriaceae; genus Mycobacterium. Next base: position 613,768 of record CAWEFM010000003.1, on the reverse strand, counting down.
GCCGCCGTGCCCCCTTTTCTTACCGGCGGCTCGATGATCGAGACCGTCACCATGCAGACCGCCACTTACGCCCCGCCGCCGCAGCGCTTCGAAGCCGGGACGCCGATGACGTCTCAAGTGGTCGCGCTGGCCGCGGCGGCACGCTATCTGCTCGCGATCGGGATGGACGCCATCCAAGCCCACGAACACCAGCTGGTCACCGCGACCATCGACGGACTGTCGGGTATCGACGGTGTGCGGATCATCGGGCCGACGTCCATGCAAGACCGCGGATCGCCGGTATCGTTCGTCGTCGCTCACGTGCACGCCCATGACGTGGGGCAGGTCCTCGACGACGACGGGGTGGCCGTGCGGGTGGGGCATCATTGCGCGTTGCCGCTGCACCGCCGGTTCGGCGTCGCCGCCACCGCGCGGGCGTCGTTCGCGGTGTACAACACCGCTGAGGAGGTTGACCGCCTGGTGGCCGGGGTGCGGCGGGCCGTCGACTTCTTCGGGAGGGCGTGAGGCCGGCCGTGCGTCTGCAGCAGATCTATCACGACGTGATCCTCGATCACTACAAGCACCCCCAGCATCGCGGGCTGCGCGAGCCCTACGGCGCGCAGGTGTACCACGTCAACCCGATCTGCGGCGACGAAGTCACGCTGCGCGTGGCGCTGTCCGACGACGGTGAGGCGGTGGCCGACGTTTCGTACGACGGGCAGGGCTGTTCGATCAGTCAGGCGGCCACGTCGGTGCTCACCGAGCAGGTGATCGGCCAGAGCGTCGGGCAGGCGCTCAAGACGGTCACCGCGTTCACCGCAATGGTTTCCTCACGCGGAACCGTCACCGGTGACGAGGAGGTGCTGGGCGACGGCATCGCGTTCGCCGGTGTCGCGCAATACCCGGCGCGGGTGAAGTGCGCGCTGCTGGGCTGGATGGCCTTCAAAGACGCACTTGCACAAGCCAGTACAGACACAACTGTGGAGGCAGAAGATGAGCGAAACCGCCGTACCGGATGACGAGCTGATCGGCGACATGGAAGAGGCGATGCGCGACGTCGTCGACCCGGAACTCGGCATCAACGTCGTCGATCTGGGTCTCGTGTATGACCTCAATGTCATCAAGACCGACGAGGGCAAGGTGGCGCTGCTCGACATGACGCTGACGTCGCCGGCCTGCCCGCTGACCGATGTCATCGAAGACCAGTCGCGCAACGCCCTGATCGGAGCCGGCCTGGTCGACGAGCTGAGGATCAACTGGGTGTGGAACCCGCCGTGGGGCCCGGACAAGATCACCGAAGACGGTCGCGACCAGCTGCGGGCGCTCGGCTTCACCGTCTGACAGGGCGAACGGCCGGGCCGGCTCTGGGTTCAGCCGTGATGGTGGCGGTGCGGCAGGTGGAACGGCAGGTGCAGCCGGTGACGCGGGCGGCCCAACGGCGGACACGGTTGCAGATCGATCATCGTGGCTTGTAGCGCTCCGCTGCTGTTCTTGGTTCCCTCGGCCGACAGACACTTCCCGGAGGTCAGCGCTTCGGTACCCACCGCTGCGGCCTTGGCGTAGGTGGTGGTGTCGTTGACGGTCACCTTGGCCTGCGGGGTGCCGGCGACGGTGATGACGTTGTCGGTAACCGAGTCGACCTTGCCGTCGACGCCCGGCGGCGGCGCGGGCGCGCCACCCGTCGGCGGTGCCGACCCGGCCCCGCCCGGTTCGGGTGTCGGCGGCGGGCACCTGCCCTCGACGGCGGGGCTGACCGTGACGGATTGCGCGGTGACCGTACCGGGGGCGCTTTGCGGCGCGGGGTGAACGTCGACGCAGCTGCCGGCAACGACGTCGCTCAACTGGCCCGGCGTGGTCTCGATGATCTCCGTCGACGGCGACAAGTCCACCGTCGCGGTCCCGCCCCGGGTCCGCAAACCGAGCGTGTTTCCTTCGAACGTGGAGATCATGCCTTCGACGTAGTCCGACGGCGGTGGCGGTGGCGGTGGCGGCGCCGGCGCCGGCGGGATGGCCGGGCGTGCCGGGCTGATTGACGGGCTGGGCTTTGCGGCGTTGTGGTCGTTCGACGAACCGCACGCAACGGCGCTCACCAGGACCGCAACGTTCGCCGCCACAGCAGCAAGTCGAGCGGACAGTCCTTTTCGAGGCAACGGAGTAATCCTAGGGGCGGCTGTTCGACAGTAGGTTTCGGCTGGGTCGTCGATGTCTTGGCGGGTAGGCACCTGCGCAGCAGTTGCTCCGGTATACCGACTCGACATCGACCTCTGACGAATTCATACCCATTACGTTCACCCTTCATCGGAATCATGACAATGATTTGATGTGGGCGATTGGAAGTGGGTCTGCCGATAAGCATGCGGCAGGCCGAGGGCGCTGCCGCGGGCGGCGCTGGCGGATCTGGCGTAACAGGTGGGTGAACTCCACCGCCGCTGAGCTGCCAGTGGGTTTAGGTCGCGGTCGCCGTCGCCAATCTGGAGCGGACCCGGACCAGTGGCGCGTCAGGATTGTCCGGTTGGGGAATGGCGGCCAGGCAGAAGCCGGCGAGCGCGCCGGGGCGGAATATAAGGCACTCGGTGGAGCCGCCGAACTGGAAGTACCCCAGTTCTTGACCTTTGGCCAGGTGAGAGCCGGGAGTAACGTTCGGGTCGAGCACGCAGGAGGACACTTCGGACATGCCGACCCCCAGGAAGGCCACCAGGCCGATGGCGGGGTTATCCGCCTCGATCAGAATGATCGCTCGCGTGGCGACATGGGCCAGGTAGGACTGTGAGGTGGTGGGCTCGACCGCTTCGGCACCCTCGGAGTCCGCCTCGGAGTAGTAAGTGCCGTCCTGCACCCACGCTCGAACGACGGTCCCGGCGACCGGGCTATGCCAGCGGTGGTAATTGGTTGCGCTCAGGAAGGCCTGATACACCGTGCCACCGACGAACTGATCGACCGCGGCGTCGGCTGCCAGCAGGTCATTGAGAGAGTATGGCTGACCTTTGACCCAGAATCGGTCCTGGCGCTGCACGTTGGTGCTGATGCGATACGGCTTGGATTCACAGGCGCTGACAATCACGTTCTCATCTTCGGCGGAGGCGACCGGACGTGCGTCGTCGGTGAAGCGTCGGGTGAAGAAGTCATTCCACGACTTGAAGCCCCAGCGCTGATCTGCGGGATCGTGCACGTACTGCTCGATGCCGACCGCGCGCTGCGCTGCGGCACACTTCCAGCCCGTGGGCGAATCGTTGAGTACGTATAGCGAGTCCGCGCTGCTGAGAAACTCACACCAGGCGGTCAAGATCTTCTTGAGCGTTGCGTTGATCCGCGGGTCGCGGTAGGCGGCGAATCCAGCAGGCGTGCCCATCGTCCAGTCCAGGATGGCGTTGAGCGGCAGAGTCACCGCATTCTCACCGAATTCGGGGGCCATGGTGAGCACCTCGTTGATCATGGTCAGCAATTGCGGCACATCGTGCAAGTGGCGCTTACGGTACGGCTTGCGGTGCGGCACTTGGGCGATCATTTCGTTGAGGTACAGCCGCACCACGGGCTCAGCGTCGATCAACTCCTGGAACTCTTTCAGCACTGGGTGCAGCACAGACTTCTCGGCGCGGCCCTCCGCCCGCTTGCGGTGCCCGTCGAGCCAGGACTCGAGACCATCGTGATCGGCGGGGAGCCAGCCGGCGTACTGGGGCGTGCCCCTACCATCCATGCGTGAGGTCATGACCCGCAAGATAGCCGCCGTCCGTTCTTGGGAAACATCGCTGAAGGAGCCGCGCACCGGCATCGGTTCGGGACTGCAATCGCAGCCCGGGGTGTTCGATCTGCCAAACAGCGGACCGGACGTCGGAACATTGCGGCAGCTCATGACGTTGGGTCGATCGTGGCTACCCGAGACCTCACAGCCGAACAGTTCAACGACACCATCAACGGCAACGACATCGTGCTGGTGGACTTCTGGGCGTCGTGGTGCGGGCCGTGCCGCGCGTTCGCGCCGACGTTCGCAGCCTCCTCCCAGAAGCACCCGGATGTCGTCCACGCCAAAGTGGACACCGAGGCTGAGCAGCAGCTGGCGGCCGCCGCGCAGATCCGGTCCATCCCCACCCTGATGGCCTTCAAGAAAGGCAAGCTGGTGTTCAACCAGGCCGGAGCGCTGCCGCCGGCCGCCCTGGAGGATCTGGTGCAGCAGGTCAAGGACTTCGACGTCGACGCCGCCGTCTCGGCGCCGCCCGAACCCGACCAGAGATGATCCGCCGCACGCGATAGCGTGCGAGTTCGTGAGCTCTGACACTCGATTCGTCCTCGTCGACCGCCCGCGGCCCGAGGTCGCCCTGATCACCCTCAACCGGCCCGAACGGATGAACTCGATGGCGTTCGACGTCATGGTGCCGCTCAAAGAGGTGCTGCACGAGATCACCTATGACAACTCGGTGCGGGCCGTCGTGCTGACCGGGGCGGGCAGAGGTTTTTCCTCCGGCGCCGATCACAAAGCCGCGGGGCAGGTTCCGCACATCGACGGACTGACCCGGCCGAGCTATGCGCTGCGCTCGATGGAGCTGCTCGACGATGTCATCCTGGCGTTGCGGCGCCTGCACCAGCCGGTGATCGCGGCGGTCAACGGCGCCGCCATCGGTGGCGGGCTGTGCCTGGCACTCGCGGCCGACATCCGGGTGGCCTCGACCGGTGCCTACTTCCGAGCGGCCGGCATCAACAACGGGCTGACGGCCAGCGAGCTCGGGCTCAGCTATCTGCTGCCACGGGCGATCGGCTCGTCGCGGGCGTTCGAACTGATGCTCACCGGCCGCGACGTCGACGCCGAGGAAGCCGAGCGCATTGGGCTGGTGTCCTACCGCGTGCCCGACGAGCAGCTGCTCGACACCTGCTATGTGCTCGCCGAGCGGATCGCCTCGTTCTCCCGGCCCGGCATCGAGTTGACCAAACGCACACTGTGGAGTGGCCTGGACGCCGCTAATCTGGAAGGGCACATGCAGGCCGAGGGGCTGGGACAGCTCTTCGTCCGTCTGCTCACCGCCAATTTCGAAGAAGCGGTCGCCGCGCGCGCCGAGAAACGGCCGCCGGTGTTCACCGACGACAATTAGCCGGGCCCGCCCGAGCTTCAAGGGAGAGTGACGTGATCACGGCAACGGACCTCGAGGTCCGCGCTGGCGCGCGAACGTTGCTTTTGGCCGACGGTCCGGCGCTACGGATCCAGCCCGGCGACCGCATCGGGCTTGTCGGCCGCAACGGCGCCGGCAAAACCACCACGCTGCGCATCCTGGCCGGTGAGGGCGAGCCCTACGCCGGCACGGTCACCCGCACCAGCGAGGTCGGCTACCTGCCGCAGGACCCCAAAGAGGGCGACCTCGAGGTGCTGGCACGCGACCGGGTGTTGTCAGCGAGGGGGCTGGACACGCTGCTCACCGACCTGGAGAAACAGCAGGCGTTGCTGGCCGAGGTCGCCGATGACGCCGCGCGGGACCGCGCGATCCGCCGGTACGGCCAGCTGGAGGAACAGTTCGCGGCGCTGGGCGGTTACCGCGCTGAAAGCGAATCCAGCCGCATCTGTGTCAGCTTGGGCCTGCCCGACCGGGTGTTGACCCAGCCGCTGCGCACCCTGTCCGGCGGACAACGCCGCCGAGTCGAGCTGGCACGCATCCTGTTCGCCGCCTCGGAAGGCGGAGGCAGCGGGGCACCGACATTGCTGCTCGACGAGCCGACCAACCACCTCGACGCCGACTCGCTGAGCTGGCTGCGCGACTTCCTGCGCGGCCACGCCGGCGGGCTGGTGGTAATCAGCCACAACGTCGACCTGCTCGCCGACGTCGTCAACCGGGTGTGGTTCCTCGACGCCGTGCGCGGCGAGGTCGACGTCTACAACATGGGTTGGCAGAAGTACCTCGACGCTCGCGCCACCGACGAGCAGCGCCGCCGCCGCGAACGCACCAACGCCGAGCGTAAGGCCGCCGCGTTGCGCACGCAGGCGGCGAAGCTGGGCGCCAAAGCTACCAAAGCCGTTGCCGCGCAGAACATGGTGCGACGCGCCGATCGGATGATGGCCGCCCTCGACGCGGAGCGGGTGGCCGACAAGGTGGCCCGCATCAAATTCCCGACCCCGGCTGCATGCGGTCGCACACCGCTGGTCGCCAAAGGTCTGACGAAGACGTACGGGTCGCTGGAGGTGTTCACCGGGGTCGACCTGGCCATCGACCGCGGTTCACGGGTGGTGGTGCTGGGACTCAACGGCGCCGGTAAGACGACGTTGCTGCGGCTGCTGGCCGGCGTGGAAAAACCCGACCGCGGAGGACTGGAACCTGGACACGGGATGAAACTCGGCTACTTCGCCCAGGAGCACGACACTTTGGACGACGCTGCGACGGTGTGGGAGAACATTCGCCACGCGGCACCCGATTCCGGCGAACAGGATCTGCGCGGCCTGCTGGGTGCTTTCATGTTCAGCGGCCCGCAGCTCGACCAGCTGGCCGGCACGCTTTCCGGTGGGGAGAAGACGCGGCTGGCGTTGGCCGGGCTGGTGGCGTCCACCGCCAATGTGCTCCTGCTCGACGAGCCGACCAACAACCTCGATCCGGCGTCGCGGGAGCAGGTGCTCGACGCATTGCGTAGCTACCTCGGCGCGGTGGTGTTGGTGACGCACGATCCGGGGGCCGCTGAGGCGCTCGACCCTCAGCGCGTCGTCCTGCTGCCCGACGGCACCGAAGATCACTGGTCGCAGGAGTACCGCGACCTCATCGAGCTGGCCTGACCGGCGCGCCAACCGAATTAACGAATCCGGTCCCGCGGCGCCAACGACTTCCTAGGCTGACCCTGTTTGGGTGACCACGGAGGCGCCATGGAAAACAACGAGCAGGCCCGCGACCGAGTGCTCCACGAGTTGCGCAACGCCTATGAGGGCGGGGCGAGCATTCGAAATCTGGTGGCTACCACCGGCAGATCATACGGGTCGATTCACAGCATGCTGCGCGAATCGGGCACTACGATGCGCAGCCGCGGCGGTCCCAACCACCGCACCCGCTCCCGCTGACGTGCGGCGAGCGCAACGCCACGGCGACAACATGCCGCCGGCGCGGTCGCACTGGCTCTACGCCCGGGTGAGCCGCACCGAGCGCTCGACCAGGTCGAGCACGGCGGTGAGTCGCTGCGGGTCTTCCCCCGAGGCCAGTCGCGCCACCAGACCGTCGAGCACCAGATCCAGGTAGCACCGCAACACGTCGCCGGGCACGTCGTCGCGAACCCGTCCGGCCTGCTTTTGGCGGCGCAGCCGATCGCTTGTTGCGGCGGCCAACTCCGCGGAACGCTCCGTCCAGCCCCGCAAGAACGCAGGATCGTTGCGCAGCTTGCGCGCGATCTCCAAACGTGTTGCGAGCCAATCGAACTGCTCGGGAGCTGCGAGCATGTCGCGCATCACCTGGATGAGGCCTTCACGGGAGGCCACCGCGGCCATCCGCTCGGCGTCCTCACGCGCCAACTCGAAGAACAACGTGTCCTTGTCCCGGAAGTGGTGGAAGATCGCGCCGCGGGACAACCCGACGGCTTGTTCGAGCCGGCGTACCGTCGCCTTCTCGTAACCGTATTCGGCGAAGCAGCGGCGCGCGCCGTCGAGGATCTGGCGGCGCCGGGCCGCCAGATGGTCTTCGCTGACTTTCGGCACAGGCGGTGCGTTAGGTTCTCACGTGGCGATCGCCACTAGCCGGACTTCAGCATGTTGCGCAACACGAATTGAAGGATGCCGCCGTTGCGGTAGTAGTCGGCCTCCCCGGGTGTGTCAATGCGCACCACCGCGTCGAACTCGACGTCATTTCCGGCGTCACCGCCGGTGGCCTTGGCGGCGCTGACGTGCACTGTCTTCGGCGTCTTGCCGTCGTTGAGCGCTTCGATGCCGGTGATGTCGAACACCTCGGTGCCGTCCAAGCCGAGCGACGAAGCCGACTTGCCGTCCGGGAACTGCAGGGGGATCAGGCCCATGCCGATGAGATTGGAGCGGTGGATGCGTTCGAACGACTCGGCGATCACCGCGCGGACACCCAGCAGGCTCGTCCCCTTGGCCGCCCAGTCTCGTGAGGAACCCGAGCCGTACTCCTTGCCGCCCAGCACCACCAACGGAATGTTGTCGGCCGCGTAGTTCTGTGCCGCGTCGTAGATGAACGCCTGCGGAGCACCGTCTTGGGTGAAGTCGCGGGTGTAGCCGCCGGCCACGTCGTCGAGCAGCAGGTTGCGAAGCCGGATGTTGGCGAACGTGCCGCGGATCATCACCTCATGGTTGCCGCGCCGCGAGCCGAAGGAGTTGTAGTCCTTGCGCTCCACACCGTGCTCGTCGAGGTACTGCGCCGCGGGGGTGCCCGGCTTGATGCTGCTGGCGGGGGAGATGTGGTCAGTGGTGACCGAATCGCCCAGCAGCGCCAGTACCCGTGCGCCCGTGATGTCACTGACCGGTTGTGGATCGGCGGGCATGCCCTCGAAATACGGCGGCTTGCGCACATACGTCGAATCCGCGTTCCAGTCGAAGGTGTTGCCGCTCGGGGTGGGCAGGTTGCGCCAGCGTTCGTCACCCTTGAACACGTCGGCATAGTTTTTGACGAACATCTCCTGGTTGATGGCCGAAGCGATGGTGTCCGAGACGTCCTTCTGCGACGGCCAGATGTCTTTGAGGAAGACGTCGTTGCCGTCTTGATCGGTGCCCAATGGGTCGGACTCGAAGTCGAAGTCCATCGACCCGGCCAGCGCGTAGGCGACCACCAGCGGCGGCGACGCCAGATAGTTCATCTTCACGTCGGGGTTGATGCGACCCTCGAAGTTGCGGTTGCCGGACAGTACCGCGGTCACGGTGAGGTCGTTGTCGTTGACCGCTTTGGAGATGTCCTCGGGCAGCGGGCCCGAGTTGCCGATACACGTGGTGCAGCCGTAGCCGACCAGGTAAAAGCCCAGCTTCTCCAAATACGGCCAGACCCCGGCCTTTTCGTAGTAGTCGCTGACCACCTGCGAGCCCGGCGCCATCGACGTCTTCACCCAAGGCTTGGACGTCAGCCCCTTGTCGACGGCGTTGCGGGCCAACAGCGCCGCCCCCAGCATCACCTCGGGGTTGGAGGTGTTCGTGCAGGAGGTGACCGCCGCGATCACCACCGCGCCGTGGTCGAGCTCGAACTCGCCGAGTTCGTCGGATTGCACCCGCACCGGGTTGCTGATCCGGCCGCTGGCGTGCTCGGCGGCAGACTGCATCCGGACCGCGTCGTGGTCGTCGGCGTGGCCGTTGGTCAATGCCCCCGGGTCGCTTGCCGGAAACGTCTCATCGACCGACTCGTCCAGCTTTGAGTAACCCTTCTTGTCCGGGTCGTCGCCGACATAGGTGGGAATCTGGTCGCGGAACGCCGACTTGGCTTGCGACAATGAAATTCGGTCCTGCGGGCGCTTCGGGCCGGCGATCGACGGCACCACCTCAGAGAGGTCGAGCTCGAGGTACTCGGAGAAGACCGGCTCGTGCTCGGGGTTGTGCCACAGTCCCTGCTCTTTGGCGTAGGCTTCGACCAGCGCGACCTGCTCAGGCTTGCGGCCGGTGAACTTCAGGTAGTCGATGGTCTCCTGGTCGATCGGGAATATTGCTGCGGTGGAACCGAATTCGGGACTCATGTTGCCCAGGGTGGCGCGGTTGGCCAACGGTACCTCGGCCACGCCGTCGCCGTAGAACTCGACGAACTTGCCGACCACACCGTGCTTGCGCAGCATCTCGGTGACGGTGAGCACGACGTCGGTGGCGGTGACGGCGGGCTTGATCTCGCCGGTCAGCTTGAAGCCGACAACCCGCGGGATCAGCATGGACACCGGTTGACCCAGCATGGCGGCTTCCGCCTCGATGCCCCCGACGCCCCAACCCAGCACACCGAGGCCGTTGACCATCGTGGTGTGCGAGTCGGTGCCGACGCAGGTATCGGGGTAAGCCACTTCTGTTCCGGCTGCGTCGGCGCGGGCCACGACGACGCTGGCCAGGTACTCGATGTTTACCTGGTGCACGATGCCGGTGCCCGGCGGCACCACCTTGAAGTCGTCGAACGCGCCTTGGCCCCAGCGCAGGAATTGGTAGCGCTCACCGTTGCGCTGATACTCGATTTCGACGTTGCGCTCGAAAGCATCTGCGGTGCCGAACAAATCAGCGATCACCGAGTGATCGATGACCAGGTCCGCCGGTGCGAGCGGGTTGACCTTGTCGGGGTTGCCGCCGAGGTCGGCTACGGCTTCCCGCATGGTGGCCAGGTCGACGATGCACGGCACACCGGTGAAGTCCTGCATCACCACCCGGGCCGGTGTGTACTGGATTTCAACGCTGGGCTCGGCCTTGGGATCCCAGTTGGCGATCGCCTCGATGTGCTCTTTGGTGATGTTGCTGCCGTCTTCGTTGCGCAGCAGGTTCTCGGCGAGCACCTTGAGGCTGTAGGGCAGGTTTTCGGTAACAGGAACGGCGTCGAGGCGATAGATCTGGTAGCTCTTGTCCCGGACTTCGAGGGTGTCGCGGGCACCGAATGAATTCACCGACTCTTGGCCACTCATATCAACTCCCAGAATTTAGTTCTCGCCGCCGGCGGGGCTGTGCCGACGAGCCGCTGACACTTTAACAGTACGCTTGTCCTGCATTCTTGCGGGGCATTGACGTTCAGCCTCAGTGTGATCCGCCCGCCCGTGTGCTGTCACGCCCCACCCGGACCGGACCGCCCATCCGGCGCGCCGGTCGCGTACCGTTTCGGTCCGTGACCGGACCGCAGCCTCCGCAGTACATCCCGCGCGAGGTCTGCGGCGCCGTCGGCCTCGATCTGGCGGCACCGCCCGACAAATGCATGGCCATCGTCAAAGCCGCCGTCGGCGCCGACGGCATCTTCGCGCCACCGGCCGATGTAGCCGGACTGCGCCAGGTGGTCAGCGACGCCGGCCACCACGGCATCGACTTCAAGATCGTGGTGATCGATCACAATCCGCCCAACGACCCGCCGCTGCGAGACGTCGCCACGGCGGTGGGATCGGCCTACCCGGACGCCACGGTGCTGGTGCTCAGCCCGTCGTTCGTCGGGTCCTACAGCATGCATTTCCCGCGTTCCACCCTGGAGATCGGTGAAGACAACGCCAAGACCGGCAACCCGGTGCTGTCGGCGCAGAACTTTCTGCATCAGCTGACCACGCCGCAATTCCCCTGGACCGAATTCACCATCGTGGTGCTGCTCGGGGTGCTTGCGGCGGCGGTCGGCACCCGGATCGCCCAGTTGCGTGGGAAGCGCTCCGCGACCGACACCGCAGCCGGCGCGGATCCTTCGCCGGCCGAAGTCTGACGCCACACCGCCGCGCGCCTCGTTTCAGCGGCGGTTGAATCACCGTTCTGTCACGAACGTCAAACAGACGCAGCTGTATCTGTAACGAACGTTTCTATCGCTCCGAATGTGACTTATGGTGCCAATGTTACTCATGTTGAAGTGGCGCTTGGAGGGCTCGCGCCGTTGGTCCATGTTCAGCCATAGGAGACCTGAGTCGAATGATGCGTACTTATCGCGGCTCGTGTTTCCGGCTGGCCGCGCGGCTGCGCCGACCGGTGGTGCCCGCGGTAGTGAGCCTGGTCCTGCTGCTCTGCACGCCCGGACTGGCTTCCCAGTCAGCATCAGCTGAACCCGGCCCGGACACCGTGGCAGCTTTAATCGCCGACGTCGCCCAGGCCAATCAGCGTCTACAGGACCTGCACGCGGCCATCGAGACGCAGCAGGAGAGCGTCAACAAAGCACTGGTCGACGTGCAAACCGCACGCGACGACGCAGCCGCCGCCCAGCGCGACGTCGACGTCAGCGGGCAGGGGGTGCGCGATGCGAACATCGCCATCACCGCGGCGCAGCGCCGGTTCAACACCTTCGCCGCAGCCACCTACGTCAACGGCCCGTCGGACAGCTACCTCACCGCGGCCAACCCCGACGACATCATCTCCACCGCCATCGCCAACCGGACGCTGGCGGCCAGCTCCCAGCAAGTGATGGACAACCTGCAGCGTGCCCGCACCGAGCAGGTCAACCGGCAGTCCGCCGCCCGGTTGGCCAAGCAGAAAGCGGACCGCGCCGCCGCCGACGCCCACTCCAGCCAGGACTCCGCCGTCGCGGCGCTCACCACGGCCAAGCGCACCTTCACCGCACAACAGGCCGATGTCGACCGGCTGGTCACGCAGCGCGACGCGGCTCAGGCCAAACTCGACGCGACGCGCACCTGGTCGCTGCACACGGCGCCCGCCTCCGGTGACCGCTGGGATCCGGGCGCACCGGGACCGGCCGCGGCGCCCCAACATGTCAGCGGTCAGTGGGACGGCGAATGGGATCCCACCTTGCCGCAGGTGCCCAGCGCCAACGTCCCCGGCGACCCGGTCGCCGTCATCAATCAGGTGCTGGGCATCACTGCGACGTCGTCGCAGGTCACCTCCCAGATGGGTAAGAAGTTCCTGCAGAGCGTCGGCATCCTCAAACCCGACGACAACGGCTTCACCAACGGCCGCATTCCGCGGGTGTACGGCCGGCAGGCCTCTGAATACGTCATCCGGCGCGGGATGTCGCAGATCGGCGTGCCCTACTCGTGGGGCGGTGGCAACGCCGCGGGACCCAGCCGGGGCATCGACTCCGGTTCCGGCATTACCGGGTTCGACTGTTCGGGTCTGATCCTGTACTCGTTCGCCGGGGTGGGCATCAAATTGCCGCACTACTCGGGTTCGCAGTACAACCTCGGCCGCAAGATCCCGGCGTCGCAGGCGCGCCGCGGCGACGTCATCTTCTACGGCCCCGGCGGCAGCCAGCACGTGACGCTCTACCTCGGCCAGGGTCAGATGCTCGAGGCGCCCGACGTGGGGCTGAAGGTCAGGGTGGCCCCGGTCCGCACCGGCGGGATGACGCCCTACGTCGTCCGTTACATCGAGTACTGATGTCCGGCCGCAGATTCTCCCGCGGGCACACGGAGGCGACCCGCTTCGCCCGGCTTTCAGCCGCGGTTGCGATCGCCTCGCGGCGGCTGCGCGTGCTGATGGCGGTCGCCGGCCTGCTGCTCGGGCTGGCCGGTCCCGCCGCGGCCGACGACAGCGCCTGGGATCCGACCCTGCCCGTCGGGCCCAGCGCCGGCGCGCCGGGGGACCCGGTCGCGGTCGCCAACGCGTCGTTGAACACGACCGCTCAGGCCACCCAGAGCACGCTGGACCTGGGACGGCAATTCCTCGGCGGACTCGGATTCAACGTCGGTGGCAACAGCACCGCCCCGGGTGCTGTCCCGCGGGTCTATGGGCGCCAGGCCGTCGAGTACGTGATCCGTCGCGCCTCTTCGCAGATGGGCGTGCCGTATTCCTGGGGCGGCGGCACCACGACCGGCCCGGGCAACGGCGTCGGCTCCGGTGACGGCACCATCGGCTTCGACTGCTCCGGGCTGGTCCGGTACTCGTTCGCCGGGGTCGGCGTGCTGCTGCCGCGGTTCTCCGGCGATCAGTACAACGCCGGCCGGCACATTCCGCCCTCGCAGGCCAAGCGGGGCGACCTGATCTTCTACGGCCCCGGCGGCAGCCAGCATGTCACCATCTATCTGGGTAACGGCCGGATGTTGGAGGCGTCGGGCAGCGCCGGCAAGGTCACGATCAGCCCGGTTCGAACCGGCGGGATGACGCCGAACCTGACCCGGATCATCGAGTACTGAAAGCCCGGCGACACTGCCACGGGACACCGCCCTGCGCCGGTAGCCGACCCGTGACGTCGACGGATTCCGACCGGCCTGGAATAGTTGAACCCGGGCACGTCGCTGCCCACGCGAATTTGCACTGCCGGCAGTCGTGTCAGATAGAGCTGTGGAGGGTCGTCAATGACATCACCAGGTGGGCTGCCCGCGGGCGCCAGCGGTTACTCCGGCGCGGGATCACCCCCGACGACGCCGGCGCATGCGGCTCCGACTGGCGGCGGTAATGGCCTGGCTGCCGAGGTGCACACCCTCGAGCGCGCCATCTTCGAGGTCAAGCGGATCATCGTTGGACAAGACCAGCTCGTCGAGCGGATGCTGGTCGGTCTGCTGTCCAAAGGCCACGTGCTGCTTGAAGGTGTGCCCGGGGTGGCCAAGACGCTCGCCGTGGAGACTTTTGCGAAAGTGGTCGGCGGGTCTTTCGCGCGCATCCAGTTCACCCCGGACCTGGTACCCACCGACATCATCGGTACCCGCATCTATCGGCAGGGCAAAGAGGAGTTCGACACCGAGTTGGGTCCGGTCGTCGTCAACTTCCTGCTGGCCGACGAGATCAACCGGGCGCCGGCCAAGGTTCAGTCGGCGTTGCTCGAGGTCATGCAGGAGCGCCAGGTGTCAATCGGTGGTAAGAGATTCCCGCTGCCCAACCCGTTCCTGGTGATGGCGACGCAGAACCCGATCGAGCACGAAGGCGTTTACCCGCTGCCCGAAGCGCAGCGGGACCGCTTCCTGTTCAAGATCAATGTCGGTTACCCCTCGCCGGAGGAGGAGCGCGAGATCATCTACCGGATGGGTGTAACCCCGCCGCAACCCAAGCAGATCCTCAACACCGGCGATCTGGCGCGGCTGCAGGAGGTCGCGGCCAACAACTTCGTCCACCACGCGCTGGTCGACTACGTGGTCCGAGTCGTGACCGCCACCCGTCACCCCGAACAAATCGGGCTCAACGACGTCAAGAGTTGGATCTCGTTCGGCGCCTCGCCGCGTGCCTCGCTCGGCATCATCGCCGCCTCGCGGGCCCTGGCGCTGGTTCGGGGCCGCGACTACGTGATCCCGCAGGATGTCGTCGAAGTGATTCCCGACGTGCTGCGCCACCGCCTGGTGCTCACCTACGACGCGCTTGCCGACGAGATCTCGTCGGAGATCGTCATCAACCGCATCTTGCAGACGGTTGCGCTCCCGCAAGTGAATGCCGTTCCGCAGCAAGGACATTCGGTACCTCCGGTGATGCAGACAGCGGCTGCGGCCAGCGGTCGGTGACCGGGCCCAAAGCGCGGGCGGTCGTCCATCCGCCGTCGATGCAGCGCGGCAACATCGATGACCCGAAACTGACGGCGGCGCTGCGCACGCTGGAGTTGACTGTCAAGCGCAAACTCGACGGTGTCCTGCATGGCGACCATCTGGGGCTGATTCCGGGGCCGGGTTCGGAACCGGGAGAGTCGCGCGAGTACCAGCCCGGTGACGATGTGCGCCGGATGGACTGGGCGGTCACCGCACGCACCACCCACCCGCACGTCCGCCAGATGATCGCCGATCGCGAACTGGAGACCTGGCTGGTGGTCGACTTGTCGGCCAGCCTGGACTTCGGCACCGCGGTCTGCGAGAAGCGGGACCTGGCGGTGGCGGCCGCGGCGGCCATCACCTACCTCAACAGCGGCGGCGGCAACCGGCTCGGCGCCTTGATCGCCACCGGCGCGACGACGACCCGCGTGCCGGCCCGCTCCGGGCGACAGCACGAGCAGACGCTGCTGCGCTCGATTGCGACCACACCCAAAGCGCCGACCGGTGTCCGCGGCGATCTGGCGGTGGCCATCGACGCGCTGCGCCGGCCGGAACGCCGTCGCGGCATGGCGGTGATCATCAGCGACTTCCTCGGCCCGATCAACTGGGTGCGGCCGCTGCGTGCGATCGCGGCCCGCCACGAGGTGCTGGCCGTCGAGATTCTGGATCCGCGCGATGTGGAACTGCCTGAGGTCGGCGACGTCGTCCTGCAGGACGCCGAGACGGGGGCGACGCGCGAGTTCACCGTCGACGCGCAGCTGCGCAACGACTTCGCCAGGGCGGCGGCAGCGCACCGCGCGGAGGTGGCCCGCACGGTCCGCAGTTGTGGCGCACCGCTGTTGGCGTTGCGCACCGACCGCGACTGGCTCGCCGACATCGTCCGTTTCGTCGAGCATCGCCGACGCGGGACGCTGGCGGGTCGCCAGTGACGCCCGCATTGAGGGCGAGCGTTATATGACGCTGCCGCTGCTCGGGCCGATGACACTGTCCGGCTTCGCCCATGCGTGGTTCTTTCTCTTCCTGTTGGTCGTGCTCGGCGTCGCCGCACTTTACGTCGTCATGCAGCTGGCCCGGCACCGGCGGATGTTGCGGTTCGCCAACATGGAGCTGCTCGAGACCGTCGCGCCGAAACGGCCGAGCCGGTGGCGGCACCTGTCGGCGATTCTGCTGGTGCTGTCGCTGCTGCTGTTCACCATCGCCATGGCCGGGCCGACCCACGATGTGCGGATTCCGCGTAACCGCGCAGTGGTGATGCTGGTGATCGACGTGTCGCAGTCGATGCGGGCCACCGACGTCGAACCAAACCGGCTGGCCGCCGCGCAGGAAGCCGCCAAACAGTTCGCCGACGAGCTGACCGCGGGAATCAACCTCGGATTGATCGCCTACGCCGGGACAGCGACCGTGTTGGTGTCGCCGACAACAAATCGCGAGTCCACCAAGGCCGCCATCAGCAAACTGCAGCTGGCCGACCGCACCGCGACCGGCGAGGGCATCTTCACCGCGCTGCAGGCGATTGCGACGGTCGGCGCGGTGATCGGCGGTGGCGACGCTCCGCCGCCGGCGCGCGTCGTGTTGTTCTCCGACGGCAAAGAGACGGTGCCGACAAACCCGGACAACCCGAAGGGTGCCTTCACCGCGGCGCGGACCGCCAAGGACCAGGGCGTGCCGATCTCGACGATCTCGTTCGGCACGCCGTACGGCTTCGTCGAGATCAACGGCCAGCGCCAGCCGGTCCCCGTCGACGACACCACCATGAAGAAGGTCGCCGAATTGTCCGGCGGCAACGCCTACAACGCGTCGAACCTGCAAGAGCTGAAAGACGTCTACGCCTCCCTGCAGCAGCAGATCGGCTACGAGACCATCCGTGGCGACGCGAGCGTCGGCTGGCTGCGACTGGGTGCGCTGGTCCTGGCGGCAGCCGCCTTCGCAGCGCTGCTGCTCAACCGGAGACTGCCGACCTGACTTCTGACCGCGAGCGTAACGCCACGGCAAAGCCGAGCCGCCTGAATTCAAGCCTGCGAATTCGCGCTGACGTTACGCTCGCGCGGGGGAGCAGGGGAGGCGACCGGATCGAAGGC
Source organism: uncultured Actinomycetota bacterium (assembly GCA_963808345.1). Classification (GTDB taxonomy): domain Bacteria; phylum Actinomycetota; class Actinomycetes; order Mycobacteriales; family Mycobacteriaceae; genus Mycobacterium. Next base: position 596,717 of record CAWEFM010000003.1, on the reverse strand, counting down.
GCGAAGTGCCGAGACGATAGGTTGGCGGGGTGACTGAACTAGCCATCGACACCGCTGGACAGTCTCAGCCCGCCAAACCGGCGTTCGTTTGCCGGTCGGTACTGGTGACCGGAGGTAATCGGGGAATCGGTCTGGCGATCGCACAGCGGCTGGCCGCCGACGGCCACAAAGTGGCCGTCACACACCGCGGATCAGGGGCGCCCGAGGGGCTGTTCGGCGTCGAATGTGACGTCACCGACAACGACGCCGTCGATCGCGCCTTCAAAGAGGTGGAGGAGCACCAGGGTCCGGTCGAGGTACTGGTCGCCAACGCCGGCCTGGCCGCGGACGCGTTTCTCATGCGCATGACCGAGGAGAAGTTCGAGAGGGTCATCGACGCCAACCTCACCGGGTCGTTCCGGGTGGCTCAGCGGGCATCGCGCAGCATGCAGCGAAAGCGGTTCGGCCGGATGATCTTCATAGGTTCGGTCTCCGGCACCTGGGGCATCGGCAACCAGGCCAACTACGCAGCCTCCAAGGCCGGTGTGATCGGCATGGCCCGCTCGATCGCGCGGGAGCTGTCCAAGGCCGGGGTGACCGCGAATGTGGTGGCACCGGGCTACATCGACACCGACATGACCCGCGCGCTGGATGAGCGGATTCAAAAAGGGGCACTGGAGTTCATTCCGGCGAAGCGGGTCGGCACCGCCGCCGAGGTTGCCGGGGTGGTCAGCTTCCTGGCGTCCGAGGATGCCAGTTACATCTCTGGTGCGGTGATCCCCGTCGACGGCGGCATGGGCATGGGGCACTGAACCCGACTGCGACATCACGGCTTTCACATCGACTCAAGGATGGATATGGCAGGGCTGCTCGAAGGCAAACGAATCCTGGTCACCGGCATCATCACCGACTCGTCGATCGCGTTTCACATCGCGCGGGTGGCCCAGGAGCAGGGCGCTGCGCTGGTGCTGACCGGGTTCGACCGGCTGCGGCTGATCCAGCGCATCGCCGACCGGCTCCCGGAGAAGGCGCCGCTGCTCGAACTGGACGTGCAGAACGACGAACACCTGAAGACACTGGCCGAGCGGATCACCGAAGTCATCGGTGACGGCAACAAGATCGACGGCGTGGTGCACTCGATCGGCTTCATGCCGCAAACCGGCATGGGCGTCAACCCGTTCTTCGACGCGCCCTTCGACGACGTCGCCAAGGGCATCCACATCTCGGCGTACTCGTACGCGTCCCTGGCCAAAGCCGTGCTGCCGATCATGAATTCCGGCGGTTCCATCGTCGGCATGGACTTCGACCCGAGCCGGGCGATGCCGGCCTACAACTGGATGACCGTCGCCAAAAGTGCCTTGGAGTCGGTGAACCGGTTCGTGGCGCGTGAAGCCGGCCACTTCGGTGTGCGGTCTAATCTCGTTGCGGCAGGGCCCATTCGCACCCTGGCTATGAGCGCGATCGTCGGCGGGGCGCTCGGCGACGAGGCCGGCGCTCAAATAGCGTTGCTCGAGGAGGGCTGGGATCAGCGCGCGCCGATCGGTTGGAACATGAAGGACGCTACCCCGGTCGCCAAGACGGTGTGCGCGCTGCTTTCCGAATGGCTGCCGGCGACGACCGGGACCGTCGTCTACGCCGACGGCGGCGCCAGCACCCAACTGCTGTGAAGACGATGCAATACAGTGCTTTTTGACGCCGTCCTGCTGCTGTCCTTCGGCGGGCCAGAGGGACCCGAGCAGGTGCGGCCATTTTTGGAGAACGTGACCCGCGGACGTGATGTGCCAGCGGAGCGGCTCGACGAGGTCGCCGAGCACTATCTGCATTTCGGTGGAGTATCGCCGATCAACGGAATCAACCGGGCTCTACTGACGCAGCTGCAAGCGGAGCTGGACCTGCCGGTGTACTTCGGCAACCGCAACTGGGAGCCGTACCTGGAGGACACCGTTAAAGCCATGCGCGACAACGAGATTAAGCGCGCTGCGGTGTTCGTGACCTCGGCATGGAGCGGATACTCGGGTTGCACGCAATACGTGGAGGACATCGCCCGGGCCCGCCGTGCGGCTGGCGAGGGGGCGCCCGAGCTGGTCAAGCTGCGGCCGTACTTCGATCATCCGCTGTTCGTCGAGTTGTTCGCCGAGGCCGTCGCCGCCGCCGCCGATACCCTGCCCGTTGAGTTGCGCACCGCGGCCCGGCTGGTTTTCACCGCGCATTCGGTTCCGGTCGGCGCCGACGAGCGCTGCGGGCCCCGGCTTTACAGTCGCCAAGTCGGTTACGCGGCAAGCCTGGTCGCGGCGGTCGCCGGTTACCGCGAGTACGACGTGGTCTGGCAGTCGCGCTCAGGACCGCCGCAAATCCCTTGGCTCCAACCAGATGTCGGCGACCATCTCACGGCACTGACCGACGCCGGCACGGCGGCGGTCATCGTCTGCCCAATCGGGTTCGTCGCTGACCACATCGAGGTGATCTGGGACCTCGATCACGAGTTGCGGCTGCAGGCCGACGCCGCGGGCGTGGCGTTCGCGCGGGCCGGCACCCCCAACGCTGATCGGCGGTTCGCCCGGCTGGCTCGTGGGCTGATCGACGAGCTGCGTGACGGCGGCGCGCCGGCCCGGGTGGCCGGGCCCGGCGTGGTGCCCGGTTGCGCGGCGGCCGTCAACGGCGAGCCCTGCCGGCCACCGCATTGCGTTGCGCGAGAACAGTGACGGCCGGCGGTCAGTCCCGCCAGGCTGAGTGCAGAATCGCCGTAGTCGCGGCGATCCGGGCGTCGCGCACCACCACTGCCAGCGGGCGCAGCGTGTGGGTGGCGATCTGAGCTTGCAGCAAGGACTGCGTCCCAATGCGACTCAGCCCCGCGCTGACGGTGATGATCGCGTCGATGTGCGCGGCGGTCTGCAGTACCCGCACGGCGCGCGAGGGCGCGTGGTCGGGAATCCGATGCCGTCCCGTCAATTCCAGCAGCTGCTCGACAAGCCCGCGTGGGTCTTCGACGTCGACACCGGCGGAGCCCAGTCCGACGCTGTCTAACGCGTCGGCGGCCGAGCGCACCGCGCACCGCAGGGCGTATTCCGCCTCACCCAGTTCAGGCTGATCGAAAACCGGCGCCTCGGGCAGTGAGTACACCGTCCAGGACAGCGCATCGAACTCAGGCAGGCCGAAGTCCTCCCTCTCGGTGTCGGTGACCTCTGGGACCAGCCCGACCGTTTTCGCCGGATCGTCGGGGTGGCTGATGATCATCGCTTCCCCGGCGGTCAAGGCGTCGCGCTCGAACTGCGTACCCGCCGGCAGACCGCGGACGTCACCGGGCACCGGCAACAGCGCCTGGATCGCCGTGGCCGCTACCGGCGGCCGACCGCCGGCGGTGCGCAGCGTCTGCAGCAAAGACATCGGACCGGCGTCGTCGATGTCCGGCCACGGCAAACCGGTGTGGCCTGCGGCGACAGCGTCATAGGCGGCCACTGTTTGCTTTGCCGCCCAACAAGATAAGGCGTCCAGCACGTCATCGGGCGCGGCCTGGCCGGCAAGCCAGGCGTTCCCCCAAACCGAGAGCGTTGCGCTAGGGCACCACATGACTGCGCAGTGTAGTTGTTCGCCACGGCGCGGGCCGTTCAAGCGATATTCTGGCGGCATGCCTGCGGCCGTCGTCTGGCTGATCATCGCGTTCGGGCTCGCCGGCGCGGAGGTGCTGACCGGCGACATGTTTTTGCTGATGTTGGGCGGCGGCGCGCTCGCCGCAGCCACCAGCAGTTGGCTGCTGGAGTGGGCGAGCTGGGCCGACGGCGCAGTGTTCCTGGTGGTCTCGGTACTGCTGATCGCGGTCGTTCGCCCCACGCTGCGCCGACGGCTGACCCCGGCGACCAGCCAGCGGACCGGGATCGAGGCGCTGGAGGGCAAAAGCGCGCTGGTCCTCGACCGGGTGGCGCACGGTGCGGGCCAGGTGAAGCTGGACGGTCAGGTGTGGACCGCGCGGCCCTTCCACGACGCCGACAGCTACGAACCGGGGGAGTCGGTGACCGTCATGCACATCGACGGCGCCACCGCGGTGGTCTGGAAGAACGTCTGACCCGCGAACAAGGAGGAATTTCGATGCAAGGTGCGGTAGCCGGTTTGGTGTTACTGGCAGCTCTGGTGATCTTCACCCTCATCATCGTGGCCAAATCGGTCGCGTTGATTCCGCAGGCCGAGGCCGCGGTGATCGAACGGCTGGGCCGCTACAGCCGCACGGTCAGCGGACAGCTGACCCTGCTGGTCCCGTTCATCGACCGCATCCGCGCCCGGGTGGACCTACGCGAGCGGGTCGTGTCTTTCCCGCCGCAGCCGGTGATCACCGAGGACAACCTGACGCTGAATATCGACACCGTGGTGTACTTTCAGGTCACCATCCCCAAGGCCGCGGTCTATGAGATCAACAACTACATCGTCGGCGTCGAGCAACTGGCCACCACCACACTTCGGAACGTGGTCGGCGGCATGACGCTGGAACAGACGCTGACCTCGCGGGACCAGATCAACGGCCAATTACGCGGCGTGCTCGACGAAGCCACCGGTCACTGGGGGCTTCGGGTGGCCCGGGTCGAGCTGCGCAGCATCGACCCGCCGCCCTCTATTCAGGCGTCGATGGAAAAACAGATGAAGGCCGACCGGGAGAAGCGGGCGATGATCTTGACCGCCGAGGGGCAGCGGGAGGCGGCGATCAGACAGGCCGAGGGGCAGAAGCAGGCGCGGATCCTGGAGGCCGAGGGCGCCAAGCAGGCGGCGATCCTGTCCGCCGAGGGCGACCGGCAGTCCCGCATGCTGCGTGCACAGGGCGAGCGCGCCGCGGCGTATCTGCAGGCGCAGGGGCAGGCCAAGGCGATCGAGAAGACGTTTGCTGCGATCAAGGCCGGTCGCCCGACCCCGGAGCTGCTGGCTTACCAGTACCTGCTGACGCTGCCGAAGATCGCCGAGGGTGAGGCCAGCAAGGTATGGGTGGTGCCCAGCGACTTCAGCTCCGCGTTGCAGGGGTTCACCCGACTGCTCGGCGCGCCGGGGGAGGACGGGGTGTTCCGGTATCAGCCGCCGCCGGTCGAAGACCAGCCGTCCAAGACCGAAGACGACGGTGACGACATGGCCGGCTGGTTCTCCACCGAAACCGACCCGGCGATCGTGCAGGCGGTGGCTAAAGCCGAAGCCGACGCCCGCAGGCCGGTCGAGGGGGCACTTCCGCCGCCGTCAGAGCTGACTTCATAGGATGTCGCGATGAGCGTCTTGGACTCCCGGAAAACCTATGCGGCGCTGGCGGCCTTCCACGCCGGTGACGCCGTCGCGTGCGCAATCCCGGTGCCCTACCTCGCCAAGATTCTGGACGAGGTGGAGGTTCCCAAGGACATTCGCTGGGTCTTCCCGGTGGTCAAGGCGGCGGCCGCGGTCGGCCTGGCTTCGGTCTACCGGTTTCCCGCGCTGGCGCGGTTGACTACGGCGCTGCTCACCTTGTACTTCGTGCTGGCAGTGGGCGCGCACATCCGCGTGCGCGACCGGGTCGTCAACATCATCCCGGCGGCGACTTTCCTGGCGACGTTTACGGCGTTGACGGTGAAAGGCCCGCCCCGCACCGCCTAGGCGAACACGTCGGCGGGTGACACGTCGCTGTCGGCCAGCACCGGGTTGGCGTCGCCGCAGCTTTCCAAGCCGGCCAACATGCGCCACGAGGCGATGGCGTGGCGTGTCAGCTGCACCGCGCGGGTAGCGGAGAGTCCGCCGGGAGCCAGTTCGTGGGAGCGCAGCGCGTTGCCGGTAACGGCGTCCATCTTCGCCGACGTGGCCGCGCCCACCAAGGCTATCGATTGGTATGCCGCCCGCACGGCACACCGCCCGCTGCGTTCTGATGACCGGGACAGCGCCCGAACCGCGGCCTGCCCGGCGCAGTCCGCGGCGTACCACGCCGACACCGGCGGCATGTCGCCGGTGGCCGCGCTCCGGTGCAGGTCGGCGATGTCGGAGATCGTCTTCGCCCCGGCGTTGTTTGCGTTCCAGATCAGTCCCCAGCCGGGGCTGGTCAACAGTTCGGCGACCCACGCGTGGACGACGGCGCTACCGACCTCTGCGGTTCGCACGGTCTGCCATCCGAGATCCAGCGCGAGCACGCTGTCCTCCGGGGACAGGTAGCCGTCGGCGCCTGCCAACTGGTCGTTGCACCACTGCACGATGGTGGCCAGCGGCCGCGCGCAGCATTCGGGGTAGTCGGTGATCTCCGCGTCGCCGGTGATGTAGGAGATGGCATTCATCGCGCAACCTTTTCCCGAACCAGCCTGGTGGGAGCCTCTGGCCAGGCGCAATGGGTGAGTGATCCGGTCGAGGTCCATGCGTTGCCTCCTTCATGGCTGAGTGCGATCACCACTTGTTGGACGAGTGTTTGGCGGTTCCGGTTCAAGGCCACCACCGCGTCGCGCCGGACGAAGCCTGCAGTCGAAAGTATGCGTTAGCCTTTCGTTAAGTTTCTGTTCATCTTGCAGACGGCTTTAGTTTACATACCGCTCACGGTTGCGCTGGCCTTCGACACAACAGCGCTGCCCAATGTCGTGGCGAGCCACCGAGCGGGTACTTTGCGTCGATGACTGGCGGACGCCGCTTGATTGGCTCGCAAAGCAGCCCGCGCAAGAAATGGCGACGCGACCAGATCCGGGTCACCGACCGAGCTACCATGCGGCGGTCCATCGAAGGCACCGCGATCGGCAACTTCATGGAGTGGTATGACTTCGGGGTCTACGGCTACATCGCCACCACGATCGCGCAGGTCTTCTATCCCGGAAACAGCGTCAGCGCGGTCCACCTCATCGCGACTTTCAGCACGCTGGCTGCGGCGTTCGTGGTTCGTCCGATCGGCGGTTTCATCTTCGGGCCGCTTGGCGACCGGATCGGGCGCAAGCGGGTGCTGATGACCACGATCTTGTTGATGACGGTGGGCACGACGTCGACGGGTTTGCTGCCCGGCTACCACACCATCGGCATCTGGGCGCCGATCCTCCTCGTCGTCGCCAGGATCTTTCAGGGCCTGTCGACCGGTGGCGAGTACGTCGGTGCGATGACCTATGTCGTCGAGCAGGCCCCCGACCGCAGACGCGGCATGATGGTCGGGTTTTTGCCGCTGGGCAACCTGAGCGGCTTCGTGGTCGCCGGCTTACTGGTCACCGCTCTGCAGACTTGGCTGCCGAGCCACGAGATGCTGACTTGGGGCTGGCGGATCCCGCTGCTGCTGAGCGCGCCGTTCGGCGTGGTCGCGATGTATCTGCGGCTGCGGCTCGACGAATCGCCGGCCTACAAGAACGCCGGCGAAAACGCGGATCCGTCAGACGAGCGCCAACAGAATCTCTTTCAGCGCACTGTGGTCGAGCAACGGCGGCCGATGCTGATCTGCGCGGCGCTGGTGATGACCTCGCAGGCCGCCGACTACATGCTCACCGGTTATCTGCCGACGTACCTCAAAGTGGTCGTGCACGTGGGCCACACCGCGGGGCTGGTGATGATTACGGTGACGCTGGCGATTCTGATGGCGCTGCTGGTCTTCGTGGCCGGGCTGTCCGATCGCATCGGCGTCAAGCCGATCATGTGGACGGGGTCGGGGTTGCTCGTCGTGGCGTCGGTGCCGGCCTTCCTGCTCATCCGCTTGGGCGGCAGCCACGCGCTGATCTTCATCGGTGTGCTGCTGATCGGGCTAATGGAACTCTGCTTCGACAGCACGACGCCGTCGGCGCTGCCGGCGCTGTTTCCGACCGGGGTGCGCTACGGCGCGCTGGCCATCGCCTACAACGTTTCGATCTCGGCAGTCGGCGGCACCACCCCGCTCATCGCGCAGGCGCTGATCTCGGCCACCGGCAACGCCATGGTGCCCGCCTACATGCTCATCGTTGCCGGCGTCGTCGGGATCGTCACGCTGTTCTTCATGCCGGAGGTTGCCGGCAAGCGGTTGCCGGGCTCAGGCCCGGCGGTGGAAAGCGAGTACGCGGCTCGCGAGCTGGCTGAGAATGGGGAGTGAGCGCGGCTGCCACCTCGGCACCGTCGGCACCGAACAGCGTGGTGAAAATTTGGGAGTCGTCAATTCACTCGTTTCCGGCGCGGTCCGGCGCTGCTCGCACACGCCGCCAGGCACCGGATCTGCGCAGCCGCCCGCATCCAGATCGAACGAAACTTTGCCACATCGTGGCCGGAGAGCAATCAGCTAATTACGTTTCGTAAAGTGTTCGGTATGCTTCACGCGCACGATCTCGTAATTCTTCATCGTCGAAGGCGTGCACGTATTTGTTCGTCAACACTAAAGTCTTTGTCGTTCTTGAACATCTTAATGTAGGTTGATTGGAATTCTTGACCTGATATTTGGCGGTCGACAAAACTAGAAATCAGCACTCTGTATTTAGTGTTTTTGCCGTCGTCGTGGCCGAAGAGCAGCCAGCCGATTACGTTTCGTAAAGTTTTCGGTAGGCCTCATGGGCACGATCTCGTAATTCTTCGTCATTGAAAGCGCGGATGAGTTTACGCTTTTCGACGTCAAGAGTGTGCACCCACTTACGGTATTCGGGATCCGCACTGAAGTCGTCCACATCGGCAAATAATTCCTGAAGAATATCGAACTCGTTTTGATCAACACTGAAGTCGTTGTCATTCTTGGACATCTTAAGGAAGGTTGATTGGAATTCCTGAGCTGATACCTGGCCGTCGATGAAACTGGAAATCAGCATCTTATACTTGGTCGATTTCCTTGCGACCGCTCCACCATCAGATGACATTTAGTACATCTCCAACTACTCTCTCGCTGTTCACAGTGACCCTCTGGTCACTACATTTTGAGCCTGCTCAGGGTTAAGCTTCCAGCCCGATATGAGCGTTCCATCTAGATCTTGGATAACGCACAGCCCAGACTCCCGGTTATAGTTCAGGATAACTGGTTGGCGATGGTAAGTGCCCTGGATATGGATGGTTGCAGGGTCATCTACTACTTGCTTCAGAGCCTTCTCGAAATTGTCGAACCCTTCGCATCCTCGGGGATCCGTCGCGATCGACGCATAGCCTCCGGCTGGCGATGGCCGACTCGTAAGGCGCCAAGGCGCCCGAATGTTCACGACGCCACGCTGATGAATGGGACCCCGTAGCGGAATTCCATAACGGTAGAAACGACGGCTAGCTAAGCTAACTTGATCTTGCTTGTCGACCTGAACGCGCTAGTGAGACATGCAATCGGCTTCGCGATCGCGGGCAGGGGTAGTGGGGTAGGTTAGCCATTTGCGAGCGTTGTGACTGTCGTGTGTCGGAGGCTCGGAGATTTATCCGCTGAGCGCCGCGCCGGCTCGCGAACCTCGTCGGCTTCGGACTGCGCGACCCTCGTGCGGCGGTGCTGCCTGACCTCGTACGTCAGCACGCCCACCCCGACAGCGGCGGTGCACAGCGACACCACCAGCAGCAGTGGGTCGACGTGACCGGTCAGCGCGTCACCCAGAACCACGACCGCCGCGGTGCCCGGGGCCAGGCCGGCCAGCGTAGCCAGCGTGTACGGCCATAATCGGACCGCCGACGCGCCCGCGGCATAATTGAGCACCGAGAACGGCACGGCGGGAATCAACCGCAGCGACAGCACTGTCGGCCAGCCGCGTTCCCGCAGCCGGTCGTCCAGCGTGTCGACCGCCCGGTGCCGGACCAGGCTGCTGAGCTGCCAGCCGGCGACCCGCACCAACACCACGGAAATCACTGCGCTCACGGTGCTGGCGGCGACGGCGAGCAGCACCCCGAGCAACGGCCCGAACAGCAGCCCCGCGGCCAAGGTGAACGCGGTCCGCGGGAACGGCAGCACGGTGACCGCGATGTGGGCGACCAGGAAGGCCGCCGGGAACCATGGCCCCACCGACGTTGCCCAATCCCGCAGCTGCACGGCGGTCGGAAGTGGAACCAGCAGCGTCAACGCGACGGCAACCGCGAGGAGGGCCGCGGTCAGCAGCATGCGGCGGCGAGGCAGCTGCCGGGCGGTCGCGGCAATGGCGGAAGCAACACCACACACGGCTTCGGCGATTTTGCCGCTGGCAGAACCCGTCACGGATCCCAAGGCTAATGGCCGTCTGTGAACATTCCGTTGTCCGCGTGTGGCATTTCGCGATTCGCTGCCAGATCACCGGCAACACTTGAGTGATCAGCATCGATTGCGATCAATTAGCCTGGTCAGGAAGACCTCCGCTTGCGACGCTGCGAACACAGGAGCTGCCGTGCCAGTCGATGTTCCCGCTGACATGGCGCAGGCTCAGGCGCGGTGGCGCACGGCGGTCGCCGGTGTGCTGGCCAAAAGCTCACGACGCGGGGCGTCAGACCTCGGCGACGAACCGGAACGTCTACTGGATACCCCGACTTACGAGGGTTTCCCGATCCGCCCGCTCTACACCGAGCTTGACGAGCGGCCCGAGCCGCCGCTGCCCGGTGACTGGCCGTTCGTGCGCGGTGCCGACGCGCTGCGCGACGTCAACGTTGGCTGGAAGGTCGCCGACACTTTTCCGCTCAACGAGCGCGACGGCCAGGACGGGGCCGAGGCTAACGCGGATGTGCTGGCTGCGCTCAACGACGGCGTCAGTGCGCTGGTGCTGCGCGTCGGCGACACCGGAGTCGCGCCGGCTCAACTCGACCGGTTGCTTGCCGGTGTGTACCTGGACCTGGCGCCGATCATCCTCGACGCCGGGACCGACTATGCCGTGACGGCCTACAGCATGCTGGCACTGATCGCTGAGCTGGACCAGGACCGGCGGGCGAGCTTATCGATCGACCTGGGCGCCGATCCGCTGACCGCGCCGCTGAGCGGTCGCGGCGCCCCGCCGATCAAGGAAGTGCTGGCCGTGGCGGCCCGGGCGGTCGAAGGCCGCGGCGTACGCGCGATCACCGTCGACGGACCCGCGTTCCACAACCTCGGCGCGAATGCGGCGTGGGAGCTTGCCGGCAGCGTGGCAGCCGGCGTCGAGTATGTGCGGGCGCTGACCGAGGCCGACTTCGCGATCGCAGACGCGTTGCGGCTGATCTCGTTTCGGATCGCCGCCGGTGACGACCAGTTCCTGACGATCGCCAAGATGCGCGCGGCCCGTCGGCTGTGGGCGCGGGTCGCCGAGGTGGCCGGCGAGCCCGGCAGCGGCGCAGCCGTGTTGCATGCGGAGACGTCGCTGCCGATGATGACTCAGCGCGACCCTTGGGTGAACATGCTGCGCAGCACGCTGGCTGCGTTCGGCGCCGGTGTCGGTGGTGCCGATACGGTGCTGGTGTTGCCGTTCGACGCGGCGATCCCCGACGGTTACCCGGGCACCGCGACCAGTTTCTCGCGGCGAATCGCCCGCAACATCCAACTGCTGCTCCTGGAGGAGTCACATATCGGCAGGGTGCTGGATCCGGCCGGCGGATCATGGTTCGTCGAAGATCTGACCGAGCAGTTGGCGCAGGAGGCGTGGCAGCATTTCCAGGCCATCGAAGAGCGCGAAGGGTTCCAAGCGGCGCGCGACTACGTGCGCGATCAGATCGCCGAGGTGTCGGCTCGGCGAGCCGATGACATCGCGCACCGCCGCACCGCGATCACCGGCGTCAGCGAATTCCCGAACATCACCGAACCACCGCTGCCGGAACATGATTGCTCTGAGACGGTGCAACGCTACGCAGCACAGTTCGAGGCGCTGCGGGACCGCTCCGATGCTTTCCTGGTGCGGACCGGCAAACGGCCCACTGTGTTGTTGCTGCCGTTGGGTCCGTTGGCCGAACACAACATTCGCGCGACGTTCGCAGCGAACCTGCTGACCTCGGGTGGGATTGAGGCGATCAACCCGGGACCGGTTGACGCCGGCGGGGTCGCGCAGGCGGTCGCCGCGGCCGGCGCACCGGACGTCGCGGTGATCTGCGGCACGGACCGGCGCTACGGCGACGAAGCTGTCGGGGTCGTGCAGGAGGCGCGCAGCGCCGGAGTGCGGCGGGTTTACCTCGCCGGGCCGCGCAAGGCTCTCGGTGACGTCGACGGCCGGGCGCAGTTGCCCGACGAGTTTCTGACCGCCAAGATCAACGCTGTACAAGCGCTGTCGCATCTGCTCAGCAGGTTGGGAGCCTAGCAGCGATGACTCTGCAAGACGTTGCCGGCCAACCGGCTTCCGACCCGCACTCCGCAATCCAGTCGGCTATCGGGAGCTTCGCCGACGTCCCGCTGCACAGTGAGCGCACGGTCCAGCCGCCGACGCCGGCGGCGGTGGAGAAGCACGTCGCCGCCGCGGCGTCGGCGCACGGGTATTCGCCCGAGCACTTGCAATGGCAGACGCCGGAAGGCATCACCGTCAAACCGGTGTACATCGGCGCCGACCGCGCCGCCGCGGTCGCCGAAGGGTATCCGCTCGACAGCTTCCCCGGTGAACCGCCCTATGTGCGCGGCCCCTACCCGACGATGTATGTCAACCAGCCGTGGACCATCCGGCAGTACGCCGGGTTCTCCACTGCCGCGGACTCCAACGCGTTCTACCGCCGCAACCTGGCCGCCGGTCAGAAAGGACTGTCGGTGGCGTTCGACCTCGCCACCCACCGCGGCTACGACTCAGATCATCCGCGGGTGCAGGGTGACGTCGGAATGGCCGGCGTGGCAATTGATTCCATCCTCGACATGCGGCAGCTGTTCGACGGTATCGACCTGTCCGCGGTGAGCGTGTCGATGACGATGAACGGGGCGGTGCTGCCGATCCTCGCGCTGTTCGTAGTGGCCGCCGAGGAGCAGGGTGTGCCCCCGGAGAAGTTGTCCGGCACCATCCAGAACGACATCCTTAAAGAGTTCATGGTGCGCAACACCTACATCTATCCGCCCAAGCCGTCGATGCGGATCATCTCCGATATTTTCGGCTACACCAGCGCCAAGATGCCGAAGTTCAATTCGATCTCGATCTCCGGCTATCACATCCAAGAGGCCGGCGCCACAGCAGATCTGGAGCTGGCGTACACGCTAGCCGACGGCGTTGACTACATCAAAGCGGGTCTGGACGCGGATTTAAGCATCGACAAGTTCGCGCCCCGGCTGTCGTTCTTCTGGGGCATCGGGATGAACTTCTTCATGGAAGTCGCCAAGCTGCGCGCGGGCCGGCTGCTGTGGAGTGAGCTGGTTGCGCAGTTCGAGCCGAAGAACGCGAAATCGCTGTCGCTGCGCACGCATTCGCAGACTTCGGGCTGGTCGCTGACCGCCCAGGACGCCTTCAACAACGTCGCCCGCACCTGCATCGAGGCGATGGCCGCCACGCAGGGGCATACTCAGTCGCTGCACACCAACGCGCTGGACGAGGCGCTGGCGTTGCCCACCGACTTTTCTGCCCGTATCGCCCGCAACACCCAATTGCTGCTGCAGCAGGAATCCGGCACCACCAAGCCGATCGATCCATGGGCCGGTTCGTATTACGTGGAGTGGCTGACCCACCAGCTGGCCGCCCGCGCTCGTGCTCATATCGCCGAGGTGGCCGAGCACGGCGGCATGGCGCAGGCCATCGACGACGGCATTCCCAAGCTGCGCATCGAAGAGGCCGCCGCACGCACGCAGGCCCGCATCGACTCCGGACGCCAGCCGGTGATCGGCGTCAACAAATATCGAGTTGACGAGGACCACGAGATCGAGGTGCTGAAGGTTGAGAACAGCCGCGTCCGCAGCGAGCAACTGGCGAAACTGCAAGAGCTGCGCGCAGATCGAGACCCGGTGGCCGTCGAGGCGGCGCTGGGCGAACTGAGCCGCGCTGCGGGCGCTCACGGCCGGACCGGCGCCGACGGGCTGGGCAACAACCTGCTTGCGCTGGCCATCGACGCCGCCCGCGCCAAGGCCACGGTGGGGGAGATCTCCGACGCGCTGGAGAAGGTGTACGGGCGCCATCAAGCCGAGATCCGCACCATCGCCGGGGTTTACCGTGACGAAGCCGGAAAGGCCACCAACATCGCCAACGCCACCGATTTGATCGAAAAGTTCGCCGAGGCCGACGGTCGGCGCCCCAGGATCCTGGTGGCCAAAATGGGCCAGGACGGTCACGACCGCGGCCAGAAGGTCATCGCGACAGCGTTCGCCGACATCGGGTTCGACGTCGACGTCGGGTCGTTGTTCTCCACCCCGGACGAGGTCGCACGGCAGGCCGCCGACAACGACGTGCATGTGATTGGGGTGTCGTCACTGGCCGCCGGCCATCTGACGCTGGTGCCCGCGCTGCGCGACGCGCTGGCCGAAGTGGGCCGCACCGACATCATGATCGTCGTCGGCGGCGTCATCCCGCCCGGCGATTTCGACGCGCTGTACGCCGCCGGGGCCTCCGCCATCTTCCCGCCGGGAACGGTGATCGCCGACGCCGCAATCGGCCTGCTGCACAAGCTTGCCGAGCGGTTGGGTTACGACTTCACGTAAATGGCACCTGACGCTCAGGACACCGTCGAAGACCTGGCGGCGGCGGTATGCCGCGGTGACCGCGCTGCGCTGCCGCGGGCCATCACCTTGGTGGAGTCCACCCGGCCCGATCACCAAGAGCAGGCGCAACGACTGCTGTTGGAGTTGACGCCGCACGCCGGCACTGCTCACCACATCGGCATCACCGGGGTGCCGGGAGTGGGCAAGTCTACGGCGATCGAGGCGCTCGGCATGTATCTGATCGAGGGGGGACATCGGGTTGCGGTGCTCGCGGTGGACCCGTCGTCGACCCGGACCGGAGGCTCGATCCTTGGTGACAAGACCAGGATGCCGCGGCTGGCAACGCATCCGGACGCCTACATCCGCCCTTCGCCGACGTCTGGCACGCTCGGTGGGGTGGCCAAGGCGACCCGGGAAACCATCGTGTTGCTGGAGGCGGCCGGGTTCGACGTGATTTTGGTCGAGACTGTCGGCGTCGGCCAGTCCGAGGTGGCGGTGGCCAACATGGTGGACACCTTCGTCTTCCTGACGCTGGCTCGCACCGGTGATCAGTTGCAGGGCATCAAAAAAGGCGTACTGGAGTTGGCCGACATCGCGGTGGTCAACAAAGCCGACGGCAACCACCTTGCGGAGGCCCGCTCAGCTGCCCGCGAGCTCTCGTCGGCGATCCGCCTGATTCACCCACGTGACACTCTTTGGCGCCCACCGGTTCTCACCACGAGTGCGTTGGAGGGCAGGGGTTTGACCGAATTGTGGGAGACCGTGGAGCGGCACCGTCAGGTCCTCACTGAAGCCGGGGAATTCGAGGCGCGCCGCCGCGCGCAGCAGGTCGACTGGACCTGGCAGCTGGTCCGCGACACGGTGCTCAATCGGGTGCTGTCCAACCCCGCGGTGCGCAAGATCCGCGCCGAAGTGGAACGTCAGGTGCTGGCCGGCGATCTGACACCAGCGCTGGCGGCCCAGCAGATCCTGGAGGCGGCGACAGACTGATCGCCGCGGTTCGGCCCGCAGAAGCTGGCGCGGCGCAAGGGTGGCCCAAACCATCTGTGTCACAGTGGTTTCGCGCGGGGCGACTTGTCGGTGGTGGTCGATAGCATTCGGGTATGGCCACAGTGAGCAGTCGGGAGGAGATTCTCGCGGCGTTCGACGCGTTGGGTGAGGCGGTCTCGGGTCTGGCGGAGTTGTCGCTGCAGGTGTTGACCACCCCGGAGCGGTTGGGGTTGTTGGAGCGCCTGGAACGTGATTGTTGCCGGCTGCCGGTGGTGCGGCATGCGTTGATCAACGGGGTGCGCCGGCAGGCCAGCGCCGCCGAGATCGGCGGCACGCTGTCGCAGGTGTTGGCCGACCGGTTGGGCATCACTCGCGCCGAAGCTCACCGGCGCATCGACGACGCCGCCGATCTGGGGGAGCGTCAAGCGTTGAGCGGCCAACCGTTGCCGGCGCGGTTGGCCGCGACCGCGGCCGCCCAACGCGACGGCGCCCTGGGTGAGGGTCATGTGCGGATCATCCGCGGGTTCCTGCACCAGTTGCCGTGCTGGGTCGACGCGCCGACCCGCGAGCACGCCGAAGCCCAGTTGGCCGGCTACGCCACCCAGTATCGGCCCGAGCTGCTGGCCAAGCTGGCCGCCAAGCTGGCTGAGGTGCTCAACCCCGACGGTGACTTCACCGACGAAGACCGCGCGCGGCGCCGCGGCCTGAGTTTGGGCCCCCAGGATCGTGACGGGATGAGCGCGCTGCGCGGCTGGCTGACCCCGGCCGCACGCGCCGCCCTGGAAGCGGTGCTGGCCAAACTGGCCGCCCCGGGCGTGGCCAACCCCTACGACCCCGACCCGGTGCTCGACGGGGCACCGTCGCAAGACGCGATCGACCGCGACACCCGCACACCTGTCCAGCGAAACCACGACGGGTTGCACACCGCGGCCCGCGCGGTGCTGGCCTCCGGAGAGTTGGGTCAGCACAACGGGCTCCCGGCCAGCATCATCGTGTCCACCACCTTGGGCGAGCTTGAAGCCGGCGCCGGGACCGCGGTGACCGGCGGCGGCACCGTGTTGCCCATGCGCGACGTAATCGCCATGGCCCGCCACGCTCACCATTACCTGGCGATCTTCGACCACGGCCGCGCGATCGGCTTGTTTCACACCAAACGGCTGGCCTCGCCCGGCCAACGCCTCGTGCTCTACGCCCACGATCGCGGTTGCTCGCACCCGGGCTGCGATGTGCCCGGCTATCTGTGTGACGTGCATCATGTCACCGATTACGCCACCTGCCGCACCACCGACATCAACGGCCTGACTTTTGCCTGCGGTCCGCACCACCGCCTGATCAAAGCCGGCGGCTGGACCACCCGAAAACACCGCGACAACCGCACCGAGTGGATCCCGCCACCGCAGCTTGACCGCGGCCAACCCCGTACCAACACCTTCCACCACCCCGAGCACCTGCTGGGCGGAAACGACGACGGCGGTTAGCGCATCGGAAGTGGCGAAGGCAGTGCCGACAGCGACGGTATTGTTTCCGCGTGACTGTCAGCACGCCGAAGCTTTACATCTTCCCGCATGCCGGCGGATCGGCGCAGTACTACGTGCCTTTCGCCAAGACCTTCTCCAGCGACGTCAAGTGCATCGCGGTGCAGTATCCGGGCCGCAAAGGCGCCCACGACATTGGCTCGGCCTCCAGCATTCCCGAGCTGGCCGATCGGCTGGAGAAGATGCTGTCTCCGCAGGGAGAATCTAACGAACAGGTGGCTTTCTTCGGGCACAGCATGGGCGCCTTGCTGGCGTTCGAGGTGGCCCGTCGATTCGACGCGAAGACGAACCCCATTGCCGCTCTGTTCGTCTCGGCGTGCGCGGCGCCCGGCCGCATCGGCTACGAATACATTCCGGAATCCGACCGCGGCCTGCTGGACGCCGTCGGCCAGTTCACCGGCGTCAACCCGGAATTCTTGGAGAATGAAGAATTCGCGGCGAAGATCCTCCCGACGCTGCGCGGGCTCAAGGCCATCTCGAAATACGAGTGCCCGCCCGATGCAACGGTGTCCTGCCCGATCTTCGCGTTCTACGGGGACGACGACGAAGTCGCCACCACCGAGAAGGTGCAAGGGTGGTCGGAGCGCACCACTTCGCAATTCAGCGCCCGGATGTTCAGTGAACCCGGTCACCACTTCTACGTCAACGACCACTTACCCGCGCTGGTCGGCGAGGTTCAGGACAAAATACTGTCTCGAATCCGCGGTCAGCGACCTCAATAGCGCTCTAAATACTGTGGCCGCACACCGTTAAGTGTGCGGCCACAATGGGTAGTGCTGTGGTGTGTCAGGCCCAGCTGGCGCCGACGGAGCTGTCGGTGCTGGCCATGTTGGAGCCGGCCGACTGCACCTTGGAGCCGTGGGAGTTGGCCTGCTCGTAGATGACCTGGAAGTTGCGGCCCAACTGGGTGATGAACTCCTGGCAGGCCACCGAACCCGAACCGCCCCAAAAGTCCCCGGCAGCCAGCACATCGCGCACGATGGCCTGGTGCTCGGACTCCAGCGAGGCAGCCTGGGCGCGGATGGTGGCGCCGTGGGAGTCGACGTCACCGAATTGGTAAGAAATGCTCATGGGTATCTAAATTCCTTTCGAGTAAAAGTCAGCGGGTCAGAAACGGTCAGCCGCGCAGCAACTGCTGAGAGGCCTGCTCTTGCTGCTCGTAGTTGTTGGCATCGCGGACCAGCCCGTCGCGCACACTGTGCAGCATGTTCACAATGTTGCGAAACGCCTGATTCATCTGGCCCATGGTGTCGTAGGAGGTGGCCTGAGCGGTACCAGTCCAGCCCGCGCCGGCGATGTTGACCGACGACGCCCACATCTTGCGGGCCTCGTCCTCGACCGTTTGAGCGTGCACATCGAACCGGCCCGCCATGGAGCGCATGGAGTTCGGGTCAGTCATAAAACGTGAAGGCATAGCTTGATTCTCCTTAGTTAGAAATGAACAGATTTAGTTGTCTTTCAAAGAGCAGCAGCGTTAACCGCCCGCAGGCGAGCGCGGAACCACCTTCGGCGTTTTCGAGACGACGTTGCTGAGACCGCGACCGCTCATCGCGCCCGCCAATGCCTGGCCGAACGGGCCGCCGGGCATGCCGACCGACGGTGCCGCGAGCGTCGGGGAGGCAACGCTGTTGGCCGGCAGTATCGGAGCCGCCCGACTCATAGTGGCAGCCTCCGCCGACCAGCTCTGCGGCACCGACAACCTGCCGCCGCCGATGGAGGCGGCGTGGGCGAGCTGTGCGCTCACCGCCGACCCCCAGGACCGCAGCTGGCCGGACACCCCGCCCACAACGGCCTGCATCTTGCCGTCCACCAGCTGACCGACGTTGGCCAGCAGGCCGTCGAAGTTCGCCGACGCCGAGCCGGCGTTGGCCGCCGACTGGCCCATGCTCATGAACATGCGGGCCGGCATGCTGCCCATCATGAGCAAGTAATAGGCAGCCTGGAGAGGCACCAGGTCCGACGCGCTGAGCGACGACAAGGGATCCGCGACGGCAGGTGCCACCGTACTTCCTACCGCAGTCGCAGCGGGGATCGCGTCCGACACAGGTGTTCCCGCCGCCGACAGGGCTTGGGTCGGATCGATGCCGGTGGTCAGCTGACCTAGCAATTGAGTGAACGTCTGCGGCAATTGCGTCAACGACGACAGCGTGTTCGCTTGGCTGGCGGCGGGGGAGGCGACATTGGCTACCGTCGGTGCCGGGTTGAACGCCGGCAGCGACATCGCCTGCTGTGCGGCCAGCGCGTAGCTTTGGATCATCGCTACGTCCTGGGCCCACATCTCGGAGTACATGGCCTCGGTGGCCGCGATCGCCGGGCTGTTCTGACCGAAGAAGTTCGTCGCGACCAGCGCCATCAGCAGCGAGCGGTTGGCCGCAATCGTTGGCGGCGGCACGGTAGTCCCGTACGCCGACTCGAACGCCGCAGCCGCCGCGGTGGCGTTGACGCCGGCCTGCTGAGCCTGGGTCGCGGTGCTGCCGATCCAGTCCATGTACGGCTGGGCTGCCGTCGTCATTTGCGTCGACGACGGACCTTGCCAGGCCCCGGTCAGCCCGGACAGCACCGATTGGAACGAGGTGGCCGAAGAACCCAGATCCGTGGCCAACGACTGCCATGCGGACGCCGCCGCCAGCATCGGCCCCGAACCTGGACCGGTGTACATCCACCCCGAGATGACCTCCGGTGGCAGAAAAGCAAAACTCACCCCCACACCCCGCTTAGCCGGCCGCAGCAGCGTTGGCGGCCTCGGCGGTCGTGTACGAGCTTGCGTTGCCCCCCAACGTGGATACCACCTGCTCGTGCACCAGCGCGGCCTGCGCGCTGATCGCCTGGTACAGCGCCGCGTGCGAGGCAAAATGCCCCGCGGTCAGCGCCGACACCGGGTCGGAAGCCGCAGGCACCACACCCAGCGTCGGGCCGGCTGCAGCGGCGTTGCCGCTGGCCATCCCTGCTCCGATACTCAGAATGCTTCCCGAAGCAGACGTCAGGGCACTCGGATCGGTGAATAAAAACGACATCAGTTTTCCTCCTTAACGATGCCATCTACCTGGCGGCCGACGGTTGTACGGGCCACCTCGCTCACAGCACTTCCCCCGGCAGAGAACCACGGTTCAGCAATGTTATGCGCCGTGCGTCTCGCTGGTGGGCAGTTTGACAAAACATCACCTGACGGACACCTCACGACCGCCGATATCCTCGGCAGTCTTGACACGTCCGCCCGCGCACGGCGGAAAAGAACGCCGTTCACACCCTGGCCGTCGGCCGTTGAAACCATTTCACCTTCTGACGCCAGGAGTGCGCTGCGGTCACCGCAAAGCCGGCGCCGCACAGGCACGCGAACAGCCACACCAGGTTACCGCCCTCCAGCCGCTGTAGCGGGGTAATGACCGCGGTGGTGGTCCTGACCAGGCACGCGAGGATTCCGCTGCCCGACGCCAGTAGGTACACGTTCGCGATCCGCGTCGAACGTGGATCTTTGCGCAGCACCGCCAGCGCCCGTACGCCGTATCCCAGCAAATAAGTCAGAGTGCCGCAGAGCAGGAGCCAGTAGACGCTCAACCAGAAGTCGGTCGGCACGGTGAAGAAGTCAGCCCGATAAATGCTCGTACCGTTGCCCATCGAGAAGGTGGCCAGCAGTAACGGGATGCACAACGTGGCGGGAAGCTCGATGTACTGCCTGAACAACCGCTGCGTCGTCGTGTCGTCGGAGAGCCGGCCCAGTGCGTTGTAGACGATCGCCGACGCCGCCACGATGTAGCAGTCGTGGCCCAGGTAGTCCTCGAGGTTCCACTTTCCGGTCAGGCGGTGCAGCGCGACACCGAGGGTTGCGGACGCGGCCGGCGACATCAATGCGACGGCGCAGCCCTGCAGGGCGATGTTCAGCGTGGCGGCGACTTCCCAACGGCAGTGCCAGGTCAACCGTCGCACCCACAAACTCCAACCCATGGATACCAGGGTGAGGACGATCAGGAAGGTCAGAGCCACGGCGCCTCGGATTACTTCGAGGTGTTCGCGTTGTCGAGCCGCACTGAATGCCCGGGCCGCTGCGTGCAGTCGTTAAAGCGGAGGTGCATCAAGGCGCGGCCTTAGCTGTGAAATCGTGGCCCGCTTCGCCGTATTCGGCGCCGTCGTCTTCGCCGTTCCTGTCCGGACCCCCGTCCGCGACGGGGGGAATCGCAAAGGGCGTAACCCCGCAATCTCTTCCGCCAACGACGCGACCTCTTCCGGGTCGATGAGGCGGTACCGGGTCAGCAGTTCGGCGCGGTTGATACCGAGGCTTGCCGCCGCCCGCCGGAGGTTGTCAGCGGTGATGAGCGTGCCCTTTTCCAGCTGGTCGTAATACGTCGAGCGCGGCAGACCCATCGCCTTCCAAATCTCTTCCTTACTGAGCGTGCGCCCAGCCATGTAAGAGAGAACCGCGGCGAGGTCCTTTCGACTGTCGTCCGGATACATAGATGCAGGACCATATCCGGATAACCGGACGTCCGCAATGGATCAACCGGGCACCTGGACGCGAATGCACGGTGCACCGGGCAATGACCCGTCGACACCGTCGGCAGGCGCCGCGCACCAAGCGGGCGTCCCTATGATGGCGACACGAACGACTGATGGCGACGCAGACAACTAAGTTACATACCTCGAGTCGGTTTAAAGCCGTCATCTCAGGAAGGTAGGACCATTGTCACAGCTAATTGTCGGCATGACGTCCGAGAATCTGGACACACCATGCTAGCCTCCCTGAATCGCAGAGCCGCCTGGGAGGGCCGGCGGGCAAAGTCTGGCTCACATTACTGGGGAGGCCGCTCGTGTCGTTGAGTTATTCGTCGATTCCTGTGGCGTTGCGGGAGCAGGTTCGGCGGCAGCCGGATGCGTTGGCGTACACGTTTGTCGATTATGAGTTGGATCCGGCGGGGTTTGTGGAGACGTTGACGTGGTCTCAGGTGCAGCGTCGGGTGCAGGTGTTGGCTGCGGAGTTGGCGGTTCATGCCTCACCGGGGGAGCGGGTGGCGATTTTGGCGCCGCAGGGGTTGGAGTACATCATCGGGTTTTTGGGTGCGCTGGAGGCGGGTTTGGTGGCGATTCCGCTGTCGCCGCCGGCTTTTGGTGCTCATGACGAGCGGGTGTCGTTGACGTTGCAGGACAGTTCGCCGGCGGTGATTTTGACGACGTCGGCGATGGTGGCCGATGTGGTGGGGTGTGTGCGCGGGTTGGCGGGTTCGCCGCCGGTGGTGGTGGAGGTTGATGCGCTTGATCTTGATGCGGCGCCGGTGGGGGTGGTTGCTGGGGTGGCGCAGACCAGGACGGCGTTGTTGCAGTACACCTCCGGTTCGACGCGGGCGCCGGCGGGGGTGGTGGTGACGCATAAGAATGTGATTGGCAATCTTGAGCAGGTCATTGGTGATTATTTTGAGAATATCGGTGGGGTGCCGCCGGCGGATCTGACGTTGTTGTCGTGGTTGCCGTTTTATCACGATATGGGTTTGCTGTTGGGGTTGACTGCGCCGGTGGTGTTGGGGTTGCATGCGGTGTTGACCAGTCCGATGGCGTTTTTGCAGAAGCCGGCCCGGTGGCTGCAGTTGATGGCTGAGCACACGCAGCCGTTTTCGGCGGCGCCGAACTTCGCTTTTGAGCTGGCCGCGCGGCGGACCGCGGATGCGGATTTGGCGGGGTTGGATTTGGGGCATATCCAAACCATTTTGAGTGGCAGTGAGCGGATCCATTCAGCGACGTTGCGTCGGTTCATCGACCGGTTCGCGGGGTTCAACTTGCCGCCGGGGTGTGTGCGCCCGTCTTATGGGCTGGCCGAGGCGACGGTGTATGTGGCGTCTTCGACTCCCGGGTGTGCGCCCTCGACGGTGCGGTTCAACTACGAGAAGCTCTCCGCTGGTCATGCCCAGGTGTGTGAGTCGGGGGCTGAGCTGGTCAGTTTGGGGGCTCCGCGCGCGTGCACGCTGCGCATCGTGGATCCAGAGACCGGTTTGGAAAAGCCGGCCGGTCAAGTCGGTGAGATCTGGGTGCACGGCGATAACGTGGCCAGCGGCTATTGGCGTAACCCGCAGTTGACCGAGCGCATCTTTGGTGGGGAGATCGTTGACCCCTCGGCGGGCACGCCGGGTGCGCCGTGGCTGCGCACCGGGGATTTGGGCGTTTTGCACGACGGGGCGTTGTTCATCATCGGGCGCATCAAGGATCTGCTGATCGTGGACGGGCGCAACCACTACCCCGATGACATCGAGGCCACCATTCAAGAGATCACCGGCGGGCGGGTGGCGGCGATCTCGGTGCCCAACGAGCGCAGCGAGCAGCTCGTGGCGATCGTGGAACTCAAAAAGCGGGGCAACTCCGATCACGAGGTCCAAGACCGGCTGCACACCGTCAAGCGCGAAGTGACCTCGGCGATCTCGCGATCCCACGGCTTGCGCGTCGCCGACCTGGTGCTGGTGCCCCCTGGCTCGCTGCCCATCACCACCAGCGGAAAAGTCCGCCGTTCCGCATGCGCCGAGCGCTACCGTCAAGACGAGTTCACCCGTCTCGACACTTCCGCATGACGGACTCCTCTGGGACCGAAGGTAATCTTTCGGATTGGGAGCGTGCGCGTCGTGGCGTCCGCAAAGCTTGATACCGCAGAGCTTGACACACCACAGGGGGAATTATTTCGATGTCGGCAACCGCCTCATCGATACCGGCATTGTTGCGCCGGCGGGCGCAACAACAGCCGGACGCGCCTGCTTACACGCTGATCGACTACGACGTCGACCCGGCCGGGGACAGGCAGAGCCTGACGTGGTCTCAAATTCACCAGCGCGCGCAGATCGTCGCGGCGGAGCTGGCTTCTGTCGCCTCGCCCAGCGACCGGGTGGTTGAAGCGCCGCCGGACAAAATCGCGCTGCTGCAGTACACCTCCGGTTCGACGCGTGCGCCGGCCGGTGTCATCGTGACGCAGAAGAACATCTTTGCCAACGTCGAACAGGTGCTCGCCGACCACTTCGAAGAATTCGACAAGATCCCGCCGCAAGACACCACCCTGCTGTCCTGGCTGCCCTTCTACCACGACATGGGCCTGCTGCTCGGTGTGGTCGGTCCGATGTTGACCGGCCTGCAGGCCGTGCTGACCAGCCCGATCTCGTTCCTGCAAAAGCCAGCTCGGTGGATGCAGTTGCTTGCCCAAGTCAGCCGGCCGTTCTCGGCAGGCCCGAACTTCGCTTTCGAGTTGGCGGTGCGGCGCACTTCCGACGAGGACATGGCGGGCCTCGATCTGGGTCACGTCCTGAGCATCACCACCGGCAGCGAGCGGGTGCACGCCGCGACGGTGCGGCGTTTCACCGAGCGATTCGCTTCCTATAACTTCCCCGCCGCCGCGCTGCGCCCGTCCTATGGGCTGGCCGAGGCGATGGTTTATGTGGCATCGTCGGCAGGGCGCCCGTGGTCAGCGGCCCGCTTCGACTACGAGAAGTTGTCAGCCGGGCATGCCCAGCGCTGCGGACGTCAACAAGCCGGTTCCGACCTGGTCAGCCACGGCACACCGCGGGCCTGCACCGTGCGGATCGTCGACCCCCAGACGCACGTCGACAATCCGGCCGGCAAGGTAGGAGAGATCTGGGTGCACGGCGATAATGTTGCTGCCGGATACTGGCGCAATCCGGAACTGACCAAGCAGACCTTCGGTGCCCGGCTGACCGACCAATCGCCGGGCACACCGCAGGGCCCGCGGCTTCGCACCGGCGACTTGGGCGTCATGAGCGAAGACGACCTGTTCATCATCGGCCGTATAAAAGATGTGCTGATCGTCGACGGCCGAAACCATTATCCCGACGACATCGAGGCGACCATCCAGGAGATCACCGGAGGCCGGGTGGCTGCCATTTCGGTGAGCACCGACGACGGTGAGCAGCTGGCTGCCATCGTGGAACTGAGACAACGCGGCAACACCGACGTCGAGGTCTCCGACCGGTTGCGCGACGTGAACCGCGATGTGAAGTCGGCGATCTCGAAGTCACACGGGCTGCGGCTGGCCGACCTGGTGCTGGTGGACCCCGGCTCGATCCCGATCACCACCAGCGGCAAAGTGCGCCGGTCGGCGTGCGGCGAGCGGTACCGGCAGCACGTTTTCACCCGATTGGAAGTTTCGGCATGACGTCGTTCGACGAAGCCGAGCTACGACACTGGCTGGTTGACTATCTGGTCACCAATATCGGCTGCAGTCCCAACGATGTCGACTTCGATGCCTCGCTGAAAGACTTGGGAGTCGGGTCTCGCGACGCCGTGGTGCTCTCCGGCGAGCTGTCCGAACTGCTCGGCCGCCCGGTGTCTCCGGTCGAGTTCTGGCAACACCCGACTATCAACGCGTTGGCGCATGTGCTCACCAGCACCGATACCGACACTGATGCTGGCGCTGCTCCCGCCCGCGACGGACATCTGCTCGACGAACCGATCGCGGTGGTCGGCTTGGGCTGCCGGTTCCCCGGCGACATCTCCGGGCCGGAGCAGTTCTGGCAGTTCCTGCTGGCGGGCCGGTCCGCGGTCGGCGAGGTTCCGCCGGACCGCTGGCCGCGGTTCGACGACGGCTCGCCCGAAGTTGCTGCCGCGCTGTCGCGCACCACCCGCTGGGGCTCCTTCCTCAACGACGTCGACGCCTTCGACGCGGACTTCTTCGAAATCTCGCCGAGCGAGGCCGCCAAGATGGACCCCCAGCAGCGCCTGTTGCTGGAAGTGGCCTGCGAGGCCCTCGAACACGCCGGCATCCCCACCCATTCGTTACGGCAAACGCAGACGGGGGTATTCGCCGGTGCGTCGGTCAGTGAATACGGATTCCTGGCGACGACCGATCTCAGCCAGGTCGACGCCTGGTCGGGCACCGGCGGCGCGCTGAGCATTATCGCCAACCGTCTGTCGTACTTCCTGGACCTGCGGGGTCCGTCGGTGACGGTGGACACCGCGTGTTCCTCGTCGCTGGTGTCCGTGCATCTGGCCTGTCAGAGCCTGCGGACCGGTGACTCGGACCTCGCCATCGCCGCAGGCGTCAATCTCATGCTCTCCCCGGCGATTACGCACAGTTTCGACCAGGTCGAGGCGATGTCGCCGACCGGTCAATGTCACACATTCGACGCCGGCGCCGACGGGTACGTGCGCGGTGAAGGCTGCGGGGTCGCGGTGCTCAAGCGGCTCACCGACGCGCTGAACGACGGTGATCGGGTACTCGCGGTGGTCCGCGGTTCGGCGGTCAACTCCGACGGGCGCTCCAACGGTCTGATGGCGCCCAATCCTGCCGCCCAGATGGCGGTGCTGCGCGCCGCCTACAGCAACGCCGGCGTCGAACCGCATCACGTCGACTACGTCGAGGCGCACGGCACCGGCACGCTGCTCGGGGATCCCATCGAAGCGCGTGCCCTCGGCAGAGTGCTCGGACGCGCACGTCCGCAGGACGCACCACTGCTGCTCGGCGCGGTCAAGTCGAACCTGGGGCACCTGGAAGCCGCCGCCGGCATCGCCGGTTTCATCAAGGCGGTTCTTTCGGTGCAGAACGGCCACATCCCGGCCAACCTGCACTTCACCACACCGAATCCGCACATCCCGTTCGACAATTTGCGGCTGAAAGTAGTTGACACACCAACGGATTGGCCTTTAAGGGGTCAGCCGCGCCGAGCCGGTGTGTCGGCTTTCGGCTTCGGTGGCACCAACGCCCACGTGGTGTTGGAGGAAGGGCCGAAGTCCTCGGCCGTCGCTGTGACCGAACCGCCCAAGGGTGCGGTTACGACGCTGGTGGTGTCGGGCAAGTCCGACGACCGGATCGCGTCGACGGCCGGCGCATTGGCCGACTGGATGGACGGCTCCGGAGCGACCGTGTCGCTGGCGGAGGTGGCGCACACGCTCAACCATCACCGCAGCCAGCACCCGAAGTTCGCCACCGTGGCCGCGCTCGACCGGGCGCAGGCCGTCGCCAGTTTGCGTGCACTGGCCGCTGGGGAGTCGGCTGACGGCGTCGTGTTGCCGCACGAGGGCCGGTGCCGGCCCGGGACGGTGTTCGTGTACTCCGGGCAAGGCTCGCAGTGGGCCGGCATGGGCCGTCAACTGCTGGCCGACGAGCCGGCGTTCGCTGCCGCGGTCGCCGACCTGGAGCCGGCTTTCGTTGATGCAGCCGGGTTTTCCTTGCGGCAGGTGCTGGCCGCCGGTCAGCCGGTCAGCGGAATCGAGCGTATCCAGCCGGTTCTGGTGGGGATACAGCTCGCGCTGACGGAATTGTGGCGCTCCTACGGCGTCGAACCCGACGCAGTGATCGGGCACTCCATGGGTGAGGTGACGGCGGCGGTGGTGGCCGGTGCGCTGACTCCCGCCGAGGGCCTGAAGGTGATAGCCACCCGTTCGCGGCTGATGGCACGGTTGTCCGGGCAAGGCGCGATGGCGCTGCTCGAACTCGACTGCGACAGCACCGAGGCGTTGGTGAGCACCCAACCCGACGTCAGTCTGGCGGTGTACGCGTCGCCGCGCCAGTCGGTGATCGCCGGACCGCCCGACCAGGTGGACGCGCTGATCGAAGCTGTTGCCGCGCAGGACAAACTGGCTCGGCGTATCGACGTCGACGTGGCCTCGCACCACCCGATAATCGATCCGGTGCTGCCAGATCTGCGTGCTGCGCTCGCCGGCCTGGCGCCGCGGCGGGCCAGCATCCCGGTGATCAGCACGGTCGAGGCTTCGGCTGCCGGCGCTTCAGCCGCTTTCGACGCCGACTATTGGGCGGCCAACCTGCGCAGCCCGGTGCGGTTCAGTCAGGCGATCGCCGCGGCCAGCGCCGAACACGGCACGTTCGTCGAAGTCAGCCCGCACCCGGTGCTGACCAACGCCATCAGCGACACCCTGGCGCAGGTTCACCACCACAGCGTGCCGACCCTGCAGCGCGACGCCCACGACACCCTCATCTTCCACACCAACGTCAATGCCACCCGCACCGTCAAACCGCCCAGCACCGATCATCCGGCCGAACCGCCTGCGGTGATACCGACGACTCCGTGGCACCACACCCGCCACTGGGTCACCACGAAGGACCGTGTCGACGCGGCGGGATCGGCGCCGAAACACGGCACGCTGCTCGGTGCGCACATCGCGGTGGCAACTTCGCCGCCCGCGCGACTCTGGCAGGCAAGGCTGCTCCCGGAGGCCAAGCCGTATCCGGGTTTCCACCGGCTGCACGGGGTGGAAGTGGTGCCGGTATCGGTGCTGATCCAGACGATTTCGGCCGCCGCGACCGAATCGGGTGCGTCGTCGGTGTCCGCGGTGCGCTTCGAGCACCCGATCGTCGTCGACCAGCCGCGGGTGATCCAGGTAGTGGCCGACGGCGAATCCGTCACGGTGTCGTCGCGTCCGACGACCGAGCAGGCCCCTTACCGCTGGGTCAGACACGTCACCGGCCGGCTGTCGCCGCTGCCGCCGGCGCGGGACGCTGCTGACAGCGACGTCTACGTCGCCGACGGCCGGCCGCACGACGTCAACGGCGCTCAAACACCCTCTGTCGCACAGCTTCTCGACGCGTGGGGCGTCGAAGGCCAGCCGTTCGATTGGTCGGTGGATGCCTTCAGCTCCACCCCGGGAGGCGCGGTGGCCGAGGTTCGGCTTACCGAGCCGTCGATTGTGGCACTGCTCGACGCAGCGGTCCACGTCGCGCGACTGGCAGACCGCGCCAACCCGCGGCTGATGGTTCCTGCCGCCGTCGACAGTGTCCGGCTCTCCGGCAGTCTCACCGATCTACGAGCTGTGGTGGACATCCGTCGACGGCACGGCAGCGCCAACGAGATCGTCGTCGATCTCGCTGCGAAAAGCCCGGACGGCACCACCTGCCTCGACATTCGGTCGCTGCGGTACGTGGACGTGGAGTCCACTGCCGCGCAAACGCCGGACCGCGAGACCGATCCGCGCGCGGTTGCACACGTCATCGAGTGGCGAGCCTGGCAGCACGACGATGCTTCCGCGCCGGAGCCGGCCGCGCTGGCGGTGGTCGGCGGCGCCGGCCCAGCCCGCCGCGACCTGCAGGCCCGCTTTGCAAGTGCCGGCTACCAAGCAGCCGGACCGGAACACGCCCGGTATGTGCTTTACCTCGCCGAGTCGGTGGTCGGTGAAGCTGACGTCGACACTGCGGTGCGGCTGTCGGCTGAAGTGAATGATCTCATCGGGCTTTTGGACAAACGCGACCACCAGCATCCGGGCACGCTGTGGATCCTCACCCGCGGTGTGCGCGAGGCCGCCTCGGTGGACACGTTGGCGCAGGGCGCCTTATGGGGACTTGCCCGCGTGATCGGCGTCGAACACTCGAAACTGTTCGGCGGCCTGGTCGACCTCCCGGCCGGCTACGACCCGGGGGCGATCGCCCCTGCGCTGTCCCCCGTGCTGGCGGAGGCCGTCGAGCCGATCCTGGCGCTGCGCGACGGTCAATTCCTGGCGCCCGCGTTGGTGCGGGTTCCGGGTCAGCCGGTGCGAGAACCGCTGCGCTGCCGCCTCGACGCGGCCTACCTCATCACCGGCGGTCTCGGCGTCCTTGGCTTGTTGATGGCCGATTGGCTGGTAGACCGCGGCGCGCGCCGTCTGATTCTCGCCGGGCGCACTGCGTTGCCGCCCCGCCAGGAGTGGCAGAGCGCCAGCCACGACCCGGCCATCCGGAACCGGATCGCCGCGATCCGCGAGCTCGAAATGCGCGGTGTGGCAGTCGATGTGGTGTCGGTTGACATCGGCTCAACCGAAGCCGTGCAGGAGTTGGTGAACCGGCGCGACCGTGACGGCGCACCGCCGATACGTGGTGTGATTCACGCGGCCGGAATCACCGAAGGCAGATTGCTCGCCGAGACTACCGAGGACACCTTCCGACGCGTGATGTGGCCGAAGATTTCCGGCGGCCAGGCGTTGCGAGCAGCGTTCGCACCCAACGACTTGGACTTCTGCTACCTGACTGCGACTGCCGGAACCTTCTTTGGCATCCCCGGCCAGGGCGCCTACGCCGCAGCCAATGCCTATCTGGACAGCTTGGCACAGGCCCGCCACCGGGAAGGGGGCCACACGGTCAGCCTCGACTGGGTGGCGTGGCGCGGACTGGGGTTCGGCTCGGATGCGGCGATCGTGGAACAAGAACTGGAACGGCTGGGTTCAAGACCGATCGCGCCCGAAGAGGCATTCGCCGCATGGGAATTCATCGATTCCTACGATGTCGCTCAAGCAGTGATGGCGCCGGACACATCGGCCGAGCAGCCGGCGTCGGCTGTCGAAGCCACCTCGGCACGCGCTTGGTCTGCGATGACGCCCGATGAACTGCGAAGCGAATTGGAGACAGGTTTGCGCGGCATCCTGGCGCGCGAATTGCGAATTCCTGAAACCGAACTGGAAGTGGACCGACCATTCGCCGAGTTGGGTCTCAACTCGGTGATGGCGATGTCGATACGTCGCGAGGCCGAGCGGCTGGTGGGTATAGAGCTGTCGGCGACCATGCTGTGGAACCACCCGACGGTCGTATCGCTGACAACCTATCTCGTCGACAAGCTGTCACCCCAACAGAAGTCGGGCGATGGGCGAACAGACTTGTTGCAGGAATCGTCGGACAGCGTGCTGGACTCGCTGTTCGACCAAGTCGAGTCAACTCCGACGAGCGTCGAAAGCGGCATCTCGTGATGGTTGATTGTCTCGGCGCTATTTAAGGTTTGGTGTTTTTTGCCATGACGGTGAATCTTTCTGAGGTTGAGCTGCGCCAGTGGCTGATTGACTTCCTCATCACGACCATCGGTTGCGAGCCCGGGGACATCGACGTCGACGCGTCGTTGTCGGATCTCGGTGTGAGTTCCCGTGATTCGGTGGTGCTGTCCGGCGAGCTTGCTACGCTGCTGGGACGGCCGGTATCGCCGGTGGACTTCTGGCAACACCCCAGCGTCAACTCCCTGGTTGCCTACCTGATGGCGCCGGAATCCGAAGTTGTCTCTGACACCGATGAATCGGGTCAAACCAGTTGGATCGGTGAGCCGATCGCCGTCATCGGGATGGGTTGCCGCCTCCCCGGAGACATCCACGGCCCGAAGGCACTCTGGCAGTTCCTGCAGGATCGTCGCTCGGCGATCAGCGAAGTCCCCGAGGGCCGTTGGAGCAGTTACGACAACGGCTCAGCGGAAACCGAAGCGGCGTTGTCGAACACCACTCGGTGGGGTTCGTTCCTGAAAGACATCGATGCCTTCGACGCCGACTTCTTCGAGATCGCGCCGAGAGAAGCCGAGCGGATGGACCCTCAGCAGCGACTGCTGCTGGAGGTGGCCAACGAGGCCTTGGAGCACGCCGGTATCCCAGCTGAGTCGTTGCGGCGCACGCAAACCGGTGTTTTTGCCGGAGCGTCGCTGGCAGAGTACGGGTACCTGGCGACAACCGACCTCAGCCAAGTCGACGCGTGGTCAGGTACCGGCGGTGCGCTCAGCATCATCGCCAACCGCCTGTCGTACTACTTCGACCTCCGGGGACCGTCGGTCACCGTGGACACCGCGTGCTCGTCGTCGCTGGTGGCCATCCATTTGGCCTGCCAGAGCCTGCGTACCGGCGACTCGGACCTCGCCCTGGCCGCCGGTGTGAACCTGCTGCTGTCTCCGGTGGTGACGCGCAGCTTCGACTCGGCCGACGCGATGTCGCCGACCGGCCACTGCCATTCTTTCGACGCGAGCGCTGATGGGTTCGTGCGGGGTGAGGGTGCCGGGGTGGTGGTGCTCAAGCGGCTCAGCGAGGCCAAGCGCGATGGTGACCGGATTTGGGGGGTGGTGCGGGGTTCGGCGGTCAATCAGGACGGCCGCTCCAACGGCCTGATGGCTCCCAACCCGGCAGCTCAGATGGCGGTGCTGCGCGCTGCCTACGCCAGCGCAAATGTGGAGCCGCGCTACGTCGACTACATCGAGGCGCACGGTACCGGCACCCTGCTCGGTGACCCGATCGAAGCCCGCGCGCTCGGAACAGTGCTTGGCCGCGCGCGTTCTCAGGACTCGCCACTGCTCCTCGGCGCGATCAAGTCCAACCTCGGGCACCTGGAAGCCGCGGCCGGGGTGGTCGGGTTCATCAAAGCGGTCCTGGCAATTCAGCACGGGCACATCCCTGCCAACCTGAACTTCCAGAAGCCCAACCCGCACATTCCCTTTGCCGATCTTCGCCTGAAAGTTGTTGCAGAACCCACTGAGTGGCCCGATTCCGATCGTCCGCGCCGGGCCGGGGTGTCCTCGTTCGGTTTCGGTGGGACTAATGCGCATGTGGTGTTGGAGCAGGGGCCTGAGCCGGTGGCGGTGGTCGGGTCGGGGTCGGGTGTGGTGACGACGTTGGTGGTGTCGGGCAAGAGTGCGCAGCGGGTGGGGTTGGCGGCGGGTGTGTTGGGGGGGTGGTTGGAGTCTGAGGGTGCTGGTGTGCCGTTGGGTGCGGTGGCGCATGCGTTGGATCATCATCGGAGTCGGCATGCTCGGTTTGGTTTGGTGTGTGCGCGTGATCATGGTGGTGCGTTGGCGGGCTTGAAGGCGTTGGCTGTGGGGCAGTCTGCGGAGGGTGTGGTGGGCCCGCATGAGGGTTCGTGCCGGCCGGGGACGGTGTTTGTGTATTCGGGGCAGGGTTCGCAGTGGGCGGGGATGGGTCGGCGGTTGTTGGCTGAGGAGCCGGCGTTTGCTGCGGCGGTGGCTGAGTTGGAGCCGGTTTTTGTTGAGCGGGTGGGTTTTTCGCTGCAGCAGGTGTTGGCTGGTGCTGAGTTGGTGGTGGGTATTGAGCGGATTCAGCCGGTGTTGGTGGGTGTGCAGTTGGCGTTGACGGCGTTGTGGCGTGCTTGGGGGGTCAGTCCGGATGCGGTGATTGGGCATTCGATGGGTGAGGTGTCTGCGGCGGTGGTGGCTGGGGCGTTGACGGTGGCGGAGGGTTTGCAGGTGGTTGCGACCCGGTCGAAGTTGATGTCGCGGTTGGCCGGTCGGGGTGCGATGGCGTTGGTGGAGTTGGATGCTTCGGCGGCGCAGGCGTTGGTTGCTGATTATCCCGAGGTGACGTTGGCGGTGTATGCCTCGCCGCGTCAGGTGGTGGTTGCTGGGCCGCCTGGGCAGGTGGATGCGGTGGTTGCGGTGGTGGCGGGCCAGGATCGGTTGGCGCGTCGGGTTGAGGTGGATGTGGCGTCGCATCATCGGATTGTTGATCCGGTGTTGGCGGAGTTGCGGGCGGCGCTTGCGGGTTTGTCGCCGCAGCCGCCGACGGTTCCGGTGATCAGCACGGTGGGTGAGTTGCCTGCTGGGGTGGAAGTTTTCGGTGCGCAGTATTGGGCGGCGAATCTGCGTAATCCGGTGTGTTTTGAGCAGGCGGTGGCTGCTGCGGGTGCGGAGTACGGGACGTTTGTGGAGGTGTCGCCGCATCCGTTGCTGACCTATGCCATCGGGGAGACGTTGGTCGATGAGCATCACCACATCGTGCCCACGTTGCAGCGCGACGGCGATGACACCTTGACTTTCCACACCAATTTGAACCGTACGTTCACCACGTCCGCTCCAGTCAGTGAAGTCCCACACTGGGCGGGGTGCTACCCCGAGTTGCCGCCGACGCCTTGGCAGCATTCGCGGTTCTGGCTCCCTGCGCCGTCGTTGTCGAGCGGCCCCGAAGTGGGACACCCTTTGTTGGGGACAGGTGTCATCGATCCCACCAACGGAACACGGGTCTGGCAGCGCACGTTTGAGTGCTGAATCGCTGTGGTTGGGCGATCACTGTGTTGATGGTGTGTGTGTGTTGCCTGGTGCGGTGTTTGTTGAGTTGGCGTTGGCTGCGGTCGCTGAGGCGTTCGGTGTTGATGATGCTTTGCCGTGGAGTGTGGCTGAGTTGAGTTTGGATCAGGTGTTGGTGGTCGGTGATGCCACGGTGGTGGTGACCACGCTTAGTGGTGATGAGTCGCGGCCGGTGGTGCAGGTCCGTTCGGGTGGGGTGGATTTGGGTTGGACGTTGCATGCGAGTGCGACGTTGATGCGGGTTGCGGGTTCGGTTGGTGATTTCGCTGAGTCTGGTGGGGGCTCGGTGGTGGGTGTGGGTGCTGAGGATTTGTATGCCCGGTTGCGTGGCGCTGGTCAGCAGCATGGGCCGGCGTTTCAGGGTGTTGAGGCGTTGGAGGTGTTGGCTTCTGGTGCGGTGCGTGCGCAGGTGCGGTTGCCTTCGGAGGCCAGGGCTGGGTCGCGGCAGTTTGTGGTGCATCCGGTGATGGTGGATGTGGCGTTGCAGGCGTTGGGGGCTACTGCGGCGGCCACTGATCTTGCTGGCGGGGGGCAGGCGGGCTCGGCGGTGGTGTTGCCGGTGCGGTTTGCCGGTGTGCGGGTCTATGGCGATGTCACTCGGGGTGTTCGGGTGTTGGCGTCGTTGGCGCCGACGGCTGATCGGGACCGGTTGGTGGGGCGGGTGCAGTTGAGCGCGGCTGACGGTGTGGTGTTGCTGGATGTCGATGAGGTCGACATGGTGGTGGTGCGTGGCGGTGGCGGTGACGGGGTGGCTCGGCACCTGTTCACGTTGGAGTGGGAGCCGGTGGTTTTGGAGCCGGCGGGCACCACGTTGGGTGCGGTGCTGTTGATTGGTGAGCGCGGTGCTGACGATGAGCTGTTGTGTGCTGTGGAGTCGGGGTTGTCGGGCCGGGTGGGCAGTGTGGAGGTGGTCTCGGCGGGTGAGCGGGCGGCGCTTCGGGCTGGGTTGATGCGCAAGGGTGTGGCGTGGGATGCGGTGGTGGTGGTGTGTCCGCCGCGGTCGGCCGATGAGGCGTTGGATGCTGTTGGGCAGTTGGGGTTGGCGCAGTCGCGGGCGTTGTTGCTTGCCGAGGTGGTCAAGACGCTTTCGCAGGTGGGTTCGCGTAACAGTCCGCGGTTGTGGGTGGTGACGCGGGGTGCTCAGCAGGTTGGTGTCGATGAGTCGGTGACGTTGGCGCAGAGTTCGCTTCGTGGTATTGGGCGGGTGTTGACTTTCGAGCATTCCGAGTTGCGGCCCACCTTGGTCGATGTTGAGGCTGAGGGCAGCGGTTGTGTTCAAGCGTTGGTCGATGAACTGGTCGGCGGCGCCGCCCATGACGAGGTGGCGTTGCGCGGCGAGCAGCGCTACGTCAATCGCGTTGTGCCTGTGCCGGTCTCCGCTCAGGGTCAACCGGCTGTGCAGGCCCGGTTGGTCAGTGTTGATCTCGATCATGGTGGTGCGGTTCGGTTGGGTACGGACCGTCCGGGCATTTTGGACGGGTTGTCGGTTTACACGTTGAAACGCCAAGCGCCGGGGCCAGGTGAGGTTGAGGTTCGGGTTGCTGTGGCGGGGTTGAATTTTTCTGATGTGCTCAAGGCGATGGGTTTGTATCCGACGTTGGACGGCAGTGTGCCAGTCATTGGCAGTGAGTGTGTGGGTGAGGTGGTGGCGCTGGGCGCCGGGGTGGACTCGGTGGCGGTGGGGCAGCGGGTGATCGCGTTTGGTGCGGGTGCGTTCGGTTCGCATGTGGTGGTGTCGGCGGATTTGGTGGTGGCGGTTCCTGAGGGGCTTTGTGATAGCGATGCTGCTGGGTTGGGGATCGCTTATTTGACGGCGTGGTATGCCTTGGTCGAGGTGGGCCGGCTTGCGCGCGGGGAGCGGGTGTTGATTCATTCGGCCACTGGTGGTGTGGGGTTGGCGGCGATTTCGATTGCGAAGTTGATCGGGGCGCGGGTTTACACGACGGCGGGTTCGCCGGCCAAGCGCGAGAGGTTGGCCGCCCTGGGGGTGGAGTATGTGGGTGATTCGCGCAGTGTGGTGTTCGCTGAGGAGATTTCGGCGGCTACTGGCGGTGCGGGTGTTGATGTGGTGCTCAATTCGCTTGCTGGTGAGGCGATTCGGCGTGGTGTGGAGATCTTGGCGCCTGGTGGGCGGTTTGTGGAGTTGGGTAAGCGTGATGTGTATGCCGATGCTCAGTTGGGGTTGGCGGCGTTGGCTAAGAGCGGCTCGTTTGCGGTGGTGGATCTGGATTTGAACATGCGGTTGGCTCCGCAGCGTTATCGCCAGATGTTGCATGAGGTTTTGGCCAAAGTGGTTGAGGGGACGCTGGATCGGTTGCCGGTGACGGAGTTCGGGTTGGACAATTCCGTTGAGGCGTTCCGGTTGATGGCCGCTGGTGGGCATGTCGGCAAGGTTGTCGTGTCGATCCCGGTGTCTGGCACGGTGGCTGCGGTGGCGTCGCGGCCGGCGGCGCCGCTGGTGCGCGCTGATGGTGGCTACATCGTTGTCGGTGGTATGGGCGGGCTGGGCTTTGTGGTGGGCCGCTGGCTGGTTGAGCAGGGTGCGGGCCTGGTGGTGCTCAACGGGCGTTCGGCGCCGGGCCCGGAAATTCAGGGTGTGATCGATGAATTGAATGCTGCGGGCACCCGGGTGCAGGTCGTCACCGGAGACATCGCCGCGCCTGAGACCGCCAAGCGGTTGGTGGCTGCGGTGCAATCGGCGGGCTTACCGGTAGCCGGAGTGCTGCACAGTGCCACGGTGCTCGCTGATGAGATCGTGCTCAACATCTCAGCGTCGGCGGCAGCGCAGGTGTTCGCCCCGAAGGTGGCCGGTCATTGGTGGTTGCACGAGGCCACCAAACACCTCGACGTCGACTGGTGGGTGACGTTTTCCTCGGCGGCGTCGTTGCTGGGTTCACCCGGGCAGGGCTGCTACGCGGCGGCCAACTCCTGGGTGGACGCGCTGGTGGCTTACCGGCGTGGGCAGGGTTTGCCCGCGGTCGGCATCAACTGGGGGCCGTGGGCCGAGGTGGGTCGCGCGCAGTTCTTCGCTGATTTGGGCTTTTCGATGATCACCTCGGAGCTGGGTGTGGCCGCGATGCAGCAGCTGGTGTTCGCTGACCGGGCCCGCACCGGGGTGTTCAGTCTTGATGCGCGTCAATGGTTCCAGTCCTTCCCAGCCGCGCAGGGTTCGTCGCTGTTCGCCGAACTGGGCAAAGCGGTGAGCACCGAGCGCCGCGGTGGCGGGCGCATCCGCGCCGAACTCGACGCCGCAGCCCCTGCCGAGCGTCCTGGCCTGCTGGCCGCAGCCATCGCCACCGAAATCCAGGGTGTGCGCCGCTCCACCGACGCGCTGGATCACCACGCACCCATGGAATCGCTGGGTCTGGACTCGTTGATGGCCCTGGAACTGCGCAACCGGCTCGAAGCAACCCTGGGCATCACCTTGCCCGTCGCACTGGTCTGGGCGTACCCCACCATCGCCACCCTCGCCGGGGCGCTATGCGAACGCATGGGCTACGACACCGAGCTGAGAGCGACCCGGCAGCCAAGTCGCTACTGAGGCTCGCTATCGGCCGAAGAAGCAGATTTGCTCGCCGACTTCGTCGACGCTGGGGAATTTGAAGTGAAAACGGGGGCTGTGGAGTCATGACAAGCCTGGCCGAGAGGGCGGCCCAGCTTTCACCGCAAGCGCGAGAAGTTGCTGGCGCGTGAGCTTATTCAGTGCGGGCACGAGGTTCCCCATCGACGCGGTGGGCGAGCCGGTAGCAGTCGTGGGGATCGGCTGTCGGCTGCCCGGCGATGTGGACGGTCCGGACAGCTTCTGGCGGCTGCTGGTCGACGGCGTGGACGCGATCAGCGAGGTGCCCGCCGACCGGTGGGACGCCGAGGCGTTCTATGACCCCGACCCGCTGGCGCCGGGCCGGATGACCACCAAGTGGGGTGGATTCATCTCCGACGTCGCCGGATTCGACGCCGACTTCTTCGGCATCACCCCACGCGAAGCCGCCGCAATGGATCCCCAACAACGCGTCCTGCTCGAAGTCGCATGGGAAGCCCTGGAAAACGCCGGCATCGCCCCGGATTCGCTGAGCGGCAGCCGCACCGGCGTCATGATGGGCCTGTGCTCCTGGGACTACACCTTGGTGAACATCGAGGCCAACGCCGAGATCAACGCCTACCTGAGCACCGGTAACCCGCACAGCACCGCGGTGGGACGCATTTCCTACCTGCTGGGCCTGCAAGGCCCGTCGGTGGCGGTCGACACCGCGTGCTCGTCGTCGCTGGTGGCCATCCACCTGGCCTGCCAGAGCCTGCGGCTGCGAGAAAGCGACGTCGCGCTGGCCGGCGGCGTCCAACTCTGCCTGTCACCGTTTACCAGCATCGCACTGTCGAAGTGGACGGCGCTGTCGCCGACCGGGCGCTGCAGTGCCTTCGACAGCAAAGCCGACGGATTCGTGCGGGGCGAGGGCGCCGGCGTCGTCGTCCTCAAGCGGCTCAGCGACGCGGTCCGCGGCAACGACCAGATCTTGGCTGTCGTGAAGGGTTCCGCGGTCAATCAGGACGGCCGCTCCAACGGCCTGACCGCGCCCAACGTGCTGGCGCAGCGCGCAGTCATCAACGATGCGCTGCGAGTGGCCTCGATCGCCCCGGACACCATCGGCTACGTCGAATCCCACGGCACCGGCACCGTGCTCGGCGACCCCATCGAATTCGAAGCTCTCGCAGCCACTTACGGCCGCGGCGACAGCCCCTGCGGGTTGGGAGCGGTGAAAACCAACTTCGGACACCTGGAGGCCGCGGCCGGCGTCGCGGGGTTCATCAAAGCGGTACTGGCGCTGCAGCACGGCCAGATCCCGCCAAACCTCAACTTCACCCGCTGGAACCCGGCCATCGACCCCGGCACCACTCGGTTATTCATTCCCACCGAGACCACCCCCTGGTCGGACATCCCCGGCCCGCGCCGTGCCGGGGTGTCCTCGTTCGGCATCGGTGGCACCAACTCGCATCTGGTGTTGGAACAAGCACCGGAGCCTGCCCTGGCGGCAGACTCGCCTTCCGCAGCGGTGACCACGCTGGTGCTGACCGGCAAAACCCCCGACCGCGTTGCCTCAGCCGCAACAGCGTTGGCCGCATGGCTCGACACCGACGGCGCTGCGGTGCCGTTGCCAGCGGTGGCGCACACCCTCAACCACCACCGCGCCCGGCACCCCCAGTTCGCCACCGTCACCGCTCGTGACCATGCGCAGGCGGTGGCCGGCCTATGGGCTCTGGCCGCAGGCCGCGACGCCGACGGAGTGGTCGGTGTGCACAAGGGGGGGCCGTGCCGGCCGGGGACGGTATTCGTCTACTCCGGGCAGGGCCAACAATGGGTGGGCATGGGCCGGCGACTGCTGGCCGACGAGCCGGCGTTCGCTGCGGCGATCGCTGAACTGGAGCCGGTCTTCGTTGCGCAACTTGGCTTTTCGCTGCGGCAGGTGCTGGCCAACGGTGACCGAGTGAGCGGTGACGCGCAGGCCCAGCCGGTCATCATGGGTCTGCAACTCGGGCTGACCGAACTGTGGCGGTCCTACGGTGTGACGCCGGACGCCGTGATCGGCCACTCCATGGGCGAGGTCGCCGCGGCGGTGGTCGCCGGGGCGCTGACCCCCGCCGAAGGACTGCGCGTGATCGCCACCCGTTCCAAGCTGATGTCCCGGCTGGCCGGTCAAGGTGCTGTTGCGCTGCTCAAATTGAATGCCGACGCCGCCGCGGCGTTGATAGCGGGCTACCCCGGCGTCAGCGTGGCCGGCTACTCCTCGCCGCGGGAAACCGTCGTCGCCGGACCATCCGAGCAGGTCGACTCCGTGATCGCGGCAGCAAGCGCCGACAATCTTTTCGCGCGGCGCGTCAACATGGAAGTCGCCTCCCACACCGCGTTGATGGATCCGGTGCTGCCGGAGATACGTGCTGCGCTGGCTGATTTGATGCCCAAAGCTCCGACGGTCGCGTTCATCACCACCGTTGCCGACGCAGCCGCGCCCGCACCGGTGCTCGACGCTGAATACTGGGTCGCCAACGTGCGCGAGCCGGTCCGGTTCCGTCAAGCCATCGCTGAAGCAAGCCGAAACCACGGCACCTTCATCGAAGTCAGCGCCCACCCGATGCTGATCCATGCCGTCACCGACACCGTCGGCACGGACACTCACCAGCACAGCGTAGGGACGCTGGTGCGTGACGGCGACGACGTGATCAGCTTTCACACCAACCTCAACAGCACCCGTACCGCCGTTCCGCCCGTCACTGAGCACGCGCCGGCGCAACGCCCGGTGCTGCCACCCACCGCCTGGCAGCACACGCGTCACTGGGTGGGCGACTTCGCCGCCGTGCAGTGGCGCGAACTTGCCCGTCGCGGCGGCGATTCGAGGCAGGCATCTGACAGTGTCATCCCCGCGGAGTGGTACGCCGAGCTGACGTGGCCGGTTCTTCCGCTGCCGCACCTCGCGACTGTTCCGGAAAGTCGTTGGCTGGTGATAGCCGAGGACGGGTTCGCGACCGAAATCGGCCGCCTGCTCGGCGACGCATCCCGGGCCACGGTGCTGGCGCCGTCGGCTCTGGAGAACCCGGACGAGTCAGCGCTGCGCGAGGCGCTGACCGGCAAGACGCACGTCGTCTACGCGCCGAGGCCGTCGTCGAGTTTCGTCGACGTCGAGTGGGGCTACCGCCTGTTCGATTCGGGGCGCACGCTCACACACGCCCTGACGGCGTCGTCGGCGCCAGTGCCGCGGCTGATCTTGGTGACCCGCAACGCACAGCCGATCTCCGAAGGGGACCGGGCCGACGCCGCCCACGCGGTGTTGTGGGGTCTGGGTCGCACGCTGGCGTTGGAGCATCCGGAATTCTGGGGCCGCGTCGTCGATGTCGACGAGTCGGTGCCCGCCGAACTCGCCGCCCGTTACGTCATCGCCGAAGCGCACGGCACTGACGGCGAAGACCAAGTCGTCTATCACGCCGGCAAACGTCACGTTCCGCGGCTGCAACGGGCTGTTTTGCCCGCGACGACCGGTCACCTCAGCAACGACAGCAGCTATCTGGTCGTCGGTGCGACCGGCGGCCTGGGTCCGCAGCTCGTTGCGCAGCTCGCCGACCGAGGCGCCGGGACCGTTGTCGCGGTGTCGCGCAATCCCGCCCAGCGTTTGGATGAGCTGGCGGAAAGCCTGGCGGCGAAGGGCACCAAACTGGTCACCGTTGCGGCCGACGCGTCGGACGAGAGCGCGCTCAGCGCGCTGTTCGACCGCTTCGGTGCCGACCTGCCGCGGCTGGCCGGCATCTACCTGGCCGCGTTCGCCGGCGGACCGGTGACGTTGAGCGACATGACCGATGACGACGTCACCGCCATGTTCCGGCCGAAGCTGGACGCGGCTGCGCTGCTGCACCGGTTTTCGGTCCAACACCCCGTTCGGGAGTTCGTGGTGTTCACCTCGATCTCCGGGGTGCTCGGCTCGCGCTGGCTGGGCCACTACGCGGCGACGACAACGTTCCTGGACACGTTCGCGTACGCGCGGCGGGCGGCCGGGCTGCCGGCCACCGCCGTCAACTGGGGATTATGGAAGTCGCGGGCCGACAGCGAACCCGAAGAGCAGCGCCAGGTCACCCTCGGCTCCGGACTCGAGCCGATGCCCGACGAGGTCGCCATCCAGGCGCTGTCGTCGGTCACCGGTCCTGACGCGCCGGTTCGCTCGACGATCGTCGCGGCCGACTGGACGCTGCTGGCCACTGCCTACCGCACCCGGGCGAAGTTGCACATCATCGACGACCTGCTGCCCTCAGTCGACGACGGCGCCTCCAGGTTTGACACCGAGTTCCGGTCTGCGTTGCGCGACACCGAACCGACGCAGCGACGCGAACTGCTGACCGACCACGTAAGCGGTCTGGTCGCATTGATCATCGGACTGGAGTCACCTCAGCTGCTCGACCCGACCACGGGCTTCTTCCAGATGGGCATGGATTCGCTGATGAGCGTGACACTGCAGCGGGCACTCAGCGAAACGATCGGCGAGACGCTGCCGGCGTCGGTCGTGTTCGACTACCCGACCGTCGATGCGCTCGTCGAATACCTGGCTACGCTGCTACCGGAGCTGATCGAGGTGGCCGAGCAGGAGAATGCCGACGGATACGACGACCTCTCCGAAGCCGACCTGCTGCAGGAACTTTCGCAACGATTGGATCATGCGCGATGAGTACTCCGCCGGATCGCCGGGCGATCATCACCGAGGCACTGCATAAGATCGACGAGCTCAGCGCCAAGCTGGCGATCGCCGAAGAAGGTGACACCGAACCGATCGCCGTGGTCGGCATGGGCTGTCGGTTGCCCGGTGGAGTGAATAACCTCGACGAGTACTGGCAGTTTCTGCAGGACGGCGGCGACGGCGTCGTGCGAGTGCCCGAAAACCGCTGGGACGCCGACGCCTACTACTCCGACGACTACAGCGTGCCAGGGACGATCTGCAACCGCGAAGGTGGCTTCCTCACCCACTGGCAGCCCGACGAGTTCGACGCCGAATTCTTCGGTATCTCACCGCGCGAAGCGGCGGCGATCGACCCGCAGCAGCGACTGCTGCTCGAAGTCGCCTGGGAAGCCTTGGAGAACGCCGGTATCACGCCGCAGCAGATCCGCCGCTCGCTGACCGGCGTCTTCGTCGGGTTGACCGCCAACGACTACGCCAGCGGGCTCGCCGCCACGATGCGGCAGGAAGACATCGACCAATACATTCCGTTCGGCAACGCTTCTAACTTCGCCGCCGGCCGGTTGTCGTATTTCTTCGGCCTCCAGGGCCCGGCAATGGTCATCGACACCGCGTGCTCGTCGTCGCTGGTGGCGATCCACCTGGCCTGCCAGAGCCTGCGCCGTCGGGAAAGTGACAACGCGCTGGCCGCCGGCGTCAACCTCATCTTGCGACCGGAAAACAACATCGCCTGCTCACGGGCGGGAATGCTGGCGCCGGACGGCCGCTGTAAGACCTTCGATGCCAGCGCCAACGGCTTTGTGCGCAGCGAGGGTTGCGGCGTGGTGGTACTCAAGCGGCTCAGCGACGCGCTGCGTGGCGGCGACCGGGTGTGGGCGGTGATACGCGGTTCGGCAGTCAACCAGGACGGTGCCAGCAGCGGGCAGACCGTCCCCAACGGGCCCGCCCAGCAGGCGTTGCTGCGCCAGGCGCTGGCCACGTCGCGGCTGCAGCCTGCCGACATCGACTACATCGAAGCTCACGGAACCGGCACCGCGCTCGGTGACCCGATCGAGCTGGATGCGCTGGCCCACGTCTTTGCCGAGCGGGACGGGTCGACACCGCTGGTGCTGGGCTCGGTGAAGACGAACATCGGCCACGCCGAGTCGGCTGCCGGCGTCGCCGGGTTCATCAAGACCGCGCTGGGCTTGCAGCACAGCTACATTCCCAAACACCTGAACTTTGACCGCTTGACGCCGCACGCCAGTCCGGGCGTCGCCGAATTCATCATTGCCGCAGACGGTTTGGCCTGGC
Organism: uncultured Actinomycetota bacterium; assembly: GCA_963808345.1. Lineage (GTDB taxonomy): Bacteria > Actinomycetota > Actinomycetes > Mycobacteriales > Mycobacteriaceae > Mycobacterium. The sequence goes on along the minus strand of CAWEFM010000003.1, from coordinate 553,600 downwards.
CGGCCGTGCAACGTCCGCGGCGCGCCGGGGTGTCCTCCTTCGGGGTCAGCGGCACCAACGCCCATGTGGTTCTCGAGCAAGCCCCAGCTGCGCAAGCTGTTGCGGCAGAGTCGGATCGGTCGAAGATCAGCACTTTGGTGATCAGCGGCAAGACCCCCGAGCGGGTGGCGGCGACGGCGGAGATGCTGGCCTCGTGGATGACTGGTGCCGGTGCCGAGGTGTCGTTGCCGGACGTGGCTCACACGGTCAACCATCACCGGGCCCGACACACCCGTTTCGGCACCGTCACCGCGGCCGATCGCAGGCAGGCGATTGCCGGCTTGCGGGCGCTCGCCGGTGGTTATCCGACCCCGGGTGTGGTGCCGGTCCATGACGGGCCGTGCGGAACGGGCACGGTGTTCGTGTTCTCCGGTCAAGGCGCCCAGTGGGCCGGCATGGGCCGGCAGTTGCTGTTCGACGAGCCGGCGTTCGGCGCCGCTGTCGCCGAGTTGGAGCCGACTTTCGTTGAGCAGGTGGGTTTCTCGCTACAGCAGCTGCTCGCCAACGGTGAAACAGTGAGCGGGGATGCGCAAGCGCAACCGGTGATCATGGGCTTACAGCTGGCACTGACCGCGCTGTGGCGTTCTTATGGGGTGCTGCCCGATGCGGTGATCGGCCATTCGATGGGTGAAGTGACCGCGGCTGTGGTGGCTGGGGCGTTGAGCCCGGCTGAAGGACTGCGGGTGATCGCCACCCGGTCGCGGCTGATGTCGCGGTTGGCCGGACAAGGCGCGGTGGCGCTTCTCAAACTGGACGCTGATGCCACCACCGCGCTGATCGCCGATCATCCCGCGATCAGCGTGGCTGGATATGCCTCGCCGTGCCAGACCGTCATCGCCGGACCACCCGACCAGGTCGATGCAGTGATCGCCGCGGCAGGTGCGCAGAACCATTTCGCCCGGCGAGTGAATATGGAAGTGGCTTCGCACACCGCGTTGATGGATCCCGTCCTGCCCGAATTGCGTTCCGCACTGGCAGATTTGACACCCAAAACCCCAACGATTCCGTTCATCTCCACCGTTGCCGACGCCGGCGGTGCAGTACCCGTTCTCGACGCTGATTACTGGGTGGCCAACGTGCGCCAACCCGTGCAGTTCAGTCGAGCCATCACCGTGGCAGGCCAAAATCACTGCACCTTCATCGAGATCAGCCCCCATACGGTGCTCACCCACGCCATAAGTGACACCCTTGGAAGCACGCATCACCACAGCATCGGAACTCTGCAGCGCGACACTCACGACACGCTCACTTTTCACTCCAATCTCAATGCCACCCACACCATCCGGCCACCAAAGCTGCCGCACCCGCCGGAACCGCACCCACTGATTCCGGTCACCCCCTGGCAGCACACCCACCACTGGATCACCGGGCCGGAGGTGTCCGACCTACCGCGTACCAACGGTGTTGCGCAGCACAGCGGCCCGAGATTCCAGGCCGGCGACGCTGTGCTCAACGACTGGTTCTACGAACTGACCTGGCAGCACAGCGACACCTCGACAAGCGATCCGGGCGTCAAGCCGTTGGGCGACGGTCCCTGGCTGGTGCTGGGCGACGTCGACCTGGGCACCGAGCTGGGGCACATCGTCGGTTCGCAGGTTGCGGTTTTGTCGCCCGCAGTGCTCCACGAGAACGGCGATCATGGCGCACTCGCTGAGGCGCTAATAGGTAAAGAGCACGTGCTCTACGCAGCGCCGATGCCGTCCACCCACTTCGACGCGGCCGCGGGATATCGACTGTTCAATGGGGTCAGGCGACTTGTCGCAACTCTCGGCCAAATGACCCCGACACCGAAGTTGGTCATCCTCACCCGTAACGCACAGCCGTTCGCCGAAGGGGACCGGGCCAACCCGGCGCACGCCACGCTGTGGGGCTTGGGCCGCACCCTTGCGTTGGAACACCCCGAAAGTTGGGGCGGCATCGTCGATGTCGACGACGCGCTGCCCGCCGAGCTGGCGGCGCGTCACGTGCTGGCCGAAGTGCGCGCCGACGACGGCGAAGACCAAGTGGTCTACAAGTCGGGTCATCGTCGTGTTCCGCGACTGGTGCGCAGAACCCCGCCGTCAGTCGCGGCCGCTCCACTGCGCGGTGACTTCAGCCACCTGGTCATCGGCGCTACTGGCCGGATCGGGCCGCATCTGGTCCGGGAACTGGCCGAGTTGGGCGCCTCGACGATCGTCGCGGTATCCCGGCATGCAGGCTCGCAACTCGACGAGCTGGCCGCCAGCCTCGCCTCGACCGGGACACGACTGGTCGAGGTTGCCGCCGACGCCGCCGACGAATCTTCGATGACGGCGCTTTACGCGCGTTTCGGTGACGATCTTCCGCCGCTGGATGGGGTGTACCTGGCCGCTGTAGCCGGCGGACCGGTGCAACTCGACGAGATGACCGACGACGACGTGAACGCCATGTTCCGTTCCAAACTGGACGCGGTGGCGGTCCTGCATAAACTCTCACTGAAGACGCCGGTACGGCGATTTCTGATTTTCTCCTCGATCACCGGTGTAATCGGCTCTCGATGGCTCGGCCACTACACCGCGGCAGGCGCATATCTCGACACTTTTGCTTACGCGCGTCGCACACTGGGGCTTCCGGCAACCGTCATCGACTGGGGGCTGTGGAGATACGGCGATGAAGCTCAGCCGGCAACCACCGATGCCGGACTGCACCCGATGGCCCCCGAGGTTGCTGTCCGAGCGTTGGCGGCCCTACTAGACCCGGACGGCCCTGTCCAAAGCGCGGTCGCCCCAGCGAACTGGAACCGGCTGGCGGCCGCCTACCGCACGCGGGCCTCGCTGCGCATTGTGGACGCGCTGCTTGACCACGACAACGCGGACACCGCGCCGCACTACGTCCAGCGTTGGGTCGCCGTCGACGACCCGGCGGACGCGGCGGGGTGTGCACCGCAGTTCGGAACCGTGCTGGGCAAGCACCTCACCGTCGACGGCACGCAACTCTGGCAAGCGAAGTTGTTGCCGGATACCAAACCGTATCCGGGATTTCACCGGATTCACGGCGTCGAAGTCGTGCCGGTCTCGGTTTTCCTGCAGACACTTTTGGTGGCGGCGGCGCATACCGGCGCACCGGCTCTGGCGGACATCCGCATCGAATACCCGATCGTCGTCGACCGGCCGAGGGTGATACAGGTGGTGGCCGACGACGACACCTTGAGCGTCGCATCCATCGTCGCCGCTGACGAGCCCACCCGGCGCGGAGTGCGGCACGCCGGCGCCCGGCTCCTGCGGACCGTGCCCGACGAGCCGAACGACTCGCCCTACACCCCGCTGGCCGAAGACCAGGAGTGGTCAGATTTCGACAGCGCCTCGGTTGCCGAGCTGCAACGAGCCTCGGGGATCGACGGGCAGCCGTTTACCTGGTCGATCGAGTCGTGGCGTTCGGCGCCGGAGCACCTGGCCGCCGAGGTGGTGTTGCCGGAGGCGTCGGCGGTCGCGCTGCTCGACGCCGCGATCAGCCTTGCCCGCATGGTGGACAGCTCCAACCCGCGGCTGCTGCTGCCCGCGGGCGCGCGAAGCATCCGGTTCGCCGGTGAACTTGTCGATGCCCGCGCTTTGGTCGAGGTGCGCCGGCGCGGCGGCGACGAGCATGAGCTGATCGTCGACATCGTCGCCACCTCACCGGATGGCGATACGATCTTCGCTGTCAGCTCGTTCCAGTACGCTGATCTCGACTCAGTCACCGGCCAGGGGAGCTCCGGTGCCGACGAGCCGGGGGCGAAGTGGGATTGGACGCAGGTCCCTGCTGAAGATCTGGCCCGGGAACTCGAGACAAGGTTGCGGGAGATGCTGGCCCACGAACTGGGAATGCCGGCGTCAGCCGTCGACCCGGACCTTCCGTTCCCCGAGTTGGGGCTGGATTCGATGATGTCGATGACGATCCTTCGGGAGGCGAAGAAACTGTTGGACATCGAATTGTCGCTGACGATGTTTTGGAACAACCCGACCATCGCTTCGCTTGCGACCCACCTGACGGGATTGCTCCTGCCGCAGCAGCAGCTCGAGGAAGAGCAGCCCCACAACGTCGATGTGTCGCTGGGCTCGGCGGGCAGCCTGCTTGACGACCTGTTCGACAGTGTGGAATCGGCTTCGGCAGGGAGCGAGAGCGGCCGCTGATGAAAACGATCTTCGACCGGGTGCAGGCCATGACGGCCGCCCAGCGAACCGCCCTGACCGAGCAGTTCGAGAAAGCGTCGCGCCTTTCGTCCGCAGAGCCGGTCGCGGTGGTGGGCATCGGGTGCCGCTTTCCCGGCGGCGGGTTCGGTCCGGAACGCTACTGGAAATTCCTGTCCAGCGGCGGTGACGCGGTCATCGAAGTTCCCGCCGACCGGTGGGAGGCCGAAGCGTTCTACGACCCGGACCCGTTCGCGGTCGGCCGGATGGCATCGAAGTGGGGTGCTTTCCTGCCCGATGTCGCCGGTTTCGACGCGGACTTCTTCGGCATCGCGCCACGCGAAGCCGAGGCGATGGACCCTCAGCAGCGCCTGCTGCTGGAGGTGGCCTGGGAAGCTTTGGAACACGCCGGCGTCGCTCCCGATGCGTTGAGCGGCATCAAGGCAGCGGTGATGGCCGGGGTCTACTACAACGAGTATCAGAGCTCCTCGGCGGCCAACCCGGACACCATCGACGCTTACTCGGCGACCGGAAACGCGCATAGCGTGACGGTGGGCCGCATCGCCTACCTGCTGGGGTTGCGTGGTCCGGCGGTCGCGGTGGACACGGCGTGCTCGTCGTCGCTGGTGTCGGTGCACCTGGCCTGCCAGAGCCTGCGGACGCGGGAAAGCGACCTGGCGCTGGCCGGCGGGGTGAACCTGATCCTGCGCCCGGAGACCCAACTGGCGCTGTCGAAGTGGGGCATGCTGTCCCCGCGGGGCCGCTGCAACGCCTTCGACGCCGGCGCCGACGGATTCGTGCGCGGCGAAGGGGCCGGCGTCGTGGTGCTCAAGCGGCTCACCGACGCGGTACGCGATCAAGACCGGGTGCTCGCGGTGGTGCGGGGTTCGGCGGTCAACTCCGACGGCCGCTCCAACGGACTGACCGCGCCCAACGCGCTGGCCCAGCGCGACGTGCTGACCTCGGCGTTGCACGGCGCCGACGTCGCGGCGGGCTCGGTGAATTACGTTGAGGCGCACGGCACCGGCACCGCACTGGGCGACCCGATCGAATTCGACGCGCTTGCCGAGGTCTACGGGCGCGGCGACGGCGCGTGCGCCGTAGGCGCGGTGAAAACGAATATGGGTCACCTCGAGGCGGCGGCCGGCATCGCGGGCTTCATCAAAGCCGTGCTCGCCGTTCAGCGCGGCAAGATCCCGCCGAACCTGCATTTCGGTCAGTGGAATCCGGCCATCGACGCGTCGGCGACACGGTTGTTCGTGCCCACCGAGCTCGCTGCCTGGCCGCAAAGCCAAGGCCCGCGCCGGGCGGCGGTGTCGTCATTCGGACTGGGCGGCACCAACGCGCACATCGTGCTCGAGCAGGGCCCCGATCCAATGCCGCTGCCCGTTAGCGGCAGTGAAGCCTCGCCGGTGACGACGCTGGCGATCTCCGGCAAGACCGACCAGCGGGTGGCGGCGTCGGCGTCGACGCTGGCCGACTGGCTGGACGGGGACGGCGCGGCGGTGCCGTTGACTGACGTCGCGTACACCATCAACCATCACCGCAGCCGGCACGGCAAGCTCGCCACGGTGTCGGCCCGCGACCACGGCGAGGCCGTCAGCGGGTTGCGGGCGCTGGCTGCGGCGCGACCGGCGCCCGGCGTGGTCAGCCCGCAGGGCGGCCGGCGCGGTCCGGGCACGGTTTTCGTCTACTCCGGTCAGGGTTCGCAGTGGGCCGGCATGGGCCGGCAGCTGCTGGCTGATGAGCCGGCGTTCGCCACCGCGATAGCCGAGTTGGAACCGGTGTTCGTGGAGCAAGCGGGCTTTTCGTTGCGGCAGGTGCTGGACTCTGGTGAGCCGGTCGTCGGTATCGAGCGCATCCAACCGGTTCTGGTCGGCGTGCAATTGGCGCTGACCGAACTGTGGCGCGCGCACGGCGTAGAACCTGACGCTGTGATCGGGCATTCGATGGGAGAGGTCACTGCGGCGGTGGTCGCCGGGGCGTTGAGCGCTGCGGATGGCTTGCGCGTGATCGCGACCCGTTCGCGGTTGATGGCACGGCTTTCCGGGCAGGGTGCGATGGCCCTGCTCGAGCTCGACGCGACCGCGGCCGAACAGCTGATCGCTGACTATCCCGACGTCACCCTCGCGGTGTACGCGTCGCCGCGTCAGTCGGTGATCGCCGGTCCGCCCGAGCAGGTCGACGCCGTCGTCGCGGTCGTCGACGCCAAGGACCGGTTGGCGCGGCGCGTCGAGGTGGACGTCGCCTCGCATCACCCGACCGTCGACCCGATCCTGCCCGAATTGCGCAGCGCGCTTGCGGATCTGGCGCCGAGCGCGCCGAAGATCGCGCTGATCAGCACCACCGGGCACACCGGCGGCGAGCCGACGTTCGACGCCGGCTACTGGGTGGCCAACCTGCGCAACCCGGTGCGGTTCAGCCAGGCGGTGGCTGCCGCCGGCGCCGGGAACGGCACGTTCATCGAAGTCAGTCCGCACCCGCTGCTGACCCACGCCATCACCGAAAGCCTCGAGTCGGCCAAGCCGCGCGGCAGTGCCGGTGCAGGGTTTTATGTCGGTGCGACGCTCTACCGGGACAATTCAGACACGTTGACCTTCTACACCCAGCTGGCCGCGGCGCGCCCGCCGCAGACGCAGACGCCGGCAGCGACCTCGGCGGGCCGGCTCGCTGATATCCCGCCGACACCGTGGCTGCACACCCACTACTGGGTGGCGGATCGAACGGCAGGCCGCGGACCCGCCGGCGCGCACCCGCTGCTCGGGGTGCACGTGCAAATGCCCACGAGCGGCGACCACGTCTGGCAGGCCGACGTCGGCACCGAGGCGCTGCCCTGGCTGGTCGATCACAAGGTGCACGGACAACCTGTGCTGCCGGCGGCGGCGTTCGCCGAGATCGCGCTGGCGGCCGGCAGCGAAGCGGTCGGCCAACCGGTGCAGACCATGCAGGTCAGTCGGCTCGAGGTCGAGCAGATGCTGGCGCTGGATCCCGCGACCCAGGTGACCACCCAGCTGACCCGTGGCGCAGACGACAGCCACCGCGTCGAAGTGCACTCCCGCTCAGCCGGCGGGAACTGGACCCGGCACGCCGTCGCCCGTGTCGACACCGTCCGCGGCGAAGCCCCAGCTGAGCGGCCGGCTGCGCTTGCCGGCACCGGCTCAGCGCTGTCCCCGGCCGACTTCTACAGCGCGCTTCGTCGCACCGGCGCGCACCACGGTCCGGCTTTCGCCGCACTGACCCGTATCGTCCGCACCTCCGGCGGCGCCGCGGAAGCGGAGATCGCGCTGCCCGACGAGGCGGCCCCGGACCGCAGCTACCGGATCCATCCAGTGCTGCTCGACGCTGCGCTGCAGACGCTCGCCGCAGCCATGCCTGGCGAATCGCTGAAGGATTCGGCGGAAGTCACCTACCTGCCGGTGTCGTTGGAGTCGATCCGCCTGTTCGGTGACGTCGGCCGGCGCGCCCGCTGCCGCGCCGACGTCACCGATATCGACGACGGCGGAGCCGGGGCCACCGGCCGGGTCACCCTGACGGATCACAGCGGCGCCGTCACTGCGCAGGTCACCGGCATCTTCCTGCGCCGCATCCAGCGCCGCACGGTGCCGTTGCCGTTGTCGCAGAAAATCTTCGACACCGTCTGGGTCCAAACCCCTGCCGACGCAACAGCTTCGAGGGCTTCGAAGGCCACCGATTCCGGGCCCACGGGTAGCTGGTTGGTGCTGGCCGACGACACCGATGCCGCCGCGCTCGCCCGAGACTTCACCGCTGGTTTTGCGGCGCCGACCCGGCGGGTGATCAGCGGAGACCTCACAGACGAGTCCGCGGTACTGGAAACTTTCGCGCAGACCGCGGCGAACCCTGAACTTCCGCCCGCCGGTGTCATCATGTTCCTCGGCGGGCCGCCCTTCGACGGCAACGATCACGGCCACGCATTGGCGCGCGCCCGTGATTCGATCTGGTCGATCTCAGCTGTGGCCCGCGCGGTCGTCAGCGGGTGGCACGGCAAATCGCCGCGGTTGTGGCTGGTCACCAGCAACGGTCTCGCCGTTGGTGAACACGAACACGGCAACCCGGCCGTCGGTGCCGTCAAAGGCCTGATCCGGGTGCTCGCTTACGAACACCCCGACCTGCACGCGACGCTGATCGACTTCGATGCCACCGACTCCGCGGCGGCCGACACCCTCACCCGCTTGACCGCTGAGCTGAGCGCCCCAGGCAGCGACGACGTGGTGGCCTGGCGAGGTGAGCACCGCTACGTCGAGCGGCTGTCGCGGGCCGCCCTGAGCCCCCGCCAGCGCGAGCCGGTCGTCCGGGCCGACGGCTCCTACCTGCTCACCGGTGGTTTGGGCGGTTTGGGCATCGTCATCGCACGCTGGCTGGTCGACCGCGGCGCCAAGCGGGTAGTGCTCAACGGCCGAAGCGAACCCTCCGACGAGCTGCGCGGCGTCATCGCCGAGCTGGCGGACCGCGCCGACATCGTCGTCGGCACCGGTGACATCTCCGCGCACACGGTGGCCGAGCGACTCGTGACCACCGCCGAAGCGACCGGACTGCCGTTGCGCGGCGTCATCCACGGCGCAGCAGTGATCGACGACCAGATCGTGGTCAACCTCAGCCGGGATTCCCTCGAACGGGTGTGGGCGCCCAAGGCGGCCGGCGCCCTGCGGCTGCACGAAGCCACCGCCGGCCGGCAGCTCGACTGGTGGGTCGGATTCTCCTCGGTCGCGTCGCTGCTCGGCTCACCCGGCCAGGCGGCCTACGCCGCCGCGAACGCCTGGCTCGATGCACTGGTCGGATGGCGGCGGGCATCAGGTCTGCCCGCCACCACGATCAACTGGGGCCAATGGTCTGACGTCGGGGTGGCGCGCTCGCTGGCACTGTCGGTGCTCGATCCCATCGCTCCTGCGGAAGGACTCGAGGCCATGGATGCGGTGCTGGCCGCCGACCCCGTCCAGGTGGGGGTGGCCCGGCTGCGTCTCGATCGGGCAGCCGCGGCGTTCCCCGAGATCCATCAGCTCGGCTACTTCGCCACCCTCGCCGAGGAGTTGGCGGCCGAAAGCGACGACGACGACTGGGCGGGACCCGACGCGTTGCGGGCGCTGGATCCCGCCGAGGCGAGCCGGCTCATCACCGCACGCCTGCGCCGTCGCGTCTCGGCGATCATGGGCTACCCCGACGACAGCGCGATCGGCGACGAGCAGCCGCTGACCGCGCTGGGCATGGATTCGCTGATGGCCGTGCGGATCCGCAACACTGTGCGCGGTGACTTCGGCGCGGAGCCGCCGGTGGCACTGCTGCTGCAAGGCGCCACCCTGATAGACCTGACCGCCGATCTGATCCGTCAACTCGGGCTGGCCGGGACGGAGACCAGTGAACCGGGCGACGGCGTTCGCAATCGAGCTCAGCAACGAGCCGCGGCGCGCCAGCGGGCCGCCTCGCGGCGAAAGGTAGGACAACGCGCGTGACCAGCTTCGAATCCAATGGATCGTCGGACAGGCTACCGGACAATGCGATCGCGGTCGTCGGCATGGCGGGTCGGTTCCCCGGCGCCAACTCGGTGTCCGAGTTCTGGGACAACTTGCGGGCCGGCAAGGAATCCATTGTCAACCTGTCCGAAGACGACCTGCTCACCGAGGGCATCAGCGAGAAGGTCCTGGCCAACCACTCCTACGTGCGGCGCGCGGCGGTGATGGACGGCATCGACGAATTCGACGCCGAGTTCTTCGGCTTCACCCCGCAGTCGGCGCGGATGACGGACCCGCAGCACCGGCTGTTCCTGCAGTCGGCCTGGCATGCGATTGAAGACGCCGGCTACGAGCCCGCGCAGCTCGAAGGCGCGGTCGGCGTGTTCGGCACCAGCTCGGCCAGCGGCTACCTGCTGCACAACCTGATGTCACACCACGACCCGCGGATCATCATCGGGCAGGGCGCCACCTTCGAAATGGTCAACCTGTCGCTGCAGAACGACAAAGACCACCTGGCGACCCGGGTCGCGCACCAATTCAACCTGCGCGGTCCGGCGCTGAACGTTCAGACGGCGTGCTCGTCGTCGCTGGTCGCGGTGCACCTGGCCTGTCAGAGCATCCTCAACGGCGAATGCGACTTGGCGCTGGCCGGTGGCTCCTCGATCCGGGTGCCGCACCGGGTCGGCTATTGGTACGAACCGGGGTCGATGGTGTCGGCCACCGGGCACTGCCGGCCGTTCGACGTGCGCTCGGACGGCACGATCTTCGGCAGCGGCGTCGGTGTGGTGGTGCTCAAGCCGCTGCAGGCCGCGGTGCACGACGGCGATCGCATCCACGCGGTCATCCGGGGATCGGCGCTCAACAACGACGGGTCGACGAAGATGACCTACGCCGCACCCAATGCGGCCGGTCAAGCCGACGTCATCGCCGAAGCGCACGCGATCGCCGACATCGACGCCGCCACCGTCAGCTACATCGAGACGCACGGAACCGGCACACCGCTGGGGGACCCGATCGAAGTCGAGGGGCTGCGGCAGGCTTTCTCGGTTTCCGACGACGACCGTCCTGGCCCTTGCTATCTCGGGTCGGTCAAGTCCAACATCGGCCACCTGGAGGCGGCGGCCGGGATGGCCGGGCTGATCAAGGCCATCCTGTGCCTGGAAAACAAGGCGATTCCGGCCACGTTGCACTTCACCAGTCCCAACCCGGAACTGCACCTGGATCAGGGCCCGTTCAAGGTGCGCAGCGAGTACGGCCCGTGGGAATGGGATGGCATCCGCCGCGCCGGAGTCAGCTCCTTCGGTGTGGGCGGGACCAACGCGCACGTCGTGCTGGAAGAGGCGCCGGCGGTCAGCGCATCCGTCGCGCGCCCACCCCTGCCGGGTCCGCAGGTGCTGCTGCTGTCGGCGCGCACCGCCGAGGCGCTGCAACAGGGACGCTCGGCGCTGGCCGCCCAATTGTCCGGGCCGGACGAGAAGAACCTCCCCGACGTCGCCTACACCTTGTCCCGGCGCCGCAAAGACAACATCCGGCTAGCGGCGGTGGTGGCCGACCAGCGGGATGCGGTCACGGTGCTGCAGGCACCCGAGCACGACAACGTCTACGTCGGCGAAGCCGTGCCGGGCAGCCAGGTGACAGCCGGATCCGAGGCTGGCCGGGTGGTGTTCCTGTTCCCTGGCCAGGGGGCGCAGCACATCGGCATGGCGCGTGGCCTCTACGACACCGAACCGGTGTTTGCCGAGATTTTCGACCAGTGCACCGCCGCGTTCAGCGACGAGCTGGGGATCGACCTGCGCGCGGAGATCTTCGACGGAGTCGGACGCAACCTGGAGCGCACCGACCGAACGCAGCCCGCGCTGTTCAGCGTGGAATATGCGCTGGCGAAGCTGATCGACGCCTACGGGGTGCGCGCGGACGCGTTGGCCGGCCACAGCATCGGCGAATACGTCGCGGCCACCGTCGCCGGCGTATTCGACCTGGAGACCGCGATCAAGGCGGTGTCGGTGCGCGCCCGACTGATGCACTCTGCGCCGCGCGGGGTGATGGTCGCGGTGGCGCTCAGTCCCGACGCCATCGCCGAATATCTCACCGACGACGTCGATCTCGCGGCGGTCAACGATCCGGGCGGCTGCGTGGTCGCCGGGACCGACCAGAACATCCGCGCGTTCAGCGCCCGCCTCGCCGAGAAGGGGATCGTGGCGCGTCGGGTGCGCACCTCGCACGCGTTCCACTCCCGCCTGATGGACTCGATGATTCCGGAGTTCACCGGCTACCTGTCCCGGCTGACGCTGTCGGATCCACAGATACCGTTGCTGTCGAACCTGACCGGTAGCTGGCTGTCGGCCGGCGAGGCGAGAAACCCCGCGACGTGGGCCCGGCAAGTGCGGGCGACGGTCCGGTTCTCCGATGAACTCGACGTGCTGCTCTCCGAGCCGCACCGGGTGCTGGTCGAGGTCGGCCCGGGTGGCACTTTGACGGCGTCGGGGATGCGCCACCCGAAGTGGTCGAGCGGTCACCGCGCTGTGCGGCTCATGCGCCACCAAGCCCAGAACCGCAACGACCGCGACGCGTTCCTGCTGGCGCTGGGGCAGCTGTGGTCCGCGGGTGTCGACGTCGACTGGACCCCGCTGTCCGGTGGGCAGCGGCCCAGGCTGATCTCGCTGCCCGGTTATCCGTTCGCCCGCCAGAAGCACTGGGTGGAGCACCGGACCATGCTGGCGTGGGCGGACAGCGCCGGCACCAACGGCGCCCCGGTGGCGCCGGCGGCCGCCGGTGTCGAACCGGTGCTGGCGATCACCAATGGCAAGTCGCAGATGGAGGCGACGCTGCAGCGCATCTGGTCGCAGTGCCTGGGTGTCGGTTCGATCGACCGGAGCGCGAACTTCTTCGAGCTGGGCGGCGACTCGCTGATCGCGATCAGCGTGGCGATGACCGCGGCCCACGAAGGCATCGACCTCACGCCGCAGGATCTCTACGAGAACCAGACGGTGGCTGCGCTGGCCCGCGAGTTGATCGCCCGGTATGTGGCCGGCGGGCTGGCACGCCAGTCACCCGACCAGGCCGCGCACCCGCCGGTGCCGCCGAACGTGGAGTACTTCCTCGAGCAGGGCCTGCGCGACGCCGGCCGCTGGCGCATGCCGCTGATCCTGCGGCTCAGCGCCGAGGTGCGGTCCGAGGACATCCGCGCGGTGCTGAGCGCGCTGATCGCCCAGCACGACGCCCTTCGGCTGCAGATCACCCGGCGGGCGGGCACCTGGGAACAGCGCATCGGCGAACAGCAGGAGTTCACCGAACTGGCCACCCGGCCGTTGCCCGACGGTGTCGCGCCGGGCGGCGCCGAAGAACGCGCGGCGGTGCTCGAACTGCTCAACGAACACATCCGCGGTCAGGATCTGTCCAGCCCGCCGCTGACCGCGCTGCACGTCCAGGGTCTTGCCGGCGGTCCCGCCTACCTCGCGATCAGCCTGCACGGCATCGTCGGCGACACCGTGTCGCGGGACATTCTGCTGACCGACTTGTTCACCGCCTTCGGCCAACGGCTGGCCGGGCAGGAGATCGTGCTGCAATCGGTCACCACATCTTGGCGGGAGTGGTCGCAACGCTGCGCCGCGTTGGCCACCCACCCCGCGGTCGTGGAAAGCCGGGACTACTGGCTGGACACGGTCGACAAGGCGACGCTGCGGGTAGCGAGACCAGCGCTGGCCGAACCGCCCGGGCAGGCCGACCTGGCCAGACTGTCGACCACGCTGACCACCCTGGAAGCCGGCGAGATCGACGACGCCCGGCGCCGGCTCAAGGTGCCCTTTGAGGACTTCCTGCTGGCTGCGCTGGCCCGGACGATCGCGGCCACCGTTGGGGACGGCGTCGTCGCCGTCGACCTCGACGGGGCGGCCAGGTCTGTGCTCAAGCCCGACGTCGACCTGCGCCGCACCGTCGGTGGATTCTCCACCCTCTATCCGGTGGCTTTGACCTGCGCCAAAGGCGACGCCGTCAGCGCGCGGCTACAACTGGAAGACGTGCGCGAACTGGTGAAGGCTGTCCCGCACTACGGGCTCGGTTACGGATTGCTGCGGTACCTGTACGCCCCGACCGCGCGGTTGCTCAGCGCAGCGGCGCCGGCAGACATGTTTTTCTCCTACCACGGCACCATCCCAGAGCTGCCGGCCCTGCCGGCTCAAGATGCTCCGGTAGCGCTCGACACCGACACCGCCCTGCCGGTGCGCGAGGTGATTCCAGGGCTGGGACACGCCGTCGAGCTGCGGACCTACCGCTCCGCTGGTGTGGTGCACTTGGATTGGTGGTACGACACCCGCCGGCTCGAGCCGACGGCCGTCGAATCACTTGCCCGGCAGTTATCGTCCACCCTCTTGGAACTGACCAGGGAAGCGCTCACCGAGGACGAGATCGATTCGGCGGGCGAGGAATTGGTACTGGTGGACCTGTCAGCGAGTGACGCCGGCGTAGGAGGAGCTAATGCGCAGCAGCGATAAGGCGGTCGTAGTCGCCGGGATCCGGAAGACTTTCGGCAACGTCGTTGCTCTGCGCGACATCAGCTTCGACGTCGGCCGCGGCGAGGTGCTCGGCTTGCTGGGCCCCAACGGGGCGGGCAAGACAACGATGGTGGATATTCTGTCGACCTTGACCCGCGCCGATCACGGCTACGCGGAGGTCGCCGGCCACGACGTGACGCACGACCCGGCGGGGGTGCGGAAGTCGATCATGCTCACCGGTCAGCACGTCGCCCTCGACGACATTCTGACCGGGCGGGAGAACCTGGTGATGTTCGGGCGACTGCAGGGTCTGAAGAAGAAGCTGGCCCGGTCACGCGCCCGAGAGCTCCTCGACCAGTTCGATCTGACTCAGGCGGCGGACCGCAGCGTCAGCACCTACTCCGGCGGTATGCGGCGCCGGATCGACATTGCCTGCGGGCTGGTGGTCCGCCCCGAGGTGGTGTTCCTTGACGAGCCGACGACCGGACTGGATCCCCGCAGCCGGCAGAGCATCTGGGAGCTGGTGTCGGACTTCAAGGAGGCGGGTATCGCCACCTTGTTGACCACGCAATACCTGGAAGAAGCCGACTCACTGAGCGATCGCATCATCGTGATCAACCACGGGGCAATCATCGCCGAGGGCACCGCCGACGAGCTCAAGGAACGCACCGGGGCGACCTACTGCGAGATCGTGCCGCGGCATCTGAAAGACCTGCCTGCCGTCGCGTCCGCGCTGGGCCCGCTGCTGCCCGAACAGCGCCGGGCTACCCTGACGACGACCTCCGACCGCATTTCGATGCCGGCCCCCAACGGCCCGAACACTCTGCTCGAAGCGCTTTATCACTTGAACGAGGCCCGGATCGAGCTGCTTGACATCGCGCTGCGGCGGCCGTCGCTCGACGAGGTTTTCCTCACCCTGACGTCGGAGGAGAACAGCGGCGACAAACCGATCCGGGACGACCTTCAATTAGCGGCCCAAGCGCTTCGATGACCGCCACTATCACCGCACGCAAGGCGGCGACCGCCACGGCGGCCGGCCGGCCGGCGACGTCGACCATCCAGCAGTGGTGGGTGCTGACTGTGCGGGTGATCACCCCGACGCTGCGCAACGGGGATGTGCTCACCCAGGTCGCCGCATCGGTGATGTTCACCGCCGGTTTTTATATCCCGCTCAAGCACATGATGGGCATGTTTGCCCAGAACATGAGTAGCTATGCCCAGTACCTGATGCCGCTGATCGCGCTGCAGGCCATCGCATTCGCCGCCGTGTCGGCGGCGTTCCGGGCAGCTACCGACTCGGTGCAGGGCATCAACCGCCGCTTCAAATCGATGCCGATCGGGGCGATGACACCGCTGGCTGCCCGGATGTCAGCCAGCATGTACCGCTGCGCGGTCGCGCTGGCGGTCTCGCTGGTGTGTGGACACGTAATCGGCTTCCGATTTTACGGCGGCGTCACGCACACCGTGGGATTCTGCTTCATGGTGCTGCTGATCGGGGCGGCGTTGTCGTTCATCGGTGACATGATTGGCGTCGCGACGGAGAACCCGGAGGCCACCACACATCTGACGATGCTGCCACAGCTGATCTTCGGCCTGATGTCGGTCGGGGTGCAACCCGCTGAGCGGTTCCCCAAGTGGATCCAGGGCTTCGTGCGGGACCAACCGGTTTCGCAGTTCGTCTACGCGCTGCGGGCGCTGGCCGGGGACAAGACCCCGGCGGCAGGCCCAGCGAACTGGTCGGTGATCGGGCCGGGATTGGCCTGGGTGACGCCGTATATCGCCACGGCGTTGCTGTTGCAGTGGCGGGTATCCCGGAAGCGGCGCTGATGTCGGTGACATCGCAGGACAAGAAGACCATCTTGTTCGACGGACTGATCGAGGGCAATTCGCGCGGCCGGCACCGGTCTGGTGGCGGCAAGGGGGTGGCGAAGCACCGCGCGGCGCCTTCGATGTCGTTGGAGAACTCGCCGCGGCGGCTGGTCGCGCACACCTGGGTGCTAACTGATCGCATCTTGCGCCGGCAACTCCGCGACCTCACCAGCCTCGCCGAAACCATGATTCTTCCGGTCGCGCTGCTGACCACGCTGAATGTTGTGTTAGGTGACGCTATCTCGAAGGTGACCGGCCACAGCGGGCTCTTCGGCACAGTGCCGCTGGTCGCCATGGTCGCCGCCATGTCGGGCGCGACAGTCGGCGGTATAGGTGTGATGCGGGAACGCACCGAGGGTCTGCTGTCCCGGCTGTGGGTACTACCGATGCACCGGGCGGCGGGGCTGGTGTCGCGGCTGGTCTCCGACGGGCTGCGCATCCTGACGACGACCGCGGTCATCCTGATCGCCGGTTTCGTGCTGGGTTTCCGGTTTCACGCCGGTATTCCCGCCGCGGTGGCGTGGTTTTTCGTCCCGGCCTTGTTCGGAGTGTCGTTCTCGGCGGCTGTGGTCACGCTCGCGTTGTATTCGGCTAAGACGATCGTGGTGGAGGCGACGGCCATCGTCTGGGCGTTGCTGATGTTCTTCTCCACCGGCTTCGTGCCGCTCGACCAGTACCCGCGCTGGCTTCAGCCGGCCGTGAAGCATCAGCCGATGAGCTATACCATCGAGGCGATGCGCGGACTGTCGCTCGGTGGCCCGGTGCGCACACCGTTGCTGGCAGTGTTCCTGTGGTCGCTGGGCATCGCCGTCGTCTGCGCGATCCCGATGGCAATCGGATATCGAAAGGCCAGCATGCGCGGATGACTGCGGCGCCACTAGGTACGCGATCCGCCAGGAGGGTTGACAAGTGTTTCCAACGTCCGTCATTCGCAAGCTGGCGCGCAGCGAGGAGATGTTCGCGGAGACGCAGAGCTACGTCGGTGTCGCCGCCTTTGCCAAGGGCCCGGTCGACGTTGACGCGATGGCAGCGGCTTTCGATGCGCTGATCGAGGCGCACCCGGTACTGGGCGGTCACCTGGAGCGGTTGCCGGACGGACGGCATCACATCGTCACCCACGACTTCGCGCATCCGGGAATGGAGGTGCTCGAGCTCGACGACCCGACCGCCGAAAACCCGCCGGTCTACCTCGACCAGAACACGTCGCTGTTTCACCTGCGGGTGACCATTCGCGACGGGCAGGCGCAGCCGACGCTCTACATTCACCACAGCCTGGCCGACGGACACCACCAGTTCAGCCTCGTCCAGGACATGTTCTCCTGGTACACCGACCTAGTGTCCAACGGCACCATGCCGCAGGTGGCGGTCGAGGCCGCGCCGGAACCGCTGGAAGCCATCCTCGCCCAACGCGGCGTGCATAAGGGCAAGAAATCCGGGCTCGAGCGGTTCATGCCGGCGATGTTCGCCTACGATCTACCGCCGTCCCGGCGGGCGGCCGGCAACATCAAAGCCGGCTTCCCTCAGGCCGTCCCGATGGTCTACTGCATGATCAACGAGCAGCGCACCGAGCACCTGATCGACTACTGCCGGGCCAACAAGATCGGGCTCAACGCGCTGATTTCGGCGGTCGTCCTGCTCGCGGAGTGGCAGATCCGCGGCACACCGAGCATCCCGGTCCCGTACGTCTACCCCGTCGACCTGCGCTACGTGCTGTCGCCGCCGCTGTCGGCGACCGCGTGCACCAACCCGGTGGGCGTGGCGACCTACCTCGCCGAGATCGACACCACCACGTCGGTGGACGGCCTGGCCCGTGACATCGCCGAGACGTTCCGGGCGGACCTGGCCGACGGCACGATTCAGCAGTCGATGCTGCACTTCAGCCCGCAGTACGTCGGGAATCCGCCCGGCCTGCCCGACGTCGTGATGCTCACCGACAACGGGCTGGTTCCCAGCGTTCGCACACCGCCCGGAGTCGAGCTGACCGAATGCCGCGGCGAGTTGTACTTCGCCGTCGACGCCGGGATCGACATGTACACCAGCAAGCTGTTCGTCGGTCAGCTGATGATCGAACACCACTCGCACGCGGCGGCGCCGGAAGAGTCTGTCGAGGTCATCGACTCGCTGCTGGTCGGCATCGCCGATCAGCAGGCCGTGGCGAAGATCAGCTGACTCCTCAGTTGACCGGCCCGAAGGCGTAGCGATGGTACTGCAGTGTTCGGCGCACCGGTGGTACGGCGCGCACCAGTCGGCCGGCCACCCGGAAACGGGTCGGCGCGCGGCGGAACGTCGGCGCGTCGAAGAACGGTACCGCGGTCAACAGCCGCAGTCCGGGAACGTTGTCCAGCACGTCGGCCGGGCGGTTGACGGCCCAGTACAGCGTGGAACCCGACCGCTTGTTCAGGGTGTGCATCTTCTGCGATCGGATGCCAAACCAGTTGTAGAAATCGATCTGAATCTCGCCGGACCGGAATACGTCGACGACGCGGCGCAACAGAGCCAGCCCGTCGTCTCGGGTCAGATACATGCTGATGCCTTCGGCCACCAGCAGCACCGGGCGTTCGGTGGGAATCTGGTCCAGCCAGGTCAGATCGACCGCCGAAGTGGCGATCAACCGGTAGCCGGGACGGGCCGGATAGATCTGCTCGCGCAACGCAATGACAGCCGGGTAGTCGACGTCATACCAGTTCACCGCGGGGCCCGGTTCGAGGCGAAACACCCGGCTGTCCAGACCGCAGCCCAGGTGCACCACCGTGGCTTCGGGGTTGACGGCCAGGAACTGCGCCACCCAGATGTCGTACAGCGCGGTGCGCACGGTCACCAGCGGCGCCCAGCCGGCATCGATGCCGAGTTCGGCCCAGTCGTAATCGATGCGGCTGACCGCTTCTCTGGCGAAACGGTCGCCCAGCACCGGCCGGTTGAAGTCAGAGTCCAGCGCCTTGAGGTACAGCGTCGTCAGCATCGTTTGCGCGGCGCCGCTAAGGTCGACGGCAAGTTTGTCGCTCACGGGCCTAAGGCTAATGTCCGCGGGCCGGGGCCGTCGGGCGTCCCCCTGGGCGGCCGAAGCCCATCCAGCCATGTCCCATCAGCAAGGAGCGTCTAGGAGCGTTAATGGCCACCATCAGCACCCCGCAGTACCTGCTTGACCAGGCGCGGCGGCGACTCACGCCGACGCTGAACAACATTCCGGGCATGGGAGCCGTCGAGCAGCGGCTGCTCGATTACAACTTCAAGACCAAGGTGCTCGCCGAACCGCCGGTCGGCAGCGGCCTGCGGCCGGTGCTGGGCAACTCCGGCGTACCGGTGTTCGGTCACATCGTGGAGATGTTCCGCGGCGGACCGGACTTCTCGGTGAACCTGTACAAGAAGCACGGCCCGCTGTTCTTCTCCGACGTGCCGCTGCTGGGCACCGTCGCTGTCCTCGGGCCCGACGCCAACCAGGCGGTGTTCGCCAATAAGAACAAAGACTTCTCTCAAGAGGGATGGCACATGATCATCGGCCCGTTCTTCAAAAGGGGACTGATGCTGCTGGACTTCGAGGAGCACCTTTATCACCGGCGCATCATGCAGGACGCCTTCACCCGCAGCCGGCTGACCGGCTACGTCGAACACATCGACCGGGCGGCCACGGCGGGTATCGCCGACTGGCCGACCAACGACAGCAGGTTCCTGTGCCATCCGGCCGCAAAGAAGCTCACCCTCGACATTGCGTCGATGGTCTTCATGGGGCACGAGCCGGGCAGTGACGACGAACTGATCACCAAAGTCAACAACGCCTTCACCGTCACGACCCGCGCGGGTGGGGCGGTGCTGCGGTTCCCCGTTCCGCCGTTCAAGTGGTGGCGGGGGTTGCGGGCCCGCAAGCTGCTCGAGGACTACTTCTATGCGCGGGTCAGGGCGGGCCGCAACTCCGAAGGCAGCGACATGCTGTCTGTGCTGTGTCAGGCCACCGACGAGGACGGCAACAGCTTCACCGACGAAGACATCGTCAACCACATGATCTTTTTGCTGATGGCCGCCCACGACACGTCCACCACGACGATCACCAATATGGTCTACAACCTGGCCGCGAACCCGGAATGGCAGGAGCGCTGTCGGGACGAGTCGGCCCGGCTCGGCGACGCAATGCTCGACATCGAGTCGCTGGAGAAGCTGGAGGCGCTCGAGCTGGTGATGAATGAGTCGCTGCGGCTGGTGGGGCCGCTGCCGTTCACCCTGCGTCAGGCCGTACGCGACACCGAGCTGCTGGGCTACTACATCCCGGCCGGCACCAAACTGATGACCTGGCCGGCGATGAATCACCGGTTACCCGAGCTGTGGACCGATCCGGACAGATTCGATCCGGAGCGGTTCGCCGAACCGCGGTCCGAACACAAGCGGCACCGTTACGCTTTTGCCCCGTTCGGCGGTGGTGCGCATAAGTGTGTCGGGATGGTATTCGGTCAGTTGGAGGTCAAGACCGTCGTGCACCGGCTGTTGCGCCGGTATCGGCTCGAACTGGTCCGCCCCGGTTACCGGCCGCGGTGGGACTACGGCGGCATGCCGATCCCGACGGACGGTGTGCCGATCGTGCTGCGTCCCCTGAAGGGGGTGTCGCGGTGCGCGCCGTCGACGAATTAGCACGAGCGATGAGGTGGGGGCACCTCCCGCTTGCGGGGGAAGAGTGGCGCTCATGACGGGCGGTGAGCGGCGGCCACGGGTCCTGCTGCTTTACTACACCTACACCGGGCAGTCGCTCAAAGTGCTCGAGACCGCGGGTGATGTCTTCGCCGACCGCGGGTTCGAGGTGGTGAAAGCGCCGATTGAGTTCACCGATCCGCGCTACTCGCAACGGTTTTCCCGTTTCCCGATGCGACGGGTATGGCCGGACATGCTCAGCGTGCTGCCGGCCCAGACTCGCCGCGCCAACGGGCAGATCCGCACTCCCGACGCGGTCCGCGACGGTCAATACGATCTCATCTGCATCGGCTCGCCGACGTGGTGGTCGACCGCGAGCATGCCGATCCGCTCCTTCCTCCGATCGGAGGAGGGCCGAAAGCTGTTGACGGGCAAGCCGTTCGCGGTGTTCGTCGTCTGCCGCGACTCCTGGAAGGGGAATGTGACGGCGGTGCGCAAGCTGGGGGAGCAGCAGGGCGGCCGTTTCCTCGACGAGATTCACTTCACTTACCCGGGCGATCAGCTTCGCTCCATGCTTTCGCTGACCAGTTATCTGGGCACCGGTGAATACCGAGACCGCTATCTAGGCGTGCCGATTCCAGCAACTAACGTGCAGCCCGAGCAGTTGGAGAAGACGCGCACCTTCGCCGCCAAGCTCGCCGACCAGTTAACACCGCAGCCGCACTAGAATCCGAGGGTTGGAAAAGTTTCATGGCGCTTTCATTCGAAATCCTGACCGAGTCGGCCGTCGGCGTCGAACAGGTTTACGCGGCATTCAGCCGCGAGGATTACTGGTTGGCTCGGCTGGCGGCGTTCGGCTCCGCCAGCACACTGGAGTCGTTGACCGTGGACGAAGACGGCACGGTCGTTGTCAGCATCTGTCAGTACCTCGGTCGTCAGGTGCTGCCGGGCGCGGTAGCCAGACTCATCCCGGGTGACCTCAAGCTCGTGCACGGCGAGACGTGGCGACCAGTCGGCGACCGCCGGGTGCAGGGGCGGATCGACGTCTCGGTACCCGTTGGGTTAGGCAGCGGCCACGCCGACGCGTGGATGGTGCCCGACGGTCCCGACGGCACGGGCTCCCAGCTGCGGTTCGCCACCACAGTGCACGTCAAGATCCCGCTGCTGGGCCGCACCTTCGAGCGCACCGTAGCAAGCGATTTAACCAAGAACATCCAGGAGTTTCAGCGCTTCACTACCGCGTGGATCGGCGAACACGCCTGCCCCTGATGCGGGTGTCTACCGCTGCGTCAGAACAGCGACGTCAGTACATCCATGAAAGGCGTGACGTCGAGCGCCGCTGCCGCGCCTGATGCCTGGTCGGAAAGCACCGCTATGTCCAATGCGGTCAACCCGAAGTCGGGCCCCAACAGGTTGGTCAGGGATTCGGGCACGACGAAGGTGTTGCCATCCAGAACGATGGCGTCGAAACTCCCCGGTTCAAGACCGAGCGAGCTGAACGCGTTGTCGGCGATAGCGGCGTGTTCCAGCACCAGGGCGCCGTTCCCCACGCTGAAGGTGTCGAAGACATCGGAGTCGGCTATGGGCTGACCGGGGGTCAAATCCACCAGCGTGTCGTTTCCGCCGAACGCGTCGCTGTCCAGGTACACGTCGGCGGGATGCGGATCCAGCATCCCGTTGATGTCGACGGTTTGGTCGGCGTACTCGAATTCAGAGTCGAGCGGCGGCAGGCCGCCGACCTCAACAGGAGGGCCCATCAGGCCGTTGGGATCTGTGATGGTGATGCCATCACCGGAAAACAAGTCTTGCACGTCGGCGTGAGCCAAGCTGGTCGACAAGCCGAGCGCGGCCAGCGGCCCAGCGGTCAGCAAGGCAGCGCGCTGAAGCATCATCAGGCGGGTGTTCCTTCCACTATCTTCCCTAAGATCTCTCAGATATTTTCTTACAGAAGTTCCTACCGGCTGGCGGCCATCGCCGCAAGTGGCAGCACGGATCAACCGCAGACGCCGGCCACACTTCTGTGCCTCATTAGCCCTGAGCCTCCAACTCATTAACAAAAGACTGAGATTAACGTATGAAAAACATGTCAAGCATGCGAGCATAGAGGGCGATGCGGCGATAGTGCGGCCGCAACCACGCGTCCACGCAGGAACCGTCCAGTGCACTGACTGCGTCCGGGAGGAGGCCGCAATGAATAGCCCCAGGTCCCGCTGGTTAGCGTTCGGACTGCTGAGCAGTGCCGGCGCCGGCGTCTTGGGACTGACATCGGTGACGACGGCGGCGACCGCGTTCGGCGCACCGTGCGCAGACGAAGGCGACTGCGTGGCGCTGATCACGGCCGGTGCGGATAACCTCGGCGGGACCACCTCCACCGGGCCCACCCCCGACTTCGTGACGGATGTCTACAACCTCTACATCAATCCTACCGGGCGGGGCGCTGTTCGCCGGACAAGATGTGTTTCCCGGCTTCGAGAAGACCCCTCTTGATCTGCCGGCACTGGACAACACGATCGTCACGAACAGTCAGTTCGATCAGGCCGCAAGCGAGTTGAACACCGCCATCACGCAGACCTATGCGGGCGACGACTTGGTGGTTTCCAGCTACTCCCAAAGCACCGTTCCAGCCACCCTGGAGATGATCGCGCTGGACGGGGAGCAAGGCCAATCCGGCGTGCCGACGCCGCAGGACCTGAGTTTCGTCTTTCTGGGCGATCTGAACAATCCCAACGGTGGCGTCTACGAGCGGTTCGCCGATCTGAACCCCGGTATCGACTACTACACCGCTACTCCGGCGGACACTCCTTACCCGACCGACATCTACACGATGCAGTACGACGGCGTCGCCGACTTCCCGCAATACCCCAGCGATATAACTGCTGATTTGAACGCGTTGGTCGGTTACGGCACTGCGCATCTCGACTACCCGAACCTCACGCCTGATCAGCTTGCCACGGCCGTAGTGGAGCCGACTTCCACGGCAGGACTCGCCACAACGTATTACATGATTCCGACACAGGACTTGCCACTGCTGGACCCGATCCGCGACATCCCCGGGGTTGGTAACGCGTTGGCCGACCTCGTTCAGCCGGACCTGCGGGTGCTCGTCGACATGGGTTACAACTACAACGATTTCGCGGCCGATGTTCCCACGCCGGCCGACTTCTCGATACCGGACTACAACTACACCAACATCGACGCGGACATGACGCTCGGTTTTCAGCAGGGATTGACTGCCGCCCAGGTGGATTTGGGCATGCTGCCGTCATCGGACCTGCCTCTGAACATTTACCCGTATGCGCCGTATGTTCCAGGCGACACAGCGGTGACGAACCCCGATCTGATCGGGACCGGCAGCCTCGGCAGCGTCGACCCGCTGCAATCACTGTTCTCCGGACTTGACGCCTCGTCTTTCAGCAGCGATTTGGGCGCCTTCTCGACCGACCTGTCGACCGCGTTGTCGCAGTTGGCACCGGACTTCACCACGACTGGCCTGGACTCGCTGCTGACGTCGTTCCTCGGCCTGTTCTAAAGGGCAGCCCGGAATCGGAGGTGTTGCACCTCAACGGAAACAGCCACCGGGCGGGGCGCTGAGACGTTTGGTAGCGTGAGTTCCGCGCAGTGCCTGAGAAGGCGCTGAGTGGGTGGGGAAACACTTTCAGGTAAACGGTCCAAAGTCCGGACACAGGGGTTAGGGTCTGCTAAGGCCGTGGGGTAAGTACAGGGGGAGATGACATGAAAGCAGCCATGCGTCCGTATGCCGCCGCGGGCGCCGCTCTGCTCGGGGCCGGCGTCATGGTCGTCCGGCCGGCCCTGCCAGACCGCGACTTCGAGCAGGGGCCGCAGCGGGTGTCCGACGCCGCCGTGCGGCTGGCCTCCGCCGATGCTTTGCCCGACCTGACCATGCAGGACCTGGAAAACATTCCGTACAACTTCTTCGCGTCGATCGCGAACCTGCCGTATTACGAGTTCTCGGATCCGATCAATGCTGACACCATCGCCAGTGGCGCGCTTGCGTACACGACCCTTCCGAACGACATGGGCGGCGTCGGCGTCACCCCGATCCCGGAGATTTCGCAACGGCGCCATCGGCTTCCTGGACAACGTGTTGACTACGAAGGCGGTTTCTTGGTCGTCGACGCGGTCAATGTGCTGGGTATCGACCCCGGCGACCCGGGAAAGATCGCGGCTTTCGCCGACCTGATTTCTGGGAACCCCGAAGTCGGCAGTGCTGTCGCTCGTCAGCTGATCCCGTTTTTCGGAGGCTGAAGTGCCGCTGCAAGCAGGTTGCACGGCAGTTAGCGTCGGCGGTTGCCCCGACCCGCTGGAGATCCTGATGGGCTCTAATCAGTCAACCGGTTTTGACCCGCTCGGCTCGAGCGATGTTGAGGTGCCCGGCTATTTCTCGACGCGATTCAACGATTTTTCTCCTCCTGACGGGTACACCTTTCCCGGCACCGCTACTGATCCGCTGTTGAACCCCGTCCGGCTGGCGAGCCCATCCCGCCCGGCATCCTGTACAGCACGCCCACCGATCCCATCCCTCGGGGCGATTCCACCGCATGTGGACGCCGCCGACGCCTACTCGACACTTCCGTGGTCCGGCGAACGCGTGCACCTCAACGACCTGACCTACCGCCGGCTCTCGCCTACTTGGAGTACTTGACGCAAGATCCGTCCGCTAACCCGATCGAGTTACCCAGCCTGCACGGATGTCACCAACGACCTGAGCCATCTCACGACCGGGCTGTTCAACACTTTCAACCCGTTTGTTGCCGGCACATACTGCCTGCCTGCGCGCCCGTTCGTTCCGGGCGACAACGACCTGACCAACTTCCTGAATGGCGAGTTCGACCAGATCCCCGGCAACTTCGAGAACTTCCTTGGGCAGCTCGAGACCTTCTTCAACGACCCGACGGGCGAAATCGCCGGCAATCTCCCGGCGCTGTCGACCGACCTGTCAGGACTGATCGATCCCACTGCGTTGAGCACAGAACTCACCAATGCGCTCGGCAACAGTGCAACAGATCTCACCGCTCTGTTGGGCAGCAATGGCGTAGGTGATATGACCGACCTGATGACGAGTTTGCTGCCGGAGATCGCCAACATCGGGACCTTCTTCCCGTTCTGACAATTCAGGACGGGTCAGCGGCGTCGCGCAGTTCACGCTTGCGGGCCGGACTTTCGTGCAGCAAAAACGGCAGCAACGGCTCGTGCGGCAGGTGCCGGAACACGGTCGCGGCCAGCCGGTTCATCCGGCCGGGTATGACCAGGCTTTTGCCCGCAGCCAGGCCGTCGATGCCGGCCCGCGCGACAACCGCCGGCGACTTCCACATGGCTTTCGGCAGCACATCTTCGATCTCGCCCTTGGCGAACCCGGCGGCATCGCTAAATCCGGTGGCGACCGGACCCGGACAAAGGGCGGTTGCGGTCACCTTGGTGTTCAGGAGTTCACACCGCAGACTCTCGGTGTAGTACAAGATAAAAGCCTTGGCGGCGCCGTACGCTGCCTGCCCGGGCAGCGGACCGAGCCCACCCAATGACGACACGTTCAGCACGGCGCCGCGGTCGCGCTCAACCATTCCCGGCAAGAATCTGGTGCACAGGTCGACGACGGCGGCCACGTCGACCTCGATCAGCTGAAGCTGTTGCTCGGCAACCGATTTCGCGACGAGAGAGGACGTCGACAGGCCGGCATTGTTGATCAGGATGTCGACGACCATACCCAATTCCGCAACGCGGCCCCGCAGGGCGGCACGCTCGGCCGGGCGGGACAGATCAGCAGGCAGCGGGTGCGCTTGGGGTCCTAGCTCTGCGGCGAGGGCGTCGAGGCGCTCGGCACTGCGGGCTAAAAGTATGACCTGATGACCGCGCCGGACAAGCTCTCGTGCCATCTGTTCGCCGATGCCGGACGAAGCGCCGGTGATGAGCGCCGCTTGGTCGTCGCCGGGTGTTGGAAGGGCCACGCGGCGACACTACCGGGCTTGTCCGGCCGAATGAGACACGGTGTGACAACCAGGTCAACTTCAGCGAAGCCGTTGTGCACAGTGGTCGGAACTGGTGTTCAACCTGTTGTCATTGTGAATCGCGCTTCACAGGCAAGAGCGCCGCAGCAAGTGTTCTTCGTCACGCGGACTCAGCGCCGCCAACCCGAATGTCGCCGTTGTAGTGGTCGAGAACACGCGGATCCATGATCCGGTGCCATAACGGGGGACACACGGCGAGCAGCATCATGCCGGCGTAGCCGGTCGGAAGCTGCGGCGCCTCATCGGAATGGGCAGGGCCTGATAGCGGCGCTGCGACCGCAAGACCGGGCCTCGTCCGGCAGGTGGCCGTGAAGCGCGGAAGGGACGCAGCCTAAAGGCTGGTGAACAACCCCGAGATGGGGTGCGAGTCGTGTGATCACTGAAGATCACTTAACTCGCAACGGTAGCGTCTAATGCTTATGGTGGGTGAACAGCGATTCGACGCGATCATTGTGGGGGCGGGGTTCGGCGGAATCGGCGCGGCGATCCAGCTCAACCGGCTGGGTTACCGAGACATCGCGATTCTGGATCGCGAGGACGACCTCGGTGGAACTTGGCACGTCAACCGCTATCCCGGGCTTACCGTCGACGTCCCGTCGACCACCTATTCCTACTGGTTCGAACCCAATCCGTACTGGTCGCGGATGTACGCGCCGGGCTCCGAGCTGAAGACGTACGCCGCACACGTGGCCGACAAGTACGACGTGCGCCGCTACATGCGGTTCAACACCACGGTCGAAGGCGCCCGCTGGGATGAGGACGCCCAGGTTTGGCAAGTCGCCCTGAGCGGTGGCGAAACGCTGACCTGCCGGTTCCTGATCGCCGCGACCGGTTTCCTCTGCCAGCCGCGCACGCCGGACATCCCTGGCATCGATACTTTCGCCGGGCATGTCATCCATACCGCCGTGTGGGACGACAGCTACGCTTTCCGCGGACGGCGTGCCGCCGTCATCGGCACCGGATCGACCGGGGTGCAAGTCATTCCCGAACTGGCCAAGGAAGTTTCCGAGCTGACCGTCTATCAGCGCACCCCGATCTGGGTGATGCCCAAGATCGACCCACCGTTTCCGCCCGCAGTGCAGCGCCTGTTTGCCCGGGTCCCGCTGACGCAGCGCATCGTGCGCTGGTTCACCGACACCGCGATGGAATTCATGATGGTGATAGCCATGTGGCGATACCGCTACTTCAAGTTGGTGAACTTCGGCGCTGCCGACCTGTCGAAATTCCATCGGTTGCTGCTGGTCCGTAATAAGGAGCTGTGGCGCAAGATGAATCCGGACTACGACTTCGGCTGCAAGCGCCCGACGATGTCGAACACCTACTACCTCGCGTTCACCAAGCCGCACGTGCATCTGGAGACCAACGGCATCGAGCGCGTCGAGCCCGACGGCATCGTGGCGTGCGACGGCACCAAGCGGTTCGTCGACACCCTAGTGTTGGCAACCGGTTTCGACGTGTGGGAAGCCAACCTGCCGGCGATCGAGGTGATCGGGCGGGACGGCCGTGACCTGGGGAAGTGGTGGCGAGACACCAGGTTTCAGGCTTATCAGGGCATTTCGGTACCCTACTTCCCGAACTTCCTGACTATGGCCAGCCCGTACGCATGGCTGGGGCTGTCGTGGTTCAACACGGTGGAATACCAGATGCGACACATGAACCGCTTGTTCGGCGAGTTGCAGCGGCGTGGCGCCCGCACTTTCGAGGTCACCGAAGAGGCCAACGCCCGTTTCCTGGACCGGATGACGAAGCTGCTCGGCAACTCGGTGTTCTACGCCGGCGATTGCGTGACATCGAACTCGTACTGGTTCAACCACAGCGGGGAAGCGCCGCTTTTCCGTCCGACGTCGGTGCGCAACGCGGTGAGCGAACAGGACCGGTTCCCGCTCGAGGACTATCAACTCGCCTGACCATCGCACCGCCATCTGATACCGGCGGTCGTGTGAATTAACAAATTGATAACTTTTAGTTTGTTTGATGGCCTAACCGGGTAAATTGGCGCCGTGAGCGACACACACCGTCGTGCTCGCGGGGCGACGTTGCCCCCGGGCGTCTACGGTGCTGCCGATCACCATTTCGATTGCGCCGTCCGCAGTTTCGCCACCATGTTTCCAGGGCGACGGTTCGGCGGCGGGGCTCTGGCGGTGTATCTGGACGGTGAGCCGGTGGTCGACGTCTGGACAGGTTGGGCCGACCGACGCGGCCGGGTGCCGTGGACCGCCGATAACGGCGCCATGGTGTTCTCAGCCACCAAGGGCATGACCTCGACGGTCATCCACCGGCTCGCTGACCAAGGGCTGATCGATTACGGCGCCCCGGTCGCCGAGTTCTGGCCGGAGTTCAAGGCGAACGGCAAATCGGCGATCACGGTGCAGCAAGTGCTACGACACCGCGCCGGCCTTTCTCATCTCAGTGGCGCCGGCAAAGAAGACCTGCTCGACCACGTGCGGATGGAAGAACGGCTGGCCGCAGCCCCGCCCGGGGCGCTGCTGGGCAAACCGGCCTACCACGCGTTGACCTACGGCTGGCTGATGTCGGGGCTGGCCCGGGCGGTCACCGGATGCGGCATGCGGGACTTGATCCGCCAGGAACTCGCAGGGCCGCTGAACACCGACGGCCTGCACTTGGGCAGACCGCCTGCAGCGGCGCCGACGCGGGCAGCGCAGATCATCATGCCGCAAAGCGTGATTGCCAACCCGATGTTCAACTACGTCGCGCCGAAAGTCGCCGCCCTGAAGCTGTCGGCCGGGTTCGGCGCACTGTACTTCGCCGGTGCAAAAGCCATGATGCAAGGCGATACGCCGTTCCTGGACGCCGAGATTCCCGCGGCGAACGGTGTGGTGACCGCGCGCGGTCTGGCCAAAATGTACGGCGCTATCGCCAACGGCGGACAGGTTGACGGCACGCAGTTCTTGTCGCCGCAGTTGGTGGCCGGACTGACCGGTCGCAAGAGCCTTCGGTTCGACCGGAACCTGATCGTGCCGTTAGGTTTTCACATGGGTTACCACCAACTGCCGTTCGGTGCCATGCCGGGCTTCGGCCATATCGGGCTGGGCGGCTCGCTGGGCTGGGCCGACCCGGCGAGCGGACTGGCGTTTGCTTTCGTGCACAACCGCCTGCTCTCGCCGTTGGTTGTCATGGATCAGGCCGGCTTCGTCGTGACCGCCACCATGCTGCGGCGCGGTGCGGCTCTTGCCCGCGCCCGCGGATTTCAGCGAGTCACGGACTTCGGCTCGCCGTACCCCGTGGCAGGAGCCGCTGTCGGCTGAGTCCGGCCATTTCGCACCGGAGGCGCCGGCCGACACCGGGTGACCGGACGCTCACTACTCCTCAGCTTGGCCTTGTGTTTCGGCGCCGCTGAGACGGCGACGGTAGGGTGTCGCCTGTGGCTGGCCCTTCCATCCCCTCTGTGGTGCGTGAACGCGCGAGCTTGGCGCCCAATGATCTTGCGGTGACCTACATCGACTACGACCATGACTGGGATGGTGTCGAAACCAGCTTGACTTGGTCGCAGCTGTATCGGCGGTCGCTGAACGTCGCCCGCGAGATCAAGCCGCTCGGCTCGATCGGTGACCGAGCCGTCATCCTGGCGCCGCAGGGACTGGACTACATTGCGGCCTTCCTGGGAGCCATGCAGGCCGGATACATCGCGGTGCCGTTGTCCGCACCGATGGGCGGTGCCAGTGACGAGCGCGTCGCATCGGTGCTCGACGACGCATCGCCCACCGTTGTTCTCACGACGAACGCCGCGCTCGACGACGTCAACAACGCCGTCAAGCAGCAGGTGGACGTTGTCGCCCCGGCCGTCATTGCCGTGGACTCCCTGGATCTGGACGCCCGGGGCGGATCCAGGAGAGGGCCGGACGCCTTCGCGGACACCGCATATTTGCAGTACACCTCGGGATCGACTCGCGCGCCGGCCGGGGTCGTGATCTCACACCGCAACTTGATGGCCAATTTTGAGCAATTGGTAGCCGACTACTTCCCGGAATACGGCGGAGTTCCCCCACCTGACGTGACCTTCGTGTCGTGGCTGCCCTTCTACCACGACATGGGTCTGGTGATGGGTATTTGCTTCCCGCTGCTGGCCGGGCTGCACGCAGTGGTCACGAGCCCGATTTCGTTCCTCGCCCGACCTGCGCGGTGGATGCACTCGTTGGCCGACTACCCCAATGCGTTCAGCGCGGCCCCCAACTTCGCTTTCGAGGTGGCGGCGCGCAAAACCTCAGACGACGACATGGCCGGACACGACCTGTCCTCCGTGCTCGGCATCCTCAACGGCAGTGAGCGGGTGCAACCGGCGACGCTGCGCCGATTCTCGGACCGGTTCGCCTGCTTCGGTTTCCGCGACAGCGTGATCCGGCCTTCCTATGGAATGGCGGAGGCCACGGTCTACATGGCGACTCGGCGGTTGCGAGAATCCCCGGAAATTGCGCACTTCGATACTGGCAAACTGTCGGCCGGCCGGGCCAAGCGCAGCTCGGATCAAACCGGCACGCCTCTGGTCAGCCACGGCACGCCACAAGCACCGCTGGTGCGGATCGTCGACCACGACACCGGCCTCGAGTGCCCGCAGGGAACGGTCGGCGAGATCTGGGTGCATGGCGAAAACGTCGCCGACGGGTATTGGAACAAGCCCGAAGAGACCGCGGCTACGTTCGATGGCACGCTGGTGTCGCCGGCGCCGGGCACACCGGCGGGGCGGTGGCTGAAGACCGGGGATCTCGGATTCTTCTCCGACAGCGAGTTGTTCATTGTCGGCCGCATCAAAGACGTCTTGATTGTCTACGGGCGCAACCATTTTCCCGACGACATCGAAGCGACGATCCAGAAGGTCACCCCGGGCCGCTGTGCGGCGATCTCAGTTCCCGACGATCAGACCGAGAAGCTGGTCGCCATCATCGAGGTCAAGAACCGCGGCGGATCGCAGGAAGAGGCGATTGCCAAGCTCGCCGGCGTGACAAACGACGTGACCTCGGCGATCTCAACGTCGCACGGCCTGAGCGTGGCCGACCTAGTGTTCGTGACACCCGGGTCGATCCCAATCACCACCAGCGGCAAGGTCCGACGGGCGGCTTGCGTGGAGCAATATCGGCAGGATCAGTTCGTTCGCATGGACGTGTAGGCGCCCAGCGAGTAAGTCGCTGTTGCCTAGAAGTTGTTGCAGCTGGTGAGAACCTGTTCGATAAGTCCGAAGTACTGTTGAGCCTGCGGAATGCCTTGCACCTGCTGGGCCATTTGCCGCCGTTGAGGCGGCGGCGCGGCAAGGAACCGGGACAAATAGCCTTGCGCTACCGGCGATGAGTTGAACTGCGCGGCGGCTGATGGATTTTCCGCGTTGAGCGCCGAAGTCACCTGCGGGTACGTGCAGGTCGTGTTGACGACAGAATCCAGTGGGTCTGCGAATGCAACTCCGGCCCCAGCGCTAAGCGACAACGCCAGAGCACCGACAGTGACAGCTAGTTTGGTCAAAGACACCATGCCACATCGCACCTTTCAAGTCGATCCACTACCACGGCGTGACGTCCTCGGCACTGCAGCAGCACCCTGCTATCGTAGCCGATTCTTGCGAGTGAAAGCCGGGGCTCTTTACAGCGGTAACTTACTGCTGCTTTCGCCTTGACGTTCATTTTGGCGAAGCGAACCTGGAGGTTGAGAATCGGCCGGCTAACTTGCCCCGGCTTAGAAGGGCGGCCTCTTGACACAGCCGCGCCCGACTCGGGCGCTTACCACTTTTTTCAAAAGGTGGCGTCGCGGTGTCGAAGGTAACATCGTGCCGGTGACCCAGCTGTCCTGTAGAGCGTTGCTGCGCGACGGTGCTGGTCTGCGGGTCAACGACACTGCGCGCGAGCGCACTTACCGCGAGCAGTACCACCACGACAATTCGCTCGCTTGGGTTTTTAGGATCCGCGTGGGATGAGCAAGAAACCCCAAGCGTCAGGCGCGTCGACGATCGTGTCAGCGGAGGTCCAGCCAGACCGTGCAAGGCGGCGTCTGACGCTAGGCCAGGCGTTCGATCCGCGAGCTAACGCGCTCAATGCTTGGCGATTGGCGCTGGCGCTGACGGTAATCGTCTGGCACTCGTTGGTACTCACTGGCCGCCAGCTGCCGCCGTTCGCTCTTCACCAGTTTGCGACTCAGACCTTTGTCGACGGATTCTTTGCGATTTCAGGATTTCTGATTCCCGCGAGTTGGCTCGGCAACCCGCGGCTGCGGGACTACTTCCTCGCTCGAAGCCTTCGCATCCTGCCCGGGATGTGGGTCTGCCTGTTCGTGACCGCGTTCGTCATTGCGCCGATCGGGGTTGCGCTTCAGGGTGGTTCAGCCGCCAAGTTGTTGATGTCGGGCGGCCCGCTCCGTTTCGTCGTCAGAAACAGCGCGGTCGCATATGTGCAATTCGATATCGGGGGAACACCGAGCGGGATTCCATATCCGGGTATGTGGAACGGTTCTCTCTGGACCCTCCAGTACGAGGTGCTCCTTTACGTTGCGGTTGCCGTTCTCGGCCTGGTCGGACTCCTCGGCCGCCGGTGGCTCTTCCCGGTGGCCTTCGCGCTGGCACTGGTATGGACGACACTGGTCTTCTACTCGATCGACGGAAATATGACCGTCGCACAAAACGCTGCGCGCTTCGCTGTCATGTTTACGGCCGGCGGGTTGATGCACCGTTTCCGCGACGTGATCCCCGCGCGATGGTCGCTTGTAGCAGTGAGCGTGGCTATCGTGCTAGTGGCAATGCTGTTGCCTGATTACCGGATCGTCGCCGCTATCCCGCTCGCTTACGCGGTCGTCGTTTCCGGTGCGCTGATCCATAACGAGCGGCTGAATTTACGTACGGATCTCTCCTACGGCACGTACATCTACGCGTGCCCACTCCAGCAAGTACTTGTCATCTCTGGGCTCGGCACGTTGAATGTACTGCTGTTTGCGATCATCTCGGTCTTCGCTACCTTGCCATTCGCCGCATTGAGCTGGTTTTTCGTCGAGAGACCCGCTATGAAGCTGAAAACCCAACTCAAGCGGAAAAGAGTCCGGCCCGGACTTACCAGGTCAATTCCCTAGAGGATCGGCACGAAAGCGCGGAGAGCAATGGCTGTCTAATTCGGCATCTGTTTGATGAAAGGCCAGCGAAATCAACGCGCGATGGAGCTCGAGGCAACGTTTTGTGTCGTTTGTAGTTTCCGTCTGCGTTCGGGACGGCGCGTTGCTGTTCTTATGCAGATGTTTAAGACCGCCAGCAGGTATCCGAGAGCCGATGTACAATTAGCTTGTGTCACTGCTGATTACAGTTCCAGTCTACGGACAGCATGAGTACACGCATGCTGTCGTGCACGACTTGGAGCGTGAGGGGGCAGACTATCTGATTGTTGACAACCGAGGGGATTATCCCGCGCTGAGCAAAGAACGGGTTCTCAGACCCGTTAGGAACCTGGGCTGGGCAGGGGGCAGCGATCTCGGGTTCCGAATCGCGTTCTCAGAGGGTTATTCCTACGCGATGACGCTTAACAACGACACTCGCATTTCGCGAGGGTTCGTTGATGCTCTCCTCGACCGGCGTTTACCCGCTGACGCCGGGATCATCGGTCCCGTCATCGATCATGGCTTCCCAAGCGCGGAATCAGATGAGAAGCCGGCAGCTGCGGATTACATTCTTAGGCAACGTTATCGGGCAGTTCCCGCTGTTGAGGGGACAGCGCTTGTGTTATCGCGCACGTGCTGGCAGACCATCGGGGGACTGGACTTGCAGACGTTTCGGCGATGCGGGTGGGGTGTTGACCTCGATCTGGCGTTGCGTGCTCGAGATGCAGGTTACGGCTCGTACGTAACGGAACTGGCTTATATCAATCACTTTGGACGGAAAACCGCCGATGCTCGCTTCGGCAAATGGCGCTACGAGTGGAAGGCTAATTTCGAAAAGGTGCACGGCTTACGGCAGCTGCATGGCCGTAAGTGGCGCAGGCACTTTCCGCGTGGGTCGTTTGTGCGGCCGATGCTGGGCAAGGTGGATGCGAGCAAGACCTTCGTGGCCTACCCTCTTAAGGGGCAATCACTCCTAGCTGCAGACCCGATTGGCCGCGGCTCCTGAGTCGAAACATGAGCGCCGTCACGGATCTTGCACAGTCGGCCGGCGCGTCACAAGCCATCGGCTCGGCGATTGCAGCGCACCGGCGAGCGCAAGTCATCGCGAAGGGCAGAGAGTGCACATGACACGTCGTGCCGCAGCTAGTGGCCTGGTGTAGCCTCTAATCGATTTGAGGGCACTACCTTCGGGGGGTCACGATCACCAGCTGTGGGTTCCGATGGTCGGGTTTCGCGCTGTACGCCGGTACGGGTGTAGGGCTGTTGTCGTTGCCCTCGGTGATGGGTCCCGCGATGGCATACGGGGATTCGGACGCGGCGGTGCCCTTCGAAGTGATGGGCGGCAGCGGCCTGCCGACGCCCTCAACGGAGCTCATTCAGACGTTGCAAGCGCTCTATTTCCCGGCCGAAGCAAATTTTCCCGGGCAGCCAACGTTTCCGAATGTCGATCCGGTAGCTCTGACGACACCTGAGCAGTTCTATCCGGTGACCGGCGTCTACCAAGAAACTCTCGCCACCTCGGTGTCCCAGGGAGTGCAAATTCTCAACAACACGATCGCGTCGCCGCTCGCCGCCGGCGACCCGATCGATGTATTCGGCATCTCGCAAAGCGCCGTCATCGCCTCGTTGGAGATGGAGCAGCTGGAGGAGACGGACCCGTCGGCTCCGGCGACCTTTGTGCTCACCGGAGACTTGATGAATCCTAACGGGGGGATCTTCGAGCGCTTCGACGGCTTGAACCTCTCGAGCCTCGGGATCGACTTCTACGGCGCCACGCCGGCCGACGACTTTCCGACCACTATCTACACGCTCGAATACGACGGCTACGCGGATTTTCCGCGCTACCCGCTTGACATCCTGTCCGACCTCAACGCAATTGAAGGAATCAACGTCGTCCACGGTGACTACACCGACTTGACGTCGGCGCAGCTTGCGACCGCAATCAAGCTCCCGACATCGGGAGCCACCGACACGACCTACTACCTCATCCCTGTCGACGACTTGCCGCTGCTGGATCCGGTCCGCGATATTCCGGTTATCGGTAACCCGATTGCCGACCTGCTACAGCCAGATCTGACCTATCTGGTGAACCTGGGATACGGCGACCCGCTATACGGTTACTCGACCGATGCGGCGAACGTGGCTAGCCCGTTCGGCCTGTTTCCAGACCTCAGTGACATCGAGATGATGCCTAATCTGCTTGTCAGTGGCGCCGAGCAGGGTGTTCAAGATTTTATCGGGGATTTCACCGGCACCGGGCCGAACCCGGTCGAGCTTTCACTGACTTCATTGACCGACCCGTCGTCGGGGACTACGAGCACGCTGCCCGACCTCGAGGCCGAACTGGCGAGCCTTGCCAGCAATCCCGCAGGGGCGCTCACCGACTTCTCAAATACGATCTCGAGTGATCTCCAGACCGCGTACAGCACGCTGCTCCCGACGGCAGATATTGCGAACGCCCTCTCGACCAGCCTGCCGGCCTACGACGCCAGCCTCTTCTTGGACAACCTTTCTGATCCAGTAAACGCCATTGATTTGCCAATTGCGGCCGACTTGGGGATAGAAATATTCCTGGCTAACTATGAAGCCGATGTTATCGCTACGGCGGCCGAGACGATTCTGAATTCCGTGATTCCGTAGGCTGCAGAGAACGACCCGCGGCAGCGCACCGCCTACTAGTTCTGCGATAGACAGCGAGCACCATGGCTAGACAGTTACCGGTAGTTGCGGCTATACCGAACTACAACATGGCCGAGAGTCTTCGTCAGTTGATTCCACAAGTCCTGGCGCAGGGCTATGACCGCGTTTTCGTGCTTGACGACGCCTCTACCGATCACAGCGCGGACGTGGTTGGCGAGTTCGGCGGCGACGTCACACTCGTAAGAAGCCGCGCGAACAAAGGTGCAGGTGCCAACCGTAATCAAATCATGGATCGGGTCGGCGACGGGTCGATTATTCACTTCATCGACGCCGATATGGACTTGAAAACAGCTGAAACACCGGCTGTGGCGAGGCAAGTCATCGATCTATATACCGAGCGCGGCGTCGGCGTGGTCGGCGGGTTGGTCACTCGCTTAGACGGTGGTCAGGAGTACTGTAACTATGGTGCCGTGTTCTCGCTTTGGGGCAACTTTTCATCAAACGGTCCGCGCGCAATAGATCGCTTGAGGGCTAAACCGAGACTGGCTCGCGCTGCGCATCGGGTGGCCAGTGCCACCATGACTGGCTGGCCCAACGTACTCGAGCCTCCCGCAGCGGCGCCGGCTTTCTGGGTTCACGAGGGCAATATGCTCGTCCTCTCCAACCTATTCAGGTTGGTCGGCGGTTACGACTCGAGGTTGCGGCATCACGAGGTACAAGACTTGGCAATACGACTCAAAAAGCAGGGCATCAAAACGCAGTTCGACCCGAGCATCCAAGTGGTTCATCAGCACATCGATGTGAGAGGTAAGAACCGGAACAAGTGGGCCCACGAAGCGACGCGCTATTTGATACGCAAGCATGGGCTTTATCGATTTCTGACCGACCGTTGACGACGCTCACAAACGGCTGTACGCCCCTCAGGCCGTCGGTGATGCCACGCAGGCATACTGCAGATAGAAGCTATCGGCAAAGAATCCCAAGCTCAGAAAGGTAAACAGCACACCGAGCGGGCCGTAATGCGCGTTGATACCGTTGATGCGCCGCAGGGTGAAACCTGCTTCCTCAAACGTTCGCACGATACTCCTACGCGTGAAGAAGTGTAAGTGTGTACGGTCGAAAATACCTTCGTCGTCCTTCGGAAAGTCCTTCCGGAAAACGATTTTGCTCAGCGCTGGCGCGTAGCGGATGTTTGGGATGGAGGCAACGACAACGCCTTCGAACCTGAGCTTGCGGCGAAGGTGCATCAGTGTCCTGCTTGGATCGACCAGGTGCTCGAGTACGTCGTTGCAAATGACCACGTCAAAATAGCTGTCCGGTAATTCGGCGATCCGCTCGTCCGCGTCTCCGATGAGGACGTGATCGACGACAGTGCGTGCACGTTCAGCCACTTGTGAGTTGAATTCAATGCCCCACAATTCGGCGCCCGTCCGTTCCTTCACCGTAGCGGCAAACGCTCCCTCCGCACAGCCGAGTTCCAGCACGCGCTTCGCGGTCGCAGGCACATGCCGCAACATTTCGGGACGTCCATGGCCGTAATAACTGTTTGAACTTTTCGGCGCTGTCGTATTGCGCATAACTAGTCGTTCCCGTCATGTGGATCCCGCTGAGCATAGTCGCCGCAACAGAAAAGCGGCGCGTGCCGCTTCGCGATAATGCCGTCGAGCGGTGGGCGCCGCGAGTCAGCCTGGAGCCAACGTGCGATCGACAAGGGCGCCGAGCGCTGGTGCTAGTAATCGGGTGTACTGCATCGTCGCATGATTGTCATCGCGGTACACCAGAGCATTGCCGATAATGACCGGGCAGCGGTCGGCGGCGCAGAACAGCTCAGTCACGTCGGCGTAACGTCCACCGCTCGCTTCGGTCGCGGCAGCCTCGGCCGCAATGCCGGACCTGTTCACCGCCACCGATCTCAGCGGCGAGCAAGCCGTCGCGTCATCGAGGTGCGCGGACAGGCAAGTTGGCACTATCGAGCGCGGATCCGGTACCGGCCCGAGCACCAGTACCTTGGCACCGCTGGCCCGCAACTGTCCTACCAGCAGCGCCAGGCTCTGTAGCCATGCCGCGTCATATGGCCTGAATCCATAACCGGCGCCGTAGAGACGGTTCATGCTGAGCACGACGAGCCGCGGGTGTTCGCCCTGCAAGCGGGCGACGATTTGACGGCGCCACTGCTCGCACTCGCTGTACTGCCGGTGCAGGCGCGGGTATGCGAGAGGCAAGTTCATCAAAGGGCAGGCTTCCTTGCCCAAGGTCTCAAGCCGCCAGTGCCGCTGCTCGGCTTCTTCCTGGAAGGCCGGGCTCCACGTGGTGGCATGCGAGTCGCCGACTAAGGCAATTGTCGTCGTCGAGGCGGTGTCGCCGGTCGCGCATTCACCTTGGCCGACTTCGTGGTACGCGCGAAGGCAGCCATTGACCAATATGGCTGCTCGATCGCTTGACGCATCGGCTAGCGGCGGGTCGAGGTTAGATGGTACGGCTCTTAGGTCAGCAGACACCGTGACCGCACCCTGCACCTGCGCGTATGCGTGTTGCACCTCCGCGTCGTATGCCGCGATGTCGCTACCGGCCGGTGGAGGCGCCGCATTGACCTTCAGTGCCGGAGCCGCGGCGCTGCGGCCGACCGGGGAAGGCACCACGGCTAGTAGCGCAACCCCGGTACAGGCCGCAATCGCGGTGGCAACGCCACCGAGGGCGAGACTGCGGCCAGCGGATTGGCGCAAGGAAGTGGCGAACCGGAAGGGATTCTCGATCAGACGCAATGTGAGGACGGCCAGCCCGCACGAGACGCCGGCTGCTGTGAGCCTGCCGGGTAGCCCCAGCGGGTGGCCCAGCAAGGGCGGTGCGAGCAGCAGCACCGGCCAGTGCCAGAGGTACCACGAGTAGGACACCCGGCCGACCGCTCGCATCGGCGGCAAGGACAGGGCGCGTCCAACTCCAAGAGAAGGTGCGCCATGGCCCGCCGCGATCACCACGGCTGTACCCAGCACGGGAAGCAGCGCAGCCCTACCCGGGTAAAGCGTATTGGTGCCCAGCCGGTTGCAGGCCAGCAGGATCACCGCCAGACCTAGCCACCCGGCGATCGCGGCAACAGGTGCCGGTAACCGTCGCCGCTGGTCGACCGTTAGGGCGACCAGGCCGCCGGCGGCCAACTCCCAGGCACGGGTAGGCAGCGAGAAGAACGCCCAAGATGGCGACGTTTGAGTCAGAATCAGCGACACCGCGAACGACGTCGCACCCACGAGGCCAAGCACGATCAAGTAAGGAGTTTGTGAAGCAGCGCGGGCTTCGGTGCGGCGATGCGCACGCCGGATAAGCCAAGCCACGCCGATGATCAAGGGTGGCCATACCAGATAAAACTGCTCCTCGACGCCCAGCGACCAATAATGCTGGAACGGAGACGGCGGGGTAGCAGCGGACAGATAGTCGGTGCCCTGGACAGCGAAGCCATAATTGCCGATATAAAGCGCACAGCTGATGGCGTCGAGTAAAACTTGCCGTGCCTCCAAAGGGGGCAGCAGCAAAGCCGAGCCAATTGCGGTAACGACGCCAACTGCCGCCGAAACTGGTAG
This sequence comes from uncultured Actinomycetota bacterium, assembly GCA_963808345.1. Lineage (GTDB taxonomy): Bacteria > Actinomycetota > Actinomycetes > Mycobacteriales > Mycobacteriaceae > Mycobacterium. Next base: position 513,687 of record CAWEFM010000003.1, on the reverse strand, counting down.
CAGTCGCCGGGCCCGTGCACCGTAGAAGCGGGGCAGTCCTACGGTCCCTACTGCCGCCACCTCGCGCCACAGCAGCCCGGTGATGAGGAAGCCCGAGATAACGAAGAACACGTCTACGCCGATGTACCCACCACCAACACCGGGTACGCCAGCGTGAAAGAGAACAACGGCTAATACCGCAACCGCACGCAGGCCTTCGATATCCTGCCGAAAAGCCTTTCGCAACGGGCGGGGATCTGCCACCTCGTGATGAGGTGTATCGGTATCGGCTCGTCGCAACGCCGCTGACTTAGGCGGAAAAACCATCATCAACAGAATCGTTGTGGTGACCGGTCGCTTTCAGCGGCCGATTTTCCACGGGCATCCTGCAACGTTCAATCAGAATGAGCGGAACCACTTCCAGTTGCGGTTGTCCTCTGTCACCTTCTGCAGCGCCACCATCGACGGGTATTTCCCCAACGCGTAGCAGTAGTCGTACAACCAGCGCGGAAAAAATAACTCCGCGAAAGGTTTTGCGATTCGGCAGAGCAGATTCATTACTTTCGTTACTGGGCCTGCGGCTCCTGCGACGATCTGCCAGCAAGGATACTTCGCAAAATACGAAATGGCCTTTGCCACGCTGATCCAGTCGGCATCATCAATGATGATGTATCCACCCGTTCTGACCAGCCTGTTGGCGTAGTACATGTCGACCACCGTCTGGTCGAAGGTGTGCCAACCATCGATGAACGCCAGATCAAATACGGCACCATCTTTAAGAAGCTGGGGAAGAGCGATCTCCGAGGGTTCTTCACAAAGTTCGAAAAAGTCGATACCTGCGCGGCCGAGGTTGGTCAGGCCGATCCCGCTCCAGGCGGTCCTTTCGTCTGGGTCGACGATCACATGATGAGCACCGGGGCGCCCGGCGAGTGCGCTCGCGATATGCAGAGAGGCCAAACCGTAAGCGCAACCGACCTCTAAGGTTCGAATGATGTCGGGACGGTCGGCGATGAACTCTGATACAAAGCGTCCCTCGGCGGTATCGATGGCGTGTTTCTGGAGCGGATACTTTGTACCGTCCGCGCCAGTAACAGTTCGTTCCCGGCGAATCTCGTCAATCAGCGCTTGTGCCTGCATGACTCACTCTCTAGGTTCGGGGTTCTGCGGCAGCTTGGTTGTGCGGTCAGTTCGTCCGCTTGATTTCCGACGTCAGCTGCTGCCTGCGACCATTAAGCAAATCCCCGCCACACCGACAATGAGTGAGAGGATCCGCCGACGATGAGTACACACCCAGCTGTTCAAGTGTCCAATGATTATCTGCGTCTTCCTCGGCGTCGCAAGGTAACTGATGAGCGTGACCTCGCACACTGCGAGCATGACGATGTTGAAACCGACAGCGGCGCTGATCTGCAGGCCGAGTTCGCCGCCCGCTGCGAGGATTGCTACCAGCGCGACCAAATACTCGAGGGGTGCGGGACCTGTTCCGAGGCCCGCCGCGAGCGCCACCCATAACGATTCGCCTTTGAGCACGCCCTTCGCGCGGCCTAGCAGCTGCGCAATTCCGGTTGGTGTGGCTTGCTGCAGCAACAGTGACGATGGATCGCCGCTGATACCTATCGGCACGGGCACCTCGACCGGTACCAGTACCGGTACGGGTACCGGTACTGGCAGCCCAAGCCGCGGTCGCGCCGGTAGACCCGTTGTGATCAACGCGGCGAGAAGCAGCGCGAGAACGCCAAAGACGAGTTGCGCGTGCCGGACTGCGGGCGTCGCAGCAAGAGAGCTCAAGTTTTGCAGAAGCGCTGGGGCGAAATCACGCATCATCGTCAGCACAACGACGGCGGAGGTAACGCCCACGAACATGGCGCCGAACCAATACACAAGCAGGTTCAGAATAGGTCGCGGCCTGGAAATGAGAAGCAGAGTGACGCCGAGACGCACGGGATCGGTTGCCATTGCCAGTGCCAGCACAAGCACGGTGCCCATCAGCGGAACCGCCTTTCGCTTGCGGTCTCTTCCAAGAGATCGGCAGTGGTGGTAAGACTTTCGGCGGCTTCGGTCATCTGGCTGGCAACCTCCCGCGCTCGAGCGACGTATTGCGGGGTCAAGATGCGGCGAAGCTCGGCAACCAGTGATTCTTTGGTGGTGCCCGAAAAGCGCTGAGCCGAACCGACTCTCAGCCGTTTGACCTGAGCTGCCCAGATCGGCTGGTCGGCAGTGACCCAGAGGATCAGCGTCGGAACTCCGACCCGCATGCCTGCTGCGGTGGTGCCGGCTCCACCGTGGTGGACGACCGCGCGGCACTCGGGAAAGATCACCGCGTGGTTCATTGCACCTGTGATCATGACGCGGTCGGAGTGCAGGATCTCGTCGATGTCGTTGGCCCCGGTACAGATCAACGCGCGCTCGCCTAATTCTGCACAGGCAGCGCTGATCATTTCCACCGTCGCGCCGAACGACCGGACCGGCATGCTACCGAAGCCGAAGTAGATCGGCGGCGTTCCGGCGGCGCACCATGACGCGATTTTGTCGTCTGAATCCGTCGGCAACCTCATCGTCAACGCGCCCACGAAGGGCCGCTGACCATTCCATTGCGTCCATTCGGCGGCCAGCCCAGGAAAGAACAACTTGTCGTAAGCCTGAATTTCCAGTGAGCCGCGTTCCATGATGCGCCGCGTCGAAGGTCCGACTGCCGCTGGCAAGCCCAGTCTTCGGCGCTGATCGTCTTCGGCTCGCTTCGTCATACGCCAGTGCGCCCACCACAGCGCCGAGATGCCAGACCGGAGCAGTTGCGGCGGCAAGATCGGCAGGACTTGACCATTGACACGTACCGGGAAGCAGTGCAACTCCGCCAGCGGAATTCGGTGATACTCAGCGGCGTTGACAGCAAGCCCCTGCTGAATCATGCCCGTCAACAATAGATCTGTTCCATCTGCCAGTGACGTCAGCGTCGTGCCCATCTCCGCCCAGACCTCGCCCAGGTAGTACTTGCCTGCACGCACCACTTTGACCGGAGTCTGGATATTCCAGAAGTTGCGGACGAAATCCTCTTGGTTCACCGCTTCTGAGTCCGGCCCGTAGGCGACCGCGTCAAGTCCGGCCGACTCGACGAAGCCAAGCATGTTGGGCGGCACCGCCATTCGTACTTCGTGTCCTCGGCGCTGGAGTTCCAGGCCGACCGCGGCGAAGGGCTCGACATCACCGCGGCTCCCGTGGATGGCCAGGGCGAATTTCATCGGCGCAAGCCTCCGTCCGATAAAGGGGCCAGGGCTACCGGCCAGTGTTGGTAATGGTTCAACCATTCCCTCACGGTCGACTTCGACTGGTCGGTCGCCGTCCGGTTGGGATGACTCCCTGCCGTCGGGAGTCATCTGGTCCTCTGGCGTTGGTTCCGGCCCATCCGTGGTGGGCTGTGTTGCCGGGCGATGCCGGGTGGCGAACTTCGGCGTCACAGCCTTCCGCATCTGCATCAGGCGGCTAGCCGTCCGTCCGCCGGCTGACTTGCGGGGTCGTGGCCTGACGGCCACCAGTTTGCCCGGCCGACCAGCGTCGCAATTGCCGGCACCGTCACGGTGCGCACCAAGAACGTGTCCAGCAGGATTCCCATGCCGAGGACGAATCCGGCCTGGACCATCATGCTGATACTGGCGAACAAGAGGCCGAACATCGAGGCGGCGAAGATGAGACCTGCCGCAGTGATCACGCCACCGGTCGACCCGACGGTGCGAATTACGCCGAAACGCACGCCGTGCGGCGACTCGTCGCGGATCCGAGAAATGAGCAATAGATTGTAGTCAGCGCCTACCGCGACCAAAATGATGAAAGTCAGCCCGGGAACGCTCCAATGCAGTTCCTGGCCCAGTATGAATTGGAACATGATGACGCCGATACCGAGCGCCGACAAGTACGAAACGATTACCGAACAGATCAGGTACAACGGCGCAACGATCGCCCTTAACAAAGCCATCAGAATCAAAAGTACGATTATGACGGTCGCGGCGATGATGAAGTTAAAGTCCTTATTGTAGTAGTTGCGGGTATCCCGAAGCCCAACCGAAATTCCGGCCATGGACACTTTCGCGTCAGCCAGCGTCGTGTTCGGTTGAGCTTGTCGAGCGGTGTCGATAATCGAGTTCACCTGATCCATAGCGGCGGTGCTGAACGGATTGAGATTGGTCTGCACCAAGTACCGCGCCGCGTGTCCGTCGGGGGAGATGAAAATGCCTGCCGCTATCTTGAAGTCGTCGCGGGTCAGCACTTGCGGCGGAATGTAGAAGCCCGCCATCGGTGGGGCAGAAGCGCCGTACTTCATGGCCATCAGAAACCCCGAAGCATCGCCCAGACCTGCGCCCATCTTCTCGGTCTGGTCGACCAGTTGTTCTACGCCGTCGGCCAACTTCCGACTGCCCTCGGCGAGTTGACCAGCGCCGTTCTGCAGGGTCGCCAGCTTGGATGACAGGCCGCCGAGATTGCCTCCGCCCAGCGACCCCATGGCGCCATGGACCGTGGTCAGAAGTCCCCGTAGTTTGTCCGCGGTTGCCTCTAGGCTTTGTGTGCCCTGCGTCGATTGCAGTTGCTTGGATAGATCCGAGAGATTGTTCAGCTCTCCGCTGTCGCGTGCGTCGGCAACGCGCTGTAAATCGTCGCGAGAGTTGACGCAATTCGGGTCGGCGGAGCAGATCGGCGTCGCATCAAGAGCATTCAAGATCGGTCTCGCGAAGCTGGCGATGTCGTTGACATCGGCGATGTTCACCCCAAGGGTCTGGCCCAACGAACGCATGTTGGTAACCAATTTGGTGGCATCGTCGATGTCGTTGAGCGTCTTCTGCCCGCCGAAACTGTTCTGCAGAACAGTGAGAGCGTCGACCAGACCGCTAATACCCGGGAGGGCCTGATCGACTTGGTTACGCAGGTCGCCGAGAGCATTCGCCAACTGGTTGGCGCCGTCGCTCATCGTATCGAGGTCATTGGTGTGGCCGTTGATCTGTTGCGATGCGTCACCAAGCTTGTTGCCCACTTCGCCGGCTTGCCAGGCCAACCTGGCCTGCTCCAGCGACTCGCCCGTTGGCCGCGTGATGCCTCGCACAGTCGAGACACCGGGCAGCTGACTCACTCGCTGAGCCAGCTGCTCCATGTCGGCCAGAGCTTTCGGGTTCCGCAAGTCGTGTGGCGATTGAATGAACAGGTACTGCGGAATGATCGAATCCAACGGGAAATGTTGCGCCATCACCGTGTACGCCGCTGCGCTCTCGACCGAACTCGGCAAGGTCTTGCGGTCGTCGTAGTTGTAGTGCGCCAAGGCCGCGCAGCTGGCCAGAAAGACCAGCACCATCAAACTTGCGACCAAGTGAATCTTGGGACGGCGCACAATCCGCACGCCCGACCGTCGCCAGAATCGTTTGGTCAGATCGCGTCGCGGCTTGATCCAGCCTCGGCGTCCGGCGAGCACCATGATGGCCGGTAGCACAGTGACCGCCGCGACAAACGCCACACTGACGGCGACCGCCAATGCCGGCCCGACCGTCGAGAACACGGGCAGTTTAGTGAAGACCATCGCGAGAAAGGTGACCGCCACAGTGGCCGCCGAGGCGGCGATTACCTTCCCGATCGAGGCCAAGGCACGTTTCACCGCTTGATCCGAACTCGCGCCGAGCCGCACGTAATCGTGATAACGGCTGATCAGAAAGACGGCGTAATCGGTACCTGCGCCGAACATCACCCCGCTCATGAACACCATGGTCTGGCTCGAGACGCCGAGGCCCAGTTCGGCCAGCCCGGCTAGGATGCCCTGCGCTGTAGCCAGGGATATGCCGATCGTTATCAGCGGCATCATCATAGTGAGCGGGTTTCGATAGACGATCAGCAAGATCAGCAGCACCATGATCGTGGTGCCGGCCTCGATCACATGCAGATCCCGCTCACTGATAGCGGTGAGGTCCGCGGCGGTGGCCGCTGGTCCGGCCAGAGTGGGCAGTCAGCGTAGGTCCCGAGACCGTCTGCTTGATCAGTTTGGCGGCGTTTTCGTAGGCCACCCGGCCTTCGGCTGAGCCTGCGTGGCCGGCGAGGCTGATCGGCAGGTACCAAGCTTTATTGTCTTCGCTGGACAATACCTTTCGCACTTCTGGCGAGCTGAGGAAGTCTTGTAGCGACACGACGTCGGCAGTGTCTTGACGGAGTTTGCCGACCAGCGTGCGGTAGGTGTCCTCGTCGGCGGGACTCAGACCTTTGTCGTCGGTCAGCACGACCAGGAGGACATTGTCTGTTCCCTTGTCGTGAAAGGCCTCAACCATTTGGCGGGTCGCGACCATCACCGGGGCATCGTCCGGCATGATGGCCGCTTGCTTTTGCCCGATGACCACAGCCAGCGGTGGCAACGCCAGCGACAGCACCGCCGCGAGCACAATCCAAAAGCCGATGACGATCAGCGGCCGACGCACCACGAAGTTTCCCCACCGGGCGTAGGCACCCGTAGCTGCGGCGCTATCTGTCACACCCGTCGCTACGGGTGCATCAGTCACGCCCGCTGCTACGTCCGTATCAGTCACGCCCATCCGCCGTGACACTCGTGCAAGTTACACCTGCGTGGAAAGCTTGTGAATGCACGATTGGCAAATACACATTATGAATTGCTCCTTATCACCTTGACTCATTGCGTGAGAGCGACTTCGCGCACAAGTGCCGCTGAGTAACGACGTTCGGCTACGCGGACATACACCGACTTCAGCGCCGCGAGAAATTGGGTGACCGATTCGCGCGCGACCGGGTTGTCCGGATATAACACGACCGCGCGGGTTTCGTTCTCGAGTCGAGTCACCCGAATATCGAATTGAGCCGGAGCCCCGCCGTCCTGAAAGACTCGGGCATTCAGACCCTCCAGCCTTTCGGTGACGAGAGCGGAAAACGGCGGGATGCCAAGATCGATGTGGAATAACAGCGGCACGCGCCGCTCGGGCCGCTGCAACCACGGCGCCAATTCCAACACCCGACCGAAGGGAACCTTCGCCAGTTCTCGCCCTGAGTCGAACGACGCCTGAGCGGCGCGCACCGTCTCCCCGAACGACGACGGGTCGACGGGCACAGTGATCGGCACGAAGCCGGTGATCCAGCCCGACGTCATGAAATCCTCAGGTGTACTGCGGATGTCAGTGACAACGAACCCGTAGTAAGTGTCGGTGCCGGTCAGCTCGCGCTCCGTCAAGGCGGCGCACGCGAACACCCCACCACTGAATCGAGCGCCCGCCTCCACACATACGGATTCGAATGCGGCTGTCTGATTCTGGTCGAGCAGCGTCAGGCTCATGAAGTCGCAGATTCCCGATCCGTCACCCAGCGACACCGGGCACTCGGGAAGTGTCCCGGAATTACTTTCGAAGTACTCGATCCAGGCTTTCACCTCGGGCGACTCTGTGGTGAGAGCCGAGATGTATTCGTGCTGGCGGGTGCAGTAGTCGAGGTAGCTGCCCGCCTTCGGCAACGCGATGGGTGCTCCGCCGCCTGCCAGGGCGGCGTACATCATGTGGATTTCCGGTAGCAGCACACTCGGATACGCCGCATCGATGTTGATGTGGTCAATCGACAAGCAGAACGTGAAGTGGCCCGAGTGCTGAATGATCATGAAGCGAAAGCTGTCCCACTGCAACGGATCAGGAGTGGACATCGCGAGGTCCTGCAATTCGGCCGGCGTCATCTCGCCATGCTTGGTGGGCACGAACTTGATGACGGCGGGATTGTCGATGGTGCGCCGGACGATGTGCTCGCTGTCGATGTACTCGAACCAGCTGTGATACGTGTCGTGGCGACGAAGGTGCGCGTTGATCACGTGTGTCATGGCTCGAACGTCACACTGGCCGGGTATTTCCCACGTGGCGATGCACAACCGCGACATCACGACGCCCTTGGCCGCGAAGTCATGCCAGCTGCGCACATGTTCGGCTTGCATGTAGCTGGCAGGCGTCGGATTCGTCGGCGCATCTTTCATTTTCGCAACTGTCGCCGGCGACGGGCTCCACGATACGACCGAGCCCGGGTCCGGCACCCAGTTGTGCACGCTTCTCACGGTGACTTTTCCTACTTCGATCAATTCGCCTCCTAAGTCCCTAATAGCTACTTCACAAATCTTCGACGTCAATTCATTACACGAGCAACGCCTCAACGCCTGCCAGGGCGTCGCACAGATGACCAGCTAGTCCGCTAACGGTGGTGATATTCGTGGAGCTGATTCGGATGCCCGTCTCAGTCTCGATGCGGGTGCGCAGCTCGAGGTTGCCCAGCGAGTCCAAGCCGTACTCCGCGAGTGACCGGTTGGGATCGACGCTGCGGCGCAGGATCAGGCTGACCTGTTCGGAAACCAAGCGCCGCACCCGAGTCGGCCACTCATCGGTGGGAAGCTGCTCCAGCTCGCCGCGGAATTTGCTTGCATCGGTGGCGATTTGGCTTGCTGATTGAAGCTCTTCAGCGAATCGGCTGCGTTGCGCGAGCGCACTCAACCACGGCGTTCCGGTGAGTGAGATGTAACCGGTGTACCCGCGGTCGTGGCTCAGCAATGCCTTGAAGGCATACGCCCCCTCGTCGGGTGCGATCATGATGGTGTCGCCACCCTCCGCCAGCCCGGCGCCGCGGCCGATCTCGTCCCACGCCCCCCACGCGATCGCGGAGGAGGGCAGCCCCTGAGCGCGTCGCCAGTGGGTGAAGGCATCCAGCCAGCTGTTGGCCGCGGCGTACGCGCCCTGCCCGGGCGAGCCCAGCAGCGCGGCTGCCGAGGAGAATGAACAGAACCAATCCAGCGGCTGGTCGGCCGTCGCGTGGTGCAGGCCCCAGGCGCCGTAGACCTTCGGAGCCCAATCCCGGTCGATGAGCTCATCGGTGATGTTATTCAACGTGGCGTCTTCGACCACCGCTGCGGCGTGCAGCACCCCGCGAACCGGAAGCCCGGTGGCGGTCGCCGCTGCCACCAGGCGGTGGGCCGTTTCGGGAGCCGCGACGTCACCGCACTCCACCACGATGTCGGCCCCCGTGCCACGGATGCGTTCGATAGTGGCGTGCGCAGCCGGGCCTGGTCGGGAGCGAGAGGCAAGGACGATCCGACCGCAGCCCGCCGCGGCCATCTTCTCCGCCAGGAAAAGCCCCAGGCCACCCAGGCCGCCGGTGATCAGGTACGCGCCGTCACTGCGGAAGACGCGAGCCGTCTCCGGTGGCACCACCACTTTGCCGGCTCCGGTACGCGGGACGGCCAGGATGAGCTTGCCGGTGTGTTCGGCCGCGCTCATCACCCGGATGGCGGTGGCCGCCTCGGCGAATGGGTGGAAGGTGTATGCGGGTGGCGGCAGCTCGCTGTCGGTAACCAGGTCAAACACCGTGCGCAACAGCTTCCCGATCCGTTGCGGGTGGCTGTCCGACATGAGGGCCAGGTCCACATAGTGGAACGTGAGGTTGCGGCGGAACGGGAACATCCCCAGGCGGGCGTTGGCATAGACGTCGCGTTTGCCGATCTCGACGAATCGTCCACCGTCGGCGAGCAATTCAAACCCGGCGCGTTGCGCCACACCGGTCAGGGAGTTGAGCACGATGTCTACGCCGTACCCGTCGGTGTCACGGCGAATCAGTTCAGCGAAGTCGATGCTGCGTGAATCGTAGACATGCTTGATACCCATGCGCTGCAGCAGTTCTCGTCGCTTCGGGCTGCCTGCCGTTGCGAAGATCTCCGCGCCGGCTGCTCGAGCGATTGCTATCGCGGCTTGTCCCACGCCGCCGGTTGCGGAGTGGATCAGCACCCGGTCACCGGCTGACATTCTCGCCTGATCATGCAGGCCGTACCAGGCGGTGGCATGCGCAGTCGACACCGCAACCGCCTGGTGGTCAGTCAATTCAGCGGGGATCGTCACCGCGACTCGGGCGTCACAGGTGACAAAAGTCGCCCAACAGCCGTTCCGGGAGAAGCCGCCGACCCGGTCACCGACGTGGTGGTCGGCGACATCCGGGCCGACTGCGGTGACCACACCGGCGAAGTCGACACCCAGCTCAGGCTCACGCTCGTCGATGCTGGGGAACCGGCCCATGGCCACCAGCACATCGGCGAAGTTCAGGCTGGATGCCGTCACCGCAACCTCGATTTGCCCAGGCCCCGGCGTAACGCGGTTGAACGCGGCGAGTTCCATCGTCTCCAGATCGCCGGGGGTGCGGACTCGAAGGCGGACACCGCCGTCCGCGTAGTCGACCAGGGTGGTCCGCCGCTCGTCGGGACGCAGCGGGCTCGGACGTAGCCGCGCGACATACCATTGCCCCTTGCGCCAGGCCGTTTCGTCTTCGTTCGAGCCACTCAGCAGTTCTCGCGTCAGCTGCTCGGCATCGGTGTCTTCGTCCACGTCGACATGGGTGACGCGTAAGTGCGGATTTTCCGCGCCGATCACGCGCAACAGGCCGCGCAGTCCCGCCTGCTCGAGATTGACCTCGCTCTGCAATCTGACGAACTGCGCTTGCCTGGTCACGACATACAGCCGAGGGGACTTCCCGGGCAGTTCAGTCATCTCGCGGGCGATGCGTACCAGATGACGAACCTGCTCGCGGCCTCGTCCCAGGCATCGCTCGTCGGGATCACAGTTCGAGGGCGCCGCCACGACGACCACGCCGGTGAACTCGTCGTTGCGGAGGTAACTGGCCAGCCGTTCGGCGTTGACCCGGTGATCGGCGTGTGGCGACCAGGACACGGACGCGACTTCGGCGTCGTGGAGTTTGAAGGTGTCGGTCAACTTGGTCGCGAGCAGATCCGAAGCATCGGAGGTGTTGATCAACAGCCATTTGCCGACCTGATCGCCGGTCACCGCCGGCAGCGCTTGATGCTGCCATTCGATGGTCATCAGGCGCTCGCGCAGCAGCCGTTCGCGGTTACTGCTCTCCGAGGCCCCCGTACCCATTTGCAGCCCGCGCGCGGTCAAGACGACCGTACCGAGAGCGTCCAGCACATCGAGATCGGCCTCGAGGCCGTTCGCCGAGGCGGTCACCCGTGCATAGCAGTAGCGCGCATCGCGGACCGGGCCGTAAGTGCGAAGCCGCCGTACGCCCAACGGCAGCAACAGGCCGCCGTTGCCGACAATACGTGCAGCAGGATGAGCCACCACTGACTGGAAGCAGGCGTCCAGAAGCGCCGGGTGTACGCCGAACACACCGTGCTGCGAGCGGACCGTGGCCGGTAACCCGATCTCCGCCAACACTGTGCCGGCTGACTCTTCGGCGGTGTGGACAGCGGCCAGGCCGGTGAATGCGGGACCGAATTGAATTCCACGCTTGTCGAACGACTCCCGCAGTTCGGCTCCGTCTAGCCGGATCGGATGCGCGGCCTGCAGTGCGAGCAGGTCGTGCGGGGGCGGTTGGTAACCGTCGTCGGCGGCATGCAGGATGGCTGAGGCCCACCGCACGTTCGTGCCCTCGTCATTTGTCTCCACTGAGAAGCTGGCGACACCCGGCGCCTCCAAAGAAGCGATGGCTCCGACCGTGGTCTCGCCGTCAAGCAGCAGCATCTGCTCAAAGCGGATGTCGCGGACTTCGGATGCGTCGCCGAGGACGGCGCGAGCGGCGGCGAGCGCCATCTCGCAGTAGGCGGCTCCGGGAAGAGCAGGCACACTGTGGATTTGGTGGTCGGCAAGCCAAGGCGATGCGTTGGTGCCCACCCCTGCTTGCCAGACGTGACGCTCGGGCTCCTCCTGTAAGCGGACGTGCGGGCCCAACAGCGGATGCACTGAAACCGTAGAACCGCCATGAGTCTGGGCGCCCTGAGCGCTGGGGGTCAGAATCAGTTGACGGTGCGTCCAGGTTGGGAGTGGAGCGTCCACCAGGTGACCCGCGGGATACAGCACCGAGAAATCCACTGCCGCGCCAGCCGTGTGCAAGTCGGCCAACACGCCGCGCAGTCCGTGTGGCAACGGCTGCTGGCGGCGCATGCCAGCCAATGCGACAGCGGGTAATTCGAGGGTCTGGGCGGTCTGCTCGACGGCCCGGATGAGCAAGGGGTGCGGTGCCAGCTCGGCGAAAACCCGGAAACCGTCCTCTAGCGCTGCCTGCACGGCCGCGGCGAACCGCACCATGTGCCGCAGATTTTCCACCCAGTAGTCGGCATCGCACCACGGTGTCTCACGCGGGTCGATCGAGGTCGCGGAATAGTAGGGAATCTCCGGAATCATCGGGCTGAGGTCGTCCAGCGTGTCGGTCAGCTCGTCGAGAATCGGGTCGACTTGTGGGGAGTGCGATGCGACGTCGACGGCCACCTCGCGAGCCATCACCTCCCGCTGCTCCCACCCGGCCACCAGTTCGCGAACGCTCTCGGCGACTCCACCGATCACCGTTGACGACGGAGAGGCCACCACCGCCACCACGACGTCGTTGATTCCGCGATTTGCGAGTTGCGAAAGCACCTGATGCGCAGGCAATTCCACCGAGGCCATCGCGCCGCCGCCGGCCAGCGGGACACACAACGCCGACCGGCGGCAAATCACGCGCACCCCGTCGTCGAGCGACAACGCCCCGGCGACGACGGCTGCTGCGACCTCGCCGAGGGAGTGCCCGATGACCGCGCCTGCAACCACCCCGTAGGACTTCATGGTGGCCGCCAGCGCAACCTGCATCGTGAAGATCGTCGGCTGGACCCGGTCGATGCCGGTGACCGTTTCTGGTGCCAACAGGGCCTCGGTCACTGAGAACCCAGATTCGCGGGCGATCAGTGGCTCCACCTCGGCGACAGTCGCCGCGAAAACCGGTTCGGTTGCCAGCAGTTCGGCGCCCATCTCTGCCCACTGTGAGCCCTGACCGGAGAACACCCATACCGGGCCCCGGTCGTCGTTGCCGACTGCGGGTTGATAGGGGACATCACCGTCGGCGACCTCGCGCAACACCTCGGCCAGCTCCGGCAGACTGGCCGCCAGCACCGCTGTGCGCACAGGCCCGTGCGCGCGGCGACGGGCCAGCGTGTACGCGGCATCCCGGAGCGCGACATCGTCCGCATTTCGTTCCACCCAGTCGGCCAGCCGACCGGAGGTTCTGCGCAGCGCCTCATCCGACGAGGACGACACCGGAAACAGCAGCGGTTTAGCCATCCCGGAGTCGACTGGCACGCCATTGTGGTCGGCGTGCCCTACCCCGATCTCAGGAGCTTGCTCGAGGATGGCATGCGCGTTGGTTCCGGACATCCCGTAGGACGACACCGCCGCCCGCCGCGGCTGGTGGCCGTTGGTGGGCCACGGCGTAACCTTCTTCGGCACAAACAGGTTGGTCTCGATCTGGGTCAGCTCTTCAGGTAGCTGAGTGAAGTGCAGCATCGGCGGGACCGCGTTGTGCTGCAGCGCCAGGACGGCTTTGATCAGACCTACTGTTCCCGCAGCGGCTTCGGTATGGCCCAGGTTGCTTTTGACCGATGCCAGCGCGCACGGAGCGTCAGCGCCGTAGACCTGTGACAAGCTCCGGAATTCGACGGGATCACCGACGGGGGTTCCGGTGCCGTGCGCCTCAACCATGCCGATGCTGGCGCCTTCTATACCGGCCGCCGCCAATGCCGATTGATAGACGGCGACCTGTGCGTCGAACGACGGCATCGTGATCGTCTCGGAACGACCATCCTGATTGGATGCGGTGCCGCGTACCACAGCCAAGATTCGATCACCGTCCCGTAGCGCGTCGGGTAAGCGCTTGAGCAACACCATGGCGCAACCCTCAGAACGCACAAATCCGTCACCCGCGACGTCGAAGCTGTGGCAGCGACCCGTCGCAGAGAGCATGCCCACTGCGGACGTCGAGGCATTGACCCAAGGATCCAGCATCACCATGCAGCCGCCGGCCAAGGCGAGGTCACTCTCGCCCTGATGCAAGCTGCGGCAGGCCATGTGCACCGTCACCAAACCCGAAGAGCACGCGGTGTCTACGGTGATCGCCGGGCCGCTCAGCCCCAGCGTGTAACTGATGCGTCCTGACGCCATGCTGAAGGCGGTACCGGTGTATCCGTACGGACTCTCCAAGGCTCCGGCCTTGCCGGTCACCACCGTGTAATCGTCATGTGCCAACCCGACGAACACACCCGTTTGGAACCCGCCAGCGAATTCGGGTTAACCCCGGCATGTTGCAGCGCCTCCCACGAGGTCTCCAACAGCAACAGATGCTGTGGATCGATCGCGGTCGCCTCCCGCTCTCCGACGCCGAAGAACTCAGAGTCGAAGCCCGCGACATCGTCGAGGAACCCACCCCACTTCGTTACCGAGCGACCGGGTACACCACGCTCCGGGTCGTAGAACTCGTCAGCGTCCCACCGCTCGCTGGGGATCTCGGTGATCAGGTCGTCGCCGCGCAGCAGCGCCTCCCACAAGAGGTCAGGCGAGTCGATACCGCCGGGAAGCCGGCACGCCATTCCGATGACAGCAACAGGAGTGACAGGCGATTCATTCACAGCCGATTACTCCGCCCCGGCCGCCGCGGTGTTCTGTGAAGCCGCCAGCTCATCGGAAAGGTGCTGTGCTAATGCCCGCACCGTGTTGTGCGTTGTGATGCTCGAAGCGGTGATCCGGACGCCGGTCTCGGCTTCGACCCGCGTGCGCAATTCGAGCGTTCCAAGTGAGTCGAGTCCGTATTCGGAAAGCGGACGGTCTGCATCTACGGAGCGCCGCAGCAGCAGTCCGATCTGTTCGGAGATCAGTCGCCGCAGCCGGGCGGGCCACTCATCCAGGGGCAACTCGTTCAACTCGGCGCGCAGTTTGCTCGAGCCCTTTGTGCCTTGACCCGCGGACTTGAACAGTTCCGCGAACCGGCTGCGTTGAGCAAAGGAGGTCAGCCATGGTGTGCCGACCAGCGGCGCGTACCCGGAGTACGCGCGGTCGTAACGCAGCAGCGTTTCGAACGCGTACGCGCCTTCCTCGGGTGCGATAGCGGTGTCGGTCTCTTCGGCCAGAGCAGTGGCGCGCCCGACCTCACCCCACGCTCCCCAGGCGATAGAGGTCGCCGGCAAACCCTGAGCCTTGCGCCAGTGCGTGAACGCATCCAGCCAGCTGTTGGCCGCGGCGTACGCTCCCTGCCCGGGTGAACCGATGAGAGAGGCTGCCGAGGAGAACGAGCAGAACCAGTCCAAGTGCTCGGTGGCAGTGGCTTCGTGCAGGTTCCACGCGCCGTAGACCTTCGGCCTCCAGTCACGGTCGAGGAGCCCGTCGGTGATGTTGGCGAGGGTGGCATCCTCTACCACCGCCGCGGCGTGCAGCACACCCCGCAACGGCAGGCCCGTTGCAGTCGCCGCTGCCACCAACAACTCCGCCGTGGGACGTTCACTGATGTCACCGCACTCGACCACGATGTCGGCACCGCTGGACCGAATCATGTCAATGGTCTGCAGCGTCTGCTCTTTCGGCTGCGAGCGCGAGCTGAGAACGATGCGGCCGCAGCCCGCGGCAGCCAGCTTCTCGGCCAAGAACAGGCCGAGCCCACCCAGGCCGCCGGTGATGATGTAGGAGCCGTCGGGGCGGAAGACGCGGACCTGCTCTGGCGGCACAGCGACACGGCTGAGCCCCGTTCGGGGCACGTCGAGCACGAGTTTGCCGATGTGGGCGGCGCCGCTCATCGCCCGGATTGCCGTAGCCGCGTCGGTAAGCGGGTAGTGCGTGCTTTCCGGCAATGGCAACACACCGTCCGCGGTCAGCCGGTAGACGGTGTCCAGCAAGTCGTGGAATCGCGCGGGATGACTGACAGACATCAATCCCAGGTCGACCCCGTAGAAGGCGAGGTTGCGACGGAACGGGAACAGTCCGAGTCGCGTGTCACCGTAGATGTCTCGTTTACCGATCTCGATGAATCGCCCTCCGAGGGCCAGCAATTCGATGCCGGCACGCTGTGCGGCTCCGGTCACTGAGTTGAGCACGATGTCGACGCCGTACCCGTCGGTGTCCTGGCGAATCAGCTCCGCGAACTCGATGCTGCGTGAGTCGTATACGCGGTCGAAACCCCAGTCGCGCAGCAATTGTCGACGTTTGTCGCTACCGGCCGTGGCGAAAATCTCGGCCCCCGCGGCACGGGCGATGGCTATCGCCGCCTGCCCGACCCCGCCGGTAGCAGAGTGGATCAATACCTTGTCACCACGGGAAATTCGCGCCAGGTCGTGCAGGCCGTACCAGGCGGTGGCGTGCGCCGTGGTGACCGCAGCCGCCTGCTGGTCGGTCAGTCCCGGCGGCAGCGTGGCAGCTAGGTTGGCGTCGCAGGTGACGAACGTGCCCCAGCAGCCGTTGGCCGAGATGCCGCCGACATGGTCGCCCACCCGGTGAGCTGTCACGTCAGGCCCGACGGCGCTTACCACGCCGGCGAAGTCGGTACCCAATTGCGGTAGTCGGCCCTCGAAGCTCGGGTATCGACCGAACGCGACCAGGACATCTGCGAAATTGATGCTGGAAGAGGTAACGGCAACCTCGATCTCTCCCGGTCCCGGAGCAACCCGGGCGAACGAGGTGAGTTCGATCGATTCCAGGTCACCGGGCGTGCGGATTTGCAGCCGCATGCCGTCCTGCTGCGGGTTCGCCACAGTGGTCCGACGCTCCTCAGGCCGCAGCGGACCCGGGTACAACCGCGCCGTGTACCACGCGCCGTTACGCCAGGCGGTCTCGTCCTCGTCGGATCCACTGAGCAGTTGCTGCGCAAGTCGCTCGTGATCGGTTTGCTCGTCCAGATCGATTTGCGTCACGCGCAGTTCCGGATATTCATTGCCGATCGAGCGCAGCAAACCGCGCAGGCCGGCCTGCTCCAGATTGGCCCGATCGGCTGCGATCACCGTCCGGGCGTTCCTGGTCACGACGAACAAACGAGGTGGCTCGCCACCGCTTTCCGGCAGCTCGCGGACGATGCGCACCAGATGCTGCACATAGCCGCCGCCCCGGACCACGCACTCCTCGTCGGGGTTGCCGTTTTTTGTTCCGGTCAGGACAACCAACCCGTTTAATCCGCCGGCACGAAGATGGCTCGTGAGCTGTTCCGCGCGGGACGAGTGGTCGGCTTCCTGCGGCCAACTCATGGTCGTGCACTGCATGCGCGCGACTTTCAAGGCATCGGTCAGAGAGTTCGCGACGACATCCGCAGCGGCAGAAGTGCTGACCAGAAGCCAGTTGCCGGTGTCGACTTGGCTTGTCTCCGGTAATTCTCGCTGCTGCCATTCGACCGTCAACAGTCGCTCGCCCAGCAACCGTTGCCGGTTGGCGCTTTCCGACGTCCCGCTGCCGATCTGCAGCCCGTCCACACTGAGCAGCACCGCTCCGTGCTCATCCAGCAATTCGAGATCGGCCTCGACCCAGGTAGCGTCGGCGCGGATCACCCGTGAATGACAGTAGCGAACGTCGCGGGCCGACCCGTGAACCCGCAGCCTTCGGACCCCCAGTGGCAGCATCAGGCCGCCGATACCCGCCGCCTGGACGGCGAGGTGTGCGGCGACAGACTGGAAGCAAGCGTCCAGCAGGGCGGGGTGCACACCGTAGGCGGTCTGCTGCGACCGGATCGAAGCAGGCAGGCCGACCTCCGCGAGCACGGTGTCGCTGGCGCCTTCAGCGGTCAACACCGCCGCCAGACCGCTGAAGGCGGGACCGTACTGAAGGCCGCGCTTGCCGAACCCCTGTCTCAGCTCATCGCCTTCTGTGCGGCGCGGGTGCTCCGCGAGGAGCGCGGCCAGATCGTGCGCCGGTGGGTGGTCTTCATCCGCCACCGCATGCAGCACTGCACTGGCCCGTCGGGCACGTTCGCCTTCCTGTTCTGCCTCGACCGCGAATTTGACGACGCCGGGCGCCTCAACAGAAGCGACGGCCCCCACCGGTGTCTTCTCTTCGAGCAGCAGCATCTGCTCGAACCGGACGTCACGCACTTCGGCGGCCTCACCGAGTATTTCGCGAGCCGCGCCCAGCGCCATCTCAAGGTAGGCGGCGCCCGGAAGGACGGCAACGTTATGAATTCGGTGGTCGCTCAGCCAGGGCAGGGCGGCGGTGCCCACCTCCGCCTCCCAGGCGTGGCGTTCCGGCTCCTCCAGCAGTCGCACGTGCGAGCCCAACAGTGGGTGCACCGCGACGGTGTTGACCCCCTGCGAGCGGAGATCCTTGCTGTCGGCGGCGTAGAGGAACTGCCGGTGGGTCCAAGTCGGCAGCGGTGCGTCAATCAACAGGCCATCGGGGTAGAACACCGAAAAGTCCATCGCTGCACCGGCGTTGTGCAGATCACCCAGCAGGCTGCGTAGTCCATGCGGCATCGCCTGCTCGCGCCGCATGCTGGCCAACGCCGCCACGCGCATGTCCAGACTCTTGGCAGTCTGGCCGACGGCGTGGGTCAGCAAGGGGTGCGGCGCCAACTCTGCGAACACCCGAAATCCGTCCTCCAGCGCTGCTTGCACCGCCGAGGCGAAGCGCACTGTGTAACGCAGATTTTCGACCCAGTAGTCGGCATCGCAACTCGGTAGATCGCGCGGATCGAAGTGAGTGGCCGAGTAATACGGGATCTCCGGCTCCCCGGGCTCGAGGTCGGTTAGCGCCTCGACCAAATCGTCGAGGATCGGATCGACCTGAGGGGAGTGGGATGCGACGTCGACGGCCACCTCGCGCGCCATGACATCGCGCTGTTCCCAGGCCGCGACGAGTTCGCGAACCGAATCGGTTGCCCCGCCGATCACCGTCGACTGCGGAGAGGCCACCACCGCTACCACCACATCGTTGATCCCGCGCGCCATCAGTTCGGAAAACACTTGTTGCGCAGGCAGCTCCACTGATGCCATGGCGCCAGCACCGGCGATACGCAGCATCAGCCGTGATCGGCGGCAGATGACTCGCACGCCATCTTCAAGCGATAGCGCTCCTGCCACAACGGCGGCCGCGGCTTCTCCCAACGAGTGTCCGATGACAGCGCCTGGGCGCACCCCGTGCGACTTTAGAGTGGCGGCCAGCGCCACCTGCATCGTGAAGATGGTCGGCTGGATTCGGTCGATACCCACAACCGTCTCAGGAGCGGACATGGCCTCGGTCACCGAGAACCCGGATTCGGCGGCGATCAATGGGTCGGCCTGAGCGACGGTCGCAGCGAAAACCGGTTCGGTGGCCAGCAGCTCGGCCCCCATTGCAGCCCATTGTGAGCCCTGCCCGGAGAAGAGCCACACCGGTCCCAGGTCGTCCCTGCCAACCGCGGCTTGATACGGAATGTCGTCGTCAGCGATCCCGCGCAGAGTTGCGGTCAACTCCGCCAAGTCGCCGGCGGCAACACAGGTCCGTACTGGGCGATGCGCACGGCGGCGCGCGAGTGTGTACCCGAGATCCGGGCCGGCCGTCTCGTGCGCGTGTGCGTCGACCCAGTCGGCGAGGCGCGCGGCTGTCTGGCGCAGCGCGCCGGCCGAGGTCGACGAGAGCGGGAAAAGCAACGGACCCTTAACGGGAGAGGTCGTCGGTTCGTGGTCAGCCGCACCGATCAGGGGAGCCTGTTCGAGCACCGCGTGCACGTTCGTTCCCGAAAACCCGTACGACGACACCGATGCCCGCCGGGGGTGATGGCCGTTCGTCGGCCACGGTGTGGCGGCCTGCGGGATGAAGAGCTTGGTCTCAATGCCGGCGAGGTCGTCAGGCAGCCGGTTGAAGTGCAGGTTCTGCGGAACCACGCCGTGTTGCAGCGCCAGAATCGCCTTCATCAGCCCGAGTGGTCCCGAGGCGGATTGTGCATGCCCGAAATTCGTCTTCACAGAAGCCAGCGCGCACGGGCCGTCGACGCCGTAGACATTGGCCAGGCTGGTGTATTCGATCGGGTCGCCAACAGGGGTGCCCGGGCCATGCGCCTCGACCATGCCGACGGTGCCGGCGTTTACGCCCGCCACTGCCAGAGCCGCTCGGTACACCGCGGTCTGCGCCGTGACCGACGGGGTCGCAATATTGACGGTGTGGCCGTCCTGGTTGGCAGCCGTCCCGCGAATCACGGCCAGAACCCGGTCGCCATCGGCCACCGCGTCCGGCAACCGCTTGAGCAGCAGCACAGCGCTGCCCTCGGAGACCACGAATCCGTCAGCCGCGGCATCGAATGCGTGGCAACGTCCGGTGGGCGACAGCATCCCCTCGGCTGACCCGGCAGCGAACTTCCGGGGTTCCAAGCTCACCGAGGTGCCGGCGGCCACGGCGAGATTGCTCTCCCCGTCATTCAGGCTGCGGCATGCCAAATGCACAGCCAGCAGACCTGACGAGCATGCGGTATCCACCGTGACCGCTGGGCCATGGACGCCCAACGCGTAGGAGATCCTTCCAGACCCCAGGCTGAAGTTTGTCCCGGAGAATCCGTACGGCCCCTCCAAAGCATGGGTGTCTGCGGCGAGGTATGTGTAGTCACAATGGGTCAGTCCGACGAAGACGCCGGTCAGGGTGTCAGCGAGTTTCTTGGGATCAAGACCGGCGTGCTCGATGGCCTCCCAGGAGGTCTCCAGCAGCACCCGATGCTGTGGGTCGCTCGCGAGTGCTTCCCGGTCGCCCATGCCGAAGAAGTCAGAGTCAAAGCCCGTCGGGTCGTCCAGGAATGCGGCCCACTTCGAGATCGAGCGACCTGGCACACCGGGCTCGGGGTCGTAGTACTGGTCCATGTCCCACCGGTGAGCGGGAACCTCGGTGACGAGGTCGTCGCCTCGCAGCAAAGCCTCCCACAACTGTTCGGGCGAGTCGTTGCCGCCGGGCAAGCGGCAAGCCATGCCGATGACCGCAATCGGGGTGACTGTTTGTCTGCTCCCGGCGAGCGAAACAGTTTCCGAATTCAGATAGGCTTGGTGGTTACCGATCTGGTCGGAATTCACCATTTTCCCCTCCTCACAGCAACGGCAGAGTGAGGCCTGCCCTTCGCCCGGCTCGGACCCTGGCATCTCCTTCAGCGAACGAGGTGCCTGGCCCGGACGCCCGCTGAGTGTATTTGTTACGCAGCCACATTCCTGCACATCGTCGGGCAAGGGGCATGGGTGACGTTATTTGACGCGGATGAACCGCTCGCACCCGGACCGCACTATTATTACCCGACCGTGATGTTGTCCGTCGCCGTTCTTACGCACTTCGCGTAGACTTGCCAGGTTATTCTCAGGCAGAGCAAGCTGATCACGGTGTGATTACAGCACAGGAAGATTTCCCGAATATTAAGGACACTAAATATTTTGCGGCTAGCCGCAGTGGCCAGCATGCGACGCGCCTCGCGACCAGCGCTCCGGGGGTGCGCCCGCCGGGCCTGGACCGCGCCCCGCCGACCTCGATTGACCCGTCAACCCGTAGTCCCTAGCGTCGGGCAGATGCGAACCAAGGTTGCCGAGTTGCTCGGCGTGGAATTTCCGATCTGCGCTTTCAGCCACTGCCGCGATGTGGTCGCCGCGGTCACCAACGCCGGCGGGTTCGGCGTCCTCGGTGCCGTCGCGCACAGTCCGGCGCGGTTGGAGACTGAACTGAGCTGGATCGAGGAGCAGACCGGCGGTAAGCCCTACGGTGTCGACCTGCTGCTGCCGCCCAAATACGTCGGCGTCGACCGCGGCGGTATCGACAAGCAGCAGTTTTCGTCGTTGCTGCCAGAGGAACACCAGGCGTTCGTCGACGAACTGCTGGTCCGTTACGGCGTCACCGCGCCGCCCGACGACCGGCGCCGGCGTTCCGGCGGGCTGAACATATCGCCCAAGACTTACCAACCGCTGCTCGACGTTGCTTTCGGCCATGACATTCGGTTGATCGCCAGCGCGTTGGGTCCACCGCCGCCCGATCTGGTCTCGCACGCGCATGACAATGACGTGCTGGTCGCAGCGCTGGCCGGCACCACGCGGCACGCGCAGCGACACGCCGCCGCCGGGGTCGACCTGATCGTCGCGCAGGGCACCGAAGCCGGCGGGCATACCGGTGAGGTGTCGACGATGGTGCTGGTTCCCGACGTGGTCGACGCGGTAACGCCGGTGCCGGTGCTGGCCGCGGGCGGGATCGCCCGCGGCCGCCAGGTCGCCGCGGCGTTGGCGTTGGGCGCCGAAGGCGTGTGGTGTGGCTCGGTGTGGCTCACGACCGAAGAAGCCGAGACGACGGCGGTGGTGAAGGACAAATTCTTGGCCGCGACGTCGTCGGATACCGTGCGGTCGCGGTCCCTGACCGGCAAGCCCGCCCGGATGCTGCGGACCGCCTGGACCGAGGCGTGGGAAAGTCCGGAAAGCCCTGACCCGCTGGGGATGCCGCTGCAGAGCGCGCTGGTCAACGAACCGCAGTATCGGATCAACCAGGCCGCCGACCAGCCCGACGCGAAGGCCCGCGAGCTGGCGACGTATTTCGTCGGGCAGGTCGTCGGTTCGCTGGACAAGGTGCGCCCGGCGCGCTCGGTGGTGCTGGACATGGTGTCGGAGTTCATCGACTCCGTCGGGCAACTGGAGCACCTGGTCGAACAGTGAACCCGGGGGGTGTCTGTGCTGGTCAGCGGAATGTGTATCGAAAGCGTAAATAACGCGACACGCTTAGCTGGATAGATTTGACTGACCCCGGTCCTTGCTGCATCATCGGATATGCAAGCACCTCGTTAGGTGAGGCGGCTGCACGAATACAGGCCACTGACCCCGAACGTCGAGAGACGCCCCGGGTCAGGACAGCTCCTCCCGGCTTAAGGGTTGAGCCCAAGTGGCTTCCGGATAACGGACACGTCGTGTAGTGCCGAAGCTCTAGCGAGAGGGGTGCCGCCTCACGCTCTGAGGGTCCTGCGCTCCTGCCTGCACGTAGATCATGCGGTTTACCGCACCTGGCGTGACCGAGGAGGTGAGGGACATATGAGTTCCACGGAAAGTCCGGATCGAGATCCGGGTTTTGTTTCGTCCCGCTCCGGTTCCCGGCACGCTGATCTGCAAAAGCGCTGCACGCGCTAGAGAAGCGAGCGTCGAACCGCCCGGGACGGGACGTCAAGAGTCCGAAACGACCGCTTGATTTCCGTCTAGGAGGCAATCATGACCGCTGTTCTGTACGACGAAGTGGTAATCACAGTGCCCGCCGTTGCCGCGCCGCGGCTCACCCTGGCGCCGGCACCCGCGCCGACGAAGGTTTCGAACAAGCGCAACGCCCCGCCGGTTCAGGCCGGTGGTGACCCACTGGTCGACGGCGCCGCCCGTCTGCTGAGCGTCCCGCTGCGTCACCTCTACGCCGCACTATGGCGTGCCGGGGTGCTCGAAGTGGGTGCGTAGGCGCTGCCCGCCAGATGACTGGCCGATTTCCACTTCCGTTGTCCTGTCCAATTTCTCGACAATCCAATACCTGGTTGCCAGGCCGCTAAAGCAAGAGCTGCGGCCTGGCAATTTGTTTCTCGGCCGGCTAGACCGAGCCGGCGGCCGATGAGCCGGGACCGATCAGGGCGGTTAGCCCGTCCCGGTAGGCGCTCAGGCTGTGCCGGTGTCCGATGTCGATCGATCCACCGCTGTTGATGGCGACCTGACTGCCGACATGCACATACGGCGCCGGCGGTACCTGCGGCACGATGTCGAGGTAGTTCACCACCCGAAAACAGCTTTCAATCAGCGTGTTGAATGCCGTAGCGAAAGCGATCAACCCGACGCGTGGTCCGGCGAAGGTGATCAGCCGGGGCTCGATGACGTTGGGCGGCATATTCCGGAAGATGTCGGGAGCCGCCAGTACCGCCACGGCGGCGCCCAGGCTGTGCCCGGTGATCAGGATGTTGTCGCAGCCGGTCGTGGCGGCAGCTAAGTTTGCCACGATGCTGCCGCGGATCAGTTCATAGACCGCCTGAAAGCCGGCGGCGACCTGACCGAAACCAGTGAGCGGTAAGTACGCCGTCGGGATGGCGTCGAAGTCTGCCACCCAGTCCGCCAGGTCGACGCTGCCGCGGAACGAGACGAACGCTGTGCGAGAGGCCGGGTCGCGGCCCATCAGCCCGAAGATGTCGGTGTTCTTGGCCATCGCCGCAACCGCCGTGTAATGGCTGATCGCCGACAGCAGGACGGTGTCGGCCTCGATCAAAGCGGTTTGGACGAACCCGGCGGGCAGGGCGGCCGGAAGCCCGTTCATCACGTCGTAGGCGGCCGCCGCCAGCGGCAGAGCGACATCACGGGCGAACACCGCGTCGAAGGCCACAGGCGCAGTGTAGGGAAGACTACCGCGAAGACGAAAAACCGCCGACGAGCCCGGCCAACAAGCGCTGTCCAGAGCCTGACCCGCGAAATGGCATTCCACGACGCGTCTGTCGAGCAGACATGTCGGCAGGTGCACTTTCGACGAGGTCGTCGGAGGGCCGTGGCAGTCTGCGGCCATGACGACGAGCGCACCTTTCGTAGGCACGGACGCGGTGAGCGCCGGCATCTTCACCGAACGCGAGCTGCGACGGTCCTGCACGCGGATCTATCGCAATGTGTACCAGCGGCGGGGCGGCGGTCTGACTGCGCGGGACCGAGCAGTCGCGGCGTGGTTGTGGTCGGACAGAAAGGCGGCCGTGGCCGGGAATTCGGCCGCAGCCCTGCTCGGCGCGGAGTGGGTGGATCCATACGCACCCGCCGAACTCATCACCGATCGGAAACGTCCCCCGTCGCTGATCATCACCCGTCATGAAACGCTGCGGTCCGGCGAAGTCACCGCGGCGAACGGCGTGCCGGTAACCTCGCCGGCACGCACCGCGTTCGACATCGGGCGGCGGCCCGGCCTGCAGACCGCTGTCATCGGCATTGACGCGTTGGGGCGAGCTACCGGTTTGCGGGTCGACGAAGTCGCACCGTTGATCACGGCGCACCGCGGCGCCCGCGGGATGAAGCAGCTGCGGAAAGTGTTGCCGCTCGTCGATATCGGTGCGGAATCACCGCAGGAGACTCGAACAAGGCTCGTGCTCGTCGCTGCGGGACTGCCGAAACCGCGGACCCAGATCGTGGTGCGGAACGCACGGGGCGCCGCGCTGGCCCGCATCGACATGGGCTGGGACAACTGGCTCGTCGGCGTCGAGTACGACGGCGCGCAACATTGGACCGACCCGCGCATCCGCGCCCACGACATCGACCGCACTGCCGAACTGGAGCGTCTGGGCTGGCGACTTATCCGAGTGAGTGCTCAGCTGCTGCGTCACCGACCGGACGTCTTCGTATCGCGGGTTCGTGAAGCGCTACGCGTCCAAGGCTATCCCTCCTGACCGCGAAAGTGCAGCTGGCAACTCATCTCTCGACAGCCTGCGTCGGTAGTTTCACTTTCGCGGCGAAGGACGGGAACGCAACGCCCGTCGCGCGTGCGGCCAGAACGGCAGGCCGGCCAGAACTGTGCCACCCGCGGCGATGAGACCGACCGCGACGTCGACGCTCTCACGGCCCTCGGCCTCCCAATAGACATCCTCGAGGTCAACCAGCAGCGCCAACTCGTCGACGATCATCGCGTTCGCCGCTCCGAAGGCTATAGCGGCCACCGGGTGGCGCCGTTGTTCTTCCGATCCGCGCAGGCCCACCGCACCCACGGTCGCCAGCAGTGCAATTCCGATGTTGTAGTGGTGGAAATGCCTGCTGCCCAAACTCATACCGCCGCTTTTCGGGCCGTGGCCGGCGTGGATCCAATGGGTAAGCGTCCTCAATGCCGCGAACGTGACAGTGAAGGCGCCCCATGCCAGCACAGCGGACCGCTCGTCGGATCCAAGTCGTTGCAGCCATTGCTGGCGCAGCCGCGCCCACCGCGTCGGCTCTGGCTCGCTCATCAGCCGGCTTTGACCGCGTGCCAGCGTTGCCGGTCACCACTGGTGTCGACCTGCACCCCGACGAATCCCGCCGCGCACAAGCGAGTTGTCAACGTCTGTGGTGTCACCGGGTTGCAGACGTCGCGGAAATGCAGGACCCGGAACCGCAGCGACGACAGGCTGTCGCTGCCGACGAAGACGCCATTGCGCCGCAGCACCCGATACGCTTCGGCGAACAACCGGTCCTGCAGATCGGCGGTGGGAATGTGGTGCAGCATCGTGAAACACAGGACTGAGGTGAACTCCTCGGCGGGTAAGCCGGTGTCGGTGCCGTCACCGTTGATGATGTGCGCCTGCTCGCCGTACAGCTTGTCCAGCCGCTGGGCCATCGGAGTGTCGAGTTCGACTGCGGTGTAATGCGGCACCCGATCGATCAGCACCCGGATGTTGGCGCCGTAGCCCGGTCCGATCTCGAGCACGTTGTCGCCCATCTCCACACCGTCGAGCACCCAGGGCAGCAGGTCGCTTTCGACCGTCGCCGCCCACCGCTCGGAGCTGCAGAGCAGCCGGTGCGCCAGATTCATCGCCATGATCTGGAACGCTAGTGGTTGTGACGTCGCGCTGGGTGCTGCACCTGGATATGGACGCGTTCTTCGCCTCAGTCGAGCAGCTCACCCGGCCTACTCTGCGGGGCCGGCCGGTGCTCGTCGGCGGTCTGGGCGGTCGCGGCGTGGTAGCAGGTGCCAGTTACCAGGCGCGGGTGTTCGGGGCGCGGTCGGCCATGCCGATGCATCAGGCGCGCCGGCTGGTCGGCGCCGTCGCGGTGGTGTTGCCGCCGCGCGGTGTGGTGTACGGAGTCGCCAGCCGTCGCGTTTTCGACACCATCCGCAGCGTCGTGCCGATCGTCGAACAGCTTTCCTTCGACGAGGGTTTCGGCGAGCCGCCCGAACTCGCCGGCGCGACCGCCCCCGATGTCGAGCGATTCTGTGAGCGGCTGCGGGGGCGGGTGCTCGAGGAGACGGGACTGATCGCGTCGGTGGGCGCAGGCTCGGGCAAGCAGGTCGCCAAGATCGCTTCGGGATTGGCGAAACCTGATGGTGTGCGGGTGGTCTCGCGCAGTGCGGAGCAGTCGCTGCTGGCCGGCCTGCCGGTGCGCCGGCTGTGGGGAATCGGCCCGGTCGCCGAGGAGAGGCTGCACCGGCTCGGTGTGGAGACGATCGGGCAGTTGGCCGCGCTCAGCGACGTCGAGGTGTCCAGCATCCTCGGGGCTACGGTAGGTCCGGCGCTGCACCGGCTGGCCCGGGGCATCGACGACCGCCCGGTCACCGAGCGTGCCGAAGCGAAGCAGATCAGCTCCGAGTCCACCTTCGCGGCCGACCTGACCAACCTCGAGCAGCTACGCGAGGCGATCGACCCGATCGCCGAGCATGCCCATCAACGCCTGATGCGCGACGGCCGGGGAGCGCGCACGGTGACCGTCAAATTGAAAAAATCGGACATGAGCACGCTGACCCGGTCGGCCACCTTGCCGTACGCGACGACCGAAGCCGTCGCCCTCGCCTCGACGGCCCGGCGGCTGCTGCTCGATCCGCTGGAGATCGGGCCTATTCGTCTGCTCGGCGTGGGGTTCTCCGGTCTGACCGATGTGCGCCAGGAATCGCTGTTTCCCGACCTGGAGCTGACGGAGTCCGAACACCAGGCGCAGCCGGTCGAAACGGCGAGCGCGGCGATGTTCGCGGCAGGCCCGCACGCGTCGCCGTGGCGGGTCGGCGACGACCTGACCCACCCCGACTTCGGCCACGGCTGGGTGCAGGGCGCCGGCCACGGCGTGGTCACGGTGCGGTTCGAGACACGCAGCTCCGGCCCCGGGCCGGCGCGTACTTTTCCCGCTGACAGCTGTGTGCTCTCGCGGGCCAGTCCGGTTAACAGTTTGGACTGGCCCGACTTTGTCAGTGCGCTGCAAGACGCTGCGCCCGCGACCGGCTCAACCCCAGCGGGCGAAGACGTCGGCGACGGGTAGCTGCGCGGCCAGTGCCGCCATCAGCAGTACCCGGGCCTGGCCGGGCCGCAACCGGGACACCATCAGCGCGCCGGCCTCAGCCAGATCGCGGCCGGGACCATATCCGGGTTGCACCCGGCCGTAGGGCACGCGGGTGCTGACCGCGACCACGACGCCCTCCCGGCAGTGGCGACGCACCCCGTCGACCATCGCGGCAGGGGCGTTGCCCGAGCCCAGCGCCTCCAGCACGACGCCGCGGGCCCCGGCGGCGACGTAGGCGTCCAGCGCGACCGCGTCACCGCCCGGGTAGGCCGCGACGATGTCCACCCGCGGAGCGGCTGCGGCGCGCACCTCACCCAGGTGAGGCCGAGATTTCGACTGCGTGATACCGCCGTCGACGGTGCCGAGCAGTTCACCGGCGAAGCCGTCTGCGCCACCCACCTTGTGCAGACCCAGCGGCTGCCAGATCCGGCCGCCCAGGCATACCAGCACACCGGCACCTCGGGTGGCGGGCGCCGTTGCAATCGCCAGCGCATCGCTCAGGTTGGCCGGACCGTCGGCGTCCGGGGCGTCGGCGCTGCGCATTGCGCCGGTCAGCACCACCGGGGCACTGCCGTTATAGCTGAGTTCCAACCACAGCGCCGTCTCCTCCAAGGTGTCGGTGCCGTGGGTGACCACGATGCCGTCGGCGCCGTTTCGCGCGGCGTTCTGCACCGCAGCCTGGATGCGATCCCAGTCGCCCGGTGTCAGTTCGGAGCTGTCCAGCGCCATCAGATCAACCACGTCGACATCCAGGCCGGCCGTCAGTGCGGCGCCACTGCGGGTCGGTCGCAGCACCCCGTCTACGTCCCCGCTGGTCGCGATCGTCCCGCCGGTGGTGATGACGGTCGGGCGGCTCATGCTTGGGGATGCTAGACGTACGTCGGCAGGCACAAGGAATGATAGGGGAGTGACTGAGGAATTCACCGGGCCGGCGGAGCCGGAGACGGCCAGCGGCGACGCGGCCGCGGCCCCTGCTCCGCAGCGACAGCTGCGCCTGCTGGTTTCAGTCGCCGCGGTGGTTCTGATTCTCGACATCGTCACCAAAGTGCTCGCCGTCAAGCTGCTGACGCCCGGCCAGCCGGTGTCCATCATCGGTGACTTCGTCACTTGGAACCTGGTGCGCAATTCCGGCGCGGCGTTCTCGATGGCCACCGGATACACCTGGATGCTGACGGTGGTCGCGACCGGTGTGGTGTGCGGCATCTTCTGGATGGGGCGACGGCTGCTGTCGCCGTACTGGGCCATCGGGCTGGGCATGATCCTCGGTGGTGCGACGGGAAATCTGGTGGACCGGTTCTTCCGGTCACCCGGCCCGCTGCGCGGACACGTGGTGGATTTCCTGTCGGTCGGCTGGTGGCCGGTGTTCAACGTCGCCGATCCGTCGGTGGTCGGCGGGGCGATCCTGCTGGTCACCTTGTCGGTGTTCGGTTTCGACTTCGACACTGTAGGACGGCGCAAGGCCGACCAGCGTTGACGGCCGCCGGCGACGATGCAGAGCGCAGCGATGAGGAGGAGCGGCGTATTGACAACGCCGGCGACGATGCAGAGCGCAGCGATGAGGAGGAGCGGCGTATTGACTACGCCGGCGACGATGCAGAGCGCAGCGATGAGGAGGAGCGGCGTATTGACTACGCCGGCGACGATGCAGAGCGCAGCGATGAGGAGGAGCGGCGTAGTGATCGAGCGCCGGCGAGTTGACTGACCGCTCGATGCCTGTCCCTGAGGGGCTGGCCGGCATGCGAGTGGACGCCGGGGTGGCCCGCCTGCTGGGTCTTTCCCGTACCGCCGCAGCGGCGCTCGCCGAGGACGGCGGTGTGGAGCTCGACGGTGTGCAGGCCGGGAAGTCCGACCGGCTGACGCCGGGAGCCTGGCTGCAGGTGCTGGTGCCCGAACCGCCGAAGCCGCCGCAGAACACACCTGTCGACATCGAAGGCATGACCATTCTGTACTCCGACGACGACATCGTCGCCGTCGACAAGCCCGCGGGTGTCGCAGCGCACGCGTCGGTGGGCTGGACCGGCCCCACCGTGCTCGGCGGGCTGGCGGCAGCCGGTTACCGGATCACCACCTCCGGTGTGCACGAGCGTCAGGGCATTGTGCACCGCCTCGACGTCGGCACCTCCGGGGTGATGGTGGTCGCGATCTCGGAGCGGGCCTACACCGTGCTCAAGCGGGCGTTCAAACAGCGCACCGTCGACAAGCGCTATCACGCCCTGGTGCAGGGCCACCCGGACCCCTCCAGCGGGACGATCGACGCGCCGATCGGGCGCCACCGCGGCCACGACTGGAAGTTCGCGGTCACCGCCGGCGGTCGGCACAGCATCACTCACTACGACACCCTGGAGGCGTTCGTCGCTGCCAGCTTGCTCGACGTGCACCTGGAAACCGGCCGCACCCACCAGATCCGGGTGCACTTCGCGGCGCTGCACCATCCCTGCTGCGGCGACCTGACCTACGGCGCCGACCCCAAGCTCGCGGAAAAGCTCGGTTTGGAACGGCAGTGGCTGCACGCGCGGGCGTTGGCGTTCACGCACCCCGCCGACGGCCGGCAGGTGGAAATCATCAGCCCGTACCCGCCTGATCTGCAGCACGCGCTGGACGTGTTGCGGGTGCAAGGTTGACGCCATTCACCAACGTGGCCTGCTGGGCGTAAGCCGTCGTCTAGGTTTACTTTCATGAACCTTGGTGATCTCACAAGTCTGGTGGAAAAGCCGATCGCGGCGGTGTCCCACATCATCAACACACCCAACTCGGCCGGCCGGTACCGGCCGTTCTATCTGCGAA
This sequence comes from uncultured Actinomycetota bacterium, assembly GCA_963808345.1. Taxonomy (GTDB): domain Bacteria; phylum Actinomycetota; class Actinomycetes; order Mycobacteriales; family Mycobacteriaceae; genus Mycobacterium. The sequence goes on along the minus strand of CAWEFM010000003.1, from coordinate 483,239 downwards.
ACCTTTTGGAGGCGGTGCAAGGTCGCACGCTGACCGAGGCGGTCAACGGAAGGGTCACCCTGATCACCGGAGGCTCGTCGGGCATCGGGGAGGCGGCCGCGAGAAAGATCGCCGGCGCGGGCGGGGAGGTGGTGCTGATAGCCCGCACGCCGGAGAAGCTGGAGAAGGTGGCCAATAGCATCCGAGACGACGGCGGAACCGCGCACTTCTATCCTTGTGACCTGTCGGACACGGATGCCATCGCGGAGATGGCTGACAAGGTGCTCGCCGACCTCGGCGGCGTCGACATCTTGATCAACAACGCGGGCAAGTCGATTCGCCGCTCGCTCGAACTGTCCTATGACCGGATACACGACTACCAGCGGACGATGCAGCTGAACTACTTCGGTGCAGTTCAACTCATCCTCAAGTTCATTCCCGGCATGCGCGAGCGGGGCTACGGGCAGATCGTGAACGTCTCCTCAGTCGGCGTGCAGACCCGGGCGCCGCGCTTCGGCGCCTACATCGCCAGCAAGGCCGCACTGGACAGCCTGTGCGACGCGCTGCAGGCCGAAACGCTCAACGACAACGTCCGCTTCAGCACCGTGCACATGGCGCTGGTCCGGACACCGATGATCAGCCCGACCAAGATGTACGACAAATTCCCGGCGCTCACCCCCGATCAGGCGGCCGGGGTGGTCGCTGACGCGATTGTGCATCGGCCGCGACGGGTCAGCTCACCGTTCGGGCAGTTCGCCTCGTTGGCTGACGCCGTCAATCCGGCGGTGATGGACCGCGTCCGCAACCGGGCCTTCGACATGTTCAGCGACTCGGCCGCGGCCAAAGGCGGCGAATCAGGCAGCGACGCCGACAAATTCGACAGGCGCAGCGAAACCTTCGTGCGGGCCACCCGCGGAATCCACTGGTGAGACGAAGATGAGCGCGCCGGCGACGATGCAGAGCGTAGCGATGAGGAGGAGCGGCGTGCTGACTACGCCGGCGACGATGCAGAGCGTAGCGATGAGGAGGAGCGGCGTGCTGACTACGTCGGCGACGATGCAGAGCGTAGCGATAAGGAGGAGCGGCGCCAAATGAGTTTGCCCAAACCTAACAACCAAGCAACCGTCGTCATCACCGGGGCTTCCTCGGGTATCGGCACCGAACTCGCGCGCGGCCTGGCCCGTCGCGGCTACCCGCTGCTGCTCGTCGCGCGCCGGCGCGACCGTCTGGAGGAACTCGCCGACGGGTTGCGCGACGAGTACTCGGTGGCCATCGAGGTGCTGCCGCTGGACCTCGGTGACGCCGAGGCCCGCGGGCAACTGGCTGAGCGCCTCCGGAATGACCCGATCGCCGGCCTGTGCAACAGCGCCGGCTTCGGGACCAGCGGGGCGTTTCACACCTTGCCGGTCGAACGCGAAAGCGAACAAGTCACGCTCAACGCGCTCGCGTTGATGGAACTCACCCATGCCGCGCTGCCCGGCATGGTCGATCGCGGGGCCGGAGCAGTGCTCAACATCGCCTCGATCGCGGCGTTCCAGCCATTGCCGGGCATGGCGGTCTACTCTGCTACGAAAGCCTTTGTTCAGACCTTCTCCGAAGCAGTGCATGAGGGCCTGCACGGAACGGGAGTCTCGTGCACCGTCTTGTGTCCGGGACCAGTGCCGACCGAGTGGGCCGAGATCGCCGACGCCGAACACGTCAACATCGGCTTGGCCCAAGTCTCGCCGCGCGACGTCGCTGCCGCCGCGGTCGCGGGGATGATCGATGGTAAACGCAGCGTCGTGCCAGGGGTGGTGCCCAAAGTCGCCAGCATGGGCGGTCGCTTCGTGCCGCGCAGCGTGCTGCTGCCCGCCCTGCGGATCGTTCGCGAACGCCGCCGCTGAGACACACTCACCCGACACGCCGTAACTCGTCGGTGCCCGGTCATAGACTGGCCTCCCTATGAGCAGTCCTGCGTCGCGGTCTTTCGTGCACCTGCACAACCACACCGAGTACTCGATGCTGGACGGCGCCGCGAAGATCACGCCGATGCTGGCCGAGGCGCAGCGGCTGGAGATGCCGGCGATCGGGATGACCGACCACGGCAACATGTTCGGCGCCAGCGAGTTCTACAACGCGGCCATCCGAGCCGATATCAAGCCGATCATCGGTGTCGAGGCCTACGTCGCACCCGGGACCCGGTTTGACACCCGCCGCATCCTGTGGGGCGACCCGGCGCAGAAGAGCGACGATGTATCCGGCAGCGGGTCCTACACCCACCTGACGATGGTCGCGGAGAACGCCACCGGCTTGCGCAACCTGTTCAAGTTGTCGTCGCTGGCCTCGTTCGAGGGTCAGCTGGGCAAGTGGTCGCGCATGGACGCTGAGCTGATCGCCGAACACGCGGACGGCATCATCGCCACCACCGGCTGCCCGTCCGGTGAGGTGCAGACCCGGCTGCGTCTCGGTCAGCGCCGTGAGGCGTTGGAGTCGGCGGCCAAATGGCGGGAGATCTTCGGAGCGGACAACTACTTTCTGGAGCTGATGGACCACGGGCTGTCTATCGAGCGCCGGGTCCGCGACGGTCTACTGGAAGTCGGCCGCGCGCTGGACATCCCGCCGCTGGCCACCAACGACTGCCACTACGTCACCCGCGACGCCGCGCACAACCACGAGGCGCTGCTGTGCGTACAGACCGGTAAGACCTTGTCAGACCCGAACCGGTTCAAGTTCGACGGCGACGGCTACTACCTGAAGTCGGCCGCCGAGATGCGGCAGATCTGGGACGGCCAGGTGGCCGGGGCGTGCGATTCAACTCTGCTGATCGCCGATCGGGTGAGCTCGTATGCCGACGTGTGGGCGCCGCGCGACCGGATGCCGATATTCCCGGTGCCCGACGGTCACGACCAGGCGTCCTGGTTGCGCCACGAAGTCGACGCCGGTCTGCGCCGACGCTTCCCGGACGTCCTGCCGGACGGCTACGCACAGCGGGCCGGCTACGAGATCGAGGTCATCTGCGACAAGGGTTTCCCGTCGTACTTCCTGATCGTCGCCGACCTGATCAACTACGCCCGCTCGGTCGACATCCGGGTCGGGCCCGGTCGCGGTTCGGCGGCCGGCTCGCTGGTCGCCTACGCGCTGGGAATTACCGACATCGACCCGATCCCGCACGGTCTGCTGTTTGAGCGGTTCCTCAACCCCGAACGCACTTCAATGCCCGATATCGACATCGATTTCGACGACCGCCGCCGCGGTGAGATGGTTCGCTACGCCGCCGACAAGTGGGGCCACGACCGGGTCGCGCAGGTGATCACTTTCGGCACTATCAAAACTAAAGCGGCGCTGAAGGATTCCGCGCGGATTCACTACGGGCAACCGGGCTTTGCCATCGCCGACCGAATCACCAAGGCGCTGCCGCCGGCGATCATGGCCAAAGACATCCCGCTGTCCGGGATCACCGACCCCGCGCACGGCCGCTACAAAGAAGCCGCCGAGATCCGCGGCCTGATCGACACCGATCCCGATGTGCGCACCATCTACCAGACCGCCCGCGGCCTGGAGGGTTTGATCCGCAACGCGGGAGTGCACGCCTGCGCGGTCATCATGAGCAGCGAGCCGCTGACCGACGCGATCCCGCTGTGGAAGCGGCCGCAGGACGGCGCCATCATCACCGGCTGGGACTACCCGTCGTGTGAGGCGATCGGCCTGCTGAAGATGGACTTCCTCGGGCTGCGCAACCTGACGATCATCGGTGACGCGATCGAGAACATCAAAGCCAACCGAGGAGTCGAGCTCGACCTGGAATCTTTGTCGCTCGACGACCCGGCCACCTTCCAACTACTGGGCCGCGGTGAGACGCTCGGGGTGTTCCAGCTCGACGGCGGCCCGATGCGCGACCTGCTGCGCCGCATGCAGCCCACCGGTTTCGAGGACATCGTCGCCGTCCTTGCGCTGTACCGGCCCGGCCCCATGGGCATGAACGCCCACAACGACTACGCCGACCGCAAGAACAACCGGCAGGCGATCAAACCGATCCACCCTGAACTCGAGGAACCGCTGCGCGACATCCTCGCCGAGACGTACGGCCTGATCGTCTACCAGGAACAGATCATGCGCATCGCGCAGAAGGTGGCCAGCTACTCGCTGGCCCGAGCCGACATTTTGCGCAAAGCGATGGGTAAGAAGAAGCGCGAGGTGCTGGAGAAGGAGTTCGAGGGCTTCTCTGAAGGCATGCAGACCAACGGATTTTCAGCCAAAGCCATCAAAGCGTTGTGGGACACCATCCTGCCGTTCGCCGACTACGCGTTCAACAAGTCGCACGCCGCCGGCTACGGCTTGGTCTCGTACTGGACGGCCTATCTCAAAGCCAACTATCCCGCCGAATACATGGCCGGTCTGCTGACCTCCGTCGGCGACGACAAGGACAAGGCCGCGGTCTACCTCGCCGACTGCCGCAAGCTCGGCATTACGGTGCTGCCGCCCGACGTCAACGAGTCCGGCCTCAACTTCGCCTCGGTAGGCACCGACATCCGCTACGGGCTGGGCGCGGTACGCAACGTCGGCGCCAATGTCGTTGCCTCACTGCTGAACACCCGTACCGAGAAGGGCAAGTTCACCGACTTCTCCGATTACCTGAACAAGGTCGACATCGCGGCGTGCAACAAGAAGGTCACCGAGTCGCTGGTCAAGGCTGGCGCGTTCGACTCGCTGGGACATCCCCGCAAGGGACTGTTCCTGGTGCACACCGATGCCGTCGACTCCGTACTGGGCACCAAAAAGGCCGAGGCGATGGGTCAATTCGACCTGTTCGGCGGCGAAGACGCCCACGTCGACGCGGTGTTCACCATTAAAATTCCCGACGAGGAGTGGGACGACAAGCACAAATTGGCCCTCGAGCGCGAGATGCTGGGCTTGTATGTGTCCGGGCACCCGCTCAACGGGGTGGCGCACCTGTTGTCGGCTCAGGTCGACACCGCAATTCCGGCGATCCTGGACGGCGACGTGCCCAACGATACCGCAGTGCGGGTGGGCGGCATCCTGGCTTCGGTCAACCGGCGCGTCAACAAGAACGGAATGCCCTGGGCGTCCGCGCAATTGGAAGACCTCACCGGTGGCATCGAGGTGATGTTCTTCCCGCACGCCTACTCCGCTTACGGCGCGGACATCCTCGACGACGCTGTGGTGCTGGTCAACGGCCGGGTGAAAGCTTCAGACGACCGGATCTGCCTGATCGCCAACGAGCTGGTGGTGCCCGACTTCTCCGGCGCCCAGGCGAACCGACCCCTGGCGGTGAGCCTGCCCACTCGGCAGTGCACCGTCGACAAAGTGAGCGCGCTCAAGCAGGTGCTGGCCCGCCATCCCGGTACGGCTCAGGTGCATCTGCGGCTGCTCAGCGGTGAGCGGGTGACCACCCTGGAATTGGATGTGTCGCTGCGGGTGACGCCCTCGCCGGCGCTGATGGGTGACCTCAAGGCGCTACTGGGCCCGGGCTGTCTGAGCGGATAGCCATGGCGGGCGTAAGGCCGCTGCGAAAAACTGATGGTTAATTCGCAGTGACGTTCCGCTCGCGTATCGGCTGGTCTCTAATCCTCGTCGCCGAGCTTGATCGGACCACGTCGTGGAAACGCCGGCTGCGGTGGTTGAGCCCAGTCTGCGCCGGTGGCGTCGAATAGCCGGCTGATCTCGGCAATGTGCAGATCGGCAAGATCCCACAAGTCGGGAACCAGTTCACGATCGGCGATGAAGCCGAAGTCGAGCCGGTCGAGGTAGCTCACCACAGTGGTGTTGAGACCTTGCCCGTCGGTGACGACTGATATCGGGAATTGGTGACGGAGCTTCGCCCCAGCGAAGAACAACGGCTGGCGGGGTCCGGGAACATTAGAGATCACCAGGTTGAACGGCTGGGCGACGCGGTCGGCCAGCCGCAGGCGCGACGCGAGCCGCACGGCAGCGGTGGCCAGCACCGGCGTGGAGTATTGGGTCAGGTCCACCAGCTCGGTGGCCGGTACCAATTGGAACAGCCGTTTGGCTTTTTCCATCGCTTGGTGGCAGCGAGCGACCCGTTCGAGCGGATCGCCGCAATCAGTAGGCAAATCGGCGACGATGGCCGAGACCCGGTTCGTCCACGGATCTTCCTCGTCACCGGTGCGGATTGACACCGGCACCATAGCTCGTAGCGGACGATCGGGCAGGGCGTCGCTGCGCAACAAATATTCACGCAGCCCGCCGGCACAGATTGCCATGACGATGTCGTTGACGGTTCCGCCGGTGGCAGTCTTGAGGCGCTTGATATTGGCGAGCGACGCGGTGCGCATGGCGAAGCGGCGGTGTGAGCTGATCGTTCTGTTCCACGGCGTTCGAGGCGCCGCCGTCCTGGGCAGCGAGAGTGAAGGCCGAGCGCCCCGGCCCAGCTGGGCGACGCGTTTGACTACTGTTCCGGCCGCGCCCGCCGCACTGCTCACGCCGTGGATACCGGCGGCGTCGGCGAGCTGGCCGACGATGCGCGTCTGCGCCCGTACCGCTTTGAACGGATTACGAGCCAGATTACCCAGCGCCAGTCGGAGCAATTCGGCGTCGCTCGGCAGCGGCTCGGATTTCCAGACCGGGCTCGGGCCGGGCGTCGGGGCCTCGGGCGTGCTATCGGTGAGGATCTGCAGCATCAGCTGCCCGGCAGCGCCGTCGATCGTGGCGTGGTGGTACTTACTTAACAGTGCCCAGCGGTCCTGCTGGAGACCGTCGATAACGTAAACCTCCCACAGCGGCCGTTTGCGATCCATCGGCCGTCCGACGATCCGGCACACTTGCTCGGCTAATTGATCCGCTAGCCCAGGGCGGGCGAGGCGCAGCTCCCGGATGTGAAAGTCGAGGTCGAAGTTCGGGTCATCCAACCAGTAGGGATGGTCGAGCCCGAACGGCACCCCGACGACGCGGCGCCGTAACGGCTCGAGCTCGCCGATCAGCGAGGCGAATTTCGTGTACACCGCCCGGTACGGCTCAAATTCGGGGTTAGGCCGTTCGAAGATCATCAGTCCGTTCACATGGCCGAACGTCGTCGGCGTCTCCAGGTATAAGAACGCGGCGTCCAGGCCGGTCAGTTGCTTCACCGACGGCTCCTTAATCGCTCCGGCGCGTCGACGCCGCCAATCCGCTGATTAATCGACGATATCGCCTTTCGTTACACGACTACGCTCACTTAGGTAGCGAGGAGAACGGCGATGACGACAACCGAACGTCCGGCCACCTTGTGCGAGGCGTTTCAGATCACCGCGTCGGTGGACCCGGACGCCGTGGCGCTCCGCACGCCGGGCGGCGCCCAGACGATGACGTGGCGAGAGCTTGCGGCGCAGGTCCGCAAGGTCGCCGCCGGACTGGCGGGATTGGGCGTCCGGCGGGGCGACACGGTGTCGCTGATGATGGCCAACCGCATCGAGTTCTACCCGCTCGAGGTAGGCGCGCAACACCTGGGTGCCACATCGTTTTCGGTGTACAACACGCTGTCGGCCGAACAGCTGACCTACGTGTTCGGCAACGCCGGCACGAAGGTTGCGATGTGCGAGGAGCAGTACGTGGAACGCATCCGTGCCAGCGGTACGCCCATCGAGCACATCGTCTGCATCGACGGATCGCCTACCGGCACGATCTCGGTGGACGACCTGTATGCCGCTGCCGATCTGGATTTCGACTACGAAACGACATGGCGAGCAGTTCAACCCGAAGACATCGTCACCCTCATCTACACCTCTGGGACCACCGGCAACCCAAAGGGGGTGGAGATGACCCACGCCAATCTGCTCTTCGAAGCGCGGGCCCTGCATGCCGTTCTGCCGTCCCAGTTCGGTGACCGAGTCACGTCGTATCTCCCGTCGGCGCACATCGCCGATCGTGCGATGGGGCTCTACGGGCTGGAAGTGTTCGGCGCCCAGGTGACGGTGGTGCCCGACCCGCGCGCCATCGCAGCGGCGCTGCCCGATGTACGGCCCACGGTATGGGCGGGGGTGCCGCGAGTCTGGGAAAAGCTCCGAACCGGAATCGAATTCGCCGTCGGCAACGAGACGGACCTACTCAAACGCCACGCATTGCAGTGGGCGATGTCGGTGGCCGCCAAGCGCGCCGCCACCCTCGTGGCCGGTGCTGCGATGTCTGACGAGCTGGCCGCCGAATGGGCCCAAGCTGACGAGCTGGTGCTGTCGAAGCTGCGCGACCGGTTGGGCTTCGGCGAACTGCGCTGGGCGGCGTCGGGTGCGGCTCCGATCCCCAGGGAGACGCTGGCGTTTTTCGCCGGTATCGGCATCCCGATCGTGGAGGTCTGGGGCATGTCGGAGCTGAGTTGCGTTGCGAGCGTCAGCCATCCCCGTGAGGCGCGGCTCGGCACTGTCGGCAAGCTGCTGCCCGGGCTGGAAGGCAAGGTCGCCGATGACGGCGAGTATCTGGTGCGCGGTCCGCTGGTGATGCGCGGCTACCGCAATGAGCCGGACAAGACTGCGGAGGCCCTCGACCCCGACGGGTGGTTGCACACCGGCGACATCCTCGACGCCGACGCCGACGGCTTTTTGCGGGTGATCGACCGCAAGAAGGAACTGATCATCAACGCCGCGGGCAAAAACATGTCGCCGGCCAACATTGAGACCACCATCCTGGCCGCCTGCCCGATGATCGGGGCAATGGTCACGGTCGGCGACGGGCGACCATACAACACCGCGTTGATGGTCTTCGACGCCGACGCGGTTGCCCCGTATGCGGCACAGCACGGCATCACCGACGCCTCTCCCACCGCGCTGGCGTCGGACCCGCAGGTGATCGCTGAGATCGCGGCGGGAGTCGCGGCAGGAAACGTGAAGCTGTCGCGGGTCGAGCAGATCAAACGCTTCCGTGTGCTGCCCGCGTTGTGGGAGCCCGGCGGCGAGGAGATCACGTTGACGATGAAGCTCAAACGCCGCCCGATCGCCGCGAAGTACGCCGCCGAGATCGAGGAGTTGTACACGGACGAGCCGAGACCCGAAGTCCATTACCCCACGGCTGCTCCGACCGCCCAGTTGGCGTAATCAGACGGTGAATGCGCCGTTTGCCCTCGAAGTCCGTGGGGTATCGCACTGAGACCGGTGCTTCGAGCAAGGGCGAGCACCGCCGGGCCAGTCCGGGCGCATCTGGAGAGCGACGGAATTTCTCAATCTGTCAAACTGCTGGCGCCGGGGTGCCGGATAAGTCGTGCAGGGGCGGCACGTTCGGATTATGACGACACAAGGAGATAGTCATGACATCGGTAACTGAATCTGTTGACGTAGACGTGCCGATCTCGGTGGTCTACAACCAATGGACCCAGTTCGAGTCCTTCCCCGAGTTCATGAACGGCGTCGAGCAGATCACCCAAACCGACGACCGGCACACCCATTGGAAGACCAGCATCGGCGGTGTGGACCGTGAATTCGACACCGAGATCACCGAGCAGCACCCTGAGGAACGGGTCGCGTGGAAGAGTACCGACGGCACGACGCACGCCGGTGTCATCACATTCCACCGGCTCGGAGAACAGAACACTAGAGTGACAGCCCAGATCGACTGGCAGCCCGAAGGTCTGGCCGAGAAGGCCGGAGCGGTGTTGGGTGTTGACGATCGTCAGGTGAAATCAGACCTGAAGCGGTTCAAAGAGTTCATCGAGTCGCGCGGTGGCGAAACCGGTGAATGGCGCGGCGACGTGCCGGCCGGGTCGTAGAAACCAGATACCCGCGCCGACAAGACAACACCGGCAATCCGGTGGCGAAGTTCACTGAAAGCGACATGACGGAATCCGAAGAAGATCCACTGAGTCACACTCAGAAGCTAGAGGACATCGTCGATGGTCTCGACGAGAAGGTTGCCGGTGAACGCGAAGCAGAGGGCTTGCCCGGCCGACCCAGCGACCGCGAAAACACTGTCGTTCGCGGCTCGGAGGACGAGCCGCCGGATTAGGAGTCCGGTCGTGCTCGTCCTTTAAGCTGGCGGTATGCCTCTATCCGGTGAATACGTCCCCAGCCCCTGGGATTGGTCCCGCGAACAAGCCGACAAGTACGCCGAATCCGGTGGCGCCGAAGCCGCCGACATGAAGGGCAAACCGATCATCTTGTTGACCACGATCGGAGCCAAAACCGGCAAGCTGCGCAAGACACCGCTGATGCGGGTCGAGCACGACGGTCAATACGCGGTGGTCGCCTCGCTGGGCGGCGCGCCGAAGAACCCGGTGTGGTACCACAACATCGCCAAAAACCCGCACGTAGAGTTGCAGGACGGCAACGTCACCCGTGACTACGACGCCCGCGAGGTGTTCGGCGACGAGAAAGCCGTCTGGTGGGAGCGCGCGGTGCAGGCGTGGCCCGATTACGCCGACTATCAGAAGAAGACCGACCGGCAGATCCCGGTGTTCGTGCTGACACCGGCGAACTGAGCCGCTCAGCCCGACGGCGGCGACCCGTTGCGCCCGGCTCCGCCGCCCTTGCGGTCGCCGCTGCGCCGGCAGTCGACCCGGCGTGTCACCATTGATCGGTGTCCGCCGACTTGAGCCGAAGCCCGACGCCAAGCGTCGGGCCGCTGTCCGCGGCCGACATCGACGACGCGGCCAAGCGGATCGCTCCAGTGGTCGCACCCACACCACTGCAGCTGAGCGATCGGCTGTCCGCGGCGACCGGCGCTTCGGTTTTCTTGAAGCGCGAAGACTTGCAGTCGGTGCGTTCCTACAAGCTGCGCGGGGCTTACAACCTGCTCGTGCAGCTCTCCGAGGAGGAAGTCGCCGCCGGCGTGGTGTGCTCATCGGCGGGTAACCACGCGCAGGGCTTCGCCTACGCCTGCCGCGCACTGGGCGTTCGCGGCCGGGTGTACGTGCCGGCCAAGACGCCCCGGCAGAAACGGGACCGCATTCGTTATCACGGCGGCGAATTCGTGGAGCTCATCGTGGACGGCTCGACCTACGACATGGCGGCGGCCGCTGCCCTCGCCGACGTCGCGCGCACCGGCGCCACCCTGGTGCCGCCCTACGACGACCTGCGCACGATGGCCGGCCAAGGCACCGTCGCGGTCGAGATTCTCGACCAGCTCGGCGAGAAGATCGGGGAACCCGACCTTGTCGTGGTGCCGGTCGGCGGCGGCGGATGCATTGCGGGTATCACCACCTACCTGGCCGAACGCACCACCACCACGTCCGTGTTGGGTGTTGAACCAGCCGGCGCGGCGGCGATGATGGCCGCGCTGGCCGCCGGTAAGCCGGTGACCTTGGACCACGTCGACCAGTTCGTCGACGGCGCGGCGGTGAACCGGGCCGGGACGCTGACCTATGCGGCGTTGGCCGCCGCCGGTGACATGGTGTCCATCACCACCGTCGACGAGGGTGCGGTGTGCACCGCGATGATCGGCCTCTACCAGAACGAGGGCATCATCGCCGAGCCCGCGGGCGCGTTGTCGGTTGCCGCTCTGCTGGAAGCCGGTGTGGAGCCGCAATCCGTTGTGGTGTGCGTGATCTCGGGCGGCAACAACGACGTGTCCCGCTACGGCGAGGTGCTTGAGCGCTCCCTGGTCCACCTTGGGTTGAAGCACTACTTCCTGGTGGACTTTCCACAGGAGCCCGGCGCGCTGCGCCGGTTCCTCAACGAAGTGTTGGGCCCGAACGACGACATCACGCTGTTTGAGTACGTCAAGCGCAACAACCGAGAGTTCGGTGAGGCGCTGGTGGGCATCGAGTTGGGGTCGGCCGCCGACCTCGACGGTCTGCTGGCGCGCATGCGGGCCACCGATATGCAAGTCGAAACGATCCAGCCGGGTTCCCCGGCCTACCGCTACCTGCTTTGAACGAGCGCTAGCTGAAATGGGTGTGCGGACGGGACAGCGCCGCGCCGTCGGCGACGATGTCGACTTTTTCGTTGTAGAACGCCACCAAGCCCGCGATCGGGGCCACCGCCAGCAGCGGATAGTGGTAGGTCCAGGCCAGGTCGCGGTGCAGCCCATCGCCGGTCCGCACCGACCAGTACCCCGATGTCACTCCCTTGTACGGGCACAGCGTCTGGGTGGTGCTGGGTTCCAGGTGCTCGAACGCAACATCGGTGGGATCGATGTAAAACCTCGTGGGCAGCCCCGTTTCGAAAAGCAGAACCGGTGCCGCGGTGTCGGCGAGCACGACGCCACCGAGCTCGACGCGAATCTGCCGGTGAGACCGCAGCGCGTCGGCCCGCGAGTATGGATTGCGCGGGTGGCCGTAGATCGGCTCGTCTTCTTCGAACCAGCGCAGCGGATCCCACTCGAATCGCACAGTGCCGGCCACCGGGCTGTCGCCATCGACGTCGAAGACCCGTGCGGCCGACTTATGCGTGTGCCCGGCACCGACCACCGAATGCAGCCGCGACGGCCCGAACTGCACCTGCTGCGGGTGGTCCTCGTCACGTAGAAACTCGGCGCACACATCTATCAGCGGGATGTAGTACTGCGGATAGTAGGGCAGCTCCCACACATAGCGGGCGGCCGTGGTGTCGAAGATCAATTCATGGCCCAGGTAGCCGCGGACCCGGCGCGGGGCGGGCTCCACCCGGCCTCTCGCGGCGGCTGCTTGCGGGTAGTGAGGTGGGGTGGTCAAGATCTGTCCTCGTCTGCTGTCGAACGTCGACTTATCGTGCCGAATACGCCGCCGAAATCCCGCAACAAGTCGACGTTCGACGCTAGATGGCGCGCAGCAGCACGAACGAATGTCCTTCGAGTTCGGTCGAGTCGCCGACTTTCGGCGAGCCCCATGCTAACACCGCTTCGCCGCGCACCGGCACAGTCACCGTCTGCTCGCCCAGATTGAACGCGGCGGTGAACTGACCGCGCCGCAACGTGATCCAGCGCTGGTCCTCGTCGTAATCGACGCTCAGATTGTCCAGCCAAGGGTCGGCGATGTCAGGTTCATTGCGCCGCAACGTGATCAAAGCGCGATACAGCCCGAGTAGGCGGGCGTGTTCACCGGCTTGCACCTCGTCCCAGTCGAGTTTGGAACGCAGAAACGTCTGCGGGTCCTGCGGGTCGGGGATCTCGTCGGCATCCCAGCCGTGCTCGGCGAACTCCGCCTTGCGACCTTCGGCGGTGGCTTTGGCCAATTCCGGTTCGGGATGTGAGCTGAAGAACTGAAACGGCGTGGACGCCCCCCACTCCTCGCCCATGAACAGCATTGCGCTGTAAGGCGACAACAACACCAGCGCCGCCTTGACCGCTTGCTGGCCGAAAGACAGGTTCTGCGAAGGGCGGTCGCCGACCGCGCGGTTACCGACCTGGTCGTGGGTCGTGGTGTAGGCCAGCAGCCGGGTCGCTGGGATGTTCGCGGTATCCAGCGGCCGGCCGTGCCGGCGCTCGCGGAACGATGAATATGTTGCAGCGTGAAAGTACCCGCCGCGCAACGTTTTCGCCAGCGCGGCCAACGATCCGAAATCGGCGTAGTAGCCTTGGCGCTCACCGGACACCGCAGTGTGGATGGCGTGGTGGACGTCGTCGGACCACTGAGCGGTCAACCCGTAGCCGCCGACGGCGCGGCCCGCGCCGCGCGGCGTGATCAGCCGCGGGTCGTTCAGGTCGCTCTCGGCAACCAACGACAGCGGTCGGCCCAACTGCTCGGCCAGCGCATCGGTTTCAGCCGCCAACTCTTCCAGGATGTGAATCGCAGTGGTGTCCACCAGCGCGTGCACCGCATCGAGTCGCAGCCCATCGGCGTGGAAGTCACGCATCCAGCGCAGCGCACAGTCGAGGATGTAGCGCCGCACCGCGTCCGAGCCCGCATCGGCGATGTTGATGCCCTCACCCCACGGGTTGCTCGCCGAGGACAGATACGGGCCGTAGCGCGGCAGGTAATTACCCGACGGGCCGAAGTGATTGAACACCGCATCGATCAAAACGCCCAGACCGCGGCGGTGGCAAGCGTCGACTAACCGCACCAGCCCGTCCGGTCCACCGTAGGGCTCGTGCACGCTGTACCACAGGACGCCGTCGTAACCCCAGCCGTGGGTGCCCGAAAACGAGTTCACCGGCATCAGCTCGACGAAGTCCACCCCGAGATCGACCAGGTGATCTAGCTTTTCGATTGCCGACTCGAAGGTTCCGGTTGGGGTGAAAGTTCCCACGTGCAGCTCGTAGATCACCGCGCCGTCGGTGGAACGACCCTGCCAATCGCGGTCGGTCCACGCCGCCGGCGACGGCTCCCACAGCTGCGAGCGGGCGTGCACACCTTCGGGTTGGCGCGCCGACCGTGGATCCGGCAGCACCTGGGCGTCGTCGTCGAGGACGAACCCGTACCGGGCGTCCGGTGCGGCGTCGACCTCTGCGCGCCACCAGCCGTCCGGCGAACGCTGCATCAGATGCACCACTCCGTCGATGTCGAGGCGCACCACCCTCGGTGTCGGCGCCCAGACGGCGAATTCACTCATCGACGCGCTCCAAAAGTGCGACGGGCAGTTCGGCGAACAGGTCCGCGGCCGGCGTCGGCCCCTTGATCTGCCGGCCGGTCAGGACGTCGACCCAGGACCCGGCGGGCACCGGCACCGCGGTGTCGCCCCACCCGGTGTCCTGCAACCGCACCGTCCAGCGGGTGACCGCCACCATGACATCGTCGCCGCGGCTGAAAGCAACGACATGATCAGCGGCGTCACCGGTGGCGAGCACCGCACGATAATGGCTCTGCAGGAACGTTTCCGGGCGCTTGCGCCGCAGCCGCAACGCGGCGGCCACCACGCGAAGCTTGCTGTGCAGCAGACTTTTCAGCTCGCTGCGTCGCACGGCGTAATCCACCGCGCGGCGGTTGTCCGGGTCGACCAGGCTGTCGTCCCACAGCTCGGTGCCCTGATAGACGTCGGGTACGCCGGGCACCGTCAAAGCAAGCAGCTTCTGTCCCAACGCGTCGCTTTCGGCGTGGATGTTGAGCTGGCCGACCAGCTCGGTCAGTTGCGCGGCCACCGATCCGTCCAGCACCGAGTCCAGCCAACGGTGCACCGCATCTTCGAACTCGGTGTCCGGGTTGTTCCAGGTGGTGTGCAATGCCGCTTCACGGATCGCCTTCTCGGTGTAGGCGTGCAACCGTTCGCGCAGCTCGTCGGTCACCTTGCCGTCCACCGGCCAGACCCCGAAAATGTTCTGCCACAGGAAAAGCCCGGTTGCCGCGTCGGGGGAGGGGTGGATGCCTTCCCACCGAGTGACGAACTCCACCCACAACGACGGCACCTGCGACAGCACCCCGATCCGGGCCCGCACATCTTCGCCACGTTTGGTGTCGTGGGTGGTCAAGGTCGTCATGGAGTGCGGCCAGAGCCGGGCGCGGCCGGCGGCACTGAGATGGAATTCCGCAGCGCCCACGCCGAACCGCTGCGGCTCACCGCCCACCTCGTTCAGCGATACCAGCCGGGCGTCCCGGTAGAACAGGCAGTCTTCCACCGACTTCGCGGTCACCGCGCCGCACAGCTGCTGCAGCCGGGTATCCGGTTCGCCGCCGGCCGCGGCGACGGCGCCGGCCAGTATCTGCAACGGCTGGCCTAAAACCGGTGCGGCGGTTTCGGTTTCGGCAAGGGAGTTAGGCAGCAGCGCCGCCAGCCCCTGGTAGTCGGAGCGGTAGACGTCGATGTGGCCCAGCAGCGCGGCCACCGCCTCGGGCAGCTGCGGATGGTCAGCTCCGGTGCTGGCGGCGATAGTGCGCCGCAGTCGGGCCAGTTCGCTGCCCAGGGTGTTGATGGCCACGTCCGCCTTCAGCTCCCGCAACAACGCAGGCGTGGCCGCATAGTCGACACCGGTGGTGGACTGGTAGAGCGAAGTGAGTGCAGGCTCGCCGGTGGGGTCGACGAAGAGCCCGCCCACTTCGCGCAGCACGTTGTAGCCGGTGGTGCCCTCCACCGGCAGCGTCTGGTCCAGCGCCTCTTCGACGGCCAGAATCTTCTCGATCACGATGTAGGCCTCCGGCCCGGTCAGCTCGCGCAGCCAGCTCAGATAGCCCGCCGGGTCGGACAATCCGTCGGGGTGGTCGATGCGCACGCCGTCGACGAGCCCTTCGGCGAACCAGCGGGCCACTTCGGCGTGGCTGGCGTCGAACACTGCACGGTCTTCCTGTCGGAGCCCGGCCAGCGAGGTGATCGAGAAGAACCGCCGATAGCCGCACACTCCGCGCCGCCACCCGATCAGCTGGTAATGCTGGCGGTCGTGTACGTCGGGGCCGGTGCCCTCGCCGGTGCCGGGCGCGATCGGAAAGGCCAGATCACCCAGCCGCAGCAAGTCGCCGTCGACTGTCAAGTCGGCGACATCGTCGTCAGATCCCAGCACCGGCAACACGATTCGGCCGTCGGCCAGATCCCAGTCGATGTCGAAGTAGGTGGCGTACTCCGACGACCGGCCGTTGCGCAGCACATCCCACCACCACGGATTCTGCTCGGGTTTGTCGATCCCGACGTGATTCGGCACGACGTCGATCACCACGCCCAACCCGCGTTCGCGTGCCGCGGCGGACAGTCGCGCCAAACCCTCCGGACCGCCGAGCTCGGCGGACACCGTGGTCGGGTCGGCAACGTCATAGCCGTGCGTCGAACCGCGGACTGGGGTCAGCACCGGCGACAGGTAGACATGCGATACGCCGAGTTGATCGAGGTAGTCCAGCAGGTTCTCCGCGTCGGCGAAGGTGAAGGCGAACCCACTTTCTTCACCACGAAGTTGTAACCGGTAAGTGGAGACGACTGGAAAAGCCATCCGTCAGCGAGTCTTACGCAATACGAGCACCGACCGGCTCGGCAAGGTGACCTTCTCGCCGGCCTTCACCACGGCGTCGACTCCGATGACCGGCTCTGCGGTGTCCAATTCCACTCTCCACTCCTGTGCGTAGTCGTCGTGCGGTGCGACGAAGTCCACGGCGTCGCCGTGGGCGTTGAAGCACAGCAGGAACGAGTCGTCGGTCACCCGCCGGCCACGCGCGTCGGGTTCGGGAATGGCTTCACCGTTGAGGAACACGCTGACGCAGTTGCCGAAATAGCTGCCCCAGTCCTCGCGGGTCATCTCCCGCCCCGTCGGCGACAGCCAAGCGATGTCACGATCCTCTTCACCGCTGCCGAGCGGCTCTCCGTCGAAGAATCTGCGCCGGCGAAACACCGGGTGCTCCCTGCGCAGCTTGGTCGCCTTGCAGGTGAAGGCAAGCAGGTCGGCGTTCTTTTCGGCCAACGTCCAATCCATCCACGACAAAGCTGAGTCTTGGCAATAGACGTTGTTGTTGCCCTGCTGCGTGCGCCCGAATTCGTCGCCGTGCGCGATCATCGGCGTGCCCTGGCTGACCAACAGGGTGGCGATCATATTGCGCATCTGGCGACACCGCAGCTCGGTGATGTCGGGATCGTCGGTGAGACCTTCCACCCCGCAGTTCCAGGAGCGGTTGTAGTTCTCCCCATCGCGGTTGTCCTCACCGTTGGCTTCGTTGTGTTTGTCGTTGTACGACACCAAGTCGTGCAGCGTGAATCCGTCGTGAGCTGTGACGAAATTGATGCTGGCGCTGGGCCGGCGACCGGTCGCCTCGTATAGGTCCGACGACCCGGTGAGCCGGGAGGCGAATTCGCCGAGTGTCGCGGGCTCGCCCCGCCAGTAATCGCGCACGGTGTCCCGGTATTTCCCGTTCCATTCGGTCCATAAACCGGGGAAGTTGCCGACCTGGTAGCCACCTTCACCGACGTCCCATGGTTCGGCGATCAGCTTCACCTGGCTGACCACCGGGTCCTGTTGCACCAGGTCGAAAAACGCCGACAGCCGGTCGACGTCGTAGAACTCGCGCGCCAGGCTGGAGGCCAGATCAAAGCGGAAACCGTCGACATGCATCTCGGTCACCCAGTAGCGCAGCGAGTCCATGATCAGCTGCAAAGTGTGCGGGTGGCGCGCGTTGAGGCTGTTGCCGGTTCCGGTGAAGTCCTTGTAAAGCCTGAGGTCTTTGTCGTCGAGCCGGTAGTAGGCGGCGTTGTCGATGCCGCGGAAGTTGACGGTCGGACCCAGGTGGTTGCCTTCGGCGGTGTGGTTGTAGACCACGTCGAGGATGACTTCGATGTCTTCTTCGTGGAAGCTGCGGACCATGGCCTTGAACTCGGCCACCGCGCCGCCGGCAGCACGGTTGGACGAATACTGCTGGTGCGGTGCAAAGAACCCGAATGTGTTGTAGCCCCAGTAATTTCGCAGACCCAACTCCAGCAGCCGGCTGTCGTGCATGAACTGGTGCACTGGCATCAGTTCGATGGCCGTAACGTTCAGCGACTTGAGGTGGTCGATGATGGCCGGATGAGCAAGCCCGGCGTAGCTGCCGCGCAGATCCGGCGGGACATCGGGATGGGTCTGCGTCATGCCCTTGACGTGCGCTTCGTAGATGACCGTCTCGTGGTACGGAGTGCGCGGCGCCCGATCGAACGCCCAGTCGAAGAAGGGGTTGATCACCACGCTGGTCATGGTGTGGCCCAACGAGTCGACCGTCGGTCGACTGGCGGTCTCACCGCCCTTCGCGCCGTCTCGTTTGACGGCGGCCAGGTCGTAGGAATACAACGCCTGACCGAAGTCGAAGTCGCCGTCAAACGACTTACCGTATGGGTCTAGTAGCAGCTTGCTGGCGTCACACCGATGGCCGGCGGCCGGTTGAAACGGTCCGTGCACCCGGTAGCCGTACCGCTGCCCGGGGCTGATTCCCGGCAGATACGTGTGCCAGACGTAGCCGTCGACCTCCTCCAAATTCACCCGAGTCTCGTTGCCGCTGTTGTCGATCAAACACAGCTCGACCCGCTCGGCAATCTCCGAGAACAGCGCGAAGTTGGTGCCCGCCCCGTCATAGGTAGCGCCGAGCGGAGAGTTGTTGCCGGGCCACACCGTGGGCCGGGTCGACGTCGTTCCGCCAGCACCGGTGTTCGGTTGTCTCGGCAACATCACATGACTTTAGCCGCCGAGCGCACTATCCGACGTCCGCAACCGGCCGGTCGTGGTGTGCCTCACGCAACGGAGGGAGCGCCGCCGGAACGACTCGTCACCACCAGCCGGTGGCCGCAGCGATTTGACGACTCAGCTCCGGAATCAAGGTGCGCACATAGGTGGCCGAGAGGTGGTGGGCGTCGTGGTAAATCAGCACGTTGCCCTCCACCGCCCGGCAGATGTCGGCGCGGCAGATCGCGTCCGACATGTCCAGCGGCTTGAGCAGCGGGAACTGCCCGACGAAATCCAGGGTCGGGTTGTGGTCGGAGAGCACTTCGGAACGCGTAACACCGCAGGACAGGGAGTTGCCGCCTTTGGCCAGACAATCCGCGGGTAAGAACGGCTGGCCGTCCTTGACCAGCCACGGGGTGTCGCGCATCGCCAGGGCAGGAATGTTGTTGTCGGACAATGTCTGCCAAATACCGACGTAGCCGGCGGGCATCACGTCGCCGGGTTTGTTATTCCACGGCCGGGTCGAGGTGGTGAACACGTAGTCGGGGTGGTCGGTGATGAGCTTGGCCATCGTCTTCTGCACCCAGTCGTGGCACTGCGGATAGGCTTCGTTATTGCCCATGATCAGCGGGTTCTCGTCGGTCGACAGCGGGCACCCCATCTTCAGGTAAGTCACGACCTTGAAGTGATGGATGCGGCCGAGCAGCTCGAGCGCGGTGAGCCAGTGTTCGGCGTGCGACCCGCCGGCCAGCGCGATCGTCCTGGTGGCGGCCTGGTCACCGTAGGTGCAGTTGATCACCGCCGGGTTGCTGAAGTCGCTTATGCAGCCGTCGCGGGTGGAAAGCGGCAGGTCTTCCTTGGACTCCAGCACGGTGGGACGCATCCGCAGCTTGGGCACCCGCGACTGGGTAATCAGGGCCCGGGCGCCGGGATAGTCGTGCGCGTTCAGGCCCGTCAGTTCCTTGCCCGAGGCGCGCTGCAGAGTGACCTCTTCGCGCCAGGTGAATGACGTGACGGTCAACGACACACCCAGCAGAACCACCACCGAGCCCAGCGCCATCGTCGGGCGGCGCAGCCGCACCCGCCAGGCAATCGCAGGGACGGGCTCCGGGGATACGGCGGAGACGGCGAACGCAGAGTCCGCGCCGGCGGCCGGTGCACGATACCGCAGCGGGTCTTCGACGTGCCGATGCGTCAGGTAGGCCAGCACACCGGAGGCCAGCAGCACAACGGTGCCCTCGACGAAGTTGGCGTGCGCGTGGCCGGTGTACGACAGCCAGAAGATCAGCAGCGGCCAGTGCCAGAGATAAAGCGAGTAGGCCATCGCTCCGAGCGTGACCAGCGGCCCGGCCGCCAGTAGGCGGTTGGGCAGCGGCATCGAGGCGACACCGCCGGGATTAGTGCACCGGTTCGCTCCGGCAAGGATGAACACCACGGTGGCGCTGACCGGTACCAGCGCCCACGGGCCGGGGAATTGCCGGACACCGTTAATCAGGGCTCCGCAGGACAGCACCGCGGCAAGGGCGACGGTGGCCAGCACTGTGCGCAGCCACATCGGCCAGCGGATGTAGGGGACCAGCGCCCCGGCAAGTGTGCCGACCAGCAGCTCCCAGGCCCGCGCGAAGCTGTCGTAGTAAGCGGCGGCCTGATTGTCAACGTGCGCGACGATCGCATAACCGAACGACGCCACCGCCAGCGCACTGAGGACAACGACGAACACTGTGCGCAGGTGGGCGCCCAGTCGGCGTCGCGACAGGTAAGCCAGCCCGAACACCAGGCCGAGGAACGCGACGTAGAACTGGCCCTGTACCGACATCGACCAGATGTGCTGCAGCGGGCTGACCGCTTCGCCGGCGCGCAGGTAGTCGGCCACCGTGTGGGCCAGTAGCCAGTTCTGGTAGTAACCCAAACTGGCGAGGCTCTGGTCGGCGAAGGCTTCCCAGCGGGTCTGCGGCTGGATCAGGATGGTCAGCACGGCGCAGCCGGCCAGCGCAACGACCAGCGCCGGCAGTAGCCGGCGGACCAGCCGGATCAGCTCCGGCAGCAGCGACAGCGATGACGCCGGGTTCAGCGCCGTCCGCAGCACCTTGCCGCCGAAGAAGAAGCCGGACAACGCCAGGAACACGTCCACGCCGCCGGACACCCGCCCAAACCAAACGTGGAACATGGCGACCAGCGCGATGGCGATGCCGCGCAGTCCGTCGAGGTCATGACGGTAGAAAGCCGATTTCCCCGGCTGTGTCGTGCGCATTTCCACCACCGCAGCGGCAGCCGGTGTGGGCGCGGAGACGGTCATCATGATCGAGAGACAATCTACCTAAGCCGCCGGGTTCTGCGGCATTGCGCGCGCCGCGACGATGGTGCGGCGGCACCTTAAGCCGATCAGTACTCGATGATCCGGGCCAGGTACGGGGTCATGCTGGCGGTGCGCACCGGCGATACCGTGACGGCGGGATCGGTGGCCTCCAGCATCTGCCCGTTACCCAGGTACATCGCGACACTTTGGCTGCCGCCGGGGCCGAAGAAGATCAGGTCCCCGGGACGTGCCTGAGCCGGTGCGATCTTGCGGCCTGCGTTGTACTGCTCGGACGATGTGCGCGGCAACTTCAGGCCGGCGCCGGCGAACGAGTACACCATCAGACCCGACGCGTCGAATCCCACGGTGTTCGCGTTCAGGCCGGTGCCGTGGGTGGGGCCGGCGGCGTTGCCCCCGCCGTAGAGGTAGGGCACGCCGCGCTGGGAGAGTCCGCGGGCGATCACCTTGTTGAGCGCCTGTTGACGGTTCACCGGCCCGGAGTTCGAGTCGGCGCCGGCAACGCTGGGCTCGGCCAGCAGCGGCGCTATCAGCAAGGTCAGCGTCAGCGCCACAGCATGGATGGTTCGCTTTCCGATCTTCATCTTCGTCTTCCTTTCTTGCGGGGCCCGGCGCGAGCGCTCAGCACCTCGAACCGGTCGAACCGCTGAAATCACAGCAGTCACTACAGCCACTGTGGCAACAAATCGGGGCGCTAGCCACCGCTCGGCGGGTTGCTGGAAGTTTTTTTGTCGTACCGTGACCGGACGGTGACCGGATGACGGCCTGGACCGCCAAAGCCGAGGCAGCCGTTGTGATTCCGATCTCAGCCAGGCTGGTGCACGGCGGCCGAGGCACCCGGGTTCTCGTGCCAGTAGTTGTTGCTGAAGGTGGTGATCGCCGAGCCGGCGACCGCCGCGACGATCACCAGCATCGCAGCCAGTACGGGCCAGAAGGACATGTACCAGCCCTTCACCAGTGAGACGAGCGGCCCGACGACGACGGCGGCGAACGCCGCTCCGACACCGCCCCACACCACCGGATAGATGTAAAAGTCGATACCGAACGGCGCTGGGGCACACGTGTCTTCAGTGCAGACGTCGGCGAGAAATCCGAACAGCCGTGACGGCCAGTCCGTCGTGGTCGCCAGCACTATCAGCAGCGTCGTCAGGACGATGGTGCAGAGCACGTCCCATGGAGCCAACCGCAGTCGCAGCACGCGTGGGGGCCCGACGTCGAACTGCCCGGACTCCTCGGACAGCGGCGGCGAGTCGGCCGGTTCGCCCGGAGAGGGAACCTCTTGGGCCTGATGGTCGGGCGCCATGGGTTCCCATGCTCCCTGATGGCCGCCGATTGCGCGACCGGGCCGCGATGCAGGCAGGAAGCGCCTGCTGCTTTACCCTCGACCGTTATGCCTGCGGCGAATCCTAGGCTGACGCCCGAGCAGATCAGTGCGATCGACGCCGCCCACCTCTGGCATCCCTACAGCACTATCGGAGCTGAAGCTGTCCCGCCGGTGGTCACGACCGGCGCGCACGGCGGGTGGCTGACCGTGCTGCACCGGGGTTCGCCGGTCGACGTCCTCGACGCGATGAGCTCCTGGTGGACCGCAATTCACGGGCACGGCAACCCGGTGCTCGACGCGGCGATGGTCGCGCAGCTGCACTCCATGAGCCACGTCATGTTCGGCGGCCTGACTCACGAGCCGGCGGCCCGGCTGGCCCAACTGCTGGTCGACATCACCCCGGCGGGTCTGGACACCGTGTTTTTCAGCGACTCCGGCTCGGTCTCGGTGGAGGTCGCGGTGAAGATGGCGCTGCAGTACTGGCGCAGCCGCGGCCGGCCGGCGAAACGGCGGCTGATGACCTGGCGAGGCGGCTACCACGGTGACACCTTCACCCCGATGAGCGTCTGCGACCCCGACGGCGGCATGCATTCGTTGTGGACCGACATCCTGGCCCGTCAGATCTTCGCCCCGCAGGTGCCGCGGGACTACGACCCCGACTACAGCGCCGCGTTCGAGGCGCAACTGGCCGGGCACGCCGCCGAGCTGGCGGCTGTCGTCGTCGAACCCGTCGTGCAAGGGGCCGGCGGAATGCGCTTTCATGATCCGCGCTACCTGGCTGATCTGCGCCAGCTTTGCCGACGCCACGAGGTGCTGCTGGTCTTCGACGAGATCGCGACCGGGTTCGGCCGCACCGGCGCGCTGTTCGCCGCCGACCATGCCGGGGTGAGCCCGGACATCATGTGTGTCGGCAAAGCGCTCACTGGCGGCTACTTGAGCATGGCGGCCACCCTGTGCACCACCGACGTCGCCCACACCATTAGCTCGGGCCCGGCCGGTGCGCTGATGCACGGGCCCACCTTCATGGCCAACCCGCTGGCCTGCGCGGTGTCGGTGGCCAGTGTCGAACTGCTGCTGGCCGGTGACTGGCGCTCCTCGGTCGCCGAGATCAGCGCTGGGCTGCGCGACGGGCTCGAACCCGCGCGGCAGCTGCCGGGGGTGACCGACGTCCGGGTGTACGGCGCGATCGGCGTCGTCGAATGCGACCGTCCGGTGGACCTGGCCGTCGCCACGCCGGCGGCACTCGACCGCGGCGTGTGGTTGCGGCCGTTCCGGAATCTGATCTACGCCATGCCGCCGTATATCTGTTCGCCCGCCGAAATCGCGCAGATCACCTCGGCAATGGTCGACGTCGCCCGGGTCACCGGCTCTCGTAGGCTCTAGGTCGATGAAGGTTCCCCCGGAAGCTCTCGACGCCTCGCCGCTGGCGTGGCTCGACGAGGTGGAGCAGCAACGGCGGCAGGCCGGACTGCGTCGTACGCTGCGGCCCCGTCCACCGGTTGCCGCCGAACTCGATTTGGCGTCCAACGACTACCTGGGCCTGTCTCGGCACCCCGAGGTGATCGCCGGCGGGATTCAGGCGTTGCGCACCTGGGGGGCCGGTGCGACCGGTTCACGACTGGTCACCGGCGACACCGAGCTGCACCAGGAATTGGAGTCGGCGCTGGCGGGTTTCGTCGGCGCTGACGCGGGCCTGGTGTTCTCCTCGGGATATACCGCCAACCTCGGCGCGGTGGTCGGGCTGTCGGGACCGCAATCCCTGCTGGTTTCCGACGCCTACTCGCACGCGTCGTTGGTCGACGCATGCCGGCTCTCGCGGGCCCGGGTCGTGGTCACTCCGCATTGTGACGTCGACGCCGTCGGCGCCGCGTTGGCGTCGCGCGACGAGGACCGCGCCGCGGTCGTCACCGACTCGGTGTTCTCCGCGGACGGCACGCTGGCGCCGTTGCAGCGGCTGCACGAGGTGTGCCGTCGTCACCGCGCGCTGCTGATCGTCGACGAAGCGCACGGCCTGGGCGTGCGCGGCATCGGCGGACGCGGGCTGCTGCACGAGAGCGGGCTGGCTGGTGCACCCGACATCGTGATGACAACGACGCTGTCCAAGTCGCTGGGCAGCCAGGGCGGTGTGGTGCTCGGATCCGCGGCGGTACGGGCCCACCTGATCGACGCCGCCCGCCCGTTCATCTTCGACACCGGGCTGGCACCGGCGGCGGTCGGTGCTGCGCTGTCGGCGCTGCGGCTGCTGGCGGTGGAGGCCTGGCGGCCCCGCGCGGTGTTGCGCCATGCCGCCACCTTGGCCGAGCTGTGCGGTGTGGCGGTCCGGCCGGAATCCGCGGTGGTGTCGGTGATCCTCGGTGACCCGGAGGTGGCGCTGACGGCGGCGACGGCCTGTCTGGACGCCGGCGTGCGGGTCGGCTGCTTCCGGCCCCCGACCGTGCCGGCCGGTACGTCGCGGCTGCGGCTCACCGCTCGCGCTTCACTGGACGTCGTGGATCTCGAGTTGGCCCGGCAGGTCCTGACAAGGGTGCTGTCCGTCGCACGGCCGTGACGGTCCTGTTCGTCTCCGGTACCGGGACCGGCGTCGGGAAGACGGTCGTCACCGCGGCGCTGGCAGCGCAGGCGCGGCAGGCCGGTCTGGACGTTGCGGTGTGCAAACCGGTGCAGACCGGGACCGATGCCAATGACGACGACCTGAGCGAGATCCGTCGGCTGACCGGCGTGACTCAGCTCGCCGGGTTGGCCCGGTATCCGCAGCCGATGGCCCCGGTGGCAGCCGCCGAGGAAGCCGGCATGCGGCTGCCGACGCGTGGCGAGGTACTCCGCTTGGTTCGCGGCACCGACCGCCCGCAACGGCTGACCGTTGTCGAGGGCGCCGGCGGGCTGCTGGTCGAATTGGCCGAAGCCGGTGTGACGCTGCGCGACCTCGCCGCCGATCTCGACGCCGCCGTGCTGGTGGTGGCCGCCGCGGGCCTGGGCACCCTCAACCACACCGCGCTGACGCTGGAAGCCCTCGCCGCGCGTGGCGTTCCCTGCGCAGGCGTGGTGATCGGCAGCTGGTCGGTCCGGCCCGATGCGGTGGACGTTTCCAACCGCGCAGCGCTGGCCCGGTTGGCGCCGCTGCGCGCCGTGCTGCCGGCCGGGGCCGGCGCGCTGGACGCCGACGCGTTCGCCGCGATGAGCGCTCAGGCTTTCGACCGCGACTGGCTGGAATCGCTGGTCCGCTGATGGTTCACTCGATCGAGCTGCTCTTCGACTCCGACACCGAAGCGGCGCTGCAGCGAATCTGGGATGACCTGGCGACCGCGGGCAACCTCAGTCATGCGCCCGCCGGCCGGCCGCACGTGACCCTTGTTGTGGCCGACGGCATCGCCGAGGACGTCGACGCGCTGCTGCGGCCGGTGGCCGGCCGGCTGCCGCTGCCCTGCACCGTCGGCGCCGCCTTGTTCCTCGGGCCGACCAGCGCCATCCTGGCGCGCCTGATCGTGCCGACCGCGGCGCTGCTGGATCTGCAGGCCCAGGTTTACCGCCTCAGCCACCAGTATCTGCAGCCCGGGCCCGGACCGCACAGCGTGCCCGGCCAGTGGACGCCGCATGTCACGCTGGCACGGCGCGTCGGCGGGGTTGCGCTGCGCCGGGCGTTGGACCTCGCGGGTCCGCCGGTGCAGATCGAGGGCAGCTTCGCCGGTTTGCGGCGGTGGAACGGGACCACCCGGGTCGAGTATCCGATCGGCTGATCGTTGGGGCCAGTTGCTAGGCCTGGTCGATGCGGGCAGTCTTCACCTACCCGCGCCAACACCGCATTGAGGGGCTCTTCGGCCGCGAGGCGTGAGCGCGGGCGCTCAGCGCACCACAATCGTGTGCTCACCGCGCGCCACCAGTTCCCCGATCACCGGCGCGCCCGGAATCTCGCCCGCGATCAGCAATCCGCCCGAGGTTTGTGCGTCGGCCAGCAGCAGCGCCTCGTCCTGATCGATCCTTGCCAGGTCGGCATGCGGTGCCACCCAGTCGAGGTTGCGCCGAGTTCCGCCGCTGACATAGCCGTCTGCCAACGCCTGCCGTGCACCGTCGAGATAAGGGACCGCGGCAGAGTCGAGCACCGCCGTAACACCGCTGGCCCGGGCCAACTTGTGCAGATGCCCGAGCAGTCCGAAACCGGTGACGTCCGTTGCGCATTCGACGCCGGCTGCCAGCGCCGATCGGGACGCCTCGGCGTTGAGCGCGGTCATCACGTCGATTGCCTCGTCGAAGCGCTCTCCGGTGGCTTTGTGCCGGCTGTTCAGCACGCCGATGCCCAGTGGCTTGGTGAGCGACAGCGGCAAGCCCGGTCTGCCGGAATTGTTGCGCAGCAACCGGTTCGGGTCGGCGATGCCGGTGACCGCCAACCCGTACTTGGGCTCCGGGTCAGCTACGCTGTGCCCGCCGGCGAGGTGGCAACCCGCACTGCTGCAGATGTCCAGCCCGCCGCGCAGCGTCTCTGCCGCCAGCTCGAACGGCAGCACATCGCGCGGCCAACCCAGCAGGTTGACCGCAACCACCGGCCGTCCGCCCATTGCGTACACGTCCGACAGCGCGTTGGCGGCCGCTATCCGGCCCCAGTCGTAGGCGTCATCTACCACCGGGGTGAAGAAGTCAGTCGTCGCGATCAACGCCGTGCCACCCTCGATGAGCACGGCGGCGGCGTCGTCGCCGGTTTCCAGCCCGACCAGCAACTCGCCGGCCGGATCGCGCGGCCACGCTGTACCCAGCCCGCGGACCACGTCCTCCAACTCGCCCGGCGGAATCTTGCATGCGCAGCCGCCGCCGTGCGCGTATTGAGTCAGGCGGTAAGTCACGGCGTCCATCGTGCTCCTGCGGCCGCGGGGCTGCGACAATGGGCGGATGATCCAGGGAGGTGTGTCCGGTCTGGTGATCGGCGCGGTCTTCAAAACCGTAGAGCGGCAGACGCTGCCGTTGGCGGGTTCGATTCCCGTCCGCCTCCGCCATACTCCCGGGTCCTGAGTGAGCGAGCCAGCTGACCGCAGGCGCCGGGTGCCCCGCACCGACGCCGTGCTCGCCGACCCCCGCCTCGCCCAAGCGGAGCGAAAACTAGGCCGCGCGCTGGTGAAGTCTGTAATCGCCCGGGCGCAGGAATTGGCGCGCGCCGGCGAGATCGAGCCGCAGCAGGTCGCCGAGCGTGCGGTCGCCACGCTGCCGGCGACGGCTTCCAGCTTGCGGCCCGTCGTCAACGCCACCGGCGTGGTCGTCCACACGAATCTGGGCCGGGCGCCGCTGTCGGCGGCCGCGCTGTCGGCGGTGCTCACCGCTGGCGGGGCAACGGACGTCGAGTTCGACCTTGCCACCGGTCGGCGGGCTCGGCGCGGACGTGGTGCGCTGGCCGCGCTAGCCCGGGCCGTGCCCGTCGCGGGTGACGTGCATGTGGTCAACAACAACGCCGCGGCGTTGCTGCTGACGGCACTCACCCTGGCACCCGGCAAAGAGATCGTCCTCAGCCGCGGCGAGCTGGTGGAAATAGGTGACGGTTTCCGCATCCCCGAACTGCTGGCGTCCACCGGTTCGCGGCTGCGCGAAGTCGGCACCACCAACCGCACCGGCCTGCGTGACTATGCCGGGGCGATCGGGCCGGACACCGGCTTCGTCCTCAAGGTGCATCCCTCGAACTTCTCGGTCACCGGATTCACCTCGGCGGTACCCGTCGCCGAGTTGGCGCAGCTGTTGGACAAGAAGGTCCCGCTGGTCGTCGACATCGGGTCGGGACTGTTGACGCCGCACCCGGTGCTGCCCGACGAGCCCGACGCCACGTCGACGCTGCGCACCGGCGCCGACCTGGTCACCGCCAGCGGCGACAAACTGCTGGGCGGGCCGCAGGCGGGCCTGCTGCTCGGTGACGCCGCGCTGATCGAGCGGCTGCGCCGCCATCCGGCGGCGCGTGCCCTGCGGGTGGACAAACTCACCCTGGCCGCGTTGGAAGCCACCCTGACGGGGCCGCCGCCGCCGACAGCGCAGGCGCTGATTGCTGACGTCAGGCAGCTTCGCGACCGCGCCGAACGCCTCGCCGGGCAGCTGGCCGACGCACAGGCCGTGGACTGCGTCGCGGCGGTGGGCGGCGGCGGGGCGCCGGGTGTGCAGCTGCCCAGCGCCGGGGTCAGCCTGCCCGAGGCTTACGCCGTCGCGCTGCGGACCGGTGACCCGCCGGTCGTCGGGCGCCTGGAGCGCGGCCGGTGCCTGCTCGACCTGCGCACCGTGTCGCCGGAGGAGGACGATCTGCTGGCCGCGGCGGTGCGGGCGTGTTCGTCTTAGCCACCGCCGGACACGTCGACCACGGCAAGTCAACCCTGCTGCACCGGCTCACCGGCATGTGGCCCGACCGGTTGGCCGAAGAACAGCGCCGTGGCCTGACGATCGACCTCGGTTTCGCCTGGACCCAGCTCGACGGTCGTCAGCTCGCGTTCGTCGACGTACCAGGCCACCAGCGGTTCGTCCCCAACATGCTCGCCGGGGTGGGGCCGGTGCCGGCCGTGCTGTTCATAGTGGCCGCCACCGAAGGCTGGATGCCGCAGTCCGAAGAGCACCTGACAGCCCTGGACGCCCTCAACGTCCGGCACGCGCTGGTGGTGATCACCAAAGCGGACCTCGCCGATCCGGCACGGGCCATCGAGCAGGCACGAGAACACTTCGCCGCCACCTCGCTCGCCGATCCGCCGATCGCCCTGAGCACCGACCTGGACCAAGTGCGCGCAGAACTGCTGCGGCTGACAGACCGACTGCCGCAACCGGACCCGGACGCCGACGTCCGGCTGTGGGTCGACCGCAGCTTCAGCGTCCGGGGTGCGGGCACCGTGGTCACCGGCACACTCGCCGGCGGCACCATCAGGGTCGGCGACGAACTCGAACACGCCGGACGGCGCGTCACAGTCCGGGGTCTGCAGTCGTTGGGGCAGGACCGGTGCACCCTCAGCGCGGTGGCGCGGGTCGCCCTCAATCTGCGAGGCGCCGACCGGCAACAGATCCGGCGCGGCGACACCGTCCGCACTCCGGGCGCGTGGTTGGACACCGTAGAGCTGGACGTCGCGCTGCGCTCGGCGGACAAATTGCACCGCCAGCTGATCCTGCACATCGGCTCAGCGGCCGTGCCGGTGCAGCTGCGTCAACTCGGGACCGCTGTGGCGCGGCTGCGACTGACCCAACCGATGCCGTTGCGCGTCGGAGACATCGGGTTGTTGCGCGACCCCGGAGAGCACCGGATCGCGGCCGGGGTGACGGTGCTCGACGTGCGGCCTCCGCCGCTGCGCCGCCGGGGCGCAGCCCGGGCCCGCGCTGATGAGCTGGCCACCGGCCGCGCCCGCCCCCCGGTCTGCGCCCGTGCCGAGGAGCTGCGCGCAATGGGGTTACCGCTGCGCGGCGAGCGGATCGGCGACTGGGTGTTCGACCCACAGTGGTGGGACTCGCGGTGCGAACAGGCGACCACCATGGTGCGACGGTGGGCCGACCAGCACGACGTCGCGTCAGGAATGCCGCTGGAGACGTTGCGCCAGCAGCTCGGGCTGCCCGGCGGAGAGCTGCTCGTCAAACTGTTGAACAGGACCGAACTCGAAGTGGCCGACGGCGTTGTCCGCCCACCCGGCGCAGGTCTGCCGCCCAGGGTCGACAAAGCGGTCCGGACGCTGGAGGAACGGCTGGCCGCTGAACCGTTCCGCGCCCCGGAGGCCAACGAGCTGGCCGAAGTGGGGCTCGGCATCCGCGAGCTGGCGGCGGCCGTACGGGCGGGCCGGCTGACCCGGATCGCCGACGGCGTCGTGCTCGGCCCCAACGCCCTCGACCGGGCGGCCGCCGACTTGGCGACGCTGCCACAGCCCTTCACAGTCAGCGAGGCCCGCCGCGCCCTGGGCACCACCCGCCGCGTCGCCGTGCCGCTGCTCGAACAGCTCGACGCGCGGCGGATCACGCGCCGGGGCAGCGACGGCGCGCGCAGAGTGGTTTGATTCAAAGATGGACTTCCGCAGGTTGATTCAGTCGTGGCCGGTCTACCGGCAGCTCACGGGTGCCGACGCGTTAGGCCGCGGCAAAGCCGCCCAATCTGCCCGCTCAGCGGGGCTCGAACCGCGCACCGCGTCCGCGGACAGCGTCGCGCATTCCGTCTGCCCGTTCTGCGCCGTCGGGTGCGCGCAGGAGGTCTACGTCCGCGACGGCAAGGTCGTCCAGATCGAGGGCAACCCCGACAGCCCGATCTCCCGTGGCCGGTTGTGTCCGAAGGGATCTGCGAGTAAGCAGCTGGTCACCGGGCCGCAGCGGGAAACCAAGGTGCGCTATCGCGCTCCATATGCCACCGAATGGCAGGACCTGGACCTCGACACCGCGATGGACATGGTCGTCGACCGGGTGCTCGACGCGCGCCGGAAGAGTTGGCAGGACTTCGACGCCGACCGCAACACACTGCGGCGCACGATGGGAATCGCCAGTCTCGGCGGCGCCACTCTGGACAACGAAGAGAACTACCTGATCAAGAAGTTGTTCACCGCGCTAGGCGCGCTGCAGATCGAGAACCAAGCCCGTATTTGACACAGCGCCACGGTTCCCGGTCTGGGAACCTCCTTCGGTCGCGGCGGAGCGACGGACTATCAGCAGGACCTGGTCAACTCCGACTTCATCGTCATCATGGGCTCGAACATGGCCGAAGCACATCCCGTGGGGTTCCAGTGGGTGATGGAAGCGAAGGCGCGCGGCGTCGAAGTGGTGCACATCGACCCGCGCTTCACCCGCACCAGCGCGGTCGCAGACCGGCATGTCGCGCTGCGGGCCGGCAGCGACATCGCGTTCCTGGGCGGGGTGATCAACTACATCGTGTCCAACGGGCTCGACTTCCGCGAGTACGTCACCGCCTACACCAACGCGTCCTACCTGGTGGACGAGCACTACCGTGACACCGAGGACCTGGACGGCCTGTTCAGCGGCTACCACCACGACACCGCGTCCTACGACCCGGCGAGCTGGCATTACGAGTCGACGCAACCGGGCGGGCGGGGCGGAGCGCAAGCCAAAGAGCAGAGCACGCCGTACCAGTCCGGCTCCGGCGGCGTCGCGGTGGAGGGCAGCAGCGGCGACATCCCGTCCGATCCCACGCTGCAGCACCCGCGCTGCGTCTACCAGGTACTCAAGCGGCACTACGCCCGGTACACGCCGGAGATGGTCGAGCGGGTCTGCGGTGTGCCCGCCGAGCAATTCCTGCACGTCGCGCGGGCCTGGGCACAGAACTCCGGGCGCGAACGCACCGCGGCGCTGGTGTACAGCGTCGGCTGGACCCAGCACTCGACGGGTGCGCAGATGATCCGCGCCGGCGCCATCATCCAGCTGCTGCTGGGCAACATCGGCCGCCCCGGCGGCGGTGTGTTCGCGCTGCGCGGGCACGCCAGCATCCAGGGCTCCACAGACGTGCCCACGCTGTTCAACCTGCTGCCCGGCTACCTGCCGATGCCGCAAGCCGGCCAGGCCACCCTGGCCGACTGGCTGGACAGCGTCCGAAGCGAGCGGCAGAAAGGCTTCTGGTACAACGCCGACGCCTACCTGGTGTCGTTGCTCAAGGA
Organism: uncultured Actinomycetota bacterium; assembly: GCA_963808345.1. GTDB lineage: Bacteria > Actinomycetota > Actinomycetes > Mycobacteriales > Mycobacteriaceae > Mycobacterium. The sequence continues at coordinate 451,177 of CAWEFM010000003.1, read as the reverse complement.
GTACTGGGGCGAGCACGCCACCGCCGACAACGATTACTGCTTCGACTACCTGCCGCGAATTAACGGCGACCATGGCACCTACCGCACCGTCATGGACATGATCGACGGCACGGTGTTCGGCTACTTCCTGCTCGGCCAGAACCCGGCGGTGGGGTCCGCCCACGGGCGGCTGCAGCGGCTCGGCATGGCCAATCTGGAGTGGCTGGTGGTGCGCGACCTGGTGATGATCGAAAGCGCCACTTTCTGGAAGGACGCGCCCGAGACCGAGACCGGCGAGATCAGCCCGCAGAGCTGCCGCACCGAGGTGTTCTTCTTCCCGGCCGCCTCGCACGTCGAAAAGGCCGGCTCGTTCACCCAGACGCAGCGGATGCTGCAGTGGCGGGAGAAGGCGGTCGAGCCACCCGGCGACGCCCGCTCGGAGCTGTGGTTCCTCTACCACCTGGGCCGCCGGCTACGCGAGAAGCTGGCCGACTCGACCGACGAGCGCGACCGCCCGCTGCTGGAGCTCGCGTGGGACTACGCGACCGACGGCGACGAACCGTCCGGCCAAGACGTGCTGCGACACATCAGCGGCATCGACTTGACCACCGGCCGGGCGGTCGACGGCTACACCAGTCTGAAGGCCGACGGCAGCACCGCCTGCGGATGCTGGATCTACAGCGGGGTGTACGCCGACGAGGTCAACCAGGCGGCGCGGCGCAAACCGCACGACCAGCAGGGCCCCTACGATTCGGAGTGGGGCTGGACCTGGCCGATGAATCGCCGGGTGCTCTACAACCGGGCGTCCGCCGACCCGCAGGGCCGGCCGTGGAGCGAACGCAAGAAGCTCGTCTGGTGGGACGAGTACAGCGGCGCCAACGGTGAATGGACGGGTTACGACACACCGGATTTCGAGAAGAACAAACCGCCAAACTACCGCCCGCCCGAGGATGCGGTGGGCGTCGAGGCGTTGCACGGCGACGACCCGTTCATCATGCAGGCCGACGGCAAGGCGTGGTTGTTCGCTCCGAACGGTCTGCTCGACGGCCCACTGCCGACGCATTACGAGCCGCACGAATCGCCGGTGCGCAATCCGCTGTACGCACAGCAGGGCAACCCGACGCGGATCGTCTACGGCCGCGCGGACAACCCGTCGAACCCGGCGCCGCCCGAGGCGCACGCCGAAGTGTTCCCGTTCGTGTTCACCGCCGCCCGGCTCACCGAGCACCACACCGCCGGCGGGATGAGCCGGCAGTTGCCCTACCTTGCCGAGCTGCAGCCTGCGCTGTTCGTGGAGGTCTCCCCGCAATTGGCCCGCCTACGCGGCCTGTCGCACATGGACTGGGCCCACGTGGTCACCAGCCGCACCGCAGTGGAGGCCCGGGTGTTCGTCACAGACCGGATGAAGCCGCTGCGTGTCGATGACACCGTGGTGCATCAGGTGTGGATGCCCTATCACTGGGGGCATTCGGGATTGGTCGACGGCGACGTGGTCAACGACCTGCTCGGGGTGGTGTTGGACCCGAACGTCCTGATCCAGGAGAGCAAGGTGGCAACCTGCGACGTCCGGCCGGGGAGACGGCCGCGCGGACCGGCCTTGCTGGACTACATCGCCGGCTATCGCCGCCGGGCCGGCGTCACACTGGAGACGGGCACGCAGGTCGACACCACCCGCGCGGACAGTGCCGCGCACCTCAAGCCGGAGGACGAACCGTGAGTGACAACAGCTTCTACGGGCGTTTGGACGATCCGGCGGACAACGCCGGACACACCGGCCACCCGCCCCGGGTCGGGTTCTTCACCGACACCTCGGTGTGCATCGGATGCAAGGCCTGCGAAGTGGCCTGCAAGGAGTGGAACCAGGTGCCCGACGACGGCTTCGACCTGCTGGGGATGTCGTTCGACAACACCGGCATGCTGGGTGCCGGCACCTGGCGGCACGTCGCTTTCATCGAGCAGACCCGCCCGGCGGATCCGCCGCCGGTGGATCTAGGAGTGCCGAAGTTCGAGCGCCCGGGCGCCGGCGCGGGCGCCGAGGCGGGCACCGCTTTCCGGTGGCTGATGAGTTCCGACGTCTGCAAGCACTGCACGCATGCGGGGTGTCTGGACGTGTGCCCGACAGGGGCATTGTTCCGCACCGAGTTCGGCACTGTCGTTGTCCAGCAGGACATCTGCAACGGCTGCGGCTACTGCGTGTCGGGCTGCCCGTACGGGGTGATCGACCGACGCGAGGGTGACGGCCGCGCCTGGAAGTGCACGCTGTGCTACGACCGGCTGCACGACGGGCTGGAACCGGCCTGCGCCAAAGCCTGCCCGACCGATTCCATTCAGTTCGGCCCGCTCGACGAGCTGCGGGAGCGCGCCGCCCACCGCGTCGAGGAGCTGCACGAGCGAGGGGTGCCCGAAGCGCGGTTGTACGGCCACGACGCCGACGACGGGGTCGGCGGCGACGGCGCGTTCTTCTTGCTCCTCGACGAGCCGGAGGTCTACGGGCTGCCGCCGGACCCTGTCGTACCGACCCGGGACGCGCCGGCGATGTGGCGCTACGCCGGGATGGCGGCGACAGCCCTGGTAGGCGCGGCGGTGTCGGCGTTTGTGGGCCGGCGACGCCCGTGACGCGCAGCTCGGACGGTGCGCCGACCGTCGGCCGCCGCGGCGGCGGCATCCGTGAGCAGTTGGCCGTGCCGCCGGCGGAATTCCGGTCGTATTACGGACGCCCGGTGCTCAAAACACCGGTTTGGGAGTGGAAGGTCGCGGCGTACCTGTTCACCGGCGGCCTGTCGGCGGGTTCTGCGCTGCTGGCCGCCGGCGCCGACCTCAGCGGCAGGCCCGCGTTGCGCCGGGCCGGCCGGGTCGGGGCGCTGGCCGGTATCGCGGCCAGCATGTATTTCCTGGTCGCCGACCTGGGCCGGCCATTGCGGTTCCACCACATGCTGCGAGTGGCGAAGCCGAGTTCGCCGATGAGCGTGGGCACCTGGATCCTCGTCGCCTACGGGCCGGGCGCCGGTCTGGCCGGGGTCGCGGAATTGACCCCGCCGGCACTGCGACGATCGTGGTTCGGGAAAATCGTGGCTGTCCTGGCACGGCCGGCGGGCTGGTGGGCGGCGGTGTTCGCGCCTGGCGTCGCGTCCTATACCGCGGTGTTGCTGTCCCAGACCGCTGTCCCGGCCTGGCATGAGGCGTACCCGTATCTGCCGTTCGTGTTCACCGGCTCGGCAGCGGCCAGCGGCGGAGGGCTGGGCATGCTACTGGCGCCGGTCGGCGAGGCCGGCCCGGCGCGGCGGCTGGCAGTCCTGGGCGCCGGTGTTGAGGTGGCCGCGTCTCGGCTGCTCGAGCAACGACTGGGGCTGGCCGCCGAGGCCTACACCACGGGAAAAGCTCACCGGCTGCGTAAGTGGGCGGAGTATCTGACGGTCGGCGGCGCGTTGGGCGCGCTGGTGGCGGGCCGCAGCCGGCTCGTTGCGGCCCTATGCGGACTGGCTCTGCTCGTCGGCAGCGCGCTGCAGCGGTTCGGGGTGTTCGAGGCCGGGGTGGAGTCCACCCGTGACCCGAAATACGTCGTGGTGCCTCAGCGCGCCCGGCTCGAAGCGGGTCGCCCGGCGCGCGGCGACGATCGTCCGCGACCGCAGTATCCGCGGTTGCTGGCGGCGACGCGGAGCTTGCGGGCCGCCGCGGCGCACCTGCTGGGCGGTCCTCGCGGCCCGGTAAGCTGACAACCATGGGCCGGGTGACGGCGCGTCGGCCGGCGCGGCACCTCAGCGACGGGACCGCGACTTCCCGGCCAGAAACCCTGGCCGTCGAGGAACCGCTGGAAATCCGGATCAACGGCAACCCGATCACGGTGACCATGCGCACGCCCGGTTCGGATTTCGAGCTCGCGCAAGGTTTCCTACTCACTGAAGGCGTCATCGCACAACGTGACGACGTGGTGACCGTGCGGTACTGCCGCGGCGCCGACGCCGCCGGGGCCAACACCTACAACGTCCTCGACGTCAGGCTGGCGCCCACGGTGCCCGCCCCGGACGTCGACGTGACCCGCAACTTCTACACCACCTCGTCGTGCGGTGTCTGCGGCAAGGCCTCACTCGACGCGGTGCGACTGATCAGCCGCTATTCGCCGGGCGACGCACCGGTCCGCGTCGCCGCCGAAAACTTGACCGCAATGCCCGCCCAACTGCAGGCCGCGCAGAAGGTTTTCGCGAGCACCGGAGGATTGCACGCCGCGGGGCTGTTCGCCGTCGACGGCACAATGCTGGTCGTGCGCGAGGACATCGGCCGACACAACGCGGTGGACAAGGTGATCGGCTGGGCGCTCGAGTCCGGACGGATACCGTTGAGCACCGTCGTGCTCATGGTCAGCGGACGAGCGTCGTTCGAGCTGACGCAGAAAGCGGTGATGGCGGGGGTGCCGGTGCTCGCGGCCGTGTCGGCGCCGTCGTCGCTGGCAGTAGACCTGGCCGGCCAGTCCGGAGTCACGCTGGTCGCTTTCCTGCGCAGCAACTCGATGAACGTCTACACCCGCGCCGACCGCATTGACACCCGTCAGCCGCCGAACAGCAGATACAGCCCGGTGAAGGTGTAGCCGACCATCACCAGCATCATTGTGAGCTGGCCGGTGAGCTGATGGCCCTTGGGCAGCAGGCGCAACGCCTTGTCGTGCGCTGCGATGACCGCGACGATGTGCCCGGTGACCACACAGGCCACTTTGATGCCGGCCAGTACCGACGGGTGCAGCGACAACACGTAGGCGACGTGCAGATGGTTCCACCCCCGGCCGAGCGGGTCCGCGAGCGCGAAGACGGCCGCCTGGCCGCGTTCGACGAGGTAGGTCAGGTAGTGGGCGAAGATGTAACCCACCACAATCGGGATCAGCGAATGCGCCATCTGCCCGGGCAACGCCCGCCGCTGCTCGCGGTCCACACCGCCGGCGGCCCGCGCGGCGAGCGAAAAGGTCAGCGCCACCACCGAGATGAACACGATCAGTCCGGCCGTGCGCAGTGCGGACGACGACACCGTCGACGGCACGCCGTGCATGGTGCGGCCCACCCCGTCGGCGAAGCTGCGCCAGGTCGGCGATGACGAGTAGCTGTCGAACGCCGTCGACCCGAGCAGCACCGACAGCACCGCGACCACCCCGGGTCGCACCGGCAGCGACGGCAGGTGGTCGAACGGGCTACCGAAGACGATCCGCCCGCTGTCCGGGTTGCGGCGAAACGGCGACAGCCGCGACACGGCCATGCTGTACACCCCGAACGGGTCGACTCGGGCGAAAAAGCGCTGCCCGCACAGCCACGCCCCAACCAGCAACACCAGGACGTAGATCAGCAGCCAAGTCTTCACCCACGGCAGCGACGCCGAGTTCGGGCTCGCGAGTTCCATCCACACGAAGGCGAACAAACCCACCGCGGCCGGGCGGTATCCCCAGCTCTCCGGGTAGGACAACCGCGGCCGGTGCAGCCGTTGCGGCGTGACCTGCCGAAGCAGCAGGTAGACGGTGCGCACCGGCGAGATGACTCGCCACACCGGTCCGAAGAGCAGCGACACCGCCACCAGGCCGACCCACAGCAGCACGTAGAACGCACCGAGCAGCGCGTTGTTCTGCGTCTGTGGACCGCACAGTCCGGCGTTCAGCACCCACAGCGCGAATGCCAACGCCACCGCGGCGAATGCCCAGCGGGTGGGGCGGGCGTCGACGAAACGAGTCAGGCCGGCCGGCAGCGGCCGTCCCGGCCTCTGCGGGTCGAAGCGGGGCCGGCGCCACGCGAACGCCACCAGGGCAAAGGTGAACGTCAGCGCCCATGCGGCACCGACCATTGCGTAGGCGTACGGCACCGGAAGGTCGCCGGACCCACCCAGACCATGCGCCAGGACGACCGTGGCGCCACCGGTCACGGACGCACTTGGATCGTGGCGACGGTCCGGTCCAGATGGTGCAGCTCGACGTCCACGTTGCCTGGCACGTCAACGCTGAACTGGAACGTCTGGTTGGGCGCGGCGGCGACCTTGAACTCGTGACCGGGCACAGAGTGGACGTGCAACTCGTCGGTGGCATCGCTGCTGACCCGGAACGTGATCGGCTGGTTGACCCTGGCCTGCAGCGTGGCGTTGACCGGGGTCACCTGTCCCTTGGCGATGGTGACATCGACGGTGAGGTTGCCCGGGGCAGCCTTATTTGCCGAACCGCCACACCCGACCAGGCCGCTGATCAGCATCACCGCCATAGCGGGGACGAGCGTCGTGCGAAGCGTCACCGCCGCTGTCATGCCGCCTGTGGGGGAGAACGGTCCAAGCGCGTGCTCCTCTGGTTGCGTCGGGGCGGTGTCGGCCGCGTTGATCCGGCCGGCGCCCCAGGTCAGCGCGGTGATGACGGTCAGGGTGAACACCAGTACCACGATGCCGCCGGCGGTGAACAGCCACGCCGGGACGCCCGGGTCGCGTTCGCGCTGCAGGATCGTCACCTCGAGGACGAACGGCTTGGTGCTGATCGCCTGCGCCGGGATCTCCGGCACTGGAATCGCCGCATCGGCCGGGGCCCAGATCGGCAAGGCGGTCAGCGTCCTGCCGTCGTTGACCCGCAGCAGCGTCTTCCAGTCGCCCCACACCGGAATCGGCTGGGTGGACACGTAGTGCCCGGGCCCGACCTTCTTGAGGCGGTCGATCTGCAGGCCGCGATCGTTCTGCATCTTGCCCTGCCAGGACAGAATCGTCAGCCAGTCCGGGTGATCGCCCACCAGGGTGGGCGGGTTGATCTGCACGTCCGCCGACACCATGCGCTCATTAGGCTTGCTGGGCAGATCAGCCAGCTTGATGGTCGCGGTGTCCTTGCTCGGCACACTGATGTGCAGCCCGTTGGCGACCGTGCCGCCGATCACCAGCACGGTCAGTGCCACCGCGGTGATGCCGAAGGCCTTGCTGGGCAACTTCTGGTTGGTCAGCACCATTCCGAACAACCCCGCGCAGACTCCGGCCAGGATCGCGACCGGCACCGCCGTCAGCAGTGCCTCGCGCCACAGCGGCGCCGGCCACGGATAGTGATAGACCGCGTCGATCCACAGCGACTCCAGCCACAGCCCGACGGTGCCGATGCCCAGGCCGGCGACCGCGCCGAACAGGATCGGGCGCCGGAACAGCGGAGTGAGGGCTATCGCCTCCACCACCAGAGCCGGGCCGAGGTACAGCGGGAACCAGTTGATCGGCGCGCCGAGAATCGGTCCGACGATCAGCGCGACCACACCGCGCAAGCCGATCGCGAACAGGGCCGCGATGATCGCTGCGCCTCTGCCCATCGTCATGCGGGCGACGATGGCCGCGATAGCTGCCGCCGCGGCGATCAGCATCGGCTGGAACACCAGCCGGAATTGCGGCACACCGAAGTCGAATTCGATTTGGTAGACCGACATCCCGATGAACAATCCGCCAAGTGACAGATAGCGCATCGCTTTGACGAACCACTTTTCAGGAGGCGCGTCTGGAACTGCCCGCCTGCTTTCGTACTCCAGCATCAGAGTCGCGAAGAGGGAGAAGTTGGCGCCGCCGATCATCATCAGGTGCGTGGGGCCCCACAGCGTGACGTCCTGGCCGAAGACGCGGTGCCAGATGTCGTCGAGCGGAAATCCGATCATCGCGTAGAGCCCGCAGCCGGCCATCAGCACACCGCCGACCGGCGCATACCAGTTGCGGGTGATGCGCACCGCTGCCGGCCCTGGCTTGTCGTAGGGAATCGTGATGGCCAGCATGCCGGCGACGAAGATGCCGAACAGGCCGATGATGATGAAGTAGTGGGCGGGGTTGGCCAGCGGACCGGGGTCGCGGCCGTTGCCGATGTGCCAGCTGACGTCCCAGATGAAGCCGAACAGGGCACAGATGATCGACGTGGTGAACACCGCGACCGGCAAAGCCACCCACGATGGGCGGCCGAACTTCTCTCCCATTCTGTCGGTGACCGTGGCCAACCAGGAGATGCGATGGGTGCGGTGCGCCCAGCCGACATACAGCATGAACGCACCGATGATCCCGGCCGCGATCGTCAGACCGATCACTTGGTCCAGGCCGGCTCCACGCGCCGGCGGCGAATCTGCCACCACCGTCAACACCACCCTGACACCTCCTCGTCGACTCAGGTCGTATTAGGAACAGTCGTTCACTGAAAGCTAACTTAGTGCAAAGTAGGCTATCGATCCAGTGGCGTCCGCGGCCGAATGTATCCGGATTGTTATCACGTCAAATCCCGCTTGTTGTCGGTAGTCGTCTCGTCAGAGGAGTCAGCGCTGCGCCGGTCCTTCAACGCGACGTACAACACGACGCCGACGACCGCGAAAGCAGGCAGGAACGCCGGACCGGCCAAAATCAGCCAGTGGTGAGCCAGGTAATGCACGTGCGGATCGACCATTTTTTCACGCTCCGGACAGTGCTGGTACCGGCTGGGGGTAGCTGATGGCCGCAGAGTAACCAGGTTCGTGGTCTTTCAAGCGCCCCGACCGCACCTCGTTTCGTTCGGTGCGCGCCGCATGCCCTAACCTGAACACCGTTCTGCAGCGGCAAACTGCCGCTCAGGCACGGATGACATCGGATGACAGGGGAGTGCCTGGTGACTCAAGCGGCGACTCGGCCAACCACCGACAGCGGCGTCGATTCACAAAGCACCGACATCCTGGCTGTGGCCCGTGAGCGGGTGCTGCGACGCGGCGAAGGTTTGACGCAGGGCCAGGTGCTGCAGGTGCTGCAACTGTCCGATGACCGGCTCGAAGAGCTGCTGGAGCTCGCGCATGAGGTGCGGCTGGCCTGGTGCGGTCCAGACGTCGAGGTCGAAGGCATCATCAGCCTCAAGACCGGTGGATGCCCCGAGGACTGTCATTTCTGCTCCCAGTCGGGGCTGTTCGCCTCGCCGGTCCGCAGCGCTTGGCTCGACATCCCCAGCTTGGTCGAGGCGGCCAAGCAGACCGCGAAGACAGGTGCGACCGAATTCTGCATCGTGGCCGCAGTGCGGGGCCCCGACGACAGGTTGCTGGCTCAGGTCGCGGCGGGCATCGAGGCGATCCGCGACGAAGTCGACATCAATATCGCCTGCTCGCTGGGCATGCTGAACGCCGAACAGGTGCAGCAGCTGTCGGCGATGGGTGTGCACCGCTACAACCACAATCTCGAGACGGCCAAGTCGTTCTTTCCCGACGTCGTCACCACGCACACCTGGGAAGAGCGCTGGGACACGCTGTCGATGGTGCGCGACGCCGGCATGGAAGTGTGCTGCGGCGGCATCCTCGGCATGGGCGAGACGATCGAGCAGCGGGCGGAATTTGCCGCGAACCTTGCCGAGCTCGGTCCCGACGAGGTGCCGCTGAACTTTCTCAACCCCCGACCGGGTACACCGTTCGGGCACCTCGAGGTGCTGCCGGCCGCCGAAGCGCTGAGAGCAGTGGCGGCGTTTCGGCTCGCGTTGCCTCGCACCCTGCTGCGCTTCGCCGGTGGCCGGGAGATCACGCTCGGCGACTTGGGCGCCAAGCAGGGCATCCTCGGCGGCATCAACGCGGTGATCGTCGGCAACTACCTGACCACGCTGGGTCGCCCCGCTGAAGCGGATCTGCAGCTGCTCGACGAGCTGCAGATGCCGATAAAAGCGCTCAACGCCAGCTTGTAGAAGAACTGGCGGCCGATGGTTCGAAAGCTGCCCGCCCCGGTCGGTGCGGGCGAGTACAACGTCTACACCGGCACCGGATCTGAGCGCGCCGAAACGTCCGTTCCAGCGGCGGCGCGGCTGGGCTTGGAGCCGCCCCGGTTCTGCGCGGCGTGCGGGCGCCGCATGGTCGTCCAGGTGCGGCCTGACGGTTGGTGGGCGAAGTGCTCGCGGCACGGGATGGTGGACTCCACTGAGTTGGAGGAGCAGTGCTGATCGAGCCGGTGCGGCCCACCGGCGCGCGGCGCGCCAACCGCGTGCGGGCGATTCTGGCCGTAATCGCCGGTCTGCTGGTGACCGGTGTGCTGATCGGCGGTGTATGGGCGTTGATCGCGCCGCCTATCCACGGGGTGGTAGCGCTGACGCACAACGGCGAGCGGGTGCAGGACTATCTCGGTGACGAGGCGGACAACTTCTTCGTCGCCGCGTCGCTGATGCTCGGATTGCTGACTCTGCCGGCGGTGGTGGCGCCGGTGCTGGCCTGGCAGTGGCGCGCTCACCGCGGACCGGCGATGGTCATCGGGCTCTCGATCGGTGTGATCGCCGCCGCGGCGGTCAGCGCGCCGATCGGAGCGCTGTTGGTGCGGCTGCGCTACGGCGCGGTGGACATCGACCGGGCGCCCGTCACGCACCAGGATCCGTTCCACTATTTCGCTGAGGCGCCGCCGGTGCTGTACGGCCACACGGTGTTGCAGGTCGCGTGCACCGTGCTGGTGCCGGCCGCGACCGCCGCGCTGGTGTACGCCCTGCTGGCCGCGGCATCGCCGCTCGACGACCTGGGCGGCTCTCCTGACGCCGACTCGACGCATCCGCCTGCCCCGATGACCGTGTCACCGGGCCGCACCAGGCTCTAGAGCGGGCGCCGGCGAATCGGTCGGCCGGTGATGACCTTCGCGGCGATCCTGGCCAGCCGGGCCATCCCGACGTAGGTGGCCGGGTTGAACATCGTCGGCCACGTTGTCCGGATCAGGTGGTCGGTCAGCGGCCTGCGGGCGAAACGGTCCTGCAACCACCGCAGCGTCATCGGCGCGGACAGCGGGTGCAGCAGCAGGTGCTCGTTGAAGGCGTCCCGGTGGTAGGTGACCTCGGCTCCGCCGCCTGAGTACGCGTCGGCGAGCTTGTCGATGTCATCGACCGAGATCAGATAGTCGTTAACGGCTTGGATGATCAGCACCGGCGGGGTCGGTACGGTCGTGCCGAGCCGGATGTTGTCGAAGACGTACTGCACCTCCGGCATCGCCAGGACCTCTTCGAGCGGTGTGACGAGATAGTCAGCCATGTCCTTGCCCGCCATCCACAGCACTGCGCCCGCCGTGGTCATCCGCTCGAGCCGCTTGAGCATGATGCGGCCTTCATCGTTGGAGTGCTCTTGGATGATCCGATTCAGGTCCGGGTAGGTCTGTGACAGCGCGGCCACCACCATCGCCGGCAAGCCGGACAGGAAGCTGCCGTTGAGCCGGCGAAACGTGTTGCCCAGATCGCCGACGGGCGAACCGAGCACCGCGCCGACGATGTCGAGCTCCGGTGCGTAGTCGGCGCAGATCTCCGCGGCCCAGGCGGTGGCCAGGCCACCGCCGGAGTACCCCCACATCGCCACCGGAGACGACGGGGACAGCCCGAGCCGTTCGGAGTTCAGGGCCGCCCGCACGCCGTCCAGCACGCAGTAACCGGGTTGGTACGGTGCACCCCACCTGCCGTGCGGTCCTTCGTGATCCGGCACCGACACCACCCAGCCTTCGGCAAGGGCGGCGTTGATCAGCAGGAACTCCAGCTGCGCCACCGAGCCGATCGCCTTGGCGTGCCGGCGCAAGGCGTAGGACGGAAAACACCGAGACACCACGGCGTCGATCGCGCACTGGTAGGACAGCACCGGGCAGGGCCGGTCACTGGTGAGGCCCTTCGGTGCGATCACCGTCGTCACCGTCGCCTCGGGCTGGCCGTTCATGTCCGTCGTCCGGTACAGCAGCTGAATGGCCCTGGTTCGCTGCGGAATCAGGCCAAGGAACGCCAGCTGGACGTCGCGCGAAGCCAGCACCGTGCCGGGCGCAGCGTGCTCGAAACCGGGCGGCGGTTCGTAAAACGGGTCCTCCGACGGCAGCACGGGTCGCGCCTTGCGCTGCAGCTCCTGGTGAGGAGCTCGACCGATCCATTCGGCTCCGGTTGCGCTTGCGAGGCTGCCAGTTTCGACCATCGGTGCATTCTTGCTTAAGACGCGGTTAAGAATCCAATCGGCTCGCCCACGACGACCAGGCCGAGACGGCTGTCACCCGGTGGCGGGAGGGCGTAGCGCAGCGAATTCATCGGTGACCCGCAGCTGGGAGTCGGTAAATCGATACAGCGCAGCCGGACGCCCGCCGCTACGGCCGGACTGCGCGATGGTTCCGGTCGGCGTGATCACCCCGCGCCGGCCCAGCACACGCTGCAAGTTGGTGGGGTCGACCTGATAGCCCAGCGCCGCGCCGTAGATGTCGCGCAGCGCCGACAGCGCGAACTCTTTGGGAGCCAGCGCGAATCCGATGTTGGTGTACGACATCTTGGCGACCAGCCGGGCCCGCGCGTAGGCGATCATCGGGCCGTGATCGAACGCTGTCGGCGGCAGCGCGTGCACCGGATGCCACCGGGTGTCCGGCGGCAGTTCCGGCGTGGCGGGGGAGGGAACCAGGCCGAGGAACGTCGAGGCGATCATCCGGATGTCCGGTAACCGGTCGGGGTCGGAGAACACGGCGAGCTGCTCCAAATGGGCCAGCTCGCGCAGATCGACCTTTTCGGCCAGTTGACGACGCACTGAACTGTTCATGTCTTCGTCGTGCCGTAGCCGCCCGCCCGGCAATGCCCACGCGCCGCGCTGCGGATCTCGCGCGCGCTGCCACAGCAGCACGCTGAGCTGGGGCTTCGCCGTCGGCGGTGCGGCTTGAGGCGCGCGAACCTGGAACACGACAGCGAGCACCTCGTGGGCGGTGCTACCATGGGCCATGTTTTCGATTGTAAGTCGAAAACCCCCGGCGCGGAAGGAGCGGCCATGACGGTCCTCAATCGCACGCACACCGTGGCAGACGACCTGAGGACCGACCTGGCTGCCGGTATCACCGACTCGCCGTCCGGATACGCCGGCGTCGACGGCGACGAGCAATGGGCCGCCGAGATCCGCCGGCTGGCCGATCTGCGCAACGCCACGATCCTGGCGCACAACTATCAGCTGCCGGCCATCCAGGACGTCGCCGATCACGTCGGAGACTCGCTGGCGCTGTCGAGGGTCGCCGCCGACGCTCCGGAGAACACCATCGTGTTCTGCGGCGTGCATTTCATGGCCGAAACCGCCAAGATCCTCAGTCCGCACAAGACGGTGCTCATTCCCGATCAGCGGGCCGGCTGCTCACTGGCCGACTCGATCACCGCCGACGATCTGCGGGCGTGGAAAGACGACCACCCCGAGGCCGTCGTTGTCTCCTACGTCAACACCACCGCCGCGGTCAAAGCCCTCACCGACGTCTGCTGCACATCGTCGAACGCCGTCGACGTCGTCGCCTCGATCGATCCTGACCGCGAGATCCTGTTCTGCCCCGACCAGTTCCTGGGCGCACACGTTCGCCGCGTCACCGGGCGGGAGAACATGCACATCTGGGCCGGCGAATGCCACGTCCACGCCGGCATCAACGGCGAGGAGCTCACCGAGCAGGCCCGCAGCCATCCCGACGCCGAACTCTACGTGCACCCCGAATGCGGTTGCGCCACGTCCGCGCTGTATCTGGCCGGCGAAGGAGCGTTCCCGGCCGACCGGGTCAAAATCTTGTCCACCGGCGGCATGCTGACGGCCGCGCACGAGACCCGCGCACGCCAGGTGCTGGTCGCCACCGAAGTCGGCATGCTTTACCAACTCCGCAGGGCCGCACCGCGCGTCGACTTCCGCGCGGTCAACGACCGCGCCTCATGCAGGTACATGAAGATGATCACCCCGGCCGCGTTGTTGCGCTGTCTGCTCGACGGCGCCGACGAGGTACGTGTCGACGCCGAGACCGCTGCCCTGGCCCGGCGCAGCGTGCAGCGGATGATCGGCATCGGGCAGCCCGGCGGCGGGGAATGATCAGCACCTGCGCCTGGCAGCAGCGGACTGACGTCGTCGTCGTCGGCACCGGCGTTGCCGGGCTGGCCGCGGCCCTGGCCGCGCATCGCGCCGGCCGCCGCGTCGTGGTGCTCAGCAAGGCGGACCGTCAGCCCGGTATGACGGCGACACATTACGCACAGGGCGGCATCGCGGTGGTGCTGCCGCATAACGACGACTCGGTGGAGGCTCACGTCGCGGACACGCTGGCCGCCGGCGGCGGACTGTGCGACTTGGAAGCGGTGTATTCGATCATTGCCGACGGCTACCGCGCGGTGACCGAGTTGGTGAGCGACGGAGCACGGTTCGACGAGACGTCGCCGGGACGGTGGGCGCTCACCCGCGAAGGCGGACATACCCGGCGGCGGATTATGCACGCGGGCGGCGACGCCACCGGCGCCGAAGTGCAACGCGCCCTCGACCATGCCGCCGCCGCGCTGGACATCCGGACCAACCACTCGGCCGTGCGGGTGCTGCACGACGGCGGCGCGGTGACCGGATTGCTGGCGCTCGGCCCCGACGGACTCGGGATCGTGCATGCGTCCTCGGTGATCCTGGCCACCGGCGGGTTGGGCCATCTCTACCGCGCCACCACCAATCCCGACGGGTCAACCGGCGACGGGATCGCGCTAGCGCTCCGGGCCGGCGTCGCCGTCAGCGACATCGAATTCATTCAGTTCCACCCGACGATGCTGTTCAGTCCCGATGCCGGCCGGCGACCGCTGATCACCGAAGCGCTGCGCGGCGAAGGCGCGGTGCTTGTCGACGCGCGCGGCGACTCGGTGACCGCAGGTGTGCATCCCATGGGTGATCTGGCCCCTCGCGACGTCGTCGCGGCCGCCATCGACGCCCGGATGAAGGCGACCGGCGACGACCACGTCTACCTGGACGCCCGCGCCGTCCCGGGTGTCGCGGTCCGATTCCCCACCGTGACGAACGCGTGCCTGGCCGCCGGAATCAACCCTGCGCGACAACCGATTCCGGTGGTTCCCGGTGCCCACTACAGTTGCGGCGGCGTGGTGACCGACGTCTGTGGGCAGACGGAGCTGCCCGGCCTGTTCGCCGCGGGCGAGGTTGCGCGGACCGGCATGCACGGCGCCAACAGGTTGGCGTCGAACAGTCTGCTCGAGGGGCTGGTGGTCGGTAGCAGGGCCGGCGGGGCCGCGGCGGCGCACGCCTTGGCCGTTGGCCGGTCACGCGCCGAGTACCCCGACGCGGTGCGTGACGTCACGCTGAATCGTGTTGCGCTGCAACAAGCGATGACTCGAGACGCCTCGGTGGTCCGCGATGCCGACGGGCTGCGCCGGCTGACTGACGCGTTGGCGCACGCGACGGCGCACTGGCCGTCGCGCCGCGCCGACCTCGAAGACGCGGCCTTGACGTTGACCGCCCGGGCAGTAGCCGCGGCGGCGCTGGCCCGCGGTGAGAGCCGCGGCTGTCATCACCGGGTTGAGTTTCCGCACGCCGCGGTGCAGGCGCGCAGCATGATGGTGCGGCTCAGCGACGACGGTGATGCCGTCGGAATCGACGAGCTGGCCACGGTGGGTTCATGACGACGATGCAGAGCGAAGCGATGAAGGGGAGCGGCGCGTTGGCCCTCTCGCAGGAAGAGCTCGCCGAGGCGCTGCTGACGATCCGCCGCGGACTGGACGAAGACCTTCGCTACGGGCCGGATGTCACCACGCTGGCGACGGTGCCGGGCGGCGCGGTGGTCACCGCGTCGCTGGTGACTCGTCAAGCGGGGGTGATTGCCGGCGTCGACGTCGCATTGCTGGTCCTCGATGAGGTGCTCGGCCCCGGCAACTACCGAGTGCTCGACCGCGTCACGGATGGCGCCCGGCTGCCGGCGGGCGCTTCGGTGCTGACCGTCGAGGCCGACACGCGGGGTTTGCTGGTTGCCGAGCGGACGCTGCTGAACCTGCTGTGCCACCTGTCCGGGGTGGCCACCGCGACCGCCGCCTGGGTCGACGAGGTGTCGGGCACCAACGCGAAGATCCGCGACACCCGCAAAACCGTTCCGGGGCTGCGGGCGCTGCAGAAATACGCGGTCCGCGTCGGCGGCGGCGTCAACCACCGGATGGGGCTGGGCGATGCCGCGCTGATCAAGGACAACCACGTCGCGGCGGCGGGATCGGTGGTGGCGGCGTTGCGGGCTGTGCGCGCGGCCGCGCCCGGGCTGCCATGTGAGGTGGAAGTGGATTCTCTCGAACAGCTCGACGAGGTCCTGGCCGAGGAGCCGGGGTTGGTGCTGTTGGACAATTTCCCGGTGTGGCAGACCCAGATTGCGGTGCAGCGCCGCGACGCGCGGGTGGGCGTGACTCGGCTGGAATCGTCGGGTGGGCTGGCGTTGGACAACGCTGCGGCCTACGCCGGCACCGGCGTCGACTACCTGGCCGTAGGTGCGCTGACTCACTCGGTGTGCGTGCTGGATATCGGGCTGGACCTGTAACGCTATGCGGACGGGATAGCGGCAAGTAGCGAGCGCGCTGCGACTTTGGCGGCATCGAGCGGTCTGGTATCGCCTGCGGTGCGGGACAGGATCAAAGCTCCCTCGATCAGCGAGATCACTGCGATAGCAACGTGTTCGGCGTCTTGCGCGACGCAGCCGTCGGCGCGCAACCGCTCCTCGATCGCGGTGCACCAACCCTTGAACGCACGCGCCGACGCCTCGCGCAACGGTGGACTGGCGTTCACCGACTCGGTGGCAATCGGCTCGATGGGGCACCCGTCGCGCTCGTCGTTAGCCAGCCCGGCGATCAGCAGACCGATCCACCGATCGACGACGTCGGCCACCGGCAAGTCGCCGGCCAGGAATCGGCGCAGCAGTTGCTCGATGCTGGTGCCGGTTGCCTCGATGACTGCCACCGCCAACTGTTGCTTGCCCGCGGGGAAGTGGTGATACAGCGACCCGGGTTTGACGCCGGCCTGGCCGAGAATCTGGTTGAGTCCGGTTGCCGCATAGCCCTGCTGGCGGAACAGGGTAGCGGCGGTCTCGATCAGCGTGGCGCGGCTGCGATCAGGTCTCGGCATGCTCCTGAAACATACTTGCAATACTTGAGTGGCCGCTCAAGAATGTTGAGATGCGGCAGTTGACGATGGAAGAGGCCGGGCGATACGCGTGGCGAGAAGTGGCCGAACCCGCGATTACGGCGCCAAAACAAGCCCTGGTGCGGCCGATAGCGGTGGCCTGCTGCGATCTCGACGTCGCGGTTGTGCAGGGCCGATTGCCGATGCCGCCCGGACACGCGGTAGGTCATGAGGGGCTGGCCGAAGTCGTATCCGTCGGCGAGGAAGTCTCGAGCGTGCGGGTTGGCGATCGGGTGGTCGTGCCGTTTCAGATCAGCTGCGGAAACTGTCGTCATTGCCGTCGCGGTGTCACAGGTACCTGCGCCTCTCTGCCGCTGATGGCGATGTACGGAATGGCCCCGCTCGCCGGCTTGGACGGCGGGGGATTCATGTCCGATTTGGTGCTCGTGCCGTATGCCGACGCCATGTTGATCGTGGTCCCCGAGACCGTGGACCCTGTCACGATCGCCTCGCTGTCGGACAACATTCCCGACGGCTGGCGCGCCGTGGCGCCGTTTCGAGCGGACCTGGCCGACCTCGATGCGTCCGATCGGCGCGTGCTCGTGGTCGGGCGGCTGTCGATCGGGCTGTATGCGGCTGCCTTCGCGGCTGCATTCGGGTTCCACGTCGACTATGTCGACACCGACGCCAGTCGGCTCGCGGCCGCCGAAAAACTCGGTGCCGTTGTGCATGAGCGCCAGGCGCCGGACAAGTCGTGGGATCGGTATCCGGTCACCGTGCACACGTCCGCTGACCCGTCGTCGCTCGCCGCCGCGCTGCGCGCGACCTGGCCGGACGGCGTGTGCACCGACACCGGGGTGTACGTATTGCCCCGGGTGGAAATGCCGTTGCTGCAGATGTACACGCGCGGAGTTCGGTTTGTCACCGGACGCGTCAACGCGCGTGCCGTGATCCCGGACGTCCTGGCCATGCTGGCCGATAGTTGCGACCTCTCGCCGGCCATCGACCGCGTCTCTTCGTGGGAGGAAGCCCCGGCGGTCTGGCCGACAATGACCGGGAAGACCGTCTTCACCCGGCTTTAGGCCGGCTTCAGGTGAATCTGTTGCGGACATTTGGCCTCCCGAGCGGCTCCGTTCGACATAACGCGATTTGCCGTCGCTGTACCGGCCGCTTATTCGGTTGAACTGCCTGGGACAATGGACGGCGTGAACACGATGGCCCGCATCGACCTGCGTGGCGCCGCGCTGTCCGCTGCCCGGCTGCGGGCCGCGTTGCCCCGCGGCGGCGCCGACGTCGACGCGGTTTTGCCCAGGGTGCGGCCGATTGTTGAGGACGTCGCCGAGCGTGGCGCGGCGGCCGCGCTGGAGTATGGGCAGTCGTTCGACGGCGTACGCCCGTCGACGGTGCGGGTGCCGGCCGCAGAGCTAGACACTGCGCTGGCCCAACTGGAGCGCGACGTGTTGGCCGCGTTGCATGTGGCGATCGAGCGGGCACGCGCTGTGCACGCCGCGCAGCGTCGCGCCGACTGCACCACCACGCTGGGCCCCGGCGCGACCGTCACCGAGCGCTGGGTTCCCGTCGAGCGGGTCGGCCTATACGTGCCGGGCGGCAACGCCGTTTACCCGTCGAGCGTGGTGATGAACGTGGTGCCGGCGCAGACGGCGGGCGTCGACTCACTGGTGCTGGTCAGCCCTCCACAAGCGCAGTTCGACGGGCTGCCGCACCCGACCATCCTGGCCGCTGCCAAGCTGCTCGGCGTCAGCGAGGTCTGGGCGGTCGGCGGCGCCCAGGCGGTGGCGTTGCTGGCCTACGGCGGCGTCGACACCGACGGCGCCGAGTTGGCGCCGGTCGACATGATCACCGGGCCGGGCAACATCTACGTCACCGCCGCCAAGCGGCTGTGCCGCTCGCGGGTCGGCATCGACGCCGAAGCCGGACCAACCGAGATCACGATCCTGGCCGACCACACCGCCGACCCCGCGCATGTGGCCGCCGATCTGATCAGCCAGGCCGAACATGACGAGCTGGCCGCCAGCGTGCTGGTGACCCCAAGTGCCGAGCTGGCCGACGCGACCGAGGCCGAGCTGGCCAAACAGCTGGACACGACCGAGCACCGCCAGCGGGTGACGACCGCGCTGAGCGGCAGCCAATCGGCGATCATCCTGGTCGACGACTTGGACGCCGGGATCCGTGCGGTCAACGCCTACGCCGCCGAGCACCTGGAGATCCAGACAGCCGATGCGGCCGCCGTCGCAGCGCGGATCCGTTCGGCCGGTGCGGTCTTCGTCGGCCCGTACTCGCCGGTCAGCCTCGGCGACTACTGCGCCGGCTCCAATCACGTGCTGCCGACGGCGGGCAGTGCCCGACACTCCAGCGGGCTGTCGGTGCAGACCTTCCTACGTGGCATCCACGTCGTCGACTACAACGAAGCAGCGCTCAAAGACGTTGCCGGACACGTCATCACACTGGCCAAGGCCGAAGATCTGCCTTCGCACGGTGAAGCGATACGACGAAGGTTCGAGCGATGACCCGGTCACAGCTGCGGGTCACTCTTGACGACCTGCCGCTGCGGGATGATCTGCGTGGCAAGAATCCTTACGGTGCACCACAATTGGCGGTTCCGGTTCGGCTGAACACCAACGAGAACCCGCATGCGCCCAGCAAAGCGCTCGTCGACGATGTCGTTGCTTCGGTGCGGGCCGTGGCCGCTGACCTGCACCGCTATCCCGACCGGGACGCGGTCGCCCTGCGCGCCGATCTCGCTGCCTACATGACCATCCAGACCGGTGTGCCGCTGTGCGGGGAGAACCTCTGGGCCGCCAACGGTTCGAACGAAATCCTGCAGCAGCTGCTGCAAGCGTTCGGTGGACCGGGGCGCAGCGCCATCGGATTCGTCCCGTCCTACTCGATGCACCCGATCATCTCCGATGGCACCCACACCGAATGGCTCCAGACACTGCGCGCCGACGACTTCAGTCTGGACATCGACGCCGCGGCTGCCGCCGTGACCGAGCGCCGGCCCGACGTGGTGTTCATCACCAGCCCCAATAACCCGACCGGACAGGTTGTTTCTCTGCCCGAGCTACGGCGGCTGCTCGACGCGGTTCCGGGCATCGCGATCGTCGACGAAGCCTATGGCGAGTTCTCCTCGCAGCCCAGTGCGGTGGCGCTGGTCGAGGAGTATCCGGCCAAGCTCATCGTCACCCGCACGATGAGCAAGGCGTTCGCGTTCGCCGGCGGCCGGCTCGGTTACTTGATCGCGACGCCGGCCGTCATCGACGCAATGCTGCTGGTGCGGCTGCCGTACCACTTGTCGTCGGTCACCCAGGCCGCCGCCCGCGCCGCCCTGCGGCACGCCGACGACACTTTGGGCAGCGTCGCCACGCTGATCGGTGAACGGGAGCGGGTGAGCGCGGCGCTGACCGGCACCGGATTCCATGTCATTCCCAGCGACGCCAACTTTGTGCTGTTCGGGCGGTTCACTCACGCGCCCGCCACCTGGCAGCGCTATCTCGATGCCGGGGTGCTCATCCGCGACGTTGGTATCCCCGGCTACCTGCGCAGCACCATCGGTGCCGCTGAGGAGAATGACGAATTCCTGCGCGTCAGCGCGCAACTCGCGGCAGCCGAACTGGCGCAGCCACTGGGGGCGTCGTGACCGGCGGCCGTCTGGCGCGTGTCGAGCGCACCACCCGGGAGAGCGACATCGTCGTCGAACTCGATCTCGACGGTACCGGGCGGGTGCACATCGACACCGGTGTCCCGTTCTACGACCACATGCTGACTGCGCTGGGCACTCACGCCAGCTTCGATCTGACCGTGCGCGCCAAGGGTGACGTCGAGATCGAAGGGCATCACACCATCGAAGACACCGCCATCGTGTTGGGCCAGGCGCTCGCACAGGCTCTCGGCGACAAAAAGGGCATTCGGCGGTTCGGGGACGCCTTCATTCCGATGGACGAGACGCTGGCGCACGCCGCCGTCGACGTCTCCGGCCGACCGTACTTCGTGCACACCGGTGAACCGGAATATCTGCGGCACACCACGATTGCCGGTAGCTCGGTGCCCTATCACACCGTCATCAACCGGCACGTGTTCGAGTCGCTGGCCACCAACGCCCGCATCGCGTTGCACGTGCGGGTGCTCTACGGCCGCGACCCGCATCATCTCACCGAGGCCCAGTACAAAGCCGTCGCCCGTGCCCTGCGCCAGGCGGTGGAGTCCGACCCCCGGGTCTCCGGAGTGCCCTCCACCAAAGGGACGTTGTGACAACCAGATCCGTCGTTGTACTGGACTACGGCTCGGGCAACCTGCGTTCAGCGCAGCGCGCGCTGCAGCGGGTAGGAGCTGCGGTCGAGGTCACCGCCGACTACGACGCCGCCGCAGCGGCTGACGGCCTCGTGGTTCCCGGTGTCGGCGCGTTCGACGCCTGCATGAATGGCTTGCGCAACGTCAACGGCGACAAATTAATCGACGAGCGATTGCAGGCCGGGCGGCCGGTGCTGGGCATTTGCGTGGGCATGCAGATCCTGTTCGAGCGGGGCATCGAATTCGGTGTCGAGTCCGCTGGCTGCGGACAGTGGCGAGGTGCGGTCACCCGGCTCGACGCGCCGGTGATCCCGCACATGGGCTGGAACGTGGTCGACGCTGCGGCGGGCAGCACGCTGTTCAAGGGTTTGGACACCGCCACCCGGTTCTATTTCGTGCACTCCTACGCCGCCCAGCGGTGGGCTGGCAACCCCGACGCGCTGCTGACGTGGGCCACCCACCAGACGCCGTTCTTGGCCGCCGTCGAGGACGGGCCGCTGTCGGCAACCCAGTTCCACCCCGAGAAGAGCGGTGACGCCGGGGCGGCGCTGCTGAGCAATTGGGTGGAAGGGCTCTGAGACGATGGCGCTGATTTTGCTGCCCGCCGTCGACGTCATCGACGGCCGCGCCGTGCGGCTGGTGCGAGGCAAGGCCGGCAGCGAAACCGAGTACGGTTCAGCGGTGGACGCGGCCCTGGGCTGGCAACGCGACGGCGCCGAGTGGATTCACCTGGTCGACCTCGACGCCGCATTCGGCCGCGGCTCCAACCGGGAGTTCCTCGCCGAGGTCATCGGAAAGCTCGACGTCCACGTCGAACTCTCCGGCGGCATCCGCGACGACGATTCGCTGGCCGCGGCGTTGGCCACCGGGTGCACCCGCGTCAACCTTGGCACCGCGGCCCTGGAAGATCCGCAGTGGTGTGCGCAGGTGGTGGCCGAGCACGGCGACAAGGTCGCGGTCGGCCTGGACGTGCAGGTCGACATAACTCACTCAGCCGGCCGGCACCGCTTGCGCGGGCGCGGATGGGAGACCGACGGCGGTGACCTGTGGGAGGTGCTGGATCGCCTGAACTGCGAGGGCTGTTCACGGTTCGTCGTCACCGACGTGACCAAGGACGGCACGTTGACCGGGCCCAACCTCGAGCTGCTCGGTGCGGTCGCCGCACGCACCGCCGCGCCGGTGATCGCGTCCGGTGGAGTGTCGAGTCTGGACGATCTGCGCGCCATCGCCACCCTGGCCGACCGCGGAGTCGAAGGTGCGATTGTCGGAAAGGCTTTGTACGCGCAACGATTCAGCTTGCCGCAGGCGTTGGCCGCGGTAGCGGAGTAGAGCGGTGGCGGGACTGGAATCCAAGGACCTCGATGCTCTGGTGGGGCAGGCGTCGGCAATTCTCGACGCGACGGCCGATCAGTTCGTCGCCGGCCACCGCGCCGCTTCCGCGGTCGCCAAGCGGGGCGACGACTTCGCTACCAAGGTCGACCTGGCAATCGAGCGCCAGGTTGTCGACGCGCTGATGCGGGAAACCGGAATCGCGGCGCACGGAGAGGAATTCGGCGGGCCCGACCTCGACTCGGCCTGGGTGTGGGTACTGGACCCGGTGGACGGAACGTTCAACTACGCCGCCGGCTCGCCGATGGCCGCGATCCTGCTGGGCCTACTGCACCACGGTGAGCCGGTGGCAGGCCTGACCTGGTTGCCGTTCACCGGTCAGCGCTACACCGCGGTGCTGGGCGGCCCGCTGGTGAAAAACGGTGTGCCGCAGCCACCGCTGACGCCGCGTGAGCTGGCCGACTCCATCCTGGGTGTCGGAACCTTCAACGTCGATTCCCGCGGCCGGTTCCCGGGACGCTACCGGATTGCGGTGCTGGAGAACCTGAGCCGAGTGTCCTCGCGGCTGCGCATGCACGGCGCGACCGGAATCGACCTCGCTTACGTCGCCGACGGAATTCTGGGTGGTGCGATCAGCTTCGGCGACCACGCCTGGGATCACGCTGCGGGCGTCGCGCTGGTTCGCGCCGCCGGCGGCGTCGTCACGAACCTTGCCGGGGAACCATGGACTCCTGACGCGGAGTCTGCGCTGGCCGCGGCGCCCGGTGTGCACGAGCAGATGCTCGACATCTTGCGCCGCACCGGTGGTCCGGAGCGGTATTGACATGTGTTCGTCGAATGATGTAGCCGTGCGGGTTATTCCCTGCCTGGATGTCGATGCCGGACGGGTGGTCAAGGGCGTCAACTTCGAGAACCTCCGCGACGCCGGTGACCCGGTCGAACTGGCCGCCGCCTATGACGCTGAAGGCGCCGACGAGTTGACGTTCCTGGATGTGACCGCGTCGTCGGCGGGGCGCGCCACCATGCTGGACGTGGTGCGCCGCACAGCCGAACAGGTGTTCATTCCGCTCACGGTCGGCGGTGGCGTGCGCACGGTGTCCGACGTCGATGCGCTGTTGCGCGCCGGCGCCGACAAAGTCTCGATCAACACCGCCGCGATCGCCCACCCGGAACTGCTCGCCGGCATGGCGCAACAATTCGGATCCCAGTGCATCGTGTTGTCGGTCGACGCGCGTACCGTGCCGGCCGGTTCGGCGCCGACACCTTCAGGGTGGGAGGTGACGACGCATGGTGGGCGCCGCGGCACGGGAATCGACGCCGTCGAGTGGGCGGCGCGCGGCGAGGAATTGGGCGTCGGTGAAATTTTGCTGAATTCGATGGACGCCGACGGCACCAAAGGCGGTTTTGACCTGGCGATGCTGCGGGCGGTCCGCGCCGCGGTAACGGTGCCGGTGATCGCCAGCGGGGGAGCCGGCGCGGTCGAACACTTCGCACCGGCGGTCGAAGCGGGCGCCGATGCGGTTTTGGCGGCCAGCGTCTTCCACTTCCGCGAGTTGACCATTGGACAAGTCAAGGCGGCGATGGCCGCAGCTGGGATCGGCGTGCGATGACATTGGATCCGCAGATCGCAGGCCGCCTCAAGCGCAACGCCGACGGACTGTTCACCGCGATCGTGCAGGAGCGGCGCAGTGGTGATGTGTTGATGGTTGCGTGGATGGACGACGATGCCCTGGCGCGCACTCTGGAAACGCGTGAGGCCACCTACTTTTCCCGGTCCCGCGGTCAGCAGTGGGTCAAGGGCGCGACGTCGGGTCACAGCCAGCATGTGCATTCGGTGCGCCTGGACTGCGACGGAGATGCTGTGCTGCTGGAGGTCGAGCAGGTAGGCGCTGCCTGTCACACCGGCGATCACAGTTGTTTCGACGCCGACTTGCTGTTGGGCTCGGAGGTCTAAGCCCCCGCCACCGGCAGAATTCCAAACGGACAGTTTCCCGTCGGTGAATTGTTCACGATCGGAACGGAAAAACCGTTGCGGCAACCGCTCTCGAAGCCGCTGAGAAACCATAATGATTCTTTAGTGCGTAGCTGACTGCAGCCTGAGACTAGCGTCGCTGTGCGGCGCGCCGGCGGAAGGGAACCGATGGGACAGGCTAAAGCGATGGGGCGGCTCGGCATGCTGGCAATCGGGCTGGGCGTCGGAGCGGTGCTGACCGCCACAGCAGGCACCGCCTCTGCTGACCCGTTCTCGTTCTTCCCGGACCCGGCCGCGGATGTCAGCACTCCAGGCCTCGACTTGGCCATCTCATACGATGGCATGTCTCTGGTTCAACAAGGCAACGCGACCGCTACTTCAGGCGGCTTGAACGACTTGGCGATTGCCTTCGGCAATGACAGCGTTGCCAAAGAATTCACCACAGGCGTGGGCAGCCAGTTCTCCACCGCCGTGGCCGACGGAAACGGCGCCAGCGCCACCGCCGGCGTCGGCAACTTCGACAACGCCTTCGCCTTGGGCGACGGAAGCAGCGCTGGTGCCGAGGGCGGCAACTTCGATTCAGCCTACGCATTGGGCACAGACAGCAATGTGCTTGCCGGCGGGATCAATTCAGCGACGAATACGATCACCACCGAGGGCGACAACAACTTCGCCCTCGCCATCGGTGACGCCGACAAAGTCATTGCCGGGATCATGTCGGGTACCACGGTCAGCGGCTTCAACGATGCCTTCGCCTTGGGCAGCGACAGCAGCGCCGACGCGGGTTTAGGCACCTCCAATCTGGCCGGAGACTTCGGTGACTCACTGACCGCTAGCGCGATCAACGGTCAATACCTGGTCGACCTCGAGCCTGGACTGTCGTCGCTGTCTTCGTTCTTGGAGAACTCGGTGTCATTCCTCGACGGCCTGTTCGCGGCGTTGTGACCGCACAGTCGGCGTGTAGAGCGCCCTCCAGCCGTACACGGTCTCCGAGTCTTAAAGAAAACCCTAGTAATACTTCAGACTTTGAACTAATGTCCTCAGCGGGGTTGGGTTCTCTCAGGGTTAGCAACGGCGCTGACTCAGGGTCGGCACAGGCAACGGATCCGCGTTCGTTGTCAGGGCGCGGCCCAATAAAGGGGGTATGTCAATGAAAAACATCAAGCGCATCGCTCGGCTCGGCGGTCTGGCCGTCGGGCTGGGTTTCGGGGCAGCGCTGGCCGCCACGCCAGGCGTCGCCGCTGCAGACACGATTTCGCCATTCGATTTCAGTGACATCGCGCTGTCGATCAACGGGATGTCGGTGTTCGACCTGGGCACCGCAACCGCCACCTCCGGCATGGGCGACTTCGCGTTCGCCGATGGCGCGGGCAGCGTTGCGAACGCCACCGGCGGCACCTCCGACTTAGCCAGCGCCATCGGCGCCGGCAGCAATGCCTTGGCCGACGGCGGAAACGGCGACTTCGCGTCCGCCTTGGGCGTGGACAGCTCCGGTTACGCCAACGGCATGGACAACTTCGCGGATGCGATAGGCTCCTCGAGCAATGCGAGCGCCGCTCTTGGCGACACCAACGCCGTCTTCGCCGACGGTGCCAGCATGGCCCAAGTCCTCGGCGGCAACAACGACTTGGTGAGCGTCTTCGGCGACGGTAGCCTTGCCGATACCGGCACCAGCAACGACATCGCCACTGTCGTCGGCAACAACGACATTCAAGCTTTTACCGACGGCAGCAAAGACATAGCCGCCATCTTCGGCAACGACAGCATGGCCACCGCCGGCGGCGGCGACAGCGACATCGCCGCTGTCTTCGGCGACGGCAGTAGCGCGTTTGCCGGGCTCGGCAACAACGACTTGGCCGCCGTCTTCGGCAGCGACCTCAGTGCAAACGCCATCGGTAACGGGATGACTGACATCGAGCCCTCGTCCCTGGCCACCTTGTTCGACCCAACGACCATGACCACCTTGTTAGAGCCGTCGGCTCTGACCGGCCTGATCGACCCGACAGCGCTGACCGATCTGATCGATCCGTCGGCGCTGAGCGGATTGTTCGATCCTTCAGTCCTGCTTGGCTTCCTGGGGCTGTAGACACTACCTCTGCCGCAGGGGTCTGTCTACGGCGAGAAGAGCCGTCGGAATGTCTTACCAAGTCGTAGACGGCCTCGCACAGTGCGGGATTGTGCGCGGGGCGGCTCGCCGGCAGGTGTCTGCGTTGCCGACCGGACGCATTGGCAACGCCGAGGGCGGCAATTTCGACTCCGCTTTGGCTATCGGCCTAGGCACGGACAGCACTGCCTATTGACTTGGGCCCTTCCAATTTGGGCGGTGATCGGTGACTCGCGGATCACGCTTGCGACTGACGGCCAGTATCTCGCCGGCCTCGAGCCGTACACGGTGGCCAAATCTTAGGAAAACCCGATTAATACTTCAGAATTTGTACTAATGTCCTCAACGAGGTCGGATTCTCTCTGGGTCAGCAATATCACAGGGTCGGCACACGTAACCGGTCCGCATTTGCCAGAGCGCGGCCAATTAGAGGGGTATGTCAATGAAGCACGTCAAGCGGATCGCTCGGGTCGGCGGCCTGGCCGTCGGGCTGGGGTTCGGGGCGGCGCTGGCCGCGACGCCAGGGGTCGCCGCTGCGGACCCGGTGTCGCCGTTCGATTTCAGTGACATCGCCCTGTCGATAAACGGGATGCCGGTGTTCGACATGGGTACCGCGTCCGCCACCTCAGGCATCGGTGACGTCGCGTTCGCCGACGGTGCCGGCAGCTCCGCCACCGCTAACGGCGGAATTTTCGACTTCGCCAGTGCCGACGGCGCCGAGAGCAGTGCCATCGCTACTGGCGGCAACTTCGACTTCGCAAGCGCTGCCGGTTCTAGCCCACTTGGCCTAGCCACCTTTGCCAACGCCGACGGTACAGGGGACGTCGCCAATGCCACTGGCGCGGCCGTCACTGCCGACGCCACTGGCGGAAACTTCAACTTCGCCGACGCCAGCGGCACTCAGAGCCTTGCTTTAGTCGGCGTAACATCCGGCAATAACTTCGACACCGGTATCGTCAACGGCACTGACAGCACCGTTTTATCCGGCTTTGGCGGTAACAACGACTTCGCCGCCGACTTCGGCAACAGCGGCATAGTTAGTGCCGTGACCGGCAACCACGACATCGCCGACGTCTTCGGCAACGGCGCCAATGATTTTGCCGGCACCGGCAACAACGACCTGGCCAGCATCTTCGGCAATAACGACTTGGGGTACGCGGCCGTCGGCAACAACGACATCGCCACCATCTTGGGCAGCGGCAGCACTGCCCAGGCCGGGCTCCTCGACGACAACGGCATCACCACCGGCAGCAACGACCTCGCCGCCGTCTTCGGCAACGACCTCACCGCGAATGCTTTAGGCAACGGAATCACCACCATCGAGCCATCGTCCCTGGCAACCTTGTTCGAGCCGTCGGCTCTAACAGGCCTGATAGAGCCGTCGGCGCTGACCGACCTGATCGACCCGTCGGCTCTGAGCGGATTATTTGATCCATCAGTCCTGCTCGGCTTCTTGGGGCTGTAAAGGACTCGGCGGTAGTGTCGAAACGCGCGCACGGGAGCGCACCGCCTCCTGAGTTCGCGCGCAGTACGCAGTAGTCCGGGGGCGGCAAGCCGCGGCTGATCGGCCCGCTGAGTGCTGCGATGTGCACCACACCGTGGCCTACCGGGCCGGATCTACCCACCCATCGAATTCGAAGTGCCTGTGCCGAAAACAGCTCCGACACAAGACGGTCGCGTCTTTCAGTGACTTCGCCGGTCCACCTGGTCAGCTTGCCGGTTCATGCGCTCCGACAATTCAAGGAACCGGTTCTCATGCCCGCCAGCCACGGACGAGTAGCCCAGCGTTCGTACCTCCGTCGCGAACCCCCGCACGTCCCAGGTCAACTGCTCCAATTCATTCATCGTGCTAACTACTCTCTCGAAGAGGCCTCTCGCGCGGGCCGCGCGGGCGGGTGTTACTGACGTAACGCGCGAAACAGCGCAACGGTTTCTGCTCGACATGAAGAAGCTCAAAAGTATCGGCGGACCACCCCAGCAGGATGACGGGCCGACAATCGAGAGCGGTTCACAGCCTATGTGCTGTGTTTGGCGTTGCAGCACACCAAATTAGCCATGACAGCACAGCAGCGAGCAGCTTGCTCAGCCTACTCCGCTGTGCTGCCGCGCAACAGATCGCTGACGCCACATTCACCATTTCATATCAAGTGCCCGGCCACAGAGAGCGCGACACCGCCCAAACCCGCGGGCCAGTCGGCAAGCTCGGACGGCGCCCCGGAGGACCGCAGACGTTAGGGCAGCAGTCGGCCCGCCACTCAATCAGGATGACGGGTTGAAACTGCCTGGCTGACCTTAAGGAGCGGTGGTTGCCTCTCATCTTGAAACTTTAAAGTGGCCTCCGCGTATCCGCTACCAACACTTACCCAAGACTTTCTGGCCCGGTCCCGATGGCTGCCAGGACAAGCAGTTCTCCGATGGCACGGTGGTGTCGACGTCGCCGAGCGGCCAGACCTACACGACTTATCCGGGTAGTCGGCTGCTGTTCCCGGCCTAGTGCTCGCCGACCGGCGAAGTACCCGCAGCCCCAGCAGCGCATCCAAAGAACGCTGACCGGGATGTGATGATGCCGAAACGGCGTCGAACCCGCGAACAAGATCGCGCTTACCGCATAGATTCCGGGCGTGCGTTAAACGAAGCCCATGTCGCCGCACGCAACCAACCGCCACCCTACTAGCGTCGAGTTGCTCTCAGCCGCCCGCCTCCAATCCGCCGGCCGCAGCGATTGCGGCGCGGGCCCACTCGGCGCGGCTGACAGCGGGCTCGATGCGGTCTCGCCGAACCGTTGCGAGGTTGATTGCCGTGCCGTCGGTTACTGAAGCCGGCACCCGAAAGCTGAAGTGTCGTTCGTCGGTGGCGATGGCCAGCAGCACGTCGGACTTGGTGAACTTGTTGGCGCGCACAGTGTCTTCTGCCCACTTCAGCGGTGTCGTTCCGGCGAAGTCATTCACATACACCACCCACAGGTGCACGTTGCGCGCGGCGTAGAGCTTGTTGAGGGCTCGGTCCACCGCGACGCGGCCGGGTGGGGTCAGCACACCGGCCTGATCGGTGATGTACTTCTCCAGCTGCAACTCCGGAGCCGGGACGGCCGAGGTGGTAACGCCGCTGCTGCTCGACTGCGGCGCCGACTCCGACGGAGCAGCTTCGCCATCATGGCTTGAATTCCGTTGCAGCAGATGGCCTCCGATACCCACAACCAAAGCGACCAGCACGACGGCTACCACGCCGATGGCCAATGTCACCGGCCCGAACTGCCGGCGGCGCGGCCCCGGCAACACAGTCGTCGACGGCTCGGCGGCCTCGGTCTGGCGGGGCAGCGCCGCGGTGGGCGCGGCTGTGGTTCGCGGTTGATCCGCAGCGAGCGCAGCGGCGAAGTCCGAGCAATTCCGATAGCGATCGGCGGGGTCCTTCGCGATCGCCCGCGCGAGGACTTCGTCGAGTCCCACCAAGTCGGGCCGGCGATCGGCCATGTGCGGTCGTGGCGCCGAAAGGTGTTGGGTGATGACCACCGCCGGATTGGAGTGCTCGAACGGCGCGGACCCGGTAAACAAGTGGAAACCGGTGCAGCCCAGCGCGTATTCGTCGGCCCGACCGTCGAGGTCAAGCCCTCGCAGTTGTTCGGGCGCGCAGTAAGCGGTGGTGCCCACCATCATGTTGGTTGCGGTGAGACCACTGATGTCGCCAAGTTGTCGGGCGATGCCGAAATCCGCCAGCTTGACCCGTCGCCGCGCGCCGGAATCGTCCAACAGGATGTTGGCGGGTTTGACATCACGATGCAGCAGCCCACGGGAATGCGCGTAATCCAGCGCATCGGCCACCGCCGTGACGATTTCGAGCACCTGCTGCTGTGGCATCCCGAAGCGATACCGGCTCTTCAACAGGTACGCCGCATCGGTTCCGGGCACGTACTCCATCGACAGCCATAGCTGCCCCTCGAACTTGCCACGGTCGTGTATGCCGACGATGTTGGGATGCGACAACCCCGCCGCCATGTCGGCCTCCCGGCTGAACCGCTGCCGGTACTCGTCGTCGGCGGTGAGATGCGCGGGCAAGATCTTCAGCGCGTCGTGCCGCGGCAGGCGTGGGTGCTTGGCCAGGTACACCTCACCCATGCCGCCGGCGCCCAGCAGCCGCACGATCGAGTATCCGGCGAACCCGTCGCCTTCGTTGAGCCTATCCGCCGCCGGCATGGGTGAATGTTACAAAGGCGCCGGCGCGGCTAGGGCTCATCGGGTAGGCCTTTGGTCTGCGGTTGGTAATTGCACTGTTTACGGACTGCGTGACCGTCGGTATTGTCCCAGTTGATCTTCGATGCGGCGGCGCGGTTGCAGGTCAATACGAAATAGGTTTCGACGTTGGATTTGCCTTGCTTGTTGGCCACCGGACCTTTGACGGTGACGGTCCCGCTCTGGAACTGCGGGTCGTTGAACAACGCTTTCCACACCTGCGCGGTAGGCAGAATCAACTGTTCATCGGCAATTCGTTCCTTGTGGAAAACCGTTCCGTTGGCCTCGTGCACCGTGTAGCTGATCGTGCAGGTCGTTTGGCCCGCGCAATCGACCTGGGGAGCACCGTCCATTTGAGCGGCGAACCGGTCGCCGGCGACTGCATCACGCACGACCTGTGCTACCGCGTCGTTGCTGACGGTGAACACTTCGGGGGCTGAGTATCGATCGGTTGACGAGCAGCCGGCGGCGACAACGAGCACGACAAGAGTCAGGAAAGCTTTTCGTCGCGCAATGTTTGCCATTCGGACACATTAGGGACCGTTCGTCTGCGGCGGCAAGAAATCACGAAGGGGTCAGCAAGACGGCTAAGCCGACGAGCGCGCCCGCAGTGTCGCCAACGCCTTGTCGGCGTGCGAGTTGAAATTGAACTCACTGCCGATGACGTCGAGCACCGTGCGATCGGTGTCGATGACGAAGGTGGTGCGCTTGACGGGCATCAGTTTGCCCAGCAGCCCGCGCTTGACGCCGAACGCCCGCGCCACTGCTCCGTCGGTGTCGGCCAGCAACGGGTAGTCGAACCCGTGGTTGCCGGCGAACTGCGCTTGTTTGGCCACCGCGTCGATGCTGATCCCGACCCGTGCGGCGCCGACCGCGGCGAACTCGGCGGCCACATCGCGGAAGTGGCAAGCCTCCCGTGTGCATCCCGGTGTGCCTGCGGCGGGGTAGAAGAACAACACGACCGGGCCGTCGGCGAGCAGGGCGCTCAACCTGCGCCGCGCTCCGGTCTGATCAGGAAGCTCGAAGTCGGCCACGGTGTCACCGGGTTTCATGGGCGTCAGATTAGCCCAATGGTGAGCCATCGGTGATCGGCGGTGTCTGGGAAGATATGCAGCGTGCGCGCCAAGGTGACGACCACGACCTCGCGGGAGGACTTCCGCGCGTTGGCCGCCGCGCACCGGGTGGTCCCGGTGACGCGCAAGGTGTTAGCCGACGCCGAGACACCGCTGTCGGCTTACCGCAAGCTCGCCGACAACCGGCCCGGCACCTTCCTGCTGGAGTCGGCGGAGAACGGCCGGTCGTGGTCGCGGTGGTCGTTCATCGGCGCCGGTTCGCCATCGGCACTAACGGTGCGCGACGGCCGAGCGGTGTGGGTGGGTGCGACACCGCAGGACGCGCCGACCGGCGGTGACCCGCTGCAGGCGCTGCACGCCACCTTGCAGCTGCTGGCCACCGCGGCACTGCCCGAACTGCCGCCGCTGTCCGGGGGCATGGTCGGATTCTTCGCCTATGACATGGTGCGACGGCTCGAACGGCTGCCCGAGCTGGCGATCGACGACCTCGGATTGCCCGACATGCTGCTGCTGCTGGCCACCGACCTCGCGGCGGTCGACCACCACGAAGGAACCATCACCCTGATCGCCAACGCGGTGAATTGGAACGGCACCAACGAGCGAGTCGACGAAGCCTACGACGACGCGATCACCCGACTGAACGTAATGACCGCAGCGCTCGGTCAGCCGCTGCCGTCCACTGTCGCCACCTTCGACAGACCCGATCCGCATCCCCGCGCGCAGCGCACCGTCGAAGAATACGGAGCGATCGTCGACCGCCTCGTCAAGGAGATCGAGCGCGGTGAGGCCTTTCAGGTAGTGCCGTCGCAGCGCTTCGAGATGGACACCGACGTCGACCCGGTCGACGTGTACCGAATCCTGCGGGTGACCAATCCCAGTCCATACATGTATCTGCTTCATGTGCCGAATGATGTTGCCGGAACTGACTTCTCGATCGTCGGGTCCAGCCCGGAGGCGTTGGTCACCGTCCAGGATCGGTGGGCAACGTCGCATCCGATCGCCGGAACCCGCTGGCGGGGAACGACCGAGGACGAAGATCAGCTGCTGGAAAAAGAGCTGCTGAGCGACGAGAAGGAACTCGCCGAGCACCTGATGCTGGTCGACCTCGGCCGCAACGACCTCGGCCGGGTCTGCGTCCCGGGCAGTGTTCGGGTCGAGGACTACAGCCACATCGAGCGCTACAGCCACGTCATGCACCTGGTGTCCACGGTGACCGGGATGCTCGGCGAAGGTCATGGCGCGCTGGACGCGGTGACCGCCTGCTTTCCGGCAGGGACGCTGTCCGGGGCGCCCAAGGTGCGCGCGATGGAACTGATCGAAGAGGTCGAAAAGACGCGGCGCGGCCTCTACGGCGGCGTGATCGGTTACCTCGACTTCGCCGGCAACGCCGACTTCGCGATCGCTATCCGCACCGCGCTGATGCGCAACGGCACCGCCTATGTACAAGCCGGCGGGGGTGTGGTCGCCGACTCGAACGGGCCCTACGAATACACCGAGGCGGCTAATAAGGCCCGGGCGGTCCTCAACGCGATCGCCGCGGCCGAGACGCTGACCGCTCCGGTCGTCGGCGGAAATGACTGACCCCGTCCGGGTGCGGCGCGGCCCGCGCTTCATCCGGACCGCTCAACTGTTGCTGGTAGTGGCCGCGGCCGCGCTTTGGGCGGCATCGCGGCTGCCGTGGGTCGTGCTCCAATCGTTCGACACGCTGGGGCCGCCGACGACGTCGACGGTCTCCGGGGCGTCCTGGTCGACTGCACTGTTGCCGCTGGCGATGCTGTTGGTCGCGGCGGCGCTTGCGGCCCTGGCGGTACGCGGCTGGCCGCTACGGGCGCTGGCGCTGCTGATCGCCGTGGCGAGCCTGGCCATCGGCTATCTGGCCGTCAGTCTGTGGGTTGTCCCGGACGCGGCGGTGCGGGCCGCCGATATCGCCCACGTTCCGGTGTTGGCGCTGGTTGGCAGCGATCGGCACTATGTCGGTGCGGTCATCACGTCCTTGGCCGCGGTGGGCGCGTTAGCCGCCGCGGTGCTGCTCATGCGCTCGGCGTCAGAGGCGGGTGATCGGACGGCGAAATACGCGTTACCCAAGGTCCGCCGCCAGAACGCGCGAGACGCCGACGACGCCGTATCAGAGCGAACAATGTGGGATGCGCTGGACGAGGGCCGCGACCCGACCGATCGGCCGCTTCCGGGCTCCGACACGGAGGGTCGGTGACAGCCCACGGCCCCGCGGCGGCTACCCTTCGAAGACGTCGTCGGAATAGTCGGCGACTGTGGGGAGGAACACCGGGATGACTCCGGCAACTGTGCTCGACTCCATCATCGAGGGAGTCCACGCGGATGTTGCCGCCCGCGAGGCCCTGGTGAGCCTGTCCGAAATCAAGGCGGCAGCGAAGTCGATGCCGGCTCCTTTAGACGTCATGGCGGCGTTGCGCGCGCCGGGCATCGCTGTCATCGCGGAAGTGAAGCGGGCCAGCCCGTCGGCGGGCCGACTTGCCTCCATTGCCGACCCCGCCAAGCTTGCCCGCGCCTACGAAGACGGCGGCGCGCGGATCATCAGCGTACTGACCGAGGAACGCCGTTTTCACGGCAGCCTCGACGACTTGGACGCAGTGCGCGCCGCGGTCTCGGTGCCGGTGCTACGCAAGGACTTCGTGGTGCGGCCGTACCAGATTCACGAAGCGCGTGCGCACGGTGCCGACATGCTGCTGTTGATCGTTGCGGCGCTCGAACAGCCGGCGTTGGAGTCGATGCTGGAGCGCACCGAGTCGCTGGGCATGACTGCCCTGGTAGAAGTGCACACCGAAGCAGAAGCGGACCGGGCGCTGACGGCCGGGGCTCGGGTGATCGGAGTCAATGCCCGCTGTTTGATGACCCTGGAAGTCGACCGTGACTGTTTCGCCCGCATCGCTCCCGGCTTGCCGTCCGACGTGATTCGGATCGCCGAGTCCGGTGTCCGCGGCACCGCCGATCTGCTGGCCTACGCCGGCGCCGGCGCAGATGCGGTCCTGGTGGGCGAAGGCCTGGTGAGAAGCGGCGATCCGCGCGCCGCGGTCGCTGATCTGGTGACGGCGGGCACGCATCCGTCTTGTCCGAAGCCGGCGCGCTGACCGGTCATGAACCGCATCAGCGGAAACGTTGAACACGATGAGTGCTTTGCGCGTTGAGATTAGGTGATGGCTAACCTTTCCGGCCCGGACCTTCCCCGTTCCAGCGCAGCTATCGCAGAGCACACCCGCCACGATCCCGATGCGCGCGGCCATTTCGGCGTGTACGGCGGACGTTACGTCGCCGAGGCGTTGATGGCTGTGATCGAAGAAGTCACCGCCGCTTACGACAAGGCGCGCACCGACCAGGCATTTCTTGATCTGCTCGACAAATTGCAGGCCAATTACGCTGGTCGACCGTCGCCGCTGTACGAGGCCACCCGGCTGAGCGCGCACATCGGCGGTGCGCGGATCTTCCTCAAGCGAGAAGATTTGAATCACACCGGTTCTCACAAGATCAACAATGTGCTCGGCCAAGCGTTGCTGGCTCAGCGGATGGGCAAGACGCGGGTGATCGCCGAGACCGGTGCTGGCCAGCACGGCGTAGCCACCGCGACCGCCTGCGCTCTGCTGGGCCTGGACTGCGTCATTTACATGGGGGCCGTCGACACCGCGCGGCAAGCGCTGAACGTAGCCCGGATGCGGTTGCTGGGCGCCGAAGTGGTCTCGGTCGAGTCGGGCTCGAAGACGCTCAAAGACGCCATCAACGAAGCGTTCCGCGACTGGGTCACCAACGCCGACAAGACGTTCTATTGCTTCGGTACCGCCGCTGGGCCGCATCCTTTCCCGACGATGGTCCGCGACTTTCAGCGGATCATCGGACTGGAGACGCGCGTGCAGATTCAGGAGCAGGCGGGCCGGTTGCCCGATGCCGTCACCGCCTGCGTCGGCGGCGGATCCAACGCGATCGGAATCTTCCACGCGTTTCTCGACGATTCGGGTGTTCAGCTGGTCGGCTTCGAGGCGGCCGGCGACGGTGTCGAAACGGGCCGTCACGCCGCCACTTTCACCGGCGGATCGCCCGGCGCCTTCCAGGGCTCCTTTTCCTACCTGCTGCAGGACGCGGACGGTCAGACCATCGAATCGCACTCGATCTCGGCGGGCCTGGACTATCCTGGGGTCGGACCGGAACATGCTTGGCTCAGAGAGATCGGGCGCGCCGAGTATCGGCCGATCACCGACAGTGAGGCGATGGACGCCTTCGGGTTGCTGTGCCGGACCGAAGGCATCATTCCGGCTATCGAATCCGCGCACGCAGTGGCCGGCGCGCTCAAGCTCAGCGTCGAATTGGGCCGCGGCGCGGTGATCGTGGTGAACCTTTCCGGCCGTGGCGACAAAGACGTCGAAACGGCCGCGAAGTGGTTCGGCCTGTTCGATGACCGCTCGGCGACGATGCCTGCTGTGAGGAAGCGCGAGGAGAGGCCGGACGTTCCGAGCAAGGCCGGCACGTGACTGACGGGACACGCGGGCTGACCGCCTTTTTCGGTGCTTGCCGGGAGCGCGACCGCGCCGCCTTGATCGGGTACCTGCCCACCGGATACCCCGATGTAAAGACCTCTATCACCGCAATGACTGAGCTCGTCGAAAATGGCTGCGACATAGTCGAAGTCGGGGTGCCGTACTCCGATCCCGGAATGGACGGGCCGACGATCGCAACGGCTGCAGAGGCCGCTCTACGCGGTGGTGTGCGGGTGCGCGACACCTTGACCGCAGTCGAGGCCATCACGAATGCCGGTGGCCGCGCCGTGGTGATGACCTACTGGAATCCCGTCCTGCGTTACGGCATCGACGCGTTCGCACGCGACTTGGCCGCCGCCGGCGGATTCGGCTTGATCACCCCTGACCTCATCCCGGACGAGGCCGACGAGTGGCTGGCGGTGTCGGATCGTTATAACTTGGATCGCATTTTCCTGGTTGCGCCGTCATCGACGCCGCAGCGATTGTCGGCGACGGTGGAGGCGTCGCGTGGATTCGTCTACGCCGCATCGACGATGGGTGTCACCGGAGCCCGTGACGCCGTTTCGAACGCCGCACCTGAACTGGTGGGGCGGGTGCGAGCGGTGTCCGACATCGCGGTGGGCGTGGGTCTGGGTGTGCGGTCGCGCGAACAGGCCGCGGAGATTGGCGGTTACGCGGACGGCGTCATAGTCGGCTCGGCGCTGGTGTCCGCGTTGAGCGATGGCCTGCCCGCATTACGGGCGTTGACCGAGGAACTGGCCGCCGGGGTGCGCCAGCAGGTGCCGTCGTCATGACGACCGGTTACCTGGCATATTTTCCGAGCCCGCCTCGGGGTGTCTGGTATCTAGGACCGGTTCCCATCCGTGCCTACGCCTTGTTCATCATCGCCGGCATCGTCGTCGCACTGCTAATCGGTGACCGGCGCTGGGCGGCTCGTGGCGGCGAGCGCGGCGTCATCTACGACATCGCGCTGTGGGCGGTTCCCTTCGGACTGCTGGGCGGCCGGCTCTATCACCTGTGCACCGATTGGCGGACGTATTTCGGCGCCGGCGGCGCCGGTTTGAATGCGGCATTCCGAATCTGGGACGGCGGGTTGGGCATCTGGGGGGCGGTGGCTCTCGGCGGTGTCGGCGCGTGGATCGCGTGTCGACGGCGCAAGATCCCGCTGCCGGCGTTCGGCGACGCGGTGGCCCCGGGCATCGTGCTCGCGCAGGCTATCGGTCGGCTGGGAAATTACTTCAACCAGGAGCTTTTCGGCCGCGAGACGACGATGCCCTGGGGCTTGGAGATCTTTTATCGTCGCGACCCGTCCGGATACGTCGATGTGCACTCCCTCGACGGCGTGTCCACCGGTCAACTGGCGCAGGTGGTCCAGCCGACTTTTCTTTACGAATTGCTCTGGAACCTATTCGTTTTCGGAGCATTGCTTTATCTGGACAAACGGTTCGTCCTTGACCGCGGGCGGCTGTTCGCGACCTACGTCGCAGCGTATTGCGTCGGGCGTTTCACCATCGAGTTGCTGCGGGACGACGCGGCCACACACATCGCCGGAATCCGAATCAATTCATTCACATCGACCTTCGTGTTCATCGGCGCAGTCGTGTACATCATTCTCGTGTCGAGGGTGCGCGACGAGACCGCACCGCTGAGCGACTCCGGTTTGGCTGTACCGCAACCACAGTTAGTGACCGCCGACGAATTCGGGACCGCAGTGTCGGGCAACCGTGGTGCTTTCGCGCCTGTTGCGTCGTCGGTTGACCAGCCAGCGGTCACGGTCGCGACGCTCGAGCCTGAAGCCGAGGCCGTCGTGGCGGAGGCCGAGGCTATTGAAGGCGACGTCCCTGAGGCAGAAGTTTTTCCGGTGGAACTCGAACCCGCCGACGCTGAGGTGCTCGAGACGGACAGCACGCCGGTCGAGGCCGACGAGGTGGAGGCCGAAGAGCCCGAGGCGGACGAACCGGAGCTCGACCTCACAGGTTCCGACGACACCGAATCGGAAGTCGGTACCGGCGAAGCTGATCAGGCGACTGCCGATGTAACGCCAGAAACTGACCTTCCGGAGAAACCGGTCGCGGCCCACGAGGTGGAGGCCAATGCGGTAGAGCCCGAAATCGCGGTCGACGAGGCAGCGGTTGACGAGCCTGGCGAGGCAGCGGTTGACGAGGCGGAGCCGGATGAGACAGCGGCCGATGCAGTAGAGCCCGACGAGGCGGAGCCGGACGAGAGTGGAGTACGGCCGAGTGCAGGTAGTGCCCGACGTCGCGGCCGACGAGGCAGCGGTTGACGAGCCTGGCGAGGCAGCGGTCGACGAGGCAGCGGTGAGAGCGGCGAGAGTGACGACGCGCGGCCGATGCAGTAGTGCCCGACGTCGCGGTCGACGAGGCAGCGGTTGACGAGCCTGGCGAGGCAGCGGTTGACGAGGCGGAGCTGGATGAGACAGCGGCCGATGGAGTAGAGCCCGACGAGGCAGAGCCGGATGAGACAGCGGCCGATGCAGTAGAGCCCGACGTCGCGGCCGACGAGGTGGAGGCCAGTGCGGTAGTGCCCGACGTCGCGGTCGACGAGGCAGCGGTTGACGAGCCTGGCGAGGCAGCGGTTTACGAGGCAGAGCCTGGCGAGGGAGCGGTTGACGAGGCAGAGCCGGATGAGACCGCGGCCGATGCAGTAGAGCCCGACGAGGCAGCTGCCGATGCAGTAGTGCCCGACGTCGCGGCCGACGAGGCAGCGGTTGACGAGCCTGACGAGGCAGCGGTTTACGAGGCAGAGCCGGATGAGACAGCGGCCGACGCACTAAAGCCCGACGAAGCAGAGCCCGACGAAGCAGACAAACCCGTTGTCGTCAACCCGCAAGACACCAAGAATGAAGGCGACGTCGCCCAACCTGTCGAATCTTCTCCGGCCACACGACGTTGGTGGCGACGCCGAAGATGACTATCGGTCGAGATGGTCGCTGACCGCGACTATGCTGAGGCGTCGTGGCGAGACGCGGGAAAATCGTCTGCACTCTAGGCCCGGCCACCAGCACGGACGAGTCGGTCCGGGCGCTGGTAGAGGCCGGAATGGACGTCGCGAGAATGAATTTCAGCCACGGCGACCACCGCGACCACAAAGCTTCCTACGATCGGGTGCGCGCAGCCTCCGACGCCACCGGTCACGCAGTCGGAGTGCTCGCCGACTTGCAGGGCCCGAAGATCCGGCTCGGGCGCTTCGTCGGTGGCGTCACCTACTGGGCCAACGGTGAGACCGTGCGGATCACCGTCGAGGACTGCCAGGGCAGCCATGACCGAGTGTCGACCACCTACAAGCAACTGGCCAAAGACGCTGTCGCCGGCGACCGGGTGCTGGTCGACGACGGCAAGATCGGCCTGCAGGTTGAAGGTGTCGAGGGTGACGATGTGGTGTGCACGGTCACCGAAGGCGGTCCAGTCAGCGACAACAAGGGAATTTCGCTGCCCGGCATGAATGTTTCGGCACCCGCGATGTCCGACAAAGACGTCGAGGACCTGGAGTTTGCGCTGACGCTCGGCGTCGACATGGTGGCGCTGTCGTTCGTGCGATCCCCATCTGACGTTCAGTTGGTGCACGAGGTGATGGACCGGGTGGGACGCCGGGTCCCGGTGATCGCCAAGCTGGAAAAGCCGGAAGCGATCGACAACCTCGAAGCCGTTGTCCTGGCCTTCGATGCAGTCATGGTCGCGCGCGGCGATCTCGGAGTTGAACTGCCGCTGGAAGAAGTTCCGCTGGTGCAGAAGCGTGCCATCCAGATGGCCCGGGAGAACGCCAAGCCGGTCATCGTGGCGACGCAGATGCTCGACTCGATGATCGAACATTCCCGTCCGACCCGGGCCGAGGCCTCCGACGTCGCCAACGCCGTACTCGACGGCGCCGACGCGGTCATGTTGTCCGGTGAGACTTCGATCGGCAAGTATCCGTTGGAGTCGGTCCGGACGATGGCCCGGCTCATCTGCGCCGTCGAAGAGAACTCGACCGCTGCGCCGCCGTTGACGCACGTGCCGCGCACCAAACGCGGAGTGATCTCCTACGCCGCCCGTGACATCGGTGAGCGGCTCGACGCCAAAGCTTTGGTGGCGTTCACCCAGTCCGGTGACACCGTGCGCCGGCTGGCGCGGCTGCACACCCCGCTGCCGCTGCTCGCCTTCACCCCGTTGCCGGAGGTGCGCAGCCAACTGGCCATGACGTGGGGCACCGAGACGTTCATCGTTCCCACCATGAAATCCACCGACTCCATGATCCGGCTCGTCGACAAGTCGCTGCTCGAACTGGACCGCTACAAGCGCGGCGAACTGGTGGTCATCGTCGCCGGCGCGCCGCCGGGCACCGTCGGCTCGACCAACCTCATCCACGTACATCGGATCGGCGAGGACGACCTCTAGTCTGGAATCTCGATGTCTGATTTCGACGAGTTGCTGACTGCGCTGGATCTGAATGCCGTCGCCGACGACCTGTTCATCGGATCCCATCCGAGCAAAAACCCGCTGCGCACCTTCGGTGGTCAGCTGATGGCGCAGTCATTTGTCGCCGCCAGTCGCACCCAGCGCCGTGAGTTGCCCCCCAACGCGCTGTCGGTGCACTTCGTCAACGGCGGAAACACCGCCAAGGACATCGAATTCCGGGTGGTACGGCTGCGCGACGAGCGGCGCTTCGCCAACCGGCGCGTCGACGCGGTGCAAGACGGGACGTTGCTCGCATCGACGATGGTCTCCTATCTGTCCGCCGGCCGCGGCCTCGAGCACAGCGTGGAACCGCCGCCGGTGCCGGAACCGGACACGCTGCCCACTCTCGGCGACTTGCTGAGCGGTTATGAGCAGGTGGTGCCGCTGTTCGTCGAGGCGCTGCGACCGATCGACTGGCGCTACGCCAACGACCCGTCCTGGATACTGCGTGACAAAGGCGGCCGGCTGGCGCACAACCGGGTCTGGGTGAAAGCCGACGGGGTGCTGCCGAACGACCCGGTGCTGCACACCGCGGCGCTGGTGTACTCGTCGGACACCACCGTGCTGGACTCTGTGGTGACCACCCACGGCCTGTCCTGGGGGTCCGACCGGATCTTCGCCGCGAGTGTCAACCACTCGATGTGGTTTCACCGTCAGGTCGACTTCAACGACTGGGCGCTGTACTCCACGTCCTCACCGGTAGCTTCTGAATCGCGAGGCTTGGGCAGCGGACACTTCTTCGACCGCGCCGGCCGTCTGGTCGCCACCGTCGTGCAGGAAGGGCTGGTGAAGTACTTCCCCGGCGCCCGCAGCTAGGCCGGGGCACCACCTGTGAAGGCAGGCGGGTGTGCATTTGTCGCGCGACGGATGCCGAACGCCGAGACAATTTCGAACACGCCGATCACGATGAGCCAGATGCCGACGACGAACGCCAAGGTCGCGATGGACGAGAACGGTTCGACGATGGTCACAATGCCGGCCAGCAGCGTGATGACACCGATGACGACGTGCCAGATCCGGCCGGGAACGGTCGGGTCACTGACCGCCGAGATCGTCGTCGCCACACCGCGAAAAACGAAGCCGACGCCGATCCAGATCGCCAGCAGCAGAATCGCATTGGGCAGGCTGCGAAAGCACAACAGCGCCAGGACCAGTGCTGCCGCACCGCTGATGAACAGCAGCACCCGCCCGCCCGCGGAGGTGTGCAGGCTGAAACCGAAGACGACTTGCACAATGCCAGTGATCAGCAGGTAGGCGCCGAAAACGATGGCGGCGAAGACAACGCTGATCCCGGGCCGAGCCGCCACCAAGCCACCGAGGATCAGCGCCAGAATCCCGGACACCAGCGTCGACTTCCACAAATGCGGCAGCAAGCTCGGGGGAGCAGTCGTTGTCATGCGCGAAGTGT
Organism: uncultured Actinomycetota bacterium; assembly: GCA_963808345.1. Taxonomy (GTDB): domain Bacteria; phylum Actinomycetota; class Actinomycetes; order Mycobacteriales; family Mycobacteriaceae; genus Mycobacterium. The sequence goes on along the minus strand of CAWEFM010000003.1, from coordinate 409,026 downwards.
CGCACACACCGGCATTTCGCTGTGCGATCGACGACCGACCAAATACCAGGTATGCATCACGCCTTTGCCCTTGACGTGTACCTCGCCGCGCTCCTGCAGCACGAAGTTGTGCTTCAAGCGGTCGTAGACCGTCTCGGGAACTTGGATACGCCCCTCGGCGTCAGTGGATTCCATCCGCGAGGCGACATTGACCGCGTCGCCCCAGACGTCGTAAAAGAACCGGCGCGAGCCGACCACGCCCGCGACCACCGGTCCGCAGCCGATGCCCATGCGCAGCGGCACCGCCCGACCGTGCAGGTCTTGTAGCCCGGCGACCGCGTCTGCCATATCCAGCGCCAGGTCCGCCAGGGCTTCGACGTGGTCGTGCCGCGGCCACGGCACGCCGCTGACCACTATGTAGCAATCGCCGCTGACTTTGATCTTCTCCAAGCCGTGCTTGTCGACGAGCGCGTCGAAGTCGTTGTAGAGCCGGTCCAGGAAAGTGACGAGGTCAGCCGGCGCAGTGTCGCTGGCCCGCTCGGTGAAGCCGGCGATGTCGGCGAACAACACCGAGGCGTCATCGTATTTGTCGGCAATCACCTGGCGCTCCGGGTCTTTGAGCCGGGCTGCGATGCTGGCGGGCAGCATGTTGCTCAGCAGGGCCTCCGAGCGTTCATACTCCACTTCCATCGCGGCTTCGGCGCGGGCGATATTGCGCAGCGCGTACCACATGGTCACCACCACCATCGCGCAGGCCGACACCGCGGCGATGACGAAGCCCAGCTTCATGGCCCACGGTGGCTGCGCGCCGGTGTCGCGTGGCACCGAGAATTCCAAGGCGATCACCAGACCGGCCGCGACGGCGGCCAGCGTCGAAGCCAGCGCGATGTGCTCGATGCCGAGCTGCAACACCACCAGGCAGGCCGTCACGAGCAGGAAAAACTGCAAACCGTTGCCGGTGCCCACGTTGAAGGTGATAGCGACGATCGACACGTAGGAGGCGCCGACAAACGTCAGCGGCGCAACAAGCCTGCCGAAGCGGTGCAGCAGCGGGACCGTCGCGAAGATCGTCACCGCTGCCAGGTCGATCAGCTGCGGCGTCGACGCCCCGGCGCCGGCGAGGAGTCCGACCAGCCCGTAGCTACCACACACCAGCACCGCCATCCAGGCGTTGATGTCGAGCACATAGAGCCGCCGCGCCGCGCTGTCCACGTAGTGCTGACTGCGGGCATGCGTTTGCTTCCGTACTGCCGCTGCGCAGTTCGGCGTCGGCGATGGACCTGCCGGTGGGGCACCGCACTTCCCGGCCGCCACGGTCGAAGCCTAACCGCTTACCGCGGCGTCAGCCGAAGTATTCGGATCCGGCGGACGCCCTCGGTGCGCTTGGTGTACTCGGCGTAGCCGGGGTAGAAGCGGACCGCCAACCCGAAAAGCCGACCGCGGTCAGCGCCATCGACTTCTTGGGCTGTGAACGCTCCACCGTGCGGTCCGATATGCAGTTCGCACTCCGGATGCGCGATCAGGTTGTGATACCAGCCCGGGTGTCGTTGGCCACCGTAATTCGACGCGATCACGATCACGTCGTCGCCGTCGGTGAAATAACCCAGGGGCGTCTCTCGCCGCTGGCCACTGCGGGCGCCGGTCGAGGCCAAAACCGCCAGCGGCATGGCGCCGGCCGCCAGATTCACCCGACCGCCGGTGATCTTGATGATCGCCGCGTCCAGCGGTGCCGCGATCGTGCGATGCGCCGCCGCGCCCAGCTTCGTCGAAGTGAGTCGTGCCAGCCCCCGTTTCCACGCTGCACGGTGGGCGCGCGGGTCGACGCGGGGGATGCCGCTAATGGTGCCGTCGAACATGATGTGCACGAGCATATGCCCGCCGGAAAGTTATGGTGTGTGCCCTCGGTGAGATTCGAACTCACACATAGTGTGGAGGTCAGGTACACAAACCTGCCGTGAGCAGCGAAAACGCTCGTTCGGACTCTGTCGAAATCACTGTTACTCGTGCTCAAATGTGCTCACCATGTGCTCACGGCTCCAGGTCCTGACCCGTGCGGCAGTCAAGTGTTGACCTCATCGACTCTGCTACTGCCCGCATGTCTGCTCATCACCCCTCCCGGTCCCCCAGAAAACGCGCAGCGCCGGCCGCACCGCGAAAGAGCCTCATCGCGGTATTGCGCAAAGCTCGGTAAAAAGCGTCGCATCAGTCGACGTGACCTCGACGCGTAGCCACCAGATCAGCTTTGCGGTGAAAATCTCTTACCTACCGCGGCAATCTTACGAGCGGTAAATACTTGCTGCTCACCGTCTTGCACGGTCCTTGCTTGTCACGACGTTGTCCGGACGTTGTCGTGACGAGAAAGCCTGCGGTGCAACATCTTTCGCTTCCTTTTTGTCAGTGCGCGGTTGTAATCTACATAGCGAGCAACAACGACAACGAGAAGAAAGAAGGTGAAAAGACTCATGAAGCTTGACGAGATGCCCGATTTGCTGAAGCCAGCGGAAGCGGCGATGCTACTGCGGACGACGACGAATACTTTGCAGCAGGATCGCTATCTTCGTCGCGGCGTCCCGTACATCAAGCTCGGTGGCCGCATCCTCTACGCGCGGAAAGACATTCTGTCTTTCCTAGACGCCAACCGCAGCGAGCCGGCCGCATAGTCATGGCGACGATAGAGCGGTATCCGGTGAAGGGCGGATTTCTCTACGCGGTGCGCTACCGCAAGCCAGACAACAAGCAGACGATGAAGCGCGGATTCGCGACGAAGCGCGACGCCCAAGAGTTTCTGAACACCGTCGAGGTGAAAAAGCTGCGCGGCGAGTACATCGCCCAGTCCGCCGGAAACATCACCATCGGTGAACTCGGACCCGCATGGCCCTAACGCCAACGCGGTCATCTGAAGCCGTCAACTTTCCGCAGCGTCGAAGGCAACTGGCGGATGCACGTCGAGCCGCGCTGGGCGACGACACAAATCCGCGACATTCTTTTCAGCGAGGTGCAAGCCTGGATATCCGGATTGTCTGAGCAGCGGTCAGCCTCGACGGTCGCCGCGATTCACGGGATTCTCGCGAAGATTCTCGACGACTGCGTGCGCGACCGGATGCTGATCGCGAATCCTGCGCGCGGCGTGAAGCTGCCTAAGCGGCCACCGCGGCGCAACACCTATCTCACGGCTGAGCAGCTGGACATGCTCGCGGACGAATCCGGCCGCTACCGGTCACTGGTGCTACTGCTCGGAGTCTGCGGACTTCGCTGGGGTGAAGCCGCCGCGTTACGGGTGTCCGACGTCGATTTCTTGCGACGCCGTCTCAAGCTGCATGCCAACGTCGTCAGACTTATCGGAGGTCTTGCACGCGGGACGCTGAAGTCGAATCAAAACCGGACTGTGCCCATGCCCGGATTTGTCGCTGATGCGCTCGCGCCCACGTGCGAAGGAAAAGCCCGCGACGATCTGATCTGGACATCCACAAAAGGCGGATACCTGGGAGCGCCTGGGCCCTACGAATCGTGGCTTGCCGTCGCAGTACGACGCTGCCAGACAATAGACCCGACATTTCCGCGGATCACCGCGCACGATCTGCGGCACACTGCGGCGTCGATAGCGATTCATGCCAACGCGAACCCGAAAGTCGTTCAGCGGATGCTCGGGCACGCCAGCGCCGCCATGACCCTGGATGTGTACGCCGACTTATTCGAGTCTGATCTGGAAACTGTCGCGGACACCGTGGAGAAGATGTGGCCCCACGCCGACTCGCGGTAGCTATCGGATATGTTGTGCCGCAACGACATTAGATCGACTAACCGTGGTAAGTAGTGCACACTTGACTAGCAGGTAGGCAGCCCTACGCGAGAGTCAGCGTGACGATCCACTTTCAGAACGACGCAGTCACCGTGTATCACGGTGACTGCGTCGAGGTTCTGAATCACTGGCGGGCAACAGCTTCGACGCTGTGGTGACCGACCCGCCCTACTTGCTGGGGTTCATGGGCCGGCAGGTGCGAGCACAGCACGAAACGACTTCGCGTTCGACGAAGGATTGAACGACGACGTCGACAACCTTCAACTTGGTTTCGACTTCTAGCCGCCGTAGTGAACCAAAAGTGTTCTGCTGAAAAAGGTTCTCGCAAAGTGTCGCGCAGCGAAAAGGCGTCGAGTAGATTAAGCAATCTGCGGGGGTCGTGAAAGGAATTTCGCCCTATGAAGAACCACGACGTCTTCTCGCGGCGGGGTTGATACTCGCAGCCGTAAGCACAGCCCCGATAGCCGAAAGCTGTTCCCCCTAGCCCATGCGGGGCCTGTCCAGGCTGCAACGGCAACACGATCCCGAACTGGGTTACGTGGAATCCTTCATGGATAACTACCGCCGTTCGCTCGAAGGGCCGCCCCCTCCGGCTGGTGCTAACCCGCCTCAACAGATTTGCAACTTGACTGGGGCGTGTGGCTAAGGATGAAGCCGTTAGAGAAAAGGAAGACGATGTCATGAAGTTGTTTTTGATCGGAGGCGCTGTCAGCATCGCTGCCGCGCTCATGTCTGCACCGCAGGCCCAAGCGGAACCTTATGGGCCCTGTGGACCCGTGGGGCATGGTTTCAACGCGGCGGCGTGTCAAGCCTGCACTGAAGCGGCCTGGAGAAACCACACTCGCTCGGAGGAATGCGTTGAACCAGGTGCTTCACATCAAAGCCCACCGCAGAACATCTGCAACATGACAGGTGCCTGTGGCCAGTCAGCAGCCGGAGAACCGCCCAAGGCTAACCTGGTTACCTATCACTTCTGTGGCGGCTCGGGACATGACGGTACCGGGAACCTCACCTACGACATGCCTTGTCCCATCTTCCATAACTACGGTACGGCATGCACAGAACCAAGCGTCCCTGATCGTAACAACGTCATCACCTGGGGGCCCCCAGGCTGCGACGCCAACAACCCGGATTCCGGCAACAACCCGAGCAAGGGTCCCGGCGCAGGCCACTGGCCCAACAACTGACACTAAGGGCTTTATCAGTGGATGTCGTTGAAGTCCTCTGCGTCTTCGACGACCGCATAATCCCACTCCGTCAGATTCGGGCGGTCGCGCTGCCACCACTGCGCGTTCGATCAGCGCGTGATTGATCGAGCGGAATATGAGCAGCTGTTCGAGGCCATGCGGCTGCGGGCATAGGCCTGGCCTGGCCGGAAAATAGCCGGTGTCAATACCGACGAAGTCGGTGTTGCGCGCTACAGTTGCATTCATGCAACATGCCAGCGCGCTGGCATATAGCGGGACGAAAGAGTGAAGGGGTGGCGGGGTGGCCCCTGGGGCTGCAAACCGAAGAAGGCCACCACCGCCAGTCGCGTGTTGAAGTCGCCGACGTCTGCCGCCGACCCGTCGTAGTTCGGCTGTCCACTCCCGAAGTGGGACCGAGCGTGCGGAGCGGCCAGAGCGATCACGCTTCTGTACACCGACACGAGAAGCCCGATGGGCTGTCCGTCCACACGACGGGACCCGGCTTTCTCGTCCTGCGGAAAGCCTATCCCGGATTCGCATCAATTCAGTGGAACACCCGGCGTGTCGACGCCATTACACATGCCGGCGACGGCGACGGCGACGCTGCGCTCGTAGCATCTCTGTCCGGCTGCGTGTGAGATGTGCTCACTGTGTGCTCACGACGGCTGAAGCGCAACAATTTTCGGTGCAGATAACTCCATGATCAGCGCCTATGGTTCACAGGTGCTGGTGCCCTCGGTGAGATTCGAACTCACACTGGACGGGTTTTGAATCCGTTTCCTCTGCCAGTTGGGATACGAGGGCCTGCCCGGGTACGACCTGCCGGTGCCGGCCTCCCACCATAAACGATGCGAATCGTTGCGCTGTCCACGAACCCCGCGGTCGCCGATCGTCGAAGCGCACGGGACAATGGCGGCATGACGGGCTCAATGACCGACGCCGAGGCCCCCGCCGGACGCCGCGTGCTGATCGCCGAAGACGAGGCGCTCATCCGGCTCGACCTGGCCGAGATGCTGCGCGATGAGGGTTACGAGGTCGTCGGTGAGGCCGGCGACGGGCAAGAGGCCGTCGAGCTGGCCGAGCAGCACAAGCCCGATCTGGTGATCATGGACGTGAAGATGCCGCGCCGCGACGGCATCGACGCCGCGTCGGAGATCGCCAGCAAACGCATCGCTCCGATCGTCGTGCTCACCGCGTTCAGTCAGCGGGATTTGGTGGAGCGCGCGCGAGACGCCGGGGCGATGGCATACCTGGTGAAACCGTTCTCGATCAGCGACCTCATTCCGGCTATCGAGCTGGCGGTCAGCCGGTTCGGCGAGATCACCGCGCTAGAAAATGAGGTTGCGGCACTGTCGGACCGGCTGGAGACCCGCAAGCTCGTCGAACGGGCGAAAGGCCTGCTGCAGACGAATCAAGGCATGACCGAACCTGAAGCGTTCAAGTGGATTCAGCGCGCAGCCATGGACCGGCGCACCACCATGAAGCGGGTGGCCGAAGTGGTGCTGGAAACCCTGGAACCACCCAAGGACGCTTGATCCCGTTCGACCGCGCTATCGAGCGTGCAGCCTGGGCGTCGAGTGTGCGTCTCGGGCGACGAAACGCCGATGCGGGCGCCGTCAACGCGCACTCGATGCGGCTTGGCCCGTCAGCGGGCGACGATCACCGAGGAGCCGTGACCGAACAAGCCCTGATTGGCCGTGACGCCCACTTTTGCGTCCTCGACCTGGCGACCGGTGGCTTGGCCGCGCAACTGCCAACTGAGCTCACACACCTGCGCGAGGGCCTGAGCGGGGATCGCTTCGCCGAAGCAGGCCAGCCCACCGGACGGGTTGACCGGCACCTTGCCACCGATAGCCGTGGCGCCGCTGCGCAGCAGCGCCTCGGCCTCGCCCCTGGCGCACAGCCCCAGGTGCTCATACCAGTCGAGTTCTAGGGCCGTCGACAAATCGTAGACCTCGGCCAGGCTCAGATCCTCGGGCCCGACCCCGGCCTCCGCATACGCGGCGTCGAGGATCTGGTCTTTGAAAACCCGGTCCGGCGCGGGTATTACGGCTGTGGAATCCGTTGCAATGTCGGGTAACTCGGGTAGGTGCTGCGGATAGCGAGGCGTCACCGTGCTGACCGCTCGCACCGAGGGGACACCATCGAGGGTCCCCAGGTGCTGCCTGGCGAAGGCGGCGCTGGCGACGACCAACGCCGCAGCGCCGTCGGAGGTCGCGCAGATGTCGAGCAGCCGCAGCGGTTCGGCGACCACCGGACTGGCCAGCACGTCGTCGATCGAGGTCTCCTTGCGGAACCGCGCGTTCGGATTGTGCAGCCCGTGCTGCGCGTTCTTGACCTTGACCTGCGCGAAGTCCTCGAGGGTAGCGCCGTAGAGGTCCATTCGGCGTCGCGCCAGCAGCGCGAAGTAAACCGGGTTGGTCGCGCCGATCAGATGAAAACGCTGCCAGTCGGGGTCGTTCCTGCGTTCACCGCCGACCGGGGCGAAGAAGCCCTTCGGGGTGGTGTCGGCGCCGATCACCAACGCCACCTCGCAGAAACCGGCCAGAATCTGGGCGCGGGCGCTCTGCAGGGCCTGCGAGCCGCTGGCGCATGCGGCGTAGCTCGAGCTGACCGGAATCCCGTTCCAGCCCAGCATCTGCGCGAAAGTGGCGCCGGCGACGAAGCCGGGGTAGCCGTTGCGGATGGTGTCCGCACCAGCCACCAGCTGGATCTGGCGCCAGTCCAACCCGGCCTCGCGTAAAGCGGCCCGCGCGGCGGTCACCCCGTATTCGGTGAAGTCGGTGCCCCACTTACCCCACGGGTGCATTCCGGCGCCCAGGATGTAGACCGGGTGCGTGCTCATACGGCGCCGCTCCTCCTCATCGCTGCGCTCTGCATCGTCGCCGGCGTATTCATCTGGCGCCGCTCCTCCTCATCGCTGCGCTCTGCATCGTCGCCGGCGCGTTCATCTGGCGATCCTCCACCCATAGACCAGGCGCTCGACTCCGTCGTCGTCGACGAACAACGGAATGGTGGTCAGCTCCATATCCATGCCAACCTGTAAATCAGCCGCCAGCGTGCCGTCCGCCACCTTGCCCAAGACGATCAGGCCCTGCTCGGCCAATTCGACTGCGGCGACGGCGAACGGCGTGAACGGGTCAGGTGCCGGATAGGGCGGCGGCGGCGCATAGCGGTTCTCGGTGTAGCTCCACAGCTTTCCGCGCTGTGACAGCGGCACCCGCTCCAGCTCAGAGCCGTCGCAGGCCGGGTTGGGGCAGTTGTTTGGGCGAGGCGGGAAGACATACGTGCCACATTCGGAGCATTTGCTGCCGATCAGATGCGGAACGCCGGCGGGATCGGTGGCGAACCATCCCTCGATGGCCGGTTCCTGATGGGTGGCTGCTGGCACCCGGTCAGCCTACCGAGAACGACCGGAAAACTGAAACGTGTTCCAGTTCGATGCTGCGGGCTTCCCCCGTCGGACCTGGTGCCTACAGTTGAGCCTGTGAGCCCAGCGAGGACCGCCAGCCCCAAGACGCAAGCCGGCAAGTCCGCTGATCAGAAACCGACTCTGATGCTGCTGGACGGCAATTCGTTGGCGTACCGGGCGTTCTACGCGCTGCCCGTGGAGAACTTCAAGACCCGGGGCGGGTTGACCACCAACGCGGTATACGGATTCACCGCGATGCTGATCAACCTGCTGCGCGACGAATCGCCGACGCATGTGGCCGCGGCGTTCGACGTGTCGCGCCAGACGTTTCGCTCCGAGCGCTACCCAGAGTACAAAGCGAACCGGTCGACGACACCTGACGAGTTCCACGGCCAGATCGACATCGCCAAGGAAGTGCTTGTCGCGCTGGGCATTTCGGTGCTTGCGAAGCCCGGCTTCGAGGCGGACGATTTGATTGCGACGCTGGCCACCCAAGCCGAGCACGAGGGGTACCGCGTGCTGGTGGTCAGCGGTGACCGCGACTCGTTGCAACTGGTCAGCAACGACGTGACAGTGCTGTATCCGCGCAAAGGTGTCAGTGAGCTCACCCGCTTCACACCTGAGGCCGTCGTCGAGAAATATGGACTGACGCCCAGCCAGTATCCGGACTTCGCGGCGTTGCGCGGGGATCCCAGCGACAACCTGCCCGGCATCCCAGGGGTGGGTGAGAAGACGGCGTCCAAGTGGATCGCCGAATACGGCTCACTGGAGTCGCTGGTCGACAACGTCGATTCGGTGCGCGGCAAGGTGGGTGACGCCTTGCGCGCACACCTGGCCGGCGTGGTGCGCAACCGGGAACTGACCGACCTCGTGCGCGACGTCCCGCTGGCGCAGACGCCGGACACCCTACGGCTGCAGCCATGGAACCGCGACGAGATCCACCGGCTCTTCGACCACCTGGAGTTCCGGGTGCTGCGCGACCGGCTGTTCGAGACGCTGGCCGCCGTCGAACCCGAAGTCGACGAGGGTTTCGACGTGCGCGGCGGCGCGCTGTTGCCGGGGACCGTCGGGCAGTGGCTCGCCGACCACGCCGGCGACGGGCGCCGATCGGGGCTGGCCGTCGTCGGCACCCATCTGCCTCATGACGGCGACGCCACGGCTCTGGCCATCGCCGCCGCTGATGGTGACGGCGCCTACATCGACACCACGGCGTTGACACCGGAGGATGACGCCGCGCTGGCCGCCTGGTTCGCCGACGAGACGAAACCCAAGGCGCTGCACGAAGCGAAGCTGGCCATCCACGACCTGGCGGGACGTGGTTGGACGCTGAACGGAGTCACCTCCGACACCGCGCTGGCGGCCTACCTCGTTCGGCCGGGGCAGCGCAGCTTCACCCTGGACGACCTGTCGCTGCGCTACCTTCGTCGGGAGCTGCGCGCTGAAACCGGGGAGCAACAACAGCTTTCGCTGCTCGACGACACCGACGGCGTCGACGATCAAGCGGTGCAGACGGTCATTTTGCGGGCCCGTGCGGTGGTGGATCTGGCCGAGGCGCTCGACGTCGAGTTGGCCCGCATCGACTCCGAGTCGCTGCTGGCTGAGATGGAACTGCCGGTGCAGCGGGTGCTGGCCGGCATCGAGGCGGCGGGCATCGCCGTCGATCTGCACCAACTGACGGCGTTGCAAGCCGAATTCGGGGACATGATCCGCGACGCGGCCGAAGCCGCGTACGCGGTGATTGGTAAGCAGATCAACCTCGGTTCACCCAAGCAGCTGCAGGTGGTGCTCTTCGACGAGCTCGAGATGCCGAAAACCAAACGGACCAAAACCGGCTACACCACCGACGCCGACGCGCTGCAATCGCTGTTCGACAAAACCGGTCACCCGTTCCTGCAGCATCTGCTCGCCCATCGCGACGCCACCCGACTGAAGGTAACCGTCGACGGGCTGCTCAATGCGGTCGCCGCAGATGCCCGGATTCATACCACGTTCAACCAGACCATCGCCGCCACCGGCCGCCTGTCGTCGACCGAGCCGAACTTGCAGAACATCCCGATCCGCACCGACGCCGGCAGGCGCATCCGGGATGCGTTCGTCGTCGGCTTGGCTGACGGCATCGGTTACGCCGAGTTGATGACCGCCGACTACAGCCAGATCGAGATGCGGATCATGGCGCACCTGTCCGGCGATCAAGGCCTGATCGAAGCGTTCAAGACCGGTGAGGACTTGCATTCGTTCGTAGCGTCTCGCGCGTTCGGCGTGCCGATCGAGGAGGTGACCGGCGAACTGCGCCGCCGGGTCAAGGCGATGTCTTACGGCCTGGCCTACGGGTTGAGCGCCTACGGGCTGTCACAGCAGTTGAAGATTTCCACTGAAGAGGCGAAAGTTCAGATGGACGCCTACTTTGCTCGGTTCGGCGGAGTGCGCGACTATCTGCAGGCCGTTGTCGAACAAGCCCGCAAGGACGGCTACACCTCGACGGTGCTGGGACGGCGGCGCTATTTGCCCGAACTGGATAGCAGCAATCGTCAGGTGCGCGAAGCGGCCGAGCGGGCAGCACTCAACGCGCCGATTCAGGGCAGCGCCGCCGACATCATCAAAGTCGCGATGATCGAGGTCGACGAGGCGCTCGTTAAGGCCGGCCTGACGTCGCGAATGCTGCTCCAGGTGCACGACGAATTGCTGTTCGAGGTCGCCGCGGGGGAGCGCGAACAGCTCGAGGCGCTGGTGCGGGATCAGATGTGCGGCGCTTACCCGCTCGACGTGCCGTTGGAAGTGTCGCTGGGTTACGGCCGCAGCTGGGATTCAGCGGCTCATTAGGGTCGCGCGTCCACCCAAAGCCAGACATAATGCCAGTCGACGGGCTGGGATCCGTCGTAACGTGGCAGGGGGTTGCGCCGTCGCCGCTGGGGCGCCCTTTATCTGTTCAGCACTCAACGCTGTCCTCCGGCAGCAACTAGTCGTCGAGGGGTGTCATGAACGCAGCCTGGATGGTTCCCTTCATCATTGTCGGCGGGGCGCTCCAGACATGTGGCGCTGCGATGAACAGCCAGCTGTACAAACACATGATCAATCCCTGGCTGGCTTCGGCGATCTCGGCTGCCGTAGTGGCTGTCTTCTTTGTTGCAGCGTTTCTCGTCAAATCGAGCCCGCTGCCCACCTTGAAGGACGCCACCTCGATGCCGTGGTGGGCCGTGATCGGTGGTCTGGTGGGAGCGGTCCAGGTCTACGCCGGCCTGACGCTGGTGCACCGGGTTGGAGCCGGAATGTTCATCGGTCTCACGGTCTCGGCGGCGCTGCTCATGTCTTTGGTCATCGACCATTTCGGCTGGCTGCGGGTGGAGCCACATCCGATCACGCCTTGGCGTATTCTCGGCGGCGCGCTGCTGGTGTGCGGGGTCGCGTTGATCGCCAAGTTCTAACCCTCCACCGGGTTTGGCCAGCATGTGGCAGTCGAGTAGCCTCGACGGGTAGTCCGGTGATGATGCGAAGGCGCGATGCGGAAGAGCCGGGCAATGAACGTTAGTCAGCCTATCCCTACAACCCAACCTGTCCGGAGCGACCCAACAATATGCCGAGTCCCACCGTCACCTCGCCGCAAGTAGCCGTCAACGACATCGGCTCGCCCGAGGATTTTCTCGCCGCCATCGACAAGACCATCAAATACTTCAACGATGGCGACATCGTCGAAGGGACCATCGTCAAGGTTGACCGGGACGAGGTTCTGCTCGATATCGGCTACAAGACGGAAGGGGTCATCCCCTCCCGCGAACTCTCCATCAAGCACGACGTCGACCCCCATGAGGTGGTGTCCGTCGGTGACGAGGTCGAAGCCCTGGTCCTCACCAAAGAGGACAAAGAAGGCCGGCTGATCCTGTCCAAGAAGCGCGCGCAGTACGAGCGCGCCTGGGGCACGATCGAAGCGCTCAAGGAGAAGGACGAGGCCGTCAAGGGCACCGTCATCGAGGTCGTCAAAGGCGGCCTGATTCTCGACATCGGCCTGCGTGGCTTCTTGCCGGCCTCACTGGTGGAAATGCGCCGGGTCCGCGACTTGCAGCCCTACATCGGCAAAGAGATCGAAGCCAAGATCATCGAGCTGGACAAGAACCGCAACAACGTGGTGCTGTCCCGCCGGGCGTGGCTGGAGCAGACCCAGTCCGAGGTGCGCAGCGAATTCCTGAACCAGCTGCAGAAGGGCGCCATCCGCAAGGGTGTGGTGTCCTCGATCGTCAACTTCGGCGCGTTCGTCGACCTCGGCGGCGTCGACGGTCTGGTGCACGTCTCCGAGCTGTCCTGGAAGCACATCGACCACCCCTCCGAGGTGGTTCAGGTGGGCGACGAGGTCACCGTCGAGGTGCTCGACGTCGATATGGACCGCGAGCGGGTTTCGTTGTCGCTCAAAGCTACTCAAGAAGACCCGTGGCGCCACTTCGCCCGGACCCACGCCATCGGCCAGATCGTGCCGGGGAAGGTCACCAAACTCGTGCCGTTCGGTGCGTTCGTGCGGGTCGAGGAGGGCATCGAAGGTCTGGTGCACATCTCCGAGCTGGCTGAGCGTCACGTCGAGGTACCTGACCAGGTGGTCGCCGTGGGCGACGACGCGATGGTCAAGGTCATCGACATCGACTTGGATCGCCGTCGCATCTCGCTGTCGCTGAAGCAGGCGAACGAGGACTACACCGACGAGTTCGATCCGGCGAAGTACGGCATGGCCGACAGCTACGACGACCAGGGCAACTACATCTTCCCGGAGGGCTTCGACGCCGAAACCAATGAGTGGCTCGACGGTTTCGACACCCAGCGCAATGAGTGGGAAGCCCGGTATGCCGAGGCCGAGCGCCGGCACAAGATGCACACCGCGCAAATGGAGAAGTTCGCCGCTGCCGAGGCGGCCGGCGCCGACACCGGTCGGTCCGGGGCCAATGGCGCACCGGCGGAGGAGTCCAAGGGCGGGTCGCTGGCCAGCGATGCTCAACTCGCCGCGCTGCGGGAGAAGTTAGCCGGCAGCGCGTAGCCGCGCCTGACGAATGCTTCGTATCGGGCTGACCGGTGGCATCGGCGCCGGTAAGTCGGCGGTAACTTCGGTTTTCCAGCGCTGCGGCGGCGTGGTGGTCGACGCCGACGTCATCGCCCGCGAAGTGGTTGAGCCGGGCACCGAAGGGCTGGCCGCGCTTGTCAAGGCGTTTGGCGACGACATCCTCTCGATTGACGGGACGCTGGATCGACCAGCTCTAGCGGGCAAAGCCTTTGGTGACGACGACGCGCGCAACACGCTCAACGGCATCGTTCATCCGTTGGTGGGTAAGCGGCGCGAAGAGATCATCGCATCGGTACCCGCCGATTCGGTTGTCGTCGAAGACATTCCGCTGCTGGTGGAATCCGGGATGGCGCCGTTGTTCCCGTTGCTCGTCGTGGTGCACGCGGATGCCGAAGTGCGGGTGCGACGGCTGGTGGACCAGCGCGGCATGCCCGAATCCGACGCGCGGGCCCGGATCTCCGCCCAGGCCGACGATGATCAGCGCCGCGCTGTGGCCGACGTCTGGCTGGACAACTCGGACACGCCGGAGTCGTTGGCCGAACTGGCCACCGACGTCTGGAATCACCGGATCAGCCCATTCGCGCGTAACCTCACCGCCCGACAGGTCGCGCGGCCGGCGGCCCGGCTGGTGCCGGCCGACCCGACCTGGCCGGATCAGGCGCAACGGAGCATGGCCAGGATCAGCGTGGCTTGCGGCGGCAAAGCGCGGCGCGTCGACCACATCGGCTCGACCGCGGTGCCCGGTCTGGATGCGAAGGACGTCATCGACATCCAGGTCACCGTTGAATCCCTGGACGTGGCGTACGAACTCGCCGAATCGTTACTATCGGCCGGGTACCCGCAGATAGCCGACGTCACCGGCGATGTCGCGAAGTCCGATCCCCGAAGCACCGTCGACGCCTACGATCACGGTGCCGACCCGAGCCTGTGGTACAAGCGAGTTCACGCGTCAGCCGACCCGGGCCGGCCGACTTACGTGCACCTGCGGGTCGAGGGCTGGCCGGGTCAGCAGTTCGCCCTGCTGTTCGTCGACTGGCTGCGGGCTGATTACGACGCCCGCACGGAATACCTTGCGGTCAAGCAACAGGCGGCCGCTGCGTTGCCGGCTGACGCCGACGTCGCTGCCTACGCCGAGGCCAAAGAGCCCTGGTATGCGGGCGCTTACCGGCGGGCGTGGGAATGGGCAGACTCGACCGACTGGCGGCCGTAATTCAGGACGGGGGAAGCGGTGCACCGCAAGCCAATACGCCGTTCGTCGGATCGCCGTTGCCTAACACCGGCTTGACCACCTGGTCCAGCTGAGTGGCGACGTTGTCGTCGACGTCGATCTCGCAGTGCACATTCGCCGAATAAGGAAAGTGCAGCGCCACCTGTAGGCCCGCTTTCGACGGATCGGCCAGCACCGTGTTGGCTTCGAAAGAGTTGCCGGGCAACGAGCTGAGATTGGTGGTGCTGGTCTGGTTGTCGTTGATCAAGAAGGTGGCTGCGGAACCGGGGGCAACTCCGTCGACCCGGGCGACGTAGGTGACGTTGTGCAGGTCGGCTGAAGCGGTCGCCGCAGTTAACTGGGAACCGAGGGTAACGACTGTCAGGACGGCGATAGTCGTCCGCCGGTGCTTGGTAAAGCTCATGACAGCAGACCTTACGTGCGGGCCCGAACGCGCGCGAATCTGCCGGCGATCACTTCACGGTGCGCCAAGTCAGGTCGATCCCGCCCGCTGACAGCCACCGCTGCAGATCGTGGCCGTGCCGGGCCAGGCCGTCGACGGTGGCCGCGGCGCATCGGATCGCGCGTTCACTTTGCTCGGGTGAAAGCAACCGGTGCTGGACCGCGGTGATGAACTCATCGACGTCGGTCAATTCGGTTCCGACGCCGGTGCGCACGACGAGGTCGAGGTAGTGGTCCTCGGAGCGCCAGACAGGGGTGCCCGGGGTGTACTCGCCGACATCGAGGTAATAGTCCTGCTCGCGTTCATGACCGGCGTTGAAGTGAAACACCGTGGCGCGCAGGCCCAGCGACGGCAGCAGCCAGGATTCGATGTAGTGGAACTGCACCCGGCCGGGCGTCGGGCGCGCCATGTACAAGCCCCACGGCCGCAGCTGGTAGACGTCCACGACCCGCTCGATACCCTTCGGATCGGTGTTGGTGTAGGCGACCAGGTCGAACGTCTCGTGCTTCGGCGGGTGAATGGCGCTCTCCTGAAGATCAGCGGTGCAGTCGAATCCTCCAGCGCACGAAGCCGGTGAAAAAGACCGACAGCGCCGCGAGCATCCCCATGTCGAACAGCCAGGCGCCCGGGCTGTGCTGCCACCAACGGTCTTGAGAGACCAACGTTCCGGGCACCAGATGCCGCACGTCGACCGTGGACGACGCCGCGGCGTATCCCCAACGCGCCGGCGTGAACCAGGACAGCTGGTCGAGCAGCATCCGGTCGGTCACCGGCACCATGCCGCCGCACAACACCAACTGCGCCATGACCGACACCACGAACAGCGGCATGATCTGCTCGGTGGAGCGCACCAGCGCCGACAGCACCAAGCCGAACAGCGCTGAGGCCACGCACGTCGCAGCAACGGTCACATACAGCTCGACCGTGGCGTTTCCGAGCAACACCGCACCCCTGGTCGGGGCGCCCTTGCCGACCACCACGATGGTGGCGGCTATGGCGGCCTGCAGGACCGCGAATCCGCAGAACACTCCGGTCTTGGCCAGCAGGTACGCGGTGGTCGACAACCCGGCCGCCTGCTCCCGCTGAAAGATCGGGCGTTCACCGATCAGGTCACGGATGGTCAGCGCCGTCCCCATGAAGGCGGCGGCCGGGATGAGCAGCGCCAGGATCTGCAACGACTCGTCAGGCGTGTCACCGGGGCGGGCGACGTGAAAGCCGTTGTGGCCCGGCACGGTCAGCGACAGCGCGCCCAGAATGAACGGCAGCAGCGCCAGGAAGATGAAGTAGGCGCGATCGGCGACGACGAGGCGGATCTGACGACGCGCGATCGTGGAAAGCTGACGTCGCAGACTGGTGTGCACCGGTTCACCGAGGTCGGCGGGTTTGTCGGTTTTCGTCGCCGCCGGCGGCTGCTTGTTCTCCAAGAAGCGGCGATTCGCCTCGTCGGGGTCGGCGCCCACCTTGGCGAAGATCTTTGCCCAGTTGGTGGTTCCCATTGCGGTGCCGACCTGGTCGGGCGGGCCGTAGAACGCCGTCTTGCCGCCGGGCGCGACCAGCAGCACCTGGTCGCACAGGTCGAGGTAGGACAGCATGTGGGTCACCACGATCACCACGCGGCCGGCGTCGGCCAGCTGGCGCAGCATCATCATCACCTGGTGATCCAGCGCCGGGTCAAGACCCGAGGTGGGCTCGTCGAGGATCAGCAGCGACGGTCCGGTCAGCAGCTCTAAGGCCACCGAAGCCCGCTTACGCTGCCCACCCGAAAGCTTGTCCACGCGGGTGTCGGCATGCTTGGTCATGTCGAGTTCTTCGAGCACTTCGGCGACGACCTGGGCCCGATCGGCTTTGCCGGTATCCGGCGGCAACCGCAGCTCGGCGGCGTAGCCCAGGGCCTGGTTCACCGTCAGCTGGCGGTGCACGACGTCGTCCTGGGGCACCATCCCGATCCGGCTGCGCAGCGACGCGTACTCGCCGTGAATGTCGTGCCCCTCGAAAGTGACCGAGCCGGTAGTCGGGGTGGTGTAGCCGGCGATCAACCTGGCCAGGGTGCTCTTGCCGGCACCCGAACCACCGATCACCGACGTCAGCGTGCCGGGCCTGGCGATCAGCGAGATGTCGTTGAGCAGCCTTTTGCCGTCGATCCGGAAGTTCACCGCGTTGACTTCCAGCCCGCCGGAGCGTGTGGCGGCCTCAGTGCGGCGCACCAGCGTGCTGTCGGCGAACACCAGGTCGACGTTGCCGATGGTGACGACGTCGCCTTGACCCAGAATCGCCGATCCCACCCGGGTTCCGTTGACGAACGTGCCATTGACACTGCGGTCGCGGATCTCGGCGCCCAGCGGGGTCAGCACCAACGTCGCATGGTGACGGGACGCCAGCACGTCAGGAATGACGATGTCGTTGTCGCTGGCCCGGCCGATCGTCACCGAGCCGACCGGCGGGTTATCCGGAGCCGCCCGCTGCGACATGAACTTGACGAACCTGGTGGCCAGGCTGCCGGCGTCACCGCCGCCGGCGTTGACGACCGTCGTGTCGCCGGAAATCGGTTGATCCAGCGGCGGCATCAGGTCTCGCAACGACGCCACCCCGGTATCGACGGCGGTGACTTCGCCGGGCGTGTCCGCGGAAAGCGGTGCGCGGACCGGCTGCTGCGGCCCGGCCGGGCGGCCGGTTTCGCGCGGCGGGGGTGGCGGCGCTTTCCGTGGGTGAGACGGCGGGTGACGCCGCGCCGCCGGTGGCGGCGTAGCGGGTCTGCTCGCATTCGGCGGGTTTTGCGCCGCGCCGTTCTGCGGTGCGGGCCGCCGCGGCGGTAGCGGCTCCGGACGTGGCGGTGCGGGCTCCGGACGTGGCGGTGCAGCGTCTTGACGCGTTGACCACGACATGGTCGGTGCATGGACGTCGAGGGCCGAACCGGCCATCGGTGGTCGGCCGGCCCGCTGCGGCTGCTGGTTCAGCTCGAAGGTCAGCCGCGGCCCGCCGGCGTTGCCGATGTTGATGCTTTGGCCGTCGTAGATGTCGATCACCGGTGTCCGGTAGCCGTTGAGATAGGTCCCGTTCACCGACCCGTTGTCGATCGCCTGCCACCGGCCCTGGTCGAAACGCAGGATCAAGTGGGCACGGGATATCCGCGGATCGATGACGCGGATGTCGGCGCGCAGGTCGCGTCCGATGACGACGTCATGACCTGGCGAAAAAGTACGTTGGGACCCGTCGTGGCGAATTGTCAGCGCTGGCAGGACTGGTCGACTCACGATTTCAGTATCACTGCTCTCGCAGTCTGCTCGATTAGCCCGGGCTGTGTGTTCGCTATGTTTCGCTCCTGCGCGAACTGAGCGCGCCGGGTCGGCGCTGGTAGACCGCATCGAGTCACAACTGCCACACGATTCATAGGTGTTTCATAACCGGCGCAGGCCCCCACCGCGCTCGATCTGCAGGCATTATGCGAAGCGTGAGGGGAAACGGTCGATGCAAGATCCGATGAGCGCCACCACCCGGCGCTGGGAGGTCAGCCGCCGATATCTCACCGACCCGCAGCGCGCTCGGGCAGCGCTGCGGCGCGGCTATCAGTCGCTCCCGCAGCTCGGGGTCACGCAGCTGCTGCATCGGGTGCCGCTGATCAAGTCCGCGCCGAGCGCCGACGCGCGCGCGTCCCGGCCTGACTCCCAGGATCCCGGACCGGGTGCCTCGGCGCCGCCGCCGGACGGCGACGGGGGCACCCGCCGTCCGGCGGTGACCAACCGCACCACCTTCGCCGGCTACACCGTGTTGCGGCCGCTCGGCTCGGGCGGGATGGCCGACGTCTATCTGGCCAAGCACCCCCGGCTCCCTCGTCGCGACGCGCTCAAAGTCCTCACCTCGGACATGACCGCCGACGGCGAATTCCGGGAGAGATTCAACCGCGAAGCCGACCTGGCGGCCACCCTGTGGCACCCCCACATCGTCGCGGTGCACGACCGCGGTGAGTATCAGGGCCAATTGTGGATCGCGATGGACTACGTCGAAGGCACCGACGCGGCGCATGTGGTCAAAGAGCGCCACCGCAAAGGCATGTCCGTCGAAGACGTCTGCGCCATCGTCACCGCCGTCGCGAGCGCGCTCGACTACGCGCACCATCGTGGTTTGCTGCACCGCGACGTCAAACCCGCCAACATCCTGCTGACCCATCCTGAAGCAGGAGAGCAGCGGATCCTGCTGGCCGATTTCGGCGTAGCCCGCCAACTCGCCGACGTCAGCGGCATCACGGCCACCAACGTCGCGGTCGGCACCGTCGCCTACGCCGCGCCCGAGCAGTTGCTGGGTCAGAAAATGGACGGGCGGGCCGACCAATACGCGCTGGCCGCCAGCGCGTTCCACCTGCTCACCGGCGCGACGCCGTTCCCGCACGCCAACCCGGTTGAGGCGATCAGCATGCACCTCAACTCCGCGCCGCCGCGGCTCAGCGACCGCCGGCCGGAGCTCGCGCACCTCGACGACGTGCTGCGCAAGGCCCTGGCCAAAGAGCCCGACGAGAGGTTCGACCGGTGCCGCGACTTCGCCACCGCGTTCAGCGAACAGGTCGCGGGCGTGTCGAAGCACCGCGGCCGCAGCAAGCCGGTGCGCTCGGCGGCCGCGTCGTCGATGCGTAACCGGCTGTCCTGGGAGACGATCCGTGGCTGGTCACTGCGGACCAAGGTCGCGACCGCGGTAGTGGCCACCATGCTCATCGCCCTGGCGATCACCTGGGCGACGTCCTGGTTCTTTTGGCCGGGACCGCCTGCCGCGCAGCTGACGCCACCGCCGCAACTGCATGCGACATCGGCGAATCAGCCGGCCGGCAGCTCCGGAGGATCCGCTCCCCAGGTGGTGCTGGACGGGACCTACCGATTGGACTACGACCGGGCCAAGCAAACCTCGAACGGGGTGATCGGCAACGACGGTTCCCCGAGCAGTTGGTGGGCGTTCCATTCTTTCTGCACGGCGACCGGATGCACCGCCACCGGCACCAAGCTGGACACGGTTAATCACCAGGTCGCCAAGACCACGGGCAGCGGGAACACCAGCGTGCTGACATACGTCAACGGGCACTGGCAGAGCGCGCCCCGTGAGGTGCAGGTGCAGTGCCGCCAGAACCGGACGGTGACGGCCGCTCAGGACGAGATGGTGGTTTGGTCGTTGACGCCGCAGGCCGACGGCACACTGCGGGGCGTGCAGATCCAAACGGTGAAAAGCAGCGCCTGCGGTGCTCAAGGCGCGACGCTGCGGATCCCCGCCGTGGCCACCAAGGTGGGGGAGGTGCCGCCGGACGTGGCGGTTGCCGACCCGACGACGGTGGCCGGTGTCCCCGGTGCGCCGGGCGCGGCGTCATCGCCGGCGGCGCTCGGCGGCGCCTGCAACGACATCGACAAACTCGCTTACGACTCCAGCGCCAACGAGCCGGTCGTGTGTGAAGACAACACCTGGGACAAGGCTCCGCTGACCACCGGCGTCCACCCCGCCGGGACCTCCTGCGACCAGCCGGATACCCCGGTGTTCGCCATGTCGAAATCCGATGACGGTTACCTCATCCAATGTGACCCGACCACCAAGGTGTGGACCCGCCAGCACGCCTGAGCCGACATAGTGGCCGGACGACACCGATGGTCCGGCTCCGCATCGTCGCCGGACGTTGTCGGTGGGCGGCATTAATCTGGACGCATGGCTTTCGCTACCGAGCATCCGGTGCTCGCACACTCGGAATACCGCGCCGTCGACGAGGTGGTGCGCGCCGGTGGCCGTTTCGAGGTCGTCAGCCCGCACTCGCCGGCCGGCGACCAGCCGGCCGCCATCGACGATCTAGAGCGGCGGGTCGGCGGAGGCGAACGTGACGTCGTGCTGCTGGGTGCCACCGGCACCGGCAAGTCGGCTACCACCGCGTGGCTGATCGAGCGGCTGCAACGGCCCACCCTGGTCATGGCGCCCAACAAGACACTGGCCGCGCAGCTGGCCAATGAATTACGAGAAATGTTGCCGCACAACGCAGTCGAATACTTCGTATCTTACTACGACTATTATCAGCCGGAAGCCTATATCGCCCAGACCGACACCTACATCGAGAAGGACAGCTCGATAAACGACGACGTCGAGCGGCTGCGGCATTCCGCGACGTCTTCGCTGCTGTCGCGGCGCGACGTGGTGGTGGTCGCCTCGGTGTCGTGCATCTACGGCCTCGGCACGCCGCAGTCGTATCTGGACCGCTCCGTCGAACTCCAGGTCGGCATCGAGGTGCCTCGCGACGCGCTGCTGCGGTTGCTGGTCGATGTGCAGTACACCCGAAACGACCTGTCGTTCACCCGCGGCTCGTTCCGGGTCCGTGGCGATACGGTCGAGATCATCCCGTCCTACGAGGAGCTGGCCATTCGCATCGAGTTCTTCGGTGACGAAATCGAGTCGCTCTTCTATCTGCACCCGCTGACCGGTGACGTGATCCGCAAGGTCGATTCGTTGCGGATCTTCCCAGCCACCCACTACGTGGCGGGACCGGATCGGATGGCTCAGGCGATCTCCACCATCGAGCAGGAACTCGCCGAGCGGCTCGCCGAATTCGAGCGGCAGGGCAAGTTGCTGGAAGCGCAGCGGCTGCGGATGCGGACCAACTACGACATCGAGATGATGCGCCAGGTCGGATTCTGCTCGGGCATCGAGAACTACTCCCGGCACATCGACGCCCGGGGACCCGGATCACCGCCGGCGACGCTGCTCGACTACTTCCCGGAGGATTTCCTGCTGGTAATCGACGAGTCACACGTCACGGTGCCGCAGATCGGCGGCATGTACGAAGGCGACATGTCCCGCAAGCGCAACCTGGTCGAGTACGGGTTCCGGTTGCCGTCGGCGTGTGACAACCGCCCGCTCACCTGGGAGGAGTTCGCCGATCGGATCGGTCAGACGGTGTACCTGTCGGCCACCCCGGGTCCCTACGAGCTGAGCCAGTCCGGCGGGGAGTTCGTCGAGCAGGTGATCCGGCCGACTGGTCTGGTCGACCCGAAGGTGGTGGTCAAGCCGACCAAGGGCCAGATCGACGACCTGATCGGGGAGATCCGCAAACGCACCGAAGCCGACCAGCGGGTGCTGGTGACCACGCTGACCAAGAAGATGGCCGAAGACCTCACCGACTATCTGCTGGAGATGGGTATCCGGGTGCGTTACCTGCACTCCGAGGTTGACACGCTGCGCCGGGTGGAGCTACTGCGCCAACTGCGGCTCGGTGAATACGACGTGCTGGTGGGCATCAACCTGCTGCGGGAAGGGCTCGACTTGCCGGAGGTCTCGCTGGTGTCCATCCTCGACGCCGACAAGGAAGGCTTCCTGCGCTCGTCGCGCAGCCTGATCCAGACGATCGGCCGGGCCGCCCGAAACGTCTCCGGTGAAGTGCACATGTACGCCGACACCATCACCGACTCGATGAAACAGGCCATTGACGAGACCGAGCGCCGCCGCGCCAAGCAGGTCAACTACAACGAGGCCAACGGCATCGATCCGCAGCCGCTGCGCAAGAAGATCGCCGACATCCTCGACGTGGTCTACCGCGAAGCCGACGACACAGAAGCGGTGGCGATCGGCGGGTCGGGTCGCAACTCGTCGCGCGGGCGGCGGGCTCCGGGTGAACCGGGCCGGGCGGTCAGCGCCGGAGTGTTCGAGGGCCGTGACACCGCACAGATGCCGCGTGCCGAACTCGCCGACCTGATCAAAGACCTCACCGCTCAGATGATGGCCGCGGCGCGGGATCTGCAATTCGAGTTGGCGGCGCGGTTCCGCGACGAGATCGCGGACCTGAAGAAAGAGCTGCGCGGGATGGATGCCGCCGGTTTGAAGTGAAGTTCAGGCGGCCATCCGGGCATGTGCCGCGTCGACCCCCCAGATCCAACCGGCCTCGACTCGTGATAGACGTGAATTCCGTGAAAAACACCATCGAGGCGCCCTCCGAGGGTTGGCGCGACCTGCTGGGTCGCGAGTTCCTGGGTACTTCGACGCTGTTGGCGGGCGGGGTAGCGCTCTACGCCACCAATGAATTCATCACGGTCAGCCTGTTGCCCAGCACCGTCGCCGATATTGGCGGCGAGCGGCTGTATGCCTGGGTGACGACGCTCTATCTGGTCGGGTCGGTGGTGGCGGCGGTCACCGTCAAGCCGGTGCTTGAGCGAATCGGCGCCCGGTCGTCCTATCTGCTGGGGCTGACGGTGTTCGGGTTTGGCAGCCTGGTGTGTGTCATGGCGCCGAGTATGGAGGCGCTGCTGGCCGGGCGCACGCTGCAGGGCGCAGCGGGTGGTTTGCTGACGGGTTTGAGCTACGCGATCATCAACGCCGCACTGCCGCGATCGCTCTGGACGCGGGCGTCGGCGCTGGTCGCCGCGATGTGGGGCGTCGCGACGGTGGCCGGGCCGGCCATCGGTGGGGTGTTCGCGCAGTTCGGCCTGTGGCGCGGCGCGTTCGGCGCGGTGGCGGTGCTGTCCTTGGCGGCGGCCGTCCTGGTGCCCCGCGTGTTGCCGGCCGGCCGTGGCAGCAATATTCACGACCGCAACGATCTGCCGTCGTCCAAGGTGCCGTTGTGGTCGCTGCTGCTGCTGGGGCTGGCCGCTTTGTGCGTCTCGGTTGCCGAGGTGCCGCACAAGATCGCCGCAATGGTCGGGCTGCTGCTGGTCAGCGTCGTGCTGGTCGCGTTGTTCCTGCTGCTCGACCGGCGCGCCGCGGCGACCGTGTTGCCGTCCAGCGTCTTCAGGGCCGGTCCGCTGAAGTGGATCTACCTCACCATGGGCCTGCTGATGGGTGTGGCGATGGTCGACATGTATGTCCCGCTGTTCGGCCAACGACTGGCCCACCTCAGCCCGGTGCTCGCCGGGTTTCTCGGTGCGGCGCTGGCCATCGGGTGGACGCTCGGCGAGCTGGTCAGCGCGTCGCTGCACGACAGGCAGCTGATCGCCCGCATCGTTGCCGCCGGGCCGCTGGTCATGGCGTCGGGTCTGGCGTTGTGCGCGCTGACCCAGGTCGAAAACGCCAACCGCGGCACGGTGGCGCTTTGGATCGTCGCTTTGCTGATCAGCGGCACCGGAATCGGGATGGCCTGGCCGCACTTGTCGGCTTGGGCGATGGAAACCGGCGACGACAGCGCAGAAGGCGGCGCGGCGGCCGCCGCGATCAACACAGTGCAGCTGATCTCCGGAGCCTATGCCGGGGGACTGGCCGGCGTTGTGGTCAACGCCTCCGGCGGCGGCGCAAGCCCGGCACGCTGGCTCTTCGCGGTGTTCGCCGGGCTCGGCGCCGTCGGCGCACTGGCCTCCTATCGCGCCGGCCGGGACAAGCACTAGTCGCGCGGTAGGACGGCAGAGCGCGCCGTCGACCCGGCGAATGGCTCAGCGGACGGATTTGACGACCTGAGTGCGGTGGAACTGCCAGCGCTCGACGATCCGGAAGCCGAGTTCACCGGCGAACTGGTAGGCGGGCGCGTGACCCAGCACCCGCCCGGGCGCCAGGGATCGACCGCTTTGATGGCCTGGCAGCGTCTTGTCGCGGCCGGAGATCGTCCAGACGGTGCCGCACTTGTCGAGCTGAGCAGTGACCAGCCACACCGCGACATGCCCGTCCCACAGGGTGGCGCGGTCCGCTGCCCGGGCTCCCCGGCCGACGTCGACCAGCGGGCGGAAGGCCGCCGGGCGAGTCGCCACCAGCGCGCGGATCGGGCCGGGCGCCCAGAAGACGGTGTTGTCGATCAAAAGGCAATCCCCTTTCGCCGCGTGCGCGGCGACCACATTGGCCACGTCGCTGTAGTCCCACCCTTCTTTGGCATAGCGGGTGCGTTGGGAGAAGAGGTAATCGGGGGCGGCGGTGACCGCGAGCACGACGAGCACAGTGCAGACGGCCCATCGCTTGCGGGCCACGGTGACGATGCACACCGCCAGCACGGCAGCCATCGCCGGGGCAGTGAAGAACAGGTAGCGCGGGAAGTACACCGGCTTGCTGACCGCCGAGTAGATGACGCTGATGGCAGTCGGAAGCACCAGCCACGCGACGCACACAAGCAGCAGCCGCCAGATCTCCCCGGCGGGCCCACCGGCACCGACCAGCCGGGCCACGACGGCGGCGACGATGAGGACGCCGGCGAGGATCCCGAACGGAACGCTGTTTTCGAAGTACTGGTGCTGCACGACATCGATAACGTTGTGCCAATTGAGCGGGAAGATCCACGCGACCTGGAAGATCTGGCCGTGCGCGAACACCATGAACGGCGTCATGACGCCGATCGCGACAGCGGAAAAGACGGCCCACCAGATCGCCGCGGACTTGCCGGGCCGGATCACCGGCAGCATCGCGGCGTAAACCACGACCAACAGCGCGAGATTGAGGTTGACCAGCACCGACAGCATCAGGGCCAACGCGTAACACAGCCACAGCCAGGACCGGTTGCCTCGTAAAGCGGTGATCAGCAGCACGGTGAGCCACACCGCAGCGGCCGCCGACAGTGCGTAGGGCCGGGCTTCCATGCCGGCCCAGGTGGTGCGGGGCAGAATGGCGAACACCACACCGGCGGTCACTGCGGTGCTGCGGCTGGAGAACTGACGGGTGAAGGCGGCGGTGCCGGCGGCGGCGGCGCCGACGGCCAGGCAACTGGGAACGCGAGACCAGAACTCCGTCGGTCCGAACACCGTGAACCAGCCGTGCATCAACAGGTAGTAGAGGCCATGAACGGCGTCGATGTGGCCCAGCAGCTGCCAGAGTTGCGGCAACGAGCGACTGGCCGACGCCGAAATCGTCGCGCCCTCGTCGAACCACAGCGACGGCCGGCAGGCACCGGCGCCGCTGATCACAGCGGCCAGCGCGGCGATCGCCAGCGGGTCAACCAATCGGCCCGGACGGCTCGGCCGACGCACCCGGTCACCGGCGAACGCCGCCGACGTGGGCTCTACGAGTGTCGTGGCGGACATGATGGTTGTCACTGTAGGACTCCCGTAGTGAAGCCCATTACCGCTGCCGGGCCGGATCAGTCGCTTCGTGGGCGGCGATGACCAGACGCGTCGACGCCCCGTTCAGCGTAGCGCCAATGGAAAAACTTGGCTCGCAACAGTTTTCATTTCCAACGGCACGATTCACCGATTTGCTTCCGGCGACATCGTTGGCCGGCGTACAAAGCTTTTGCCGGGGCCCCGGCGGGCACGCTGCCGGTGTGTCGCAGAATACGACCCTCCGCATCCAGCAAAGCGATACTGTCTTGGGTTGGCGTAGCAACCAACACCTGGGAGGGTAAATGAGCGCTTATCGGACCGTGGTGGTAGGGACGGACGGCTCCGACTCGTCCCTTCGTGCGGTGGAGCGGGCCGGCGGAATCGCCGGCGCGAACGCGAAGTTGATCATCGCATCGGCCTATCTGCCCCACGGTGACGATTCCCGCGCCGACGACGTCCTCAAAGAGGAAAGCTACAAAACGCATGGCGCCGCCCCGATTTATGCGATTCTGCGTGAGGCCAAAGACCGGGCCCGCGCCGCCGGCGCTAAAGACATCGAAGACCGGGCCATCGTCGGCGCCCCCGTCGACGCGCTGGTCGGACTCGCCGAAGATGTCTCAGCTGACCTGCTGGTCGTCGGAAATGTCGGACTCAACACCATTGCCGGCCGACTGCTGGGCTCCGTGCCGGCCAATGTGTCCCGGCGGGCCAAGGTCGACGTGCTGATTGTGCACACCTCGACCTGACCCGATCGCGATACCCGTTAGGGCGCGGTCAAGGCGTGCCGCGTGAGCTGAAACGTGCGCGTCAACCCGCCCGGGCGCGTCGTGAGCGTCACTTCCACCGCTCCGCCGGCCGTCACAACGTAACGCTCTTCGACGTCCGGCCCGTCGTCGCGACGGTTGACCGGGCGGCGAGCCAGATCCGCCTCATGATGCAGATCCGGGTCGAATGGAAACCACACCGGGTCGTAGGGTGTGACGTCGCCGTCCGGCCGGTCGCCGGACAGGCGGCTGCACTCGATGAACCGGAAGTGCCCGATGTTGTGGGCTGCCCGGTATCTCCGGTTGACGACCACCGGCGGTTGGTCGTCGGCGGGCAGCCAGACCCCTTTCGGCAAGATCGCGTCGAAGGTGACTTCCTGGCCGGCATCCGCTTCGCGGAAGACGCCGAAATGCCGGGACAGCCGGTCAGACAACGCAAAGCCGGCCTCTTTGTCGAGGAAGCCGGCGAGGCCGATGGCGGTGGCGGCGAACGGGTGCGGTGACCGCTTGACCCGCTTGTCGTCGAACGATGTGCGCAGCATCCGCGCGACCAACGGAAAGCTTCCGGCTCCGCCGACCACGTAGATCCCCGCCACCTCCGACCAGTCCACGTCGCCGCTGACAGCACCTTCGACGCCGCCGTCGACGTAGCCGTTGTCGCGGCCCGGGTCGCGCAGCACCCGCCACAGCACCCTTGCCGTCTTGTCGACCAGCGGAGCGCAGACGGCGTACACCTCCTCGATGCCGCAGCAGAACGGCGGCCGGTCCACCACCGACAGGTCAGCCAGGAAACGACGGGTGTTCGGGCCGACGGCTTCTTTGCGGGCTGTGCACTCCTCGAGCAGCGCATCGCGGCTGGCGGCGTCCAGCCGGCGAAGTTCGGCGGATTTGCGGACGAGCTTCAAGATCGCCTCGTCGAAGTCGTCGCCACCGAGACGCTGGATGCCTTCGCTGGCGACGACCTCGCTGCACCGGCCGGTCATCTTCAGCAGCGACGCGTCGAAAGTGCCGCCGCCCAGGTCGTAGATCACGACGTATTCACGCTTGGCCGTGATGGTGGAGCGGTACCGGTGGGCGTATTCGAAGCCGGCCGCTGACGGTTCGTTGAGCAGTGCCACCACTTCGAAGCCTGCTTCGGTGAAGGCGTCGAGCGTCAGGAAACGCTGTGCGCTCGAGGCGTTGGCCGGCACACTGACCGCGGCCTGAACCTGTTCACTTGCGCCCAAGTCGATGTTGGAGTGGGCCTGCAGATCGCTGCGCAGCTGGGCCAGGAAGCGGGCGAAAAGCTCAGCCAGCCGATAGGTGCGTCCGGCCAGCTCGATTTCGGTTCGCGGCCCGGCATCGTTGAGCAGTCGCTTGAACGATCGCAGCAACGACCAGCCCGGCTCGCGGCGGACAGCGGCGGCTTCCAGGCCGAAGCGGAGTTCGCCGGCGGCGTTGGCGGCGATCAACGACGGCCAGGTATCGATACCCTCGAACGACGCGACGGGATAGTTGCCCCGGTCGACGACCGCAACGACGGTGTGTGTGGTGCCGAAGTCGATGCCGACCTTCATCCCGCAGATCTTAGGCGCACCAGTGCGTTTCGACTGGGTTACCAGTCGCCTTGCCGCGCGACTTCGGTCGCAGGTCACACCCGGCTTACCAGCCGCGCTCGCGCCAGTCGTTCAAGCTGGGCCGCTCAGCGCCCAGCGTCGTGTCGTCGCCGTGTCCGGGATAGACCGCCGTGTTGTCACCGAATCGGCTAAAAACGCGAGTCTCGAGGTCACCCATCAGCGACTCAAACTCATCCGGCTGTGTTGTACGCCCAGGACCGCCGGGAAACAGGCAGTCCCCGGTGAACAGGTGCGTCGCGTCGTCGGCGCCGCTGAGCGCCAGGGCTACCGACCCGGGGGTGTGGCCGCGCAAGTGGATGACATCGAAGCTCAACTCGCCGATCTGCACGGTGTCGCCGTGGCTGAGCAGACGATCCGGTTTGACCGGAAGCGGTTCAGCGTCGATCTCATGCGCCGCGGTCGGCGCGCCGGTGGCCGCCACCACCGCTTCCAGGGCCTGCCAATGGTCGAAGTGCTGATGGCTGGTGACGATCAACGTCACCTTTGGGGCGTGCTGCCCGACCAGTTCGACGAGCAGATCGGCGTCGTTGGCGGCATCGATCAGCAGCGTCTCGCCGGTTCGGGAACAGGTGATCAGGTAAGTGTTGTTGTCCATCGGGCCGACCGACACCTTTACGATGCTCGCGCCCGGCAGGGTGCGCCGCGCGGCGTTGCCCGGCTCGACGTGACCGGTGTAGCTGTCGCTGAGGGCCGTCACGCCTGCCACGGTATCCGACGCAGAGTTGTCGGTGCGGGCACATAGCATGGAAGTCGTCTGCAGTTGAGCGAGAAGGGACCTGGTGGCTGACCGCCTGATCGTCAAGGGTGCGCGTGAGCACAACCTGCGCGGCGTTGACCTCGATCTGCCGCGCGAAGCGATGATCGTCTTCACCGGCCTGTCCGGGTCGGGCAAGTCGTCGCTGGCCTTCGACACCATCTTCGCCGAGGGCCAGCGCCGATACGTCGAGTCGCTGTCGGCTTACGCCCGCCAATTCCTGGGCCAGATGGACAAGCCGGACGTCGACTTCATCGAGGGGCTGTCCCCGGCGGTGTCGATCGACCAGAAATCGACCAACCGCAACCCGCGGTCGACCGTCGGGACGATCACCGAGGTCTATGACTACCTCCGGCTGCTTTACGCGCGCGCCGGCAGCCCGCACTGCCCGGTGTGCGGCCACCGGATCGCCCGGCAGACGCCGCAGCAAATCGTCGATCAAGTCTTGGCGATGCCGGAAAGCACCCGATTCCAGGTGCTGGCCCCGGTGGTGCGCACCCGCAAGGGCGAGTTCGTCGACCTGTTCGACAAGCTCAACAGTCAGGGTTACAGCCGGGTTCGGGTCGACGGGGTCGTGCACCCGCTGACCGACCCGCCGAAGCTGAAAAAGCAGGAGAAGCACGACATCGAAGTGGTGGTCGACCGGCTGACCGTCAAAGCCAGCGCCAAACAGCGTCTCACCGATTCGGTTGAGACCGCGCTGAAGCTGGCCGACGGCATCGTGGTGCTCGAGTTCCCGGACCATGCGGGGCACGAACACGACGCGCACAACCGCGAGCAGCGGTTTTCCGAGAAATTAGCCTGCCCCAATGGGCATCAGTTGGCTGTGGACGACCTGGAACCGCGGTCGTTCTCGTTCAACTCGCCCTACGGCGCCTGCCCGGAGTGCAGCGGTCTGGGCATCCGTAAAGAGGTCGATCCCGAACTGGTCGTGCCGGACCCGGAGTTGACGCTGGCGGAGGGCGCGGTGGCGCCGTGGTCGATGGGCCACACCGCCGACTACTTCACCCGGATGATGGCCGGCCTCGGCGACGCGATGGGTTTCAACGTCAACACCCCGTGGCGCAAGCTGCCGGCCAAGGCGCGCAAGGCGATTCTGGAGGGCTGCGACGAGCAGGTGCACGTCCGCTACCGCAACCGGTACGGCCGCACCCGGTCCTACTACGCCGACTTCGAAGGCGTCATGGCGTTCCTGCAGCGCAAAATGCAGCAAACCGAGTCCGAGCAGATGAAGGAACGCTACGAGGGCTTCATGCGCGACGTGCCGTGCCCGGTGTGCGAGGGTACCCGGCTCAAACCCGAAATCTTGGCCGTGACGCTGGCGGCCGGAGACCGTGGCGCGAAATCGATCGCTGAGGTCTGCGACCTGTCGATCGCTGATTGCGCGGACTTCCTGGCCGGGCTGACACTGGGAACTCGGGAATCGGCCATCGCCGGGCAGGTGCTCAAGGAGATCCAGTCCCGGCTCGGCTTCCTGCTCGACGTCGGGCTGGAATACCTGAGCCTGTCACGTGCTGCCGCCACGCTGTCCGGTGGTGAGGCGCAGCGGATCCGGCTGGCCACCCAGATCGGCTCCGGACTGGTCGGCGTACTTTACGTGCTCGACGAGCCGTCGATCGGCCTGCATCAGCGTGACAACCGCCGGCTCATCGAAACCCTCACCCGGCTGCGGGATCTGGGGAACACGCTGATCGTCGTCGAACATGACGAGGACACCATCGCCCATGCCGATTGGGTCGTCGACATCGGCCCCGCGGCCGGTGAGCACGGCGGCCAGATCGTGCACAGCGGCACCTACGACGAACTGCTGCGCAACAAGAACTCGATCACCGGCGCCTACCTGTCCGGCGCCGAGGGGATCACAGTGCCGGCCATCCGGCGCCCCGTCGACCGGCGGCGACGGCTCACCGTTGTCGGCGCCCGCGAGCACAATCTGCGCGGCATCGACGTGTCGTTCCCGCTCGGGGTGCTCACCTCGGTCACTGGGGTGTCCGGATCGGGTAAGTCGACCCTCGTCAACGACATCCTGGCCGCGGTGCTGGCCAACAAACTGAACGGAGCCCGGCAGGTGCCCGGCCGGCACACCCGCGTCACCGGGCTCGACCACGTCGACAAACTGGTCCGGGTGGACCAGTCGCCGATCGGCCGGACGCCGCGGTCCAACCCGGCCACCTACACCGGCGTCTTCGACAAGATCCGGACTTTGTTCGCGGCGACCACCGAAGCCAAGGTTCGCGGCTATCAGCCGGGCCGGTTCTCGTTCAACGTCAAAGGTGGCCGGTGCGAGGCGTGTTCAGGTGACGGCACGATCAAGATCGAGATGAATTTCCTGCCGGACGTGTACGTGCCCTGTGAGGTGTGCCAGGGCGCCCGCTACAACCGCGAAACCCTCGAGGTGCACTACAAAGGCCGGACGATCTCCGAAGTGCTGGACATGTCGATCGAGGAGGCGGCGGCGTTCTTCGAGCCGATCACCGGCATCTACCGCTATCTGCGCACGCTGGTCGACGTGGGGCTCGGCTACGTCCGGCTTGGTCAGCCGGCACCCACCCTGTCCGGTGGTGAGGCGCAGCGGGTGAAACTGGCCTCGGAGTTGCAGAAACGCTCCACCGGACGCACGGTCTACATCCTCGACGAGCCGACAACCGGGCTGCACTTCGACGACATCCGCAAGCTGCTGACCGTCATCAACGGGCTTGTCGAAAAAGGCAACACGGTGATCGTGATCGAGCACAATCTAGACGTCATCAAGACGTCGGACTGGATCATCGACATGGGTCCGGAAGGGGGTGGCGAAGGCGGCACCGTCGTCGCCGAGGGCTCCCCGGAGGACATCGCGGCGGTGCCGGAGAGCTACACCGGGAAGTTCCTCGCCGAGACGCTGGGCGTGTCCGCCGTCCCACCGCGGCGGAACGCTAAACGCAAACGGGTCAGCGCCTGACGCGCCGAGCCGAGCGAGCGTCGACTTGACGACACCAAGTATTTACCGCAACTAGTCGACGTTCGTGTCCGGCGGACGTCCCGCTAGCCTGCTTTGATGGTGGATTTTGCTCTGCGCTCGTGCGGCCTTCGCGGCCACGCGACGTTCGCCCCCGATGAGCCGGCGCTACGGGAACGCCTTAAAGCCGACACGCCGGCCGGAGAGGCGTGGCGCTGTCTGCGGTGCGAGACATTCGTGGTCGGGCAGCCGCGCGGCAGCGGCCCGGCGAACAGCGCACCGGAGATCCCGCGGGGGAGGTTGCTGCGGGATCGGACGCTGATGCGGGCTCTGGCCGTGGAACGCGTCGTGCGGGGCTTGGTCTTCGTCTTGTTGACCGCCGGCGTGCTCAAGGTCCGCGGGTCGCGGGAGCGCTGGCAGCAAGCGCTCGACCAGGATCTGCCGTTGCTCCGGCCGTTGACAAACCAGATCGGCTGGAATCCGGACGACTCGAAGATCGTCCACCACATCAGCAGCGCGTTGCAGCTGTCCTCGTCGACGCTGTTGCTGATCGCTGCGGCGCTGGCGGCCTACGCGCTCATCGAGTTCATCGAGGCGGTGGGTCTGTGGCTGACGAAGCGCTGGGGTGAGTACTTCGCGGTGATCGCGACCAGCGTGTTCCTTCCTCTCGAGGTCTACGAGCTGACCGAGAAGATCACTGCGCTGCGACTCGGTGCGCTGGTCATCAATGTCCTGGCCGTCGTCTGGCTGCTGTGGAGCAAGCGGTTGTTCGGGCTCAACGGCGGCGGCCATGCCTACCGCGAGGAGCATGAGGCCGAAAGCCTGCTGAGCATCGAACGAGCGGGCGTGCAGCGGGAGGCCAGAAACACCGCGCACCCGACGGCGTCGACCGCCTAAAGCGACTAGCGAGGTTTCGCCAGCGGGAAGGGCAGCGTCTCGCGGATGCTGCGGCCGGTGATCAGCATGACGACGCGGTCGACGCCTACTCCGAGGCCGCCGGTTGGCGGCATCGCGTACTCCATGGCCTGCAAGAAGTCCTCGTCGAGCTGCATCGCCTCAGGATCACCGCCGGCGGCCAGCAGCGACTGCTCCTGCAGCCGTCGGCGCTGCTCGATGGGATCAGTGAGTTCGGTGTAGGCGGTACCCAACTCGACGCCCCAAGCCACCAGATCCCAGCGTTCGGCCACGTCCGGCTTGCTGCGGTGTGGCCGGGTCAGCGGGGACACCGAGGTGGGGAAATCGGTGTAGAACGTCGGTTGCTCGGTGCGGTCCTCCACCAGGTGCTCGTAAAGCTCGAGCACCACCGCCCCGGCGTCCCACCGAGGCTGATACGGGATGTGCGAGGCGTCGGCCAACCTGCGCAGCTCAGTCAGGTCGGTGCCCGCGTCGATGTGTTCGCCCAGAGCTTCCGACACTGCGTCGTGCACGGTCTTGACCGGCCACACGCCGGAGATGTCGATTGGTTCCAGCACGCCCTCGGCACCGCCGGGGCCGTCGTGCTTGCCGGGCCGCATCACCACCTGCGCGCCGTTGGCAGCCTCGGCAGCGTTCTGGATCAGCTCACGACAGCCGTCGACCCAGGTCAGGTAATCCGCATGCGCCTGATAGGCCTCCAGCAACGTGAATTCGGGATTGTGACTGAAGTCCACGCCCTCGTTGCGGAACGCACGGCCCAACTCGAAGACCCGCTCGACACCACCGACGCATAACCGCTTCAGGTAGAGCTCGGGGGCGATCCGCAAGTACAGGTCCAGGTCGTAGGTGTTGATGTGGGTGACGAACGGGCGGGCCGTCGCTCCGCCGTGGATCTGCTGCAGGATCGGCGTCTCCACTTCGACGAAGCCCTTGGCGAACAGCGTCTCCCGGATCACCCGCAACA
This sequence comes from uncultured Actinomycetota bacterium, assembly GCA_963808345.1. Classification (GTDB taxonomy): domain Bacteria; phylum Actinomycetota; class Actinomycetes; order Mycobacteriales; family Mycobacteriaceae; genus Mycobacterium. The sequence goes on along the minus strand of CAWEFM010000003.1, from coordinate 375,038 downwards.
CGTTGCTGCGGGCGGTGATCAACTGCCGGGACTCAGGATTGATCGCGAGGTCGAGATATCGGCTGCGCACCCGAGCTTCGGGGTCGGCCAGCCCCTTCCACTTGTTCGGCAGTGGCCGCAGGCACTTACCGACCAGTCGCCAGCCGTGCACGATCAGCGATCGGGTGCCGGTCTTGCTCGACCCCATCTGTCCGGTCACCTCGAGAAGGTCACCGAGGTCGACAGCCTTGGTGAATTCCGCGGTACCGCCGTGCGCCAACCGCGAATTGTCCAACAGCAGCTGCAGTTCGCCGGACCAGTCACGTAACTGGGCGAACAGCACGCCGCCGAAGTCGCGAATCCGCAGCACACGTCCGGACACCGTGACAGCGCTCTGGTCGTCAGCGGCCAGCGCCTGAACCACGGTGTGGCTGGGCGGGTGGCCCACCGGGTAGGTGTCGATTCCGCCGGCCTGCAGCGCGTTGAGCTTGGCCAGCCGGACTTGCATCTGGTCGGGGAGTCGGGAATGACGCTCGTCGCCGCCGGCGAATTCGGCCCGCTGCAGCTCGGACAGATCCGGCGCGGAGCCGTCTTGGTGGAGCAGCCCGCTTTCAACCAGGCTCGCCGGCACCGACGGATGATGCCCGGTGTGCTGCTTGTGGCGGCGGACGAACGGCAGTACGAGGAAGCCCTCAGCGAACGCTGAGGCAACGCCCACGCGGGGGATCATCCGGGCTTCCTCGTAGCAGGTATACCGGGGCACCCACTCCGGCTGGTACTTCACATTCGACCGGTACAGCGTCTCCAGCTGCCACCAGCGTGAGAAGAACACCAGGAAACCGCGCCACAACCGGGCGACCGGACCGGCACCAAGCGCAGCGCCCTGAGCGAAGGCTGACCGGAACATGGCGAAGTTCAGCGAGATACGGCCAATGCCCCGACGCTCACCGGTCAGCGCGAGCTCGCTAACCATCAGCTCGATGGTGCCGTTGGGCGACTGCGGGGAACGGCGCATCAGGTCCAGCGACACGCCGCTGTGCCCCCAAGGCACCAGCGACAGCATGGCGACTACCTGCCGGTCAGGGTCGACCGCCTCGACCAGCAGGCATTCCGCATCCGCCAGGTCACCGAGCCGGCCCAGCGCCATCGAGAATCCGCGCTCGGATTCGGAGTCCCGCCAGGCGTCCGCGCGGGTGATCACCTGCGCCATCTCCGCGGCGTCGATCTCGCCGTGCCGACGGACCCGAACCGTCAGGCCGGCCCGCCGCGCCCGGGTGACCGCCTGGCGCACCCCGCGCATCTCCGGCCCGGACAGCTTGAACGCGGCGGTGTAGAGGATCGCTTCGTCACCCAGCTCCAGGGCATTCAGCCCGGACTCCCGGAAAGCCTTGGCACCGTGTGAGCTGGCGCCCATGACGCCCGGCGTCCAGCCGTACGTCTGGCACAAGTCCAGCCAGGCGTCGATGACCGCAGGCCACGCTCTCGGGTCGCCCAGCGGGTCGCCGCTGGCCAAGCAGACACCGACCTCGACCCGGTAAGTGATGGCAGCTCGCCCGCTGGGCGCGAAGACCACCGACTTGTCCCGGCGGGTGGCGAAGTAGCCCAGCGAGTCGTTCTTGCCGTACAACTCGAGCAGCCCACGGATCGCCGATTCGTCCTCGCCGGTCAGCGCGTTATCGGCCTGCTGCGACCGGAACAACACGATCGCTGCGGCCATCAACGCCAGCGCGCCCAAGAGGCCGAAGACCGCATTGAGCACGACCGACGGCTTGCCCTCGAAGAAGTCCGGGTCGGCGACGGCGAAGCCGATCACCCGATTCACCACGTACGGCAGCCGGTCGGCGCGCTGCAGGGTACGGGGGAAAAGCTCGACCAGCCCCCAGGACAGCCCGATGCCGATCGCCCAACCGGCCAGCAGCGCGCCGGCCGCCTTGTAGAGGGCCCCGCGCCGGACTTTGGCCCAGAATTCCCGGTAGGCCAAGCCCAGGATGAGAAGCGCCGCCAGGTGCAGCGTCAGGCCGATGGTGTCGCCGGAGGTTTCCAGCGCTGATTCGTCGTCGCCGGCCAGCCCCTGGACGTTCAGGACGACAGCAAGGACCAGGTTGAGCACCAACACCCACCAGCCGATCCGTTTGCGGGCGGTCAACGCCCCGGCGAGCAGTGCCAGCACGAACGACCACGCAAAGCTGGTGTCCGGAAAGTTGAACAGGTAGTCGTTGATGAACTCCCGCGGAACCTTGATCAGCCACCGCACCACCGGCGACACGCTGGCAATCAGCGACAGGGTGGCGATGATGCCGACCGTCCAACCGGCCGCCGGCGGGACCCAGTGAAATCGGGAGGCGGACCTCGAGCGACTCGCGATGACTGTCACGGCGAGAGGATATTCCTTCAAACTGGGACCTGTTCACGAAGTCGGACAGTGTTGTGGTGTCAGCGCGATACGGTGCCGGGAATCAGCGTCGTGACTGCTAGACTGCTGTTTGCGACCGTCCCGGCGAAGCTTGGGACAGCAAGTGGAGTCCCACTCCCACCGTTGGCCTCTGAGATTTGCCAAGAACGATCTCCGGACGGCTCAGCGGTCCGGTCACGGGCACCTGGCGGTGCTCGTTCTGCGGATGACGCAGGCGGCTCCAGCCGCGACCGGTCGGCATTCGGGCCCTGCTCTTGCAGGGCCTTTTTGCTGGTGGCGTGGCGTTTCCACCCCTGCATCCCGACGAGCCGAGGCCGGTCGCAATGAGAAGACAATCCACGACCAGGGAGGCCCCATCAGCACTGAGACCCGCGTCAACGAGCGCATCCGCGTACCTGAAGTTCGATTGATCGGGCCAGGAGGCGAGCAGGTAGGCATCGTTCGTATCGAGGATGCCCTGCGCGTCGCCGCGGACGCCGATCTCGACCTTGTCGAAGTCGCGCCCAACGCCAGACCGCCGGTCTGCAAGATCATGGACTACGGCAAGTACAAGTACGAGGCGGCGCAAAAGGCGCGCGAGTCTCGCAAGAACCAGCAGCAGACCGTCGTCAAAGAACAGAAGCTGCGACCCAAGATCGACGACCACGACTACGAGACCAAGAAGGGCCACGTGGTCCGCTTCCTGGAGGCGGGGTCGAAGGTCAAGGTCACGATCATGTTCCGCGGACGCGAGCAGTCCCGCCCCGAACTGGGCTACCGACTGCTGCAGCGCCTGGGCGCCGACGTCGCCGACTACGGATTCGTCGAGACGTCAGCCAAACAGGACGGACGCAACATGACGATGGTCTTGGCGCCGCACCGCGGCGCGAAAACCCGCGCCCGGGCAGCGCAGCAAGCAGACGGAAGCGCCGTCGACGCCGGGCCGGCTGCCCACATTGAGAACGAAACAAGAACGACCTGACAGCAGAACTGAGGAAACATGCCGAAAGCCAAGACCCACAGCGGAGCCTCGAAACGGTTCCGGCGCACCGCCACCGGAAAGATCATGCGTGAGCACGCCAACCGCAGGCATCTGTTCGAGCACAAGTCGACCACCCGCACCCGGCGGCTGGAAGGGCGGACCGGCGTGTCAGCCAACGACACCAAGCGGGTCAAGAAACTGCTGAACGGCTGACCCGCTTTTTCGAAAGCCTTAACAGAGCTCCGGCTGTGCGCAGTCGGCACAACCACTGAACGTCCGAACCAGATAGGAACAGCCATGGCACGCGTGAAGCGGGCAGTCAACGCGCAGAAGAAGCGGCGCACCGTCCTGAAGGCTTCGAAAGGCTATCGCGGCCAGCGGTCCCGGCTCTACCGCAAAGCCAAAGAGCAGCAACTGCATTCATTGAACTACGCGTTCCGTGACCGCCGGGCCCGCAAGGGTGAATTCCGCAAGTTGTGGATTTCGCGGATCAACGCCGCAGCCCGCGCCAACGACATCACCTACAACCGGCTGATCCAGGGCCTCAAAGCCGCCGGCGTCGAAGTCGACCGCAAGAATCTGGCCGACATCGCGGTCACCGACCCGGCCGCCTTCACTGCGCTGGTCGAGGTCGCCCGGGCGGCGTTGCCCGACGATGTGAACGCGCCGTCGGGCGAGGCTGCCTGAATAGCCCGGCCGGGTTTCGTGCCGCGTGCTCACTGAACGCTCGGCCCGGGTGGTCGCAGCGGTCAAGCTGCACCGTCACGTCGCACGCCGCCGCACCGAGCGCTTCCTCGCCGAAGGACCCAACCTGGTCCGGGCGGCATCGGCGCGGGGACTGGTCCGAGACGTCTTCGTCACCGAAGCCACCGCACAGCGCTACGCGGAGCTGATCGCCACGCTGCGGGCGCCGGTGCATCTGGTGACCGAACGCGCCGCCAAGGCGCTGTCGGATACCGTCACTCCGGTTGGCCTGGTCGCCGTGTGTGAACCGCCGCTGATGGCGCTGGCGGACGTGCTGGCCACCGCGCCGAAGCTGATCGCGGCCGCGGTGGAGATCAGCGAGCCGGGCAACGCCGGCACCTTAATTCGCATCGCCGACGCGATGGGCGCCGCCGCGGTGATTTTCGGCGGCAGCAGCGTCGACCCCTACAACGGCAAGTGCCTGCGTGCGTCGGCGGGCAGCATTTTCTCCATCCCGGTCATTGTGGCGGCCGAGGCCAGGACCGTGCTCGATGACCTGCGCGCCGCCGGGCTGCAGGTGCTGGCCACCGCAGTCGACGGCGAGATGGCTCTCGGTGATGCCGAGTCGCTGCTGAGCCGGCCCACGGCGTGGTTGTTCGGACCGGAATCGCACGGGCTGCCCGCCGCGGTCGCCGCAGCGGCCGACCATCGGGTGCACATCCCGATGTACGGCGGGGCAGAAAGCCTCAACGTGGCCGCGGCGGCGGCGATCTGCCTCTACCAAAGCGCCCGCGCGCTGAACCGGCCAGCCGACCAACGAAGTTTTTAGTCACCTCCGCTGGGTTGTCGTGACCAGCCGCTTCTTGTGTGGCGTGGCGCAACCCACGGCTGTTGTCATTGCCCGCGCCGACGTCGAAGACCTATCCTCGACCGGGTGGAACTCGGGCCCGATCCGGCGTCCGGCGAGCCCGAGCAAGTGGCGACCGCGCCGGCCCCTTATGACTCGCAACGGCGATCGCCGGTGCAATGGCTGCGCACCAAGAACCACAGCCCCGCCGTCGTTGAAATGCTGCGCCGGGCCCGCCGGGTGCTGCCCGGGGATCCCGACTTTGGTGATCCGTTGTCCACCGCTGGAGACGGCGGCCCGCGTGCCGCCGCTCGAGCGGCGAGCCGGTTGCTGGGCATTCAGGATGCGGCCTCCCGCGAGGTCAGTTTGGGCGCTCTGCAGGTATGGCAGGCGTTGACCGAGAAGGTCTCGCGGCAGCCGGCTAACGCCGAGATGACGCTGGTCTTCACCGACTTGGTCAACTTCTCGGAGTGGTCGTTGAAAGCCGGCGACGATGCGGCTCTCACGCTGCTGCGGCGCGTCGCCCGCGTCGTCGAACCGCCGTTGCTGGATTCCGGGGGAAGCATCGTCAAACGGATGGGCGACGGAATAATGGCCGTGTTCGACGAACCGTTCGTCGCGGTGCGCGCTGCCTGCGCGGGCAAAGAGGCACTGCACTCGGTGGATGTGGATGGCTATACACCCCGAATGCGGGTCGGAATCCATACTGGGAGGCCGCAGCGCTTGGCGGCCGACTGGCTCGGCGTCGACGTGAACATCGCTGCTCGGGTGATGGAACGAGCCACCAAGGGGGGAATCATGGTCTCCAGCGCGAGTTTGGACAAGATCTCGCAGGCGGATCTGGACAGACTCGGGGTGGTCGCCAAGCGTGCGCACCGGCCGCTTTTTGGTGGAAAACCGGCAGGGATACCCACCGACATGGCCATCTACCGTCTGCACACTCGTAGGGAACTGACAGTTGCCGACAAAGCCGCAGACGCCGGGCCGCGGGCATAGTAGGTGGCGATGTCTTTTTCCTCTTCGCCGTTTACGCGGTTCGCGCCGGTTGTCGCTGCCCTGGCACGGGTGCGCGTAACGCTGGGTTACGGCGTGGTTCTGGCTGCGGTCAGCACCACGCTGGTCATCCTCGGTCCCCGCGTGCGTGCCGACGTCATCCGCCACATGAGCACGAATCTGCACAATCTGTCGCACGGCCGGTTGGGAACGTTGCTCGGCAGTGCGTTCGTCAACGACGCCGGACCGTTCTACCTCTGGTTGCCGTGGCTGATCTGTCTGCTTGCACTGGCTGAACTGCTGTGGCGCAGCGGTCGGGTCGCCACGGTGTTTCTCATCGGTCACATTGGTGCCACCCTGCTGGTGGCGGCGGGATTGGTGGCGGCGATCAAGATGGGCTGGTTGCCTCTCTCGATCACTCGCGCCAGCGATGTCGGAATGAGCTACGGCGCCGTCGCGGTGCTGGGCGCCCTGACCGCTGCGATTCCGGCGCGCTGGCGCCCGGCGTGGATCGGCTGGTGGCTGGCGATTGCGGCAGCGGCGGTAGCGGTGGGTGATGATTTCACCGATGCCGGTCATAGCGTGGCGTTGGTGCTGGGCATGTTGATCGCTACCCGACTCCGCAAACCGGTCTACTGGACGCCCGTGCGCTACCTGCTGTTGATGGGCTCGGCCGGCTTCGGTTTCCTGCTGCTGGCTCACACTGGTTGGGCCTCCCTCGTCGCGGCCGTTGCCGGCCCGTTAGGTGCGTTGACAGCCGACGGAGTCGCCCGGCTGCGCGCCCGGCGCCGAATGCCGCAGACACCAACCGAGTCCGCTCCCGAGCCGGCGATGACCGGCTGAACCGCTCGGCGATCCAGCCACGTTGTGCCTGCGCCCGAACAGCACCGGGCATGGGCTAACCTCGACGCAAGTCCGAGGCTCACGCCGATAACTTTTGGGCCGTGCACATCCCCGCCGGCGATCCTGCGGCGCGCGACGGGATGTGCCGGCTCTGCGTAGAGCTCCAGGACCTGACCGTCAGCAAGGAGAGTGTCGCCGCGTGGGTGATCAACCCGTCGACTCGACGCTGCTGTCACCGGACGCTTTGACCGAGACACTCGACGCCGCCCGGCGCGCCTTCGGGCTCGCCGACGACCTCGGCGCGCTGGCGCGAGCTAAAACCGAACACCTCGGTGACCGCTCGGCACTGGCGCTGGCGCGCCAGGCCCTGGCGAAGCTGCCCAGCGAAGACCGGGCGGACGCCGGGCGGCGCGTCAATCTCGCCCGCTCCCAGGCGCAGCGCGAATACGACCAGCGACTGGCGACGCTGCGGGCCGAACGCGACGCGGCGGTTCTGGTGGCGGAAAGGGTCGACGTGACGCTGCCGTCGACCCGCCAACCGGTCGGCGCGCGGCATCCGATCACGCTGCTCGGCGAGCACATCGCCGACACATTCGTGGCGATGGGCTGGGAACTCGTCGAGGGCCCTGAAGTGGAAAGCGAGCAGTTCAACTTCGACGCGTTGAATTTCCCCCCGGACCACCCCGCCCGCAGCGAGCAGGACACGTTCTACATCGCGCCGGACGGCTCCCGGCAGTTGCTGCGTACCCACACCTCGCCGGTGCAGGTCCGCACCTTGCTGGAGCGGCAGCTGCCGGTCTACGTCATCTCGATAGGCCGCACCTTCCGTACCGATGAGCTCGACGCCACCCATACGCCCGTCTTCCATCAGGTTGAGGGTTTGGCGGTGGACCGGAATCTGTCCATGGCGCATCTGCGGGGCACACTGGACGCTTTCGCGCGCGCTGAGTTCGGCCCCGCGGCGCGCACCAGGATCCGGCCGCACTTCTTCCCGTTCACCGAACCTTCCGCCGAGGTCGACGTCTGGTTCGTCAACAAAAAGGGCGGACCCGGCTGGGTGGAGTGGGGCGGCTGCGGGATGGTCAACCCGAATGTGTTGCGCGCCGCCGGAATCGACCCCGACGAGTACTCCGGTTTCGCGTTCGGGATGGGCCTGGAACGCACGCTGCAGTTCCGCAACGGCATCTCCGACATGCGCGAAATGGTCGAAGGCGATGTCCGGTTCTCGCTGCCGTTCGGGGCGGGCGCCTGATGCGCGTCCCCTACAGCTGGCTGCGGGAAGTCGTCAACGCCGGCTCTCCGGGCTGGGACGTGTCCGCACGCGACCTCGAAGAGGCGTTACTGCGCATCGGCCACGAAGTGGAAGAGGTGATCAACCTCGGGCCGGTCACCGGCCCGCTGACCGTCGGACGAGTCAACGCCATCGAGGAGCTCACGGAGTTCAAGAAGCCCATTCGATCGTGCCAAGTCGACGTCGGAGAACATGAGGTACGTCACATTGTGTGCGGCGCAACGAACTTCGTTGCCGGTGACCTCGTTGTTGTGGCACTGCCCGGGACGACGCTGCCCGGCGACTTCGCGATCACGGCGCGCAAGACCTACGGTCGGGTCTCTGACGGGATGATCTGCTCGGCGGCCGAGCTCGGTTTCGGCGCCGAGCAATCCGGCATCCTTGTGCTGGCTCCGGGTACCGCCGAGCCAGGGGCCGACGCGGCCAAGGTGCTGGGATTCGACGACGTGGTGTTCCACCTCGCCATCACTCCCGACCGCGGCTACTGCATGTCGATTCGCGGACTGGCCCGCGAGATGGCCTGCGCATTCGATCTGGACTTCACCGACCCGGCCGCCAGCGATGTGGTGCCGGCGTTGCCGGCCGACGGGCAGGCCTGGCCGCTGACGGTGCAACCCGGCACCGGGGTGCACCGATTCGCGCTGCGCTCGGTTACCGGCCTCGACCCGGCCGCGGTGTCACCCTGGTGGCTGCAGCGCCGGCTGCTGCTGTCCGGCATCCGGTCCATCTCGCCGGCCGTCGACGCGACGAACTACGTGATGCTCGAACTGGGCCATCCGATGCACGCCCACGACCGCAACCGGATCAGCGGCGGGCTCGATGTCCGGTTCGCCCGGCCCGGTGAGACCGTGCTGACCCTCGACGACGTCGAGCGTCACCTTGACCCCGCCGACGTGCTGATCGTCGACGATGTCGGCACCGCGGCCATCGGCGGCGTCATGGGCTCCGGGAGCACCGAGATGCGCGACGACTCCACCGACGTACTGCTGGAAGCCGCTGTCTGGGACCCTGCCGCGGTGTCACGCACCCTGCGCCGGCTGCACCTGCCCAGCGAGGCCGCCCGCCGTTACGAACGAGCCGTCGACCCGGCCGTCTCGGTGGTCGCGTTGAACCGTTGCGCGGCCCTGCTGGCCGACATCGCCGGCGGGACGGTATCTCCGGCGCTGACCGATTGGCGCGGCGATCCGCCGCGGGAGGATTGGTCGCAGCCGCCGATCCGCATCGCAGCCGATCTGCCGGACCGCATCGCCGGGGTGCACTACCGGCCGGGCACCACGGTCCGCCGCCTGACGCAGATCGGCGCCGTGGTGGCCGACGACGCCGGCGCGCTCACCGTGATACCGCCGAGTTGGCGTCCCGACCTGCAGCAACCGGCCGACCTGGCCGAAGAGGTGCTGCGGCTGGAGGGACTGGAAGCCATTCCGTCAGTGCTGCCGTCGGCGCCGGCCGGCCGCGGGCTCAGCGCGTTACAGCAGCGGCGACGGGCGATCGGCAAGGCGCTGGCGCTGTCCGGCTATGTCGAGGTTCTTCCCACCCCGTTCCTGCCCGCAGGCGTTTTCGATCGGTGGGGGCTATCCGATGGCGACCCGCGGCGCGCAACGACCCACGTGCTCAACCCGTTGGAGGCCGACCGCCCGGACTTGGCCACCACGCTGTTGCCTGCACTGCTGGAAGCGTTGAGTCTCAACGTGTCCCGCGGCATCGTCGACGTCGCGCTGTTCGCCGTCGCACAAGTGGTTCAGCGCACCGACGCCACTCGGGGCGTCGACCTGATCCCGGTGCACCGCCGTCCCACCGACACCGAGATCGCGACGCTGAACTCGTCGTTGCCGCACCAACCCGAGCATGTCGCGGTGGTTCTGACCGGACTGCGGGAACCGCGCGGTCCCTGGGGTCCGGGCCGGTCCGCCGAAGCCGCCGACGCGTTCGACGCCGTGCAGACGATCGCGCGGGCTGCCGGCATCGAGCTGAGCCTGCGGGCCGCTCAATACCTGCCCTGGCATCCTGGCCGCTGCGCGGAGGTGCTGATCGGCGACGTCACAGTCGGTCATGCCGGCCAGCTGCATCCGGCGGTGATCGAACGCTCCGGCCTGCCCGCGGGCACCTGTGCGGTTGAGCTGGACCTCGACGCCATCCCGATCCGGGAAAAGCTGCCCGCACCCAGGGTGTCGCCGTTCCCGGCGGTGTTCCAAGACGTCAACCTGGTGGTCGATGCCGAGGCGCCGGCGCAGGCGGTCGAGGACGCCGTTCGCGCCGGCGCCGGCGACCTGCTCGAGGATGTCCGGCTGTTCGACGTGTACACCGGTCCTCAGGTGGGCGACGGTCGTAAGTCGCTGACGTTCGCGCTGCGCTTCCGCGCCGCCGACCGCACGCTGACCGAAGACGACGCCAGCGCGGCCCGCGACGCTGCCGTGCGCTGCGCCGCCGAACGCGTCGGCGCCGTTCTGCGCGGCTGATTGACCGTTCGAGCGTCGAGTTGGCGGGCGCGTGAGCGGGAACCGCCCCCACAAGTCGACGTTCGGCGGGGCAGGGGAGAGTCTGTGGCATGGGAGAACTGCTGGGGTACGCGCGGGTTTCGACGGCCGATCAAAGCGCCGATGGGCAATTGATGCCCGGCGATCTGTTGCGGCGAAACGTATTGGACCGATACCGCCTCAGGGCTGCTAACGCATCGGCCGGCGCTGACCGAACTCGCCGTCATAGCAGCCGACGGCGACACGGTGGTGGTGTGCCGGCTGGATCGACTGGGGCGCTCACTGCCAGAGCTGCTGGCGCTAGTCGAGGACGCGGTGACGACGCCAACTCCCGATCCCGCGCGAATAGCTCCGTGGTGAGGAAGGCGGTCTCCGTTTCGGAGGCGATCCAGTGATCGCGTCAGTTCTGATTGTCCGTTACGGACAAGTCTGATTCCGGGAGGTGGGGCGGCGGGAGGCGCCCGATCAAGATCGGTGCGAGGTAGCGCTGAGCGTAGTCGCGGGCGGTCTGCGGGTCGTCGAGGTCGACGACGGTGTGCGGGGTGAGTACGAACGACATCATCAGACGCACGGTCAGGTCGGCAACCGTCAGGAGCTCGGTGCCGGCGCGGTCATCGTCGAGGTCCTGGGCTAAGTGGATCGCCAAGAAGTCCGCAGCCGCTTGCAGGACGGGAGCACCCTGCACGGTGAGGTAGGGGACGAAGGTTTCGGGCTCAGTTTCCAGGAGCCGACTCAGCAGCACGTCGTCGCGCAAGGCCCCGAGGGCGAATACGAAGCCTTCGGTGAGTTTTTCCTCGGTGTTCGAGTAGGTGGCGATTTGTTGCTCGAGGTCGTCGAGGAACGCGGTGAGCTTGCGCATCATCACGGCCTCAATGAGTTGGCGCTTGCCGGGGAACCGCCGATACAGCGTCACCCGGGAGAGTCCGGCGCGGCGGGTGATCTGCTCGACCGTGGACCGGGTGATGCCAAACAACTCGAACTGGCGCAAGGCGGCCTCGACAATCCTCTGCGACGTGCGGTCGCCAGGATCGGCCGACCCGTATCGCTCCAACGTCCGAGTCAGCAGATTCTTCTGCACCATCGCCTCCCCGTTTCCTGTGTCCTACCCGCCACTGAAACAATAATACTCGATATGTATCATTAATTCATGCGACACACCGTGGCGTGGGCGATGCTGTCCAGCACCGTCCGGGCGTGCCGTGCAGGGGAAAGCACCACCGTCGCCTCACCAGTCCGTCGCAACCGAACCCCTTGAGGAGTCCCATGAACGCCACTGGCACCGCTAAACCAGTCGTGCGCGCCCGCCGAATCCACTTCGAGTACCCCACTGGGGCACTTGACCGGCACTTCGTCGACGGTGACCTGGTCATGAGCCACCTCGTCGCGTATCTTTCGGCGACGTTTCCCGAAGGGGAAGACTTCTTTGTCCGTTCGGTACGACGCTTCGCCGACGGGGTCACCGACCCCGAGCTGAAATCCCGGGTCCAGGGATTCATCGGCCAGGAAGTCACCCACGGTCGCGAGCACCGCGCCCTTAACGAGCGGCTCCACCAGATGGGCTACCCCACCGACCGGGGAGAGCGGGCGGTGCGCCGCACCGTGTCGATATACGAGCGGTGGTTGTCGCCGCTGACTTGCCTGGCGATCACCGCCGCGCTCGAGCACTTCACTGCGGTATTGGCCGAGACGCTGCTCGACGACGAGACGGCCCAAGCGTTACTCGGATCCACCGAGGTGCGCTCGATGCTGCTCTGGCATGCGATCGAGGAATCCGAACACCGCTCGGTCGCCTTCGACGTCTACCAAAGCGCTGGGGGCACCGAACGCCGACGCATCTGGGCGATGCGCGCCATCATGATCAGCTTCACCGCGAACGCCGTCGGCTACTCCCTCGCGTCCCTGCTTGGTGACCCCGCCGCCTACCACCCGGTACCGCTGATCCGCAGTCTCGCGGCGCTGAAGCATTCGCCGTTCCTGTCCCGCGCCGTCCGCCACCGGCTCCGTGCCTACAACAAGCGCGGCTTTCACCCCGACGACACCGACAACACCGCTCTTCTCGAGTGCTGGACCGCCGAACTATTCGGCGAACACGGCACACTCGTCGCCCACCTTCAATGATCACCCGACCCCTAAGTCGGACCGGCTAACTATCGAGCCAGAACCGCCCCCACAAGTCGACGTTCGGCCGGCTGCCCAGCATGAGTTTGCAACCCACTGCATATTCATGCAAGTATAGGTGGTATGACGACGGTAGCGGTGGCCGGCGCCAGCGGCTACGCCGGGGGTGAGATCCTGCGGCTCCTGCTCGGGCACCCGGCCTACGCCGACGGCCGGCTCAGCATCGGCGCCCTCACCGCGGCCGGCAACGCCGGCAGCACATTGGGCGAGCTTCACCCGCATTTGGTGCCGCTGGCTCAACGGGTTCTGCAGCCGACCGATGCTGCGGTGCTCGACGATCACGACGTTGTGTTCCTTGCGCTGCCGCACGGACATTCCGCAGAGCTGTCTGGGCAACTCGGTGCGGACACGGTGATCGTGGACTGCGGAGCCGACTTCCGGTTGATCGATCCCGCGGCTTGGGAAAGGTTCTACGGTTCACCGCACGCCGGGAGCTGGCCGTACGGGCTGCCGGAGCTGCCCGGTGCGCGCGAGCGGCTCGTGGGCGCGCGGCGGATCGCGGTGCCCGGTTGCTACCCAACTGCGGCGCTGCTGGCGCTGCTGCCCGCGATCGCCGAAGACCTCGTGGAGCCCGCAGTCAGCGTGGTCGCCGTCAGCGGCGCGTCCGGGGCGGGTCGCACCGTCAAACCCGAGCTGCTCGGCTCCGAGATGATCGGGTCGGCGCGGGCCTACAACGTCGCCGGCGCGCACCGGCACACCCCGGAGATCAAGCAGGGCCTGGAAGCGGTGACCGACCGCAACGTCACAGTGTCGTTCACCCCGGTATTGATCCCGACCTCGCGGGGCATTCTGGCCACCTGCAGCGCGCGCACCCGATCACCGCTGTCGCAGCTGCGCGCCGCGTACGAAAAGCACTACGACGCTGAGCGCTTCGTGCATCTGCTGCCGGACGGGCAACTGCCCCGCACCGGCGCGGTGATCGGCAGCAACGCCGCCCACGTGGCCGTCGCAGTGGATGAGGACGCCGAGATGTTCATCGCGATCGCCGCTATCGACAACCTGGTAAAGGGCACCGGCGGTGCCGCGGTGCAGTCGATGAATCTGGCGCTGAACTGGCCTGAGAACGAAGGTCTTTCGGTGGTCGGAGTGGCGCCGTGACAGGCGTGGCGCAAGAGGTGCGGCTGCTGCGCGGCCAGGGGGTCACCGCCCCGGCCGGCTTTCGTGCCGCGGGGGTGGCCGCCGGAATCAAGGCGACCGGCAAACCCGATCTTGCGCTGGTCTTCAACGAGGGTCCGGATCACGCGGCCGCCGGAGTGTTCACCCGCAACCAGATCAAGGCCGCGCCGGTGCTCTGGACCCAGCAGGTGTTGACCACCGGCCGGCTGCGCGCGGTGATCCTGAATTCCGGCGGCGCGAACGCCTGCACCGGGCCGGCGGGCTTTCAGGACACGCACGTTACCGCGGAAGCGGTGGCGGCCGCGTTGTCGGAGTGGGGCACCGAGACCGGCGCCATCGAGGTCGCAGTGTGCTCCACCGGGCTGATCGGTGACCGGTTGCCGATGGACAAGGTTCTCGCCGGAGTCGGTGAGGTGGTGCACGAGATGGCCGGCGGGCTGACCGGGGGAGCGAACGCCGCCCAGGCGATCATGACCACCGACACCGTGCTCAAACAGGTTGCGCTGCATCACCCGAACCGTTGGACGGTCGGCGGGATGGCCAAAGGAGCCGGCATGCTGGCGCCTTCGCTGGCTACCATGCTGTGCGTGCTGACCACCGACGCGGTCGTCGGGGCGGACGCACTGCAGACCGCGCTTAGCCGCGCCACTGCGCTGACGTTCGACCGGCTCGACGTCGACGGGTGTTGCTCCACCAACGACACCGTGCTGCTGCTCGCGTCCGGAGCCAGCGAGGTCACGCCCAGCCAATCCGATCTCGACGATGCGGTGTTGCAGGTGTGTGACGATCTCTGCGCGCAGTTGCAGGCCGACGCCGAAGGCGTCACCAAACGCATCACCGTGACGGTGACCGGAGCCGTCACCGACGACGACGCTGTCAATGCTGCTCGCGTCGTCGCCCGGGACAGCTTGGTCAAAACCGCGCTGTTCGGATCGGATCCCAACTGGGGGCGGGTGCTCGCCGCGGTCGGCATGGCACCCGTCTGTTTGAACCCTGATCGAATGACTGTGTCATTCAACGGGTTCGACGTGTTCGCCGGCGGCGCCGCAGTGCCGGGCGCACGCGAGGTGGACCTGTCGGGCGCCGACATCCAACTCGTGGTAGACCTCGGTCTTGCCGAGGGCCGGGCCAGCATCCGGACCACCGACCTGTCCCACGGCTACGTCGAAGAGAATTCGGCATACAGTTCATGATCTCGCCGCCTCCTCCTCATCGCTACGCTCTGCATCGTCGGCGGCGGTCATGACCTCGCCGCCTCCTCCTCATCGCTACGCTCTGCATCGTCGGCGGCGGTCATGACCTCGCCGCCTCCTCCTCATCGCTACGCTCTGCATCGTCGGCGGCGGTCATGACCGCTGCCTCCGTTTTACCCACCCACCTCAAAGCGCAGGTGCTGGCCGAAGCGCTGCCCTGGCTCAAGCAGCTGCACGGCAAGATCGTCGTCATCAAATACGGCGGCAACGCGATGACCGACGACGTCCTACGGTGCGCGTTCGCCGCCGACATGGCTTTCCTGCGTAACTGCGGCATCCATCCCGTGGTGGTGCACGGCGGAGGACCGCAGATCAGTGCGATGCTGCAGCGGCTGAACATCCCCGGCGACTTCAAAGGCGGTTTGCGGGTCACCACACCAGAAGTGCTCGACGTCGCACGCATGGTGCTGTTCGGCCAGGTGGGCCGGGAGCTGGTGAATCTGATCAACGCGCACGGACCCTACGCGGTCGGGATCACCGGCGAAGATGCGCAATTGTTCACCGCCGTGCGGCGCAGTGTCACCGTCGACGGGGTGACAACCGACATCGGCCTGGTCGGCGACGTCGACGAAGTCAACACCGCGGCGGTGCTCGACCTCATTGCGGCGCGGCGCATTCCGGTAGTGTCGACACTCGCGCCCGACATCGATGGTGTGGTGCACAACATCAACGCCGATACCGCCGCCGCCGCGCTGGCCGAAGCGCTGCGCGCCGAGAAATTGCTGATGCTCACCGACGTCGAGGGCCTGTACACGCGCTGGCCGGCAAGAGATTCGCTGATCAGCGAAATCGACACCGACACGTTGGCCCAGCTCTTGCCGACGCTGGAAACCGGCATGATTCCGAAGATCGAGGCGTGTCTGCGCGCGGTGTCGGGTGGCGTGCCCAGCGCGCACGTCATTGACGGCCGCGTCGAACATTGCGTGCTCGTCGAGTTGTTCACCAACGCCGGCACCGGCACCAAGGTGGTCGGACCGTGACCCGGGTAACCGCGAACACCGAGTCACTGCAGCAGCGGTGGTCGAACGTGATGATGAACAACTACGGCACTCCGCCGCTGGCCTTGGCCGGTGGCGAAGGCGTGGTGGTCACCGACGCCGACGGCAACCTCTACCTGGACCTGCTCGGCGGCATCGCAGTGAACGTCCTCGGCCACCGCCATCCTGCGATCATCGACGCGGTCACCCGGCAGCTGTCGACGCTGGGCCACACCTCCAACCTGTACGCCACCGAACCGGGCATCGCGCTGGCTGAAGCGCTGATCGCCCTATTGGGCGCCGACGTGCAAGCCCGGGTGTTCTTCTGCAACTCTGGCGCCGAGGCCAACGAGGTGGCGTTCAAGTTGTCCCGACTGACCGGTCGCACCAAATTGGTTGCCGCGAAGGAAGGTTTTCACGGTCGCACCATGGGTGCCCTGGCGCTGACCGGTCAACCGGCCAAGCAGGCGCCGTTCGCGCCGCTGCCCGGTGAGATCAGCCATGTGCCTTACGGCGACGTCGACGCGCTGGCCGGCGCCGTGAGCGACGACACCGCGGCGGTGTTCTTGGAACCGATCATGGGGGAGTCCGGCGTCGTGGTCCCACCGGACGGCTACCTCGTCGCCGCGCGCGAGATCACCGCAACGCGCGGGGCGCTGCTGGTCCTCGACGAGGTGCAGACCGGGATGGGCCGCACCGGAACCTTTTTCGCCCATCAGTACGACGGCATCACCCCGGACGTGGTGACGCTGGCCAAGGGGCTCGGCGGCGGGCTGCCGATCGGGGCCTGCCTCGCCGCTGGGCCGCGCGGCCGACCTGTTCACCCCGGGCCTGCACGGCAGCACCTTCGGCGGTAATCCGGTGTGCGCCGCGGCAGCGCTCGCGGTGTTGCAGGTGCTGGCCGACGACGACCTCGTCAGGCACGCCGGAGCTGCCGGAACAAGGCTGCGGCACAACATCGAAGCGTTGGGACATCCGCTCGTTGACCACGTTCGGGGCCGCGGGCTGTTGTGCGGAGTGGTGCTGACCGCTCCGCATGCCAAGGAGATCGAAGCCGCCGCGCGGGACGCCGGGTACCTGGTCAACGCGCCGGCCGCCGACGTCGTTCGGTTGGCGCCGCCGCTGATCATCACCGAGCATCAGCTCGACGGGTTCGTCAACGCACTGCCGGGCATCCTCGACGTCGTCAGCGGGGACGGCCGGCGATGACCCGGCACTTTCTGCGCGACGACGATCTGTCGCCAACCGAGCAGGCCCAGGTGTTGGCGCTGGCTGCCGACCTGAAGAAGGACCCGTTCGGCTGCCGTCCGCTTGAAGGGCCCCGCGGCGTCGCGGTGATCTTCGACAAGAACTCCACCCGCACCCGGTTCTCCTTCGAGGTGGGCATCGCCCAGCTCGGTGGGCACGCCGTGGTGGTCGACGGTCGCAGTACTCAGCTGGGTCGAGACGAGACGCTGAGCGACACCGCGAAAGTGTTGTCGCGCTACGTTGATGCAGTCGTATGGCGGACATTCGGACAGGACCGGCTGACCGCGATGGCGGCCGCCGCGACGGTACCCGTGGTCAACGCGTTGTCGGACGACTTCCACCCGTGTCAGGTGCTGGCCGATCTGCAGACCATCGTCGAGCACAAGGAATCGCTGACCGGACTACGGATGTGCTACCTCGGCGACGGCGCCAACAACATGGCGCATTCGCTGCTGCTCGGCGGCGTCACCGCCGGCATGCACGTCACCGTCGCTGCACCGAAGGAATTCCCGCCGGACCCGTCGGTGATCAGCGCGGCCGAGCAGCGTGCGGCGGTCACCGGGGCGTCGGTCACCGTGACGACCGATCCGCACGAAGGTGTCGCCGGTGCTGACGTGGTGGCGACCGACACTTGGACCTCGATGGGCCAGGAAGCCGACGGGCAGGACCGGGTCGGCCCGTTCCGGCCGTTCCAGGTCAACACCACCCTGCTCACCCTCGCAGATCCGAAAGCTATTGTGCTGCACTGCCTACCCGCACACCGTGGCTTCGAGATCACCGACGAGGTGATGGACGGGCCGCGCAGTGTGGTGTGGGACGAAGCCGAGAACCGCCTGCACGCGCAGAAGGCGCTGCTGGTGTGGCTTTTGGAGCAGTCGCAATGACCCCGCGCCGCCGACGATGCAGAGCGAAGCGATGAGGAGGAGCGGCGCTATGAGCCAAAGCGGCTCGAGAAGCGTGCCGGAAGTCACCCGAGCCGGCCGGCAGGCACGCATCGTGGCGATCCTCTCATCGGCAGCTGTTCGCAGCCAGGGTGAACTGGCCGCACTGTTGGCCGCGGAAGGCATCGACGTCACACAGGCCACGTTGTCGCGGGACTTGGAAGAGCTAGGCGCGGTGAAGCTGCGCGGCGCCGACGGCGGGGTGGGGGCGTACATGGTTCCCGAAGACGGCAGCCCGCTGCGCGGGGTCGCCGGCGGCACCGCGCGGCTGTCGCGGTTACTGAGCGAACTGCTGGTGTCCGCCGACTGCAGCGGCAATCTGGCGGTGCTGCGCACCCCACCGGGGGCCGCGGACTACCTGGCCAGCGCTATTGATCGCGCCGCGCTACCCTACGTCGTCGGCACCATCGCCGGAGACGACACCATCTTCGTGGTGGCCCGCGAGCCGACTACCGGCGCCGAACTCGCAACCGCCCTCGCGAACCTGAAGTGACCTGAGGAGATAGCTGCATGTCCGAACGCGTCATTCTGGCGTACTCCGGCGGTCTGGACACCTCGGTGGCGATCAGCTGGATCGGCAAAGCAACCGGCCGGGAGGTCGTCGCCGTCGCAATCGACCTGGGTCAGGGCGGCGAGGACATGGCGGTGGTGCGCCAGCGCGCGCTGGACTGCGGCGCGGTCGAAGCGGTCGTCGTCGATGCCCGTGACGAGTTCGCTGCGGGCTACTGCCTTCCCACGATCTTGTCCAACGGTCTTTACATGGATCGCTATCCATTGGTCTCCGCGATCAGCCGGCCGCTGATCGTCAAGCACCTCGTTGCCGCGGCACGCGAACACGGCGGCAGCACCGTCGCGCACGGGTGCACCGGCAAAGGCAACGATCAGGTACGCTTCGAGGTCGGTTTTGCCTCTCTCGCACCGGATCTGGAGGTGCTGGCGCCGGTCCGCGACTATGCCTGGACGCGGGAGAAGGCGATCGCCTTCGCCGAAGAGAACGCCATTCCGATCAACGTCAGCAAACGGTCGCCGTTTTCCATTGACCAGAACGTGTGGGGCCGGGCGGTGGAAACCGGCTTCCTGGAACATCTTTGGAACGCCCCTACCAAAGACGTCTACGCCTATACCGAAGACCCTACCGTCAATTGGAGCAGTCCCGACGAGGTGATTGTCGGCTTCAACCACGGTGTTCCGGTGTCGATCGACGGACGCGAAGTTTCGGTGCTGCAGGCCATCGAGGAACTGAATCGGCGCGCCGGTGCGCAGGGAGTGGGACGCCTTGACGTCGTCGAAGACCGGTTGGTGGGAATCAAGAGCCGGGAGATCTACGAGGCGCCGGGGGCGATGGTGCTGATCACCGCGCACACCGAACTCGAGCACGTCACCTTGGAACGGGAGTTGGCGCGGTTCAAGCGCCACACCGACCAACGGTGGGCTGAGCTGGTCTACGACGGGTTGTGGTACTCGCCGCTGAAGACCGCGTTGGAGACTTTCGTTGCCAAGACCCAGGAGTGGGTGTCCGGTGAGATTCGGTTGGTCCTGCACGGCGGCCACGTCTCCGTCAACGGCCGCCGTAGCTCGCAGTCGCTGTACGACTTCAACCTCGCCACGTACGACGAGGGCGACAGTTTCGACCAGTCCGCCGCCCGCGGGTTCGTCTACGTGCATGGTTTGTCGTCGAAGCTGGCCGCCCGCCGGGACTTACACGTCGAGCCGGGGGAATCGCCCGCTTGACCACCAACGAGGGATCGCTGTGGGGCGGGCGGTTCACCGACGGTCCCGCTGAAGCGCTGGCCGCGCTGAGCAGATCCACTCAATTCGACTGGGTGCTGGCGCCTTACGACATCACCGCCTCACGCGCGCACACCCGGGTGTTGTTTACCGCCGGGCTGCTCACCGCCGAACAGCGGGACGGTCTGCTGGCCGGGCTGAATCGGCTTGCCCAGGACGTCGCCGACGGCAGTTTCGGCCCACTGGCCGGCGACGAGGACGTGCACGGCGCCCTCGAGCGCGGGCTGATCGAGCGGGTCGGCCCGGACCTCGGTGGGCGGCTGCGGGCCGGGCGGTCGCGCAACGACCAGATCGCCACACTGCTTCGAATGTGGTTACGCGACGCGGTGCGTCGGGTGGCCGCCGGTGTCCTCGACGTCGTCGACGCACTGGCCGGTCAGGCCGCCGACCACCCGCGCGCCATCATGCCGGGCAAGACGCATCTGCAGTCGGCGCAGCCGATTCTGCTGGCGCATCACCTGCTCGCGCACGCCCACCCGTTGCTGCGCGACGTCGACCGCATCGTCGACTTCGACGACCGTACCGCGGTGTCACCGTACGGTTCGGGTGCGCTGGCCGGCTCCTCGCTGGGCCTGGATCCCGACGCGATCGCCGCCGAGCTGGGTTTCGCAGCTGCAGCGGACAATTCGGTGGATGCGACGGCGGCGCGGGATTTCGCCGCAGAGGCCGCCTTTGTCTTCGCGATGACCGCGGTCGACCTGTCCCGACTGGCCGAGGACATCATCATCTGGAGCTCGACCGAAGTCGGCTACGTCCGCTTGCACGACTCATGGTCGACGGGCAGCTCGATCATGCCGCAGAAGAAGAACCCCGACATCGCCGAACTCGCGCGCGCCAAGTCGGGCCGATTGATCGGCAATCTCACCGGTCTGCTGGCGACGCTGAAAGCGCAGCCGCTGGGTTACAACCGCGACCTGCAGGAGGACAAGGAGCCGGTGTTCGACTCGGTGGCGCAGTTGGAGCTGCTGCTGCCGGCGATGGCGGGGCTGGTCAGCACCGTGACGTTCGACGTCGAGCGGATGGCCGCCTTGGCTCCCGCGGGTTATACGCTCGCTACCGACATTGCTGAATGGCTTGTGCGACAGGGCGTTCCGTTCCGTCATGCCCATGAAGCGGCGGGTGCGGCCGTACGTATCGCCGAGCAGCGCGGTATCGGTCTCGATGAGCTGACTGACGAGGACTTCGCTGCCATCAGCCCGGCGCTGACCGCACAGGTTCGCGATGTGCTGACCATCGAGGGTTCGGTGTCGTCGCGCGACGCCCGCGGCGGCACCGCCGCGGTTCAGGTGGCCGAACAGTTGCAGCTGGTGCGTGACAGGACCGAGCAGCTGCGGCAGCGGTTGCAACCCGGGCTGACCGCTTCACGACTGCGGTCGGCTGATCACTCCCAGCAGTGAATTGGCGGCCTGGGTAAGCGGATGATCTGTGCCAAGGACGGCACTGCACTCGACGACGAGCGCTTCGGTGCGGGTCTGGGCCGCATCGAGGCGACATCGGCGTCGCAGCAGGTCGGCCAGCTCGAAGCGGCGCAGCAAGGACGCTTCGGACGCCGGTCCTGATTCTCTAGTGGTCTGTGCCACCAGCTTTTTCGCCTGCACCACAGCGTTCATCAGTTCGGCCATCTCGGCACGGACCTGATGGGCGTTCTTGGTGGCGGGCTCGTCACCGTCGAAGGATGCTTCGGTCGTAACCGCGCCATCCTCGTCGAGGAACTGCTGCCAGGCGGCCCGTTGGTCTTGCAGGGTCTGCCGACCGGTAGCGGTCAGCTGATTGTGCTCACCGAGCGCCAGCATCTCGTCGTCGACGAGGACCTCCCAATCGGAGACCTGTTCGAGGAGGTCGTCGCCGCCGGACTCCCGCCACAGCGCCCGGGTGTGCCGGGCCAGCAGTGTGTGCTGATGGTCATAGCCCAGCACAGCGGTCAGCAGCGGGATGAGCCGGTCGAATTCGACCACCGCCGCGGCGGCGTCTCCGGCCTCACCCACGCAAACCGCGGCCGTGAGCTGCACGGCCAGACTTTCGGGGTGCTGATCACCCAGCGTTCGCCGGATGCCGTGTGCCGAGGCGACCAGCTCGTCGCGGGCGCCGATCCGGTCGCCGAGCTGTCTTCGTAATTCACCGATCTGGTGGCGGGCGCCCAACGTCGAGTGGTGGTCCGGTCCGAAGACCCGCTGCTCGTCGCCGTAAAGCGCCACCCAGACCGGCAGCGCTTCGGCCGGGGTCACCCCGAGGGCAGCGTCGCCGCAGGCCAAGGTGTGGCGAGCCGCCAGCGTGCTCGGGTGATCAGCACCCAGCACCTGCGTCGTGATGGGGATCAGCTCCCGGACGGTCGTCAGCGCAGTGCCGACATCACCGATGTTCAACCGCCAACCGGCCAGCAGCACCGCGACGATCAGCGTGTCGGGATGGTATTCGCCTGCGGTATCGGTCAGGACGGTCAGCAGCTCTGAGCCCAGCTGCACCGCAGTGTGCAGGTCGCCGGCAGCTGCGCTGGCCATTGCCGCATCCTGCAGCCCGCTCAATGACGAGCCGGCGGCCGACGGATCGGTGACGCCTGAAGCGATATCAATTGCGCGCGAACCGCTTTCGCTCATGGCTTGACCTGCCCCGCAGAGGTGTACATAGCTGTGTGAGCTTACCGCGCACCGTGGCCGGCTCAGTGCAGAAGTGCTGGCTGCCTGTGCGGGAACGAGTCGGCACGCTCAGTCGCCGCCGTCCACCAGCTCCGAGATTTCCAGCCACCGGTTCTCCATGGTGTCGACCTCGTCCTCGAGCGCGCGCAACTCCCGCGTCAGCCTCGCCAATCCGACATGGTCGGATTGGTCGTGCTCGGCGATGTGCGCATGTTTGGCCGCGATCTGTTCGGCCAGCCGCGTCAGCCGCCGCTCGACGGCGGTCATCTCCTTTTCCGCGGCTCGGAGTTCAGCGCCGGAGAGGGTCCGCGGCTTGAGGACAGTCGCGGGTGCCCGGACAGCGCTTCCGGCGCGGCCGTCGGTGCCCAGTCGCAGGTACTCGTCGACCCCGCCGGGCAGATGCCGCAGTCGGCGGTCGAGGATCGCGTACTGCTGATCGGTGACCCGTTCCAGGAAGTACCGGTCATGTGAGACGACGATCAGCGTGCCCGGCCAGGAGTCGAGCAGGTCCTCGGTGGCGGCGAGCATCTCGGTGTCCACGTCGTTGGTCGGTTCGTCGAGGAGCAGCACGTTGGGTTCGGCCAGCAGTGTCAGCATCAGTTGCAGCCGACGGCGTTGACCGCCGGAGAGCTCGCCCACGCGCGCCGCAAGCTGGTCGCGGGCGAATCCCAGCCGTTCCAGCAGTTGCGTCGGGCTGACCTCGCGGCCGTCGACCTGGTAGCCGGCCCGCAGCCGGCCGATCACATCGGCCACCCGGTCGCCGGTGATCGGCGCCAGTCCGTCGCCCTGCTGGTCGAGCATCGCCAGCCGCACCGTCTTGCCGCGCTTGACCCGTCCGCTGTCGGGCTCGACGGTGCCGGCGATCAACCCCAGCAGGCTGGACTTGCCCGCGCCGTTAGCCCCCACGATGCCGGTGCGTTCGCCCGGGCCGATCCGCCACTCGAGGTCACGCAGCACAGGCCGGCCGCCGAACGACACCGACACGTCGAGCAAATCGATGACGTCCTTGCCGAGCCGTGTGGTCGCCAGTTTCGCCAACTCGACGGTGTCGCGCAGCGGTGGCACCTCGGCGATCAGCTGATTGGCGGCGTCGACCCGGAATTTGGGCTTGGCGGTGCGCGCCGGTGCGCCGCGCCGGAGCCAGGCCAACTCCTTGCGCATCAAGTTCTGCCGCTTGGCCTCTGCTGCGGCCACCAGCCGGTCCCGCTCCACGCGCTGCAGCACGTAGGCTGCGTAGCCGCCGTCGAACGGTTCGACGACACCGTCGTGCACCTCCCAGGTGTTGGTGACCACCTCGTCGATAAACCAACGGTCGTGGGTCACCAACAGCAGCCCGCCGGTGTTGCGGCTCCATCGTTGGCGCAGATGATCGGCCAGCCAGGTGATGCCTTCGATGTCGAGGTGGTTGGTCGGCTCGTCGAGGGCCACGACGTCCCAGTCACCGACCAGTAACGCCGCCAGCTGCACCCGTCGGCGCTGGCCACCGCTGAGGGTGGCGATGGTTGCGTCCCAATCGATGTCAGAGACCAGGCCGCTCACCACGTCGCGGATCCGCGGGTTGGCCGCCCACTGGTGTCCGGCCTGATCTCCGACCAAAGTCCATCCCACGGTGCGGCGGGCGTCGAGGGTATCGGACTGGCTCAGCTCGCCCACCCGCAGACCACTGCGCCAGGTCACCCGGCCGGAATCCGGGTGCAGCCGGCCGGTGAGCAGTCCCAGCAGACTGGACTTGCCGTCACCGTTTCTTCCGACAATGCCGATCCGCGCGCCCTCGTCGATGCCCAGGCTCACCGATTCGAAGACGACCTGAGTCGGGTACGCCAGATGGATGGCCTGAGCTCCGAGCAGGTGCGCCACCGGGTCGAGGCTAGCGGCGATCGCCAGCGCCACACCAAAGCCGTCGGGGCACATCACCAGATATGCCATGATGTGAACGCTGCCAGGGCAAACGCAGCAGGGTGTTGAGGGAGCAGCGGTGGATCTGAATTTATCGGCGGTCACCCGGCCCGTCGAGCGTCTGTTGGCCACGGCGCAGAACGGCCTGGAGGTCCTGCGGCTGGGTGGACTGGAGACCGGTAGCAAACCCTCGCCAACTCAGATCGTCGAGAGCGTGTCCATGTACAAGCTGCTGAGGTACTTTCCGCCGGACAGCCGCCCGGGGCAACCCTCGGCCGGTGCGCCGGTGCTGATGGTGCACCCGATGATGATGTCGGCGAACATGTGGGATGTCGCCGGCGACGAAGGCGCGGTCGGGATTCTGCATGGCGCCGGGCTGGACCCGTGGGTCATTGACTTCGGCTCACCGGACAAGGTTGAGGGCGGGATGCGCCGCAACCTGGCCGACCATGTGGTCGCGCTCAGCCGGGCAGTCGACACAGTGTGCGACGCCACCGGCCAAGACGTGCACCTGGCGGGGTACTCACAGGGCGGAATGTTCTGCTACCAGAGCGCGGCATACCGGCGTTCTGCGAACGTCGCCAGCATCGTCACCTTCGGTGCGCCGGTGGATACGTTGGCCGCGCTGCCGATGGGTATACCCGCCAATCTTGGTGCTGCCGCCGCGAACTTCATGGCGGATCACATCTTCAACCGATTGGACATCCCCAGTTGGTTGGCGCGCACCGGATTTCAAATGCTGGATCCACTGAAGACGGCGAAGGCCCGGATCGACTTCGTGCGCCAGTTGCATGACCGTGAGGCGCTGCTGCCGCGTGAACAGCAACGCCGGTTCCTCGAATCCGAAGGCTGGATCGCCTGGTCGGGCCCGGCGGTATCCGAACTTCTCAAGCAGTTCATCGCGCACAACCGGATGATGACCGGCGGTTTCGCCATCAACGAGCAATTGGTGACGCTCAACGACATCAAATGCCCGGTGCTGGCCTTTTTAGGCGAGGTCGACGACATCGGTCAGCCCGCTTCGGTGCGCGGCATCCGGCGAGCCGCGCCGAACGCCGAGGTCTTCGAATACCGGCTGCGTACAGGCCATTTCGGCTTGGTGGTCGGGGGCAAGGCGGCAGACCAGACCTGGCCGACGGTGGTCGATTGGGTGCAGTGGGTCTCCGGCGGTCACGACAAGCCGGCGGGCGTCGAGGTGATGGCCGATCAGCCGCCCAAACACACTGACAGCGGTGTCGCACTGCGCTCGCGGGTCACCCACGGTGTGGTCGAGGCGTCCGAGGCGGCGCTGGCATTGGCCCGCGGAGCGGCCGACGCCGTCGTCGCGGCCAACAGATCCGCGCGGACCATAGCGGTGGAGACCGTTCGCACGCTGCCCCGCCTGACCCGGTTGGGTCAGATCAACGACCACACCCGCATCTCGCTAGGCCGGATCATCGGCGAACAGGCGCACGACGGGCCCAGAGGCGAATTCTTCTTGTTCGACGGGCGCGTGCACACCTACGAGGCGGTCAACCGCCGCATCGACAACGTGGTGCGCGGGTTGATCGAGGTCGGAGTGCGCCAGGGCGAGCATGTGGGTGTGCTGATGGAGACCCGGCCCAGTGCGCTGGTCGCCATCGCCGCGCTGTCCCGCCTGGGTGCCATCGCAGTTCTGATGGCGCCTGACACCGATCTGGCCGCGGCGGCCCGCATGGGCAATGTCAGCGAAATCATCACCGACCCCACCAATCTCGAAACTGCCCGGCAGTTGCCCGGCCAGGTGCTGGTGCTGGGCGGCGGCGAGGCGCGCGATCTGCACCTGCCCGAAGACGCCGACGTCATCGACATGGAGAAGATCGACCCGGATGCCGTCCGGCTGCCGGCGTGGTACCGGCCGAACCCCGGTCTCGCGCAAGACCTCGCCTTCATTGCGTTCGCCTCAGCTGGTGGCGAGCTGGTTGCCAAACAGATCACCAATTACCGCTGGGCATTGTCAGCGTTCGGAACCGCCTCGACTGCGGCGCTGGGGCGCGGCGACACCGTGTACTGCCTGACGCCGCTGCATCATGAGTCGGGACTTTTGGTCAGCTTCGGGGGCGCGGTGGTCGGCGGAGCGCGCATCGCGCTGTCCCGTGGCCTGCGCCCGGACCGCTTCCTCGCCGAGGTGCACCAGTACGGCGTCACCGTCGTGTCCTACACGTGGGCGATGCTGCGCGATGTCGTCGACGATCCGGCCTTCGTGTTCCACGGCAATCACCCGGTGCGGCTTTTCATCGGCTCGGGAATGCCGACCGGGTTGTGGCAGCGCGTGACGGATGTGTTCGCCCCGGCGCAGGTCGTCGAATTCTTCGTCACCACCGACGGGCAGGCGGTGCTGGCCAACGTGTCCGGCGCCAAGATAGGCAGCAAGGGCCGCCCGCTGCCCGGAGGCGGCCAGATCGAACTTGGCGCCTACGACCCTCACCACGACCTGATCCGTGAGAACGATGAAGGTTTCGTCCAAGTGGCCGACGTCAATCAGGTCGGTGTGCTGCTGGCCAAACCTCGTGGGCCGGTCGACCCGACCGCCTCGGTCAAACGTGGCGTGTTCGCGCCCGCCGATACCTGGATCTCCACCGAATACCTGTTCCGTCGCGACGCCGACGGCGACTTTTGGCTGCTGGGCAGGCGCGGCTCGGTTGTCAGAACGGAGCGCGGGATCGTCTACTGCGAGCCGATCACCGATGCGCTGGGCAAGATTCGGGCTGTCGACCTCGCGGCGACGTACGGGGTGTCGCTGCGGGGCCGGCCAGTGACGGTGTCGGCTGTGACACTGCGGCCCGGTGCGACGGTGACAGCAGCTGATCTGACCGAAACGTTTTTGGACCTGCCGATCGGCGTGGGTCCAGACATCGTGCACGTGGTACCCGAGATCGCGCTGAGCGCGACCTACCGACCCACCATCAGCGCGTTGCGCGCGGCCGGCATTCCGAAGCCGGGTCGAACCGCCTGGTGGTTCGACCCCGAGAGCAACCAATTCCGGCGCCTGACGCCAGCGGTGCTGACCGAGCTGTCGGGCACGCAGTGAGGACGTGGCGATGATCGACCAAGCGCTATTGAATATTCTGGCCTGCCCGGTCGACCGCGGCCCGCTGCTGCTGGTCGAGAAGGGCGGCGGCGGAGTGCTTTACAACCCGCGGTTGCGCCGCGCCTACCGCATCGACGACGGCATTCCGGTGCTGCTGGCCGACGAGGCGGTCGAGGTGAACGATCAGGAACACGCGCAGCTCATGGCGCGGGCCAGTGAGGCAGATCCCCGGTGAGGTAGCGCTGCAGATTCGGCGCGATCGTATCGGCGATCTGCTGGATCGGCAGCGACGCGAACGGCTCTAAGCCGATGACGTAGCGCGCCATCGCCACACCCACCAGTTGTGACGCGGCGAACTGGATCCTGATGGCGCCGCTTCCCGCAGGATTGTCGACGCGGGTTCCGACTTCGTCGGCGATCACTTCCTGCAAGAACGCCCGGAACAGGTTCACCTCCGAGCCGGCGAGGATAGAGCGCAGGGTGGCGGTCATGCCCGCACCGATCTCTGAGTCCCACAGCGGCAGCAGCAGGGACGGCAGCGCGTGGCCGAGTCGGTTGATCGGCACTTCGCGCAACCGGCTGAGGACGTCGTTCGGGTCGATCGGAATCCGGACCGCAGCGGCGAACAACTTCTCCTTGGTGCCGTAGTAGTGGTGCACCAGCGCGGAGTCCACACCCGCAGCCGCGGCCACCGCCCGAATCGACGTCTTGTGAATCCCGTTGCGGGCGAACAAGGCTCGGGCCTGCTCGAGTATCCGCTCCCGGGCATCCGATACCCCTGGCGGGCGCCCGGGTCGTTTGCGTGCGCCGCCGTCGCTCAACGGATCACGACGTCTTACGCCGCAGCGTCACCGCAGCCAGGCACAGCGCCGCGATCGCGAATCCCAGCACCACGAGCATGTCGCGCACTGCGGTGTCCGTCAGCTGCGGGTGGACAGCCACCTGCTCTAGTGCCTCCAACGCGTAACTGGCGGGCAGGACGTCGCTGATCCACTGCAGCCACGTCGCCATCAGCGCGCGCGGAGTGATGATGCCGGCCAGCAGGAACTGCGGCACCATGACCAGGGGGATGAACTGTACGGCCTGGAATTCGGTGCGAGCGAACGCACTGCACAGCAGACCCAGCCCGACGCCCAGCACCGCGTTGATGATCGCGATGAAAAACACCCACAGCGGGCTGCCCGCGGTGCGCAGACCGAACAGCCAGAACGACACCGCGCACGCCGACGACGCCTGCAGCGCGGCGGCAAACGAGAACGCGGTGCCGTAAGCGAGCAGCAGGTCCAGCCGGCGCAGTGGAGTGGTCAAGATCCGCTCCAGCGTTCCCGAAGCACGCTCGCGCTGCATGGTGATCGAGGTGATGATGAACATCATGAACAGCGGGAAGAGTCCCAGCAGGATCAGGCAGGCGCTGTCGAACGGCGACGGAGTGCCGGGCCGGTGCGGGCCGTCGGAGAACATGAAGTACATCAGCGCGATCACCAGCACGGGCACCAGCAAAATCATTGCGACGCTGCGGCGGTCGGACGCCACCTGACGGAGAATGCGCGCGGTGGTGGCGGTGTACGCCTGCGGTGCTAACCGGTTTTGGGTGCGGTGCTGCGTCTGATTATGGACAGAAACGCTTCCTCGAGCGACGTGCATCCGGTCTCCTCTCGCAGTCGGGTCGGGGTGGTGTGCGCGACCAGCTGCCCGTCACGCATCAACAGAAGGTCGCCGCAGTTGTCGGCTTCGTCCATCACGTGGCTGGACACCAGCAGCGTCGTGCCGCCCTGCGAGAGGTCGTGGAACTGCTGCCACAGGTCTGCCCGCAGCACCGGGTCGAGTCCGACCGTCGGCTCGTCGAGCACCAGCACCTGCGGTCGGCACACCAGCGCACACGCCAAAGACACTCGGGTGCGCTGGCCGCCGGAAAGGTTGCCGCAATAGGCCGTGCAGTGGTCGCTCAGGCCTACCCGCTGGATGGCTTCGTCGGCGGCGCGCTGGTCGAAACCGTACAGGGATGCAAAGTAGCGGACGTTGTCGATGATGCGCAGGTCGTTGTAGATGGTTGGGTCTTGCGGCATGTACCCGACCCGTCGGCGTAGAGCGGCTGATCCGGCCGGGCGGCCCAGCACGCTGACGGCGCCGGACGTGACGATTTGGGTGCCGACGATGCAGCGGATCAGCGTCGTCTTGCCGCAGCCGGACGGTCCGAGCAGCCCGGTGATGGCGCCACGGCCGATTCGGACAGAAAAGTCAACTAGCGCAAGGCGTTTACCGCGGATGACACGTAAGTGATCGATTTCGACGACCGGCGGAGCGTCGGCCGGCGATAATTCATCAACTGATGAACTCATCATCTGATGAATATCCGCCTGAAGTATCGGGCTGTCAATAGGCAGCGGGTCACCAGCATCCGGCCCTGGTGACCCGCTGCGCCCAGCTTCGCTGCGCTTGCGATCACCAGGGGCCACAATCTGTGCGGTGAATGCGGATCAATTAGCGGTCGACCCGCTCGCCGCTGCCCAGCGATTACTCGGTGCCACGTTGAGCGGTCGTGACGTCCGCGCCGTCATCGTCGAGGTCGAGGCTTATGGCGGCGGGCCGGACGGACCGTGGCCGGACGCAGCAGCACACTCCTTCCGGGGACGCAGCCCTCGCAATGCGGTGATGTTCGGTCCTGCCGGACGGCTCTACACCTATCGCAGTCACGGGATCCACGTCTGCGCCAACGTCTCGTGCGGTCCGGACGGCACGGCGGCCGCCGTGCTGCTGCGGGCCGGAGTGATCGAGACCGGTGTCGAGTTGGCCCGGTCACGGCGGGGCCCGTCGGCGCGCGATGTGGCCCTTGCCCGCGGACCCGGCAACCTGTGTTCGGCGTTGGGCATCGCTTTGACGGACAACGGTATCGACCTGTTGGATCGCCGCAGTCCGGTGCGGCTGACGCTCAACGACACCGTCGCCGGAGTGGCCGGGCCCCGGGTCGGTGTCAGTCAGGCCGCCGACCGGCCCTGGCGGCTGTGGCTACCGAGCCGACCGGAGGTGTCCGCGTATCGGCGCAGCTCGCGGGCGGCCGCGCCGGGAGCCAGCGACTAGTTGCCCGGCTGCTGGCGCTGCGACGGTTCCTGAGCGTCGGTCACCTTCCGATCGTGCTCGCCGGTGGCGTGACCGGCCTGATCGGTGACTCCCCGAGAGAGCGGCAAGCGGGCGCGGTGATCGAAAGCCAACGTCTAGAGGGCATTTGACTCGAACTTTGCTCTCGCGTAACTTATGGACGTTGCGCAGCGGTCGGCCGCGACGCGACGACCATCCTTTGGGAACTGCTCTGGCTTACAGGGTGTTCTGCCTGTCCGCTTCGTCAGACGCGCCGATGTGCGCGGGTTGACCGCACGGGCGAGGATGGGGTGTTGTTTGAGAACTCAATAGTGTGTTTGGTGGTTTTGTTTGTTGTTGTTTTTTTGGCCATGCCTGTTGTTTTCTCGTTTGGGTGGGTGTGGTTTTTTGATGCCAGTTTTTGGTGTCTTTTTGTTAGGTCAGATTTTCTCTGATTGTGGATTCGCCTCGTTTTGTTGAGGGGTTTTTGTTTGGAGAGTTTGATCCTGGCTCAGGACGAACGCTGGCGGCGTGCTTAACACATGCAAGTCGAACGGAAAGGCCCTTTCGGGGGTACTCGAGTGGCGAACGGGTGAGTAACACGTGGGTGATCTGCCCTGCACTTCGGGATAAGCTTGGGAAACTGGGTCTAATACCGGATAGGACTCCAAGATGCATGTTTTGGGGTGGAAAGCTTTTGCGGTGTGGGATGGGCCCGCGGCCTATCAGCTTGTTGGTGGGGTGATGGCCTACCAAGGCGACGACGGGTAGCCGGCCTGAGAGGGTGTCCGGCCACACTGGGACTGAGATACGGCCCAGACTCCTACGGGAGGCAGCAGTGGGGAATATTGCACAATGGGCGCAAGCCTGATGCAGCGACGCCGCGTGGGGGATGACGGCCTTCGGGTTGTAAACCTCTTTCACCATCGACGAAGGCTCGGTGTTTGTCGGGTTGACGGTAGGTGGAGAAGAAGCACCGGCCAACTACGTGCCAGCAGCCGCGGTAATACGTAGGGTGCGAGCGTTGTCCGGAATTACTGGGCGTAAAGAGCTCGTAGGTGGTTTGTCGCGTTGTTCGTGAAATCTCACGGCTTAACTGTGAGCGTGCGGGCGATACGGGCAGACTGGAGTACTGCAGGGGAGACTGGAATTCCTGGTGTAGCGGTGGAATGCGCAGATATCAGGAGGAACACCGGTGGCGAAGGCGGGTCTCTGGGCAGTAACTGACGCTGAGGAGCGAAAGCGTGGGGAGCGAACAGGATTAGATACCCTGGTAGTCCACGCCGTAAACGGTGGGTACTAGGTGTGGGTTTCCTTCCTTGGGATCCGTGCCGTAGCTAACGCATTAAGTACCCCGCCTGGGGAGTACGGCCGCAAGGCTAAAACTCAAAGGAATTGACGGGGGCCCGCACAAGCGGCGGAGCATGTGGATTAATTCGATGCAACGCGAAGAACCTTACCTGGGTTTGACATGCACAGGACGCTGGTAGAGATATCAGTTCCCTTGTGGTCTGTGTGCAGGTGGTGCATGGCTGTCGTCAGCTCGTGTCGTGAGATGTTGGGTTAAGTCCCGCAACGAGCGCAACCCTTGTCTCATGTTGCCAGCGCGTGATGGCGGGGACTCGTGAGAGACTGCCGGGGTCAACTCGGAGGAAGGTGGGGATGACGTCAAGTCATCATGCCCCTTATGTCCAGGGCTTCACACATGCTACAATGGCCGGTACAAAGGGCGGCGATGCCGTGAGGTTAAGCGAATCCTTTAAAGCCGGTCTCAGTTCGGATCGGGGTCTGCAACTCGACCCCGTGAAGTCGGAGTCGCTAGTAATCGCAGATCAGCAACGCTGCGGTGAATACGTTCCCGGGCCTTGTACACACCGCCCGTCACGTCATGAAAGTCGGTAACACCCGAAGCCAGTGGCCTAACCCTTGTGGGGGGAGCTGTCGAAGGTGGGATCGGCGATTGGGACGAAGTCGTAACAAGGTAGCCGTACCGGAAGGTGCGGCTGGATCACCTCCTTTCTAAGGAGCACCACGAAAACGCATCCCAATTGGTGGGGTGTGAGCCGTGTTAGGGGTCAGCCGCTGTAGTGGCGCTGACCGGG
Source organism: uncultured Actinomycetota bacterium (assembly GCA_963808345.1). Taxonomy (GTDB): domain Bacteria; phylum Actinomycetota; class Actinomycetes; order Mycobacteriales; family Mycobacteriaceae; genus Mycobacterium. Next base: position 342,297 of record CAWEFM010000003.1, on the reverse strand, counting down.
TGCAACAACAACATTTCCTGCTTTTTCTGCTGTGTGGCTGTTGTGGTCGTGCGGTGGGGGTGGGGCAGAATCGCCGGCACACTGTTGGGTCCTGAGGCAACACCCTTTTTTGCGGGTGTGTTGTCGCCTCGCTTGGTGGTGGGGTGTGGTGTTTGATTTGTGGATAGTGGTTGCGAGCATCTAGCAAGCAAGGGTGTTCTTGATGTATGTCAAGTAGTGGTCTTGTTTGTTTTAGTGTTTTTTTCTTTGGTTTTTGTGTTGTAAGTGTTTTAGGGCGCATGGTGGATGCCTTGGCATCAGGGGCCGATGAAGGACGTGGGAGGCTGCGATATGCCTCGGGGAGTTGTCAACCGAGCGTGGATCCGAGGATGTCCGAATGGGGTAACCCGGCACGAGTGATGTCGTGTCACCCACTGGTGAATGTATAGCCGGTGGGGGGGAACGCGGGGAAGTGAAACATCTCAGTACCCGTAGGAGAAGAAAACAAGTGTGATTCCGTTAGTAGTGGCGAGCGAACGCGGAGGATGGCTAAACCGTGTGCATGTGATACCCGGCGGGGGTTGTGTGTGCGGTGTTGTGGGGTTTGTGTTCTCTGGTCCGCCGATCAGGGCAGCAGTGAGAAAGCAGTGTGTTAGCTGAAGTGGCCTGGGATGGTCTGCCGTAGACGGTGAGAGCCCGGTAGGTGAAAACATGTTGTCTGCTGTGCATAGATACCCGAGTAGCAGCGGGCCCGTGGAATCTGCTGTGAATCTGCCGGGACCACCCGGTAAGCCTGAATACTTCCTGATGACCGATAGCGGATCAGTACCGTGAGGGAATGGTGAAAAGTACCCCGGGAGGGGAGTGAAAGAGTACCTGAAACCGTGCGCCTACAAGCCGTCAGAGCCTTCCCTGTGGGGTGAGGTGATGGCGTGCCTTTTGAAGAATGAGCCTGCGAGTCACTGACATGTCGCGAGGTTAACCCGGGTGGGGTAGCCGCAGCGAAAGCGAGTCTGAATAGGGCGTATCCCCGTTGTGCGGGGTGTAGTGGTGTGTTGTGGACCCGAAGCGGAGTGATCTACCCATGGCCAGGGTGAAGCGCGGGTAAGACCGTGTGAAGGCCCGAACCCACTTAGGTTGAAGACTGAGGGGATGAGTTGTGGGTAGGGGTGAAAGGCCAATCAAACTCCGTGATAGCTGGTTCTCCCCGAAATGCATTTAGGTGCAGCGTCGCATGTTTCTTGCCGGAGGTAGAGCTACTGGATGGCCGATGGGCCCTACTAGGTTACTGACGTCAGCCAAACTCCGAATGCCGGTAAGTCGATAAGTGCGGCAGTGAGACGGCGGGGGATAAGCTTCGTGCGTCGAAAGGGAAACAGCCCAGATCGCCGGCTAAGGCCCCTAAGCGTGTGCTAAGTGGGAAAGGATGTGCAGTCGCACAGACAACCAGGAGGTTGGCTTAGAAGCAGCCATCCTTGAAAGAGTGCGTAATAGCTCACTGGTCAAGTGATTGTGCGCCGATAATGTAGCGGGGCTCAAGTACACCGCCGAAGCCGCGGCAACAAGTAATTGTTGGGTAGGGGAGCGTCCCCTCACCGGTGAAGCCACCTAGTGATGGTGTGGTGGAGGTGTGGGGAGTGAGAATGCAGGCATGAGTAGCGATAAGGCAAGTGAGAACCTTGCCCGCCGAAAGACCAAGGGTTCCTGGGCCAGGCCAGTCCGCCCAGGGTGAGTCGGGACCTAAGGCGAGGCCGACAGGCGTAGTCGATGGACAACGGGTTGATATTCCCGTACCCGTGTGTGCGCGCCCGTGATGAATCAACTGTGCTAACCACCCAAAAGGTGGCTGACCGGTTCCCTTCGGGGCGCTGGGGGTCACTGGCTGCGTGGGACCCGGGTTGGTAGTAGTCAAGCGATGGGGTGACGCAGGAAGGTAGCCGTACCAGCCAAGTGGATGTGCTGGGGCAAGCCGGTAGGACGAGATCTAGGCAAATCCGGGTCTCATTAAAAGTCCGAGAGGTGATGCATAGCCGTTGAGGTGAATTCGGTGATCCTATGCTGCCAAGAAAAGCCTCTAGTGAGTTCACGCACGGCCCGTACCCCAAACCGACACAGGTGGTCAGGTAGAGAATACCGAGGCGTACGAGATAACTATGGTTAAGGAACTCGGCAAAATGCCCCCGTAACTTCGGGAGAAGGGGGACCTCCACACCGTCAACACCCTTGCGGTGGGCAGCGGGAGGGGGTCGCAGAAACCAGTGAGAAGCGACTGTTTACTAAAAACACAGGTCCGTGCGAAGTCGCAAGACGAGGTATACGGACTGACGCCTGCCCGGTGCTGGAAGGTTAAGAGGACCCGTCAACCCTTTTAGGGTGAAGCGGAGAATTTAAGCCCCAGTAAACGGCGGTGGTAACTATAACCATCCTAAGGTAGCGAAATTCCTTGTCGGGTAAGTTCCGACCTGCACGAATGGCGTAACGACTTCTCAACTGTCTCAACCATAGACTCGGCGAAATTGCACTACGAGTAAAGATGCTCGTTACGCGCGGCAGGACGAAAAGACCCCGGGACCTTCACTACAACTTGGTATTGATGTTCGGTGCGGTTTGTGTAGGATAGGTGGGAGACTGTGAAACGCAGACGCCAGTTTGTGTGGAGTCATTGTTGAAATACCACTCTGACCGTATTGGACCTCTAACCTCGAACCCTGAACCGGGTTCAGAGACAGTGCCTGGCGGGTAGTTTAACTGGGGCGGTTGCCTCCCAAAAAGTAACGGAGGCGCCCAAAGGTTCCCTCAACCTGGACGGCAATCAGGTGTTGAGTGCAAGTGCACAAGGGAGCTTGACTGTAAGACTGACACGTCAAACAGGGACGAAAGTCGGGACTAGTGATCCGGCACCCCCGAGTGGAAGGGGTGTCGCTCAACGGATAAAAGGTACCCCGGGGATAACAGGCTGATCTTCCCCAAGAGTCCATATCGACGGGATGGTTTGGCACCTCGATGTCGGCTCGTCGCATCCTGGGGCTGGAGCAGGTCCCAAGGGTTGGGCTGTTCGCCCATTAAAGCGGCACGCGAGCTGGGTTTAGAACGTCGTGAGACAGTTCGGTCTCTATCCGCCGCGCGCGTCAGAAGCTTGAGGAAACCTGTCCCTAGTACGAGAGGACCGGGACGGACGAACCTCTGGTCCACCAGTTGTCCCACCAGGGGCACCGCTGGATAGCCACGTTCGGCCAGGATAACCGCTGAAAGCATCTAAGCGGGAAACCTTCTCCAAGACCAGGCTTCTCACCCATAAAAGTGGGATAAGGCCCCCCGCAGACCACGGGATCAATAGACCAGACCTACACACCCCGCAAGGGGCGAAGGCAACTGGCACTAACCGGCCGAAAACTTACACACACCAAAAACGCAACCACACCACAACCACACCCCGCCACCAAACCAACCACCCCCACACAACAAAAGGGGGGCAACCAAAAAAATAAAGTTACGGCGGCCACAGCGACAGGGAAACGCCCGGACCCATCCCGAACCCGGAAGCTAAGCCTGCCAGCGCCGATGATACTACCCACCCGGGTGGAAAAGTAGGACACCGCCGAACACCCACAAAAAAGCACCCCACACCAAAAGGGGTGCTTTTTTGCTTTCAAATTTAGTCGACAGCAAATCGTGTATGAATGGCATTTATTTCTTGCCGAACTGTGCAGTATTGCGATGCCCACGTATCCTTTCGGCGGGGCATCCTTACTACGGCAGCACGGCAACGAATCCAGGCGGATGGGAGCGCAGTGGTCGACGACAGACGCACTGACGACGCAGACCGGCAGCGCCGGCCGCCGCCAGACGGTGATCGGTCGCGGCGTGCACCGCAAGCCTCCCGTGACTTGCCCCGCTCGGGCCCAGGTCGTGCCCGCAGAGCCCAACCGCAGCACACCGGGCCGCCCGACACCGGCACGGGCGACGGCAGGCGTGTTGCACCGCCGATACCGCCGGACGTGGAGGCCAGGCAACTGGCACCGGAGATCCGGCGTGAGCTCAGCACTTTGGACCGGATGACCGCCGACGCCGTGGCCCGCCACCTCGTTGCGGCCGGTGGGTTGCTCGAAGACGATCCGGAAGCGGCGCTGAACCATGCCCGGGCCGCGCGCGCCCGGTCTGGACGGATCGCGGCGGTCCGGGAAGCCGTCGGGATCGCTGCCTACTACTGCGGCGACTGGTCGCAAGCGCTCGCCGAATTACGCGCAGCCCGCAGGATGGGCAGCAAGTCGTCGCTGCTGGCGTTGATCGCCGACTGTGAACGCGGTCTGGGCCGTCCCGAACGGGCCATCGAGCTCGCCCGAGGACCGGATGCGGCGCAGCTCAGCGGCGATGACGCCGACGAAGTGCGCATTGTCGCGGCCGGCGCCCGGGCAGATCTCGGACAGTTCGAGCAGGCGCTGACCCTCTTGAGCACACCTGCGCTCGATCCGGCCCGTACCGGCTCCACCGCCGCGCGGTTGTTCTACGCGTACGCCGAGACACTGCTGGCGGTCGACCGCAAAGACGAAGCGCTGCAATGGTTTCTGCGGTCGGCGGCGGCCGATGTCGATGGCGTTACCGACGCCGAAGACCGGTTCAGTGAGCTGGCCTGAGGTGACGACGCTCGCACAGCAATACGATTGCCTGCTGATCGATTTGGACGGAACGGTGTTTCGCGGCAGCAGTGCGACGGACGGTGCAGTGCAGGCACTCGACCAAGTGGAAAGCCGCACGCTTTTCGTCACCAACAACGCGTCGCGCAGCGCAGCTCAAGTCGCCAAGCATCTCAATGATCTCGGCTTCACGGCCGGCAGCCACGATGTCGTCACCAGCGCCCAGACCGCCGCGCGGATGCTGGCCGACCAGTTGCCGCCCGACTCGCGGGTACTGATCGTGGGCACCGATTCGCTGGCCGACGAAGTCTCGGCGGTCGGGTTGTCCCCGGTGCGCCGGTGGGACGACGAACCCGCCGCCGTGGTGCAGGGTCATTCGCCAAACACCGGCTGGGCCGAGTTGGCTGAGGCGGCGCTGGCCATCCGGGCCGGCGCGCTGTGGGTGGCGGCCAACATCGACCGGACTCTGCCTTCCGAGCGCGGCCTGCTGCCGGGTAACGGTGCCATGGTTGCGGCGCTGCGAGCGGCGACCGACGCCGAACCGCAGGTCGCCGGCAAACCGGCACCGACGTTGCTCAACGACGCGGTGGCCCGAGGAGATTTCCGGTCCCCGCTGGTGGTCGGTGACCGATTGGATACCGACATCGCCGGTGCCAACGCCGCCGACCTGCCCAGCTTGATGGTGCTCACCGGCGTCAACTCCCCAACCGATGCAATTTTTGCCGTGCCGGCTCAGCGGCCCACCTACATCGGGGCCGACCTGCGGTCGCTGCACCAAGCTCCGGACCAGCTGGCAGTTGACGCACAGCCTGGCTGGCACGTCGACGTCGGCGACACCGCGGTGACCCTCAGCGCCAACGGCGTCAGCGGCGACCACGACGGACTCTCGGTGATCCGTGCCGTCGCCCATGCGGTGTGGAAGGCGGATCTGGACGGGCAGACCCTTTCCATCGAAGCCGGCGACGATGCCGCTCGAGGCGCCCTGCAGCGCTGCGCACTGCTCGACATCGACTAGCGTGGACGCGCATGAGCCGCGCCGGCGACGATGCAGAGCGAAGCATGAGGAGGAGCGGCGCATGATGATCGACCCTGCCGACATCCGGTCGCAGATCGACGGCCTGCTCGCCGGGCTACCTGGCACCGCTGCCGACGGCGAGAACCAGCTTGTCGACAGCGACATCGATGAGATCGCAGGGCGGCTTTCGGAGGCCCACGATGTGCTGGTGCGGGCCCTGGAGTCGGCGGAGAAGGGTTGAGTGTGCGGTGCCTCGACGCGCCCGCATCGACGCAGAGTTGGTCCGGCGGGGACTGGCGCGGTCACGCCAGCAGGCAGCGGAAATGATCGGCGCGGGGAAGGTCCGGGTCAACGGCATTCCGGCGGTCAAGGCGGCCACCGCTGTGGCGCCTACGGCAACGCTTTCCGTCGCCGATGACGGTGAACGCAGTTGGGTTTCGCGCGGAGCGCACAAACTCATCGGCGCGCTGGACGCTTTCGGTGTCACCGTCGACGGCCTGCGCTGTCTGGACGCGGGCGCCTCGACCGGCGGTTTCTCCGAGGTCTTGCTGGACCGTGGCGCGCGGGAAGTCGTTGCCGCCGATGTGGGTTACGGGCAGCTGGCGTGGTCGCTGCGGTCGGATCCCCGGGTAATGGTCGTCGAGCGCACCAATGTCCGTGACCTCTCGCCGGCCGCGATCGGTGGTCGTGTCGACATCGTGGTGGCGGACCTGTCGTTCATCTCGTTGGCCACGGTTCTGCCGGCGTTGACTCGTTGCGCGTCGCCCAGTGCCGATATCGTTCCCATGGTGAAGCCGCAGTTCGAAGTGGGCAAAGGTCAGGTCGGGCCCGGCGGCGTGGTGCGCGACCCGGTGTTGCGGGCCGAATCGGTTCTGGCTGTTGCCCGCCGCGCCGAAGAGCTCGATTGGCACACCGTCGCGGTGACCCCAAGCCCGCTATCCGGGCCGGCGGGCAACGTCGAGTACTTCCTGTGGCTGCGCCACGCCACTGATCGCGGTCTAATTGGTGACCGGCTGGTGCGCACGGTGCAGGCGGCGGTGGCCGGACATGTCGCAGCGGAGCCGCAATGACCGCTGATCGCAGCGTTCTGCTCGTTGTCCACATCGGTCGCGACGAGGTGACAGAGGTCGCCCGTCGCGTCGGTAAATCTCTCAGCGACAACGGAATCGGGCTGCGAATTCTGACCGCCGAGGCGGTGGACATGGGGCCATTGCACCTGGCGCCGGATGACCTGCGGGCGCTGGGCGTCGACATCGAGGTCGTTGATCCCGGCCCGCATGCAGCTAAGGGGTGCGAACTGGTCCTGGTGCTCGGCGGCGACGGGACATTCCTGCGAGCCGCTGAGCTGGCCCGTAACGCGCACGTACCGGTGCTGGGCGTCAACCTGGGCCGCATCGGGTTTCTCGCCGAAGCCGAGGCCGAAGCCATCGAAACCGTGCTCGAGCACGTAGTCGCGCGGGACTACCGCGTCGAGAACCGCCTGACGCTGGACATCGCGGTGCGCGCCGACGGGCAGATCATTCACCAGGGCTGGGCGCTGAACGAGGCGAGTCTCGAGAAGGGCCCTCGGCTCGGGGTGCTCGGCGTGGTCGTGGAGATAGACGGTCGGCCGGTGTCGACGTTCGGGTGCGACGGTGTGCTGGTGGCCACGCCGACCGGGTCCACGGCGTACGCGTTTTCCGCGGGTGGTCCCGTGCTGTGGCCCGACCTCGAGGCACTCCTGGTCGTGCCCAACAACGCCCACGCGCTGTTCGGGCGCCCGATGGTGACCAGCCCCGACGCGACGATCGCCATCGAGATCGAGGCCAGCGGACATGACGCTGTGGTGTATTGCGACGGCCGCCGCGAGATGCCGGTGCCCGCCGGTGGGCGACTGGAGGTGACGCGTTGCGGCACGCCGGTGAAGTGGGCGCGACTGGACAGCGCGCCGTTCACCGACCGACTGGTTCGCAAGTTCCGGCTACCCGTTGCGGGCTGGCGCGGGCAGTAAGCGGTGCTGGCGGAGATACGGATCGAGTCGCTCGGTGCGATCAGCAGCGCGACCGCCGAGTTCGACCGTGGGCTGACCGTCTTGACCGGTGAGACCGGTACCGGCAAGACGATGGTGGTGACCGGGCTGCACCTGCTCGGCGGTGCCCGCGCCGACGCCACCCGGGTCCGGTCGGGATCCGACCGAGCCGTCGTCGAAGGTCGCTTCGCCACAACGGATCTCAGTAACACCGCGGCCACCCATATCGACGAGATACTGGACACCTCGGGCGCCGAGCGCGACGACGACGGCAGCGTGATCGCATCCCGGTCGGTGAGCCACGACGGACGCTCGCGGGCTTACCTGGGTGGCCGCAGCGTCCCCGCCAAGTTGCTCAGCGGATTCACCACCAAACTGCTGACGCTGCACGGGCAAAACGACCAGCTGCGGCTCATGCGGCCAGATGAACAACGCGCCGCTCTGGACCGCTTCGCCTCGGTCGTTACCCGTCTCGAGCGCTATCGGAAGCTGCGCGAGGCGTGGCAGTCGGCGCGGCGCGACTTGATCGACCGCCGCCACCGGGCGCGCGAACTGACCCAGGAGGCCGACCGGCTGAAATTCGGGCTCGACGAGATCGACAATGTGAGCCCCGAGCCTGGCGAGGACGACAACTTGGTCGCTGAGATCCGGCGCCTTTCCGAGCTGGACGCGGTACGCGAGGCGGCAGCGACTGCCCGGACGGCGTTAGCCGGCCCGCCGGAAGACACCGCCGAGACCGATCCGCACTCGGCCACCGATTCGTTGGGCAAGGCGAAGACGGTGCTGGAGTCGACCGACGACACCGGTTTGCATGCGTTGGCCGATCAGCTGGCTGAGGCGCTGACCCTGGTCGGGGACACCGCGCGCGAACTCGGCGACTACTTGAGTGAACTGCCCGCCGACGCAAGCACGTTGGATGCCAAGCTGGCCCGCCAAGCTGATCTGCGCACGCTGACCCGCAAGTACGCCGCGGATATCGACGGGGTGTTGCAGTGGGCGCGGGAGTCCCGCGACCGGCTGGCGCAACTCGACGTTTCCGAAGAGGCGCTGACCAAACTGGAGCGTCGGGTCGAAGAGGTGGCCGACGAATTAGCCCGGGCTGCGGCCGAATTGAGCCAAGTCCGCAGTTCCGCGGCCAAGCGCCTCGCCAAAGCGGTCAGCGCGGAATTGACCGGCTTGGCGATGACCGACGCCGAGTTCACCATCAGCGTGACGACCAATTCGGCGACAGCCGGCGACACCGACACCGCCGCGCTGAAGTTGCCCTCCGGGGAGTTCGCCCATGCCGGCGCCGACGGCATCGATGTCGTCGAGTTCGGGTTCTCCGCACACCGCGGCACGACGGTGCTGCCGTTGGCCAAGAGCGCCTCCGGTGGTGAGTTGTCGCGGGTGATGCTGGCGTTGGAGGTGGTGCTGGCGGCAAACATGACGGCGGGCACCACCATGGTGTTCGACGAAGTCGACGCCGGGGTCGGTGGCCGGGCGGCGGTGCAGATCGGCCGGCGGCTGGCCCGGTTGGCGGACTCCCACCAGGTCATCGTCGTGACGCATCTGCCGCAGGTGGCGGCTTACGGCGACGTACATCTGGTGGTGGACAGTGCCGGGCGAAGCGGAGCCAGCGTGGTTCGGCGCCTTGACGGCGAAGAACGGGTGGCCGAGCTGGCGCGGATGCTGGCCGGTCTCGGGGAATCCGACAGCGCCCGTGCGCATGCGCGCGAACTGCTGGCGACCGCGCACAACGCCGGCGACGGCGTCTCATGACCGTGTGACCAAAGTGGCGCAACTTAACTTCTGAGGCTGCTGTTACGGCGCGCCTACTCGCCGCGCCTGCCCTTCGCCGACAGAATCGCCGCATGAGGATGACGGCGCTTCTGTCGCGTAACGGCTCTCGGCCCGGTGTCGTCGGCACAGCCCGGGTCGACCGAGACATCGACCGGCTGCTGCGACGGGTCTGCCCCGGTGACATCGCGGTTCTCGACGTACTCGACCTGGACCGGATCACCGCCGACGCGCTGGTGGAGGCCGACATCGCAGCCGTCGTGAACGCCTCGCCGTCGGTCTCAGGCCGCTACCCCAACCTGGGTCCGGAAGTGTTGCTGGCCAACGGAGTCGCGCTCATCGACGAGACCGGGCCAGACATTTTCAAGAAAATCAAAGACGGCGCCAAAGTCCGATTGCACAACGGCGGCGTCTACGCCGGCGACCGTCGGCTCATCAAGGGCACCGAGCGCACCGACCACGATATCGCCGACCTGATGCAGGAAGCCAAGAGCGGACTGGTCGCTCACCTGGAGGCGTTCGCCGGCAACACCATTGAGTTCATCCGCAGTGAAAGTCCGCTGCTGATCGACGGTATCGGCATCCCCGATATCGATGTCGACCTGCGCCGCCGCCATGTTGTGGTGGTGGCCGACGAGCCCACCGCCACTGAGGATCTGCGGGCGCTCAAGCCGTTCATCAAGGAGTACCAGCCGGTGATGATCGGGGTGGACACCGGAGCCGACGTGCTGCGCAAAGCCGGGTATCGCCCGCAGATCATCGTCGGCGACCCCGAGCAGATCAGCACCGATGCCCTCAAGTGCGGCGCTCAGGTGGTGCTGCCCGCCGACGCCGACGGCCACGCGCCCGGCTTGGAACGCATCCAAGACCTCGGCGTAGGAGCGATGACCTTTCCGGCCGCGGGCTCGGCCGCCGACCTGGCGTTGCTGCTGGCCGACCATCACGGCGCGGCGTTGCTGGTGACGGCCGGCCACAGCGCCAACATCGAGACGTTCTTCGACCGGACCCGCCAGCAGAGCAACCCGTCGACCTTCCTGACGCGGCTGCGCGTGGGCGAGAAACTCGTCGACGCCAAGGCGGTCGCAACCCTGTACCGCAACCGCATCTCCGGCGGGGCGATCGCGCTGCTGGTGCTGACGATGCTGATCGCCGTCATCGTCGCGTTGTGGGTTTCGCGGACCGACGCGCTGGTCATGCACTGGATCGTCAGCTACTGGAACCGGCTGATGCTGCACGTGCCGGGCTGGCTGACTTAGAACGGCCCGCCGGGTGATTTCGCCACGCCAGCACGCGATCTCGCTGGCCGCCGTGTTCTTGGCGCTCGCAGTCGGGGTGATCCTGGGATCCGGATTGCTGTCCGACAGCCTGCTGTCCGGCATGCGCGAGGAAAAGCGCGACCTGCGCAGCCAGATCAACGCGCTCACGGACCAGAAAAACGTGCTGAACCAAAAACTGATTAACGCTGGTGATTTCGACGCGCAGCTGGCTGAGCGCATTGTGCACGACGCGCTGACCGGCAAGTCCGTGGTCGTCTTCCGCACCCCAGATGCGCGCGACGACGACGTCGCGGCCGTGGCCAAGGTGATAGGCCAGGCTGACGGTACGGTGACCGGAACGGTCTCGCTGACCCAAGAGTTCGTCGACGCCAACTCCGCCGAGAAGCTCCGTACGGTGGTGAACTCGTCGATCGTGCCGGCCGGCGCACAGTTGAGCACCAAGCTGGTGGACCAGGGCTCGCAAGCCGGTGACCTGTTGGGCATCGGGTTACTGATCAACCGCGACCCGGCCGTCGCGAGCGTGGACGACTCGCAGCGCGACACCGTGCTGGCCGCGCTGCGCGACACCGGGTTCATCACTTACCCGTCGGATGCGCACATCGGCGCAGCCAACGCCGCGGTCGTCGTCACCGGTGGGGGACTCGGCGACGGTGCCGGCAATCAGGGCGCCACCGTGGCGCGCTTCGCCGTCGCGCTCGGACCGCACGGCTCCGCTGTGGTGCTGGCCGGCCGAGACGGCTCCGCCAGCGGAACGGGTGCGGTCGCGGTGACCCGAGCCGATGCCGGCATGACGCCCACACTCAGCACGGTCGACGACATCGACGCCGAGCAGGGCAGGCTCACCGCGGTGCTGGCGCTGCAAGACCTGATCAGCGGCGGCCACACCGGTCAGTACGGCGTCGGCCATGGCGCCACCGCGCTGACCGTCGCGCCCTGAAGCAGGCTATCGGCGCGCCAACGACGACCTGGCGCCGTCGGTGTTAGGGTGGGTTTCCGTGGGTCGGCAGGCCCAGTGCGTCACCGTTAGCAGTCACTGTTAGCAGTCACTGTTAGCAATAGCCAGCCCTGCCCTTCTTCACGGAGGTTGCTCGATTTGCGCAGGCACCCGCAGACCGCCACCAAGCATCTCTTCGTCAGCGGTGGCGTCGTTTCCTCGCTCGGCAAAGGACTGACCGCCAGTAGCCTGGGCCAGCTACTGACCGCACGCGGTCTGCAAGTGACGATGCAGAAGCTCGACCCGTACCTGAACGTCGACCCCGGCACCATGAACCCGTTTCAGCACGGCGAGGTCTTCGTCACCGAGGACGGCGCCGAAACCGACCTCGACGTCGGGCACTACGAGCGGTTCCTCGACCGCGATCTGCCGGGTTCGGCCAACGTCACCACCGGGCAGGTGTATTCGACCGTCATCGCCAAGGAACGCCGGGGCGAGTACCTCGGTGACACCGTGCAGGTGATTCCACATATCACCGACGAGATCAAACGACGGATTCTGGCGATGGCTGCCCCCGACGCCGACGGAAACCGCCCGGACGTCGTCATCACCGAAATCGGCGGCACGGTCGGCGATATCGAGTCACAGCCCTTCCTGGAAGCCGCGCGACAGGTGCGCCACGACCTCGGTCGGGAGAACGTCTTCTTCCTGCACGTGTCGTTGGTGCCGTATTTGGCGCCGTCGGGTGAACTGAAGACCAAACCGACACAGCACTCGGTAGCCGCGCTGCGCAGCATCGGTATCACCCCTGACGCCTTGATTCTGCGCTGTGCCCGCGATGTGCCCGAACCGCTGAAAAACAAGATCGCGTTGATGTGTGACGTCGATGTCGACGGCGTCATCTCGACGCCCGACGCGCGCTCCATCTACGACATTCCGAAGGTGTTGCACCGTGAGGAACTCGACGCGTTCGTGGTGCGCCGGCTCAACCTGCCGTTCCGCGACGTCGATTGGACCGAGTGGGACGATCTGCTGCGCAGGGTGCACGAGCCGCAGGAAACGGTGCGAATCGCTCTGGTCGGCAAGTACATCGAGTTGTCCGACGCGTATCTGTCGGTGACCGAGGCGCTGCGGGCCGGCGGATTCAAGCATCGCGCGAAAGTGGAGATGCGCTGGGTGCCATCCGATGACTGCGGAACCACCGGCGGTGCGGCCGCCGTACTCGACGACGTGCATGGAGTGCTCATCCCGGGTGGGTTCGGCATCCGTGGCATCGAAGGCAAGATCGGCGCCATTCGCTATGCGCGGGCAAGGGGACTGCCGGTGCTCGGCTTGTGTCTGGGGTTGCAGTGCATCGTCATCGAGGCGGCACGTTCGGTGGGTTTGACCGAGGCCAATTCGGCGGAGTTCGAACCGGACACCCCTGACCCGGTGATATCCACCATGGCCGACCAGCAGGAGATCGTCGCCGGTGCGGCCGACCTCGGTGGCACCATGCGGCTCGGTGCTTATCCCGCCGTGCTGCAAGAAGATTCAGTGGTTGCCCGGGCCTACCAGGCGACCGAGGTTTCCGAACGGCACCGGCACCGCTACGAAGTGAACAACGCCTACCGAGAAAAAATCGCCGAGAGCGGCCTGCGGTTCTCCGGGACATCGCCGGACGGACACCTGGTGGAGTTCGTCGAATACCCGCCGGACGTCCACCCGTTCGTCGTCGGCACGCAGGCGCATCCGGAGTTGAAGAGCCGGCCCACCCGTCCGCATCCAGTGTTCGCCGCGTTCGTCGGCGCCGCCATGGACTTCAGGGCCGCCGAGCGGTTGCCGGTGGAAATTCCGGAGACCCGGCCCAACGGCAACGAGATCCGCAGTGGCGCCGACTCGTACGCAGCCCAACCGCTAGCCGAACCGGCGGCTCGTGGCTGAGCACGACTTCGAGACGGTTTCGTCGGAAACTGTCTACACCGGAAACATATTCGCGCTTCGTAAAGACCAGGTCCGCATGCCCGGCGGCAAGATGGCGGCTCGCGAAGTCGTCGAGCACTTCGGCGCGGTAGCGGTGCTCGCGATGGACGACTCCGGGCGCATCCCGATGATTTACCAGTACCGGCATCCGCTCGGCCGACGACTGTGGGAGTTGCCCGCCGGCTTGCTCGACGTCAACGGCGAGGCGCCGCACCTCACCGCCGCGCGCGAGCTGAAAGAGGAAGCCGGTCTGCAGGCCGAGAACTGGCAGGTGCTAATCGACCTCGACACCACGCCGGGCTTCAGCGACGAATCGGTCCGGGTCTATCTGGCCACCGACCTCACGCAGGTTGACCAGCCGGACGCGCACGACGAAGAAGCGGACATGACGCTGGACTGGATACCGATCGCCGAAGCGCTTGCGCAGGTGTTCAGCGGCGAAATCGTCGACTCGCTGGCCATCGCCGGGATCCTGGCCGCCTACGTGGTGACCCAGGGTGTCGCGCAACCCCGGCCGGTGGACGCCGCATGGACGGACAAACCCGTCACGTTCGCCGGCCGCCGGGCCGACCGGTGACTTCGGCGGCGCTGCATTCAGCGCTGCAGACGCAGCTGCAGGACTACCTCGACCACCTGGCGATCGAGCGGGGCGTTGCGGCCAACACGTTGAGCTCGTATCGCCGCGACCTGCGTCGCTACGCCGAGCACCTGAGGCTGCGCGGCATCGACGACCTGGCCGAAGTCAGCGAGGACGACGTCAGCGACTTCCTGGTGGCGCTGCGCCGCGGTGATGCCGACACCGGCGCCACTCCGCTGTCGGCGGTCTCCGCCGCACGCACGCTGATCGCCGTGCGTGGTCTGCACCGGTTCGCCACCGCAGAAGGGCTGGCCGTCGTCGACGTTGCGCGCGGCATCAAGCCGCCCACTCCCGGCCGGCGGCTGCCCAAGAGCCTGACCGTCGAACAGGTGCTGGCGTTGCTGGCCGGCGCCGGCGGCGACAGCCCGTCCGACGGCCCGCTGACACTGCGGAACCGGGCGCTGCTGGAGCTGCTCTACTCCACCGGCTCGCGGATCTCTGAGGCCGTCGGCCTCGACATTGACGACATCGACACCGAAGCGCGGTCGGTGCTGCTGCGCGGCAAGGGCGGCAAGCAGCGGCTGGTGCCGATCGGGCGGCCCGCCGTGCAAGCGCTCCATGCTTACTTGGTGCGCGGGCGTCCGGAGCTGGCGCGTCGCGGCCGGGGAACGCCGGCGATCTTCCTCAACGCCCGCGGCGGTCGGTTGTCCCGTCAGAGTGCGTGGCAGGTCCTGCAGGACGCAGCCGAGCGCGCCGGCATCACCTCGGGTGTGTCGCCGCACATGCTGCGGCACTCGTTCGCCACCCACCTGCTCGACGGCGGCGCTGACGTGCGGGTGGTGCAGGAACTGTTGGGCCACGCGTCGGTGACGACCACACAGATCTACACGCTGGTGACGGTGCATGCGCTGCGCGAGGTGTGGGCCGGCGCGCACCCGCGCGCGCGGTGATCATCAGCGTGCGAGTTCAGCCCAGATACTCCGACTCCAGCACCAGATCGGTCAGCAGACGCTGGTACTCCGCGTGCGCGGTGTGCTCGGTGGTGCGCCACAGCTTGCCCTGCTGCTGACGCATGTATTCGCGGTATCTCGGCGCGCCCGGCAGTTTGATGTTGTCGGCGACAACGATCGACCCGCGGTGCAGCCAGCCGCGGTCCAGGATGCTCTGCAGGTCGGTCAGATAGGCGTTCTTGTCGTGGTCGACGAAGACGAAATCCACCGAGCCGGCCTTAACGCCGTGCTGGTCGGCCAGCGCGTCAAGGGTGCGTCCGCCGTCGCCGATCGTGCCGACCACACAGGTGATCCGATCGCCGACTCCGGCGTGCGCCCAGATCCGGCGCGCGTTGGCGGCGTTGGCTTCGGCGAGTTCGACAGACAGCACCTTTGCGGCCGGAGCGGCCCGCGCGATCCGCAGCGCGCTGTATCCGCAGTAGGTGCCCAATTCCACGGCGAGCTCGGGATCGGCTCGTTGCACGGCGGCGTCGAGCAGCGCTCCCTTCTCGTCGCCGACGTTGATCAGCATCGACTTCTCGTAGGCGAACCGGTCGATCGCGGCCAGCACGTCGTCGACGTCACCGGCTTTCGCAGTCTTCAGCACGTAGTCGACCGCCGCGGCTTCGCGTCCGTCGCCGATCTGGCCGGTAGTCGTGATGTTGCGGGAGCCGGTTGCCATCCGCCAAAACGACCACCGCAGGAACGGCACCCGCTGCTTGAGACTCATCAGCCAAACGATAGCCCGGTGACGATAGGAGGCCGTTAGACTTCCTGCGATGTCCGTCAGCAACCGGATGCTCATGCATCCGCCAACGAGCCGCTCATGACCCGCGCCGGCGACGACGGTGCGCAGGTCGGCCTGACCGGACGGCCGTCGCGCGCGATCCCGGAACCCAAGCCTCGGACCTCGCACGGTCCGGCCAAGGTCGTCGCGATGTGCAATCAGAAAGGCGGCGTCGGCAAAACCACGTCCACGATCAACCTGGGTGCCGCGCTGGCCGAGAACGGCAGGCGGGTGTTGCTGGTCGACATGGATCCGCAGGGCGCGCTGTCGGCGGGCCTGGGTGTGCCGCACTACGACTTGAACCGCACGGTGCACAACCTGCTGATGGAGTCGCGAGTCTCGGTCGACGATGTGCTGCTGCACACCCGCGTCAAGGACATGGACCTGGTGCCCAGCAACATCGACCTGTCTGCCGCCGAGATTCAATTGGTCAACGAAGTGGGCCGCGAACAGACCCTGGCTCGCGCGCTGTACCCGGTGCTCGACCGTTACGACTACGTGCTGGTCGATTGCCAGCCGTCGCTGGGTCTGCTGACCGTCAACGGGTTGGCCTGCGCCGACGGTGTGGTCATCCCCACTGAATGCGAGTACTTTGCGCTGCGCGGCCTGGCATTGCTCACCGACACCGTCGACAAGGTCCGGGACCGGCTCAATCCGAAGCTGGAGATCAGCGGCATCCTGATCACCCGCTACGACCCACGGACCGTGAATTCGCGAGAGGTGATGTCGCGGGTGGTGGAGCGGTTCGGCGACCTGGTCTTCGATACGGTGATCAGCCGCACGGTGCGATTTCCCGAAACCAGCGTGGTCGGTGAACCGATCACGACGTGGGCGCCGAAGTCGGCAGGGGCGCAGGCCTATCGTTCGCTGGCCCGCGAGGTCATCGACCGCTTCGGTGCGTGAACGGGCACGTGAGCTCGGAAGCGCTGCCGCAGAACCGCTTTCAGGTCCGGCTGAGCAATTTCGAGGGGCCGTTCGACCTGCTGCTGCAATTGATCTTCGCCCACCGACTCGACGTCACCGAGGTGGCCCTGCACCGGGTCACTGACGAGTTCATCGCCTATACCCGCGCGATCGGAGCCGAGCTGGAGCTCGAAGAGACCACGGCGTTTCTGGTGGTCGCGGCGACGTTGCTGGACCTGAAAGCCGCCCGCCTGCTGCCGGCCGGGCAGGTGGATGACGACGCCGATCTGGCGTTGCTCGAGGTTCGCGACCTACTGTTCGCCCGGCTGCTGCAGTACCGGGCGTTCAAGCATGTGGCGGAGATGTTCGCCGAGCTTGAAGCGGCGGCGCTGCGAAGTTTTCCGCGGGCGGTCGCGCTGGAGGAGCGCTTCGCTGGGCTGCTGCCGGAGGTGATGCTCGGCGTCGACGTCGACCGGTTCGCCGAGATCGCCGCGACCGCCTTTACGCCGCGGCCGGTACCGGCAGTGGAGTTCGACCACCTGCACGAAGTGGTCGTGTCGGTGCCCGAGCAGGCCACGCAGTTGTTGACGCTGCTGGAATCGCGCGGCACCGGCGAGTGGGCGTCATTCTCCGAGCTGGTCGCCGACTGCCGGGCGCCGATTGAGATCGTCGGACGCTTTTTAGCGCTGCTCGAGTTGTATCGAGGGCGCGCGGTAGCATTCGAGCAGGCAGAACCGCTTGGTGTGCTCCAAATTTCCTGGACCGGGCAACGGCCGGCCGGTGAAGACGCGCCCCGACTGCGCGATTCCGAAACGAACCATGACTGACGACATGCCCGACTTGGACCTGGGTCTGGAATTTCCTCCCGACCCGGCGGAACTCGACGACGCCGAACTCGGACGGGTGCTCGAAGCGCTGCTGCTGGTAGTGGACACCCCGGTCACCAGCGAGGCACTGGCGGCAGCAACCGAGCAACCGGTGTACCGGGTCGCCGCAAAGCTGCGGGCGCTGGCCGACGCGCTGACCGCAAGCGAAAGCGGCATCGATCTTCGCGAAGCCGGTGGCGGTTGGCGCCTGTACACCCGCGCCCGCTTCGCACCTTATGTGGAGCGGCTGCTGCTGGACGGCGCCCGGTCCAAACTCACCCGCGCGGCTCTGGAAACCCTCGCGGTGGTGGCCTACCGCCAGCCGGTGACCCGCGCTCGGGTCAGCGCGGTGCGCGGGGTCAACGTCGACGCCGTCATGCGCACCCTGCTGGCCCGCGGCCTGATCACCGAGGCCGGTGCCGATCCGGACACCGCTGCGACGACGTTCGCCACCACCGAACTGTTTCTGGAGCGGCTGGGTTTGTCCTCGCTGACCGATCTGCCGGACATCGCGCCGTTGCTGCCCGACATCGACATGATCGATGATTTGAGCGAAACGCTCGATACCGAGCCACGTTTCGTCAAACTCACTGGCGCTCCGGCGCCACAGCAGCCCATGGCAGCTTTCGATGTGGATGAGGGCTGATGACCGAGTCTGATGGTGTCCGGCTGCAGAAAGTGTTGTCACAGGCAGGGATTGCGTCGCGTCGGGTTGCCGAGAAGCTGATCGCCGAGGGACGTGTTGAAGTCGACGGACAGTTGGTGACGGAGCTGGGCACCCGAGTCGATCCCCGCGCGTCGGTAATTCACGTTGACGGCGCCCGGGTGGTTCTCGACGAGTCGATGGTCTACCTGGCGTTGAACAAGCCGCGCGGTATGCATTCGACGATGTCCGACGACCGCGGGCGCCCCTGCATCGGCGATGTGGTCGAACACCGGGTGCGTGGCAACCACAACCTGTTTCATGTCGGCCGGCTCGACGCCGACACCGAGGGGCTCATCTTGCTGACCAACGACGGCGAATTGGCGCACCGGCTGATGCATCCGTCCTACCAGGTGCCTAAGACATATCTGGCGACTGTTGCGGGCGCCGTCCCGCGCGGGCTGGGCAAGAGACTGCGTGCGGGCATCCAACTCGATGACGGGCCTGCTGCTGTCGATGATTTCGCTGTGGTGGACGCGATTCCGGGCAAGACGATGGTTCGGGTGACGCTGCATGAGGGGCGCAAACACATAGTCCGTCGGTTGTTGGCGGCTGTCGGCTTTCCGGTGCAGGAGTTGGTCCGCACCGACATCGGCGCGGTGTCGCTGGGCAAGCAGCGGCCGGGCAGCCTTCGCGCTTTGGGCCGCAACGAGGTCGGCGAACTGTACAAAGCGGTGGGTCTATGAATGAGGAAGGCGGCGTCATCGTCGCGATCGACGGCCCAGCCGGAACCGGGAAGTCGTCTGTGTCGCAAGGGCTAGCGCGCACGCTTGGTGCACGCTATCTCGACACCGGCGCGATGTATCGGATGGTGACGTTGGCGGTGTTGCGCGCCGGGGTCGATCTGGAGGATGAGACAACGGTCGCGGCAACCGCCGCGACGGTGCAGCTGTCCGTTGATTACGACCCCGACTCCGACCGTTACTTCCTGGGCGGCGAGGACGTTTCGGGGGAGATACGCGGCGACGATGTCACCCGGGCGGTATCGGCGGTATCGTCGGTGCCAGCGGTGCGTGAGCGGCTCGTCGGGTTACAGCGGGAGATGGTGCACGGCCGGGGTGGCATGGTGGTGGAGGGCCGTGATATCGGCACGGTGGTGCTGCCCGACGCGAATGTCAAGATTTTTCTGACCGCTTCGGCGCAGACTCGGGCACGGCGACGCAACGACCAGAACGTCGCGGCCGGTATGGCCGACGACTACGAGGGTGTCCTGGCCGACGTCCGTCGGCGCGACCATCTCGATTCGACGCGGGCGGTGTCGCCGCTGCGAGCGGCCGAAGATGCAGTGGTCCTCGATACCAGCGAAATGACCGAGGCCGAGGTCGTCGCTCACTTGCGTGGATTGGTCGAGCAGCGAAGTAAGGCGAGCCAGTGAGCCAGGACGGCACATGGAGCGACGAAACAGACTGGCAAGTAACCGGCTTCGGCTCTGCGGAGGAAGACGCTGTTGCCGGGCCGCCGCCGGTGGTCGCGGTGGTGGGCCGCCCGAACGTCGGCAAGTCGACCTTGGTCAACCGGATTCTCGGCCGGCGAGAAGCCGTGGTGCAGGACGTTCCGGGCGTCACCCGTGACCGGGTTTCCTATGACGCGCTGTGGACCGGGCACCGGTTCGTTGTGCAGGACACCGGGGGATGGGAGCCCGACGCAAAAGGCTTGCAGCAACTTGTTGCCGAACAGGCGTCGGTGGCTATGCGCACTGCCGACGCGGTGATACTGGTGGTCGACGCGGTGGTGGGCGCCACCTCCGGCGACGAAGCTGCCGCACGCATCTTGCGCCGCTCGGGCAAGCCGGTGTTTCTGGCCGCCAACAAAGTCGACGGCGAACGAGGCGAGGCGGATGCCGCGGCGTTGTGGTCGCTGGGGCTCGGACAGCCGCATGCCGTCAGCGCGATGCACGGACGCGGTGTGGCCGATCTGCTCGACGAAATAGTGGCAGCGCTGCCAGCGGTTGCCGAGTCAGCGTCGACCGGTGGCGGTCCGCGGCGGGTAGCGCTGGTGGGTAAGCCCAATGTCGGCAAGAGTTCACTACTGAATCGGCTGGCCGGCGACGAGCGTGCGGTGGTGCACGATGTCGCCGGTACCACCGTCGACCCGGTGGACTCGCTGATCGAATTGGACGGCACAGTTTGGCGTTTCGTCGACACGGCCGGTCTGCGCCGCAAGGTCGGTCAAGCCAGCGGGCACGAGTTCTATGCGTCGGTGCGCACGCGCGGCGCGATCGATGCCGCCGAAGTGGTGATCGTCCTGGTCGACGCGTCGACGCAGCTGACCGAGCAGGACCAGCGGGTATTGGCAATGGTGATCGATGCCGGGCGAGCGCTGGTGCTGGCGTTCAACAAATGGGATGTCGTCGACGAAGACCGGCGCTACCTGCTGGAGCGGGAGATCGACCGCGAGCTTGCGCAGCTGCGATGGGCGCAGCGGGTCAACATCTCCGCCAAAACCGGCCGGGCGGTGCAGAAGCTGGTGCCGGCTCTGGAGGACGCGCTGATGTCGTGGGACACCCGCATCGGCACCGG
This sequence comes from uncultured Actinomycetota bacterium, assembly GCA_963808345.1. Classification (GTDB taxonomy): domain Bacteria; phylum Actinomycetota; class Actinomycetes; order Mycobacteriales; family Mycobacteriaceae; genus Mycobacterium. Next base: position 321,365 of record CAWEFM010000003.1, on the reverse strand, counting down.
GCAGTTGAACAGCTGGATCAAGGAAGTGGTGGCCGCGACGCCGCCTCCAGTGCGCGGCGGGAAGCAACCGCGGATCTTGTTCGCCACCCAGGCAACTGCGCGCCCGCCAACGTTCGTGTTGTTCACGAACGGCTTTCTGGAGGCCGGCTACCGACGATTTCTGGAGCGTCGGCTGCGCGAAACCTTCGGCTTCGAGGGCAGCCCGATCCGCATCAATGTGCGAGTGCGAGAGAATCGCCGCTTCAAGCGCTGAGGTCTGCTCAACCTTTGGGCAGTTGAGCTCCGGATAAGGTCTTCCGGTGCCTCTCTCGCACGCGGCCCTGATTTTGCTTGCCGCCTTCGGCGCGGGCGCCATCAACTCCATCGTGGGGTCGGGCACCCTGATCACCTTTCCGACACTGGTCGCGCTGGGTTTCCCGCCGGTGACCTCGACGATGTCCAACGCGGTCGGCCTGGTGGCAGGCGGCATCTCGGGAACCTGGGGTTACCGGCGAGAGCTGCGTGGCCAAGGAACCTGGTTGCGCTGGCAGATTCCAGCGTCGTTGATGGGTGCCGGTCTGGGCTCCTACCTGCTGCTGCATCTGCCGGAGAAGGTGTTCACCCAAGTGGTTCCGGGGCTGCTGGTCGCTGCGCTGATCCTGGTGGTGGTCGGTCCGTGGATTCAGCATTGGGCACGATGCAAAGCGGAGGCGGCCGGCCGATCCGCGGACGACGTGTCGCCGGGTCGGATGTTGGCGCTGGTGTTAACTACCTTCGCTATCGGTGTCTACGGTGGTTACTTCACTGCGGCGCAAGGCATTCTGCTGGTCGGCGCGATGGGTGCGTTGCTGCCCGAATCGGTACAGCGAATGAACGCCGCCAAGAACCTCTTGTCGTTGTTAGTAAATATCGTTGCAGCGCTGGCTTATACCGTGGTCGCGTTCGACCGGATCAGCTGGCCGGTCGCTGGTCTCATTGCTTTCGGCTCGCTGATCGGAGGCTGGCTCGGTGCCCACTACGGCCGTCGGCTGTCGGCGAATGCGTTGCGCGGCATCATCGTTGTCGTTGGCCTTATCGGCTTGTACCGACTGCTGACGTTATGACTCGCTGGATGGCGCTAGGTGGCGCCCTCTTTGGGTAACAGGCGTTCGGGGTGGTGGTAGCTGTTGGTGCCGGCGGGTAGTTGTTGGTGTGGTGGTGGATTCCATTGGGTTTGGCCGTTGGGTTGTTTGCGGGTGGTCCAGCCGTGGTCGGCGAGTTTGTGGTGGGGGCCGCAGGCGAAGGTGAGGTTGTCGATGTTGGTGGGGCCGCCGTGGGCCCAGTCGGTGAGGTGGTGGACGTCGCACAGGTAGCCGGGGACGTCGCAGCCGGGGAAACTGCAGCCGCGGTCGGTTGCGTAGAGGGCGATCCGCTGATCGGGTGACGCGAGGCGTTTGGCGCGGCCGAGGTAGAGCGGGCGGTGCTGGTGGTCGTCGAAGACGGCCAGGTAGTGGTAGGCCTGGGCGGCGAGGTGGATGAGGTCGCGCATAGGCAGCAGGGTGCCCGCGGCGGTCACGGCGTGGCCGGTGGCGTTGGTCAGTTCGGTCAAAGTGGTGGAGACGATGACAGTGACGGGTAGGCCGTTGTGGTGGCCGAGCGCTGGGCCTCCGAGTTGGCTGCGCACCAGGGTGTAGAGGGCGTCGTGTTGGCGTTGGGCGTGGCTGCGCGGCTCTTTGCCGGCCCCGTCGGGATTCGGCGGATCGCCGACGCGGGCGCTTTGGTCGTCGGGGTTGCACATGCCCGGAGCGGCGAATCGCGCTAGCCATGCATCGAGATGCGCTCGCAACTCGGGGGTGGCGGTCAATCGGCCGATGCTCATGCCGTCGCGGCGTTGAGGTGACCAGGTGAAGCCGCGCTGCCGTCTGCGATCAGTGTCGGTGAATGTGCCATCAGGATTGATCAAAATGGCGTAGCGCTGCGCCACTTTCTCGAGCTGGTCGGGTCGCAAGGTGGTCGCATGTTTTGCCATGAAGCGCTCGGCCTGGTCAGCCACTGAGGCCGCAGTGTGCCGGGGAAGGTCGCGGATGAAAGTTGCGATGACGTGCAGGTGCTGCTCATCAAGCCGTCCGTCGCGCCATGCCACTGCGGTGGCGGGCAATTCGGGGGGCAGATTTTGGCCGGTCAGTGTCAGGCGCGGCACTACTTGTGCAGCGGTGCGCATTCGGCGGCGGGCTTCGGCGCCGGTGATGCGGAGGGTGTCGGCGATGACGTGGTGGGCGGGCCCGCCGAGTTCGGCGCGGTCGTCGTTGGCCAGGGTGTGGATCAGGTCGTGGCTGATGACGGTTTGGCGGCGATGGGCGGTTTCGAGGCGCTGCAGGGTTTGTAGCCGGACTGTGGGCGGCTGTGTGGTCAGGTCGAGTTGGGTGATCGCGCTCAGGGCAGCATCGAGTGCGTCGAGGGCGGCAGTGACCTCCGACGACTCCACCACGGCAGTAGAACGCATGTTCGAATAATACCGCCGCCGGGTGACATCGACCGTCCCTAATGCTGCCCCTATGGATGAACGCCAGACTGTGGACAACCGAAAGCAGCGCGCTAGGGCCAAGCGCACCGTCTCCGGTAGGCTTTCGACCTGCCGCCGGTGAGGACAGCCGGCGACCGGGCTGTGGCGCAGTTTGGTAGCGCACTTGACTGGGGGTCAAGTGGTCGCAGGTTCAAATCCTGTCAGCCCGACAAATGTCATGTCTCGGGACATCGTTGACAGGTTGTCGTGAGACGTGGTTTACACCTGCCGCCTGTTTTTGGGGCTGTTTCCGCATTTGACGCCGCGGGGTTGGTAGTCGCGGGTGGGGTCGAGTGTAGTTTGCGGATGAGTTGTCCGGTGTGGCGGTCCAAGACGCGGGTGTCACGGTCGTCGATGAGCACGGTGACTTTGGTGCCCGGTGCGGCGCTTGCCCAGGCCGATGTGGTGTAGGCGGCTGTTGTAGCGGATTGTGATGACGCCGGCGGCGTCGATGGTTGCCTTCAGCGATTCCGGCAGGCTGTCTGCATTCCAGGCGCAGCCGGGGAAGTCACCATGACCGGGCGCGTGCGCTCGCGTTCATGCCCTATGTCATGTGTTTTCGGCGATCCACGTGGTGGTGAATCGCTGCACCGCAGGGATGCTCTCAGCTAAACCGGCTCCGATGGACTTCTCGAGTTTGCTCCCCAACAACGGGATTTTGACCTCTACTCTCATGGCGTAGCGCAGTTGCGAGCCGTTGCTCGCGGGCGCCAGCCACGTTTCCGCACGGCCCGAGCCCAATCCGCCCGATACCGAGATGTTGACCTGCCCGCGTACTTGGCGGTTACCGACCGGTCTCCACGTCTCGTAGTTCAAGATTTTTAAGTCACCGGGAATGAGTTTGGCAACCGGCCCGGGTAGTAGCTGGCGGCCCAGGTACTGGGTGACGCGCACGGTCACCGTGCCGTCGGCGTCGACGATCAGCGAATCGAGCGTAGTGGTGGTGGCGGCGCCGGCCGCAATGCGGGCCAGCCAGTAGTCCTCGCGGCCGAACGCCGCATGAATTTGTTCAACGCTAGCGGGCGATTGGGTCAAGATGTCGAATGAACGTGACATAGCAAATTATTCTTACCAAGTAGTGGTCATCGCTGCCCGCCTTTCCTGCACCTGGTCTTGTTCATGATTGAATCGCGCTGCAACGGAAGTCAATTGCCGAGGACGTCGAGGCCCAGGTAGTGGCGTGATTCGGCCCATTCGTCGTGTGGTTCGGTCAAGACTGTCAGCCCGACAAATCTCGACGCATGGGCCAGGTAGTAACGCCTTACGTTAGTAACGACTAGCGTTATTATTGACAAGTGATCCGCTCCTTCCGGGATAAGGACACCGAGGCGATATGGAACCGCCGCTACGTCAAGAAGCTCAGCCCGGAGCTCAGCGGACTCACTTACCACAAACTTGTTCTCATCAATGCCGCTGAGAGCATCAACGACCTACGCGTACCACCTGGCAATCGCCTGGAGAAGTTGAGCGGAAACCGCGCCGGCCAGTACAGCATTCGCGTTAAGGACCGGTGGCGGCTCTGCTTCACCTGGAGCACCGCCGGTGCCGGCCACGTCGAGCTCGTTGACTACGACTAGAGAGGAGAAACCTATGGCAGACTTCGGACCCACCCATCCTGGCGAGATCCTGTTGACCGAGTTTCTCAACCCGCTGAGGATCTCCCAGTACCGGATCGCCAAAGCGATCAATGTACCTGCACGCCGGATCAACGAGATTGTGCACGGCAAGCGAGGCATCAGCGCCGACACCGCGCTACGACTCTCGCGCGCACTAGGACTAAGCGATATGTTTTGGATCAACATGCAAGCTCACTACGACGCCGAAGTCGCGCGCGAGAACCTAGCGAACGAGTTGGCAAGTATCAACCGCATCGCCTGACTGCGAGTCGTCGGTCGGTGAGTTGACTGATACGGCGTCGCTGTCTGTCGGGCCAAGTACCGACAGAGACTTTTTAACGCCGCCGTTAAGAAGCACAGGGACCTCGGCGGATGCGCTCGTTCCGTGCCCAGCCAGCTCCCGCGCGTAGCCTGTTGGGCATCCGCCTTTAGACCCGTGCCGAATAGGATTCGATCATCAGCGAAACGACTTCATCGGATCTCGTTCAAGAGGTTGTCAGCCATTGGGTGCGCACGGAGGCCGACGTGATCCCGGTCGTGCCAGGCTGGAATGTCTTGATCAAACATCCCGACGACATCCGTACGGTACTTACCAGCCGCGACTACACCAAGGAGACCGGCCCGAACAGATATTTCCGTGCGAACGTTGCCGATGGAGTCCTCACCGCCCCCGCGGAGCGCCATCGAGGCGAGCGACTGGTTCTCAATACGGCGACCCAGGACCTTGAGCGTCTCAACCGGGTCGCAGTAGAGAAAACGGATATCCTTGCGGCTCGGCTGAGGCGCTTAGCAGCGCACGGCGAGCGCGTCGATCTCACCGCAGAGGTCACTCGGTTGACGCTCGGCATGATTGCTGAGGTGACGTTGGGGTGGACCGACCTCGACGAGTTAGAGGAGGCGTTGGCCGCCGGGACGGCGATTTTGCAGTCCGGCGGCCAGATGCTGCCGCCCGAGTCAGCTATGGCCCCGATCCGACAAAGATGCCTGCAAGTTGTCAACGACATGATCGAACGGTGTCCAGAAACAAGACGGAGACCCGCCTACGTCGCGATGGTCGATGCTGGATACGACCGGGAGAGAATTGCCCACCAGATCTTGACGCTGTTGCTTGCCGGACATGAAACCACTGCCAATACACTTGCTTGGACCTGGATACTGCTTCTTCGAAATCCCGAGTTTTACCTGCGGTGGCAACGGCAGCTACATACGCAGCCCGAGTCGGCAAGCGTGCTCACCCGAAACGTCGCCCGAGAAGGATTGCGGCTTTATCCGGCAAGCTGGATCATCGGCCGGGTGGCGACAGTGGCGCGTGAGTTTGCCGGTGTGCCTGTGCCGGTGGGTTGCACCGTCTCGATAAGCCCATACGTCACCCACCGACACCCTCAATTTTGGGGTCCGGATCCAGAAGCCTTCGATCCTGACCGGCATAACCGCCCACCGGAGCATCGCTATGCGTGGCTGCCATTCGGGGCAGGCACCCGGATGTGCCTGGGCAGCACTTACGCGATGCGCGAGATGGAAATCTGCCTGTCGATCCTCGGCAAACAGTTCCGTTTCCATTCCGAAGATGCCAACCGCGCCGCGCCGCGTTTTCGGTTCACGTTGGGAACACCGCCGGTACGCGTTGCCATCGAAACGATCAGCGGCAATGGTGTGGAACCTGACCACAATTCTGCGCACATTGACCGACGCTAAACCGCAAGGTCCGCCCGTAGGGTGACACCCGTCGACTGCGAGCGCGCAGAACGCCCACGGGCGGGCTTTTGCCGACGGCACGGTGACGCTGCTAGCACCAAACGCCTCGGGCTGAGCTCGCGCGTACAGCTCGTCCAAGAAGCCGCCCGCCGCGCCTGAAGCTTCACGCTTCCTGCTTTAAGGTGGCGCGATGAGCGATGCTGCGCCGCAGTGGGAGTACACCTGGTTCCATGCGATCGGCGACGATGCACTGAACGAAATGATGCGCAAAGCGAACGCGCTGGGAGAACAGGGGTGGGAGATGGTCAACTTCGCGGTGAACGAGCTCAAACCTTATACGGCCGTGTGTTTCTTCAAACGGCAGAATCAGCGGGTGCAGCCCGAACATCGGCGTTTTCTGTAGTTACGCCCGACGGTGCGTCGTCCGCCGGATCGGAAAGAGCCCGGCGGCCCGCGTTCAGCGCCTGCCGCCACCTCGCTGGGTGAGCCAAATGGTCAGAGCGACGGAGGCGACCACGGTGATGCTGAGCACGACGGCAGGGGTCATCGCCGTAATCTACCGGTCGCCGGGCGGTCAAGTGGGCGAGGCAGCGCGAACAGGTCAGGTCGCCGGTGCGTCGGGGCTCGGGCACAGCCGCAGCATGGGAGCGACAGCGGCGGTTTCGCCGCCCGACGCGGCTGCGTGCTTTTGGGCCACGAATGACGGGTGGCGGCGCATATCCTCGCTGCGCTGTCGCGCACGCTGTTGCGCGGCAACCCAGAGTCGGTGCGATCGGAGAACAATTACCGTCTCCGGTGGTGAGCCAGCCACGACTGTCCCTCCTTTCGCCGGTTGCCCTGACTTGAATGGCCTTCGCACTCTTTCCCAGGATGGCGCGGCGAACCTGTGCGCCACAGCCGATTTTGGCCATGAATTCGCTGTGCAAACGGGCGCGCAGCGTCGATGCGGGCCGTTGGGGCTATCCCAGCGTGGTGTGCATCAGCATCACGTTGTATGCCGACCACAGCGACAAGGTGAAATACACATCTTTGCCCGACGACCACGGGTGAATGTAGGGCGCGTAGATGCCACCGGGCACCTGCCTCGACGACACAAGCAGGTGCTCGGGACTCCACGGACCCTGCGGTGTGGGCGCCGTCCTGGCAACGACGTCGTTGGCACCGTTGCAGTACAGCATCAGATATTGCTTGAGGTAGTCGTTGTATTGAGCAGACATTTCACTTACCGGACCGGGAACAACCGGCGTGGCCGCCGCCGGGTTGGCCGGAACCCACGACCCGCTTCCATCGCCATGCCAGTACTGGTACTTGGTCAAATCCGGGAGAAAGCCCTCAGGAACGCGCGCCAGATATGCCGATCCACCGCGTCCGGCCGGCGTCCCGAACGAGTAGACGTAGCCGTCGCCGGGCCGGGTAAACGCCCCCATCTGAAACTTCTCGTTCCCACCGCTCGGCGGACGAATGGTTCCCGGATAGACCGCCCAGGTCTGGCCGTTGTCTATCGATCGCGCAATACCGGAATAGTTCGTCGACCACTCGCCGTTGTTGCCCCAAGACTTGATGGACATGAAGTTGACGAATTGAGTTCGGTCGACAGCGATTCCAGCGGTCGGGATGATTCCCGTCTCGGACGGCGCCTTCTTGATCGTGTTGATGACCTGTTTGGAAAGGTTGGGCCCCAACAGGGGTGAACCGGAGTACCGGTCGTTTACGACCCCGGGCGCTACGCTGATGCCGTTGTTCAAGTCGCGATTCTGGCTGCGGAACAGTGTGTTGTACCGCCACTGGTGGCCGTGCACACCGCAATAGCCGTAGGTGTCGCCGAAGAGCATGAGGACCTGGTGGTTGGCCGGATCGCCGTTGTCCCAGGGTATCCCGAGGTCAGCACCGGAAATGCCGAATCGCTCCAAAGTCTGGTTCGGGCTGTTCGGTCCGCTGACCCATTCGGCGAGCGATGTGGTCGACCCCGCGATCGCCGCACCGGGATCGGCAGCCGGCGCCGGTGCCGGAACCGCATTCGGGGCGACTTGAGCGGCATCGGGAGACGGTGCGCCACCTGCGCCGGGTGCGGGTGGGGGCTGCGGTATCACCGCTGCCTGCTGTTGCACCGGCGCGGACTGCCGATAGGTGTTCGGGTCCATCAGGACCTTTAGGAGCGGGCCCAGCTTGGGCAGCGGCGCCTGATCGTTGGCACCGCGGGGCCTTCGGCCCGTCGGCAGCTGGCCCGAAGACGAAGGCGAGTTCAGCACTGGCGTGCCCGGCGGCGGCGCGGCGTTGGCCGCAGGGCCAGAGCAGGGTTCGGCAGCCGCCGGCGGCGCCAAACCGCCCGCGACGACGAGTCCTATCGCGGTCGCCGAAGCCATCGATACCGATACGACTCGGGCCGATACCTCCCAGAAAGCCGCCATGTCACCTCTTTCCAAAGCGGAGTGCCGTAAAGGCGTCCGCAGTCGGCTGATGTGACGATAGTGATGTGTGGTGCTCGTGGGCTTAGTGAGCCATCAAAAGGAATGCGTTCGTGACCGTGTCGCAACCACATCCGGCAGCCCCGGCACGCTCCAGAAGGTCACAGCCGCCCGCGCCCGCGACGGCGTTGCGCCGTCGAGCTAACTGCGCCCAAGCGTTCCGTAAGCTCGCTGATTGCGATTTCGTCGAGCGCCTCGACTGCGCCGATGATGTCCGCCCGCAGGGTATCGTCGGCGAAAGGTTCGGCCAGCCAATGGAACTTCTCGACGACACGATCCCATGACAAGGGTCGGGTGGGGGATCCTTCGAAGTCGGACTGTTCCCGCTCGACGGTGCGCCCGTCGAGTGTCTCGATTCGCACACGCGTCGAAGTCTTCCCGGGGTAGGCGGCGGTGAGGTCGGCAGTAGCCACGACCGTGACGCGGTGCAGCAGGTTCTGCACATCGTCGCGCCGGACACGTGTCGTCTCGAGCTGCTCCGGACCGACTTGGCCGTCCAGCAACGCAACCGCGGCAAGATATTTCAAGTTGTAGTCGGCTTGTTCTTTAGTGTGCGGATGGTCTTTGTCTCCGTAGCGTCCGCCGCCGGCGAAGTCATAGGCGGCCTCGAACACCTCGAGTGTGACGTGCGCGATTTCGGTTCCGCTGAGCTGGTTTTCGTCACGAAGGACCAAAGTGGCGTCAATGATGTTCTGCCCGTGAATCAAAGCGCAGTACTTCTTCAGATACGTCTGTTCCACGCAGGTCAATGCACGGTCGTCAGTGCGGAAATCGATGGGCTGATCGAACAATTGCACCAGTCCGTGTGGTCCCTCGATCAATGAGCGAGGGCCTGAGATTCCGCGGCCGACCAGCAGCGTTGTATATACCGCCCGCATCCCGGTGACCGCGGGGGAGATTCCTTTCCAGGCCGACACCGGCTCGGCGTGTACGGCGGCCAGCGACACGTTGTCGGCAGCTGATGCGGCGATAGCTGAGGCGGTCTGGCCGGCGTCGAACTCTCAGCAACTTCGCTGCGCCGGCGGCCACCGACATGGTCAGTTGCAGTGCGTGATTGAGTCCGCGTGCCATGACGGGCACCTGGGCGCTGAACCGGCACTGCACCTCGTAGGCGACGGCCAGGGCGAGCAGGAATCCAGCACCGCTGGCCCCGACGTGTTCGGCCATCGCCAAGATGGCGCCGAAATTGTCGGCGGGATGACACAGGCCGCCCGGAGTGAGAAAGGTGTCCAGCAGGTCGGGGTAGCGCACCAGCGCTGCGTTGAAGAAGGCCGCTTGATCCACCGAAGCGCGTCCGCCGCCGATCAGGGTCGCCGTCGGGCGGCTGCTGAATTCTTCGGCCTGTGCTCGGATCGCCGGAATCAGCTCGCCGTCAAGCGCCCCCAGGGCGCAGGCAATGCTGTCGAGCACATTGCGTTTGAGCGTGGGAAGCGACGCTCCGATGTCGGAGAGATTTGCCTCGACTACGAAGCGGCCAAGTCGGTCGACCTCGTGAGTGGCGTCCATCTCGGCGGCTATGCCCCTTTGCGGACCACCCGGTCGGCGGTCGCCCGCATACGTTCGGATAACCGCAAAAACTCGTGCTCACCCACGCCGTTGGGGACGGTGTAGGCCAACTGTCGTAATTTGAGGGCGCAGTCGCGCAATTCTTGACGAAGTGTCGCCTCAATGGGGAGCATTGACTTCTTCCTGGATTGTTGGACCGGATTTCGACCCTGAGAATGTACGCAGTCCGGAGGCACGCGGCCAGACCCGTGAGCCTAGTGCATGAAAGCTTGACGACAGCACCCCCGGTTGCCGACAGAGTTCTTGCCGGGCGAACTTCTTTGAACCAGCGAACCGGGGCGCCGGCCTGTCGCATGCTTGACGAATGGATGCCGAACTCGAACAGTGGAAAGCCGGCGGGCGCTACTTCGACTATCTCGGCTTCAACGTCTTCTATCGGGTTGAGGGCAGTGGACCATCGGTGCTGTTGATTCACGGGTACCCGTTCAACTCCTGGGACTGGGCACCGATCTGGCCGGTTCTGACAAGCCGGTTCACCGTCATCGCCCCGGACATGCTCGGCATGGGTTTCTCGGACAAGCCGTTCGCGTACGGGTACTCAGTGCACGACCATGCCGACATGCATGAAACCTTGCTGGCACAGCTTGGAATTCAAAGCTGCCACGTCATCGCCCACGACCTCGGTGATTCGGTCGCCCAAGAGCTGCTGGCCCGTCACGACACCGGCCAGCAGTCCCAGGGCTCACTTCGGATCGAGTCGTTGACCTGGCTCAACGGGGGGCTATTCAACGAAACCTACCGGCCGCGACGGGTGCAGATTTTGCTTTCGCAAACGCCGTTGGGCGGGGTGGCGAGTCGCTTCCGCAGCACCCTGCTGTCCCGTCGCCTGCTCGACCGATCCATCGACGAGCTGTTCGGGCCGAACACCAAACCCTCTCCGCGGACGCGCAGACTCTTCAACGAAATACTCGAGTACAACGACGGCAAGCGGGTCACCCACAAGGTCGGCCGTTTCGTCGACGACCGGGTGATGCACCGCAACCGCTGGGTGCGCGCAATGCGGCAGACGACAATCCCCATGCGGCTGATCGACGGGCCCGCCGATCCGAACTCCGGTCGGCATATGGCCGACCGCTATCGTCAGATCATTCCGGACGCGGACGTCGTGCTGCTCGCCGACGACATCGGGCACTGGCCGCAGATTGAAGCGCCCGAGGCGCTACTGAGCCATCTGCTCGATCACATCAGTGGAGCCGCCGCCCCGGCAGACTGACCCGACGAGACCACGGCGCATTCTGGCGTTGACAGTGGCGTAACAAATCGGCCATCAATCGTTCCTAGTGTCGTTCGAGCGATATTCAACTGTTCAGATGCGACGCATCTCGGCGATAGGGACTCTATTGAGCGGCAACGCGGTACGGCTGCAGGCAATCATCGGTGTCGAGGCATACGAGCCTCCCGCATTCAGCTTCGATCCCGGCGAAGCGCCGGGCGAAGTTTTCGGATCGAACGTCTTCACCAAGGCGGAGATGCAGGCACGGCTGCCCAAAGCGGTGTACAAGTCCGTGGTCGCAACTATCGACAAGGGCGTCAGGCTCGACCCTGCCGTCGCCGACGCGGTCGCGGTGGCCATGAAGGACTGGGCCATGGAAAGGGGCGCCACCCATTACGCCCACGTCTTCTATCCCATGACGGGCCTGACCGCCGAAAAGCACGACAGCTTCCTCGAGCCGGTATCGGACGGGCAGACGCTGGCTGAGTTCGCAGGCAAGACCCTCATCCAGGGCGAGCCCGACGCGTCGAGTTTCCCGTCAGGCGGGTTGCGCAGCACCTTCGAGGCGCGCGGTTACACCGGGTGGGACGTCACAAGTCCGGCCTACATTCTGGAGAACCCGGCCGGTAACACCTTGTGCGTCCCGACGATTTTCGTCTCGATGACCGGCGAGGCGCTGGACTACAAGACGCCGTTGCTGCGCAGCCAGCAAGCCATGGGTGCGCAAGCCGAACGGATCCTCGAGTTGTTCGGTCACAAGGACCTCAACCGTGTCGTCTCGTTCTGCGGCCCGGAGCAGGAGTACTTCCTGATCGACCGGCACTTCTTCCTGGCCCGTCCGGACCTGATCAACGCGGGCCGCACGCTGTTCGGCGCCAGGCCGCCGAAGGGGCAGGAGTTCGACGACCACTACTTCGGCGCTGTCCCCGAGCGGGTGCTGGGCTTCATGATGGACACCGAGCGGGAGCTGTTCAAACTCGGCATTCCTGCCAAGACGCGGCACAATGAGGTGGCTCCGGGCCAGTTCGAGATCGCGCCGATGTTCGAGCGGGCCAACATCGCCTCGGATCACCAACAGCTGCTCATGACGATCTTCAAGACGATCGCTAAGAAGCACGGCATGGAATGCCTGTTCCACGAAAAGCCGTTCGCGGGTGTCAACGGATCGGGTAAACATGTCAACTTCTCGGTGGGCAACGCCGAGCTGGGCTCGCTGCTGGTCCCGGGTGACACCCCACACGAGAACGCTCAGTTCCTGGTGTTTTGCGCGGCGGTGATCCGGGCCGTACACAAGTTCGCCGGGCTGCTGCGGGTGTCGGTCGCCTCGGCGACCAATGACCACCGGTTGGGCGCCAACGAGGCCCCGCCGGCAATCATCTCTATATTCCTTGGCGAACAGCTTGCCGACGTGTTCGAGCAGATCGCCAAGGGCGCAGCCACCTCGTCGAAGGGCAAAGGCACCATGATCATCGGTGTCGACACCCTGCCGCCGCTGCCGACGGACCCGGGCGACCGTAACCGCACCAGCCCGTTTGCGTTCACCGGCAACCGTTTCGAGTTCCGGGCACCGGGCTCCGGTCAGACGGTCGCCGTGCCGATGATCGTGTTGAACACGATCATGGCGGATTCGTTGGACCACATGGCAACAGTCCTCGAGCAGGCCGTCGCCGACTGTGAGGACTTCGACAAGGCAGTGCAGACGCTGCTTACCGAGGTCATCACTGAACATGGTGCGGTGGTGTTCAACGGGGACGGTTACTCGGAGAACTGGCACACCGAGGCGGCCGAGCGCGGCTTGCCGAACCTCAAGACCACCCTGGACGCGGTTCCGGAGCTGATCAAGCGGGAATCGGTCGAACTCTTCGAGAAGTACGGCGTATTCAACGAACGCGAGCTGCACAGCCGCTACGAGGTGCGCCTGGAGCAGTACGCGCTGACTATTGGCGTCGAAGCCAAGCTGGCGCGAGAGATCGGCAAGACGATAATCCTGCCGGCTGCGCTTCGCTACCAGACCGAGCTCGCGCAGAACGTCGTGGCACTGAAAGCCGCCGGGATGCCCGCCAATACCGCTGCGCTGCAGGCGGTATCAAGGCCGATCGCCGATCTCCAGGCAGGTCTGGCAAAACTCGAGACCGCGCTGGCCGAGCACGCAGGGGAGTCAGTACTCGACGAAGCCAAGCATGCCCAAGCAAAGCTGCTGCCGGCGATGGCCGAAATCCGCACTGCCGCAGACATATTGGAAAGTTTGGTGGCCGACGACCTGTGGCCGCTGCCGACCTATCAAGAGATGCTCTACATCCTCTAAAATCCGGCCTGCCGCATCTCGAGACGATTACAGGTCAATTCCGATACCGGCTGCGCTCTGGCATAATCTGGACGATCCACAAATCATGGCACGGTGCGCAACTGGGCAACGACGGGCAACCACCGCGACAGCACAAGTCGTGATGGCTTGACATCAGGTAACTGCAGCACGACGGCGGACTGGGTTCCGGCCCAGGTATCTTCCGGCCTGCACGGTGGTCGCATCCTCGACACCGCGCGGGGCATTCTCATCGGTCTTCGCCGGTGCCCCTCGCAGACGGCGTCTGATGAGTTACTCGCGGCGGCACGACGACACAAGGTGCCGGTCTTCGCGTTGGCATGGGCGCTGGTGCGTCTCGCCGGGGACGGGGGAAAGCTGCCGCATACCTTCAGCACCGCACAGTCGGCTGCCCGGCACGAATGGGGTGAACTGTTCACCCGGCCGGCCGTGCCCGCCTGAAACCCGACGAGCACGACGGGTCAACCCTCGTCGAATTTCGACAGCGGGCGACGCTCGACAGCGCGCCCGGTGGCAACCTTCGTCGTGATCGCGGCCAGCCGGAGCAAACCCCGGTAGGTCGAGGGGTTGAACAGCGTCGGCCACTCGGTGCGCGATCGATGCGCGCTTACCGGACGACCGGCGAACCGGTCGCGCAGCCAGCGCAACGTCATCGGTGCGGACAGTGTGTGCAGCAGCAGGTGCTCGCTGAAGCGGTCGCGGTGATAGGTGACGGCTGTGCCTGCCGCCCGGTAGGTTTCGACGAGCTCGTCGATGGCTGCGACGTCGATGATTTTGTCGTTGACGGCCTGCACGATCAGCACCGGGGCGGTCGGTCCGGCGGTGCCCAGCTTCATGGCTTCCAGGATGTGCTTTACCTCGGGCAGCTCCCACATTTCGTCCATGGTCAGGTCCATGTAGTCGTTGATGTCGGTGTATCGCAGTCCCAAGACCGCTGCCGCTGTCGTCATCTTCGACAGCTTCGCCAGCAGCGCTTTCCCGTCCGGCGTCGCGTGCTGCTCGACGATTCGCTCGATCTCCGGGTAGATCTGCGTCATCGCCGCGATCACCAGGCCGGGAAGACCAGCCCAAAAGGTGTTGTTGAGCCGGCGGCCGATTGTGCCGGGGTCGGCTACCGGTGATCCGAGCACCGCGCCGACGATGTTGAGTTCCGGGGCATATCCGGCGCCCAACTCGGCAGCCCAGGCCGAGGCGAAACCACCGCCGGAGTAACCCCACAATCCCACCGGCGCCGAGGGCGACAGTGCCAAGCGCTCGCAGGCCAGGGCGGCCCGTAGGCCGTCAAGGATGCGGTATCCGGGCTCGCACGGTGCTCCCCACATGCCGTGACAGCCCTCGTGGTCCGGCACCGACACCGCCCAGCCCTCGGCGAGCAGCGCCGCGATCAGCAAGAGCTCCAGCTGCGCGAGCGAGCCGACTGCTTTCGCGCCGCGCAGTAGCGCATATGACGGGAAACACCGCTCAGCGACCGCATCGATCGCGCACTGGTAGGACACCACCGGACAGGGCAGCTGGGGATCACGCTGCCGCGGCACCACCACGGTCGTCACCGCGGCCTCCGGCTGATCCCGCAAGTCGGTGCTGCGGTACAGCAGCTGGGTTGCGGTGAACCGCTGCCTTATGAGACCAAGAAACCCCAACTCGACGCCGCGGGAACGCAAGATTTCGCCGGGCCGGGCCCGCTGGTATCCCGTCGGCGGGACGTAGAACGGGTCTTTGCCCGGTAGCAGCGGGCGAGTGCCACGACGCAGCTCCTGATGCACGGGGCGGCCCGTCCACGAGTCGCCGCCGGATGATTCCGAATCAGCAGCTTCCATGGTGACTCCTGTTTGAAAACGGTGACGGACAGGTACCCACATTCAGTTTCGGGCTGATCAGCCCTGTGCTGCCCGCTGTCCTATTCAGTGAACGAGTGTACGCGATGCTATTTTTCCCTTGCTCTAACCTGCGATTCTGCTGTAGGCCTTTGATTGTTCGCAGTTTACGACTGTACGCTAAGGGGCATGTGTCCAGGACCACACGCGCGGGTTCTGGGTGACCTGTAGCATCCACACGCGCACGAGGGAAGGAGTGGCCGAATGCCTGAAGTGCAAGTACGACACGACGGACACCCGGCGTTTCGCCGCCAGGTTCGCTTCGACTGGTCGAATCTGCCGCTGCACTGGGTTCCCGACGACCCGTTCGCCACACACATGATGAATGTGCTGCACCTGCTGTTGCCGGAGGGCGAACGGCACTTCATCAAGGCCGTGCTCGAGGCGTCTTCGCTGGTCGACGACCCGGAGCTGGAGGCGGCGATTAAACCGTTCATCCAGCAGGAGTCCTGGCACGCGTGGGCGCACCAGGTGGTACTGGACCATCTGGTCGAGCAGGGCATCGACACCAAGGCGTACACCGAACGGCTGGGCAGATGGCTGTCGGCGTCCCTCGGTGATCCGCCAAAGGTTTTTCCGCCGGCGATGAAGCGGTGGTGGCTGTATCGGCGGTTGGCCGACGTGGCCGCGCTGGAACACTTCACCGCGGTGCTGGGACAGTGGGTGCTGCAGAACCGGGGTCTCGATTACGCGGGCACCAACCCGCTCATGCTCGACTTGCTGCGCTGGCATGGGGCCGAAGAGATCGAGCACCGCTCGCTGGTGTTCGACGTGTACCAGAACGTGTGCGGCAACTACCTGCTGCGGGCGGCATCCATGCTGATGATCGCGCCGCTGTTCGTGGGCTGGTGGCTTTATGGGGTGGTGTACCTGATGAGACAGGACCCGACCATCACCGCTAAACCGCGGTGGCGCGACTGGTTACGCGCCGCCCGCCAGTACAAGGTACCCGGGCCGTGGAAGTTGCTGGTAACCGTGCCGATCCGCTATCTGCGGCCCGGTCACCATCCCAGTCACGAGGCGTCCACTCAGATGGCGATGGACTACCTGGAGTATTCGCCGGCCGCCCGGGAAGCTCGGGAGCGTGCCAAGTCGGGGTGGAAGTCCGACTCGACCGACATCGCCAAGGCATGAAGTTTCGCCAACGGTCCTAGAAAGGGACGGAGACTCCAATGAAGGTGGTTGTGGACTTCGACACGTGCGACGGGAACGGCGTCTGCATGAGTATTTGCCCTGAGGTGTTCGAGGTGAAAGACGACGGTTTCCTCTACGTCCTTCAAGAGGAGCCCGGCGAAGAGCTGCGGGACAAGGTCAAGGGGTCCGAAGTGTCATGCCCCACTCAGGCGATCAGCGTCGAGGAGTAACGCCGTGTCGTCGAATCATGAACTGAAGCAGGTGCTTGTCGTCGGTACCGGCGTGGCGGGGACCAGGGCAGCGGAGACTCTCCGCAAGCAAGGTTACGACGGCGCGCTGACGATCGTGGGCGCCGAACGTCACTCCCCCTACCACCGGCCACCCTTGTCGAAGAAACTGCTCAGCGGCAAGGTGCAGCGGGCGGGCGTAGACCTGGCGCCGCAACTCGACATCGGTGCGCGGGTTCTGCGCGGGGCGTCGGCTGTCGGGCTCGACCTGCGTCAAGTGCACTGTAGGTGTCCGCGATGGCGATCACGAACAGGAGTTGGGCTTTGACGGGCTGGTCATCGCCAGCGGCGCCACTCCCCGCCAATGGCCGGGCGGTCCGGTGCCCGACGGGGTGTTCGTCCTACGCACCGTCGACGACTGCCTGGCCATTCGGGAGCGGCTGGACGCGAACCCTCGTGTCGTGGTGGTCGGCGGTGGATTCATCGGCGCCGAAGTCGCCGCGACGTCTCGGTCCCTAGGTCTGGATGTGTTCCTTATTGAGCGGGCCGCGGGCCCGTTGCTGCCGGCACTCGGCGACGAGATGGCGCAGCGCTATGCCGAGCTGCACCGGCACCACGGGGTTGATGTGCGGCTGAACGTGAGCGTCGACTCGTTCGTCGGCGAAGGCCACGTGCGGGCTGTCCGGCTCACCGACGGGTCGGAGGTCAAGGCCGATCTTGTAATCATCGGGTTGGGCGTTGAACCGGCCACCGACTGGTTGGACGGTTCAGGCCTACAGGTTGACGACGGTGTGCTCTGCGATGCCAGCTGTGCTGCGCAAGGCGCGACGAACATTGTGGCCGCCGGGGATGTGGCGCGCTGGTGGCATCCGCTCTACGAGACGCATCTGCGCATCGAGCACTGGGACCACGCCGCACGCCAGGGTGCTGCGGCCGCACGGACTCTGCTTGCCGGACCAGGGCAAGGCGACGCCTACGACGAGGTGCCCTACTTCTGGTCGGACCAGTACGACGTCAAGCTGCAGATGCTGGGGATCCCGCGCGGCTACGACACGTTGCAGATGATCGAAGGCGATGCGCAGTCGTGGCACTTCGTGGCGGCTTACGGGCGCAGCGGACGCACCATCGCTGTGCTGTCGACCATCCCGAGCCGGGTCCATGCCTACCGAGACGCGGTTGCCGACCGGGCGAGCTTCCCGCCGCAAGTCCGGCCGGAATAGCTGTCAGCCGCGCTCCTTGTCGATGCGCTTGATCAGCCGTGCGGTGGCATTCTCGATCATGTGCTGGCGCCCCAACAGTGTTCGTTCACGTTCGGCGCGGCGGACGGCTTGGCGGATCGTTACGCCTTGTTCGTAGGCCAGCACGACCCGCGGATCGACGTAAGACCGTTTCGCCACGGCGGGCGTGTTGCCCAATTCCTCACTGACAGCGCGCATCACGGCGGCTTCTTCGCGACGACGGGCGATTTTCGAGCTCGGCTCCCCGGCGGCCGCGAAATGTTCGGCTGCCAGCACAGTGCCATGCCAGGTCCGCAGATCTTTGACGCTGAATTCGTTGCCGACGAGTTCGCGGAACCGGTCGTTGAGGTCGTCGGAGTGCACTTCACACCAGCCGTCAGGTGTGCGGTATACCAGGAACCGCTCAATAGTGGTGTCCGCCTGCAGCAGCGAGCGCACCGCCTTGATCAACAGTGGATCCTCGAGTGAAATTGTGCGCTGCACACCGCTTTTGGCGGGGTAGTCGAAGTCCACGCTGTTACGGCCCGCGCGAACATGCTCGCGAAGTAGCGTTGCCAAACCATAACTGCCGTTCTCCTCGGCGTACTCCTCGCCGCCGGCGCGGAAGTAGCCACGGTCGATCAACTGTTGCGCGATGGCCAGCACACGCGCGCGCTGCAGCCCACGACCGTTGAGATCGGTGAGGACCTGGGTGCGCCAGTCGGGCAGGCGTTTGGCCAGCCGCAGAACCCGATCGAACTTCTCCTCGTCCCGCTCGGTGCGCCACTGCGAGTGGTAGACGTATTGGCGGCGCCCCGCGGCGTCGGTGCCGACCGCTTGAATGTGACCGTTGGGATGCGGGCAGATCCACACCTTTTTCCAGGCCGGGGGGATGACCAGCGATTCGATGCGGGCGAGGATCTCCGGATCGGCGACCGGCGCGCGCTGGGCATCGACATAAGAGAAACCGCGGCCGCGGCGAATCCGGGTGAGCCCGTTGCCGTTGACGACGCTTCTGCGCAACTTCATGGCAGTGCCGTCACCACGCCGGGGGTGGTGGCCTGCGGCCGACCGCCGACCGATGCGGGCTCGGGAAGCGCATCACGGCCGTAAATTACCCAAGGCCGGAGGGCGTTACACCTTCGACGGTTGGTGGGCCACGCCTGCAGCCGACGCTACTGCCGGGCCAAAGCTGACGCGGGCCCTTTGCCGCCTCCATTACATCGGGTCGATCTTGTTCTCGCCGCGACGGCGAGGACACCGGGCACCCTTCGGCGCGGCGTGCACCGGATCAGCGGTCGATCCACCAGCAGACGTGAGACGGTATGAACTTATGCAGACGCACAACTATGTGACCTATGAAGATTTCGGTCGCAAATTCTTCGAGGTCGCGTGCACCGAAGAGCGGGTGGCGGCGGCGTTCGGCGAAATCGCCGGCAACGAGTTCGAGATGGGCCCCATGCGTCAGGGGCCCGGCGGGCTGGCCCGTGTCACGGCCAAAGTGAAAATTCAGCAACCCCAAGTCACCCGCCACCTCGACGCAATGATCACCTTCGCCATCCGGATCCCGCTGAAGCTCGAACTGATCATCGACCTGCGACTCGACAAGCAACGATTCATCGTCGACGGGGAAGTCTCGTTGCGCGCCTCGGCGCACGCGGCTGACCCGCTGCTGCTGGTCATCGACGTGACGAAGCCGAAGCCGTCAGACATCATGGTGCACGTCGCCGCCACTACGATCCGCGGTGAGTTGCTGCGGGTCGTCGCCGGCGTCGACGGCGAGATCCGGCGCTTCGTCGCCCAGCATGTGGCGGGCCAGATCGAATCGCCGGAGGCGCAGAAAGCCCAGGTCATCGACGTGGCAGAACAAGTCGCATCGTCCTGGGACAGCTGACGTCCGTTATTCAGCCGCGTCGGTCGGGCAGGGCAACGTTGCCGCGCCCGCTGGCCCGCAGAGAAGGTTGACTTCACAGATGGCGCAAATAGACGTATCGACATCCTCGGAGCTGGACCCGGAATCGGCGTGGCAACTGGCCTCAGATCTCAACCGATTCCACGAGTGGCTGACGATTTTCGGCGGCTGGCGCAGCGACGTTCCCACCACCATCGAAAAGGGGACGTCGGTGTCGTCCTGCATCAAAGTCAAGGGTTTCCGTAACGTCATCAAGTGGACGGTCACCCGATATGACGAGCCGGAAACGATCGAGCTTCGAGGGCGCGGCCGCGGCGGCATCCGGATCGCGTTGACAATGAACGTCGCCGAGAATCATCCCGGCTCGACGTTTCACCTCGACGCCGACCTATCCGGCGGTCTGATGAACGGACCGGTCGGACGGCTCGTCACCAGGTTGGTGAAGTCCGACGTGCACCAGTCGATAGACAACTTGGCCGCGCTGCGCTGACCCGCGTCCCGCGGTCTTTTCAAACAGCAACACCTCTACGTCGCCGGGTGAGGGTCAGCTTCCGTGCTTGACGAGCCGGCGGCTGATCTGTCGCTCCCGTTCGACGTGGCGTACCCGCCGGCCTTCCATCGTCAGCGAGGCCAGACCGGCGCCCAAAGCGAGCAGGGATACGACGAAAGCCGCGACACCCGCACCCACCTGCGCCCAGGCAAAAGCCATCAGGCAGATCACGAACGCCGCGCCGCCCGCCGCGATCAAGAAAGTTCCCGGCATCGGCCAGCCATCCGTCAGCGAATCTCCGGCAGGCAAACGAATGGTGCGGTGGTTGTCGATCGGATCGCGGGAGGCGTCTGCCATCAGCTTCTCTCCTCTTGTGGCGTCGGTGCCTGCACGAAGGCAGACGCTGATTCTTTACCCGAAACTGACGGTGCAGAAACGGCTTTCGTCTCCGGCGTCCGAACCGCCGGGGCGCCGCTACAGTGGAAACGGTGACATCGGTCGTGATCGTGGGAAGCGGGTTCACCGGCTTCGAGTGCGCACGACGACTGGCGCGGCACCTCCGCCGACGCAGCCTGTCAGATATCGAGGTCACCATCATCTCGCCGTTGGACTACATGCTGTACACGCCGCTGCTGCCGGACGTGGCCGGCGGTCTGGTTGACGCACGGTTTGTGACCGTCCCGTTGGCCGGCACGCTCAACGGTGTCCGCAGGATCCGCGGCCGAGTCGAGAGCGTCGACTTGGCGCAGCACACGCTGCGGTTCACTGACCTCGAGCAACGCTCGTGCGAGCTGCCCTGGGACCGACTGGTGCTGGCGCCGGGCTCGGTGACCCGGCTGTTCGACATACCCGGGTTGGCAACTCATGCACGGGGTTTGAAGTCGGTAGCCGAAGCGCTCTATCTGCGTGACCACGTCTTGGAGCAGCTGGAGATGGCGAACCTGGACAGTGAAGCCGTCAGCGCCGCGGCGCGGCGCACCATCGTGGTGGTCGGGGCGTCCTATTCCGGAACAGAACTTACCGTCCAGCTGCGGGCACTGGCCGACGCTGCCGCCAAGCAGATGGACTTCGACGCGGACGAGGTGAAGTTCGTGCTGCTCGACCAGGCCGAGCAGGTGATGCCCGAAGTCGGCGAGAAGCTAGGCGCCCGCGCGATGCGGGTGCTGTTGCGCCACGGCGTCGACATCCGGCTGCAGCACACGCTGAACGAAGTGCACGCCGACCATGTAGTGCTCAGCGACGGCTCGCGGGTCGACACCCGCACGGTGGCCTGGGTTGCCGGAGTGACCGCCGCGCCGCTCATCGAGACGTTGGGCCTGCCGACCGAAAAGGGCCGGCTGAAAGTGCAGACCGACCTCCAGGTGCCCGACCATCCCGGCGTCTTCGCCGCCGGCGACGCCGCTGCGGTCCCGGACGTGACGCAACCGGGTTCGATCACCCCGCCCACCGCACAGCACGCGATCCGCCAGGCTAAAGCACTGGCCAACAACGTCGCTGCAAGTCTGGGGCACGGCAAGACGCGGGCCTACAAGCACCGCAACATGGGCTTGGTGGTCGACCTCGGACCGCATCGTGCGGTAGCCAATCCGCTGAATATTCACCTGTCCGGTCTGCCGGCGAAAGTGGTCACTCGCGGGTATCACCTGTACGCGATACCGCGGTTGGTCAACCGCTGGGCGGTGTTTTTGGCTTATTTGACCGACATATTCTTCCCCCGGACGGTGGTGTCGTTGGGCCTGGCGACGCAAAGTGACGCCGAATTCGGCACCAGCGAGGGAATTCCGCTGCCTAAGGCGCAGTGAGGATCAGCGCTACAGGTCGAGTGTGAGCCGCTCGCCGTGGGCAGCTCGGGAAATGCAAGCCAGCATCAGGCCGGCCGCGCGCTCCGGGTCGGTCAGCAGGGTGTCGCGGTGGTCGACCCCGCCGCTGAGCACCCGGGTGCGGCAGGTTCCGCAAAAGCCCTGCCGGCACGAGTAAGGCGCGGAGACGCCGCTGCGCCGCAACGCCGACAACAGGGTCTCCTCGGCGCTGACCAGGAGTTCGGCACCGGTGGAGGCGACTGACACGGCGAACGGTTCGCCGTCGAGCACCGGCGGGGCGGCGAATCGCTCGAAGTGCAGTTCCACGTCGTCGCGGCCGGACAGCCGGTCCCGGACGGCGGTCAGCATGGACGCCGGGCCGCATGCGTATACGGCAGTGCCGTCTGGGCAGTCGCCCAGCAACGCAGCGGCGTCGGAAACGCCGTGCTCGTCGTCGGTACGGATTTCGACCCGCGCGCCGAACTGGGCCACTTCGTCCCGGAACGGCAAGCTGTCAAGGCTGCGGCCGACATAGATCATCGACCAGTCGACGCCGAAGTTATCGGCGTACCCGAGCATCGAAAGGATCGGGGTGATGCCGATGCCGCCGGCGATGAAACGCAGCCGCACAGCGGGGGAGCCGTAGCCGGGCAAAGTGAGCGGGAAAGCGTTGCGCGGTCCGTGTGTCGTGACGACGGCACCAACGGACAACGCGTCGTGAACTTCCGTGGAACCGCCGCCGCCGTCGGGGATCCGGCGCACGGCGATGCGGTAGGTATCGCGCTGCGTGGGGTCTCCGCACAACGAATACTGCCGCAGCCGCCCGCTGGGCAGCTCGATGTCGAGATGCGCGCCGGGATGCCAGGACGGCAGCGGCGCGCCCTCGCCGGTCAAAGTCAGCGCCACGACGTCCTGGTCGTGCGCCACGACGCGGCGGTCCACTACGGTCAGCGGGAAGCTGCCGGCGCAGTCGGCCGGCGGCGCCGGGCGCCGCACCGCACCAGACAGCCTCAACAAGCCCGACACAGCGGTGCTCGCCGTGGCGACCAGCACATCGTGGCGGCTGCGACCGAAAACGCTCGCCGGCGTCTGCCGGTATCGGGCGAACACCACGTCAGAGGTGGGCGGCTCGCGCAGCGGGGGAACTGGCCAGATAGGCGACGGCCTGCGCGGTCGAACCCATCTTCTCCGGCGAGAAGCCGGGCCGGAAGTAGGTGAAGGTGTTGGAGCCGAACAATTTGGCGAACGAGGGGAGCAAGCGCTTACCCGAGTCCGCGCTCAACAGCCACTGGGTCTTCCACCAGCCGAAGTTGCACTCCGGGTCGGTTCTGACCAGGTACCAGGTGGCGCGCTCGAAGAAGACCCCGAGCAGTACCACCGCCACCAGCATCGAGCGGATCCGGTCGACGTAGCTGTTGTGGAAGTAGACGGCGACATCGTGGGCGACGCTGCGGTGTTCCACCTCCTCGGCGCCGTGCCAGCGGAACAGGTCGACCACGGCGGGGTGTGCGTCGTAGTCGTCCCAGGCGCTGTTCAGTGCGAAGTCGCCGAGCACCGCGGTGTAGTGCTCGAACGCGGCGATCAGCCACAGCCGGTCACAAAGGTGGTTGAGCCGCCGTCTGGGGTCGGTGGACGTCGTGGGGGCCAGGGTGGTCGAGAAGAAGAACTCGACCTGATCGAGCAGCGGTTTGGGATCAACGCCGCGGGCCATCATGAAGTCGTGCAAAGCACGGTCGTGCACATCGGCGTGCGTCGCCTCCTGACCGATGAAACCGCGCACGTCGTCAGCCAACTTCGGGTTTTTGATCAGTGGTAACGCCTCGTTCAGCGTGGCGACGAACCATCGTTCAACCGTGGGCAGCAAAATGTTGAGCACGCTGACGACGTGCGAAGCGACCGGATGCCCGGGAATCCAGTGCAGCGGAACGTCGGACATGTCGAAGTGCACTTTGCGGGCCTGCACCTGGACTGGGCCTGGATCGTGTTCTTGCTCGAATCGGCGCGGTTTGAGCATGCCGATCTCCTCCCATTTCTTCGCAGTGTACGGACGGAAGTCGTCGAGCGGGCTAGCCGTGGCTGCCAGGGCGAACCCGGCGCACCGGGCGGGTTTCGATGGCGTTGATCGTCAACGCCCGGCGACCGAAACGCCAGCCTTGCCGGGTCAGCCGGTATTCGTCGTCGTAGCGCAGGTGCCAGACCACATCGGTGAAGTGGTCGGCGTGTTGGCTCCAGTGGTGCGCGACGCAGGCGATGCGCCCGCGAGCGGTGCCGGGCCGCGGGCCGGCGTCATACACTTCACCGACTATCGCGTGCTCGGTGCGCAACACCGCGGCCACAGCGCTGAGCGCGGCTTGGATCGCGACGGGCCCGAGGTGGCGGCGGATGGGTTCGACGGTGTTGGGCGGTTCCGGCAGAGACAATTCGGCATCCGGCGCGAAGAGATCTGCGACACAATCGAACTGTCGGTCGTCGACACCGGCGGCATACCGGTGTACCAAGTCGTGCAGTGCACTGCGAGCGTTGTCCGGCAGCGTCACGGCGACAGCGAAAGTCGTTGTGCGCACGCTGATAACGCATCCTTGGCCTGCTCGATGTCGGTGATCGCCGGCATCGCCAGCACTATCCGGTCGGCGCCTTGTTCGACGAGTCGCCCAGCGCGGTCGGCGTCGATCTTGGTGACCAGGTGACCGAGCGAGACCTGAAGATCCGCGGGATCCCGGCCCGCCGCCGATGCCTCACCGCGCATCAACGTGAGCAGCGACTGCAGCGCAGGCCCGTTGACCCCGAGCGGCTGAAAGCCGTCACCGATGCGACCGGCCCGTCGCGCAGCCGCCCGGCTGTGCCCGCCGATGTGCACCGGTAAGTGTTTACCGACAACAGGTTTTGGGCGGCACACCGCGTCGTCGAAGTCGAAGAACTCGCCGTGGTGGCTGACCCCGTCAGGGCAGTCGTCCCATAACGCACGCATGACCGCCAGCTGTTCGTCAGCGCGCCGGCCGCGGCGGCCGAACGGGACGCCGCAGGCTTCGAGCTCTTCTCTGAGCCAGCCGACCCCGACGCACAACCGCAGCCGGCCGCCGCTCAGCGCATCGATGGTCGCGGCCCGTTTTGCCAGCACCACCGGTTGGTGGTTGGGCAGCACCAGAACTCCGGTGGCCAGGCCGAGCCGCTGGGTGTGGCCGGCCAGAAAAGCAAGCAGGTCGAGCGGATCCGGAACCGGGCAATCAGCCGGCAGCTCCACTTTGCCCGAGCTGTCATAGGGATAGACGCTGGCGTATTTCGTGACGAGAATGGTGTGCTCGACGACGACGATCGACTCGAAACCGCACACCTCGAGGTGCTGCGCGAAGCTCACCATCCAGTTCGGGTCGCCGGTGACGCCTGCGGCGACGGGCGCCACGACCGCCACCTTCGGGCTCCGCAGCATCGCCCCTGCCATGGGCACCGAAGTTAACAGCTGAGGTCGGTGAAAATGCACCAGCGGTTCCAGCAAGAATTGCCTCGACGTGAAGATAACCTCTGAACAACGGAGCGCCCAGCGACGGAAGACGCCAGCGCCGAAAGACGAAAGTAGTGCGGGGCGCCCGGCCGCCGGTGACCAGCCGGTGACCGGTACGTGACGAATGAACTTCTCAACGAGCCGAAAATGCCGTCCGTCGTTACGATGCTCCGGGGTAGTCGCGACGAGTCCAGAGGAAATATGAGGAAAGAAAGCACAGTGGGGACCACCGCTGTCACCAACCGCCGCGCTTTGGCCGGCGGCGACGCTGCCGCGTGGCGAGGTCGGCGGCATTGGCTTAGCGTTGTCGGCGTGGGCGGCTTATCAGGTGGCAGCCGGGCATTTCACCGGGTGGCGGTGAGCGCACGTGGCTGACGGAGAACGCAAACGGGGTTCCGGTTACGGTCTGGGGCTTTCGACCCGGACTCAGGTGACCGGCTACCAGTTCCTGGCGCGCCGAACCGCGGTGGCGTTGACGCGCTGGCGGGTGCGCATGGAGGTCGAACCCGGCCGCCGGCAGGCGTTGGCCGTGGTCGCGTCCGTGTCCGCGGCCCTGGTGATCTGCCTCGGGGCGCTGCTGTACTCGTTCATCAGCCCGTCCGGCCAGATGAACGAGTCGCCGATCATCGCAGACCGCGACACCGGAGCGCTCTATGTCCGAGTGGGCAACACCTTGTACCCGGCGCTGAACCTGGCGTCGGCTCGGCTGATCACCGGACGCGCCGACAACCCGCACAAAGTGCGGGCAGGCCAGATCGCTCAGCAGCCGCACGGGCCGCTGGTCGGCATCCCAGGCGCACCTTCGCAGATTTCGCCGACGAGCCCGACGACGTCGTCGTGGCTGGTCTGTGACACGGTGTCGGCATCGTCAGGTGCTGGGGCGCCGGCGTCGGTCTCGGTGACGGTGATCGACGGAACACCGGACCTGTCCGGTCGCCGGCGGGTGGTCAGCGGCTCCGACGCCGTGGTGCTGCGCTACGAGAACGACACCTGGGTGATCCGCCAGGGCCGCCGGTCACGCATCGACGCGGTCGACCGGGCGGTGCTGTTGCCGTTGGGACTGGCGCCCGAACAGGTCACCCAAGCCCGGCCGATGAGCCGGGCGCTCTTCGACTCGATACCGGTGGGTCCTGAGCTGGCGGTGCCGAGGGTGCCGGGCGCCGGCACGCCGGCCAACTTCCCGGGCGCGCCGGGACCGGTGGGAACGGTGTTCACCACCCCGCAGATCAGCGGTCCGCAGCAATACTCGGTGGTGCTTTCCGACGGTGTGCAGACAGTTTCCGCTGTTGTCGCCCAGATCCTGCAGAACGCGGGCAACCAGGGTGGCGGGACGCCGGCGGTGGTGTCGCCGGCAACGCTGGCGAAGCTGCCGGTGGTCAACGGCCTGGACCTGTCGGCCTACCCAGACAGCCCGCTGAAAGTGACCGACATCCGCGAGAATCCCTCCACCTGCTGGTGGTGGGCCAAGACCAGCGGTGAAGAACGCGCGCGCGTTCAGGTGATCTCCGGTCCCACGGTTCCGATCGCCACTGACGACGCGAAGAAAGTCGTCTCGCTGGTGAAGGCAGACCCGTCCGGCCGCGAGGCCGACAAGGTCTTCTTCGGGCCGGAATTCTCGAACTTCGTGGTGCACACCGGCAACGATCCGGGCGCGTCCACCGCGGAATCGCTGTGGTGGCTCTCAGATTCCGGGGTGCGTTTCGGCGTGGACAACAGCCGCGAGGCGCGCGCTGCGCTGGGCCTCGGCGGACAGCCCAACCCGGCGCCGTGGGTCGCGCTGCGACTGC
Source organism: uncultured Actinomycetota bacterium (assembly GCA_963808345.1). Classification (GTDB taxonomy): domain Bacteria; phylum Actinomycetota; class Actinomycetes; order Mycobacteriales; family Mycobacteriaceae; genus Mycobacterium. The sequence continues at coordinate 294,027 of CAWEFM010000003.1, read as the reverse complement.
TGGCGCCCGGCCCGGCGCTATCCCGTGCCGACGCGTTGGTGCGACACGACACCCTTCCGACAGATACGAACCCTGCAGAGTTGGCGGTACCGAAGTGAAACGTGGATATGCCCGGCCCACCCCAGAGCGCGCTCCGATGGTCAAGCCGGAGAACATCGTCCTGCCTACGCCGCTGAGCGTGCCGCCACCTGAAGGCAAACCGTGGTGGATTGTTGTCGTCGGCGTGCTGGTGGTGGGTCTGCTGGTCGGCATGGTCGGCATGACCGTGGCCAGCGGCTCCCGGACGTTCCTGGGCGCCGGTGCGATCTTCCCGATCTTCATGATCGGTGGTGTCGGGATGATGATGTTCGGTGGCCGGTTCGGCGGCCAGCAACAGATGAGCCGGCCCAAGCTGGACGCGATGCGCGCCCAGTTCATGCTGATGCTGGACATGCTGCGCGAGACCGCTCAGGATTCGGCCGACAGCATGGACCACAACTACCGGTGGTTCCACCCGGCGCCGACGACGTTGGCCGCCGCGATCGGGTCCGGGCGGATGTGGGAACGGAAGCCCGACGGCAAGGACCTCAACTTCGGCATCGTCCGGGTCGGGGTGGGCATGACCCGTCCCGAGGTGACCTGGGGCGAGCCGCAGAACATGCCGACCGACATCGAGCTCGAGCCGGTTACCGGCAAGGCGTTGCAGGAATTCGGCCGCTACCAGAGCGTGGTCTACAACCTGCCCAAGATGCTGTCGCTGCTGGTCGAGCCGTGGTATTCGCTGGTCGGCGAACGCGACCAGGTGCTGGACCTGATGCGCGCGATCGTCTGTCAGCTGGCCTTCTCGCACGGTCCCGACCACATGCAGATGGTCGTGGTGACCTCCGATGTCGAGAAGTGGGACTGGGTGAAGTGGTTGCCGCACTTCGGCGACCCCCGGCGCCACGACGCCGCGGGCAACGCCCGGATGGTCTACACCTCGGTGCGCGACTTCGCCGCCGAGCAGGCCGAGCTGTTCGCTGGTCGCGGCTCTTTCACTCCGCGGCACGCCACCTCTTCAGCGGAGACTCCGACCCCGCACCACCTGATCATCGCCGACCTCGTCGACCCGCAGTGGGAGTACGTGATCAGCGCTGAAGGCGTCGACGGGGTGACCTTCTTCGACCTGACCGGCGCCTCGGTGTGGACGGCTTCGCCGCAGCGCACGCTGCGCTTCACCGACAGCAACGGCATTGTCGAGACGCTGCCCCGCGACCGCGACACCTGGATGGTTATCGACGAGAACGCCTGGTTCTTCGCGCTGGCCGACCGGCTGGCCGAACCCGAGGCCGAGCAGTTCGCACAGGGCGTCGCGCACTGGCGACTCGCCGAGGCCTACGAGGAGATCGGCCAGCGGGTCGTGCACATCGGCGCTCGCGACATCCTGTCCTATTACGGAGTCAAAGACCCGTCGGAGATCGACTTCGGCGAACTGTGGAACGCCCGGCACGACTCGCTGGGCCGCTCCCGGCTGCGGATTCCGTTCGGTAACCGGTCCGACAACGGCGAACTGCTGTTTTTGGACATGAAGTCCCTCGACGAAGGTGGCGACGGCCCGCACGGCGTCATGTCAGGAACCACCGGTTCGGGTAAGTCGACGTTGGTCCGCACGGTGATCGAGTCGCTGATGCTGGGGCACCCGCCGGAGGAGCTGCAGTTCGTGCTGGCCGACCTCAAGGGTGGTTCGGCGGTCAAGCCGTTCGAGGGGACACCGCACGTCTCGCGGATCATCACCGACCTCGAGGACGACCAGGCGCTGATGGAGCGTTTCCTGGACGCTCTGTGGGGTGAGATCGCCCGGCGTAAGGAAATCTGCTTCAGCTCCGGGGTCGACGACGCGAAAGAGTACAACGACATGCGGGGCCGGATGCGGGCCCGCGGTCAAGATATCCCGCCGCTGCCGATGCTGGTCGTCGTGATCGACGAGTTCTACGAGTGGTTCCGCATCATGCCAACCGCGGTGGACGTGCTCGACTCGATCGGCCGCCAGGGCCGCGCCTACTGGATTCACCTCATGATGGCCTCGCAGACCATCGAGAGCCGGGCCGAAAAGCTCATGGAGAACATGGGTTACCGGCTGGTGCTGAAAGCGCGCACCGCCGGGGCGGCGCAGGCCGCCGGCGTGCCGAACGCGGTGAACCTGCCGGCACAGGCCGGGCTCGGGTACTTCCGCAAAAGCTCCGAGGACCTCATCCGGTTCCAGGCCGAGTTCATGTGGCGCGACTACCGGCGCGGTGTCTCACTCGACGACGACTCCAGGCCGCTGACGCACTCAATCGATTACATTCGCCCGCAACTGTTCACCAACGCGTTCACTCCGCTCGAAGTCAGCCACGGCGGTGTCGGAACCAACGGCGAAGCGTCGACGAACGGCCTGGACGGCGAAGTCAACGGCCAGGGCAACGGCGACCGTCCTGCCAGAGCCGGCGGAGAGCCCGACGAAGAAGACACCGGAGTCCGGACCCCCAGGGTCGGTACGGTGATCATCGATCAGCTCCGCCGGATAGATTTCGAGCCCTACCGGTTGTGGCAACCGCCGCTCGATGTGCCCGTCGCGATCGACGACCTGGTCAACCGGTTGCTCGGCCGTCCGTGGCAGGAGGCCTACGGCTCGGTCCGCAACCTGGTCTTCCCGATCGGGGTGATCGACCGCCCCTTCAAGCACGACCTACCGCCATGGACGCTGAACACTTCCGGGCCGGGCTCCAACGTGTTGATCCTCGGTGCCGGTGGCGCTGGCAAGACCACCGCGTTGCAGACGCTGATCTGCTCGGCCGCGCTGACCCACACCCCTGAGCAGGTGCAGTTCTACTGCCTGGCTTACAGCGGCACCAGCCTTACCACGGTGGCCGGCTTGCCGCACGTCGGTAGCGTGGTCGGCCCAACCGATCCCTACAGCGTCCGGCGCACGATCGCCGAGGTGCTGGGACTGGTTCGGGAGCGCAAGCGCACCTTCCTGGAGTACGACGTTCCCTCAATGGATGTGTTCCGGCGCCGCAAGTTCGGCGGCGCAGCCGGCCGGGTGCCCAACGATGGCTACGGTGACGTGTATTTGGTGATCGACAACTACCGGGCGCTCGCCGAGGAGAATGAAGTTCTCATCGAGCAGGTCAACGTCATCATCAACCAGGGCCCCTCGTTCGGGGTGCACGTGGTGGTGACCGCCGACCGGGAGTCGGAGCTGCGGCCCCCGGTGCGCAGTGGCTTCGGGTCCCGGGTGGAGTTGCGGCTGGCCGCGGTCGAAGATGCCAAGCTGGTGCGGTCGCGGTTCGCCAAAGACGTCCCGGTCAAGCCCGGTCGCGGCATGGTTGCGGTCAACTACGTCCGCCTGGAAAGCGACCCGCAGTCGGGTCTGCACACGCTGATCGCGCGGCCTGCGTTGGACATCACGCCGAACTCGATGTTCGAGTCCGACAGCGTGGTCGAGGCGGTTCGGCAGATCGCGGTGGGTGAAGCCCGTCCGGTGCGCCGGCTGCCGGCCCGGTTCGGCCTGGATCAGGTGCGTGCGATCGCCGCGAACGACCACCGCCAAGGCGTCGGCGCCGGTGGAATCGCCTACGCGATCTCCGAGCTGGATTTGCAGCCGGTCTACCTCAACTTCGCCGAGAACGCGCACCTTATGGTGACGGGCCGGCGTGAGTGTGGCCGCACCACAACGCTCGCGACCATCATGTCTGAGATCGGCCGGACCTACGCGCCGGGAGCCAGCACTGCGCCCCCGACGTCCCGTCCGTCGGCGCAGGTCTGGCTGGCGGACCCGCGCCGCCAGCTGCTCACCGCGCTGGGGTCGAACTACGTGGAGAGGTTCGCCTACAACCTCGACGGCGTCTCCGCGATGATGGACGAACTCGCCCGGCTGCTCAGCCGCCGCGAGCCGCCGCCCGGCTTGTCCGCGGAGGAGCTGCTGGCGCGGTCGTGGTGGAGCGGGCCGGAGATCTTCTTGATCATCGACGACGTGCAGCAGCTACCGCCGGGCTTCGACTCACCGCTGCACAAGGCGGCGCCGTGGGTCACCCGGGCTGCCGACGTCGGGTTGCACGTGCTGATCACGCGCACCTTCGGTGGTTGGTCCTCGGCGGGCAGCGACCCGATGCTGCGGGCCCTGCACCAAGCCAACGCACCATTGCTGGTGATGGATGCCGACCCCGACGAGGGCTTCATTCGCGGCAAGATGAAAGGTGGTCCGCTGCCGCGCGGGCGCGGTCTGCTGATGGCCGAGGACACCGGCATCTTCGTCCAGGTGGCAGCAACAGATCTACGGCGGTAGCGTTCCGCATTTCTGTCGAACACGGAGAACTCGGGCGACCGGGTCCTCGCAGAAGGGTTTCTTCGTTCGAATTTTGCGAACGGCTGAATACCTCGTGCCGAACAGCGGATTAACAAAAGTTGTCGAGGCATGAACAGTGGTGGCGTCGGCGTGAATTGTTCTTGTTGAGTTCGGTGTTGGTCGGCAGGTGGCTTTAGCCTGGTGGTTGAGCGCGATCGGTCGAAGGAGGACGGGGTTGGATTTCGGGGCGTTACCGCCAGAGATCAACTCGGGCCGGATGTATGTGGGTCCGGGTCCGGCACCCATGTTGGCCGCTGCGACGGCCTGGGATGCGCTGGCCGCCGAACTGGGTTCGGCAGCCTCCACCTATGCCTCGGTGATTCGGGGTTTGACCAGCGAGGAGTGGGTGGGTCCGGCCTCAGCGTCAGCCGCTGCGGCCGCGGCACCGTATGTGGGCTGGATGAGCAACACCGCTACCCAGGCCGAGCAGACCGCCACCCAGGTGCGCGCCGCGGTGGGCGCCTATGAGACCGCGTTCGCTGCGACGGTGCCCCCGCCGCTGATCGAGGCTAACCGCCTGCAGCTCATCCAGCTGGAGGCCACCAACTTCTTCGGCCAAAATAGTCCGGCGATCGCGGCGACCGAAGCCCAATACAGCGAAATGTGGGCTCAGGACGCGGCCGCAATGTATGGCTATGCAGGGTCTTCGGCGTCGGCTTCAGACGTCGCCCCGTTCGCCAACCCGCCGGCGACCACCAAGGCCGATGCGCAGCCCGCCGCGGCGTCCAATGCATCCTCGACGTCGGCGTCCTCAGCGGTGACCCAAGTGCTGCAGCAACTCTCGTCGTCAGCGGCGTCGACGACAACGACGGGAACAGCGGCGGGAACAACGGCGACGACGACCCCCACGACGCTGTCGGACTACTTGACCTACTTCTACAACCAGTTGCAAGGCGTGACTGTCCCCAACCGCAACGTGGTGAGCCGGGTAGAGGGCGACGCCGGGTACTTCCCGCTCGGTCTCAGCCAGTTCGGTGCCTCCATCGGCCAGCAGCTCATTCCCGGTAGCCCTGGTGGTGCGGGCGCAGCTGGTAGCTCGGTGGTGGCGCCCGGCGGCTGGGGACCGGGCCCATTCAGCGCCGGCGGACCGGTGGCAGGCGGTGTCGGCCAGGCCGGCACGATCGGCCGGCTGTCGGTGCCGGCGGGTTGGCAGGCGATGCTGACCCCGGCCGCCTCGACGCCCACAGGTCCCGCCGCGATCACCACCGTCAGCGCCGCATCCCAGCCCGGAGCCAACGGCCTGCTGCGCGGCATGCCAATGGGCAACGGCCTCACCGGCCGGCGAGCCGCCAGCGGCTTCGTCCACAAATACGGATTTCGCCACACCGTCATGCCCCGCTCACCCCTCACCGGATAGCGACAGCCGCCGACCCAGGATCAGGGTGCAGCGTCGGCACCGGCCGACCTGACTCCGGCGAGCTGCGACATGCGCGCAGTACGAGGAATGGGGTTCACTGGGAAGTTTTGTGCGGCGTGATTTCATTGCCGGCCTGCGGCGGACCGCACCGGGAAAATTCTGGTCTCGGCTTGTTTGCGCAGTTGGGCGGTTAACGACTGGCGTCGGGAAGGCAACGGAGAATGAACGCACTGTAGCCGTCGATGAATAAACTTCATCCAGGAATGAATAGTTAGCGCCGGAAGAGCTTTGGTCTCAAAACGGCATCTAACCTCATTACGACGACCCGACGAAGGTTGTTGAGGCATAAGCAATCAGGAGGAAGACGATATGTCGTTTGTGACTACGCAGCCCGAGCTGCTGACCGCGGCCGCCGGCACTCTCACCGGAATCGGCTCAGCGGTGTCCGCACAGAACGCGGCGGCCTCGGCCCCCACGACCGGAGTAGTCCCTGCAGCCGCCGACGAGGTTTCGGCGTTGACTGCTGCGCAGTTCGCCGCACACGCCCAGCTGTACCAGGCGGTGAGTGCGCAGGCGGCGGCGATTCACGAGTCGTTCGTGAGCACCTTGGGGATGAGCGCCGGTTCGTACGCAGCAGCCGAGGCCGCCAACGCGGCCGCGGCCGGCTAGGAGGATTTCGGTGGTCGATTTTGGCGGAATGCCGCCGGAGGTCAACTCGGCGTTGATGTACGCCGGTGCCGGCTCGACGCCGCTGCAGGCCGCAGCGTCGGCGTGGAATTCTCTCTCCGCAGAGCTCAGTTCAGCCGCCGCCGACTACGACACGGTAGTCACCAGGCTGGCTAGCGAGGAGTGGCTGGGTACGTCATCCACCGCGATGGCAAGCGCTGTGCAGCCGTACGTGTCGTGGATGAGCAACACCGCGGCGCAAGCTGAGACGGCCGCGACTCAGGCCAGGGCGGCGGCCGCCGCCTACGAGCAGGCGTTTGCGGCGACGGTGCCGCCACCGCTGATCGCGGCGAATCGTGCTGAGCTGACCTCGGCGTTGCAGACGAACGTCCTGGGTCAGAACAGCAACATCATCGCGCAACTCGAGCAGCAGTACAGCGAGTTCTGGGCGCAGGATGCCGCCACGATGTATCAGTACGCCAGCCAGTCCGCGGCGGCGTCCAAGGTGGCGAACTTCGTGTCCCCGACGGCGATCACCAATCCCGCCGGGCAGGCGTTGCAAGCCAGCGCGACAGCCCAGTCCGCCGCGAGCTCAGCCGCTTCGTCGCCGGTGACGATTCAACAGGTGATTCAGGAGCTGGAGAACTATTTCACGGCGCTCGTCACGCCGAACCCGACGGCTCCACTTACCCCAGTCACCGACCAGACCGGCATTTTCCAGACGATATTCGGCACGAGTACGTTGCCGACCAGCCTCAATGCGTTCGCCAGCGACTACTCGCCGATAGCAAGTGTGCTCTATAACACCGAGGGTCTGCCTTACTTCTCCATCGGTATGGCGAACAACTTCGTTCAGGCGAGTAAGACCCTCGGGTTGTTGGGCGGAGCGTCGGCGGCTGCTGCCGCCGCACCCGCTGCGGGCGGTGGGCTCGGCGGCCTCGGCGCCGCCCTGGGCGGCGGCGTCGGGGGCGGCGTCGGGGGAGGCGGCGTGGCTGCCGGTGTAGGCGCAGGCGCCCCGGTCGGCGGTCTTTCGGTGCCACCGGGTTGGTCGTCGGCCACCGCTCCTGTATCGGCTCCCACCAACGCGCCGTTGCCGGTCACCAGTATCAGCGGCGCGCCCGAGGGCGCGGGTGCGGGAAACCTGCTCGGTGGTATGCCATTGGCCGGCGCTCCTGGCTTCGGGGGCGTCGGTGGCGGCCCCAAGTACGGCTTCAAGCCCACGGTGATGGGTCGGCCACCATTCGCCGGGTAGCAGCGCATCGCGGTTGAGCAGTGGGCGCCCGACGGTCCGGTCGGGTGCCCACCGCTTGCCGTCTCGTTCACATAGTGAACGGCACGCACCGCGCGTGACGACGTCCCGGCCGGATACAGCGTGAGTTGGCACAGGTTCGTGCTTGCATCGACGAAGTTCGCTGCCTGCTGGAGGGGTTGCGCGGACGATTCGGAACGACCGACTGAACTGGCGAACAACTGGCGGCCCCGGATGTCAGTCTTCGTCGAAAATGAGGGCCATTTCTGGGCAGGAAGCGACGCCGTCGCGGGTCAACTGGGCATCCTGGGGGCGCACCTCACGCTCCTGGAGGATCGAATAGCCGGAATCGTCGATGGGAAATAACACCGGGTCGACCGCGTAGCACTGCGCGTGACCCACACACCTCGGCTGGTCCAGACGAACCTTCATGGGTGTTCCCTTGTCTCAGAAGTCATCGAAGTGATCGCCATACTGCTCGCCGGCGGATCAAGCCTAGGAGATGGGGCGCGGGTAGCCGCGGTAGCTGTCCCGGCCCGCTGCACGACGGCCGCGCACGCTCGCTGTGGCCATAGCATATGGACGGCACGACGGTCAGGCGCGAACGTTTTACAAGGGGAGACGGCAGCGGGTGAGCACCCTCGACGACGGTTACATCCGGGCGTTTCATCTGCCGCGGTTGGAGTTCTCTTCGCTGCCGTTGGGTACCGATCGTGGGCTCGGTTGGAAGGCGCTGCGCGACGCCGGGCCGGTGGTGTTCATGAACGGCTGGTACTACCTGACGCGACGAGAGGACGTATTGCCGGCGCTGCGCAACCCGAAGGTCTTCTCATCCCGCTTGGCTCTGCAGCCGCCCAACAGCCCGTTTCCGGTTCTGCCGTTGGCTTTCGACCCGCCGGAGCACACCCGCTACCGCCGAATCCTGCAGCCCTACTTCAGCCCGAACGGATTGGCCAGATCGCTGCCGGTGCTGCGGCGCCACGCGGCCGAGATGATCGACGCGATCGCCGCCCGCGAAGAGTGCGACGCCATGGCAGACCTCGCCGGCCTTTACCCGTTTCAGGTCTTTCTGGATCTGTACGGTCTGCCACTGGAGGACCGTGACCGTCTGATCGCCTGGAAAGATGCCGTGGTCAGCGACAAGCCGCGCGTGACCGAGCAGGACTCTGCCGCCGGCCAGGCGCTGTACGACTACCTCGTCGAGGCGATCAGGCAGCGCCGGGAAAACCCGGGATCCGACATGTTGTCGCAGGTGATGACCGGCGACGGTAATTTCACCGACAGCGAGCTGCTCGGGATGAGCCATCTGCTGATCCTGGCGGGACTGGACACCGTCACCGCTGCGATCGGTTTTGCCTTACTCGAGTTGGCCCGCAGACCACAGCTGCGCGATACGCTGCGCGACGATCCCAGACAAATTCGGGTCTTCGTCGAAGAGATCGTTCGGCTGGAACCGTCGGCGCCGGTGGCGCCCCGGATCACTACCGAGTCCGTCACCGTCGGTGGCATGATGCTGCCCGCCGGCTCGCCGGTGCGACTATGTATGGCCGCGGTGAACCGCGACGGCAGCGACGACGTATCGATCGACGATCTGGTCATGGACGGCAAAGTGCACCGCCACTGGGGGTTCGGCGGCGGGCCGCACCGGTGCCTTGGTTCGCATCTGGCGCGCATGGAGCTGACTGTGATCGTCGACGAGTGGCTTACCCGTATTCCGGAGTTCGAACTGGCGCCGGACTACACCCCGGAGATCGCCTTCCCGTCGAAAACTTTCGCGCTCAATTCGCTGCCGCTGCGGGTGACCTGACCGCAGGAGAACACCACGCGATCGGGGTACCGTTCGGCTCAGCTTAAATTTAACTGAGCGACTGTTCAGCCGCTTGTCGGGACGCGTTTCGGAGAGGACGATGGCCACAGCGACAGCACCGGGTGGCCGCCTGCCGTCCTCCGCGAGACATCCAAGTCTGCGCAGGTGGCGGGGCATTCCGCGGCCCGTGCGCGAGCGGCGCTGCTGCCCAAACTTGATAGCCAGGTTACCGAGTTGTTACCCAAGATGAACGGTTGTTGCCGATTGGTGAACAGTTGCCAACACATGCCTTCGTGGACGGCAGAGGCCAACGCGGCCAACTACGCTTTCCACGGAAGCGCAGCTTCGTAGGAGGAAAAGCAGATGTCGTTCGTCACCACACAGCCGGAAGCGTTGACTTCGGCGGCCGGGACCCTGCAGGGGATCGGTTCGTCCATCAACGCACAAACCGCGGCTGCGGCGGCCCCAACGACGGGGGTGGCCCCGGCGGCTGCCGACGAGGTGTCGGCTCTGACGGCCGCGCAGTTCGGCGCACACGCGCAGATGTATCAAGCCGTGAGCGCGCAGGCTGCAGCAATTCGCGAGATGTTCGTCAACACTCTCAGCACCAGCGCAGGATCGTACGCGGCCACGGAGGCCGCCAACGCCAGCGCTGCCGGTTGAGTACTCAATCTGAGCAAGCAGCGGTTTCAGGGCACAGGGGTTTATAGACGGTGGACTACGCAGCGCTACCCCCGGAGGTCAACTCCGGGCTGATGTACACAGGTCCTGGAGCAGGACCCATGCTGGCCGCTGCGGCGGCCTGGGACGAGCTTGCCGCAACTATGTATGCGACGGCCTCGTCATACGGTTCGCTGATCACGGACGTGGCCAGCGCGTGGCTGGGGCCGGCGTCGAACTCGATGGCCGCGGCCGCAGCGCCTTACGTGTCCTGGTTGGGCAGCACCGCAGGACAGGCGGAGACGACGGGTGCCCAGGCTAAGGCTGCGGCCGCCGCCTACGAAGCCGCCTTCGCCATGACCGTGCCGCCGCCGGTGATCGCCGCCAACCGGGCTTTGCTGGCGGCGCTGATCGCGACGAACTTCTTCGGGCAGAACACGCCGGCGATCATGGCGACCGAGGCGCTGTACGCGGAGATGTGGGCCCAGGATGCCGCCGCGATGTACGGCTACGCGGGTTCCTCGGCGGCGGCCTCGGTTTTGTCGCCGTTCGCTTCTCCGCCGCCGACCACTTCTGACACCGCGGCAACTGGTCAAGCCGCAGCGCTGGCCCAGGTCGCCGGCACCTCGGCCGGCTCCAGTGCGCAGGCCGTCTCACCGCTGGCATCGGCGGCCACCTCACCGCTCAGTTCAGCGCTATCGTCGTCGCTGACCACCTCGGCTCCGTTGACTTCGGCGGCCGCGGTTCCCAACACAGTGTCGGGTGTGGCGTCCACCGCCGGAGCGGCCACGGCGTCGACCACCACGTCGACGACTCCCGTCTCGTCGTTAGCCGGTTTGACGTCTTCGACGGCAGCCCTGACCTCCGGCTCGGGCATGGCCTCGAGCATGGCTTCGGGAACCGGGTCGACGGCCACGATGGGGACGACGGGCCTGACGATGCTGAGTTCGGCGAATACGCTGATGAAATCCATCTCACCGGCGGCCAGCGCGTTGTCTTCCCAGATGCAGATCTGGAGTTCAGCGTTGCCGGGTGGCATCACCCCCGGGGTCTTCGGCTCGGTCGGAAATGCCGCTGTGAACGCGAGCGTGGGCCGCGCGGCGACGCTCAGTCTGCTCTCGGTTCCGCAGAACTGGACGACGGCCGCCCCCGCATTCAGTCAGTTCTCTCAAGTTTCTTCGATCCTGCCCACCACCGGCGCCAACGCTGTCCCGGCGGTCGCAGCAGCCAACCCCGGAATGGTCCCGCCGCCGTTGTCGACGTTGGTCGGCCGCGAGGCCACCCCGATGGTTTCGACTGCGAGATTCGACGTCCGTCCCACTGTGGTGCAACGCCCGGTGGCCGCCGGTTAAGGAAGGGGGAGCATCCAGATGTTTCAGGTCGGCGGATACGTCAACCGTGTAACCGGTCCGGCCACTACGTGTCCATCACATCCGTTCATTTCTAACTGAGGAGAATCAAGCTATGCCTTCACGTTTTATGACTGACCCGAACTCGATGCGCTCCATGGCGGGCCGGTTCGATGTGCACGCTCAAACGGTCGAGGACGAGGCCCGCAAGATGTGGGCGTCGTCGGTCAACATCGCCGGCGCGGGCTGGAGTGGTACCGCTCAGGCCACCTCCTACGACACCATGGGCCAGATGAATCAGGCGTTTCGCAACATTGTGAACATGCTGCACAGTGTGCGCGACGGGTTGATCCGCGATGCCAACAACTACGAGCAGCAAGAGCAGGCCTCTCAGCAGTTGCTGCGCGGCTGACCGTTTCTGACCCTCTGACTTTTACTCGAAAGGAATTAGATACCCATGAGCATTTCCTACCAATTCGGTGACGTCGACTCCCACGGCGCCACCATCCGCGCCCAGGCTGCCTCGCTGGAGTCCGAACACCAGGCCATCGTGCGCGATGTGCTGGCTGCCGGGGACTTTTGGGGCGGTTCGGGTTCGGTGGCCTGCCAGGAGTTCATCACCCAGTTGGGCCGCAACTTCCAGGTCATCTACGAGCAGGCCAACTCCCACGGCTCCAAGGTGCAGTCCGCCGGCTCCAACATGGCCAGCACCGACAGCTCCGTCGGCGCCAGCTGGGCCTGACACCTATCCCAGGCGCGGTAGCACACCTAGAGTGAACAGTGTGCTACCGCGTCCTGCGGTAAGTGCTCAACCCAACCTGATTACGAGAATTGGTGATGGACCAACAAACCCGCACTGACGTCACGGTCAACGTCGAAGGCTTCTGGATGCTGCAGGCGTTGCTGGATATCCGCCATGTAGCACCAGAACTGCGCTGCCGGCCATTCGTTGCAACTGATTCCGGCGACTGGCTCTATCAGCATCCCGGCATGGCGGTGATGCGCGAGCAAGGCATCGTCGTCGAAGAAGACGTCAACGAGCACGTCGAAGCCAGGATGCGGGTTCTCGCGGCGCCTGACATGGAGGTCATCGCGTTGCTATCGCGGGGGAAGCTGCGCTACGGCGTTCCCGACGAGGAAGAAGAGCAGCAAGTCGGCTCGCGCGACATTCCGGAGAACGAATTCCGGGTGGTGCTGGCCCGGCGAGGCAACCACTGGGTTTCGGCTGTCCGCGTCGGCAACGAGATCACAGTCGACGATGTTGCGGTCACCGATTCCGCTTCGGTCGCAGCACTGGTCTTCGACGGACTCGAATCGATCCATCACGCAGACCCCGCCCAGATCAATGCCGTTAACGTGCCGCTGGACGAGATGCTGGAAGCCACCAAGGCGTGGCAGAACGCCGGCTTCAACGTGTTCTCCGGCGGCGACTTGCGGCGGTTGGGCATCAGCGCGTCAACCGTCGCCGCACTCGGGCAGGCACTGGCCGACCCGCAGGCTGAAGCGGCCGTCTACGCGCGGCAGTACCGTGACGACGCGAAAGGTCCGAGCGCGTCGGTGCTGTCGCTCAAAGACGGCTCCGGTGGCCGTATCGCGATGTATCAGCAGGCCCGCACAGCGGGTTCGGGGGAGACTTGGATGGCCATCTGTCCGGCTACCCCGCAGCTGGTTCAAGTTGGGGTGAAGACGGTATTAGACACACTGCCCTATGGGGAGTGGAAAACGCATAGAAGAGTTTAACAGTTCGTGGCGAAATGCAGACGTAACGAGGCTTTCTATTTTACTTCCGCTCGAGATGCGAGCGGCCGATAATGCCCTAGTATTAGGCCCGAGATTTCTCCCGACAGCACAATTAACAAATTGCGAGGCGAGGCACATGGACACCGAATTCATCGGAACCAGCACACCTGAGGCGGTGGCACGGTGACCGCGGTAGTCGAGGCGGCGCAGCCCGGATCCGAGGCGGTATCGACCTCTCGCGCGGCCGTCGTCAGCATCATCGCCGGCGAAGGCGTGCAAATCGGCGTTCTGCTGGACGCTACCGCTCCGGTATCGGTGATGATCGACCCGCTGCTCAAGGTCGTCAACAGCCGGCTGCGGGAGCTCGGCCTGGCGGTAGTGGAGGCGCACGGGCGCGGCCGGTGGGCGCTCTGCCTGGTGGACGGCACTCCGCTGCGGGCCACCCAATCGCTGACCGAGCAGGACGTCTACGACGGCGACCGCCTGTGGCTGAGGTTTCTCGAAGACACCGAGCACCGCTCACAGGTCATCGAGCACATCTCCACGGCGGTGGCGACCAACCTTGGCAAGCGCTTCGCGCCGATCGACCCGGTGATCGCGGTGCAGGTCGGTGCCATGATGGTGGCGACCGGAGTTCTGCTGGCCAGCGCCGCACTGGGCTGGTGGCGCTTCCACAGTGACTCCTGGCTGTCCGCCGCCTTATCCGCCGTCATCACGGTGCTGGTCTTCGCGGTCGCCACGCTCGTCTTGCTGCGGGCCGACTCTGTGCCAGAGCGGCGAGTCGGCGACCTGATCCTGCTGAGCGGGCTGGCGCCGCTGGCGGTGATGGCGGCGTCGATTCCGCCCGGGCCGGTCAGTGCGCCCAGCGGGGTGCTCGGCTTCGGAGTCCTCGGCGTCTCCGCCTTGATTCTGCTGCGATTCACCGGACGCCGACTGGGCACCTACACCGCCCTGGTGACCATCAGCGTGGCCGCGACGCTGGCCTACTTGGCGCGGATGCTCCTGGGTACCGGCGCGGTGACGCTGCTCGGTACGGTGCTGCTGGTTGCCGTGCTGGCTTACCACGGCGCTCCGGCTCTCTCCCGGTGGCTGTCGGGCATCCGGCTCCCCGTCTTCCCGTCCGCCACCAGTCGCTGGGTTTTCGAGGCCCGGCCCGACCTGCCGACCACCGTCGTGATGTCCGGTGGTGGCTCGCCGACCCTGGAGGGACCGTCGTCGGTGCGCGAGGTCGTGCTGCGCGCCGAACGGGCCCGGGCGTTCCTTACTGGCCTGCTGGTGGGCCTGGGCGTGCTGACCGTCGTCAGCACCGCCGGACTGGCCGACCCGCACACCGGGCAGCGCTGGCTGCCGCTGCTGCTGGCCGGGTTCACTGCCGGCTTCCTGATGCTGCGGGGCCGCTCCTACATCGACCGCTGGCAGGCGATCACCTTGGCCGTGACCGCGGTGATCATCGTCACCGCCGTTATCGGGCGCTATGTGCTGCAGTTGCACTCGCCGATCGCGGTGGCGGTCTGCGCGGCGATTTTGGTGCTGCTGCCCGCGGCGGGCCTGACCGCCGCCGCGGTGGTGCCCAACACCATCTACAGCCCGCTGTTCCGCAAGTTCGTAGAGCAGATCGAGTACCTCTGCTTGATGCCGATCTTCCCGCTGGCCTTGTGGTTGATGAATGTCTACGCCGCAATCCGTTACCGGTAGCGGTCTGCGGTGGTGCAGCCGCCTGGCCGGAGCAGGTGCCGTCACCGTCCTCGTCGCGACCGCAAGTTTCACCGGCGCGCCGGCAGCGTTCGCGATCGCTCCGCCCGACGTTCCGGCTAACGTCGGGCCGCCACCGGACAGCCCGCCTGGACCGGCGGAGCCGATGCGGCAGAGCTCCTACTGCACACAGCTCGGTGTGCTGCCAGGGTCCGACTTCCGGGTGCAGCCGAAGTACATGGACATGCTGAACCTGCCTGAAGCATGGCAGTTCGGCCGCGGGGCCGGCGTCCGGGTCGCCGTGATCGACACTGGGGTGAGCCCACACTCCAGGCTTCCGAACCTGAGACCCGGCGGCGACTACGTGACGGCCGGCGGCGACGGCCTGTCCGACTGTGATGGCCACGGCACTCTTGTCGCGTCGATGATCGCCGCCGCACCGGCCAGCGGCCCGGGACCGGGCGCGCCGGCACCACGCAGACCCCTGCCGGTTCCCACGAACGAGCCGCCGCCGCCGCCGCCGCCCCCGCAGACGGTGACATTGTCGGTACCGCCGCCGCAGACGGTCATCATCAACCCGCCCCCGCCCCCGCCGCCACCGGCTGAAGAAGGCCCGGGTGGGCAGTCCGGTGGTGGGCAGTCCGGTGCCGGCGCCCAACCGGGCGTTCCTGCCCCGCCGCCGGGCGCGGCTCCCGGCCCGCCGCAAGGTGGCAGACTGGGCGGTGGTCCGGGCGGCGCGCCCGGCGCAGCCAACCGCGGACGGGGCACCTTCACCGCGCCCCGTTATGCCGGTGGCCGACACCTCGCCCCCGTTGATCGCATGCGGCCGACCGCCCCGGCGCCTCTCGAACCGCCAGCGGCCGGTCCGGCCGACGCGTTCTCCGGCATCGCCCCGGACGTCGAGCTGATCTCGATTCGCCAGACCAGCGGGGCGTTCACCGCCAAGGACGCCTTCACCGGCGAACAAGACCCGCAGACCCGGCAGAAGTCGAACACCATCCGCACGTTGGCCCGCGCCGTCGTGCACGCCGCCGACATGGGTGCGCAGGTGATCAACATCTCCGACATCACCTGCATGAGTGCGCGCAATGTGCTCGACCAGGCCGATCTGGGAGCCGCACTGCGCTACGCGGCGGTGGACCGAAACGTGGTGATCGTGGCGGCTGCGGGTGACACCAGTAGCCGCGACTGCAAGCAGAACCCGGTGTTCGATCCGTTGAACCCGAACGACCCGCGGGACTGGAGCGGGGTGACCACGGTAGTGACGCCGAGTTGGTTCAGCGAATACGTGCTGACGGTCGGCTCCGTCGACTCCACTGGCGCACCGATGGAAAAGATGAGCGTGGCCGGGCCGTGGGTGTCGATCGCGGCGCCGGGCACCGACGTCGTCGGCTTGTCGACTCGCGACGACAGCCTGGTGAACGCGGTAGACGGGCCGGACAACACGTTGCTGACACCTACCGGCACCAGTTTCTCGACCGCGATCGTGTCGGGTGTGGCGGCGCTGGTTCGGGCGAAGTATCCCGACCTGACGTCACACCAGATCGTCAACCGGCTGATCCACACCGCCCGCCCGCCGGCGCGGGGCGTGGACAACCAGCTGGGTTACGGCGTGGTCGATCCGGTGGCCGCACTGACTTGGGACGTTCCCGAAGGCCCGGCGTTGCCGACCAAATCGGCCCCATTGGAGATGCCGCCACCGACACCGCCACGGAATATGACTCCGGTGTGGATTGCCGCCGGCGGGCTGGCCGCTGTGCTGCTGATCTTCGGCGCGGTGGTCGGAAGCGCGATTCTGCTGAGACGATCGTCGAGGGAGCAATGAGAGAACAGAGCCGAATCGGCATAACGCTGTCCTGGGCCCGCATCACAGCGGTGTTTCTGATCGACGTCGCGGTGCTGGCGCTGGCCAGCCACTGGCCCGGGGACGCTAACCACATCGCTTTCTGGGTGGGCGTCGCCGTCGCCGTCGCGGTGACGATCGTCGGGCTGGTCACCTACCGGCGGAACACGCTGGCTTCGGCATTGAGTGCTCGGGTACTCGACCGGTTCGCCGACCCGCAGGCCGAGCTGACGGCGGGGCGTACTCCTGCGATTAATCACCAGCGCCGCTACGGGCGCGACGTCGTCGGGATCCGCGAACACCAGGGCCTTCTGGTCTCGGCGATCGCGGTGGAGGCCCGTGAGGAACCCACCGGTCGTCACCACCGGGAAAGCTCGTTGGCCGGGCTGCCGCTGGACGCAGTGGTCAACCGGTTGCGCCAGTTCGACGTGCGCCTCGACGAGATCGACATCGTCTCGGTGGCTACCCAGTCCACGGATGCCGGTGACCACCGGACCTGGTTACTGCTGCGGTTGAACCCGCAGCGCAACGTCGCCGCGGTGGCGGCCCGCGATTCGGTGGCCGCCACCCTGGCCGCGGCCACCGAGCGGCTTGCCCTCGACCTGGACGAGGGCCGTCTCACTGCTCGGCCGGTGACGGCCGACGAGTTCGACGATCTGGACGCCGCCGTGCTGGCCGGCCTGGAACCGGCGCACGTCAGCGCCCGCAGGCGTCGGCTGAAACACGACGAGCCGGCCGGCTCAAAGGAGTACGTGACGAGCTTCTGGGTGTCGCCGAAGGACATCACCTCTCAGACGCTGCAGCGGCTGTGGCAGCCCGAGACCAATGCCACCGCTGTGACGGTCAAGGTGGTCGCTCGTCGCGGCGGGGCTGACGTGTCAGTGTGGGTCCGCTACCACAGTGCCGATCGGTTGCCCAAGGAAGTGTGGAGCGGGCTGAATCGGCTGACCGGCCGCCAGTTGTCCGCGGTGTCGGCCAGCCTGCCGGTGCCCACGACCCGCCCGTCGCTGGTGGTTCCGGGTCGATCGCTGGCGCACCGCGAACAGCTGTCTGTGCCCGTCGGTGCCGCAGCACCGCAGCTTGCTACGACCCCTGCGGGGGCGCGCTGGTGACCAGCCCTCAGGCTGGCGCCACAGATGCTCGTAACGCAATGGTGGCTGGACTGCTGGCCTCCGGCATCTCGGTCAAAGGACTTCAGCCGAGTAACAACCCGCAGGTCGCGCTGCGGATGTTCACGACCGCTACCTCGATCGAACCCAGTATGTGCGACGGCTGGTTGGCGCGGATCCTCGCCGGCGACCAAAGCCTCGAGGTGCTCGAGGGTGCCTGGGCGGCGAAAGGGACGTTCGGCTGGGAGATCCGCCGCCTTGGCGTGACCGACGCGCAATTCCGGCCGCAGGTCTCTGACGGCATGTTCTTGCGGCTGGTGGTCAGCAGCGTCGACTCGCTGGCAGCGACTTACGCAATGGGCCTCGCCGAAGCGAAACGCTACAGAGAAGCGGCCGATCTGCTGGACGGCACAGACCCGCGCAACCCGTTCGAAGCCGAGTTGGTCCGCTACGCGCGCGGTGTGTTGTTCTTTCGCACCCGCCGCTGGCCCGAGGTCCTGACCCAGTTCCCGGCGGCGACGCCGTGGCGTCAGCCCGAGCTGAAAGCCGCCGGGGCGGCGATGGCGACGACGGCGTTGGCGTCGCTCGGGGTGTTCGAAGAGGCCATCCGGCGCGCCGGAGAAGCGGTCGAGGCGGACCGGGTGCCGCCCGCGGCGAACATCGCCCTGTACACCCAAGGCATGTGTCTGCGCCACCTCGGCCGTGAGGACGAGGCCCTCGAAATGCTGCGCCGCGTCTACTCCCGCGACGCCAAGTTTGCACCCGCCCGCGAAGCCCTGGACAACTCCCATTACCGGTTGGTGCTGACCGACCCCGAAACCATCGAAGCCCGCACCGATCCGTGGGATCCCGACAGTGCGCCGACCCGCGAACAGACCGAGGCCGCCCGGCACGCCGAGGAGGCCGCGAAGTATCTGGCCGAAGGGGATGGCGAGCTCAATGCGATGCTCGGGATGGAGCGGGCCAAACGTGAGATCAAGCTGATCAAGTCGACCACGAAGGTCAACCTGGCCCGCACCAAAATGGGTTTGCCAGTCCCGGTGGCGTCGCGGCACACCCTGTTGCTGGGGCCGCCCGGAACCGGCAAGACGTCGGTCGCACGGGCGTTCGCCAAACAGCTGTGCGGGTTGACGGTGCTGCGCAAGCCCTTGGTAGTGGAGACCAGCCGCACCAAGTTGTTGGGCCGCTACATGGCCGATGCGGAGAAGAACACCGAGGAGATGCTCGAAGAAGCACTCGGCGGGGCGGTGTTCTTCGATGAGATGCACACATTGCACGAGAAGGGCTATCACTCGGGCGATCCGTACGGCAACGCGATCATCAACACGTTGCTGCTGTACATGGAGAACCACCGCGACGAGCTGGTCGTGTTCGGAGCTGGATACGCCAACGCGATGGACCGGATGCTGGATGTGAACCAAGGTTTGCGACGGCGGTTCGCGACGGTCATCGAGTTCTTCAGTTACACACCGCCGGAGCTGGTCGACCTCACCAAAATGATGGGCCGCGAGAACCAGGACCTCATCACCGATGAGGCGGCTGAGGCATTGCTGCCCATGTACACCAAGTTCTACAGCGACGAGCACTATTCGGAGGACGGCGACCTCATCCGCGGTATCGATACCCTCGGCAACGCCGGATTTGTGCGCAACGTGGTCGAAAAGGCCCGCGACCATCGCAGCTCCCGCCTCGACGACGAGGACCTCGACGCGGTGCTGGCCGACGACTCCGCGGATTTCAGCGCCGATCTGCTGCTGCGCTTCCAGGAGCTGACCCGAGAGGACCTCAGCGAGGGACTCAACGCGGCGGTCGCCGAGCAGAAACCCGACTGATCTTTTCTCACAGCAATTCTCCAGCACATTGCGGGTGAAGTGGCAGGGAACCGGTGCCCGACGCCCCATCCTGACGTCACCTCCGGTGATCCGGCAAAACCGCTGGTCAAAGCGCTGCAGTAACCAGCAGCGGAACAGACTCACGGCGCATCGGCCCTCCTCTGAGACGGTTCGCCGTGGTGTCGCCGTTGCGCGTCCACAACCTCGGGCGAGTGGGCTTGACCTGCGGTATCTCGAGTGCCACCATGGCGCTGACGCACTTCGCTAGGTGAGGCGTCCGTACGGATACAGGCCACTGACCTCGAACGTCGAAAGACGCCCAGGGTCAGGACAGCTCCTCCCGGCTTAAGGGTTGAGCCCAAGTGGCTTCCGGCTCTGCCGGATACGCCGTGTGGTGCCGAAGCTCTGACGAGAGGGGTGCCGCGCTCGGCGTGTCTGTCGAGTGTTCCTTCCCCTAAATGCGCCGCTGCACTGGCACCGTGAGTGCCCTGGCCGTGAAGGGAGGTGGGGGGCGAACTTGAGTCCCGGCGATAGTCATCATCCGAAATTTTCGACCGTCAGCCTCCGATCCGGTCACGGCCGTCGCTGCGCAGCCTGACCGTCTTCTGGCGTCGCGCCGCTGTCACCGCAGCGCCGATGCGCTGTCGAATCGGCATGCAACGTAGGCGTCAGCGTGTTTCCGGTTCGGAATACACCCGTAGGGGAGAAGTTCAATGTCATTTGTCACCGCACAGCCCGAGCTGCTGACCGCCGCCGCCGGCGAACTGCAGGGCATCGGTTCTGTCATGGTCGCCCAAAACGCGGCGGTGGCCGGCCCGACCACCGGTGTCCTGCCCGCCGCCGCGGACGAGGTCTCAGCTCTCACGGCGGCTCAGTTTGCCGCGCATGCCCAGATGTACCAAGCCGTCAGCGCACACGCCGCTGCAATTCACGAAATTTTCACCACCACGCTGAAAACTAGCGCTGGCTCGTACGCCGCCACTGAAGCCGCCAACGCCGCCGCTGCCGGCTGAAGGGAGATCCGCTCATGGATTTCGGAGCTCTATCACCGGAGATCAACTCCGGGCGCATGTACAGCGGTGCCGGTTCGGCGCCGCTACTGGCCGCCGCGACCGCATGGAACAGCCTGGCCGCCGAATTGAGTTCGACGGCCGACTCCTACCAATCGGTGATCGACGGGTTGATCGATTATGGCTGGCAGGGACCTGCATCGGAGTCGATGGCAGCAGCCGTCGCACCTTATTTGACCTGGATGACCACCACCGCCGGGCAAGCCGAGCAGACCGCCGCACAGGCGAATGCGGCAGCCGGAGCCTACGAGGCCGCCTTCGCTGCTACGGTGCCACCGGCAGAGATTGCGGCGAACCGCAGTCAGTTGAGCCAGCTGGTCGCGACCAATATCCTGGGTCGGAACACGTCGGCGATCGCGGCCGTCGAAGCGCAATACGGCGAGATGTGGGCGCAGGACGCCGCGGCGATGTACGGCTATGCCGCCAATTCGGCCGCAGCTGCGAAGGTTTCACTCTTCAGCAGTCCGGCGTCGACCACGAGTACCAACGGGTTGGCGAATCAGAGCCTGGCGGTTACCCAATCGGCCGGCTCGTCGAGCAGCTCCGGTGTGCAGAACACGCTGTCGCAACTGGTTTCTGCTTTCCCCAACGCACTGCAGAACTTAGCGTCGCCCGCCGCCTCCGGTACGTCCGGATCACCGCTGAGCGGAATACTCGGCAACCTTCTGGGCGGCGCAGATCCCTTCGCTCCCGGATCGAATGCGTCGACGTCGGGAATCTCCGGGTTCTTCAATACGATCGACGGAACGACCGGAAGTTCGTTCGGATCATTGCTGAGCTCCGGGCTGGGAAACGGAATCTCTTCCGGCGGGTACTTCAACCCGGCGCTGTTGAGCCCGGCCGCCACCAGCGCAATAGCCGACATCAACTCACTGAAGTATGGCACCGGCCTCCCTGGCATCGGTGGCCTGCCATCTGACCTACCACTGGGCGGCGGAGGTGGCATTCCGGCGCTGTCATCGGCATTGTCGCCGTCGAATGTGCCCGTCGGCTTAGGCAGCGGCTCGCCGGTGTCGGCGGGAATGGGTCAGGCGACATTGGTGGGCAAGTTAGCCGTCCCGGATGGCTGGAACCCAGCGAACCAAATGACCACTCCGCTCAATTCGGGCGCGATGGAGTTCCACACCGTCGGCTCGGCTGATGCGGCGCCCGGTATGCCGGGCGTGCCCGGGATGCCGACGATGGGCTCGGGCTCACGCAGCTTCAGTTTCGCTACGCCTCGATACGGTTTCCGCCCCACGGTGATGTCGCAACCGCCGGCTGCCGGATAACGATATTACCTCGTTCTCCCACAACGCGCTTCGCGGCGGCGAAGGCCAGAGTCGATTGAAAACTGTTTGCGTCCAGACCATATGCGTCGCTGGCGTCGCGAACTACTCAGGATGCCCGAATATGCCGTGGGACAACGGAGTTGGCGTCAGAATCTCGGGGTCGCAACCATATTCTTCTGAAACCCGACTCTCGGGCCGCCGTGGTGTCGTTTGACGCTCGCTGAAATCAGTGCCACCATGGAGTTCGCAAGCACCTCGCTAGGTGAGGCGTCTGCACGGACACAGGCCACTGACCTCGAACGTCGAAAGACGCCCAGGGTCAGGACAGCTCCTCCCGGCTTAAGGGTTGAGCCCAAGTGGCTTCCGAGGATTGATTCGGATAAGCCGTGCAGTGCCAAAGCTCTGACGAGAGGGGTGCCAAGCCCCGGGGCGGATCTGCCCGGGTGGCTCCCGGCTTGGTGACAGGTGGCATCCCCGTGTGCCCAGGCCGTGAGGAGGTGAAGGACGACATGAGTTCCGACGACAGTCCGTATCCGGATTCGACGACCCTAATCGTCCTGATCCGGCCCCGGCGCCAGTTTTCACGACTGAACTAGCCTGCCGCACATCGCCTCTGCGTGCACACCTTTTTAACGGTGTGTCAATTCGGTGCGCGCTGAAGCTATTTACGCCCGGGGCTCCGCTGCTTGAGGAGAGGTCCCATGTCTTTTATCACCACACAGCCGGAAACAATGGCAGCCGCCGCCAACGCCCTACAGGGGATCGGCTCGGTCATGGTCACGCAGAATGCCGTCGCCGCGTTACCCACCACGGCTGTCATTCCCGCCGCAGCGGACGACGTATCGGCTCTGACCGCAACACAATTCGTCGCACACGCGCAGCTCTACCAGGTGATCAGCGCGCAAGCCGCTGCAATGCACGACCTTTTCGTCAGCACTTTGGGCGCCAGCGCCCACTCGTACGCGGCCACCGAAGCCGCCAACGCCATCGCAGCCAGTTGAGGGAAGGTGTCCAACGATGACCGCTTTCATGGACTTCGGCGTGCTACCACCGGAAATCAACTCCGGCAGAATCTTTTCCGGACCCGGCTCGGCGCCACTGTTGGCCGCCGCCGCCGCCTGGACTGGATTAGCCGCTGATCTGCGCTCCACGGCGGGCGACTACAGCTCGACCGTCACCGGCTTGACCAGCGATGGGTGGCAAGGCCCGGCGTCGACCTCGATGGCGACGGCGGCGTCTTCTTACACGGGTTGGTTGAACACCACCGCAGCCCAAGCTGAGCACACCGCCAACCAGGCGACCGCGGCGGCTGGGGCGTACGAGACCGCGCTCGCGGGATCAGTACCGCCGCCGGCGATCGCCGCCAACCGTGCTCAGCTGGCGTCGCTGGTCGCGACCAACATCATCGGCCAAAACACCCCGGCGATCGCGGCCACCGAAGCTCAGTACGGCGAGATGTGGGCCCGAGACGCGGCCGCCATGTACGGCTATGCCGGATCAGCAGCGGCTGCCACGAACATGACGCCGTTCAGTGCGCCGCAGCAGACCACTACCCCTGGTGCGCTGAGCGCGCAGGCCGCCGCAGTCACGCAGGCCACCGGTGCTTCGGCAGGATCGAACACCCAGACGGCGCTGTCGCAGCTGACGTCGGCGATCCCTGCCACGCTGCAGAACCTGGCCGCGCCGGGAGCATCAATAGGGTCGACAGCTTCCGGAACGTCGGGAGCCTCGAGCTTTTTCAGCCAGCTGTTCAGTTCCGACGGCCTCGGACTGGACAGCAACTTCTGGAACACCATCACGTCGACCGGTGCCTTCAACCCGATTCAGGTGGTGCAGGCCATCACAGGGTCGTCGTTCCTCGGCGCAGGGTTGGAAAACGGTTTCGGTAACCTTGCCCCGTCGGCGCTTGGCGGCGGACTGAGCTCCGGCGCGCTAGGCGCGGCCGGTGTTCCGGCGTCGCCGGGCCTGGGCGGCCTCGGCGGCGCGGTGTCGGGCGGCCTGGGACGCGCGGCAACCGTTGGGCCACTGTCGGTGCCGCCTAGTTGGACGCCCGCCGCCCCGCTGACCGGCCCCCTCGGCTCGGCATTGGGCGGCACGCCAATAGAGGCGCCGCCGTCGGCGGGGACGGCCATGCCGGGAGGAGTCGCACCGGCCGGTATGGCCGGACGAGCGGCCGGCCAGGTGTCCCTCCCGGATAACCGGTTCTTAGACCGCCCGCCGATGCTGCCGAACTGGTCGGTCGCCGGGTGATGCGCAGAAAGGTAAGGACAGCATGCCGTTGCGCTTCATCAGCGACCCGAACTCGGTGCGAACAGCGCGTGAACCGACATGCGCCCAGCGCGCAGTCATGTGACAATCCTGTGTCATGGGACGGTTGCTACTGGCTCTGAGCGCGGCAGCTGCACTCGGTTTAGCCGTGCCTGCGCGAGCCGACGCCGACAGCACCGACGACTCGTTCATCGCTTCGCTCAACGCAGCAGGGATCACGTTCAACAACCGGGACCAGGCCGTGACCGCTGGCCGATACGTCTGCGACCTGGTCGCGAAGCCTACGAAAGCTTCGGAGGTGGTGCAAGACCTCAGGGACGCCAACCCGAAATTCACCCTGGACGCCGCTACCAGATTTGTCGGAATCGCGGCGAATGCATATTGCCCTGAGCAGTTGTCGCCCGCCGGCAGTGGAGGAGGCACGTGAGATGTTCGTGAAACGCTTCTGGGTCGCGCTGAGTATGACCGCCGTCATCGGCCTCGCCGTCGCTCCGCACGCGGCTGCGGACAAGACCGACGAGGGCTTCCTCGCTTCCCTCCGCCAGGCAAAGATCAGCTACGGCGACGCCACCCAGGTCGTCGCGGCCGGCAAGAAAGTCTGCAAAATGGCCGACGACGGAAAGAAAGCCCCGGACGTCGTCCAAGCGGTCGAGAACGACAACCCGGGCATCGGCGACGACGGGGCCACCAGGTTCGCCGCAATCGCGGCGAACTGGTACTGCCCCGAGCAGCTGGGCGCCCAGTAGCCAAACACCGGCCGCACGCTGGTTTGCTCGAGCGCAGCGATCCCGCCCCAATCGCTGCACCTGTTCAATACGCCACGTCCGTATGGCGTTCGGTCAAACTGGTATTGCCGGCCGTCCATGCGCGGGAGAGGAACGCCACCCCATGCAGTCGCTGACCCTCGCTGACTTCGCGCTGCGGCTCGCTGTCGGGGTGGGATGCGGCTCCCTCATCGGACTCGAGCGGCAGTGGCGGGCCCGGATGGCCGGGCTGCGCACCAATGCGCTGGTCGCAACTGGCGCCACCTTGTTCGTGCTTTACGCCGCCGCCACTGCCGACAGCAGTCCGACCAGGGTTGCGTCCTACGTCGTGTCGGGCGTCGGGTTCCTCGGCGGTGGGGTGATCCTGCGGGAGGGGTTCAACGTCCGCGGACTCAATACCGCCGCGACGCTGTGGTGTTCGGCTGCGGTCGGCGTGCTGGCCGCCTCGGGCAACCTGCTGTTCGCCGGGATCGCCACCGCCGCGATCGTGGCCATCCATCTGCTGGGACGTCCCCTGGGCCACTTGATCGACCGCGACGACGTCGTCGAAGAGGATGAAGACGACCAGCAGTATCAGCTGCAGCTGATCTGCCGGCCCCGCTCCGAAAGGTCGGCACGCGCCCAGATCGTGCAGAGCACCCGGGGCAACGACTTCATTCTGCGCGGCATTCACACCGGCCGGGCCGGCGACGACAACGTCGCGTTGACCGCTTACCTGCTCAGCGACGGCCACGCGCCGACACGCCTCGAGCATTTGGTCGGTGAACTGTCCCTGCAGCCGGGCGTGCAGGCGGTGCACTGGTACGCCGGGGACGACGACAACCCGATGCCGTCCGCGCCGCCGCCCAACTGAGCGATCCACCCGGGCGATAACGATGTGATCACATCCTGTCGGCAGGGCTGCGTTGAGGAACTGCAGCGGCTGCCGCCCCATCCTGAGCCAGACCTATGGTTCGACCGGGACGAAGTCGGTAATGTCTCGCACCGTTACGCCGGTGGTCATCGCGGCCGGTAGTCGACGGAGAGGAGTTCGAAGGTGCG
Organism: uncultured Actinomycetota bacterium; assembly: GCA_963808345.1. Lineage (GTDB taxonomy): Bacteria > Actinomycetota > Actinomycetes > Mycobacteriales > Mycobacteriaceae > Mycobacterium. The sequence continues at coordinate 267,964 of CAWEFM010000003.1, read as the reverse complement.
CCACCTTGTACGCGCGGCGTCAGCCGCTGTTTTGACCGCGGCGATTCTGCCCCCACCGTTGGTACCGGCCGCGCACGCCGACCCCGTTCTGGTGTCGCCGGGAATGGAGATACATCAGGACAATCACCGGTGCACCATGGCCTACGTCGACCCGACCCTGCGGGTGGCTTTCACCGCCGGCCATTGCCGGGGCAGTGGACCGGTCCTGAACAAGGACGGTGCCCTCATCGGGAATCTGGCCACCTTCCGGGATAACACGCCGAGCGGCGCCAGCGTGGCCACCGACCAACTGATCGCCGATTACGAGGCGATCGTTTTGACCGACGGCGTCGCGGCCAACAATGTTCTGCCCGGCGGGCGCACTCTGAGTTCGGATCCCGGCCTCGTGGTCTCGCCCGGCGAGCCGGTCTGCCACTTCGGCGTGATCACCGGGGAAAGCTGCGGCACAGTCGAGCAGGTCAACAACGGCTGGTTCACCATGTCACGCGATGTCGCCAACCAGAAGGGCGATTCCGGCGGGCCGGTTTACATCGGCGCGACCGGCGGGTCAACCCTCATCGTGGGGATATATACCAGCAACTGGGGAGACCTTCCGGCGGCCGTGTCCTGGCGCGACACCACCCAGCAGGTCCGCGAAGACCTCGGGGTCAACAACCGCGCCAGCGGTCCGCTCATCTAACTCCGAACGAGCAAGCCGCTGGCGGCGCAAGTCGAATTAGAACATGTTCAGCGCGGATCCGGCGGGATGACTGCGGCGGCTGCGGCAACACCTTCCGACCGAGCCGGCGGCTGGGCTATTCTGCGAAGCGATGAGCCAATACGGCGGGTCTCCGGTACAGATCGCGTGGGTGACACCTCACCTCGAAGCGACCGAAAATGCTCTTACCAGCCTATTAGGTGTGCACAAGTGGGTGCGGATGCCAGAAGTGCATTTCGCTCCGGACACTTGCAGCTACCGCGGCGAGCCCGCCGACTTCGTCGCCAATATTTCGCTGAGCTACCTCGGTGACATGCAATTGGAGCTCATCGAGCCGGTTCGAGGTAAGAACATCTATAGTGACTTTCTCGACGCGAGCGGCGCCGGCTTGCACCATATCTGCGTCGAGGCGGAAACCCCCGAGCGCTTCGCTGCCATGCTGACCGAGGCCACTCGTTGCGGCGCGACCGTCGTGCAGCAGGGCGTCATGCCCGGCGGGATGAAGTTCGCCTACGTTTCCGCGCCGCAGGCCGGAGTGCCGTTTCTGGAGATTGCACACATCACCTCGGAGATCCGGGCGTTCTTCGATTACATCAAACAGGAACAGTCGTGAGCCGCGCCATCGACGATGCAGCGCGCAGCGATGAGGAGGAGTGGCGCCAATGAGCCGCGCCATCGACGATGCAGAGCGCAGCGATGAGGAGGAGTGGCGCCAATGAGCCGCGCCATCGACGATGCAGAGCGCAGCGATGAGGAGGAGTGGCGCCAATGAACCGCGCCATCGACGATGCAGCGCGCAGCGATGAGGAGGAGTGGCGTAAATGAGCACCGAAATCCCGACGCCGGTCAAGGCCGACGACGTGACGTCATGGTCGGATGACGTCGACGTGGTGGTCATCGGGTTCGGCATCGCCGGTGGTTGCGCTGCGGTCAGTGCCGCGGCCGCCGGCGCGCGGGTGCTGGTGCTCGAGCGCGCCGCGGCGGCCGGCGGCACCACCGCACTTGCCGGCGGGCACTTCTATCTCGGCGGCGGGACTGCGGTGCAGCAGGCGACCGGCCACCCGGATTCACCTGAGGAGATGTACAAGTATCTGGTCGCGGTATCCCGACAACCCGATCACGAAAAGATCCGGGCCTACTGCGACGGCAGCGTCGAGCATTTCGACTGGCTGGAAGACCTCGGCTTTCAATTCGAGCGCAGCTACTATCCCGAAAAGGCGGTCATTCAACCCAACACCGAGGGGTTGATGTACACCGGCAACGAAAAGGTGTGGCCGTTTCTGGAAAAGGCGGTGCCCGCGCCGCGCGGCCACAAAGTGCCGGTACCCGGAGACACCGGCGGCGCGGCCATGGTGATTGACTTGCTCCTCAAGCGAGCCAGCAGCTTGGGCGTGCAGATCCGTTATGAGACCGGCGCCACCGAGTTGATCCTCGACCGGTCAGCCGCAGTGACCGGGGTGGCCTGGAAGCGCTTCACCGAAACTGGCGCGGTGAAGGCGAATTCGGTGATCATCGCCGCCGGCGGATTCGTGATGAACCCGGACATGGTCGCCACCTACACCCCGAAACTGGCGGAGAAGCCGTTCGTGCTGGGCAACACTTACGACGACGGGCTCGGCATCCGAATGGGCGTATCGGCTGGTGGCGCCACCCAACACATGGATCAGATATTCGTCACTGCTCCGGCATATCCGCCGTCGATCCTGCTCACCGGCATCGTCGTCAACAAGTTGGGGCAGCGGTTCGTCGCCGAGGACTCCTATCACTCCCGCACTTCGGGTTTCGTGATGGACCAGCCGGACAGCGCGGCGTATCTGATCGTCGACGAGGCGCATCTGCAGCACCCGCAGATGCCCCTGGTGCCGTTGATCGACGGTTGGGAAACCGTGGCCGAAATGGAAGCAGCACTTGGCATTCCGACAGGCAACTTGGCTGCGACGCTGGAGCGTTACAACAGCTACGCCGCCGGCGGTGAAGATCCCGACTTCCACAAGCAGGCGAATTTCCTTGCCCCGCAAGACCGCGGACCGTGGGGGGCGTTCGACCTTTCGCTGGGCCAGGCCATGTATGCCGGGTTCACCATCGGCGGGCTGGCGACCTCGTTGGACGGTGAAGTGCTTCGCGACGACGGCGCTGCAGTCGCCGGCTTGTACGCCGTTGGGGCTTGCGCCTCCAACATCGCTCAGGACGGCAAAGGGTATGCCAGTGGCACGCAGTTGGGGGAGGGCTCGTTCTTCGGGCGACGCGCCGGCGGGCACGCGGCCCGCCGAGCTGGGAGCGCAAAGGCGCCATCAGAACCCGCCGGAGCGCACGCGGCCCGCAGTGCCGACTAAACCTTGGCCGGCTCCGGCTCGACCCGGTTGATCCGCCACTCTCCTTCGCCTATTAGTTCGAGCCGCCGATCATGATGCTGCTCGACGGTGGGCCGGTGGCTGACGCTGACCACAACGCAATCCGGCAATTCGTTGCGCAGCAATTGATACAGCGCGAACTCGAGCCCTTCGTCGAGCGCGGAGGTGGCTTCGTCGAGGAAGATCGCCTGCGGCTTGGTGAGTAGCACTCGGGCGAATGCGATGCGCTGCTGCTCCCCGGGTGAGAGGACTTTGGCCCAGTCCTGGTCCTCGTCGAGCCGATTCACCAGCGGTGCCAGCGCCACCCTGGTCAGCGTCTCGCGCAGCTGCTCATCGGGAACGTCCCCGCGATGGCGGGGGTAGGACACCACGGTTCGCAAATCTCCCAGCGGGACATAGGGGATCTGCGAGAGGAACATCGTTTGGTTGTTGCCATCAGGCCGGCTCAGCGTGCCCGACGCGTAGGGCCACAACTCTGCGAGGCTGCGCAGCAGTGTGGTCTTACCGCTGCCGGACGGACCGATGATCGCCAGCGAATCACCGCGATCCAGGTGCACGTCCAATGAGTTGATCAATTGCCTACCTGCGGGCGTGCGCACTTCGATGGCGTCGAGCTGCACTGCCCCGTCACTGCTCGGTTGCACTGTGATGCGAGGCAATTCGCGGCCGCGCTCGTCGGCGTCGACCAGGCCGTGCAACCGGATGATGGCCGCCCGGAACCCGGCGAAGTTGTTGTACTGATTCCGGAAGAACGACAGCCCATCTTCGATGTTGCCGAATGCTTGTGCGGTTTGCGTCACGTCGCCCAGACCGATTTTGCCGGCGAACAGCCGCGGCGCTTGTAGTGCCCATGGCAGCGGGACGATGGTTTGGCTGACCGAGGCGTTCCAGCCGAGGAAGCCGATGGTGCGGCTGACGTAGCGGCGGTAGTTGTCGATGATCGGCGTGAAGCGCTGCATCAGTTGGGTGCGTTCGGCCTGTTCACCTCGGTAGAAGCCGACCGCCTCGGCGGTGTCGCGCAGTCGCACCAGTGCGTAACGGAAGGCTGCGTTGAGCATTTCGTTGGCGAAGCTCAGCCGGATCAGGGGATGCCCGATCCAGGCCGTGATGGCCGTCGCCACCAGCACGTAAACGAAGACTGTCCAGAACATCGCGCGGGGGAAGTGGACGCCCAGCACGACGAGTTCTCCGGACAGGTTCCAGAGAATAGCGGCGAACGAGATCACCGTCGTCACTGATTGGACCGCCCCTAACAGCAAGGTGTCGGTCGAGCCGTTGGACGGGACGTTGGTGGTTCCGCCGGCACCGGTGGTGAAGATGTCGATGTCTTGCTGGATCCGCTGGTCCGGGTTGTCGATGGTGTTGTCGATGAACCGGCTGCGGTAGTAGGCGTGTCCGTTCAGCCAGTCTGCGGTGAGGTGGTCGGTGAGCCAAACCCGCCACGCGATGATGAACCGCTGCGTCAGATAGATGTCGAGCATGATGCGGCCGATGAAGATCGCCGCCAGGATGCAAAAGATGCCCAGCGAAATCCAGAACCCGTGGATACCGGATTGCCTGACCGCTTCGTTATGAGCGCCTCTGCCGACAACCGCGGTCTGCAGCGCGTTGAACATGTCCTTGCTCTGGTAACTGAACAGTACGAGCAGGCGCACCGCCGTCATGACCATGAGCATCAGCACGCCCAGTCTCAGCCAGATCGCGACTGCGCCCGGTCCGGTGAAGAAGTCGCGGGTGATTTGCCAGTACTGCCGGCCCCAATGCGTGAAGAACCGGAGCAGCACCAGCACGACGAGGACGCATACGGCGGCGATCAGCCACGTCCGCGCGATCCAGCCGAGCGAGTGCACTAGCTCATGACTCCAATGGATGGAGAAGTTGAACTTCTCGTCTTTTTCGCCCACGTCGACTCTCCTTGCGGCCCGAGCCGGCCTTGAGTGGCAGCTCAAACGGATCCTGTCGGCGAAACTACCCGAGGAAAGCGAATAGGCTCCCGGCATGAGCATCGACGCCGCCCCCAGCCAGACCATGCATGCGGGGCGGCTGATCGCCCGGCGGCTGAAGGCCAGCGGCATCGGCACCGTGTTCACCCTGTCCGGTGGGCACTTGTTCTCCATCTACGACGGCTGCCGCAGCGAGGGTGTTCGGCTGATCGACACCCGACACGAGCAGACCGCCGCGTTCGCCGCCGAAGGTTGGTCGAAGGTGACGCGCCTGCCCGGGGTGGTTGCGCTGACGGCCGGCCCGGGCGTGACCAACGGGATGAGCACGATGGCGGCGGCCCAGCAGAACCAATCGCCGCTGCTGGTGCTCGGCGGCCGGGCGCCGGCGGCACGGTGGGGGTTGGGGTCGCTGCAGGAGATCGACCATGTGCCGTTCGTCGCGCCGCTGGTCCGCTTCGCGGCCACCGCCGAGTCGGCGGACGGGGTGGGCGAACTCATCGACAACGCGTTGCGGGCGACGGTGTCTGCGCCATCCGGTGTGGCGTTCGTCGATTTCCCGATGGACCTGGTGTTCTCCGAATCTTCCTGTGATGACCGGCCGGGCGCGTTGACCGACCCGCCGGCCGCGCCGGCGCCGGACGGAGACGCGTTGGATCGCGCCGCCAAGCTGCTGGCTGAAGCCCGACGACCGGTCATCATGGCCGGCACCAACGTGTGGTGGGGCCATGCCGAAGCGGCGCTGTTGCGCCTCGCCGAGCAGCGGCGGATCCCGGTGCTGATGAACGGCATGGCCCGCGGAACGGTGCCCGCCGACCACGAGTTGGCGTTTTCCCGCGCGCGCGGCAAAGCGCTGGGACAGGCCGACGTCGCGTTGATCGTCGGGGTGCCGCTGGACTTCCGGTTGGGCTTCGGCGCGGTGTTCGGGCCCGAGACACAGCTGATCGCGGTCGACCGCGCCGAACCCGGCCGGCCGCACCCGCGGTCGATCGCTGCCGCGCTCTACGGTGACCTGCCCGCGATCCTGAACGCGTTGACCGGAGGGCCGCATCCCGGCCACCAGGGCTGGCTCGACGAGCTGCGGCAAGCCGAGACCGCCGCGCGCGAGGCTGAACGAGCCGAACTGGCCGACAGCCGGGTTCCGTTGCACCCGATGCGGGTCTACGCCGAGTTAGCGCCGCTGCTGGACCGCGACGCGATCATCGTCATCGACGGCGGCGACTTCGGGTCCTACGCCGGCCGGGTGATCAACAGCTATGTGCCCGGCGCCTGGCTGGACAGCGGCCCGTTCGGTTGCCTGGGATCCGGGCCCGGCTATGCGCTGGCCGCGAAGCTGGCCCGGCCGGACCGCCAGGTCGTGCTGCTGCAGGGTGACGGTGCCTTCGGGTTCTCCGGCATGGAATGGGACACGCTGGTGCGCCACGGCGTGCAAGTGGTGTCGGTGATCGGCAACAACGGCATCTGGGCGCTGGAGAAGCACCCCATGGAGGCGATCTACGGCTACTCGGTGGTCGCTGACCTGCGTCCTGGCACCCGGTACGACGAGGTCGCGCGGGCGCTGGGCGCGCACGGCGAACTGGTGTCGACGCCCGGTGAGCTCGGCCCGGCATTACAGCGGGCTTTCAGTAGCGGCCTGCCCGCGGTCGTCAACGTGCTGACCGATCCGAGCGTCGCCTATCCGCGCCGATCAAACTTGGCTTAAGGGGCGTACGCGCCGACGCGTACCGTTGTTCTGTGCCGAAGACCACCAATGCCGCACAGGGGCGTGTAAGCAGCCGATTCTGGCGACTGCTCGGCGCCAGCACAGAACGGGACCAGAAACGCTCCCTCGCCGAAGTGAGCACCTCCGGCGAGTTCGACGACAAAGCCGCCGGCCTCGACGACGATCAGCTGAAGAAGGCCGCCGGGCTACTCAAGCTCGACGACCTCGCGGACTCCGACGACATACCGCAATTCCTCGCGATCGCCCGGGAAGCCGCCGAACGAAGCACCGAGCTGCGGCCGTTCAACGTGCAGCTGCTCGGGGCCCTGCGGATGCTCGCCGGTGACGTGATTGAGATGGCCACCGGTGAGGGCAAAACGCTGGCCGGCGCGATCGCCGCCGCAGGTTACGCGCTGGCCGGCCGCCACGTCCATGTGGTCACCATCAACGACTACCTGGCTCACCGCGACGCCGAATGGATGAGTCCGTTGCTGGAGGCGTTGGGCTTGACCGTCGGGTGGATCACCTCGGAGTCCACGGCCGAACAGCGCCGCGCCGCCTACCGAAGCGACATCACCTACGCCTCGGTGAATGAGATCGGCTTCGACGTGCTGCGCGACCAGTTGGTCACCGACGTCCAGGACCTGGTCTCCCCGAACCCCGACGTGGCGCTGATCGACGAGGCCGACTCGGTGCTGGTCGACGAGGCCCTGGTGCCGCTGGTACTGGCCGGCACCACCCACCGCGAAACACCGCGGCTGGAGATCATCAAGCTGGTCGGCGAGCTCGTCGGCGCGAAAAACGCCGACAAGTACTTCGCCACCGACCTCGACAGCCGCAACGTGCATCTGACCGACGCAGGTGCCCGGAAGGTCGAACGGACGCTCGGCGGTATCGACCTGTATTCCGAGGAGCATGTCGGCACCACGCTCACCGAGGTCAACGTCGCACTGCACGCGCACGTGCTGCTGCAACGCGATGTGCACTACATCGTGCGCGACGATGCCGTGCACCTGATCAACGCCTCCCGTGGCCGCATCGCCCAACTGCAGCGCTGGCCGGACGGCTTACAGGCCGCGGTCGAGGCAAAGGAAGGTATCGAGACCACCGAAACCGGGGAGGTGCTAGACACCATCACGGTGCAGGCCGTGATCAACCGGTATACAACGGTGTGCGGGATGACCGGCACCGCGCTGGCCGCCGGCGAACAGCTGCGCCAGTTCTACAAACTGAGCGTCTCGCCGATACCGCCGAACACCCCGAATATCCGCGAAGACGAAGTCGACCGCGTCTACATCACCGCGGCCGCCAAGAACGACGCGATCATCGCGCACATCATCGACGTGCACGACAGCGGGCAACCGGTGCTGGTCGGCACGCGCGACGTCGCGGAGTCCGAAGAACTCCACGAGCGGTTGCAGCGGCGCGGAGTGCCCGCTGTGGTGCTCAATGCGAAGAACGACGCTGAAGAAGCGCAGGTGATCGCCGAAGCCGGCAAGCTCGGCGCGGTGACCGTGTCGACCCAAATGGCGGGGCGAGGCACCGACATTCGGCTGGGCGGATCCGACGTGGACGACAATGCCGCTGAGAAAAAAGAGGTCGTCGAGCTGGGCGGACTGCACGTCATCGGCACCGGCCGGCACAACACCGAGCGGCTTGACAATCAGTTGCGCGGTCGCACCGGCCGCCAGGGCGATCCTGGCTCGTCGGTGTTCTTCGCCAGCTGGGAAGACGACGTCGTCTCCGGCAACATGGAGCCCAAGAAATTGCCGAGGGACACCGACGAAGACGGCCGGATCGTCAGCACCAAGGCGGCCGGGCTGCTCGATCATGCGCAGCGGATCGCCGAGGGACGCATGCTCGACGTGCACGCCAACACCTGGCGCTACAACCATTTGATCGCCCAGCAGCGCGCCATCATCGTCGAGCGGCGGAACACGTTGCTGAGCACCACGACCGCCCGCGAGGAGCTGGCCGAGCTGGCGTCCGAACGCTACGAGGAGTTGTCCAAAGAACTGTCCGAAGAGCAGCTGGAGACAATTTGCCGGCTGATCATGCTGTATCACCTCGACCGCGGCTGGGCCGACCACCTGGCCTACCTCGCCGACATCCGGGAAAGCATCCACCTGCGGGCCCTGGGCCGGCAAAATCCGCTCGACGAGTTCCACCGGCTGGCCGTCGACGCCTTTGCGTCGCTGGCCGCCGACGCGATCGAGGCCGGTCAGCAGACGTTCGAAACCTCGCCGACGATCGAGGACGAGCCAGGGGTCGACCTGTCCAAGTTGGCCCGGCCGACGTCGACGTGGACCTACATGGTGCACGACAACCCGCTGGCCGATGAGACGCTTTCCGCGCTGAGTCTGCCCGGGGTATTCCGCTGAAGGTCTCGTTTCTCAGCTAAGGTTCCGCGTCATGGAGGCCGCGACCTCGCCGAACCGGGTGCTGACGGTGCCCAATCTGCTCAGCGCGGTTCGGCTCGTCCTCATCCCGGTATTCGTCTACGCGCTGGTGGTCCGGCATGCCAATGGCTGGGCGGTGGGGATCTTGGCCTTCAGCGGCGTGTCGGACTGGGCCGACGGCAAGCTCGCCCGACTGCTCGACCAGTCCTCCAGGCTCGGAGAGCTGCTCGATCCCGCCGTCGACCGGCTCTACATCATCACCGTTCCCATCGCCTTGGCGTTGGGCCGCATCGTGCCGTGGTGGATCGTCGGCGCGCTGCTGGCCCGCGACGCGATACTGGCCGCGACGCTGCCCCTGCTGCGCAGTCGCGGGTTGACCGCACTGCCGGTGACCTACATCGGCAAGGCTGCGACGTTCGCTTTGATGACGGGATTTCCGATGATCCTGGGCGGCCAGTGGCACGCAACGTGGAGCCGGGTGGTGCTGGCGTTCGGCTGGGGCTTCCTGGTGTGGGGCGTCTATATGTACCTCTGGGCGTTTGTGCTCTATCTGGTCCAAATCGGATTGGTGCTGCGCCGGATGCCGAAGGTCCGCCCGCACCGCACCGATCCGGCACGTCTGCGAGCGGAAGACCATGGTTGATTCTGAGCGCGCACTCGGCGGCTATGATCCCGAGGCCGGACACAACGCGCACGAGGCGGACCGACCGCCGCTCCTTCCGGTTCCCTCGCTGCTGCGCGAACTGCTGTCGGTGCATCTGGATCCCGGTTACGCGGCCGCAGCTGCGCAGCGTGAGCGGGCGCGGTCGGCGGACAGCGGCCGGCCCGGCATATCCGGCTGGGCATGGCAGGCGCTGTCCGCGTTGCTGGTCGCCGCGGTCTTCGCGGCCGCCGTCGCCCAAGCCCGCTCCGTCGCGCCCGGGATGACCGCCGCCCAGCACGTGCTGGCGACCAGCGCACGCACCACCGAGGCGTCCACCAACCAGCTGATCGCGCGCCGCAACGACTTGGCGGCGCAAGTCGACTCGGTGCAGCGCCGCACGCTGGCTGACGACGCGGAGGGTCGGCGGCTGCTGGCGGGCTTGGACAAGTTGGGTCTGGCGGCCGCTACCACCGGCGTCACCGGTCCGGGGCTGACGGTGACGGTGACCGAGCCCAGCATCAGCCCGAACCTCTCCGACGTCTCCAAGCAGCGGGTGGCTGGCAGCCAGCAGATCATCCTCGACCGCGACCTGCAACTGGTCATCAACTCGCTGTGGAACAGCGGGGCAGAAGCGATCTCGGTCGGCGGTGTCCGGGTCGGGCCGAATGTGACCATCCGGCAAGCGGGCGGGGCGATTCTGGTCGACAACGTTCCGATCGCCAGCCCGTACGCGGTGCTCGCCGTGGGCCCGCCGCACACCATGCGGGATGTCTTCGACGCCAGCCCCGGATTGCAGCGGCTCAGACTGCTGGAGCTGTCCTACGGCGTGGGCGTCACTGTGAGCGCGGGCGACGGCCTTTTGCTGCCCGCCGGAGCGGTTCGCAATGTCAAGTTCGCCAGGCGGATCGGGCCCTAGAGTGACAGGACATCCAATGACGGAAGCCGGACCCGGATGATCGGCATCGCCGCGCTTGTCATCGGCATTGTAATGGGTTTGATCTTCCACCCCGGCGTGCCGGAAGTAATCCAGCCGTATCTGCCGATAGCCGTCGTCGCAGCACTCGACGCGGTGTTCGGCGGGCTGCGTGCCTATCTGGAGCGGATCTTCGACCCGAAGGTTTTCGTGGTGTCGTTCGTCTTCAACGTGCTGGTCGCCGCGCTCATCGTATATGTCGGCGACCAATTGGGCGTCGGCACCCAGCTGTCCACCGCGATCATCGTCGTACTGGGCATCCGGATCTTCGGTAACGCCGCTGCACTGCGCCGCCGCCTGTTTGGAGCCTGAGCGCCGATCACTCGCGCCGGCGACGATGCAGAGCGAAGCGATGAGGAGGAGCGGAGCAATGAGTAAGCGGGAAGAGCACCACGGCAACGACGACGCTGGCTCGTCCGCCGCGCCCGAGCACCCCGGCGACGACACTACGTGCGCCAATTCCGCAGCGCACGGCCGGCACGAGTTGCCGCCTCACCAGCCGCGCCCGGCGATCGGTCGGCTCCGCCAGGCGGGCAGCTGGTTCAGACGGCCGCGTGGCCGTTCTCAGCTGATCTTCGGTGCGCTCGCGGTCCTGCTGTGCCTGGTACTGGGCATTGCGATCGTCACCCAGGTGCGGGAGACCGGGTCCGGTGACGCCCTGCAGACCGCCCGCCCGGCTGACCTGCTGGTGTTGCTGGATTCGTTGCGTCAACGGGAAGCCGCACTCAACGCCGAGGTTGCTGACCTGCAGCGCATCCTGACCTCGCTGCAGGCCTCCGGCAGCAGCAATCAAGCAGCCATCGAAAATGCTCAGGCCCGCCTGGCGGCGCTGTCCATCCTGGTGGGCACCGTCGGCGCGACCGGGCCCGGTGTCCGGGTGACCATCGACGACCCGGGCCCGGGGGTGGCGCCACAAGCAATGCTCGACGTCATCAACGAGATGCGCGCCGCCGGAGCCGAGGCGATCGAGATCAACGACGGCCACCAGGCCGTGCGCGTCGGAATCGACACCTGGGTGGTCGGCGCTCCCGGCGCGTTGACAATTGACGGCAAACGGCTCTCCCCACCGTATTTCATTGCCGCCATCGGTGATTCGCCGACGTTGGCCGCCGCGATGAACATTCCGGGAGGGGCGGTCGACAGCGTCAAGCGGGTGGGCGGACGGATGTCGATGCAACAGTCCGACCGGGTCGACGTGACCGCCTTGCGGCAACCGAAACCCCGCCAATACGCTCAGCCCGTCAAGTGAGTCGAGTCCGACCGAACAGGATTACCGTGAGCGAAATTCCGCCCGACCTGCACTACACCGCCGACCATGAATGGGTACGCCGCACCGCGGACGACACTGTGCGGGTGGGAATCACCGACTTCGCGCAATCGTCGCTGGGCGACGTCGTGTTCGTCCAGCTGCCGGAGCTGGGCGCCAGCCTGACCGCCGGTGAGTCGTTCGGCGAGGTGGAGTCGACCAAGTCAGTTTCAGATCTCTACGCGCCGGTCTCGGCGAAAGTGGTTGCCGTCAACGGTGATCTGGACAGTAATCCACAGCTGGTCAACTCCGACCCCTACGACTCGGGTTGGTTGTTGGACCTGCAGGCTGACGACGCCAGCGCGCTCGAAGAAGACTTCGGTACGTTGCTGGACGCCGAGGCCTACCGGGGCACGCTGTCGGAATGACGGTTGTTAAGGTCCCTGCCAGTGCCCGGCACCGATACTGCGGTGGTGGGCACATCGGGAAGCAGTGCGCGGTACGGTCGACAGATCGACGGCATGCCGCCGGGAAGCCGGCCCGGCGGGTCGGCCCGACAACGCCACAGCGGCTAGTGAGGAGCAGTGGGTGACGGACAACGACAACGACCAGATCTCTGACGATGTCACCGTGGAGACCACTTCGGTATTCCGCGCCGACTTCCTCAACGAACTGGACGCTCCCGCGCAAACCGGCGGGGAGACCACGGTGTCCGGCGTTGAGGGTTTGCCGGCGGGCTCGGCACTGCTCGTCGTCAAGCGGGGACCCAATGCGGGGTCCCGTTTCCTGCTCGACCAGCCCACCACCTCAGCAGGCCGTCATCCAGACAGCGACATCTTCCTCGACGACGTGACGGTCAGCCGCCGCCATGCCGAGTTTCGCTTGGAAAGCGACGAGTTTCACGTCGTCGACGTGGGCAGCCTCAACGGCACCTACGTCAACCGCGAGCCAGTCGACTCGGCCGTCCTGGCCAACGGTGACGAAGTCCAAATCGGCAAGTTCCGTCTGGTATTTTTGACCGGCCCGAAGCCGGGTGACGACTCGGCCTCCGGCAGCCCGTGACCGCACCCGATACGCCCGCGCTGGCCGGGATGTCGATCGGAGCGGTGCTCGATTCGCTGCGACCGGACTTCCCGGACGTGACCATCTCCAAGATTCGCTTCCTGGAAGCCGAAGGCCTGGTCACGCCGCAGCGCGCCGCATCGGGATACCGCCGTTTCACCGCGTACGACTGCGCGCGGCTGCGCTACATCCTCACCGCCCAACGCGACAACTACCTGCCGTTGAAGGTGATCAAGGCCCAGCTGGAGGCTCAACCGGACGGTGAGCTACCGGCATCTAGATCGGCTTACGGCGGACCGCGTTTGGTGTCAGTCGTGGCCCGTCCCGCCACGGGGCAATCAGAGGTGGCCGCGATGGCAGCCACCGCGGTCCGGCTGAGCCGGGAAGACGTCCTGCAACGCTCCGGCGTCGACAACGAACTGCTGACCGCGCTGCTCAAGGCCGGCATCATCACCGCCGGGCCGTCCGGTCTGTTCGACGAGTACGCGGTGGTGATCCTGCAGTGCGCACAGGCGTTGGCCGAGTACGGTGTCGAGCCGCGGCACCTGCGGGCCTTCCGCTCGGCGGCCGACCGCCAGTCCGATCTCATTGCGCAGATCGCCGGTCCGGTGGTCAAGGCGGGCAAGGACGGCGCGCGCGACCGTGCCGACGAGCTGGCCCGAGAGGTCGCCGCCCTGGCCATCACGCTGCACACCTCGCTGATCAAGTCATCGGTCCGCGACGTACTCCACCGCTGAGGACTAGACTTCGGTCGACAGCTTGGTGCGACGGAATCGTCGGGAAGTACCCCGACAAGCCCGATGCGCCAGGCTGAATCAAACACGGCAGCATGTGCGGAAGGCAGACACAGATGGGTGAAGTTCGCGTCGTCGGCATTCGCGTCGAGCAGCCGCAGAACCAGCCGGTGCTGTTGCTGCGCGAAGCCAACGGCGACCGGTATCTGCCGATCTGGATCGGCCAATCCGAAGCCGCCGCGATTGCGCTCGAACAGCAGGGCGTCGAGCCGCCCCGCCCGCTGACGCACGACCTGATCCGCGATCTCATTGCCGCTCTAGGACATTCGCTCAAAGAGGTCCGAATCGTCGACCTGCAGGAAGGCACCTTCTACGCCGACTTGATCTTCGACCGCAATATCACGGTGTCGGCGCGGCCGTCGGACTCGGTGGCGATCGCGCTGCGGGTAGGCGTGCCGATCTACGTCGAGGAAGCGGTGCTGGCCGAGGCCGGCCTGCTGATTCCCGACGAGACCGACGAAGAGCAGAGCGGCGGCGTGCGTGAGGACGAGGTGGAAAAGTTCAAGGAGTTCCTCGACAGCGTTTCACCGGACGACTTCAAGGCCACCTGATGCCAGGCGTGCCGCCCGGGTGTTCGCTTTCCGGGTCGTAAAGTTTGCCGGCACTCAACATCACGGATGCGTCTCATCTGCCGCCCGCAATTCGACACGCCCGGCGGTAACCGCCGAGCCACCCCGGCGACGGCCATACTTTGATACGACGGATCTTATTCAAAACCACGACAACGAGTCGAAAAGCGTATGCTCACAAGCACTCGGGCCTGAGCGCACGCGGCTGCGGGCAGCTGGTGACACTGGGAGAGGAAGCACGGTGGGCGAGCAACCACGTGACGACCAGTTGGAGCTGGGGTCGGCATCCGCCGAGGATGACGACACGGCCACCAACGGTGACCATGATTCTGCCGCGCCCGGCGAACCCGTCCAAGCCGGTTTGTTTCCCGACGATTCGGTGCCTGACGAGCTGATCGGCTACCGCGGCCCGAGCGCCTGCCAAATTGCCGGTATCACCTATCGCCAGCTGGACTATTGGGCCCGCACCTCGCTGGTGGTGCCGTCGATCCGCGGCGCGGCCGGGTCCGGCAGTCAACGGCTCTACTCATTCAAAGACATTCTCGTGCTCAAGATCGTCAAGCGGCTGCTCGACACCGGGATCTCGCTGCACAACATCCGCGTCGCCGTCGACCACCTGCGGCAGCGCGGCGTGCAGGACCTGGCCAACATCACCTTGTTCTCCGATGGCACCACCGTGTACGAGTGCACGTCCGCCGAGGAGGTCGTCGACCTGTTGCAGGGCGGTCAGGGTGTTTTCGGCATCGCGGTGTCCGGTGCGATGCGCGAGCTCACCGGCGTTATTGCCGACTTCCCCGGCGAACGCGCCGACGGCGGCGAGTCGATCGCCGCGCCGGAAGACGAATTGGCGTCCCGACGCAAGCACCGCGACCGCAAGATCGGCTAGCTTGGTTCTTGGCCGCCGCCCCGGGCGCCACCACTCTGCACCGGGTAGGATCGACTTGCATCGCCCTAGCGCGGGAGAGTTCTGTGGCTGCCAGCCACGGACGCCGAAGGAGCAACACCTCTCCGCCAACCTCTCAGGCACCCGGACCGCGCGAGGCCACGATGCCTCTGGAAAGCGGTGACCGTCTGATGCGGACCACCCGCCGATGGGGAAAGACCCGCTGCGTGCAGCGCTTTGCGCAGGTGGATTGAATCTCTCAGGCGCCCGGCTCGGGTAGACGACAGAGGGAGAGGAACGCAGCCTTCACAGTCCCTGCTGTGGCTGCGCTTCCGCCATTCGTCAGGAGCCGCACGTGTTTGACTCACACGCTGAAAATTCTCCGAACCCTCAGATCGACTTCGCTGACCGGCACATCGGTCCTGACACCGAGGCGATCACCAAGATGCTCGGCGTCATCGGGGTCGGCTCCCTCGACGAATTGGCGAGCCGCGCGCTGCCCGCCGCAATCCTCGACGCGCTGACCAGCAGCGGTGCTGCGCCCGGTCTGGACCGGCTGCCCGCGCCGGTCAGTGAAGCCGAGGCGCTGAACGAACTGTTGATGATGGCCGAGGAGAACACCGTCGCGGTGTCGATGATCGGCCAGGGCTACTACGACACCCTGACGCCGCCGGTGCTGCGCCGCAACATCCTGGAGAATCCGGCCTGGTATACCGCATACACGCCCTACCAGCCGGAGATCAGTCAGGGCCGACTAGAGGCCCTGCTGGACTTCCAGACCATGGTGGCCGACCTGACCGGCCTGGAAGTCGCCAACGCGTCGATGCTCGACGAAGGCACCGCCGCCGCTGAGGCGATGACGCTGATGCACCGCGCGACGCGGGGGAAAAGCAACCGGCTGGCCGTCGACGTCGACGTGTTCGCCCAAACCGCTGCCGTGCTGGCGACGCGCGCCGAGCCGATGGGCATCGAGATCGTCACCGCCGACCTGCGTGACGGCCTGCCGGACGGCGACTTCTTCGGCGTCATCACCCAATTGCCCGGAGCCGGCGGCCAGGTCACCGACTGGAGCGCGCTGGTGTCACAAGCCCAGGACCGCGGCGCGCTGGTCGCCGTCGGCGCGGACCTGTTGGCGTTGACCCTGATCACCCCACCCGGTGACATCGGCGCCGACGTCGCGTTCGGCAGCACCCAACGTTTCGGCGTCCCAATGGGATTCGGCGGCCCGCACGCCGGCTACCTGGTCGTGCACGCCAAGCACGCCCGGCAGCTGCCAGGCCGGCTGGTCGGGGTGTCGGTCGACGCCGACGGGTCACCGGCCTATCGGCTGGCGCTGCAGACCCGTGAACAGCACATCCGGCGCGACAAGGCGACGAGCAACATCTGCACCGCCCAGGTGCTGCTGGCCGTGATGGCGGCGATGTACGCCAGCTACCACGGCGCTGACGGGCTGACCGCCATCGCGCGCCGGGTGCACGGGCACGCCGAGACGATCGCCGCCGGGCTGGGCGACGCGCTGGTGCACGACACGTACTTCGACACCGTGCTGGCGCGAGTCCCCGGCCGCGCCGACGAGGTGATTGCCGTCGCGAAAGCCGGCGGCATCAACGTGTGGCGCGTCGACGCTGACCACGTCTCGGTGGCGTGCGACGAAGCGACCACAGACCTGCACGTCGCCGCTGTGCTGGAGGCCTTCGGTGTCGCAGCCGCCGAACCGGTGTGCGCCGGCATCCATACCCGCACCTCTGCGTTCCTCACCAATCCCGCGTTCACCGATTACCACACCGAGACGTCGATGATGCGGCGGCTGCGCACGCTCGCCGACAAAGACGTTGCGTTGGACCGCAGCATGATTCCGCTCGGCTCGTGCACGATGAAGCTGAACGCCGCAGCCGAGATGGAGCCGATCACCTGGCCGGGCTTCGCCCGTCAGCACCCGTTTGCACCGGCCGCTGACACCTCGGGGCTGCGTCGGCTCATCGCGCAACTCGAGACCTGGCTCGTCGAGCTGACCGGCTATGACGCGGTATCGCTGCAACCCAACGCCGGTTCGCAGGGCGAGTACGCCGGCCTGCTGGCGATCCACAACTATCACGCGAGCCGCGGCGAGCCGCACCGCAACATCTGCCTGATCCCGTCGAGTGCGCACGGCACCAATGCCGCGTCGGCGGCGATGGCCGGTATGCGGGTGGTCGTGGTCGGCTGCCGCGACGATCCCGGTCATGCAGGCGACGTCGACCTCGACGATCTGCGGGCGAAGGTCGATGAGCACGCCGAGCAGTTGTCGACGCTGATGATCACCTACCCGTCCACGCACGGCGTGTACGAGCAGGACATCGTCGAGGTTTGTGCCGCTGTGCACGACGCCGGCGGTCAGGTCTACATCGACGGCGCCAACCTCAACGCGCTCGTCGGGCTGGCGCGGCCCGGAAAGTTCGGTGGCGACGTCAGTCACCTGAACTTGCACAAGACGTTCTGCATCCCGCACGGCGGCGGCGGTCCCGGTGTGGGGCCGGTCGCCGCGCGCACCCACCTGGCGCCGTTCCTGCCCGGACACCCGCTGGCATCTGAGCTCCCTACAGGCCGGCCGGTGTCGTCGGCGCCCTACGGTTCGGCGTCGATCCTGCCGATCAGCTGGGCCTACATCCGGATGATGGGCCCGGCGGGTCTGCGCAAGGCGTCGTTGGTGGCGATCGCGTCGGCCAACTACATCGCCCGGCGGCTCGACGAGTACTACCCGGTGCTGTACACCGGCGAGGCCGGCATGGTCGCCCACGAATGCATCCTGGATCTACGGCCGATCACCAAGTCGACCGGCGTCACCGTCGAGGACGTCGCGAAACGGTTGGCCGACTATGGTTTTCACGCGCCGACCATGAGCTTCCCGGTGAACGGCACGCTGATGGTCGAGCCCACCGAAAGTGAAAGCCTGAACGAAGTGGATGCGTTCTGTGAGGCGATGATCGCTATCCGCGCCGAGATCGACATGGTAGCGGCCGGCACGTGGCCTGTCGACGACAACCCGCTGCGCGGCGCCCCGCACACCGCGGAATGCCTGCTGGTGGCGGACTGGGATCATCCCTACACCCGTGAGCAGGCTGCCTACCCACTGGGC
Organism: uncultured Actinomycetota bacterium; assembly: GCA_963808345.1. GTDB lineage: Bacteria > Actinomycetota > Actinomycetes > Mycobacteriales > Mycobacteriaceae > Mycobacterium. The sequence continues at coordinate 249,590 of CAWEFM010000003.1, read as the reverse complement.
AAGACGTTCCGGCCCAAGGTGTGGTCGCCGGTGCGCCGCATCGACGGCGCCTACGGTGACCGCAATCTTATGTGCTCGTGCCCACCGGTGGAGGCTTACGCCTGACAGCGCGGTAACGCCGCCAGACAGCCCCCATGGCTGTGGCCGCAGGCCGATCGGCGAACCTGAGCGCTGCCTGGCGGCGCGGTGCGGTTAACTTCTCAAAAATATTGCGCCGTCGCGGATTTCGACCGCGAATGTCTTCAGTTTGAGGGCGCTGCCGACGGCTTTGACGACTGACGAGTAGGGCTTGAAGCCGAACACCCGGCCCTTGGGACCTTCGGTCATCGTCCCGTCGGAGACGTCGTAGCGAGCGCGGTGCCACGGGCACTCCAAACACCCGGTCTCGGTGACTCTGCCGCGGCCGAGCTTGGCGAATTGATGGCGACAGATGTTGCTGACCGCAAAGGGCTTGCCGTCCGGCGTCACCCCGACCGCGAGCACGCCCAAGTGGTTGGTGCGAACTTCGATGACGCGGCGGTCACCGAGCTGATCCACACCCACCAGCCGATCGCCCTGCGCGGTGGCCGGGCTGTCGTGTGTGACCGGCGGTATGAGACTGTGGCTGTCAACGCCGCGCTGATGTGGGTCATTAAATAACTTAAACATCTGCGGGGCGTACCCAGCCGAGGGTGCAGTAAACCCGCTGCCGACGACGCGGCAACCCGAGGAGTCAGCCGAAGACCCGCTGCACCACGCCCTTGGATACTTCCTCCGGTCGGTACTGCTCACTTGCGTAGGCCCCGATCGCCACGATCGACGCGGTGATCGCCGGTGAAACCCACTGCAGCACCTTCAGCTGCCGCTGGACGCCAGCGGCAGAGGGCGGGGTGGCCGGCGTCGGAGTGGCTCCGTCCGCCGCGGGAAGTGGTTGCTGCTCAGATAGTTTGCGGCCAAGGGTGCCGGCGTATGCGGTGGTACCGAGAGCGGCGATCGTCAGCGCTATCTTGGTAGCCGCCATGGATGGCACACCCTTCTGTGCTGCGGCGCGACCCAAGTCGTGCTTGAGCAACCCCCCCGCGCCGATGAGGTGTACGCCGATCGCAAAACGCAGCCCCGACATGTTGGGGATCATCGGCCGCGCCGGCACCCTTGTTCAAGGCGACGGCGTTCGCAAGAGTGCCGCCGAACCACACGGCCACGCCAAGGTCGTGCATCTGGTGGAAAAGGGTTGCCCGTGCCATTGTCAGCTCCTTTGAAGCTCGCGTCGTTGTTGCAGCTACCCGCCCCCGGCGGCACCGAAACAGTAGGGGCCGCACGGATTGCACCGCCGAAGCCCGACGCGAGGCAGAATTCACGGCTGTGGTTGGCGACCTTTTCGCAGCCCAGGCCTCTGTGTGGCGCGGATTCACCGCCGGCGCAGCGGCCGCAGCCTGGTCAGCTCAGGAAAGTGTCGACCGCGGCCGGCAGGTCGGGGGAGGCCGACGTGTCCAGGTTGCGATAGGTTCCACTGCTGAGCTTGGCCACTTCTTCCCAGGTCGGCCGATCAGGGTCCGGCCCGAAGTCGATGACGTTGACCGCGACCGGCTTCGCCGGGTCGACACTCTGGCGGATGAAGTCCTGCAGTCCGGCCCCGTCGAGGGTCTGATCGGTATGCGGCCCGCCTGTCACCACCAGCACCGAATTCTTCTCACCGCCAACGAAGTTGGTCAACGCGTTCTGGTACACCAAGCGCAGCGTGGTGAAGGACACCGCGCCACCGGCCGACGAATACTGCGCATCCAGCGCGGTTTTCAGCACCGCTGAGCGGGGTTGACCGTTCAACTGGTCGGCCAGGGGCCCAGTGGCCACCTCACTTCGGCTTTCTTTACCGTCGAACGTCCACAGCCCCACCACAGCGTTCGACGGCAGCGCCCCGATGCGGTCGGCGAGCGCGGCGATCACGTTGGCCAGCCGGGTTTTGCCGCCGTCGTCGTTGGTCATCGACTGGTCGAGCATGACGGTGACCGCCGAAGCAGACGTCGGAGCGGTCAGCATGTCCGCCAAGGTGGCGCGCATCGTGTCGTCGCCCACCGACAGGGTCGACGGCAACGCCGGGAAGGTGGTCAGGTTGCTGCTCGGCGGTTTGACACCCGCGACGCGGAAGCCGGCTTTGGCCAGTTCGCCAAGCTGGTCGGGCTTGTGCAGGAACCGGGCGAAGCCGTTGGCGGCGGTCACCTGCTCCTGCGACAGCCACGAGCCGCTAAGCAGCACTGTCGGATAGTCGGCCACTGCCGCCGGACCCGGCGGCAACCACGAACTCAGGGCGCTCTTCGCGTGGGGCAGGGACTGCCCGCGCTCGAAAAGCTGCTGTTCGGTGACGGCGACCGCGTGAACCGGCGCCGTCGCCGGATCACCGGGCTTGAGCAAGGTGTCCATCGCGTCGCCCAGCGAATTGTTCGACAACTTGGGTTGCGCGTCGATCAGCGTGCGCACCGCGCCGCTGCCCGACGTTGCCGGGGCACCGGGCGCTGACGCCGCCGCCACCGCTTCGGCGGCCAGGAACGCGGCGTCGCTGTTGCCGCTGATCGGCAGCGACAACCGCAGCGACCCCCAGCCGGGCAACTTCAGCCCGCCCAGCCCGTCGGGATTGCTCTGCAAACCCGGAAGCGTCGCCCAGCTCTGGTCGCCGAGCGCGCGCTGCAGCTCGGGCCGCATCGCGAGCAGCACCGGCGAAGTGACCAGGGATCGGCTGTCGCTGATCGTCTGCTTGCCTGCCGCGGCGGACAACCGGGCCGCGGACACCGAACTCCCGGGGATCCACAGCGCCGGACGCCCGCCGAGTTCCGGCGGCCACTGGCCGATGAAGCCGTGGACGACCGCGTCGGAGTCCGCGGGCTTCACGCCCACGACGACACAGTGGTCGCCGACCGGCGCCGCGGACTCGTTGAAGCGGTTGGCCAGGCTCTGAATGCGGGTGGCGATGGAGGGGTCGGCGATGACCGCGACGCTTTCGTTGCCCGCCACGCAGCGCGCCGCTGAATCGTGCGAGCGGTTGGACAGCGCGTCACCGAAGAAGCGCCAAAGGATGACCCCGGCCACCAACACCACAACGGCGACCAGGGCGATAATCACGCCGACGCTGACGCCGCGCCGCCCGCCGTCGCTGCGATGGCCGCCGCCCCAGTCGTCACCGCCGCGGTGACCGCCGCTTGCCGGCGGCGGCGCAGCGGGCGGTTCGTCGACGGAGCTGAGTGAGTCCGAATAATCCTGTGTTCCGTCGGCGGGCTCGTCCACCGCGGAACCGCCCGCGCGGCGGTAGCCGGCGTCTGCAGAACCGGAGTCGACGCCGGCGTCACCGAAAACACTTTGCCGTCCGACGTCATCGGCGGAGTCGTCGGGCAATTCAGGACCGGGATGGGACTCCGGAGAGTGATCGATCGGTTCGTCGGCGTCGTCACGGGAGCCGCGCCGGCTGTGCTTACCCACGCTTACCCGTGCTCATCCATTTTTTGCCTTGAACTCGCGGCGGCGGCGATGCAGGATCGGCTCGGTGTAGCCGTTGGGCTGTTGGGCACCGGACAGGATCAACTCCCGGGCGGCCAGGAAGGCGATACTGTCCTCGAAGTCGGGTGCCATCGGCAGATACTTCGAGTCACCGGCGTTCTGCTCGTCGACCCGTGGCGCCATCCGCTCCAGGCTGGCCCGCACATCGTCTTCGGTGATCACTCCATGGCGCAGCCAGTTCGCCAGCAGCTGGCTCGAAATGCGCAGCGTGGCACGGTCTTCCATCAACGCGACGTCGTGGATGTCCGGCACCTTCGACGAGCCGACGCCCTGGTCGACCCAGCGCACCACATAGCCCAGGATCGACTGGCAGTTGTTGTCGACCTCTTCCCTGATTTCCTCCGGCGCCCAGGCCAGTTCCCTGGCCAGCGGAATCGTGAGCAGCTGATCGATGGTGGCGCGCCGCTCACCGGCGAGCTCTTGCTGCACGGCGACCACGTCGACCTGGTGGTAGTGCAACGCATGCAGGGTGGCCGCGGTGGGCGAGGGCACCCACGCGGTGCTCGCACCGGCGCGCGGCTGCCCGATCTTCTGCTCGACCATGTCACCCATCAGCTCGGTCATCGCCCACATGCCCTTGCCGATCTGGGCGCGCCCGGCGAACCCGGTCGCCAACCCGACGTCGACGTTGTTGTCTTCGTAAGCCAAAATCCAGGGCTGCGTCTTCATCGCGCCTTTACGCACCATCGGCCCGCACTCCATCGACGTGTGGATCTCGTCGCCAGTGCGGTCCAGGAAACCGGTGTTGATGAACACGATGCGGTCGGCCGCGGCCTTCACGCAAGCCTTCAGGTTGACTGTGGTGCGCCGCTCCTCGTCCATGACGCCGACCTTGATGGTCGTCTGCGGCAGCCCGAGCACGTCTTCGACCCGGCTGAACAGTTCCGTGGTGAACGCCACCTCGTCGGGGCCGTGCATCTTCGGCTTGACGATGTAAATGGAGCCGGTGCGGCTGTTTACCAGCGGGCCGTTGGCCCCGCCGTTGTCCGAGCCGGATTTCAACCCGTGAGTCGCGGCCAACCCGGTGAAAAGCGCGTCCAGGATGCCTTCGAACACCTCGGTGCCCTCGGCGCCACCGTTTTCCGAGCCGTTGTCGAAGAGGATCGCATCGTTTGTCATCAGGTGGCCCACGTTGCGCACGAACAGCAGACTGCGTCCCGGCAACTCGAATTCGCCACCGTCCGGTGCGGTGTAGTGCCGGTCCTGGTTGAGCACCCGGACGAATGAGTCGCCGTCCTTGTTGACCTCGGCGGTCAGGTCGCCGCGGTTCAGGCCGAGCCAGTTGCGGTAGGCGCGCACCTTGTCTTCGGCGTCGACCGCGGACACCGCGTCTTCGAAGTCGATGATCGTGGTGACCGCCGACTCGAGCACCACGTCTTTGACCCCGGCAGCGTCGGTCTTGCCGATCGGCGATTCCGGGTCGATCAGGATCTCGATGTGCAGGCCGTTGTTGAGCAGCAAAACCGAACTGGGCGACTCCACCGCCCCGGTGTAGCCCACGAACCGGTCCGGGTCGGCCAATCCGGTCGATGACGACTCGCCGTGCAGATGAACCATCAGCTGGCCGTCGTCGACGGTGAATCCGGTTGCGTCGCTGTACGAACCCGCCGACAGTGGCACCGCCTCGTCGAGGACTGCGCGGGCGTAGGCGATCACCTTGTCGCCGCGCACCTGGTTGTAGCTGCTGCCCTGCTCGGCGCCGTCGGTTTCCGGAATGACGTCGGTGCCGTAAAGCGCGTCGTAAAGGGAGCCCCAACGCGCGTTGGCCGCGTTCAGCGCGAAGCGGGCGTTGGTGACCGGCACCACGAGCTGAGGGCCGGCGGTGGTGGTGATCTCCGGGTCGACGCCCGACGTGGTGATCGTAAAGTCGTCGGGCTCGGGCTGCAGGTAACCGATTTCGGTGAGGAACTGGCGGTAGGCCTCCGGGTCGTGCGGTTCGATCACCCGGTGCCGGTGCCACTTGTCGATCTGCGCCTGTAAATCGTCGCGGCGGTGCAGCAACTCCTGATTTCGCGGTGTCAGGTCGGTGACCACCTTGTCGACGCCCGCCCAGAAGCTGTCGGGGTCGATGTCGGTGCCCGGCAGCGCTTCGCCGTTGACGAAGTCATACAGCACCTTAGCGACGCGCAAGTTGCCCACTGGCACGCGATCAGTCATCGTTCCTCCCAATCTGGCAACTAGCCAGAATACCCGGCCGGTAGCACGACTACCCGCATTCAGCGGCCTGCAACAGCAGGTCACACCGGGCTAACAGCGATTCCCGCAGCGGCGCGGCGCGCTGCGCGATCTCGCTCTGGCAACGCACGTACTCGGCTCGGCCGGCGCGGTTTACGACGGCGATCGGCGAGTACCCGTAGTCGCTGAGATCATACGGGCTGGCCCGCATGTCGATTTCGCGGGCGACCGCCACTCGGATGCCGCCAGGACGTCAGCCACGTAGGCCACTGTCGCGTACGGTGCCGACCAGGTCTTCGAGCAGGTCGTCCAGCGCCACCATGCCGACCACCCGGCCGTCGTCGCCGGTGACCAGCGCGAGATGGCTTTTGGTGCGCCGTAGTCGCGAGAGCCCTTCAGCCAGCGGCAACGATCCGGCCACCCGCGGCAGCGGCCGGACCGTCGCCAGGTTGATGGCGGCGTCCGGGTCTTGGGCCAGTGACAGGCCCAGTGACAGCACGTCTTTGATGTGCAGGTAACCGACGAAGCTGCCGTCGACGGCGACAACCGGGAACCGGGAGAACCCGGTCTGGGCAAGCGCCCGCTGCACCGCACCGAGCGTGGGGCCGGACCCGGGCGCAGCGGCCGGCACCGAGCGAATGTCGGCGACGGCTACCGCGACGTCGGCGACAACGCGGTGTCGGATCTGCAGCGCCCGGGTGAGCCTGGTGTGCTCCTCACGGTCCAGCAATCCCTCCGACACCGATTCGGCGATCATCTCGCCGAGCTCAGCCATGGACACCGTGATCGCGAGTTCGTCGCGCGGCTCCACCTGCAAAGCCCGCAGTATCAGGTTCGCGCAGCGCTGGTAGAACGCGATGAAGGGCCGGGCGGCCCGCACGTAGGCCAGGTAGGCCGGGATCAGCAGCATCGCCGCCTTCTCCGGGCCCGCGATGGCGATGTTCTTGGGCACCATCTCGCCCAGCAGCACATGCAGGGTCACCACGATGACCAGCGCGACCAGCAGTGACACCGTGTGCAGCACGGTATCGGGCAGCCCCAACAGGCCGAACGGGGTGTGCAGCAGGTCGGCCACCGCCGGCTCGCCGATCCGGCCGAGCAGGATCGAGGCCACCGTGATGCCCAGCTGCGCCCCAGCAAACATCAGCGGCAGCTGCTCGCCGGCGCGGATCACGGTGACCGCGCTGGCCCGGCCCTGTTCGGCCAGTATTTCCAGCCGGTCCCGGCGCACCGAGATGAGCGAGAACTCCGCACCGACGAAGAACGCGTTCGCGGAGACCAGCAGAACCGTCAGCAGCACCCGGAAGACGTCGGCCATCAGCGCCGCCACCGCGCGTCGTCGCCGTCCGATTCGGCGAGTTCCAGTAGGTCGATCCGGCGGCCGTCCATCTGCACCACGGTCGCGCGCCAGCGATTCGAGTGGTCCGACAAGCCGTCGGGATCGAACGTGGTCAGCTCGACTGTGTCACCGGGTTCTGGGATGTGGCCCAGTTCCTGCAGCACCAGGCCGCCGATCGTCTCGTATTCGCCTTCGGGGGCGCGGTAACCGGTGGCGGTGGCCACCTCGTCGATGCGCAGTAATCCCGATACCCGCCAGCCCCGGCCGGCGGCCACCACATCCGGAGTCGCGTCGTCGTGTTCGTCGCGGACATCGCCGACGATCTCTTCGATCAGGTCCTCGGTGGTGACGATGCCCGCGGTGCCACCGTATTCGTCGACCACCAGCGTCGTCTGCAGAGTGGCGGCGCGGGTCTGCGCCATCACCGCGTCGCCGTCCAGCGTGGAGGGCACCGTCGCGACGGGCTGCGCGACGGCGGTCACCAACGTCGTGGCACGTTCACCCGGTGCGACGTCGAAAATCTGTTTGACGTGCACGATGCCGACGGTCTCGTCCAGGTCGCCGTCCACGACCGGGAACCGGGAGAACCCCGTCTCGATGGCGATGGCCAGCAGGTCGGCCACCGTGTCGTCGGTCTGCAGGGTGACGATCTTGGCGCGCGGCGTCATCAGCTCTTCTGCGGTCAGGGTGCCGAACTGCAGCGATCGGTGCACCAGCGCCGCGGTCGTCGGGTCCAGCGAGCCGCTGCGCGCGGAGGTCCGCACCAGCGAGACCAGTTCCTGCGGTGAACGGGCGGATCGCAGTTCCTGGGCCGGTTCGATCCCGAGCCGGCGCAGGATCCGGTCGGCTGCGCCGTTGGTCAGCCGGATGGCTGGAGCCAGCACCATGGAGAACAGCAGTTGGGGGACCGCGACGGCACGAGCCGTGCTGAGCGGGCGCGCGACGGCCAGATATTTGGGCACCAATTCGCCGAACACCATCGACAGCGACGTCACCACCACCAGCGCCACGAACGCGATGACGCCCTCAGCGACCCGCTCGGGCACCCCGAGCGCGTCCATCGCCGGGTGCGGCAATTCGGCGACCATGGGTTCGGTGAGGTAACCGGTGACCAGCGTGGTGATGGAAATTCCCAGTTGAGCACCCGACAACTGAAACGACAGCCTGCGGTGGACGCGCAGCAGGACGCGGGCGCGGCGGCCACCGCTACGGGCGTGCGCCTCGACGGTGCTGCGCTCCAAGGTGGTCAGGGCGAACTCGGCGGCGACGAACAGTGCGTTCCCGGCGGTGAGAACCACGATTGCCAGCACGCTGAGCGAGGTGACGGCGACGTTCATCGTATTGGTCGTCGCATCCCCAAGCTCTGGTCGACCACACGGACGGGACGGGCGGGTGCTTGCGCCGACGGCCGTAGCGCCCGGAAGCCGACGGCCCCGACGGGTGCCTGCGGCACGTCAACCCTTTCGCTCGGTCGACCCCAACGGTTACCTGAAGCTCACATGGTAGCGAAAACGCGGCGCAGAGCCCGTCAGGACGTGGCGGCCACGGGCGCCCCGGGTGGTCACCAACCGAAAGGCAGCGGATGTCCTTCGGCGAAGCCCGCCGCGGACTGGATACCGAGCACCGCCCGGTCGTGCAATTGAGTCATCGTCGACGCGCCGACGTAGGTGCAGGTGCTGCGCAGGCCAGCGGTGATGTGGTCGAGCAGGTCTTCCACGCCGCCGCGGGCGGGGTCGAGTTCCATCCGGGACGTGGAGATCCCTTCCTCGAACAGCGCCTTGCGGGCCCGGTCGAATGCGCTGTCACCGGCACTGCGCGCCACCACAGCCCGCTTGGACGCCATTCCGTAGCTTTCCTTGTACGGCCGGTTGTCCCGGTCGCGCATCAAGTCGCCGGGAGATTCGTAGGTGCCGGCGAACCAGGACCCGATCATCACGTTGGACGCCCCGGCGGCCAACGCCAACGCGACATCCCGCGGGTGCCGCACGCCGCCGTCGGCCCAAACGTGGGCGCCGAGTTCCGCTGCCGCGACAGCACACTCGACGACAGCGGAGAACTGCGGTCGACCGACGCCGGTCATCATCCGGGTGGTGCACATCGCGCCGGGGCCGACGCCGACTTTGACGATGGCCGCTCCCGCGTTGACCAGATCGCGGGTCCCCTCAGCGGAGACGACGTTGCCCGCGGCCAACGGCACACCCAAATCCAGCGATGCGACGGCTTTGATCGCGTCCAAGGCCTTCACCTGGTGCCCGTGCGCGGTGTCGATGACCAGGAGGTCGACGCCCGACTCCACCAGGGCCTGCGCCTTGGTGGCGACGTCGCCGGTGATTCCGACGGCCGCCCCGATCCGCAGCCGACCGGAACGGTCGACCGCGGGGGTGTAGATCCCGGCCCGGATCGCGCCGGTGCGGGTCAGCACGCCGGCCAGGGTGCCGTCCGCGTCGGTCAACACCGCCACGTCGACCGGCGCTTGCTCGAGCAATTCGAAAACCTGTCGCGGATCGGTGCTAACCGAAGCGGTGACGAACTCGCTGGTGGCGACGTCGCGCACCCGGGTGAACCGGTCGACGCCCGCGCAGGACGCCTCGGTCACCAGCCCAGTCGGGCGACCCTCATGAATGACCACCGCGACGCCGTGCGCGCGTTTGTCGATCAAAGCCATCGCGTCGGAGACCGAGTCGTCGGGTTCCAGCGTCACCGGGGTGTCGACGACCGGGTCCCGGCTCTTGACGAATCCGACGGTTTGTTCCACCGCGGTGATCGGCAGGTCTTGCGGAAGGATCACGACGCCACCGCGCCGCGCCACGGTTTCGGCCATCCTGCGCCCGGCGACCGCGGTCATGTTGGCGACCACCACCGGGATGGTGGTGCCGGAGCCGTCGTTGGTCGACAGATCGACGTCGAACCGCGAGTCGACATCGGACCGGTTCGGCACGATGAACACGTCGTCGTAGGTCAGGTCATACGCGGGTCGGTGCCCGTCCAAATACCTCATTGGTGTCGCTATGCCCCCTTCGGGCCGGGTTCTACCGCGTTCCCGACAATCGCTGCCCCCGCCTGTTTGCCTAAGCCGGCACCTCGCTGCGGTCCCCGCTCCACAGTGTGTGGAATTTTTTGCCCGAATCCTCGTCGGTCCGCCCGTAGGTGTGGGCGCCGAAGAAGTCGCGCAAACCCTGCGTCAAGGCGGCCGGCAGCCGCTCGGTGCGCAGCGCGTCGTAGTAGGACAACGCCGAGGAAAACCCGGGAATCGGGATGCCCAGCCGGGTCGCGGCCACCACGACGCGGCGCCAGCTGTCGATGGCCGATTCGATGGCGCTGCGGAAGTAGGGCGCCACGATCAGCGTCGGCAGGTCCGGGTTTTCGTCAAACGCCTCCTTGATGCGGTTGAGGAACTTCGCCCGGATGATGCAGCCACCCCGCCAGATGGTGGCCAGGTCGCCGGGCGTGAGACTCCAGTCGTATTCGGCGCTGCCGGCCTGGATCTGGTTGAATCCCTGCGCGTAGGCAACGATCTTCGAGGCGTACAGCGCTTGCCGGACATCTTCGATGAACTTCGTGGCATCCTCAGGCTTGTCGCCCACGTCGCCGGAGGCCAGCTCGGTCGTGGCCTTGCGCTGCTCCACCGACCCTGACAAAGCGCGGGCGAATACCGCTTCGGCGATGCCGGTCACCGGCACGCCGAGGTCCAGCGCTGACTTGACCGTCCAGCGGCCGGTACCTTTCTGCTCAGCCTCATCGAGGATCACGTCGACCAGCGGCTTGCCGCTTTTGGCGTCTTTCTGGCGCAGCACCGTTGCGGTGATTTCGACGAGGAAGCTGTCGAGGTCGCCGTTGTTCCATTCGTCGAACACGTCGGCGATCTCGTCGGCGTTCTTGCCGACACCGTCGCGCAGCAGCTGATAGGCCTCACCGATCAACTGCATATCGGAGTACTCGATGCCGTTGTGCACCATCTTGACGAAGTGGCCGGAGCCGTCTGGACCGATGTGGGTGCAGCACGGCACGCCGTCGACGTGCGCGGAAATCTCCTCCAGCAGCGGGCCCAGCGACTTGTACGACTCCGCGGGGCCGCCCGGCATGATCGACGGCCCGTTCAGCGCGCCTTCCTCACCCCCGGAGATGCCCGCGCCGACGAAATGCAGATCGCGCTCGGCCATCGACTTCTCGCGCCGGATGGTGTCGGTGTAGAGCGCGTTGCCGCCGTCGATGACGATGTCGCCGGGTTCCATGGCGTCAGCGAGTTCCTCGATCACGGCGTCGGTGGCCTCGCCGGCTTTCACCATGATCAGCACCCGGCGCGGCTTTTCCAGCGCGGCCAGAAACTCGCGAATGGTCTCGGTGCGCACGAAATCGCCGTCTGAGCCATGTTCTTTCAGCAGCGCATCGGTCTTGGCGACGGACCGGTTGTGCAGCGCGACGGTGTAGCCGTGCCGGGCGAAGTTCCGGGCGATGTTCGAGCCCATCACGGCCAGGCCGGTCACCCCGATCTGTGCCGTGCCTTCAGCAGCGTTTGATTCCGACGAGTTCATGTGTTCGCCTCTCGGGTTGGATTCGCCTTGATTGTCAAAGTGCACCGCAGGATCGTCCACCCCCGCTGCACGCCGGGACCGGAGCTTCTCCACGTTATTCGTCGAGCATTCGCACGGGTAACAGGACTCCTTTTGCGGTCGGCTGGGTTCGTTCTAGCTCGCTCAGACGCTGAACAGCCGGTGCAGTTCGATGAGCCACGGCACGGCCAGTGACAAGGTGGGCACTACCAGCACCGCGGCCGCGGCCAGGTACGCAGCCGCCGACAGCGGCAGGCTGTTGCCCCGGCCCGAGAGCCGCCGCACCCGCAGCACCGTGCTCGGACCGCCCGCGGCCAACGCACCTGACGGCGCATGCCCGGCGGCGCAGGCCACCAGCGCCCGGGCCAGCGGAGTACGACCGGCTGCGCGGACGGCGGTATCGTCGGCGAGCAGCTCGACAAGCAGCCGCACCGCATCCAGCGCGCTCGCGCTGCGGACGAAGCGCGGGAAGGCGGCGTGGACGGCGATGAACGCCTCGAGAACCAAGTCGTGCCGGGCCCGCAGATGGGCCCGCTCGTGGCGCAGGATAGCGGCCACTTCGGCGTCGGTGAGAGCGGCCAGTGTTCCTTCGCTGACCACCACCCGTCGGCGCACACCGGGAAGGCAGTAGGCCAGCGGCTGAGCCACCTCCAAGATGCGCAGGTCGTGGGTCTGGGCGCCGATCGGGGCGAGCACCGCGTCACTGCTGACGCCGAGCAGATCCACCAGCATGCGGTGATGAGCGCGGCGCCGCCGGGTTGCCACTGCCACCCGTATTACCGCGATGGCCAACCGCGCGCCGACGGACACCGTCAGCGCGAAGACCGCAACATACAGCGCCGTGAGCCCCCAGCCCAGCCGGTGCACGTCACCGACGATGCTGGCGGTCGGGCGTCCGTCCGGCCCGGGCATCATCAACCGGCTGGCGATGGCGATGCCGGCGCTGAAGGTGGATAACACCGCGGCGAGCGCGATGGCCTGCCAGAGCACCACCGCTGCACGCGGAGCCCGTAGCGGCCAGTCCGCGCGTGCCAGAAGGGCCGGCACCGGGCCGACCAGCAGCGCCGCGAGGAGGGTGAAGGCCAGCCCGGACACGCTGTCAGTCTCTCTCAGTCCTCCGCGGAAGCGCCAGTTGTCTGAATACTCCGCTGGGGTGCTTCCAGATCGGCTAGTGCCCGTCGAAGAGCTTCGGCCTCGTCGGCACCGACGCGTTCGACGAAGTGCATGAGCGCCGCCTGACGGCCGCCGACGTCGGCGACTTGATCCAGCGCGTCGACCATGAGCCCGGCGACCAATTCGTCGCGGCCACGCATGGGCGCATAGCGGTGGGCGCGGTCGTCGCGGAGCTGGGACACCAAGTTCTTCTTGGCCAGCCGCTGCAGGACAGTCATCACAGTCGTGTAGGCCAAATCGCGCCGAGCGGACAATGCCTCATGGACCTGGCGAACGGTCTGCGGCTCAGGGGTGGACCACAGATGGTCCATCACCGCACGTTCCAGATCTCCCAGGCGCATCTGCTTGGCCATAGTGCATTCATCTCCTGTGCAACGAGCTTAGGGTACTCCATTACTACCGACCGTCGTACGCACCCGTCCGCACCCCGCCCGTCGACTCCGTGCCGCCGACCTCGGACGCGCGAGCCAGAAGTCTCGGCCGTTGATTCCTGGGCGACAGCAGCCGTCCGTTCTGTTTGGGCTTCGGATGTGGTGTAGACACAGGGGCGTGCACCCGCGCCGAGATGGTGTCGTTCCGCCCGACCTGTCGGCGCCGTTCGATAACGCATTAGGGCTGGTGTTCACCGAGATCTGCCCCGACGGAGCCAAAGCGCAGCTGGAGATCCGGCCACATCTGTTGCAGCCCATGGGAATCGTGCACGGCGGTGTCTACTGCTCGATCATCGAAAGCATGGCCAGCGTGGCCGCTTACACCTGGCTCGGCGCCCACGGCGGGGGTTCGGTGGTCGGAGTCAACAACAACACCGATTTCCTGCGAGCGCTGGGCGAGGGCACCGTCTTCGCCGCCGCTACGCCGTTGCACCGCGGCCGGCGTCAGCAGCTGTGGCTGGTCACCATCACCGATGAAAACGACCGGATCGTGGCTCGCGGTCAGGTGCGGCTGCAGAATCTCGAGCAGGAATAGCAGCGGCCCATCTGCTGCTCGGGCCGCTTCGCGGCTAGCTGGCCGCGCGCGCCGTTGCGTTGTGCTGCGCCTCGGCGGCCGTCACCGCCAACTGCTCGAGCCGGGTTCGCGCGAACGCCTGCTGCTCAGTGATGGTCAACTGACCGCGCCGGGTGCTCAAGAACGTCACCGTCCACGACAGCAGCGTGGTGAGTTTGGTTTTGAAGCCGACGAGATAGGCCAGATGCAGCACCAGCCACATCAACCACGCGATGAAACCGCTGAACTCCAACGGCCCGACCTTGGCCACTGCAGAGAACCGCGACACCGTGGCCATTGAGCCTTTATCGAAGTACTGGAACGGTTCTCGCGCTGCGGGGTCAGCTCCAGCCAATTCGGCTTTAATCGCCCGCGCCGCGTATTTCCCGCCTTGAATGGCGCCTTGGGCCACGCCGGGAACGCCGTCTACGGCCGCCATGTCACCGACCACGAACACATTCAGGTGTCCCGGTATCGACAAGTCCGGCAACACTTTGACCCGGCCGGCGCGGTCGACCTCGACCGACGACTGTCGGGCAAGGTCCCTGCCCAACGGGCTGGCTGAGACGCCGGCGGACCACACTTTGCAGGCCGATTCGATGCGCCGGACGGTGCCGTCGGAATCTTTGACGGTGATGCCGTCGCGGTCGACATCAGTGACCATGGCGTCGAGTTGAATTTCAACGCCCAACTTCTCCAGCCGTGCCGCTGCCCGCTTGCCCAGCTTCTCGCCCATCGGCGGCAGCACCGCAGGTGCTGCGTCGAGCAGGATCACCCGGGCTCGGGTTGAATCGATGTGCCGGTAGGTCCCTCGCAGCGTGTAGTCAGCCAATTCCGCTATCTGCCCGGCCATTTCGACGCCTGTCGGGCCGGCGCCCACGACGGTGAACGTCAACAGCTTCCTGCGCCGTTGCGGGTCGCTGGATCGTTCGGCGGCCTCGAACGCGCTCAGGATCCGGCCGCGCAACTCGAGCGCGTCGTCGATCGATTTCATGCCCGGGGCGAATTCGGCGAAGTGGTCGTTGCCGAAGTAGGACTGTCCGGCGCCGGCGGCGACTATCAGGCTGTCATAAGGCGTTTCGTAGGAGTGCCCGAGCAGTTCGGAGACGACGAACTTGCCAGCCAAATTGATGTGCGTGACGTCGCCGAGGAGCACTTGCACGTTGCGCTGCCGGCGCAGCACCACCCGGGTCGGAGGAGCGATCTCACCTTCGGAGATGATGCCGGTCGCCACCTGGTAGAGCAGTGGCTGGAACAGATGGTGGGTGGTGCGGGCGATTAGCTTGATGTCGACGTCGGCGTGCTTGAGCTTCTTCGCCGCGTTGAGTCCACCGAATCCTGATCCGATGATGACGACCTGGTGTCGGCGACCAGGTGCAGCATCGGGTAACGGATGGGCACTCATCGGTGTGTTAGCTCCTTGCGGCAGTGACGGTTCAGACCCACCCTAGTCGGGCAGACATCCGATACCCTTTTCCTGTGCGCTCAACCACATGCGAGACGGATCACAGTGCGGTGGCCGGAGTTACCTGGCTATCAACGGCTGCAACGTCTCGGCGGCAGCAGTGACGACTCCGGGCGCAGAACCGTTGGCCAGGTTGATGATCACCCCGTCGACACCGGCGTCGACACCTTTGTCTGTGCTTGCTCGGCGACTTGCGCGGGGCTGCCTGCCAGCATGCGCTGACGCCTCTGCGCCGGAAGCCGCTCTGCGCAAACGTTCTCGTCGATCAGCACTGTGAGCAGCATGCTGGTCCAGTGTGGAACGGTCGCGGCCGGCTTCGTCACACCGCTGGCCAGCGCGTCGAGTTTGTCTGGCAGTTCGTCGAATTCGGCGATGCTGTTGAGGTGGTCGGCGTAGCGAGCGGCGATCGAGAACGTCTTTTTCTCACCGCTTCTGCCGACCACAATCGGGATGTGGCCACGCTAGCGCGGCTCTGCCGCCGCCGATTCGGTTGTGTACCAATCCGGTTGCGGTAGGCGTTGCCGGTTACCAACTACCCAACTGAACTCGTTCGGTTGTCGTGGCCTGCGCACCCAGCGCGGTAGAAGTGGTCCATCACGAACACCGAATCGGACGTTGCTCGACCCCAGTGCCGTAAGAGAAGTTGGGAATCTGCAGTTTGAACCGAATCGTCACCCTGCTCAAGGTAGTCCCGGACGATCACCGCAGCACGGCGCGGTGAGAGCGGTCGGAATCAGGCGAACTGCGTGAGCGCGCCGTTGCTGACGTGCAGCGTCTGTCCGGTGATGTGGCGGGCGGCGGCGGTGGTGAGGAACAGTGCCAGCCGGGAGATTTCCGCAGCCACCGGCAACGGGGTGCTGCTGAGCCCTTCGTAGCCAGGCTGGGCACTGCGCCCGGAGGCGACGGCGTTAACCGTGATTCCACGGGCGCCGAAAGTGGTGGCCTGGCCCGCCACCCAGTTCGACAGCGCGGCCTTGATAGCGGCGTCCGCGCTGCCGGCCCGCGGGTTGTCGGGCACCACGCAGACGATCGAACCGCCCGAACGCAAATTGTCGCCGACGGTCTGCACAGTTAACACCGCGGACAGCAGGGTCGCGTCGAAAGCACTGCGCCACGCGCCGGCCAGCTCGCATAGCGAATAGGTTCGCGGGTCGCCCGGATCCCAGCGCGGGCCCGGGGACGTTGACGATCGTGTCGAGGTGGTGCGGCAGCAGGCTCCGGATTTCGGCGAGACCGGCCGCGTCGGTGGTGTCGCAGAAGATCGCGTCCACCTCGAGTTCCTTGGCGTTGATCTCCACCTGGTCGCGGTGCGCACCGAGCAGAGTCACTTGGTGACCGTCGTCCCGGAAACTCTCGGCAACAGTTCGGCCGATTTCGGCGTCTCCGCCGGTGACCAGCACGTCCACTGTCATGACCTCCTGCGTTGGACACTGAACCACAACGACACCTCAGCGAGGCGCCAGCTCCGAGTTATGTTACTGGACGGTAGCTAGCGGCGGGACGTAGCGCCGATACGACACGACCACTTATGCGTAACTATTCTGCCGCCGGTTACGGTCAGACCCATGCGTCGAACCTGGCTCGCGGCCGCGATCACGTCGCTTACCGTCGTCGCCGGCCTTACCGGATGCGGATCGAAGCCAGCCGCGCCGTCGCAGTCTTCGCCGGCAGCACGGTCAGCGGCTCACCCGTCGCACGCGATCGTGGTGTTCGCGGCCGCCTCCCTGAAACGCGCGTTCACCACGATTGGTGAACAGTTCAAGACCGACAATCCAGGCCTCACAGTGGATTTCAGTTTCGCCGGCTCTTCGGAGCTGGCGACTCAGCTGACTCAAGGCGCGGCCGCCGACGTATTCGCTTCAGCTGACATCGCGCAGATGGACGCCGTCGCCAGAGCCGGGCTGTTGACCGGCAACCCCGTCAACTTCGCGTCGAACACGCTGGTCATCGTGACGGCGCCGAGCAACCCCAAACAGGTGCACACCTTCGCCGACCTCAACAGGCCCGCGCTGAGCGTCGTCGTGTGCCAACAGCCGGTGCCGTGCGGAGCGGCGGCGCAGCACGTCGAGGACAGCACCGGTGTGCACCTCAACCCGGTCAGTGAGGAACCGAGTGTGACCGATGTTCTCAACAAGGTCACCACCGGTGAAGCCGACGCGGGCCTGGTGTACGTCACCGACGCGCTGAACGCCGCCGATGAAGTTGCGACCGTCCGATTCCCCGAAGCCGGCGGGGCCAGGAACCTTTATCCGATCGCGGTGCTCAAGGCAGCCGGCCAGCCGGGGCCGGCGCAGAAATTCATCGACGCGGTGACCAGTGAAACGGGCCGGAAAACTTTGGACCAGGCGGGCTTCGCGAAGCCCTGACCGAGCAGCCGTGCACCGGGCTGCTGGTTTGCCGCGTTGGGTGTATCTGCCCGCTGCGCTCGGCACGGTCTTTGTGGCCCTGCCGTTGGTGGCAATCGCGGTCAAGGTGGACTGGTCGCATTTCGGGTCGCTGGTCACCAGCGCGTCGTCGCGGGCCGCGTTGCTGTTGAGCTTGAAGACGGCGGTCGCCAGCACGACGCTGTGCCTGCTGGTGGGGGTGCCGATGGCGCTGGTATTGGCCCGCAGCGGGATGCGGGTGGTGCGGTTGTTGCGGCCGTTCATCCTGCTACCGCTGGTCCTGCCGCCGGTGGTGGGCGGCATCGCTTTGCTGTACGCGTTCGGACGGTTCGGCCTGATCGGTCGATATCTCGACGCCGCGGGCATCCACATCGCTTTCAGCACGACCGCGGTGGTGTTGGCGCAGACGTTCGTGTCGTTGCCGTTTTTGGTGATCGCTCTGGAGGGCGCTGCCCGCAGCGCAGGCGCTGACTATGAGGTTGTCGCGGCGACGTTGGGGGCGCGGCCAAGCACGGTGTGGTGGCGGGTGACGCTGCCGCTGCTGCTGCCCGGTCTGATATCAGGAGCGGTGCTCGCGTTCGCCCGCTCGTTGGGTGAGTTCGGCGCGACGCTGACGTTCGCGGGTTCCCGCGAGGGCGTCACCCGAACGTTGCCGCTGGAGATCTATTTGCAGCGAACGAACGATGCCGACGCGGCGGTGGCGCTGTCGATCCTGCTGGTGGCGGTTGCCGCTCTGGTGGTCGTCGGCTTGGGCGCGCGACGGCTGACCGGAGCCGACGTTGGGTAGCCGACGATGAGCGGGCTGCAGTTGCGTGCGGTGGTCGCCGGCCGAGGACTCGACGTCGAGTTCTCGGTGTCCGCCGGCGAAGTGCTCGCGGTGCTGGGGCCCAACGGCGCGGGCAAGTCGACCGCGCTGCACGTTGTCGCCGGGCTTGTCCGTCCCGACGAGGCAATAGTGCGGCTGGGGGATCGGGTGCTCACCGACACCGCCGCGAAGATCGACGTGGCAACGCATGACCGGCGTGTCGGGTTGCTGCTGCAGGACCCGTTGCTTTTTCCGCACCTGAGCGTTGCGGCCAATGTCGCATTCGGTCTGGTCGGCCGCCGCCGCGGCCGGCGGCGCGCTGTCAGACGGGACTACGCAGGGGCGCTGCGCTGGTTGCGGGAGGTGGACGCCGAGCAGCTGGCCGACCGTCGGCCCCGGCAGCTGTCCGGCGGCCAGGCCCAGCGCGTCGCAATCGCCCGAGCCTTGGCCACCGAACCCGACGTGCTGCTGCTCGACGAGCCGCTTTCCGGCCTGGACGTCGCCGCCGCCGGGGCGGTCCGTGCGGTGCTGCGCAAGGTAGCGACCCGGCATGACCGCGCCGCCGTCCTGGTCACCCACGATCTGCTCGATGTTTACACGCTGGCGGATCGGGTGCTGGTGCTCGAGGACGGCCGGATTGCTGAGAGCGGCCGGGCGGTCGACGTCCTGACAGCACCGCGGAGCCGTTTCGCCGCCCAGATCGCCGGTGTGAATCTGGTCAACGGGACGATGGGTGCCGACGGCGCGTTGCGGGACGGGTCGGGGAGGCGCTGGCAGGGGATTGCAGTCGACAGGCTTGTCCCCGGGCAGGACGCGGTTGCGGTGTTCTCGCCGTCGGCGGTGGCGGTGTATCGGGACGCTCCGCACGGCAGCCCGCGCAACACCGTGGCGTCGCGCGTCGCTGAATTGGACGGCAGGGGCCCGGTGGTGCGGGTGCGCTGCGTTGACCACCCGGACCAAGAGCCGGGTTTAGCCGCCGACGTCACTGTCGACGCCGCCGCGGAGTTGCAGTTGGTCCCGGGTGACAGTGTCTGGTTGTCCGTCAAGGCTGGAGAAGTGGCGCTGCACTCGGCCCCGCAACGCCGCCCCGCTGCGCGGTGATCCGTTCGTCGACTGCCGCGCGGCACCGGCGGCTGCGTTCGCTTTTTCGGAAGGGACGGAAAGTGCCGGTGAACCTGCCTGGCATCGCTGGTAGCCGGTGGGTGAACAGGCGCTGGGAACTGTCGCAAAGACAGTCACTTTCTGAGCAAAACGCACTTGCGTCACGGCGGTAACACGGTAGGTTCTCGTCCATGAAGCAGTCGCACCAGCAATCGACATGGCGCAACAGCCTCCGGAAATCTCTGGCGGTCGCCGCGATGACCGGCGTTGGCGCTATCAGCATCGCCTTGTCGGCTATTCCGGCGAACGCCGACCCGGCGCCCCCGCCGCCCAGCCCCACCGCGCCGCCACCCGCGAGTCCGGACGCCGCATCGGTCCCGGGCGGCGCAGTACCGGATTCGCCTCCCGGCCCGAACGGTCCGGTGGCCGCGCCGCCGGCCGCCGACCCGGTTGCAGTTCCGCCGGGAATCGACCCCAATGCCCCGCCGCCGGTGGCCGACCCCAACGCACCACAGCCGGGCCGCGTCGACAACACCGCCGGTGGTTTCAGCTTTGTCGTGCCGGCAGGCTGGGTGGAATCCGATGCCACCCGCCTGGACTACGGCTCGGCGCTGTTGAGCAAGGAAACGCCCGGACCGACGGTTCCCGGGCAGCAACCGGTGGTTGCCAACGACACCCGCATCCTGCTGGGGCGGCTGGACCAAAAGCTCTACGCGAGTGCCGAACCGGACAACGCGAAAGCGGCGGCCCGGTTGGCTTCTGACATGGGCGAGTTCTTCATGCCTTACCCCGGAACGCGGATCAATCAGGACACTGTTCCGCTGAAGGGTGAAGGCAACTTGGCCGGCAGTGCGTCGTATTACGAGGTCAAGTTCAGCGACGCCAGCAAACCGAACGGACAGATCTGGACCGGCGTGATCGGCGCCCCGTCAAGCGGTGCTCAAGGCGCGCAGGGACAGCGGTGGTTCGTGGTGTGGCTGGGGACTGCTAATAATCCGGTAGACAAAGCCGCGGCCGCGACACTGGCGAATTCCATCCGCCCGCTCGCGCCGGGACCGGCTCCGGCAGGTCCGCCGCCCGGGCCAGGAGCTCCGGCACCCGCGCCGGCACCTGGGGCTCCGGCGCCGGCTCCCGCTCCCGGGGCTCCGGTTCCTGCGCCGGGAGCTCCGGCGCCCGCTCCGGGGGCTCCAGCGCCCGCGCCGGGGGCTCCAGCGCCCGCTCCGGGGGCTCCAGCGCCCGCGCCGGGCGCTCCGGCCGGCGAAGTCGCGCCTCCAGGTTTAGTTCCGGCGCCGCCGCCGC
This sequence comes from uncultured Actinomycetota bacterium, assembly GCA_963808345.1. Classification (GTDB taxonomy): domain Bacteria; phylum Actinomycetota; class Actinomycetes; order Mycobacteriales; family Mycobacteriaceae; genus Mycobacterium. The sequence continues at coordinate 228,790 of CAWEFM010000003.1, read as the reverse complement.
CGGTGTCCACCTAACGCAGCGGTTGACTCGGCGCTTGCCTGGTTCACCGGGTATTCGGGATTCAGAAGCGCCGTTCGGGGGCAAATCCCGGGCGTAGCCAGTTACGCTGACTATTACTGGGCCCGAACAGGTCTGACCTGCGACGGCCCTGCCTACAAATCAATACTCGAAGGAGCTCGTCTTGGTAACCATCCTTGTGTGGATCGTCCTCGGTCTCGTCATCGGCGCCATCGCGCGACTCATCGTGCCCGGCCGTCAACCGATGGGCTGGATTGCGACCATCTTGCTCGGCGTCGCAGGCAGTTTCGTCGGCGGCGCGTTGGGTGCCCTCATCTTCGAACACCGCTTGGCCTTGCAGCAGCCGAAAATTCACACCTTCCTCGGCTCGCTGGTCGGTGCGGTGCTGCTGCTGGTGATCTACAAAGCCGTCACCTCACGCACCCGTACGTTGTAGCGGTTCGCCGCCCGGCGGGGGTAAGGCGCCATGCCGACGCCCGCGACGATGAGCGCCTGGCGCGTGTGCCGGCCAGGCGCAATGAGCACCGGCCCGCTCGAGCGCGTCAGCGCCGAGGTGCCGCGCCCCGGTCCCGCCGAACTGCTGGTCGCGGTGCGTGCCTGCGGAGTGTGCCGAACTGACCTGCACGTCACCGAGGGCGACCTTCCGGTGCACCGCGAACATGTCATTCCCGGTCACGAAGTTGTGAGCGAAGTGGTCGAAGTCGGTGCCGAGGCCGGCGGTTTCGCGGTCGGTGACCGGGTCGGGATCGCCTGGCTGCGCCACACCTGCGGGGTATGCAAATATTGCCGTCGCGGCAACGAAAATCTATGCCCGAGATCGCGTTACACCGGCTGGGACGCCGACGGCGGCTACGCCGAGTTCGCGACGGTTCCTGCGGCGTTCGCCCACCAGTTGCCGGACGGGTACAGCGACACCGAACTGGCGCCGTTGCTGTGCGCGGGCATCATCGGTTACCGCTCATTGCTGCGCGCCGACCTGCCGCCCGGCGGTCGGCTCGGGATCTACGGGTTCGGCGGCAGCGCCCACATCACCGCTCAGGTCGCGCTGGTCCAGGGCGCCGAGGTGCACGTCATGACGCGCGGCGCCGAAGCCCGTGAGTTGGCGCTTGCGCTCGGTGTCGCGTCGGCCCAGGGTGCCGCTGACCCGCCGCCGGTCACGCTGGACGCCGCAATCCTGTTCGCGCCGGTCGGTGAGCTGGTGCTGCCCGCGCTGGAGGCGCTGGACCGAGGCGGCACGTTGGCCATCGCCGGCATCCATCTCAGCGACATTCCGACCCTCAATTACCAGCGGCATCTTTTCCAGGAGCGTCAGGTCCGGTCGGTCACGTCGAACACCCGCGCCGATGCCCGGGCCTTTTTCGACTTCGCCGGACGCCACCACATCAAGGTGACCACGCCGGAATACCGGCTCGCACAGGCCGATCAGGCGCTCTCGGATCTCAGCGCCGGTCGCATCGCCGGCGCGGCGGTGCTGCTGGTATAGCGGAATTCAGCCGGAGACCTGCCACACCAGCGCAGCGGCCAGTGCTCCCGTCCCGTTCAAGGACCAGTGCAGCGCGATCGGCGCAATCAGGCTGCCGCTGCGACGGCGGAGCCAGCTGAACACGAATCCGGCCGTTCCGGTCGCAATCACGGCCAGCGTCACACCGGCCAGCATGCCGACCACACCACCGCCGAACAGTCGGTTGAAGCCGACGTTGCCCCGCGTCAAGCCGAGTGATGTGGCGACATGCCACAGCCCGAACAGCGCCGACCCGGCGACGGCGACACCTCGAAATCCCCACGCCCGGTTCAGCGCTCCGTGCAGCACCCCCCGGAAGGCGAGTTCCTCCGGGATGACCGTCTGCAGCGGAATGACGACCAGCGAGGCGACCACCGCGCCGGAGAGGGAGGCGTAATTGTTGTTCAGAAACATCGGCCGGGTGGCCGGCAGCAGTGCCCCCACAGCGATTGCCGTCACCACCACGGCGATCGCGCCCGCGGCGTAGGCAGTACCTGAGCGCCAGTGCTCTTGGCCCAGGCCCAGCTCGGACCAGCCCAGCCCGTTGCACCGAAGCAGTATCGCCAGGCCCACTGCGGCCGCCGGAACCGCTGCGATATTTGCCCAAGGCGTAGTGAAGTGCGCGACCAGGTTGGTCAACGCCAACGCGACAACGACGACGGCGATGTCGACGTAGACACGGAAATGTTGCAGCGCAGCGAGTTGCGCGACGACTGGATGCGGGTCAGGCGGCACAGTCACCGAAGGACAGGACATTTGCGGAAAGCTTACTCGCGCGGCGCACGGGCAACGGTCTCCCGTCCGGCGTCGAGGTCGAACCGAACTACGCTGGCCGTGTGACGGTCGACGGTGAAGCGCTCCTGGCCTCGGTGCGAATACTGGATCTCTGCGTCGGCGATGCCGACATCATCACCCGCCTGTTCTCCGACCTCGGCGCCGACGTGCTCAAAATCGAACCCCTGGGCGGAAGCCCGTCGCGCAACGCGTTGCCGGAACTGGCCGGCGTGAGCCTGCCGTTTGCGCTACACAACGCGAACAAGCGCAGCGCCGTGCTCGATCCCGGTGACGAGGATGACCGCAGACGCTTTCGGGAACTCGCCGGCAGCGCCGACATCGTGGTGGACAGCGGAATCCCGGGGCAAGCGGCCGCTTTCGGGATCTCGGCCGCGGAGCTGGCCGACCGGTACGACCACCTGGTCGTGCTGTCGTCAACTGACTTCGGCGCGAGCGGTCCGCGGTCGGGCTGGCAGGCCACCGATCCGGTGCTCTACGCGATGTCGGGTGCGCTGTCGCGCTCAGGCCCCACCACCGGGGCGCCGGTACTGCCGCCTAACGGTATCGCGTCGGCCACGGCAGCGGTGCAAGCGGTGTGGGCCGCCCTGGTCGCGTACTACAACCGGCGTCGTTGCGGCGCAGGGGAGTACATCGACTTCTCCCGGTTCGACGCCGTCGTCACGGCGCTCGATCCGGTGTTTGGCTCGCACGGGCAGGCCGCCGCGGCCATCCGCAGTTCCAAACGCTGGCGGGGCCGCCCGGTCAACCAGGACGCCTACCCGATCTGTTGCTGCGCTGACGGCTTCGTCCGGCTGTGCGTCATGTCGCCACGGCAGTGGCACGGACTGCGCGCCTGGCTCGGGGAGCCAGCGGAGTTCCAGGCCCCTGAATACGACGTGATCGCCACCCGTTTCGCCGCGTGGCCGCAGATCAACGAGCTGGTTCGGGCGTTGTTCGCCGGTAAAACCAGAGCGGAGCTGGTGTCGGCTGGACAGGCGCACGGGGTGCCGATCGCCCCTGTGCTGACACCGTCGGAAACCCTGTCTTCCGATCACTTTCGGGCGGCAGGCGCCATCATCGACGCCGAGTTGGCGCCGAACGTGCCGGCGCGGGCGCCGGTCGGCTACTTCAACGTCAACGGCAGACATGCCGGGTTCCGCACGCCCGCACCGCTGACAGGACAGCACCGACCGCGTTGGCAGGCCGACCCGGCAGTTCTTCCCGCATCGTCGGGTAGCGTGGGCAGCTACCCGCTGGCCGGTCTTCGGATCGTCGACCTGGGCATCATCGTCGCCGGTGGTGAACTGAGCCGCTTGTTCGCCGACCTCGGCGCCGAAGTCATCAAAGTCGAGAACCCCGCCTACCCGGACGGGCTACGGCAGAAACGCGCCGGCGACGACATGAGCGAGTCTTTTGCCTGGACTCACCGCAACAAGCTCGGGTTCGGGGTGGACCTGCGCAGCCCCGAGGGTAAAGAGGTGTTTCGCCGGCTCGTTGCGAACTCAGACGCGGTCTTCGCGAACTTCAAACCGGGAACCCTTGCAGCGCTCGGCTTCTCCTACGACCGGTTGCGCGAGGTGAACCCACGGATTGTGCTGGCCGAAAGCAGCGCGTTCGGTGACACCGGCCCGTGGAGCACTGCGATGGGTTACGGCCCGCTGGTGCGGGCCGCCACGGGGGTCAGCCAGCTGTGGACATCCGACGACGCCGACACCGGTGCCGGTGCCGTCACGGCCAATCACGCATTCTTTGACGCGACGACAGTGTTCCCCGACCACGTCGTCGGCCGGATCAACGCCATCGCCGCGCTGGCCGCGTTGATTCACCGCAACCGAACGACCGGTGCGGCACGGGTGCACATCTCGCAGGCCGAAGTGGTGGTCAACCAGCTCGACACCTGCTATGTCATGCAGGCCGCGCGAGAGACCGGGACGGCCGCATTGCGCGACGACACCAGCGTGCACGCCGTCTACCCGTGCGCAGGCGACGACGAGTGGTGCGCCATCTCTATTCGCACAGACACCGATCTGCAGACTTTGGCAACACTTCTCGGTCGGCCCGAACTGGCTGACGATCCGCGCTTCACGACTGGTGAGTCACGTGCGGCCAACCGCCGCGAATTGATCGGTCAGGTGTCCGATTGGACAAGTGCCCGCACGCCGGTGCAGGCCGCCGAAGCGCTGCAGCCGGCCGGCGTGCCGGCCGGTCCGATGAACCGGCCGCCCGACATACCCGAGGATCCACAACTTCGGTACCGGAAAGTATTCCAAGACATGGTGCATCCGCTCGTCGATCACCCGCTGCCCGCCGAGACGGGTCCGGCGCCGTTTCGGCACATTCCGCCGGCTCCACAGCGCCCGGCTCCGGCGCTCGGGGAGCACACCCGGGACATCTGCGCTAAGGTGCTCGGCATGAGTAGCGAAGAGACCGAGCGCCTGATCAACGCCGGTGTCTTGCTCGCACCCGACACCTGCTGAGCGGCAGCAGTTCCGGTGGCTCAACCGGGCCAGGCCCAGTTCGCCACCTCGGCGATGTCAGCCCCGTGCTCACGCGTCCAGCTGCGGGCCCGCAACCGCGCGTCGACCATCTCTTGGCGCAGGTCTGCAGCTCTGGCGCCCAGCGCCGGGACCCGGTCGATCACGTCCATGACCAGGTGGTAACGGTCCAGGTCGTTGAGCATCACCATATCGAACGGCGTTGTCGTCGTGCCCTTTTCGATGTAGCCGCGCACGTGCAGGTTGCTGTGATTGGTACGCCGGTAGGTAAGTCGGTGCACCAACCACGGATAGCCGTGAAACGCGAAGATGATCGGCCGGTCACAGGTGAACAGCGTGTCGAACTCACGCTCGGGCAGTCCATGCGGGTGCTCAGTCTCCGGCAACAGGCGCATCAGGTCGATGACGTTGACGACCCGGATCCGCAGATCCGGCAGCCGCTCGCGCAGTATCGCTGCCGCGGCCAGAATCTCCAGCGTGGGTACATCACCGGCGCAGCCGAGAACCACGTCGGGAAGCGTCCCGGCGGTGTCGTTGTGGCTGGCCCACTGCCAGATTCCGAGACCGCGCGCGCAGTGCAAAGCCGCGTCTTGCACCGACAGCCAGTCCTTTTGCGGCTGCTTGCCCGCGACGACAACGTTGACGTAATGCCGTGAGCGCAGGCAGTGGTCGTAGGTGGACAGCAGCGTGTTGGCGTCAGGCGGCAGGTACACGCGGACGATTTCGGGTTTCTTGTTCAGCACGACGTCGAGAAATCCCGGGTCCTGGTGTGTAAAGCCGTTGTGGTCCTGGCGCCAGACGTGAGAGGACAGCAGGTAATTCAGGCTGGCCAGCGGGCGCCGCCAGGACACCTGGGAACTGGCTTCCAGCCACTTGGCGTGCTGGTTGAACATCGCGTCGACGATGTGGATGAACGCCTCATAGCAGGTGAAGACGCCGTGCCGGCCGGTCAGCAGGTAGCCCTCGAGCAGGCCCTGGCACATGTGCTCGGAAAGCACCTCTATGACCCGTCCTGCCGGATCGAGCCGCTCATCGAATTCGCCGACCTCGAGCTGCCAATCCCGACCGGTCACCTCGAGGATGTCTTGCAGGCGGTTGCTGGCAAGTTCGTCGGGCGCAAACGTCAAGAAGTCGGCGGGATTCTGCGCCGTGACGTCGCGCAGCCAGCTGCCCAGCACCCGGGTGGCCTCGTGTTCGCCGGATCCCGGCGCCGGCACGTCGACGCCGTAGTCCCGCCAGTCGGGCAGTCGCAGATCCTTGAGCAGCACACCGCCGTTGGCTACTGGGTTGGCGCTCATCCGTCGGTCGCCGTGCGGCACCGCCTCCAGCAATGCGCGCACCGGCCGGCCCGCTTCGTCGAAAAGCTCTTCGGGGCGGTAGGAACGCAGCCACTGTCCGAGCACCTCTCGGTGCGCGTTGTCCGTACGCGCGGCCGGCAACGGAACCTGGTGTGCCCGGAATGTTCCCTGCACCTGCTGCCCGTCGACGACCGGCGGGCAGGTCCAGCCCTTCGGGGTGCGCAGAATGATCATCGGCCATCGGGCAGTCTCGCTGCGACCGGTTGTGCGGGCGGCCTGCTGGATCTCGTTGATCCGGTCGAGGCACTTGGTCAACGCGTCGGCGATCAGCTGGTGCACGGCCGTCGGGTCGTCCCCGGCAACCAGGTGCGGATCGTAACCGTAGCCGCGCAAGAGTTCGAGAAGCTGCGATTCGGGGATGCGGGCCAGGATTGTCGGGTTGGCGATCTTGTACTGGTTCAGCGCGAGGATCGGCAGCACAGCGCCGTCTCGGGCCGGGTTGAGGAACGCGTTCGCGTGCCAACTCGTGGCCAGCGGACCGGTCTCGGCTTCGCCGTCGCCTACGACGCAGAACACGGTGAGGTCCGGATTGTCGAAGGCAGCGCCGTAGGCGTGCAGCAGCGAGTAACCGAGTTCACCGCCCTCGTGGAACGAACCCGGTGTCTCGGGGGCGCAGTGGCTGGGCACCCCGCCGGGGTAGGAGAACTGGCGGAAGAACGCGGCCATACCGACGCTGTCCTGCGGGATGTGGCTGTAGAGCTCTGAGTACGTTCCTTCCAGCCAGGCGCAGGCGTTCGGCCCGGGGCCGCCGTGCCCGGGCCCGGCCACGAACACGGCGTTCAGGCCGCGGCTGGTGATGTGCCGGTTGGCGTGGGCCCACACCAGGTTCAGCCCGGGCACCGTGCCGAAATGGCCCAGCAGCCGCGGCTTGATGTGCTCGGGCGACAACGGTTCACGCAGCAACGGGTTGCCGGAAAGGTAGATCTGACCGACGGCCAAATAGTTCGCCGCCCGCCACCAGGCGTCGACGGCGGCCAACTCCTCAGCACTGAGCGGTCCGGGCGCATCACCCAGGGAATAGGGCTGCGGCGGGATCGTTTCGCCCGCGCCACCGCTTTCGTTGTCTGCGGCGGTGTCCCCGCCCATGCTGGCCAGCTGCGTCATTCGCCATGGTCCTTTCACCCGAGTCCGATTGATCTACCCTCGGCCTGCCCGTCTCAAGCGGGCAGTCCCGGCCGGCGACGGTGCGCCCGCCGGACACTATTGCCACCGCGTTAGGTTGAACGGTCGAAAGAACGGCGCCGGTCAAAGTGACGAAAGGGTTTGCGATGCCCCTGGATCCCCGGACCCCGGTGCTGATCGGCTACGGGCAGATCAACCAGCGCGACGAGCGCGAGGACGTCGAACCAGTCGACCTGATGGCCGCCGCGGCGCGACTGGCCGGCGACCCGCCGGTGCTCAGGGCCGTCGACGCCGTCCGGGTGGTGAACATGTTCTCGGCGCGCTACCGCGATCCGGGGTTACTGCTGGGCCAGCGCGTCGGCGCCGACGCGCCCGCCACCCGTTACACCGGGGTGGGCGGGAACGTGCCGCAGTCGCTGGTCAACCAGGCTTGCCTGGACATCCAGCAGGGCCGCGCGAACGTGGTGCTGATCGCGGGCGCCGAGACCTGGCGCACGCGGATGCAGCTACGGGCACGCGGTGGCAGGCTCGGCTGGACGCAGCAAGACGAGTCGGTGCCGCCGTCCGCGGGCAGCGATGACCATGTGCCGATGGCCGGGCCGGCAGAGGACCGCATCAAACTGGACCGTCCGGCCTACATCTATCCGCTGTTCGAGCAGGCGCTGCGGATCAGCTCCGGTGAGCCGCCGGACGAACATCGGCACCGGATCAGCGAGTTGTGGGCGCGGTTCAATGCGGTCGCGGTGGACAATCCGCATGCGTGGTTGCGCGAACGCCGCACCGCTGAGGAGATCGGGCAGGCCGGTCCGCATAATCGGATGATCAGCTGGCCCTACACCAAGCTGATGAACTCCAACAACATGGTCGATCAGGCTGCAGCGTTGATTTTGACCACGGTCGAAACGGCGAAGCGGCTACAGGTTCCGGCTGAGCGCTGGGTGTACCCGTACGCAGGCACCGACGCCCACGACACCTACGCGATTAGCGAGCGCGACGAGTTGCATCGCTCTCCGGCGATCCGGATCGCCGGAGCCCGCGCGCTGGAACTGGCCGGTCTGGGCATCGACGACCTCGACTATGTCGACCTGTACTCCTGCTTCCCCTCAGCGGTGCAGATCGCGGCCGCCGAACTGGGTTTGTCCGTCGACGATCCCGGACGGCCACTGACCGTGACCGGCGGCCTGACCTTCGCGGGCGGACCGTGGAGCAACTACGTCAATCACTCCATCGCGACGATGGCCGAGCTTTTGGTGGCCAACCCGGGCCGGTGCGGGCTGATCACCGCCAACGGCGGCTACCTGACCAAGCACAGTTTCGGTGTGTACAGCAGCGCACCGCCGCCGGCAGCTTTCCGCTGGGAAGACGTGCAGGAAGCGGTGGACCGTCAGCCGACCCGGCAGGCGGCGGTGCAGTGGGACGGTGTCGGCACCGTCGAAGCCTGGACGACGCCGTTCGACCGGGCAGGATTTGCGGAGAAAGCCTTTGTTGCGGTCCGCACCCCAGAAGACCAGCGCACCCTGGCGGTGATCTCCGGCGCGGACGCCGCCGAAGTGACGGTGGGTGAGGACATCGCGGGCGCCAAGGTTGCAGTGCGGTCCAATGGCGCCGCGACCCTGCAGTGACGGGCAATACGCGGTCCGGATCCGCAGGTCGATGACGACGCGACCGTTTTGCCTGCCCGCCTATTGTTGGGTAGCCAATGGGGGAGGTGCCGCAGGTGCGGATCCTGGTTACCGACGTCTCGGGACTAATCGGGCGGTCCGTCGCGCGTCAATTAGTGGCCGCCGGGCACACGGTCAGCGGCATCGCGGACCGGCCTCATGACTGCTTGGACCCTGCCGTCGAGTTTTGCTGCGCGCCGCTTCATGATCCGGCGCTGCAGAGATTGGCCGACGAAGCCGACGTGGTGCTGCACCTGGCGCCGCTGGAAAGTGAAGCGCCCGGCGCCGCCGGCATCAACGGTGTCGCCCGGGTCAGCCATGCGACGGCGCGCGCCGGTGACCGGCTGGTGTTCGTTTCCCACGCGGCCGGCCGGCCGGCGTTGTACCAGCAGGCCGAGACGCTGGTCAGCACGGGTTGGGCGCAGAGCCTGGTGGTCCGCACGGCACCCCTTATGGGCCGTCAGCTCGACTGGACGGTCAGCCGGACCGTGGCCACGCTGCTGCAGGCCAAAGCACCGTCGCGACCGGTGCGGCTTCTGCACATCGACGATCTGGTCCGCTTCCTGGTTGTCGCGGTGGCCGGCACCCGCACCGGTGTGGTCGAGTTGGCGACGCCGGACACCACCGATCCGGATGCGGCGCGGCGGGTACTGAAGTCGGCCGCCCGGCCGAGGCGGCGCCGGGTACCGACCTGGACGCAATTGACGCCCGCTCTCGAACATATTGCTGCGCAAACAGATTGGGGTTTCGAGTGTGGCTGGCCGGCCGCGGCGGCGGTAGCTGACACCGCGCGTGGGCTTGTCGGCCGTCGCCTCGACATCTCCGGCGGGATCAACTTGCCCGGCCATCTGCCGCTACCGGTGGAACCTGCGCTGCAGCGCGGGCCGACCGATGACCCGCGCTTGCGCAGCGCCGCGCCAGAGGGCCTGGAAGGCGAATTCGATGACCGGATCGATCCCCGATACCCCCTCTTCAGCGCCGCCGGACTCACCGAGGCGCTGCCCGGCCCGTTGACCCCGATGACACTGGACGTCCAGTTGCGGGGCCTGCGGGCAGCGAGTCGCGCGATGGCGCAAGTGATGACACCGGGCAGCCCTGTCGCCGCCGAATGGGTGGACCGGGCGATCGCTGTGTTCGGCCATCGCCCGTACGTCGCCGTGTCGACCGGGGCGCTGGCCGCCGGCCTGCTGCCCGGATGGAACCCGCAGGCGTTCGCCGAACGGGTGCTGGCCGGAAAGGCACCGATGTCCCGGTTCTTCCCGGCCGGTCGTGTCCCGGCCTCGGCCGGGATGCTCGGCTCGGCGGCCAAGGCGGTTGCCACCGGGCGGGCGCTGACGCTGCTGCGCCACCTGAAAAACGACACGCACGCCTATCAGGCCGCCGCCACACTCGAGCAGGTCGACACCGAGACATTGGCTTCGCTGTCAGACGCGCAGCTCGAAGCTCGGATGCAGTTGCTGTGTGCCCGGATTCAGCAAGGTTGGAGCTTGACCGGACTGTGGGTGATCGACTCCGGCGTCACCGCCGCGACGCTGTCGCACACCGCAGCGAACACCGGCCTGTCCGGCATCGACGCGCTGACCGAAAGCCACAGTGTCACGGAAAAGGTTTCCTCGCTGGCCGCCCCGCTGCGCAGCGACCCGCGCTTGCGCCCGTTGGCCAAGGCGGGCGACATCGACGGCATCCGCGCGTTGTCTCGCACTGTGGCAGCCGCTTTCGCCGCCGCCGGCACCCGCATGCCGCACCGCGGGCCGGGGGAGGCCGAGCTGGCCAACCCGACGTTCGGCGACGATCCGGCTGTGTTGCTTGGCGCCGCCGCCCAAGCGGCCGGGCGGGACCTGTCCGGTGGGGCCGACCCGGCGACCGTCAAGCTGGCTGAGCGCATCGCGGCCGACGCCCGCGGCTCCCGCGAACTTGCCTACGACACCACCATGCGGTTCACCCACGAGTTGCGACGTACGTTGCGCGAATTGGCCTCTCGCCGAGTCGCAGCAGAGCAAATGGACAGTGCCGGCGATGTCTACTTCCTGACCTGTGACGAGTTGCTTACCATGCCGTCGGATGCCAGGCTACGAATCAAGCGCAGACGCGCAGAGCGCGAACGCCTGCAGGCACTGCGCCTCCCCGGTGTCATCGAGCGCAGCTGGACGCCGCTCAACGGCCCGGCTTGACGATCATCCAATCGCTCAGCGCGCTAGAGCTTCCGGCTCAAGTGACGAGGTCGCGCAGAGACAGCGCGTTACGCACAGCGTGGCCGGCCGGGTCATTGTTGAAGTACGCCCAGACGTCGCGGCCTTCGCGATCCCATGAAGTAATTCGGTCAGCCCACGCCTGCAGGTCTTCCGGGTGATAGGAGCCGGTGTACATGGCGTCCGGATCCGGGCCGTGCATCCGCACGTAGACGAAGTCGGTGGTGGCGCACGGAATGCATGCCAATCCAGCACCGCTCATCACCACATATGCCGCATGCTGACGTTCCAGCAGCGCAAACACCGCCGGATCGTCCCAGGACGGATGCCGCAGTTCGACGGCAACTCGAATGCTGTTCGGGACGAGGCGCAAAAAGCGGTCGAGGCGATCATCATCGCGGCGCTGCTCGGGATGCAGCTGAATCAGCAGCACACCGCGGGAATCGCCCAGCGCGGCCCAACAACGTTCGAACCGCTCGATCCAGGGTTCGGGTGAGCCTAGCCGCCGGTAATGAGTGAGCCCGCGATGCGCCTTGACCGAGATGGTGAATCCGCCCGGCACCCGCTCCCGCCACCCTGCGAACGTCGAATCCTTGGGCCAGCGATAGAAACTCGCGTTGAGCTCCACGGTGTCGAATACTTCGACGTAGCGGGCCAGCCGGCGCGCGGCGGGCAGACCCGGGCGGTAGAGCACATCGGTCCAGTGGTCGTAGGACCATCCGGACGTGCCGATCCGCACAGTCACCGACGGTCAACCGGTCAGCTGTTGTCGCACCTCGTCGTCCAGCGACGAGCGAATGAGGGCAGCGGCCAGGCGCGCATTGGCACGCGGCGCCAAACGCCCCAATTCTGTTGCCTCAGGCGGCAATCCGAGCTTCTCGGCCGCGGCGGTGGCGCGCTTGTCGAAGTACGGCCGTGCCCAGGTCCAGACGTCCTGCACTTCCCGAAGGAAGATGTCAGCGCCGGTGTCACCGATTCCCTTGAACTGTTTGAGCAGCCGGGTGGCCGCTCGGACATCGCGTTCGCTGCGGCGTGCGAGTTCTCTTAGGTCGCTGGAGTATTCGTCACGGACGTGTTCGGCGATGTCGGTGAGGCGGGTTGCCGAGCTCTCGTCGTAACGCACATAGTGGGCGCGGCCGAACGCGTCGATCATGGTGCGCCGGTCCGACGCCAGAACGGCTTTCGGTGTGCGTAAGCCCACCGTAAACAGTTCGTGCCCGGCACGCATCGCGATCGACGCGTCGATCGGCTTGCTGGCCAACATGCACACCACCAGCAGTTGGAACAATGGCATCGGTTTGTCGTTGACGCGGACACCCGCCTCAGCTGCGTAGGTGGTGCCGGCGACCTTCAGCAGGCGTCGTACCAGCTGCCGGCGCTCGTCCATGACGTCTCGCGTACCCGCCGCACCGGTTCACCAACCGTGCCTCGCCGGGGGCCGGCAACGTGCGCACGTACTCAACGCTGCGGCTCAGCCCAAGCCTGCAACTGACGTTTCGTTCGCACACCGTCGGCGTCCACTCGCAGCCAGCCACGGGCTTCCCGCCCCCGCATCACCATGGCGCTCGCTATCCGTTGCCGCGTGGAGTGAGCGCGCCCGGGCCGCTGTCCTCGCCGACCCACCGGCCGTGCCCGAAGACGATGCGACGCCGCAGCTCCAGGAGTAGCTCCTCGGTCGGCACCGAATACAGCAGGCCGGTCGCCATGGATCGCTGTTGCTGACGCTGTTGCTGCTGCGCACTCACCGGGTTCGTTTCTGCGGGTTCACCGCCCGTGCAGACAGCGTCGATGCTGCCGGGCGCCCAGCCCAGCGCGTTCTCCAGAACGGCGTAGGTTCCCGGGCGGGCCTCGCGAGCACCGTGCTCGATGTCGGCTAGCGTTCGGTCAGTTATCGGCAGGTCGTTACCCGAGTCAATGCGGTGTTTGTGTCAAGATATAAGTAGAAACAACTAGATGTGATCGTGCTAACAACCGAGGTTGAGTAGAAGTGGTTGCTAGAGATTTCCGGTTTTTTCCGAGCGTTTCTAGTCATTTCTAGTGTCTCAATCGTCACCAAAGACGGCCGATCGGCTGTCACTCAACCAGTCACAAAGGTGACGTCGCTGCCGGGCTCCCAGCGCACTAAACCCAGCCAATGACGAACGCGAACTTCAGAGGAGATCACAACAATGGTGTATCCGTCGATGTCCAGCCAGGTGGCATCGCCGCGCGACCGAGGTCGGTCCGTTTTGCACTCAGCCCGCCGCAACCACGGCCGCTCTTCGCTACGGCCGCTGAGCATTTGCCACACCGACGCCGCAGGCGCCGAGGTGGCGGCCCGGTGCGTATCGCCCGCCGAGGCCGCGCAGGCACGGCTGTTCGAGAAGATTCTGTATCCCGAACTACTTCAGCGCCAGCGCCGCCTAGAGCTGGTCGCCGCCCACCCGCGGATGCGTGCAGAAGCGCAAGAGCTGACGACCCGCATCGCCGAACTTCACCGTCTCCTCAGCGCCATTGGCGCGCGGTTCGGTGAGCCTGCGAAGCCTGCTTTGGTGGTGCGACGCGATCGCTTGGTGCCGGCGGCTGCCAGCCGCAACTAACTAAGACTCCCAGCACGCTGGCGTTCGTTATGCCGCAGCGACCGCGGCGGTTTCGGCCGGTTCCAGTGCCTGCGCGACGAGGTCAGCTACGTCGGCTATCGGTTTGACCTGCAGCACGTCGAGCACCTCGACGGGCACGTCGTCGAGATCGGGCTCGTTGCGTAGCGGAATGAACACCGTCGACAACCCGGCGCGCTGAGCGGCCAGCAGCTTCTGCTTGACACCGCCGATCGGCAGCACCCGGCCGTTGAGCGTCACCTCGCCGGTCATCCCGACTTCTGAGCGCACCTGACGCCCGGTCGCCATCGACACCAGCGCGGTCACCATCGTCACGCCCGCCGACGGGCCGTCCTTGGGGACGGCGCCCGCGGGGACGTGCACGTGGATGCGCCGGTCCAGCGTCTTGGGGTCGACACCGAGCTGGGCGGCGTGCGAGCGCACGTAGGACAGTGCGATCTGCGCGGACTCCTTCATCACTGCACCGAGCTGGCCGGTCAGCTGCAGACCCGGCTCACCCTCCACTGAGCCGGCTTCGATGTAGAGCACGTCGCCGCCCAACCCGGTCACGGCCAGTCCAGTCGCCACACCCGGCACCGCGGTACGCTCGGCCGACTCTGGAGTGAAGCGCGGCCGGCCCAGATACCCGACGAGGTCGGAGTCGTCGACCACGATCACGCCCGGCGTGTCGGCCAGCTTGGTGGTGACCTTGCGCAGCGCCTTGGCCAGCAGCCGCTCGAACTGCCGCACACCGGGCTCACGGGTGTAGTCAGCGGCGATCCTGCGGAGCGCGGCGCTAGTGACGGTGACTTCGTCGCTGGTCAATCCGGCCCGGTCCTGTTGCCGCGGCAGTAGGAAATCGCGGGCGATCGCGACTTTGTCATCCTCGGTGTAGCCGTCGATCTGCACCAGCTCCATGCGGTCCAGCAGCGCCGACGGAATGTTCTCGACGACGTTGGCGGTCGCCAGGAACACCACGTCGGACAGGTCGAGGTCCAGATCCAGGTAGTGATCGCGGAAGGTGTGGTTCTGCGCCGGGTCCAGCACCTCGAGCAACGCCGCTGACGGGTCACCGCGATAGTCGGAACCGACCTTGTCGATCTCGTCGAGCAGCACGACGGGGTTCATCGAGCCGGCTTCGCCGATGGCGCGCACAATGCGGCCGGGCAGCGCACCGACATAGGTGCGCCGGTGGCCACGGATCTCGGCCTCGTCGCGCACGCCGCCCAGGGCGACACGGACGAATTTGCGGCCCAGTGCCCGGGCCACACTCTCACCCAGCGATGTCTTGCCCACGCCGGGCGGACCGGCCAGCACCAGCACCGCGCCAGACCCCCGCCCGCCGACGACTTGCAGGCCACGCTGAGCGCGGCGGGCGCGCACCGCCAGGTATTCCACGATGCGGTCCTTGACATCCGTCAGGCCGTGGTGGTCGGCGTCCAGCACAGCGCGGGCGGCCGCCAGGTCGGTCGAGTCCTCGGTGCGCGAATTCCACGGTAGGTCCAGCACGGTGTCCAGCCAGGTGCGGATCCAGCCGCCTTCCGGGCTTTGATCGCTGGCGCGTTCCAGCTTGCCGACCTCACGCAGCGCGGCCTCGCGGACCTTATCCGGCAGATCAGCGGCTCCCACCCGAACCCGGTAGTCCTCTGGGTTCTCGGAGCCGTCCGGTCCCGACTCGCCGAGCTCCTTGCGGATCGCGGCCAGCTGCTGGCGCAGCAGGAACTCCTTCTGCTGCTTCTCCATGCCGGCCCGCACATCCTCAGCGATCTTGTCGTTGACCTCGACTTCGGCCAGCTGCGCACCGGTCCAGTCGATCAACAGACGAAGGCGACGGCCCACGTCGTCGGTTTCGAGTAGCTCACGTTTCTGCACGTCGGTCAGATACGACGCGTACCCGGACGTATCGGCCAGCGCGGACGGGTCGGTCAGTTGATTGACCACGTCAACGATCTGCCAGGCCTCGCGCCGCTGCAGCATCGCCAGCAGCAGTTTCCTGTACTCCGCGGCCAGTGCGCGGGTCTCGTCACTGGGTTCGGGCTCGTCGACCTCGGTCACCTCAACCCACAGCGCGGTGCCCGGTCCAGCGGCTCCGGCGCCGATGTGTGCTCTGCGCTCGCCGCGCACCACCGCCGCCACACCGCCGCCGGGAATGCGCCCGACCTGCAGAATCGACGCCAGCACCCCGTAAGAGGGGTAGCGGTCGCCCAGCCGCGGCGCGATCAGCAGTGTGCCCGACTCGGTGCCCCCTGCCGCGTCGACCGCGGCGCGCGCGGCGTCGTCCAGGGCAATCGGGACGACCATTCCCGGCAACACGATCGGGTCGCTGACAAACAACACCGGCACTGATGTGGCTTCAGCCATCAATCCTCCAAAGTTCAGCCTGACGCGCTCAACCTTGATCGGAGTTGGTTTGTTCCCACCCGGCCGAGCCGGTCAGCAGGCCGGACCGGCGACCATTCCGCGGTGCAGCACGCGGTCGCCGACGACGCCGTCGTGGTCGGCTCGGTGCAACACACACCGGTTATCCCACATCACGACGTCACCGGGAGCCCACCGGTGCCGGTACACGTTGTCTTCGCGGGTGGAGTGTGCGAACAGGAACCTGACGGTTTCGGCGGCGAGCTGCGGCGACATGCCGCTGACGTGCGCGCACCGCTTCGGGGTGGACAGGTAGAGGAAGGTCCGCCCGGAAATCGGGTGGACGCGGAAGATGGGATGCGCCGCCGACGTCTCCTCATCCGGTCCCAGTTCGAGATCGGTCACCACGTGCGTGACGGTCTGCCCGGCGAGATTTTCCCGGACGACGGGTGGCAACGCTTCGTACGCGAGGTACTGGTTGGTGAACAAGGTCTGCCCGCCGCGCCGCGGCACGTTGACGGCCCGTAAGGCGGTGTAGTCGGGGGGTGTTCGGACGTAGCTCGTGTCGGTGTGAAAGGTCGAACGCGGCGGTGTCACCCTGCCGACGTTGCTGATGACGTTCAGGTCGGGATACCCCGGGGCCGGGGTTTCACCGACGGTGAACATCATCGGCCCGAAGCTTCGCAGGAACCGCAGAAATCCGTCGTCGTCGACCTGCTGGCCGGCCAGGATGAGCACGCCGTGCGCAGCCAGCAACTCGCGCAGATCCGCGACGGTCGGCTCGTCGAGTGCGTCGACGCGAAAGTTGTTCAGCCGGGCGCCGATCGGCGTCAGCGCGGTGAGCTCAAGCATCCGGTCATTTCCCGTCGCACTTCGGACAACGCGATGTCGAACAGTTCGGTGACACCCAGGCCGACGGCTGCCGCCATCGTCGGGATGACGCTGCTCGGCGCGTAGGAGCAGTACAGTCCGGCCTCGAGGAACCACGGCCGACCGCCGGGGTCGATCCGGAAGTCGAACAGGCTGTAGTGCCGACATCCCAGTGCGCGGTGAGCGCGACGGGCGGCCGCCCAAACCCGCTCGGTGAGCAATTCGTCGTCATGGACGAGCCACGCTTTGCTGTCGTCCTTTGCCACCAGATGCAGTCCGCCGTCGTCGTCTCGTACGATCTTGTCTTCACCGGTCCGGATCGGTTTGCTGTTTGTATCCACCGCGTACTCCTCCAGCGGAAGACACAGCAGGTCGCCGTCGCGAACGACGATGCCGCAGCGGACTTCTCGGCCGAGCTCGACATACGATTCGACCAACACCGTGCTGCTGTGCGCCGACGCCAGGTGCACGGCGGCGTCGTACTCCGCTGAATCGCGGGCCAGGGAAACGCCGACCGAGTTGTCGGCGGCCAGCGGTTTCACCACGACCGGCAGCGGAAGGGTGCGTCGCTGCCCGGGTGCCAGTACCTCGCCGGCGGGCACCGCCACCCCCGCGGCCGCCACCACGGCCCGCGCCTTGGCCTTGGCGGCGCCGATCGCCATCACCTCTGGCCTGTTGCCCAGGTAGGGGATGCCGAGCACATCGAACAATGCGCGGTAGGAGGTCATGCCCGGCAAGCAGAACATCTGCGGAACCACCACATCGATGTCGAGTGATGTGATGTGTTGCAGCGCTTCGGTGATCGTGCACGATTGGGCCTGCGCCAGTGCGCGAGCACTCAACGCGGCGGGGAATCGCCACGATCCGTCCGGCGAGACGTACGCGATGTGCGCGTCGTAGCCGGTGCGATCGACGAACGCATCCAGGCACCCGCCGGCGTAGAGCCGGGACAGGCCGGCGTGGAAGTCGTCGACCGCAGAGCCGACGAGGTGTAAGACCCGCTGGATCGTCAGGGGCTTTGACGGCGCCATTCAATCACCGCCGGCCTCGACGAGCTTGCCGATGTTGAAGTCGATCTTCACCCAGCCCCGGCGATCTAACAGGTTTGCGATGAGCAGAGCCGGGATCTGCAGGTGGTGAACCATTAAGTAAGGCAGCGGATCCCACCAGGTCAAAATGGCGTCCTTCCCGCGGAAGATCGTGGCGACCCGGGCGCGGCGTCCGGATTGGGTGAGCAGACGCCACATCTCGTGGTAGATCCAGTAGGTCGGGCGAGTGTCGGTGAGCGGCGTGACGGCGGGGTGATCGTCTTCGAGATAAGCCGACGCCAGCTCGGGGTGGTTGTGGAACAACGTGATCGCCGAGTGGGTGCGGGGATTGCATTCGATCGCGTAAATCTGCCCGTCGGCGGCTTCGATGAAGTCGAAGGACAGTTGACCGGTGACGCCCAGTGCGCCGACGAACTGCTCGACCCAGGAACGGATCCGCGGTTTGTCGGCCATCGCGTAATTCAGCTGCGACGCCGACGATTCACAGCACGCATACACCTGCAGTCGGCCGTTACGGACGGTGCCGTGCGTGCAGTACTCCGGGCCGGTGATGTACTCCTGAAGAATCCACGGGTCGTCGTGCGAGATCGGCAACGACCGCGCGACACCGGCGTTGCGCTGCCGGGTTCGACCCGACAACAGCGGAATATCAAGACGGCCGACCGGGTTGTAGGCGATCCGCTTGAGCAGGTAGCTGCGTCCCTCGGGAAAATCGAAGTCCTCGACTTGACGTGGATCGGTGATGCGACGCCAGTCCGGGACGCGCAGACCCAGTGCGGCAGCGGCTTTCGAGAACTCGGCTTTGTCGTCGAGCCTGGCAACCACGTCCGCGTCGGCGTGCACGACCTCGCACCGCCCGTCGAGCCTCCGGCGCGCCCGGGCGTCGGCGACACTCGCGGCCGGACTCGACACCGGGACGAACACGTTCACGCCTTGCCGTACGACGACGTCGAGCAGAGCGTCGCCGTAGCCGGGCGCGGTGGAGTCCGGGATGCAGCAGAACGCATCGACTGCCCGGGAGAACCGGTGACCGGTGAACCGGTACTTCGCCGACTCGGCCAACACCACCCGGTGCCCGGCGCTGTGAAAAGAACGCGCCAGCTGCAGTGCCTTGGTCATCTTGCCGCCGGTGATCAGCACCGTGCGACGAGACGACGCCGGTGGGGCTGCGGCAGGATGAGTTGACCGGCGAGCCCGGCCGATCGCCAGAAACAGCGCGACCACCAGAAGATCGACCGGCAACGTGACGGTCAACCCGGCGAGCGCCGCCAATGTCCGGCCGGCGTCGCCGCGTCCGGCATCCGCGCGCGCCGCGGATGCCGACCGACCGATCTCCTCGGCGATCACCGCTGTCATCGCGGTGACAGCTGCGGCGCGCGCCGGATGAGGGTCAGTCCGTCGCGCAGCGGAATCAGGACTTGTTCCACCCGAGGATCGGCGGCAAGCGCGGCGTTGAACGTCGCGATCGCCGACCCGTTGACCGACACGTCGGCGCCGTTCAGATAAGGCTGCCCCTGCATGAGGGTATTGTCGACCGCGATAACGGCTCGCGCTGTCAACAGTGCACTGTCCAGCAGGAATTCGACGTACGGTAGGTAGCCCGGCTTGTCGGCGTCGATGAACACGAAGTCGAATTGCTCAGCCGGTGAGCTTGGTTCGGCGGCGAGTCGCTCCAGTGTTTCGAGCGCCGGAGCGACCTCGACGGTGATCTTGTGACCGGCCGGCGAGCCGCTGAAGCATTGGTGAGCGATCCGCGCCACAGCCGGATCGATCTCACAGGCGATGATGACACCGTCGTCGGGCAGCGCCTCGGCCATGGCCAGCGCTGAGTACCCGGTGAACAGGCCGATCTCGAGGACTCGGCGTGCTCGGGTCAGCTGCACCAGAAACTTGAGGAACTGACCTTCGACGTGCCCGGACAACATCTCCTGCTGCAGAGAACGCGCACCTGCGCCTAAAGCATGTTCGGCCCAGTTGATCTCGCGGGTGCGACGGGCCAGCGCAGCCAGCGCAGGCGACTCAGGAGTTGCGCATCGGGTCAGGTAGGGATCCAGGCCCGCTGCGAGGTCACGCGCGTGCCGAAGCCGAAGCAGGAAGTCTTCGTCACCCCCCGGCACGGGATCGATTCGTCGAAGTAGCTCATCGAGCTCTTCGGCCACGATGGTCACCGGCGTGACCGGCCGCTCTGCCGGTAGCTCCCAACCGCGCAGCGTGACAACGTCACTCACCGGATTCGCCGGATGGGGTCGAGGTGAACATGTCGACGCCGTCACCGCCACGGGGGTAGTCGAGGCACAACTTCCGGTGCAGCAGCAGGGTGTCCCCGAGTTCCACGGTGGTCACGTCGTTGAGGAAGATGCATTGACCGATCGGCGCGGGAACGGCCGCGCGCAGCGAACCGTCGCGGGTCTTCAGGATCGCCATCGTGGCCGAGGTGAGCAGCTCCGGCGTGAGATATTCGCTGTCGAGCGCCAGACCCATGTCGCTCATCACGCCGAGCACCCGGTCACGGTCGAAGACCGAGATATGCCCGCGCTGCTCGGCGAGAGTCGTCGACAACGCCATGTCGATGTTTATGGCGTGGCCGTGGAAAAACGGGTTCGGCGGCGTCAGCTCCAGCGTCGGACTCCAGGTGTGGCCGAAAGCGATCACCCGGTCCAGGTCGATTTCGTGCAGGTTCGGCGCCTCGAGTTCGAGCATTGTGGCAATCGCCTGATAGGTCAGGCGTTCACCGACGGCGCGCAGTTCAGCCGATCCGTTCAGATAGCCGAAGCGGGTGCGCAACAGTTCGGCACCGTGCTGCTCGAGCATCCGGAAGATCTCCGCATTGCCGACCACTGAGATCTTGATCAGTTCGGCCATGCCGTTGCGGACTTGATCTTCGGGCAGCGTCTTGAGAAAAGAGAAGTCCAGGAATACTTTCTGCGACGCGTGGTAAGCGCCCAGTCGGTTCTTGTGCTTGCCGTGATTGACCGCGACCTTGATCGACACGCTGGCATCGATCAGACCGATGAGCGTCGTCGGTATCCGTATGTAGGGGGTGTTGCGGCGGTAACTGGCACACGCGAAGCCGGCGACGTCGGTGGTCAGTCCGCCGCCGACAACAAGGACCGGTTCGGTGCGTACCAGTCCGAAAGCATTGAACTTAGCGACAATCCGCTCGAAGGTCTCCAGCGACTTGGCGGTCTCCTGGATATGCACCGGCACCACCGTCAGCGCGATGCCGTAGTGGTCGAAGTAGGAATGAATGTCGTCGTTGTAGAGCTGATGGACGCTTTCGTCGATGACCATCAGCGCGCGACCGTAAGGTCGATAGCTATCGGCCAGTTCCGGGCGCTCCGGCGAGAAGATCCCGTCGACATACAGCAGGTCGTACTCGATCGTCTCGTAACCCTCGACGTGAAAACCGTTCGGGCTCTTCGTCACTTCTGCTTGCAGGTTGCTCATAGCGGTGTCCTCGGCGCCGGCTGGGATGGGGGGAGCGACGATGCGGTCGTCCTCACGCGACGAGCGCCACGATGTGTTCGGCGTCGAGGGCGTCGACCGTCTCGCTGGCAGCAGTGAAGTCGCCATCGGTGGTGTTCTCGTTGGGGAAGGCGATGCACTTGACACCGGCGGCCGCTGCCGAGGTGACACCGCCGACGTTGTCCTCGATGGCTACCGCGGAGTCCGCGGTCTCGCCGAGTTGCTGCAAAGCGAAGACGTACGCCGCGCCGTCGGGCTTCGGGGTCTCGACAGCGTCGCTGTCCACGATGACGTCGAAGGTGTCGACGCTGATGTCCGGCGCGAGCGTCGCCAACAGTGCAGAGATGTTGTCCGGTGACGTCGTGGTGACGAACCCGAGTTTCAAAGCGTTGCGCTTGGCTTCCTGCACCGTTGCGATCACACCGGGGCGCGCCGTCGGCGCCGCAGCTTCCAGCAGCTCCCGGAAGGTTTCGGACTTGGTCGCGTGCACCGCCGCGGCATCGACCTCTTCGCCGCGCGCCTGCGCGTAGTCGGCGATTCGTTGCGCGCCGCCGCTGGAATCGAGCATCGCGATGTAGTCGTCGCGAGACCAGTTCCAGTCCAGTCCGTGGGCCTGGAACGATTCGTTGAAGGCCCGGCGCTGCAGTTCTGACGTGTCGATGAGGGTGCTGATCGAACCAAACAGGATGGCAGACATGAACTTCCTTTTCGTGGACGGGAAGCGCCGCGGCGGGGGCGTCGCCGCGACGCTGCGTTACCCGATTCCCCGTACACTAGTGGTCTAAACGTCCATTAGTGATTATTCTTTTCGGTACTGAATCGGCTCTTCATCAGCTACTTTCTGTGGAGCTACTCAACCCACGGAAGGCCCCGGCAAAAGGTGAAGTGCGCAGATGACACCCGAAAAGGGTGATAAGTCATCCGGCTCGAATGAGGACGCCCGGGTTGCTCGCACCCGGGCTGACGTCGCGCGGGCAGCTTTCGAGGTGCTGACCAATGAAGGTTCCGACGCGGTGACCCACGCCCGGGTGGCTGAGATCGCCGGTTACTCCAAGACGACGCTGTACACCCACTGGCCGGCCCGGGTGCACCTGATCGCTCTCGCGCTCGACGCCCTGGGCGAGCTGCCGCATCACCAGAGAAGCGGCGACCTGCGCGCCGATCTCATCGGCGAGTTGCAGGTGTTCCGCGCGGCGATTCTCGATCATCAGCTGGATCGGGTGCTGGCCGGAATGGCCCAGTGGGCCACTGTCGAGGAGATGCGTGGAGTCAGAGAAAAGATCAACACGGACGGTCAGCGGCCGCTGAGAACCATGCTGGAAGAGGTGTTTCGTGGCGTCGAACTGGAGGCGGTGGTGTCCATGCTGGCCGGCGTGGTCGCATGCCCGTCCATCATGTTCGGCAGGCTGCCCGACGACGGCGCCATCGCGGCGGCCGTCGACATCGTGCTGCGCAGCGCCAACAACTATTAATCTTTGGCGTTGCTGAACACCACGACGTCGCGCCAGCGGTTGCCGGTCGCCACCAGCCGCCCGCCGGGCTTGAGTATGCGGCGAAGCGACCATGAACCTCCTCGTTCGGAATAAGTTAGGGCAACCGAAATTTCGGCCCTGTAGCAGCCCTGCGCGTGCTGGTGAGGAGGTCATTGTCGAGCTCTCGCTGGCCTGGCTACTGCAGCCACTTGCGGTACAAACCTTCCTCGACGAGGTTCGGGGAACGCAGCACCGGCACGTCGAGCGAAACAGTGCCGGCTATTACGCCGACCTGCTGCCCGGCCCGTCAGCGGCCGAGCAACTCCTGACGGCTGCCCGACACGAGCGGTCGGCCGTGCGCTTGGTCAAAGGAAAGCAGAACAAGGACGGGGACGCTTACCGCCATGCTGACGGCAGTATCGATGCCGGTCGTGTTCAGCAGGACCTGGCCGCTGGTTACACGATGATCCTGGACGGTGTCGAGCGCTACGTGCCTCCGATCGCGTCGCTGGCCCGGTCCATCGAAGTCGAGTTGAATTACGCGACACAGGTCAACGCCTATGTCACCCCGCCGCACTCACAGGGGTTCGTGCCGCATTGGGACGCGCACTGCGTGCTTATCCTGCAGGTCCATGGTTCCAAGATCTGGCATCTCTACGACGGCGCCGATGTGCCGCCCCAGGAGATGCAACGCCGCCACGCGGTTGACGCGACCACCCTTCCCGCGCCGACCAACCTGGTCCTTGACGCCGGCGACCTGCTTTACCTGCCGCCCGGTCGGGTGCATGCCGCCGAAGCCACCTCCGATCCGTCCGTGCACTTGACTGTCGGGATCCATGCGCCCACGGTGCTCACCCTGCTGACCCGCGCCTTGCAGTCGCTCAGTCTTCGCGACGAGCTTATGCATGTCCGCCTGCCGCCGCGGCACCTCGACGACGCTGATGCGCGCGCACAGGTCGGTGCCCTTGTTCGCGAGGTCCTGGCGGCCCTGGAACGGCCCGCCGTCATCGAGAGCGGTCTTGACGCCCTGGCCAACGTGCTGGTCCGGCGCGGCCGCTGTCCACCTCCCTCGTCGCCGGCAAATTAGTGAAGCGGCGCCAACAGTGAGACGGCAGGGCCCTCGCGGCTTACGCCTGTGGTTCGGCGCAGTTCGGCGTGAGCCGGGGCTGCGATGCAGGCGATTGGTGGCGCCAGCCGGCCGGTCAGGTCGCGCGGCGTCACCGCGGCGTTACGCCGGCGGCGGAGGGGCTGTTAGCCGGCGCAGCTGCGTGACGTGCTTGGGGGATAACTCCTCGAGGCAACTGACGCCGAGCAACCGCATGGTGCGACTCATTTGAGTCGACAGGATATCGATCACCCGCCGGACCCCGGGCTCGCCGCCGGCCATCAGCCCATAAAGGTAGGCGCGGCCGACTAGTACGCACCGCGCGCCGAGTGCGACTGCGGCGACGATGTCAGCGCCGGACATTACGCCGGTGTCCAACAGGATTTCGGTGTCCTTGCCGATTTCCCGAGCGACAGACGGAAGCAAGTAAAAAGGTACCGGCGCCCGGTCCAGTTGCCGGCCACCATGGTTGGACAGCACGATCCCGTCGACGCCGAGATCGACTACCGCCCGGGCGTCGTCGAGGGTCTGGATTCCTTTGACCACCAGCTTGCCCGGCCACTGCTCCTGGATCCATGTCAGGTCGGCGAACGTGAGGCTGGGGTCGAACATGGCGTCCAGGTACTCGCCCACGGTGCCCGGCCAGCGGTCCAGCGATGCGAAGGACAGCGGTTCGGTGGTCAGCAGGTCGAACCACCAGCGCGGGCGGGGCAGCGCGTCGAGCACGGTGCGCAACGTCAGCGCCGGCGGAATCGACATGCCGTTGCGAGTGTCACGAAGGCGCGCACCCGCCACCGGGACGTCCACTGTGACCAGCAGCGTGTCGAAGCCGGCGGCGGCGGCGCGTCGCGCCAACGACATCGAGCGTTCGCGATCTCGCCACATGTACAGCTGGAACCATCTGCGGCCCTGCGGAGCAGCGGCGGCCACCTCCTCGACGGACGCGGTGCCCAGCGTCGACAACGAGAACGGGATGCCGGCCGCGGCAGCCGCGCGTGCGCCGGCGACTTCTCCTTCGGTCTGCATCAGCCGGGTGAAACCCGTCGGCGCGATGGCGAACGGCCAGCCCACTGGTTGGCCGAGCACATCCCAGCCGGTGCGCACGGTCGTGACGTCACGCAGAATCGCCGGATGAAACTCGATGTCGCGAAACGCCTGCCGCGCGCGGCCCAGCGAGATCTCATCTTCAGCGGCGCCGTCGGTGTAGTCGAAAGCGGCTTTCGGAGTGCGCCGCTTGGCGATGCGCCGCAGGTCCTCGATCGTCAACGCAGTTTCCAACCGGCGTCGGGTGCGGTTCAGCCCTGGTTTGCGGAACTGGATCAACGGCGCAAGGTCGCGGATCGCCGGCAGCCGCCGTTGCACCGTCATCGACACTTCACCTCCTCGAGACCTCCTCGAACAAACCCATCTTGTGTGCCACGGTAGTGATATGAGCACTGCAAGCGATCCGTTCGACCTGCACCGCTTCGTCGAAGCGCAGGCTCGCGTCTATCACAGCGTGCTCGACGAACTGCGCGACGGCAGAAAGCGAAGTCACTGGATCTGGTTTGTGTTCCCGCAGATCGCCGGTCTGGGCAGCAGCCCGACCGCGGCCCGGTACGCCATCTCGTCGCTGGATGAAGCGCGAGCCTATCTCGGTCACACCGTGCTAGGACCACGGTTGCGCGAATGCGCCCGGCTGGTCACTGCGGTGCGGGGCCGCTCGATCACGCAGATCGTCGGTTCGCCCGACGATTTGAAGGTGCGTTCGTCGATGACCCTGTTCGCGCGTGCGACATCCGACAACGACGACTTCACGGCGGTCCTCGAAAAGTACTATGGCGGCGAAGAAGATCCGCTGACGGCGAAGCAAGTGTCGTAGACCGAAGGGCACTCAGACGGGTCGCAGAATGCGCCACCCGTTCGGTTCGACGTGCAGCGTGTCGACGACTTCTGATGGTGGGGCTGCGCTTCCGGCGACCACCTCGGCGGGTCCGCCATTCAGTTCGGCCAACCGCACCCGCAGCGGCGTGGCGTCGATGTTCAGCGCGACGATCAGTGCGTCGTCGCCGCGGCGGGTCTGGTAGACGAAGTGCCGGTTGTCCAGCCGCACAGCCGTCGTCGATGCTTGATGCAGCCACGGGTGACGGCGGCGCAGTCCGATCAGGTGTTGGTGCAAATGCCAGATCTGGACGCCTTGCGAATCCAGTTGCGGCGGGGGAGACCCGAATTCGGGTCGCACGTCGTCGTCGCCGCCGAACCGCTCCTCTTTGAGACCGCGTGCCCCGAACTCGTCGCCGGCGTACACACTGGGGATTCCGCCGATGGTCATCAGGAGCACCACCGCGTGGGCGAGGTGCCCTGGGTTTTCCAGTTGGCTTGCGATGCGGGTCACGTCGTGGTTGCCGACGAACGTCAGCGGCGAGAAGGTCTCCAAAAATGTGTTGTGGCGCTGCAACGCCCAGTCCAACTCGAAGAAGTTGCCGTCGTTGAGGCTGCTCCAGATCGCCTTCCACAGTTCGTACTGCGTTGCCGAGTCGAAACCGGTGTCACTCACCACCGCCGCGTAGTCCCCGTGAATCAGCTCGCCGACGAACCACGCAGCCGGATGCCTCTGGCGTACCTTGGGGAGTACTGCAGTCCAGAACGCTTGCGGCACAACGTAAGCTGCATCCAGTCGCCAACCGTCTGCGCCGCGGCTCAGCCAGTGCGACATCACGTCGACCACATATTCGACGACCTCGGGGTTCTTGTGGTTCAGCGAGATCAGATCGTCGTGGCCTTCGAAGGTGTGAAAACGCCCCGGGCGTCCACGGAACCAACCGTCCGCCTCGCCGTCCCGCACGGCCTTCTGATAACGGCCGAAGTCGGGACCGACGTGGTTGAACACTCCGTCGAGCAGGACACGTAGCCCGCGCCGGTGCGCCTCGGTGACGAGGTAGTCGAAGTCCTCGTCGTCACCGAGTCGCGGATCGATGCGATAGTGGTCGGTGGTGTCGTAGCCGTGGGTGCGTGCGGCGAACACGGGTCCCAGCGCAATTCCCGAAGCGCCCAGGGCGATCGCGTGGTCGAACCATTCGGGTATCCGCCGCAACCGGTGTTCGTCGGCAGTGGGCGCACCACCGGGGGCCGGATGGGCGCCGACGAAGCCGAGTGGATAGAGCTGCCACCAGATCACATGCTCGACCCAGGCAGGCACCGTCACGGCTGGTTCGTTCAGCCGACGGTCGCGAGGATCTGCGCTGCGGCGATCGCTTGTGCGACACCAGAAACGATGGCTGCTGCCTTCAGCGCTTCCAGGATCGCCTCCCGCCCGACGCCGGCCTCGCGCAGCGTGTGCTCGTGAGCGGCGACGCAGTGCGAACATCCATTGATCGACGACACGGCGAACGACCACAGCTCGAAGTTGGCTTTGTCCACCCCGGGATTGCCGATGATGTTCATCCGCAGGCCCGCACGCAGATCGCCGTACTTGCCGTCCAAGAAACCCCGGCCACGGTAGAACACATTGTTCATGCCCATGATCGCCGCGGCGCCCAGCGCCGCCTGATACGCCTGCGTCGAAAGGTTGTTCGCAGCGTCGGCACCGATGTCGGTCAGCACCTGAGTATTTCGGGTGGCCGCGGCACTCGCCAGCAGCGTTCCCCACAACTGCTCCTCGGTGAGGACGGTGCTGCGGGTGATCGAGCCGAGATTGAGCTTGAGGTCCTTGGCGTACTCAGGCAGCGCGTTTTTGAGGTTGTCGACGCTCATCAGGACGCCTTGAGCAGCTCGCCGGCGTCCAGCGTCGGGTCACCCTTGCGCCAGTTGCAGGCACACAGTTCGTCGGACTGCAGCGCGTCGAGCACCCGCAGCACCTCGTCGACGTTGCGGCCGACCGAACCCGCGGTCACCGAGACGAACTGGATCTCGTTGTTGGGGTCGACGATGAACGTCACCCGGTCAGCGACACCACCGGAGTTGAGCGCACCGGTGGCTTGGACCAGCTCACGCTTGATGTCTGAAAGCATCGGAAACGGCAGCGTTTTGAGGTCCTCGTGCTGCGCCCGCCACTGGAAGTGCACGAATTCACTGTCCACCGAGACACCCAGCACCTTGGTGTCGCGGTCCTCGAACTCGTCGTTCAGCTTGCCGAACGCTGCGATCTCGGTGGGGCAGACGAAGGTGAAGT
This sequence comes from uncultured Actinomycetota bacterium, assembly GCA_963808345.1. Classification (GTDB taxonomy): domain Bacteria; phylum Actinomycetota; class Actinomycetes; order Mycobacteriales; family Mycobacteriaceae; genus Mycobacterium. Next base: position 200,627 of record CAWEFM010000003.1, on the reverse strand, counting down.
CCTTGGGCCAGAAGAAGACCATTCGCCACTTGTCGGGGTGGTCCTCGTTGGTGATGGTGGTGAAGTAGTCCTCCGGCTGCTGGGCGTCGACCGTGGAGAGATCGCCACCGATCAGCGCGGTCAGCTGGTAGGCGGGAAACTGGTCACCAATGGTCAGCAGGGCCATGTCGCTCCTTGCTCGAAATAGGCTTCAGGCGGTGATCCGCGTGTACCGCCAGTGTGCCGAAAACTTACTAACAGTTAAAGGTGATTTGTCCCACTAGACTGATTGGTATGTCCGATAAGAATTATCAACCGACGATCGCCGGCTTACGCGCCTTCGTGGCGGTCGCGGAAAAGCAGCACTTCGGTGCTGCGGCAAGCGGTCTCGGCGTGAGTCAGTCCACGCTGTCGCAAGCGCTGGCGGCGCTCGAGACCGGTCTCGGCATCAGATTGATCGAACGCTCGACACGGCGAGTATTCCTGACGACGGAGGGCCGGCAGCTGTTGCCGCACGCTCAGACCGTGATCGAGGCGTTGGGTGTTTTTACTGCCGTCGCAGCCGGCGGGTCGGACCCGCTGCAAGGCACCTTGCGACTGGGGTTGATCCCGACGGTGGCGCCCTACGTGCTGCCGGCGGTGCTGTCCGGAATAGCACGCCGGCTGCCGAGCCTGAAACTTAATGTGACCGAAGACCAGACCGAACGACTGCTGTTGGGACTTCGCGAGGGCGCACTCGACGCCGCACTGATCGCTTTGCCCGACCAGCAGTTCTCCGGGGCAAGCGGGATCACTGAGGTCGCCATCTACGACGAAGATTTCGTCCTCGCGCTGCCGGCAGGTCATCCGCTGTCGGGCAAACGGCGGGTGCCGGCGGCCGCCCTGGCTCAGCTGCCGCTGCTGCTCCTCGACGAGGGTCACTGCCTGCGCGATCAGGCACTCGACGTGTGCCGGGCCGCCGGCGTGCGCGCCGAACTGGCCGACACCCGGGCGGCATCACTGGCGACGGCGGTGCAGTGCGTTACCGGGGGCCTCGGTGTGACGTTGATTCCGCAGAGCGCGGTACCGGTGGAAGCAGCGCGCAGCCGGCTTGGACTGGCTGAGTTCTCCCCGCCTCGGCCCGGACGCCGGATCGGGCTGGTTTTCCGTTCTTCCAGCGGCCGGGACGGGGCGTACCGTCAGCTCGCCGCCGTCATCGGCGAGCTGATCGGTGCTGAGCACGAGGTCCGGTTGATCTGACCGCCCGGCGGACCCGTCGTGCCCGACAGCAAGAACATGTTCTAGTTTCAATCATGCTCGAGTTCACGTGTGCGGACATCACCGCCGAGGATGTCGAGCGGCTGCGAGCGATTTACGAACCACTGGCCCAGTCCGTCCGGGAACTGATCGACGCCACGGTGCGCACCGACGTCGACGCAGCTGCGGTGACAGCGGCCAAAGCGGAGATCGATTCTGCTACGGCCCGGTTGCGCCGCAGCCAGCTGGACGGGACCTTCGGCGTCCGCTACCTCGACAGCGGTGAGCGCATGGCGTGGGGAAACGCCGTCGTCGGCCTGCGCAACCCGGTCGCGCCGCCAGTGGTCGTCAACCACGACCCGTCGGGCAAATCGTGGTGCGACTTCGATCTCGGCGCGCCCTACGAGGGACCACCCGGTCATGTGCACGGCGGAGTGGCCGCACTCATCCTCGACCACCTGCTGGGAGAAGCGGCCAGCGACGGAGTCAACCCGCGTTTCACCGGGACGATCACACTCCGCTACGTCCGGGCCACCCGACTGGGCCACCTGCACGCCGAGGCGGAGATCACCCGGACCGAAGGCGTGAAGACGTTCGCGGCGGGATTTCTTGCCGACGAGGACGGTGTCACCGTTGAAGCCGAAGGAGTGTTCATCTTGCCGCGGTGGGCGCGAGAACAATCCGAGCCGGGCTAGCAGGCGGTTTGCTCGATGGAGAAGGTGATCGCCGTGCTGCGGGCGACCGATCGCGACGACGGCTGGTGTGCCCGTCAGCGGGGCCCGGTTGCCGACGCCATCCTGCGGCTCGGGGTGGCCGGTCTGACCGTCAACGTCCGCGACGGCACGGTGCGCCAATCGCTGATGACGCTGACGACCCTCGACCCGCCGGTCGCGGCGGTGATCAGCCTGTGGACGCAGCAGTGCTACGGCGATCAGGTCGCGGCCGCGCTCAGGCTGCTGCAGTCCGAAGCGGACACCGTCGCGGCCTACCTGGTCACCGAATCGGTGCCGCTGGTCCCGCCGGATCAACTTGGTTGTCGCACAACCGGTCTGGCGAACATTGCGCTGCTGCGTCGACCCACTGGCCTGGACCAGGACAGCTGGCTGAGTCGTTGGCAGCGCGATCACACCCCGGTGGCGATCGACACCCAGGCAACGTTCGGCTACACCCAGAACTGGGTGGTGCGAGCATTGACTCCCGGCGCGCCCGTCATCGCCGGCATCGTCGAAGAGCTCTTTCCCGTCGAGGCCATCACCGACCTGAAAGCCTTCTTCGGCGCCGCCGATGACGTCGACCTGCAAAACCGAATAAGCCGGATGGTCGCCAGCACGTCGGCTTTCGGAGCCAATGCGGACATCGATACCGTCCCGACCAGCCGCTACCCGTTGAGAACGCCGTTCAGATGAGGATTCGCAGATGACCACTCTTGCGCAAGCCACGGCGCTGGCCGAAGCCCAGAACGGTCTGGCGATCGTGTCCACGGTTCGCGCCGATGCGACCGTGCAGGCTTCGCTGGTCAACGTCGGGCTGTTGCCGCATCCGGGCAGCGGCAGTCCCGCGCTGGGCTTCGTCACCTACGGCAAAGTGAAACTGGCGAATTTGCGGGCGCGACCTCAGCTGGCGGTGACATTCCGCGACGGGTGGCAATGGGCGACCGTCGAGGGCCGCGCTGAGCTCGCCGGTCCGGACGACAGCCGGCCCTGGCTGTCCGACGCTGAGCAGCTGCGGCTGCTGATCCGCGAGGTGTACGCCGCCGCCGGCGGCAACCACGACGACTGGGACGAGTTCGATCGGGTGATGGCGGCCGAGCGGCGAACCGTGGTGTTGGTCGAACCGACCCGTGTCTACAGCAACGGCTAGTCTGCTGCCGATGACGCTGCTGATCGACGACGAGAACAAGGTCCGCACCCTAACGTTCAATCGGCCCGAGGCGCTCAACGCGTTCAATGAAGCGATGTACGAAGCCACCGCCGCGGCGCTGAAGGCCGCCGCTGAGGATCCGGACGTGGCCGTGGTGCTGCTCACTGGTGCGGGCCGCGCATTCAGCGCCGGTGCGGATCTCAGAGAGATGCACTCGCGCGTCACCGATCCGCAGCTGGCCGGGCGGAAATCATCGTTCACCGCGATGGTCGAGGCGTTGAGCGGGTTGCCCAAGCCGCTCATCTGCGCGGTGAACGGGGTCGGCGTCGGAATCGGCGCCACCATCCTCGGTTACGCCGACTTGGCTTTCATGTCGTCGACGGCGCGACTGAAATGTCCGTTCACCAGTCTCGGCGTGGCACCCGAGGCGGCGTCGTCATATCTACTGCCCCGGCTGATGGGCCGGCAGAACGCGGCGTGGCTGTTGATGTCGTCGGAGTGGATCGGCGCTGAGGAGGCGTTGCGGATGGGTTTGGTCTGGAAAGTTTGCCAACCAACGGATCTGCAGAGTGAGGCCCGGCGGCACGCTCAGATACTCGCGTCCCGCCCCATCTCGAGTCTCATGGCCGTAAAGCGCACCATCGTGGATCCGATCCGCCCGGACATCCTGGCCGCCAGTGCACGGGAGAACGCTTACTTCGCCGAGCTGATGGGCGGGCAGGCCAACGCCGACGCGCTCGCCGATTTCACCGGCCGAACCGACGGGTGACATATAGCGGTTTCAGCTCGCGGCGCTGGTCTCGAACCGGTTGGTGGCCGCGATGATCGCCCGCAGCGTGCGTCGGCAGCGCCCGCAGTCAGCGCCGGCGCCGCACGCCGCGGCAACTTCCTTGGACGTTGACGCGCCGCGGGCGACGGCGTCGGACACCGTTTGGCTGGTCGCCCCGACGCACAGGCATACGTACATCAGCCCACCGTCCCGGCCGAATGTCGGCGCGACGACTGCATATGCTCGAGACCCTCCCGACTACCCGTCCAGAAAGACGGTGACCGCTGACCCCGCTACGGACGTTCTCATGTTAGTGCAGTCTAACCTAACTTCGTGAGCGGAGTCACGCCTTACCTCCGGCACGAATGACCAGGCATTTGCGACGAGACAGGGCGCTGTGCAGACTGGCCGGCCCGGACGCGCGCCGACGCGGAGAACATCCCGCCGACTGTCATCGCCCTGCATTAGATTGAACCTGCGCGACAGCGGTGCAGCTCCAGCCCAGCCCATCGACTCCGTGCACTCGGATTGACATGCGACAACTTAAAAGGAGAGCGATCATGCAAGGCGATCCGGATGTTCTTCGCCTGCTCAACGAGCAACTGACCAGTGAGCTCACCGCGATCAACCAGTACTTTCTGCATTCGAAAATGCAGGAAAGTTGGGGGTTCACCGAGCTTGCGGAGCACACCCGCGCCGAATCCTTCGACGAAATGCGGCACGCCGAGGCGATCACCGATCGAATTCTCTTACTCGACGGGCTGCCGAATTATCAGCGCCTGTTTTCGCTACGGATCGGTCAAACGCTGCGCGAGCAGTTCGAAGCCGATCTGGCCGTCGAGTACGAGGTGCTGGATCGGCTGAAACCGGGCATTGTGCTGTGCCGGGAGCGGCAAGACAGCACGACGGCCAACCTGTTCGAGAAGATCGTGGCCGACGAGGAAGGCCACATCGACTACTTGGAAACGCAGCTGGAACTGATGGACAAGCTCGGCGAAGCGCTGTATGCGGCGCAGTGCGTTACCCGGCCGCCGGGGTCGAACAGCAGCGGTGACCACTGATCGGACGGCGCGTCTCCGAACGCCCGCCTAGCATCACAGTGATCTGACCGGAGGGCAGTCATGACAGGCGCGACGGCGACCGCCGCGGACGCCGAATTCCGCGGCACCCGAATCACGCCGCAGCGGCGCAACTTGATCTTTCTGGCGATCGTGCTGGGCATGCTGCTCGCCGCGCTGGACCAGACCATCGTCGCGACCGCGCTGCCCACTATCGTCGCCGACCTCGGCGGTGCCGGCCACCAGTCCTGGGTCGTCACCAGTTACCTGCTGGCCTCGACGATCGTCACCGCGCTCGTCGGCAAGCTCGGCGACCTGTTCGGGCGCAAGACGGTGTTCCAGGCCGCGATCGTCTCGTTCTTCGTCGGCTCAGTGCTGTGCGGCCTGTCGCAGTCGATGATGATGCTGGTGCTGGCCCGGGCGTTGCAAGGCATCGGCGGCGGCGGCATCACAGTCACCGCGACAGCCCTCATCGGCGAGGTGATCCCACTGCGTGACCGCGGCCGTTATCAGGGCGCGCTGGGCGCGGTGTTCGGCGTCACCACCGTGGTCGGCCCCTTACTGGGCGGCTACTTCACCGACCACCTCACCTGGCGGTGGGCGTTCTGGATCAACGTCCCGGTCGCGGTGATGGTGTTCTTCGTCGCGGCGGCGACCATTCCGGCGTTGGGGGACCGGGTCAAACAGGTCATCGACTACACCGGCATCGTGTTCGTCGGCCTCGGCGCCGCCGGCTTGACGTTGGCCACCAGCTGGGGCGGCACCACCTACCCGTGGACGTCGACGACGATCATCGGACTGTTCGCCGGCTCGGTAGCGTCGTTGGGCCTGTTCGTCTGGGTGGAAAGCCGCGCCACCGCGCCGATTCTGCCGCCGCGGTTGTTCAGCAGTCCGGTGTTCACCGTCTGCTGCGTGCTCAGCTTCGTGGTCGGGTTCGCCATGCTGGGCGCGCTGACCTTCCTGCCCACATACATGCAGTACGTCAACGGTGTTTCCGCCACCTCATCCGGGCTGCGCACCCTGCCGATGGTGGCCGGCCTGCTGACCACATCGATGGGCAGCGGCATTCTGGTCGGGCGCACCGGGCGCTACAAAATCTTCCCGGTCGCCGGTACCGCGGTGATGGCCGCCGGCTTTCTGCTGCTGTCCCGGATGAGCCCGTCGACCTCGGCGCTCCTGCAATCGCTCTACTTGTTCATCCTGGGGTTCGGCATCGGCCTGTGCATGCAGGTACTGGTGCTCATCGTGCAGAACACGTCGAGTTTCGAGGACTTGGGCGTCGCCACCTCCGGCGTGACGTTCTTCCGCACGATCGGCAGTTCGTTCGGCGCCGCGATCTTCGGATCGCTGTTCGACAACTTCCTCACCGGCCGGTTGCGCACGGCCCTCGTCGCGGGCCGGGTGCCGGCTCAGGCGGCCAGTTCCCCGGAAGCCCTGCACCGCTTGCCGCACAGCACGGCGGCACCCATCGTGCACGCCTACGCCGACTCACTCGATCTGGTTTTCGCCTGCGCGGCCCCCGTCGCGATGGTGGGATTCGTCGTCGCCCTGTTTTTGCGCGAAGTCCCGTTGCGAGACCTCGGGAACAGCGCCGCCGACCTCGGCGAGGGGTTCGGCATGCCGACGACGCAGACCTCCGAACAATTGCTGGAAATCGCGGTCGGTCGGCTGATGAGTGATGGCGCGCCGGGCATGCGGTTGCGCAGCATCGCGTTGCGGCCCGACTCTCGACTCGACGTCGCCGGCCTGTGGGCGGTTCTGCGGATCCACCGCTACAGCAGGTTGCTCGGCACCGCACGGCTCACCGATATCGGTGACGATTTGGGAGTGCCGTTCGAGCTGCTCGAACCCACCTTCGAACGGCTGGTGGGCACCGGTTACCTGATGCACGACGGCGACGGATTGCGGCTCACCGCAAGTGGTGCGCGGCAGGTGGCTTTCGTGTCGTCGCTGCTGCTGGGTTGGATCGTCGACAAGCTCGCCCGGTCACCCTCGTTCGAAGGCCGCCCCGACCGTCGTGAGGTCGAAGCCGCGGTCCAGCGCATCACCGACCGGGCTGTCATGCAACGAGATTGGTACGACGATCGACCAGAGCTCGCCACGGTGGTGACGCGGAGAATCCCGATAGCGGCTCCGGCGCGCGGCGTACCATCTGCCCATGAGCCGAATCGGAACATTCGCTGACGACGACCTGGCCGGCTGGGTGCGCAAGTCTCCGCAGCTCGGCGCGGCGATCGGCGCGTTCAGCGACGCGGTGTACAACCGCAACCGGCTGCCGATGCGCACGCGGGAAATCGCGCGGATCGTCATCGCTCACGACAACGAATGCGAGGTCTGCGTCCACACCCGTGACGGCGACGGGCCTGCCGCCGGAGTCGACGAAGACCTCTATGACCATGCGCTGCAGTGGCGCACCTGGCCTGAGTACAGCGAACAGGAACGGCTGGCCGCGGAATTCGCGCATCGCTTCGCCACTGGCCACGCCGCGCTGCGCGACGACGAGGACTTCTGGGCCCGCTGCCGCGAATACTTCTCCGACGAGTTACTCGCCGATCTCGCGCTGTCGTGTGCCATGTGGTTGGGCATGGGCCGGGTGCTGCGCACCCTTGACATCGGCCAGTCCTGCAAGCTGACGTTGCCGAGCCGGGTCTGACCGGCACACCGCTTGCAGCTACGGCGATCGCGCAGCTGGAAGCTGAAGGGGTCGACGTCGTCATCGGCACCGTCGTCAACCCGGCCGGGCTTACCTTGGCGAAGGTTGTGCCGATACGTCGGGCCGACACCTTCGCCGACCCCGGTATGGGCGCGAGCCCGGTGTATCACACGTTCGCCATCGACCAGACCGGCATCGCCTTCACCGACCAGATCAGCGTCGTCGGCGATCAGCGTCTCCGCATCGACTTGTCCGCTTTGCGGATCGTCGGCGACGGAATGGCTTGGGCGCCTGCAGCTTTCTACCAGCAGGACGGAAACCCGGCGCCTGCCTGCGCCCGCTACACCCTGAGCCGGATCGAATCCGCGCTCGCCGCCGCCGGGCTCAGCGCGCTCGTCGGCCACGAGTTGGAGTTCCTGCTGGTGAACCCCGACGGCAGCAAGCTGCCCTCGACACTGTGGGCGCAGTACGGCCTGGCCGGTGTGTTAGAGCACGAAGCGTTCGTCCGCGACGTCGTCGCCGCGGCTACCGCCTCGGGTGTCGGGATCGAGCAATTCCACCCCGAGCACGGCGCCAACCAGTTCGAGATTTCGTTGACGGCACTGTCGCCGGTCGCTGCGGCCGATCAACTCGTGCTCGCCCGGCTGATCGTGGGCCGCGTCGCGCGCCGCCACGGACTGCGCGTCAGTCTTTCGCCCGTGCCATTCGTGGACGCGGTCGGATCCGGTGCCCATCAACATTTCTCGCTCAGCACCTCGACCGGGCCGCTGTTCGGCGGCGGTGCGGGCCCAAGTGGCATGACCGCTGCGGGCGAACACGCCTTGAGTGGTGTGCTGGGCGGTCTGACCGACGCGCAGGGCATCCTGTGCGGGTCGGTCGTGTCCGGTCTGCGCTTGCAGCCCGGCAACTGGGCCGGCGCGTACGTGTGCTGGGGTACGGAAAACCGTGAAGCGGCAGTGCGTTTCATCAGTGCGCACACGGCGCACCGCTACGGCGGGCACGTGGAAGTGAAGGTTGTCGATCCCTCCGCCAATCCGTATTTCGCTTCGGCGGCCATTCTCGGGTTGGCGCTGGATGGCATCAAACGCGACGCCGCGCTGCCACCGGAGACGACGGTGGATCCCGCCACCCTGTCCGCTGCCGCGCGGGACAGGGCCGGCATCGTCCGGTTCCCCGATGTCCAGGCCGAAGCAATCTCGGCGCTACAGGAATCCAAGCAGTTGCGAGCCATCCTCGGCGGCCCGGCCGTCGATGCCGCTGTCGCCGTACGCCGCTTGGAAAGTGAGCGCTACGGCAAGCTGGGCCCAGAGCAATTGGCGGACAAGTTCCGGATGGCCTGGAGTGTGTGACCGTGGCGTCACGCCCGATAGCTGACGACTCGGCCCTCGCCAGTCACATCGCCGAGGTGCCGCTGATCGATCAACACGTTCATGGGTGCTGGTTGACGGCCGGTGACCAAGCGCGGTTCGAGAACGCGCTCAACGAAGCCAACACCGAACCGGTGACTGACGCAGGCCTGGACTCACAGCTCGGCTTTGCGGTGCGCGCGCACTGCGCACCGCTGCTTGGATTGCCCAAACACACTTCACCGCAACGCTACTGGGAACGACGTTGCCAACTCAGCGAGGCCGAGCTGGCGAGGGTGTTCCTGCGCGGCGCGGGGGTCACCGATTGGCTGGTGGACACCGGCTTCGCCGACGGAGTCACCGACCCGGCCACGCTGGCCGGACTGTGCGGCGGTCGCGCCCACGAGGTGGTTCGTCTCGAGCAGGTAGCCGAGCAGGCGGCACGCGCCGCTGGCGACTACGCCGGCGCGTTCCAGGAGATCCTGCACGAGCGCGGAGCCGGCGCCGTCGGCACCAAATCCGTCCTGGCCTATCGCGGCGGGTTCGACGGTGACCTGAGCGAGCCGCCGGCAGCGCAGGTCGCCGAGGCGGCCCGTCGGTGGCGCGACAGCGGCCAAACCCGCTTGACCGATCGGGTTCTGCTGCGCTTCGGGCTGCATCAGGCGCTGCGGCTGGGAAAGCCGCTGCAATTCCATGTCGGCTTCGGAGACCGGGACTGCGACCTGCACAAAGTTAATCCGCTGTACCTGCTCGATTTTCTCCGCCAGTCCGCCGACACCCCGATCGTGCTGCTGCACTGCTATCCCTATGAGCGCGAAGCGGGCTATCTCGCCCAAGCTTTCAACAATGTGTATCTCGACGGCGGGCTGAGCATCAACTACCTGGGCGCACGGGGGCCGGCGTTCATTGCACGGCTCCTGGAGATGGCGCCGTTCCGGAGAATTATGTTTTCCTCCGACGGGTTCGGTCCGGCGGAGCTGCATTATCTCGGCGCTCAACTGTGGCGCAACGGAGTTCACCGCACCCTGGCCGGCTTCGTCGACTGCGGAGACTGGAGTGAGGCTGACGCCATCCGGGTGGTCGAGCTGATCGCCCGCGACAACGCAGCCCGCATCTACCGACTCGATCGGCGGTGACCTTGGCGCCTCCGCGAATCGATCTTGCTTCGTGTGCCACAATGCGGCAATGGCGAGCTTGGGGGATGTCAAGGATTGGGTCACCAAACAGGTCGCGTCCCGGGTTCCAAAAGCCGACCTCGACCAACGCGACCCTGACTACATCCGAGATCAGCTGCCCGGCACGTGGCTGCTGGCTTCGCTGTACTTCCGCGCCGACGTTCGAGGACTGGACCGCATTCCCGCCGAAGGGCCGGTGTTGCTGGTCGGCAACCACAGCGGCGGCAACGTGCCGCCGGACACTTTTGTGTTCACGCTTGCCTTCTGCTCCTACTTCGGGGTTGAACGGCCCTTCTACCAACTGGCGCACAACCTCGTGGTCTCAGCGCCACCGCTCGGTTGGCTGCGCAAGTTCGGTACCGTCGCGGCCAACCACGAAAACGCCGACCTAGCCCTGAAATCCGGTGCGGCACTGCTGGTTTACCCTGGCGGTGACTACGAGGTCGCCCGACCGTCGTGGGAGCGGCACAAGGTCGACTTCGACGGCCGGATGGGGTACGTGCGGCTGGCCCGCGATGCCGGTGTGCCGATCGTCCCCGTCGCCAGCGTCGGCGGCCAGGAGACAGCGTTTTTCCTCACCCGCGGGCAGTGGCTGGCCAAGTTGCTCATGACCGACAAACTGCTGCGCGTGAAAGGCATTCCGATATCCATTTCGCTGCCCTGGGGCATCAACATCAGCGACTTCGCCGGGCACCTTCCGTTACCGGCCAAGATCGCGATCGAGGTGCAGGAGCCGATCGAAGTGGACGGCGATGACGAGGCAGTGAATGACAAGGTGCTGGCCAGCCTGCAGGCCGGCGTGGACCGCCTCGCCGCTGAACGTCGATTCCCGGTGATCGGCTGATGCGCGTCGAACGGCGGTGTGTCGTCAAGGCTGACCGCGACGCCGTCTGGAAACGCGTCAGCGACCCGGATTGCTACCCGTTGTTCATGGCGAGACTCGAGCGCTGGGAAGCCGCTAACGATCAGCCGGCCGGCGTCGGGGCCCGCTACATGGTGCATTGGAAGATCGGCTCGGTGCCCGTCGGTGGCCTGATCGAAGTGGTCGAGTTCGACGACGCCCGCGATCTGGCCTGGGTTGGTATCACCGGTATCAGCATGCGTGGCCGGATCCGGCTGCGCGACGAGCGGGACGGCCAAACGAAGGTGACGTTCCGGCTGTCCTATCAGGCCCCCGGCGGACTGCTGGGTTACCTCGCCGACCGGATCGCGGTAGGTCAGGTAGGGCGGACATTGTCCGAGACCCTCAAACGGCTCAAGGCGCTGACCGAGTCGGCACACTGATCTGACGGCCGGTTCTGACGCGACCAGGCCCTGACGACGGCCCTGTCGGCGCGCCAGCAAAACTGCTGCAACGGCCAGTATGCTGTCGGAGTGCAACCTCCACCAGGCTTCTCACCGCAGTCCGGCCCGTCGCCATACGACCCTTGGCAGCAGGCCGGCCCGGGGTACGGACAGCGTTTAGCGGACTCCGGTTACCGTGCCTCAGCTGGGCCGAACCGTCCGCCGAGCCAACCGGATCACGGTCGTCAGCCCGGGTACGGATCGGCTGGTTACGGTCAGCACGGCTACGGAGATCAGCCTGGCTACGGGCAGCCAACCAACCACAGCCAGCAACTTAGCTACGGTCAGCAGGCCGGCTATCGCCAGCACCCCGGAGTTGCGCTGCCCGGCTACGGCCAAGGCGGCTACTACGCTCAGCCGGGCGCCGGCCCGAGCACCCAGCAAATCACGACGTGGGCCGTTCTGGGGATCGTCGCGATGCTCGGAGGTCTCGCCGCGATTCTCACGTTGGTGCTGTGCCTGGACGTCGGCAGCGCAGCCAACCGCGCATCGAATATCTGCGGTCAGTACGGCGGCGACATTTTGGAGGCCTGCCAGCAGGCACTGAAGAACAGCGGTTTGCACATTCCTGCGGCCATGATCGTCTATCTCATCTTGCTGGCCTTCGGCGGTGTAGCTGCGGTCCTGGGCGCCGTCCTGCTCTTTCTCAAGAAGCCGGTCGGCCAGTACCTGGTTCTCGGCGGCGGCGTCGTCCTGCTGCTGTTCGCCATCATCTTCGAAGCTCAGTACGGCGCTGCCGGGCGGATCACCTACGACTTGATCGCCGGTCTACTCCTCGCCATCGCCGGCGGTCTGTTGCTGGTGCCGCAAGTCCGTCAGTTTCTCGGTTTGCCGCCCGTGTCCGCCAGCGCCGGGCCCGCCCAGTACGGCGGCGGACACTTCGGCGGCGGCCAGTTCGGTGGCGGCCAGCCGCCATACGGCCAGCCGCAGCCCGGTCAGTACGGCCAACCGGGCCCCGGCGGCTACCCACCCGGGCCGTGGTGATCTGACAACGCGCACCACCCATTCGGGCGCATACTCGCCACGATGACACCGCTGCAGCGCTACATCGCCGAGGAGATCGCCTCCGACCACCTCGACGGCCTGCTTTCCCGACGTGAGGCGCTGCGTCGACTGGCTCTGCTGGGCGTCGGGACCGGCGCCGCGGCCACGCTCATCGCAGCCTGCGCCGAGCACAGGAGCCGGCCGCCTGCCGCGGCGACGACGTCGAACCTGCCACCAGGTTTGGCCGGTGCGCTGCCGACAACGCCGATTACCTGGACCGGCCCGCAGGGGCAGTTACAGGGCGCCTGGTCGGAGGCGCGCAATGCTCGAGGCGCAGTGCTGGTGATGCACGAGAACAAGGGCCTGAACGACTGGGTGCGCTCAGTAGTCGGCCGCTTGGCCGGAGCCGGCTATTCGGCGTTGGCGGTCGACCTGCTGTCCGAGGACGGCGGCAGCGGCCGCTTCCAGGATCCGGCGCAAGCCACCGCCGCCCTGGCCCAGATAGCGCCGCAGCGGTTCACCGCGGACATGAAATCCGCTGTCGCCGAACTGCAGCGGCGGGTGCCGAATAGGAAAGTGGCCGCGGTCGGCTTCTGCTTCGGCGGCGGACTGGTGTGGCAGTTGCTTGGTTCCGCCGAACCGCAACTGTCGGCTGCGGTTCCGTTCTACGGGCCGCTGCCGGACAATCCCGACTTCAGCGGTTCCAAGGCGGCGGTATTGGCGATCTATGCCGCGTTGGACAGCCGTATCACCGCATCGCAGACAACGGCGAAGGCGGCTTTGGATCGCGCGGGACTGGTCAACGAGGTGGTCGTCGAACCGGACGCCGATCACGCGTTCTTCAACGACACCGGACCCCGCTACAACGCGGCGGCGGCGAACGACTCCTGGCACCGCATGCTGGATTGGCTCGGTCGTAACCTGGCCTAGCGGTTCTTCACGAAACCGAAGCCACGGCTGCGGTTCAGCCGGCTGAAGCCGCAACCGTGGCTGCTACGTCGCGGGTTGGGCGGCCAACGATCGCGCCGGCCCCAGTGCCACCGGCAGCGAGGACCAACCGCGCAGCACCCGAGTGTCTCGCCTGCTGCCGGCGCCGGCGGACCGCACGTCGGGGAAGACGTCGAAGAAGGTCCGCAGACCCACCTCGCCCTCGGCACGGGCCAGCGCGGCACCCAGGCAGAAATGTCGCCCACCGGAGAACGCGAGATGCCTTCCGGCGTTGTCGCGTTCCACATCGAAGCGGTGCGGATCGGCGAAAACCGCCGGGTCGCGGTTGGCGGCAGCCAGATACACCACCACCATCTGCCCTTGCTTGACCGGCGTATCTGCGACCACCGTGTCGGTGCGGGCCACCCGCGCGGTGAGCTGCACCGGTGACTCCAGCCGCAGGACCTCTTCAACGGCGTTGGGCCACAGCTGCGGGCAATCAGTCAACTTCTGCAGTTGCCCGGGGGTATCCAACAGCAGGCGGATGGCGCTGCCCAGCAGATTTACCGTGGTTTCGAAGCCGGCGGCCAGCACCAGCCCGGCGATAGCTTGCAATTCCGTCTCGTCGAGGCGGGTGTCGTCCTCGTTTGCCGCTTGAATCAGCTGACTCATCAGGTCGTCGCCCGGCGCGCGCCGCAACTGCCGGAGGTGGTCAGCGAGCCAGAAGTTGAAACCGGCAATGCCGCGCTGCACCCGTTGGTACTGCGGCCAGGTCAAGCCGACATCGAGACTGGGAGCCGCCAGCTCACCGAACTCCAGGATGCGGCCCCGGTCGCCGTCGGGCACGCCCAGGATGTCGCCGATGATCGCGACCGGAAGCTGAGCGCAATACCGGTCGACGATGTCGACGACGCCCCGCTCGCCGGCAAGCTCGGTGAGCAGCACCGCAGCTGTCTGCTCGACCTGGTCACGCAAGGCGGCCACCGCCCTCGGTGTGAAGACCGACGACACCGTCTTGCGGTAGCGGGTGTGCTGCGGCGGCTCGACGGCCAGCAACGACGGCGGACGCAGCGGGTGCAGCAGGGGATCGCGAGCGCGTCGCTCCAGCCAGCGCAGTGGCGCGGGCAAACCCGATCCCAGCATGAGCACCCGGAAATCGTCGGACCGCAGCACTTCGTGCGCGACCCGATAGTCCGCGGTGACGTAGCTGACGCCGCCGCGCACCAGCGGTCCACCGGCGCGCAGTTCGTCATAGAGGGGCACCGGATCCGCCTTGACCACCGGATCACAGATCAACCGGCCCTGCGGATCACCGCGCCGGGCGCCGTAAGCCGCGACCGCGCGGACCACGCCGTGCAGTGCCAGCCAGTGCAGCCTCTGCCTCAACAGCGCCTCCCAGCATCGGTTGATGCCCAATGGTAAACGGCCGACTCGTCAGGCGACTGCCCTGATTAAAGCCTGCCGGATTGTCTCGACGGCCACATCGCGGGTTATTGCGACGGCTGCGGCCTGCCCGGTTAGCCTTGATGGGCGGTTGTCCTGCGCCGAACAGCGTGGTCCGCTTCGAAGGTGTTGACGCACATGATCATTGATCGCTCGAATAGCGGCAACCGCCGGCGATGGTATCGCTCGACGGCTGCCCGGGCGTTGCTGGCCGCCGCCCTGACCATGTCGCTGCTGCTGGCAACTGTTTTCGTGCTGGTCGGCAAATTGCATTTGACGCCTGCCGATGCGCTGGACCACCCCGCCCAACCGGTCTCCGACGATCAAAGCGAAGACCAGGTGCTCGAGCCGGCCAGACAGATCGTCACAACCGCCCGGCTGCAGCGGCCGACAGCCGGTTTCATGCTGATGTCCTGCAAGGACGTCAACGATCCGCCCTACCAGGGTGCGATCTACCTGAACTTCGCGGTGCCTGCCGACGTCCGCACCGACACTTATTTTCGTGGAATCGCCGACGCGATGGTCGGGCGCGGCTGGCGGGAAGGCGCACCCCCGAGCCGGTACACCTACGGCGCCACGCTGTACCGAAGCGAGGTCACCGCGATCGTCTACCGCGACAACGATTTGCCGGGCATCGGCGTGCTGCGGCTGTACGGGCAGTGCCGCAACATGAACAACCACCGCAATGACACCACCGCCTGGACCGACATCACCGACCGGTTGCCTCGTCCGCGTTGAAGGCCCGTTGAAGACCCGTTTAGGCCCGAAGAAGACTATCGCGGCTCGGATATGAAACTGCGCGTGACGGCGAGCCGTCACGCGCAGTCCCGATTCGGTTGTCAGGCAGACGGGCTGGCGCCCAGGGTGCCCTGCAGGTCAGGCTTCATCGCCTGCAGCTGCGAACCCCAGTACTCCCAGCTGTGCGTACCGTTCTCCGGGAAGTTGAACGTCGCGTTGTGCCCGCCACCGGCGGTGTAGGCATCCTGGAACTTGACGTTGCTCGACCGCACGAAGCCCTCCAGGAACTTGGCCGGCAGGTTGTCACCACCCAGCTCGGACGGCTTGCCATTGCCGACGTAGTCCCAGATGCGGGTGTTGTTGCTGACCAGCTCCGGAATGTGCAGCGAAGGGTCGTTGCGGGCCCACGCCGGGTCGCTGGACGGACCCCACATGTCGTTGGCCTTGTAACCACCGGCGTCACCCATGGCCAGGCCGATCAGCTGCGGACCCATGCCCTGCGAAGGGTCGAGCAGCGCGGACAGCGACGCCGCGTAGATGAACTGCTGCGGGTGGTAGATGGCCATCGTCAACGCCGACGAGCCCGACATCGAAATACCGACCGCCGCACTGCCGGTCGGCTTCACGTTCTCCTTCGAGGCCAGGTAAGACGGCAGCTCGCTGGTCAGGAAGGTCTCCCATTTGTAGGTGCTGCAGCCCGCTTTGCCGCAAGCCGGGCTGTACCAGTCGGTGTAGAAGCTGGACTGGCCGCCCACCGGCATCACGATGGAAAGACCCGAGCCGTTGTACCACTCGAACGCAGGGGTGTTGATGTCCCAGCCGTTGTAGTCGTCCTGCGCACGCAAACCGTCGAGAAGGTAGACGGCGGGCGAATTCGCCCCGCCGCTCTGGAACTGGATCTTGATGTCGCGGCCCATTCCCGCGGACGGCACCTGCAGGTAGACGACTGGCAGGCCGGGGCGTGAGAACGCTTTCGCGGTGGCGGCACCGCCGACCAGGCCCACCAGGCCCGGAAGCGCGGCGGCCACGACCGTGCCCGCCAGCAGTCGGCGCGCCCAGGCGCGAATCTTAGTACTTGCTTGTGTCATCACGGTGCCCCTCGTTGTCTGCCGTCGTGCATCTCGGCCCGAATTACCCGTCGTGCGCTTCAGCAAAACTAATACCTAATCCGTTCCTGGCAAAACTTACCTTCACGTGTGCACCATGTCGATCAGGACCCAAAATCATCTCGAATCGGGCATCAGGTTTCGCCGCCTTATCGATCGACTCGATTCCGGGTCGGCTTTGACGCTTCGCAGCGGAGCTTTGCGGCCAGGCCGGCGACCTGAGTCGCCCACCGTCGGTGAGGACCGTCGGACGACTCGCGGGACCGGTTCGGGTAGGGTTACGGCGCCTGCGTAGGCCCACCGGGTCTGCCGACGAAACCAACATGTCCCGGGCAGCGCGGGGCGATGGCCGAGCCAAGCGCCAGTGCTGAGGCGATGCTGCAGACGAGTGCGAAGCCGCAGTTAGCGGCACGATTGAGGGTGCGAACTTGGACACGGTATTCGGGTTGTCGCTGACGTCGACCGGAGTGGGATGGGTGCTGGTCGAGGGGTACGCCGCCGACGGCGCGATCCTGGACCACGACGAGCTCGCGGTGCGGTCCGCCGGAGGGTCCGGCGCCGTCGAGACGTCCACGCAGGTGGCCGCCGCGGTGCTGCGTGCCGAAGCGACGGCGACAGCCACTGACGGCCGGTTGCGCGCGATAGGCGTCACGTGGAGCGATGACGCCGCAGCCGGCGCCGCGCTGCTTGTCGAGCAGTTGACGGCGGCCGGATTCGACAACGTGGTGCCGGTGCGGTGGTCTCAAGCGGCCGAAATGTTGGCCCAGGGCTTGGTGTCGGTCGTCGGTTACGACAAGACGGCGGTGTGCGTGCTAGAGCGGGAGTCGGCGACGGTGGTCATGATCGACACCTGCGACGGCGAATCCCGGACCGCTGCCAAGTTCGTCGCCGGCGGCGCCGACGGCCTGTTCCGGTCGGTGACGAAGGTGTTCGCCCGGGACGGCTGGCGTCCCGACGGCGTGGTGGTGGTCGGGTCGGATGCCGGGCTGCAGGACTTCTCGACGGAACTGAGCGACGCCCTGCCGGTGCCGGTCTTCACTCAGAGCGGCACCGAGTTGGCACTCGCGCGTGGTGCGGCCCTGGCTTCGGCGCAGGACGCGGGTTATACCGAGACACCACTTTTCGAGCCCGCTGCTGCGGCCCGCAAGGCCGGCGGCCGGCTCGGCTCTCCTATTCCGTCCTATACCGGCGCTTTGACCGCGTTGATCGCGGCCTCGGTCACCCTCGTCGGTTCGCTGTCGCTGGCGGTGGGTCTACGGCTCACAGCGGACCAACCTGCGTCCGGCAACGAAGCCCGCGCGACCGAGCACCTGGTCGACGCGGTACCGGCGCCCCGTGTCGCCGAAGTGCCGATCGCGCCGCCGACTCCGGCCGTGCCGACCGCGAAGCCGCCACCTGCCTCGCCGCCGCAATCGGCGGTGGCCCAACCGCCACCGCCGGTGTCAGAACAGCCGGTCGCCGAGTCGTCGGAAGCCTCGGGTGGCGTCCCCGAACAGCCGGCCGCCGTTCCGCCCGCACTGCCCGCGGCAATCCCGCCCGCCGCCGGCGCCGGAGCCCCCGCCGCCGGATCCACACCCGCTACTGACCCGCATCCTCGAGCAAATCCGCGGCCACCCACCGGACCCGCCGCCGGCTCAGCCCGGCGACGATGCACCGCCGCCGCCGTAAGTCGCAGCTGTGCTCAGACGGTCAGCACGGTGCGGTAATGCGCCCGACCCTGCTCCAGCGCCGCATAGCCGTCAGCGGCCTGCGCCAGCGGCAACTCCTCGATCCACGCCCGAACGCCCGACAGGACGGCGAAGTGCATCGTGTCTTCGATCTCTTTCGCCGTCCCGGACGGATGGCCGATGATGCTCAACCCTGGCGTGATCAGTTGCAGCGGACTGATCGACAGCGGCTCGGGTGTGACACCGATCGTGATCAATTCACCTTGGGGCTGCAAGCCGCCGACGGTCGCGGACATCGCTTCTGAGTTACCCGCAGTGCCGAGCACCACGGCGACTCCGCCCAGGCGCTGCAGCGCTTCGGAAACGTCGCCGTCGGTGGCGTCGACGTAGTGGTGGGCGCCCAGCTTTTTGGCATCGTCGGCTTTGGCAGTACCTCGATTGATCGCGATGGTCTCGAAGCCCATCGCCCGAGAGAACTGCAGCCCAAGGTGGCCAAGCCCGCCGACGCCGAGGATCGCCACCCGGTCACCTGGCAGCGCCTTGGTGTGCCGCAGCGCGTTATAGGTCGTGACACCGGCACAGCCCATCGGTGCGGCTTCGGCGTCGGACAGCTCCGAGGGTATCCGGGCGAGGGCGGTGGCCGGCACCGTCACCGACTCGGCGTAGCCGCCCGGATACTGCCAACTGGGCACCTTGCCGTTCATGCAGTGGATGAAAAGCCCTTTGCGGCATTGGCTGCAGTGGTTGCAGTTTCCACCGAACCACCCTACGGCGACGCGATCGCCCACCGCGAAATCTTCTACGCCCTCGCCGACTTCGGCTATTTTTCCGGCGATTTCATGCCCGGGGGTCAACGGCCACGACAGGCCCGGAAACGCACCTGCGACGAAGTGGGCGTCAGTACCGCAGATACCGCAGGCGCTGACCTTGATGCGCACCTCACCGCGTGCCGGCGACGTCGTCTCGACGTCGGTGAATTCCAACGGCGCACCGGCCGACTTCACCTGAACTGCTCTATGAGTAGCCATGCGTCGGAGGCTAGTGCGCGACAGGGCAGTCTGCGACCGGGCGGCCGTGGTAGTCGACTTGCCAGTGCTTGATGCCGTTGAGCCAGCCCGACCGTAACCGTTCCGGCGCGCCCGCTGACGTCAGATCGGGCATGTGGTCGGCGATCGCGTTGAACATCAAATCGATCGTCATCCGCGCCAGGTTGGCGCCGATGCAGTAGTGCGCACCCGTCCCACCGAATCCGACGTGCGGATTGGGGTCACGCATGATGTTGAAGCGGAACGGGTCGTCGAATACGTCCTCGTCGAAATTGGCCGAGCGGTAGAACATCACCACCCGCTGACCCTTTTTGATCAGCACTCCGGACAACTCGTAATCGGCCAGTGCGGTGCGCTGAAACGACGTCACCGGCGTGGCCCACCGCACGATCTCGTCGGCTGCGGTAACGGGACGTTCTTTTCTGTACAGCTCCCACTGGTCGGGGTGGTCGGTGAATGCCATCATGCCCTGGGTGATGGAGTTGCGGGTGGTCTCGTTGCCCGCAACAGCCAGCAGGATGACGAAGAACCCGAGCTCGTCGTCGGACAGCTTGTGCCCGTCGATGTCGGCCTGAACCAGGGTGGTGACCAGGTCTTGCCCGGGATGTTGGCCCCGGTCCGCTGCCATCTGCATGCCGTACATGATCAATTCGACCGACGCAGTGATCGCGTCATTGCTCGCGAACTCCGGGTCTTGATCGCCAACCATCTGATTGGACCAGTCGAACAGCTTTTTGCGATCTTCCTGCGGCACGCCCATCAGCCCAGCGATGGCTTGCAACGGCAGCTCGCAGGACACCTGCTCGACGAAGTCGCCGGAACCCTCCGCCGCTGCCGCCTTGACGATCCGTTGCGCGCGCTCGTCGAGGTCAGCGCGCAGCCGCTCGACCGCCCGCGGCGTGAAGGCCCGGGAGACGATCTTGCGCAGGCGGGTGTGCTGCGGCGCGTCCATGTTCAGCAACACGAATTTGCCCCGGTCGACCTGCTCGTGCACAGTGCCGTCTTTGTAGCGGGGCAGGGCGGTTTTCTTCAGACTGGAGAAGACGTCGCTGTGCAGCGACACCTCTTTGACATCCTGGTGTTTGCTCACCACCCAGAAGCCGCCGTCGTCAAATCCGCCTTGGCCGAGCGGCTGTTCGTTCCACCAGATCGGCGCGGCCCGCCGCATCTCGGCGAGTTCCTCGACCGGCAACCGTTCGGCGTAGATGTCCGGGTCGGTGAAGTCAAAGCCGGGCGGAAGGTTCGGAGTCGGCATTGGTGCACTCCTTGACGACGGCGTCTGCCGGCTCAGTAAACCACCGCGGCATCGCACGTGGAGCCTGTTCTCCTGGTCTTTCTCGTGCGAAGGCCCGAATTGTTGACCCGACACTCACTATGCTCCGATGCAGGGTCGCCGACAGCAGGGTGGCCGATTACGCAGTAGCGACTTGAATGCCAGGGGTGGAGCCATGATTCGTGAATTGATCGTCGGCGCTGCCGTCGCCGGTGCAGCCCTCGGCGCGGCACCGGCCGCGGTCGCCGACAACGGCCGCTGGGAAGGTGACGTTCCCGGGATGAACTACGACGCTTTTCTGGGTGGCTCGTGCGACAACTACGAGCGATTCACGTTCGGCCGAGGCCCGGACGGGCAGGCTGAGGCATGCCACTTCATCATCAACCAGTTTCCCAACGCGCAGTCCGGCTACTGGGTGGTGTCGTACCCGCTGTACGGGGTGCATCAGCCCGGTGAACCGTGCGTCAAGTATGCGGACCCGCGGGGCTCGGCCGCGCAGTCACCGGACGGACTGGCGATGACGTGCACGACGGCCCAGGGCTGGGTGGTCGGCAACCTCACCGGCGGTGGACTGCCCATCCAAAGCGGCGGACAATTCCCCTCCGACACCGGCCTGACCGACTCTGATCTCGGGCGGTAGCCGCCGACCGGATCTCAACGGTGTTCGACCACGGCATGGGTGGGCACGCCGGCGGGCGCTGCCGCGGTTAAAGTCGAGGCGACGCTTGTCACCGATCACCACCGACGACTAGGAGTCCTGATGGGTCTCAACGCGAAAGACGCTGCCGATGCAGCCCGGGACATCGCCGCCAACGCCGTCGAGAGAGCTTCTGACATCGTCGAAAGCGCCAGCGGCATCATCCGCGGCGACATCGCCGGCGGAACTGAAGGCATCTTGCACAGCGCGACCGACATCGCCACCTACGCGTTCGACCGAACCAAAGAGGCCTTGACCGGGGCCGAGGGGGACGAGCTGGAGTAGGTCGATTCGTTACAGGACGGCTGCGGCGTTGAGTTCGTCGAGCCGGTTGGTCGCCTCCAGGTACTCCTGCACCCATCGCTCGATCACGGCAGCGGTTTTCTCGACTTTGCTGAATTGACCGACCACCTGGCCTACCGGGTTGAACGCCACGTCGACCGACTCGTTGGGGTACCTGTTCGTGGCACGTACAGCCATTCCGGAAACCATGTACTGCAGCGGCATCCCCAGCGGCCTCGGGCTGTCCGGCTGTTCCCACGCCTCAGTCCAGTCGTTACGTAGCATCCGGGCCGGCTTGCCGGTGAACGAACGGCTGCGAACGGTGTCGCGACTGCTCGCGTTGACGTAAGCCGCCTGCTGCACCGGGGTGTTGGAGGCCTCTTCGACCATCAACCACTGCGAGCCGGTCCACGCGCCCGCGGCGCCGAGCGCCAGCGCCGCCGCAATCTGCTGTCCGCTACCGATACCGCCCGCGGCCAGCACCGGCACCGGGGCGACCTCTTTGATGACCTGCGGCCACAGCACGATCGATCCGACTTCGCCGCAGTGCCCGCCGGCCTCACCGCCCTGGGCGATGATGATGTCCACACCGGCGTCTGCATGCTTTTTGGCCTGCGACGGCGAGCCGCACAGGGCGGCGACTTTGCGGCCCGACTCGTGGATGTGCTTGATCATGTCGACGGGAGGAGTGCCCAGCGCGTTGGCGATCATCGCGACTTTCGGATGCCGTAGTGCCGCCTCGACCTGCGGGGTGGCGGTCGCCTCGGTCCAGCCGAGCAACTGCAAGCTGTCGGAGTCGCTGTCCTCGACCGGGACGCCGTGGTCGGCGAGGATTTTGCGGCCGAAGTCCAGATGCTCCTGCGGCACCATTGAGCGCAGCGTGTTGGCTAGTTCCTCCGCCGACAGGTGCGAGTCCATGCCCTCGTATTTGTTCGGGATGACGATGTCGACACCGTACGGGTGGTCGCCGATGTTCTCGTCGATCCAGCTCAACTCGATCTCCAGTTGCTCGGGCGTAAAGCCGACAGCACCCAGCACACCAAAGCCGCCGGCTCTGCTTACGGCGACGACGACGTCGCGGCAGTGCGTGAAAGCGAAGATCGGAAACTCGATGCCGAGTTCATCGCAGATAGGGGTGTGCATGCCTGCTCCTTGTCGGGGCGTCGGGCGAACTGAAACGTGTTCTAGTTTAGTACTTGGGCGGCCCGGATAACCAGCGGCCTCCGTTTCGGTCTGGCAATAGGGTTAAGGAAGCACCGCGACCGCGATGTTCGCTCACCAGATGATTTTTAGTCACCTCCAGGCAACGTGGACGACGCCTGACTGGGTGGGCCGCCACTCTCGGCAACGGCGCTGCGGCGGCCGCCGAGCAAAGCGGTGACCCCGACTGCGCCGGGATCGAGAAACCGGGCGCGTCGTCTTCAGGCGTGTGTTGCTTCTTCGCGTCGGCCGCTGACCGGGTGGTGCACCCGGCCGGTGACGCGGTGCGTCGCCCCGCGCCGACTCCTCAGCGCAGCAACGGTTTGCTCATTGATCATCGCGTTGAGCTGCAACGATGCCGAACGCCGGCCGATCGTCAACCGTCACTCATGCGTCGGAGGAACACCGAAGCGATGACCGCGACCTACCTACGCGAACAGCAAGCCGACGTGGCCGCCACCACCTCCCTGTCGACTCGCGGCGTCTCGACCGGTGGGCCAGCAACCGAAGCTGACACCCGGGCCCGAGCGCCGGCGGCACGGCATCACCCATAGCACAGACCGATACGCCATATTGGGAGCGCATTTACTGGACGTTTCCTCACGGGTCGTTGTCTTCCAGCTGGTCTTACGCTCCCGATATGCGGACCGCGTATCGCCAGCAACTCACCGGTTTGACCGCTCAGCAGGCCGAGCTGTGTCGACTCGCCCGCATCGCGATGCAACACGCGACGCAGGCGCTGTTGGCGGCCGACCTGGGGTTGGCCAGCCGAGTGCTGAGCGACCAGGAGCGGATAGCCACAGTCGGCAAACAAGTTCGCCAGGACGCCTTAGTGCTGCTGACATTGCAAGCGCCGGTCGCCGGGGACTTGCGGGCCGTCATCGCATCGATCCAAAACGCCGCCGACGTCGAGCGGATGGGTTCGCTGGCGCTGCATGTCGCCCAGATCGCTGCCCGCCGATACCCGCATGCCTCGGTGCCCGAGGAGTTGAGGCGACACTTCGCCGCGATGGGACAGATCGCAGAGGACTTGGGGCGCAGCGCCCAACACGTGCTGATGTCCGGTGATTCGCAGGTTGCGGCGCTGATCCCCGAGGCGGACGACGAGATGAATCGGTTGCATCAACAGGTGTTGAACGTGTTGGTCGACGGCGACCATAAGTACGGCACTGCTGCCACCGTCGACGGGACCCTGTTGAGCAAGTTCTACGAGCGCTTCGCCGATCACGCTGTCGAAGTGGCGCGACGCGTCGTCTTCCAGGCCACCGGCCAACTGCCGGAGAACGCTCACAGCACCACGGACCGGATCTTCGCCTCAGCCGCGGCTGAGCACGTGGACCTTCGGGCCGGTGTGCCGAGGCGCGCGGAGGCCGACGTCGTGTCCGGCGAGTTGATCCCGGCCGGCGTGCTGGTCAGCCGCAACGACATTCACTCCTGCGCAGACTTCGCCGGGTCTGCCGCGCTCAGTGATAGGGCGGCAGGCCTCATGGCGCATACCGGCCGAACAGCCGTCGAACACCGCTTACGGGGTTAGCCATGGCGATCGCGGGCGTTCTCGACAAAATCCTCGGCTTCCTGCGCAGCGGCTATCCCGAACAGGCCCCACCGGTGGGCTACATTCCGCTGCTCGCGCTGCTTCCCCGACGCCTGTCCGATGACGATGCGGCGGTGGCCGTCGCCGAGTTGACGTCTCGCGGCTCCGGGCCCGTCGACACGATCGACATCCGGGTGGCGGTCACGAGGATCATCGGTGAGCTGGCCTCGGATGCCGATACCGGCCGGATCACCCGACTGCTCCTCGCTCGCGGGTTCCCGGTCACCGCTCGTCGGTCGCTGGAGCCGTAGCCCGTCCGGGTGCGGTCGGCCGCAAGGCATCACCGGCAGCAGGCCCGCACCGTTCGGCACGACCGATACGCTGCTTGAAGCCGGATCGCACCGCGCCGTTCAGCGGTGAGGTAACCGTCGGGAGGAGACACCCGTGGCCATTCGCGTGGCGCACATCGGCACCGGCAACGTCGGCCGCCTGGCGCTCAACCAGCTCATCATCGATCCACGGTTCGAGCTGACGGCGGTATGGGTGTCGTCGGAGGCCAAAGTCGGCAAGGACGC
Source organism: uncultured Actinomycetota bacterium (assembly GCA_963808345.1). Lineage (GTDB taxonomy): Bacteria > Actinomycetota > Actinomycetes > Mycobacteriales > Mycobacteriaceae > Mycobacterium. The sequence goes on along the minus strand of CAWEFM010000003.1, from coordinate 175,735 downwards.
CGGTGAGCTGGCCGGACTGGATGTCGCCACCGGGATCGCCGCCACCGATGACCTGGCGACCCTAATTTCCGCCCAACCCGACTGCGCGGTGTACTGCGCCATGGGCGACAACCGCACCCCCGAGGCGATGGCGGACTGCCAGCACCTTCTTTCCGCTGGCATCAACGTCGTCGGCTCGGCGCCGGTGGTGCTGCAATATCCATGGCAGCTGATGCCGGAAAAGCACATAAAACGCTTGGAAGATGCTGCACAGCAGGGCAATTCGAGCCTGTTCATCACCGGCGTCGATCCCGGCTTCGCTAATGATCTGGTCCCGTTCGCGCTTGCCAGCACGTGCCAGCGCATCGAGCAGGTGCGATGCATGGAAATCGCCGACTATGCCACCTACGACGGCGCGACCGTGATGTTCGACGTCATGGGATTCGGCAAACCGCTGGACGAGGTGCCGATCCTGCTGCAGCCCGGCGTGCTGGGCATCGCGTGGGGAACGTCGATCCGGCAGTTGGCGGCGGGGCTGGGCATCGCGATCGACAACGTCGACGAAAGCTATGAACGCGAGCCGGCGCCGGAGAAATTCGACATCGCCGCCGGCCACGTCGCCAAGGGCAGCGTCGCTGCTTTGCGTTTCGAGATTCGCGGCCTGGTCGACGGGCGGCCGGTCATCGTGATCGAACACGTCACGCGGCTGCGGAAAGATCTGCGGCCCGACTGGCCGCAGCCCGCCCAACCCGGCGGCTCGTATCGCATCGAAATCACCGGCGAGCCGTCCTACGACGTCGACATCTGCCCGACCAGCCGCAACGGCGACCACAACCACGCCGCGATCGTTGGGGCCGCCGGACGCATCGTCAACGCGATCCCGGCGGTCATCGCCGCTCCGCCGGGCATCCGGACCACCTTGGATTTGCCGCTGATCCCCCGAACCGGCGTACCCGTCGGCTGATGACTGACTGACCGTCCGCTGCGGTAGCGTGACCCGGCATGGGACGCGTGGACGGCAAAGTGGCATTGATCAGCGGCGCCGCGCGGGGGATGGGGGAGGCGCACGCCCGGCTGCTGGTGGCCGAAGGCGCTCAGGTGGTGGTCGGCGACATCCTGGATGACGCCGGCAAAGCGGTGGTCGACGATCTCGGCGCTGCCGCACGCTACGTGCACCTCGATGTGACGCAGCCCGACGATTGGCAGGCCGCGGTGTCCACAGCGGTGGGGGACTTCGGCAAGCTCGACGTTCTGGTGAACAATGCCGGCATCGTGAATCTGGGCCCGCTCAAAACGTTCGACCTCGGCAAGTGGCGACAGATCCTCGACGTCAACCTGACGGGCACGTTCCTGGGCATGCAGGCAGTGGTAGATCCGATGACCGAGGCGGGCGGCGGCTCGATCGTCAACATTTCGTCAATCGAGGGCATCCGGGGCGCGCCGTTCGTGCACGGCTATGTGGCGACCAAGTGGGCGGTGCGTGGTTTGACCAAGTCGGCCGCACTCGAGTTGGCGTCGCAGAAAATTCGGGTCAACTCCGTGCACCCGGGTTTCATCCGCACCCCGATGACCAAGCACCTTCCTGACGACATGGTCACCATCCCGCTCGGGCGGCCCGCCGAATCGCGCGAAATCTCGACGTTCGTGGTGTTTTTGGCCAGCGACGAGTCGTCGTACGCGACCGGCTCCGAGTTTATCGTCGACGGCGGACTGGTGACCGACGTGCCGCACAAGAGTTTTTAGCTCTGGCGACACTTGGCGATGACAGCAGGGCGCGCGACGAATGCCTCAACATCAACATCTTCTGGTCGCTGGCCCACGCCCGCGTCATGATCGCCGATTGGAAGGCCAAACATAGTTGGTCATCGGGCAACGCCCGTCGACCGGACTTGCGCGAGTAGCTCGTCGACGGACCATTGGTCGTAGACGTGTTTGCCGAGCTTGCTGGCCATAACGCGCCGTAGCGGATCCAACAGCGCTCGTGGCGAAGACTCCACACCGAAGTCGGCGTAGAGCCCTTTCCGGGGGTTTCCAACGACAGCAAAGGGCAGACCGGTGACGTGTTTCGCCAGATCCTCTGGGGTCGAACGGAACACGCCGACTTCACTGATTCCCGCCGCGACGATCTCGTCGTGGCGCGCCACGATGGACTGCAGGTGGGTGTTGCAGATGGGGCAACCCGCGAATCGCCGGAACTGCAGATGTGTCAGCCGCCGCGGCTCGGGAAGCCCACCGTATCCCCACAGGTGGTCACCAGATCCCTGCTGTCGATGACCGTCCCCGGCCCGACTGTGCTGCCCATCCCGACTCCTGTACCCGGCAATGTGGAGTGCCCGCCTGACTATGCTCGGCGTGAAGCCAATGTCAAGAGGCGTCGCGCGATCGGAGGGACAACCAGCCGTGACGGTGTCTGACGGGGCCGACCTCCACTTCTACTTCGACCCGGTGTGTCCGTTCGCGTGGATGACGAGCAAGTGGGTGCGGATGGTGGCCCGGCAGCGCGATTACGACGTGGACTGGCGGTTTGTCTCGCTGCGGATCATCAACGCCGACGTCGACTACGATGCGCATTTCCCGGTCGGCTATGAACACGGACACACCGCGGGGTTGCGGCTGCTGCGAGTCGCGGCACGGGTGCGCGCCGAACATGGCCGCGGTGCTATCGGGCCGCTGTATTCGGCTATCGGCACCCGCCTCTTCGACACCCCCGTCGCTACCGCGGCTACCGGATCGGACCCGGGGAGCCGCGCAGTTCTCGAGCCGATCCTGCGCGATGTTGGTCTGCCGGCCGACCTGGCAGATGCACTCGATGACGAATCCGTCGACGCTGAGCTTCGCGTGGAAACCGAGGAGGCGTTGTCGCTGACGGGCAGGGATGTCGGCACCCCGATCCTGCATTTCCGGCCGCCAACCGGGACGGCATTCTTCGGACCGGTGATCAGCCGGCTACCCAGTCGGGCCGACGCCGGCGAATTGTGGGATCACGTGCTGGGTCTGGCCAGTTTCCCGGGCTTCGCCGAGCTCAAGCGCAGCCTTCGTGAACTGCCGCAGCTGGCCAGTTTCGGCGGCGACGTCGACGCTGTGGGTGTCCAAGAGGACTGGCATGGCGGCAGCCGTCGAACCAAAGACACGCGAGGCAAAACATCGGTGTGAATACCGGGCCCGACGATGTGCCCGGACTGCTGGCCGCGTATCGGGCGTCGGGTCGGAGGTTCACCGCCGCTGGTATCTCGTCGTTCGTCCTCGACGAGGGCCCGCGCGACGCCGAGCCGGTGGTGTGCGTGCATGGTGTTCCGGCGTCGGCGTACCTGTACCGCAAAGTCGTTCCGGCGCTGGCCGACAAGGGTCTTCGTGGTATCGCCGTCGATTTGCCCGGTCTCGGGCTGGCGGAGCGACCCGAGCACGCCGACTACAGCTGGAGCGGTCTGGGGCGCTGGCTGCTCGCCGCGGCCGACGCGCTGCAGCTCGACCGTTTTCATCTGGTGGTGCACGACATCGGCGGTCCGATCGGGTTCGAGGTGGCCGCCGCTGTGCCCGACCGGGTGCTGTCGATGACGTTGCTGAACACCATCGTTGCGGTGCAGACGTTTCACCGGCCGTGGGCGATGGAACCGTTCGCCCACCGGGGACTCGGCGAAGCGTGGCTGGCGTCAATCCGGATTCCCGGCGTGTTCGTCGCGTTGATGCGATACCTGGGCGTGAGTCGGAAAGTCCAGGCGGCCGAGCTCTCGTGCTATGTGCCGTTACTCCTCGGCGACGACGGCGGAAAAGCTTTCCTCAAGATCATGCGGGCCTTCGAGTTGACCACCCAGAATCAGCAACGCTATGTGGGCGCAGTGCGCAATCCCGGGTACCCGGTGCAGGTCGTGTGGGGAACACGAGACAGAGCCCTGAGCTGGCGCCGCTACGGAGTGCAAGCGCAACTAGCCGCCGGCGCAGATAGCCCAATATTGCTGCCCGGCAAGCACTTTCTCCAAGAAGAGTACGCCGAAGAGATCGCTACAGCAGTTCATCGGCTGGCCGAACGCAGGCGGCGGTCATAAGGTTTGGTGACGGCCAAATCGGGTCTGTTTCGCAACTCACGTTCATTTTAGGCAGCTCAGACACTTCGCTCGCGCCCAGACATGGGTCTGCCATGCGGGCTGCCGGGCTGGGAACCGACTGCCTTGGCCTCTCGTTTGCTCACGAACGGCTTTCAGCGGTCGCGGTGATGTACTGCGAACGCATGATCCTGTCGACTCGCCTGTCCAACTCGGGCACAGTCCGCCCGTAACCAGCCTGCAGTTCCGGGTTGGTTTTGACCGGATCGACTGTCCAGCCGTGTTGGCTGAGCCAGTCCGCGGTGTCGGTCTTGTCGTCGTAGGTGAGGGCGGAGAAGTCGACGTCTCCGGCCATGTTGATACCGGGATAGCTCGCTTCGAGTTCGGAGAGTTGCCCGGAGTCCAACCGGGATCCCAGCGCGCCGACCGCCACCCGACTGCCCGGAGCGGAGAGTTCGCCGATACGGGTGAACAGTGTGTTCTGAGCTGCGCCCGTCAGGTAGGGCAGCAGCCCCTCGACCGACCAGGCGGTCGGTCGACCGGCGTCGAATCCGACCGCTCTCAGCGGCAAGGTCCAGTCGTCGCGCAAATCTGCGGCGACATCTTTGCGGTCGACAGTCGGCTCAACCCGGTGCTCGGTGAGGACCCGTTCCTTGAATTCGAGCACTTTGGGTTGGTCGACTTCGAACACCATGGTCCCGGCCGGCCACGTCAATCGGTACGCCCGGGAGTCCAGGCCGGCCGCGACGATCACCGCTTGCCGGATGCCGTCGCCGGTGGCGGCGACGAAGAAGTCGTCGAAGAACCGGGTCTGAACACCGTAGAGCCGGGGGAAGGTCGTCGCGTGCTCCGCTGACGGGGGATCGGCAAGCTGCCCGGTCCAATACGGGTCCGCCGACGCGGCAATGAACACCTTGGCGTACGGATCCTGCGCCAGCGAATCAGGGTTGGCCGCGTGGACCGCGCGCCAGCCGGCCACCATCAGCGCGGTATAGCCCACGCCGCTGACGATGTCCCACTGGTCGTCGTCAGAGCGTGCCCACCCGGGTGTCGTCACCATCAACCGCCTCTGCTCGATCGACTCTGCTCGATCAACGCCGTCGGCTCGCGGCAGCGTCCCTTCCCTTGCGCACCGTACCGCCAGCCGCCGCGGCGGACGGGCGTCACAGTTCCAGTAGGACGGTCACCGGGCCGTCGTTGATCAGCTCGACGTGCATGTGCGCCCCGAACACACCGGTCGCGACGTGCCCGCCGAGTTCCCGCAGCGCGTCGGCGAAGGCGGTGACCAGCGGCTCGGCGACCGGCCGCGGTGCTGCGGCGTTCCAAGACGGCCGTCGGCCTTTTGCGGTGTCGGCGTAAAGGGTGAACTGGCTGACCACCAGTAACGGTGCTCCCGAGTCGGCTGCGGCTTTTTCGTCGTCGAGAACGCGCAACCGCCAGAGCTTCACGGCGAGCCGACGCGCCGTGTCGGCAGTGTCGCTGTGGGTGACGCCGACGAACGCGAGAAGTCCCTGACGGTCGGGCCGGATCTCGCCGACTACGCGGCCGTCGACTGACACGGTTGCCCTCGAGACCCGTTGCACCAGAACCCGCATGGCGCGATGCTGCCATTCGGCGGTGGCGGTGGCCAGCCGCGCCGGCGCGGGCCCACTGACCCCGCCGCGGGTAACGTTGGGCTGTTGCGCGGCGAAGAGGGAGCCAAGTGTCGGTGCTGGTGGGGTTTTCCGTCACACCACTGGGTGTGGGCGAGGGTGTTGGTGAACTGGTCGCCGATGCGGTGCGAGTGGTTCGAGAATCCGGGCTGGCCAACAGAACTGGCGCGATGTTCACCGAGGTCGAAGGTGAGACATGGCCTGAGGTGATGGCGGTCGTGCAGCGCGCGGTGGAGGCGGTGGCGGCGCGGGCGCCGCGGGTCAGCGTCGTCATCAAGGTCGACTGGCGACCGGCGGCGTCGAATTCCATCACGCAGAAAGTCGAGTCGGTGGAACGTCACCTCGCCGAACCAGCAGCCGGCGAGTAACCGGCTCTGACCGGCAGTCAGAGCCGGTACCTTGGCCTACCTCAGCGTTGCAGCGCCGCGACGGCCGCCTGGTCGCGCTCCAGCGCGCACAGCTGCCAACGCCCGGGCACTCCTTTGAGGGCGTACTCGCCGCCGTCGGTGAATCGGTGCCGCGAGCCGGTGACAATGTCCCGCACCGTCGACGACACCAGCACTTCGTTAGGTCTGGCCAGACCCGCTACCCGGGCACCGATGTGTACGGCCATACCAGCGACGTCCCTTTTGAAGTCACCGCGGATCTCTACTTCGCCCGCGTGAATGCCGATCCGCACCTGGATGCCTAGCACGCGTACAGCGTCGATAATCGCGTCGGCACACGAAATGGCGGCGCTGGGGCTGGTGAACGTCGCGACGAATCCGTCACCGGCCGTATTGACCTCCTGACCGCCGAACCGGTCCAGCTCGTGCCGGACAGCGGTGTCGTGGTTGTCGAGCAGGTCGCGCCACCGGCCGTCGCCGAGCGCAGCCGCGCGTTCGGTCGAGCCGACGATGTCGGTGAACACGATGGTGGTGAGCACCCGCTCGCCGCGGAAACCGCGGACCCCGGTGACGAACTCTTCGATCTCGTCGAGCATGGGCGCGGTGTCACCCACCCAGTACAAACTGTCCGCACCGGGCAGCTCTACCAAGCGTGCAGCGGCGATGTGGTCGGCAAGATAACGACCGTGGGCCACCGTGCTGAAGCCCGGATTGTCGCGGGTCAGCACAAGTGTCGGCGCCGTCACGCACGCCAGCCTGGTGCGCACATCGGCCCGTCGGACCACGTTGATGACCTGGCGGGCCATGGAGGGCGAAGCTGCCCGGTTGCCGGCCATGTCCCACCAGGCGCGAAACGCGTCGTCGTCGGCAACGCTGGGGGCGACGAGGCGCAGGATGTCGAAACCCTGCTCGACCGCGTCCGGTTCGATTCCGATCGTGGTGAAGGGATCGGTGTCGGCGAGCTCCGCGCCGATCGGATAGTCCGGTGCCCGCAGCGTGCGCGCCGCGCCGTTGACAATCACCAGACTGCGCACCCGCTCGGGGTACTCCGCCGCCATGATCACCCCGGTCATCGAGGTGAACCCCGGCGCGAGCACGGTCGCCTGCTCGCTGCCGACGGCGTCCATCACCGCGATGGCGTCTTGCGCCCAGCAGTGCGGTCCAATGTTGTCGAGCGACGGGACCCGGGACGAGAGACCGATTCCGCGCTGGTCGTAGCGGATCACCCGGCTAAACGAGGCGAGCCGTCGATGGAAGCGGTACATCGACGGCTCCGCGTCGATGGTGTCGATCGGGATGGACGGACCCGGCAGCACGAGCAAGTCAATTGGCCCGTCACCGAAGACTTGGTAGGCGATATCGATTTCGCCCCACTCCGCATAGCGGGTGCGCGGAGTCTGCCCCACTGCCACAGGCTAGTGCAACGCATCGAATGCGTAATCTCATACCGGTGAGCGCCCGCGCAGGCATCGTCGTCACCGGAACCGAGGTCTTGACCGGGCGGGTGCAGGACCGCAACGGGCCGTGGCTCGCCGACCGGCTGCTCGAGTTGGGCGTGGAACTGGCGCACATCACCATCTGCGGTGATCGGGGCACCGACATCGAGGCGCAGCTGCGGTTCCTGGCTGACCAAGACGTGGACCTGGTCGTCACCAGCGGCGGTCTGGGCCCGACGGCCGACGACATGACCGTAGCGATCGTGGCGCGCTTCTGCGGCCGGGAGCTGGTGCTGGACGACGACCTGGAAGCCCGAATCGCCGCGATCCTGCAGAAGTTGCGCTCGGCGTTCACCGACCAGGACATGGATTCGGTGCGCGCCGCGAACCGCAAGCAGGCGATGATTCCGGCGGGGGCGCAGGTGCTCGATCCGGTCGGCACCGCTCCCGGGGTGGTGGTGTCCGGCCGGCCGACCGTCGTCGTGCTGCCCGGACCGCCGCGCGAGCTGCAACCGATGTGGCGCACCGCTGTCGAAACCGCAGCGGTGCAAGAGGCGATCGCCGGCCGCACCACCTACCGGCAAAAGACCGTGCGGATGTTCGGCCTGCCGGAATCAGGTTTGGCCGAGACGCTGCGCGACGCGCACCAGCAGATCGGCGGCTTCGACGGGTTGGAGATCACCACCTGCCTGCGGCGCGGTGAGGTGGAGATGGTCACCCGCTATGAGCCGGACTCCGCCGAGGTGTATCGGCAACTGCTGCAGCTGCTTCGCCAACGGCACGGACGGCAGATGTTCTCCGAGGACGGCTCCTCCGTCGACGAGCAGGTGGCGCGGCTGCTGGCCGGCCGTCGGGTGGCGACAGCTGAATCCTGCACCGCCGGGCTGGTGGCGGCCCGGCTGACCGATCGGGCCGGGTCGTCGTCGTATGTGGCCGGTGGAGTGGTGGCGTACGCCAACGAGGCGAAATCGGAGTTGCTCGGGGTGGACGGTGCGCTGATCAAGACACACGGAGCGGTGTCGGAGCCGGTCGCTGAGGCGATGGCCGAGGGGGCGCTGCGCCGCTTCGCTGCGGACACGGCGGTCGCGACCACCGGCATCGCCGGTCCCGGCGGTGGCACGCCGGATAAGCCGGTGGGCACAGTGTGTTTCAGCGTGAAGCTGGCCGGCGGCCGCACGCTCACCCGGACCCTGTTGCTGCCCGGAAACCGGGCCGATGTCCGTGACCGCTCGACGACGGTCACGATGCATCTGCTGCGTCGCGCGCTGAGCGACGATTTCGACGCGGCCGGCTAGGCGCGCGTCCGCGGCTTCAGACGAAGGGCGCCGTGGCCGCGGCGCGTCGATCGGTGCCGAACCGTATTCCCGTGGCGTCCCGGCCGATCAGGGCGAGGATCGCCACCGAGATCAGCACCGGCACGATCGTCGCGGTCAACGCGAAGGGGTAGCCGTGCGATGCGGCCAGCCGCTCTTGGATGGGCAGGTTGAACGAGGCGAGCAGGTTGCCCAATTGGTAGGTGACGCCCGGGTACAAGCCACGAATCGCGTCCGGTGAAAGTTCGGTCAGGTGAGCGGGAATGACGCCCCACGCGCCTTGCACCGCGAGCTGCATCAAAAACGAGCCGAGGCACAGCAGCGCGGCGGTGCGGGACAACGCGAAGAGCGGCACGATCGGCAGTCCCAGCACCGCGCAGAAGGCGACGGTGTAGCGACGGCTGAACCGCTGCGACAACGACCCGAAGAAAAGGCCGCCCAGAATAGCGCCGATGTTGTAAGTCACGACGATCCACCGGGCGGTGACGCTGGGCAGGCCGGCGCCCTGGTTCGCGGTCGCCGTGAGGAACGTCGGGTAGACGTCCTGGGTACCGTGGCTCATCCAGTTGAACGCGGTCATCAGCAGGACCAGGTAGCAGAAGCGGCGGACGATCTTGGCGTCGCGCAACACGTCGCGAACGCGGGTGCCGGTCACTCCCATTCGGTCGTGGGCGCGCTCCCAAACTTCGGACTCCCGCACCCGGTACCGGATGATCAAGCTGATCAAAGCCGGGACGATGCTCAAGCCGAACAACCAGCGCCACGACAATCCCAGCCAGTCCATCACGAGCAGCGATGCCAGGGTCGCCAGCAGATAGCCGAACGCGTAACCCTCTTGCAGCAGACCGGAGAAGAAGCCACGCCGCTCGGCGGGCATCTTCTCCATCGCCAGCGCGGCGCCCAATCCCCATTCGCCGCCCATGCCGATGCCGTAGAGCAGCCGCAGGATCATCAGCACGGTGAAGTTCGGCGCGAACGCGCAGAGGAATCCCACCAGCGAGTAGCAGGTCACGTCGACCATCAGCGGTAACCGCCGGCCTACCCGGTCAGCCCACAGCCCGAACGCCAACGCCCCGACCGGACGCATGATCAGCGTGGCGGTGGTGATGAACGCGACTTCAGTCTTCGGGTGGTGAAAAGTTTTGGCGATGTCGGCGTACACCAGCACGGCGACGAAGTAGTCGAACGCGTCCATGGTCCAGCCGAGAAGGGCCGCAATGAACGAGTTCCGCTGATCGGCGGAAAGCCGCTGTCGTGGCACCACGCAGGTCTACGCCGGTCCGTCGACGGTGACGGCCGCGATACCAACGATCATCACGGCCGGATACACGAACATGTGCTCATGTGCCTCGTCACTGTTGGTCGGCGCGGTCCCAAATTTCGACGACCCTGCGCAGAATCTCCTCGGCGCGTCCCATTCCGGCCATGTGGCTCTCGCCGGGTATGGAATGCAACTCGGCGTCGGGCAGTCGAGCGACGACGTGTTCACCGTGCTCGAACGGCACGATGTGGTCCCGGTCGCCGTGCCACCAGTTGACCGGCACCTTCACCTGCTCGAGCCGGAATCCCCAATCCCGGGCGAACACGACGACGTCGGCGAAGGGGGCGGCAAGTTGTTTGCGACTGCCGTTGAGCAGGTCGTCGAGGAACATCGCCTTGAATTCAGGCCGCCCCAAAAGGCGTCGGTCGCCTTCGGGCGATACCCGCGCGTACAGGTACAGCGCAGGTTCGGCGAGCGGTCGGATGAACCAGATCAACGCGACCGCCGCCAGCCTGATTGGCAGCCCCACCCGCTCGAGCAGCGGTGCGACGTAAGGACTCAGCGCCACCGCTCCACCGCCGATCGCATCCGCGCCGCGGGTCGGCGCGACGCCGCCGAGCACACCCACCGTCACCACCCGATCGGGCATCACCGCTGCGCAGCCCAGGGTGTAGGGGCCGCCGCCGGACAACCCCACGAGGGCCATCTTGTCGATGCCCAACGTGTCCGCCACCGTGGCCACGTCGTCGGCAAACGCGACCACGTTGTCGTACTGGAAGGGGGTCGAAGAGCCGATCCCGGGCCGGTCGATTCCGATCAGCCGAATACCGTTGTGTTCGGCGAAGATGCGGGCCTCCGTCGGAATCTGTCGACGGGCACCCGGGGTGCCGTGCAACCAGAAAACGGCTCGTCCTCGCGGGTCGCCGAACTCGGCGAAACCGAGCTGACGATCATCCCCGACGGCAACATTGCCTTCCAGCTTGGGACGTGCGATCGCGACCACCATGCTCAGAGTCTCGCACGCGCGGTGCGGTGATCAAACGCGCTTTCTGGGCAATTTCCGCCGTCGAGCCCAATCTCTCCGATCACGCTCGGACTGGCGATTGCGCGATTAAGGTTTCGAACGGCACGACAGCTTCCATTGGAGTCATCATGCGGATTATCGACGCCGACGGACATGTCGCGGAGGGCCCCTCACTGGCCTTCGAGGCCATCAAACGCTGGCCGCAATGGATCTCAGTCAGCGTTCAAGGTAAGCCCGGGCTGGTCATCGAAGGCCGCAAATATCCGGAAGAGCACGGCCCCGGCGCCGGTTGCCCGTCCGAGTACGGGTTGAGTACCGCGTCGGGCATCAATTGTCGGTCGGCCGCGGGCGTGCTGGGGGACGCCGATCGCGACCACATCGACACGATGGTGCTCTACCCGAGCCTCGGGTTGTGCGTTCCCAGCATCGAGGAGCCTGAGCTTGCCGCGGGCTTTGCACGGCTGTACAACCAGTGGATCGCCGATTACTGCGCTTCGGCGGCCGGCCGGCTGCGCGGCGTCGCGGTGACGCCGATCGAGCACGGTCAGGTGGCGATCGACGTGATGCGCGAAGCCAAGGACCTCGGACTGGTCGCCACTCTCGTCCCGCCGGCGCTCAAGACGCGTAACCTCGACCATCCTGACCTCGACCCGTTTTACGCGGCGGCGGTCGAATTGCAGATGCCGCTCGGGGTGCACGGCGCGCCCGGTATCCACTTACCGAAGATCGGCGTCGACCGTTTCACCAATTACATTCAGGTGCACTGCGTCAGTTTTCCGTTCGACCAGATGACCGCGATGACCGCACTGGTGTCGGGCGGGGTTTTCGACCGCCATCCCGATTTGCGCGTCGCTTTCCTCGAAGCTGGTGTCGGCTGGGTTCCGTTCTTCATCGACCGGTTGCACGAGCATTTCGAGAAGCGCGGCGACTGGATCACGGGCGGTTGGCAGCGTGAGCCGGAGGAGTACCTGCACGCCGGCAACATCTGGGTGACCTGCGAACCCGAGGAGCCGATTCTGCCTGGAGTCATCGACGTGCTAGGCGCCGACTTCATCATGTTCGCCAGTGACTACCCGCACTGGGACGGTGAGTGGCCGCACAGCACCAAGCACTTGCGTGGGCGCGCCGACATCGGCAACGACGCGCGGGCAAAGATCGGCGGCTTGAACGCCCAGCGGTTCTACGGACTCAACTGACGCGCTTCGCGGCGCAACTGGACGCGCGCCATCGTGCATAAACAGTGATGAGCCCGTGTTGTCATCGTGACCTCGGGTGAGCAGTGTTGTCCGAGTGATTCGAGTGCCCCTCGCGGCGCCGGTCGGTGCACTCGTGCTTGCCGCGACGGTGACAGCGCCGGCCCACGCCGACCTGATCGACAACTCGTTCCTTGCGGCACTGAGCAACGCCGGCATCGCCTACAACACTCCGGCGAGCACGGTCGCGCTCGGGCACTCGGTCTGTCCCATGCTGGTCGGGTCGCAGCAAACCTTCGACTCGGTCGTTTCTGACGTCGCTGACAACACCGGCATGTCGTCGGATACGGCCGGGAAATTCGCGCTGATCGCCATCGGCGAGTACTGCCCCGGGATGATGGCGCCGCTGCTGCCGCTGCACCTTCAGGCATGAAAGCGGATACAGCCACCGACCCCGCTCGGCCCTGAGCTGTCAGCCGCTGGCCCACTACGCCGCTAACTTCAACCAGCAATAACGCCCAGGCACGGGAGGGTTGCGCCTTGGTAGATCTGGTGACGCCCCCGTGCGTGTGACGCTGCCTCGGCGTGATCCATGCAACACGGTGGGTTGATTGCGGCACGAGAATTCATCCCCCTGGAAAGTCGTGGCATCAAGGGGTTAAGTGTGGCGGGCGGCTTCTTGGACAAGTTGTACGCGAGAGCTCAGGGCGAGTTTGGTGTAGACGTGGGTGAGGTGGCTTTGCACGGTGCGCGGTGAGACGAAAAGCCTTGTGGCGATGTCGTTGTTGGCCAGCCCGTCGCTGACCAGGCGCACCACGTCGCGCTCGGTGGGGGTCAGCGAGGCCCAACCCGTGGTGGGTCGTTTGCGTTGGCCGCGGCCGCGCTGGGCGTAGCCGATCGCCTCCTCGATGGACAGCGCGGCGCCCTCAGCCCACGCGGCGTCGAATTCCCCCTCGCCGAGCGCATCTCGAAGCACCGCCACCGGGGCCTCATAAGCCTCGTCCCAGACTTTGAACCGGACCACGCCGATGTGTTGCCGAATACCGTGTGCCGCACCGAATAGCCGAGCGGCTTCGCGGTGACTACCGGCCTCACCGGCCAGAGCGGCGAGGCACTCCAAGATGTCGGAAACGCCCAAAGGCGCTTGCAGGCGGGCGGCAAGTGCGAGCGCGTCATGGGCGTCATGTTCGGCCTGATCCGGCTCGCCCTGCGCGATCGCCACGCGAGCGCGTGTGGACAGCGCCCACACTCGGTGCCAGCCGGTCGTCGTCGCGACGGCGTCGTCGGCCCAGCGGCGGGCCGCGAGCAAATCTCCGCCCGCCAGTGCGGCTTGCGCACCGTAGGCGAGCATTATCGCGGCGACCGCGGGCAGGCCACTGGGATGCTGCTGAGCCGCCGCGGTCGCATTGAGCACCGTCGCAGCATCACCGGCGGCCAGCGCCGCGGCAGCCAACGCCGTGTTGGCGGCGCCCAAGCTAAGCTCACCCAGCCCGGACGCGGCTTCGACGGCCGCGTCGGCGGCGGCGCGGGCCGCGCTGATGTCGCCCTGCCACGCGAGTGCGAGGCCCTGATACGCGAGACTGTGCACCCTCCGGATGTCATCGTGAGCTGCCTCGGCCTCGGCCACCAGTTCGGCGAATTGTGTGACGGCTGCGGCCGGATCGCCCTGGTATAGCTGCGCCGTCCCAAGGCAGAAGCGGCACTGGCGCGAGGTCCACCCGTCGCCGATCGCGTCGGCGAGGTCGCGTCCTTCTTGGGCGGCTGCGCGCGCCACTATCGGTATACCCGCCACGACCGCCGCCCCGACCGCCTGCCAGCCGAGGAGCCGGCCGAGTGTCCACCGGTCGTCCAACTCCCGGGCCAGGCCGATCGCCTCGGCGAAGTACGGCCGGGCCACCTCAGGACCATTCCAGACGGCAATCAAACAGCAGGCGGTCAGCGCTCGGGCCAGCAGGGCCGGGTCGTCGATGCCGCGCGCAATCGCCAGCGCGTGTTGGGCCTGACCCAGGGTGTCGGCGGCGTTGACCCCATTGTCGAAGAACGCCTGGTCGGCGAGCGCCCGGGCCCATATTTTGGCATCGAGGTCGCGTATGTTCTCCTCGGTGAGGACGGCGTCGAACCAGGCCAGCCCTTCCCGAGCGCGTCCCCGCGCCTGCCACAGCGGCTGCAGCGACGACGCCAGCGCCAACGCCAACTCGACGTGGGAGTGTTCGCGGCTCCACCCGAACGCGGCCCGGAGATTATCGATCTCGATCTCGGCCTGATCGAGCCGCCGCTCATAATCACTGCCTGCCGGCGCGTCGAGCAGGGCCGCCAGCGCCGCGTAGTGATCCCGGTGACGCGAACGGATGGCGTCCGCCTCGCCGGACTCGCCGAGTTTTTCCAGTGCGTATTGGCGCACCGTCTCCAACAGCCGGTATCGCGTCGCGCCGGCTGCGTGTCCAGCCACCACAAGTGACTTGTCGACTAGCAGCGTGAGCTGATCGAGTACCTGGTAGCGCTCAACATCACCGCCGCCGGCGACCGCCTGGGCGGCCTCGAGGTCGAAGCCGCCCAGGAATGCGGCCAGTCGGCGAAACAGCACCCGCTCGGGACCGGTCAGCAGCGCGTGTGACCAGTCCACCGAGGCGCGCAAGGTCTGCTGGCGGCGCACCGCGGTGCGTGCGCCGCCGGTCAGCAGCCGGAACCGGTCATGCAGGCTGTCGAGTATTTCAGCCAGCGACAAGGCGCGCACCCGTGCTGCGGCCAGCTCGATCGCCAGCGGCAACCCATCCAAGCGCGCGCAGATCTCGATCACCGTCGTGTTGGTCTCGCCACCAACGGCTAAATCGGGTCGGGCACGGCGGGCGCGGTCGATGAACAACTCGATCGCCTCGTCGGCCAGCGACAACGACGGCACCCGCCAGCTCACCTCACCGGCCACCCCGATCGGCTCACGACTCGTGGCCAGCATGATCAGCCCCGGCGCCGCACCTAACAATGAGGTGACCAGCTCGGCGCACGGGTCGAGTAGATGCTCGCAGTTGTCCAGCACCACCAGCAGCCGGCGGTCATGCACAAACCGCAGCAGGGTGTCCATCGTCGAGCGGCGCAACTGATCAGGCAGACCCAGCGCGCGGGCCACTGCCACCGGCACCACATCAGGATCGGTGATCGGCGCCAGATCCACATACCAAACACCATCGGTATATTCGGCCGTTAACTGGTTCGCCACTTCTACCGCCAGGCGCGTCTTGCCCACCCCACCGGCTCCGGTCAGGGTCACCAGCCGGTTCTGCGCCAATAGCTTCCGCACCTCGGCCAGCTGCGTGCCACGGCCCACAAAGCTGGTAAATTGCGACGGAAGATTTTGTGCGGCATCGTTTTTGGCCGCGCGAAGTGGTGGAAACTCATTGCGCAGGTCAGGATGGCACAACTGCACGACTCGTTCGGGACGGGGAACCCCGCGCAGCTCGTGGGTGCCCAGATCGGTCAGCCACGCGTCGGCCGGAAGCGTGTCAGCGACAATTGCCTCGGCCGCGCTCGACAGCACGGTCTGGCCACCATGGGCCAAATCACGCAGCCGCGCGGCCCGATTGATGGTGGGCCCAATGTAATTACCCTCGTCGCGCAACTGCACCTCGCCGGTGTGCACACCGATCCGCAAGCTGATCGGCGCCAACGCCGCCCGCTGCAACCCAAGCGCACACGCCACCGCGTCACTGGCCCGCGCGAACGCCACCACAAAGCTGTCGCCCTCGCCCTGCTCCACCGGCCGCACCCCGCCATGCGCGGCCAGCAGATCCGACAGCTCGTGATCCAGCCGCGCGAACGCCGCGGTCATCTCGCCGGGTTGGGTCTCCCACAGCCCGGTGGAGTTTTCAACGTCAGCCAACAACAACGTCACCGTGCCCGTCGGCAAAAGCCCGCTCACGCCAAGATCGCTCCAGTTCACCAGCAGCGCATCCGCGCGTGGCTCGATCTCGCTCATGCTAGCCAGCATGCGGCCACAGAAACCGCAAAACATCAGCACAACCGCGTAGATCGGGGCCGACCGATGACGGAATTTTCAGCTGTGGCGGGCTGCTTCTTGGACGAGCTGAACGCGAGAACTCAAGCCGAGTTTGGTGTAGACGTGCGTCAGGTGGGTCTGCACGGTGCGCGGTGAGACGAAGAGCCGGGTGGCGATGTCGTTGTTGGCCAGTCCCTCGCTGACCAGTCGAACCACGTCGCGCTCCGTCGGCGTCAGTGAAGCCCAGCCGCTGGTGGGGCGTTTGCGTTGACCGCGGCCGCGCTGGGCGTAGGCGATCGCCTCCTCGGTGGACAGGCCGGCGCCCTCGGCCCAGGCGGAGTAAAATTCGTTGTCGGCCAAAGTATTTCGCAGCTGCGTCACCGAGGCCCCGTAGCCGGCGTCCCAAACTTTAAACCGGACCGCGCCCATGCGCTGGCGAATGCCATCTGCCGCTCCGAAAAGCCGCGCTGCTTCGCGGTGACTGCCGGCGTCCACGGCCACAGTGCCGAGGCATTCCAGAATGTCGGGAATGCCCACATACGCTTGGATGCCGGTGGCGATCGCGAGTGCGTCGTGGGCGTCGCGTTCGGTCGGCTCCGGATCACCTTCTGCGATCGCCACCCTGGCGCGGGTGGTCAGTGCCAGCATCAGGCGAAAGCCGGGCGCCGTCGCGACCGCGTCGTCGGCCCACCGGCGGGCCGCTATCAGATCGCCGCCCGCTAGCGCGACCTGCGCACCAAATATGCGCCCGGTCTCCACGTTCGCGGTCAGGACACCCAGGTGCTGCCAGGCCGCTTCGGTCGCGTCCCGCGCCTTTGCTGCATCGCCGGCGGCCAGGGCGGTGATAGCCAACGCCACATACGCGTAGCCCGCCTTGAATCCGCCCAACTCGTCGGCGGCCTCGATGGCCGTGTCGGCGGCCGCCTTGGCCGCATCTGTCTTGCCCTGGAACGCGAGTGCCACGCCCAGGAATGTGAGGCTGTCCACCCTGAAGATCTCGTCGTGAGCTGTCTCGGCCTCGGCAGCGATCTCGCGGAACTGCGCAGCGGCACCGGCTAGATCGCCCTGATTTAACTGTGCTACGCCGAGGCCGCTGCGGCACCGGCGCGAAGTGAACCGGTCTCCGATCGCGTCGGCGAGATCGCACCCCTCGTGAGCGGGCGCACGCGCCGCGATCGGGTCACCCGCCAGGATTGCGCCGGCCGCCTGCGAGGCGAGGATCTGGCTAAGCCGCCACCGATCGCCCGACGCCCGGGCCGGGCCGATTGCCTCGGCGAAGTATGTTGCTGCTGTCTCGCCGCTGTAGGCGGCGATGTAGCCGCAGGCGGTGAGTGCGCGAGCCAGCAGGGCAGCGTCGTCGACCTCGCGTGCGATCGCCAGGGCTTGCTGAGCCTGCTCCAGGGCGTCGGATCCGCCCATCCAGGTGGATAGCAGGGCTCGGTCGGCGAGGGCCCGCGCCCGCACTGCGGGCGCCACCCCAGGCTGGTGCGCGCTAAGGTCGGTCAGGGCGGTGTCGAACCAGGTCAGCCCTTCCCGGAGGCGGCCCCGCGCTTGCCACATTGGCTGCAGCGAGGACGTTAGCGCCAAGGCGTGTTCGATGTCGGAGTTTTCGCGGCTCCAACCAAAGGCGGCGCGCAAATTGTCGATCTCGAGGTTTGCTTGCTCAAGACGCCGTTCGTAGTCACCGCCTGCTGGCGCGTCGAGCAGGGCGGCCAGCGCTGTGTAGTGGTCGCGGTGGCGCGTCCGCACGGCGTCAGCCTCGCCGGATTCACCGAGCTTTTCCAGGGCGTACTGGCGCACCGTTTCTAGCAGCCGATAGCGGGTTCGGCCCCCGCTTTCGTCGGTGACAACCAGCGATTTGTCCACCAACAGGCTCAGCTGATCGAGCACCTGGAAACGCTCCACGCCGCCACCGCCGGCGATCGCCCGGGCAGCGTCGAGATCGAAGCCGCCCAGAAACACCGCCAGCCGGCGGAACAACACCCGTTCCGGCTGGGTCAACAGCGCATGCGACCAGTCCACCGAGGCGCGCAGGGTCTGCTGGCGGCGTACCGCGGTGCGCGCACCACCGGTCAGCAGCCGGAACCGGTCATGCAGGCTGTCGAGGATCTCGGCCAGCGACAAACTCCCTACCCGCGCGGCAGCCAGCTCGATGGCCAGCGGCACGCCATCCAGGCGTGCGCAGATCTCGCTCACCGCCGCGGCGTTGTCACCTGTGCGGCTGAAACCGGGGCGGGCATGCCGTGCCCGATCGGCGAACAACTCGATCGCCTCGTCGACCAGCGACAGCGAGGGCACCCGCCAGTTCACCTCACCGGCCACCCCGATCGCCTCACGGCTGGTGGCGAGCACGGTCAGCCGCGGCGCCCCACTGAGCAGCGCGACCACCACCTCGGCGCTGGCATCCAGCAGATGCTCGCAGTTGTCCAGCACCATCAGCATCTGACGGTCGCGAACAAACCTCAGCAGGCTGTCCATGGTGGACCGTCCGGGTTGGTCGGGCAGCCCCAGTGCACGCGCCACCGTCACGGCCGCCAGCCCGGGGTCGGTGATCGGCGCCAGGTCCACATACCACACCCCGCCACCGAATTCGCCGGCCAGCTGGGCGGCGACCTGGATCGCCAGCCGGGTTTTGCCCACCCCGCCCGCACCGGTCAACGTCACCACCCGGTTCTGCGCCAGCAGCTCGCGGAGCTGAATCAGCTGCGCGTCGCGGCCCACGAAACTGCTCAGCTGCACCGGAAGACGGGTCAAGACAACGGCGCTGGATAGACGAAGGGGCGGGAACTCGTTGACAAGGTCGGGATGACACAGCTGCACCACCCGCTCCGGGCGGGGCAGATCACGCAACGGGTGGGTGCCCAGATCGGTCAGCCAGGCATCGGGCGGGAGCCGATCGACCACCAAAGGCTCGGTCGCGCCCGATAGGAGCGTCTGTCCGCCGTGGGCCAAATCGCGCAGCCGCGCGGTGCGGTTGATCGTCGGACCGGCGTAGTTACCCTCATCGCGCAGCTGCACCTCACCGGTATGCATCCCGATCCGCAGCCGGATCGGGGCCAACGGCGCTCGCTGCAACTCCAGCGCGCAGGCCACCGCGTCGCTGGCCCGGGCGAACGCAACCACAAAGCTGTCACCCTCACCCTGCTCGATCGGGCGGACTCCGTGATGGCCGGCCACGACGTCAGACACGGTGCGATCCAGCCGCGCAATCGCGGCGGTCATCTCCTCCGGTTGGGTCTCCCACAGCCGCGTGGAGCCCTCGACGTCGGCCAAAAGCAACGTCACCGTTCCGGTCGGCAGCTCGCTCACGCCCAGCTCGCTCCAATTCAGCACCGGCGTCTGTGCGCACGGCTCAACCTCGCTCATGCTAGCCAGCATGCGCGCAGCGCGTAGCGCAAAACATCAGCGCAAACGCGCAGATCGCAGCCGGCCGAACGCGTATCTACGACCCCCGATCGCGCAGATCTACGCGTTCTGACCGATGGTCTTGCCGCCGTGGCGCCGGATAGTCGACTCGGACGACTCCCAGGAGGCACCATGACCGTCGACACCATCGACGCCACCAGCCCGACCGTGTTTGATGCTCGGTTGCCGGCCATCGCCTATGAGCACGCCCGAAACCCCGAAGATGCGCACCAGCTCATCCGGCAGGCCCGGCTGCAGGGGTCGATTGCGCTGGGGCCGCACGGGCCTGAGGTATTGGGTTATGAGCTGGTGCGGACCGTCTTGCGGGATCCTCGGTTTTGCATGCCGAAGGGACATGCCCTCGCGGCACAAGGCATTACCTCCGGACGGCTGTGGGACAAGGTCACCTCGGGTCTGTTAAGCCGGGACGGCGCCGATCACAATCGGCTGCGCCGACTCGTCTCCCAGGCGTTCACACCACGGTCGACCGCACGGCTACAGACCACGATCGTCGAGGTAATCACCGAGCTGGTCGACCCGCTGACCAGCACCGGGCGCTGCGACGTGGTCTCCGACATCGCACGCCGGTATCCGATTCCGATCATCTGCGGGTTGCTCGGCGCACCGCGCCAAGACTGGCAACTGTTCTCCGACTGGGCCGACGACATCTTCAAGACCTTTACCTGGAACGTCGCCGACCACGCGGCGGTCATCATGGCTGCCTTCGACGAACTCGACGCCTACATCGACGACATGGTCGCCCAGCGGCGTCACCATCTCACCGACGACCTGATGTCGCAGCTGATTCGCGCCGAAGACGCCGGGGATCGGCTTAGCGCTGACGAGCTGCGCATGCTCGCCGGAGGCCTGCTGATGGCGGGCACCGACACCACCCGCAATCAATTGGCCGCCGCCGTAGGCGATTTGTGCGACCATCCCCAGCAGTGGGCCCTGCTCGCTGAGCATCCCGAGCTGGCACCGCAGACAGTTGAGGAACTCATGCGCCACAGCCCGGTCGTGTTCGCCACCATGCGCAAGGCAGTCGAGGATGTCAAACTCGGCGGCGTGCGGCTGCCGGCCGGCACGCTGGTAATCGTCAATACGGCCGCCGCCAACCGCGACCCCGCCATCTACGACGACCCCGACTGCCTCGACATCACCCGCGAGGGGCCAGCGACCATGCTGACGTTCGGCGGCGGCATTCACTACTGTCTTGGAGCACACCTGGCCCGACTCGAACTCGCCGAAGCCCTACGCGTCATCACTCAGCGGATGCCCAACCCGCACCGCACCGGCCCCGCCCCGTGGAAGCCCCTAGTCGGGATCACCGGACCAACCACCCTGCCCATCGAATTCGACGCCGGACACTGACCCGCGGACCAGACACGAGCGGGGTAGCTGCCAACGCACTCATCAATAATCGACTCTCACAAGAAAGTGGACCAATTCTTGCCGTTCGGCCAACTGGCAGCCGGCCCTCAGCGCGACGGTTTGAGCGCGCTGCCCTGAGTCCACTGCGCCCAGGGCAGCGTCCAGTCGCCGTTTCGCGCCAGTTGCACCGGCGGGCCTCCGGTGTTGCGGATCTCGACCACGTCACCGGGCTGGGAGAAGTCGTAGAACCATTTGGCATTGTCCCCGTTGAGGTTCAGGCAGCCGTGTGAAGTATCGGTGTGACCCTGGGCCCAGACGGTCGAGTCCAGCTCATGCAGATAGATCCCGTCGGTGCTGATCCGGGTCGCGTAGTTAATGGTTTCGCGGTAGCCCAGACGCGAGTTCTTGGGCAGCCCGAAGGTCGACGAATCCATGATCACCGGATTGCCTTTGTCGAGCACGGTGTAGATGCCCGGCGGCGTCCAGAACGACAACGTTTGCCCGCCGATCGTCTGCGTGCCCCCCATCCCCATGGACGTGGGCATGGTGCGGACCAGGGCGCCGTTATCGAAGACACTTACTTGTTTGATGGCGTCGTCGGCCACTGATACGTGAGCGTCTCCGATGCGGAACGACACCTTGGTATCTTCTTGCCCGAATAAGCCGTTGCCGACCGGAAGACCATAGATTTTCGCTTCCGCAGTGACCGTCGTTCCCGGCGCGTAGTAGTGCTCCGGTCGCCAGTGCACGTTCTGGTCGTCAACCCAGAACCAAGAGCCTGGCACCGGTGGGTTGGTGGTCACCACCAGTTGGCGTTCCGCGGCGGCGCGATCACCGACCTGCTCATCGAAGTGCGCGACGACCACCGTGCCGATTCCGTAAGTGCCGCCGTCTCGCAGAGCGGACTCCGACGTGGTGGTGAAGGAGACCTTGGTCTGGTTGGGTGGCTGCAGCGTGGCGAACGACGACACCTGGGTGGCCGAAACACCGCTGGGTCCACGGCTGGCGACTGTCAGTTTGTAGGTCCGGCCGTAGCCCAGCGGCACGGTCGGCTTCCAGACGGTGTTGTCCGGCGTCATGACGCCTGCGACCGGCTTGCCCTGATCGTTGACCATCTGCACGTCGGTCAACGTCCCGGTTCTGGCGCTGACCAACACCTGCGCCACGGGTTCGACGTTTGTCGCGTTGAGACTCGGTGTGATCGCCACCTGAGCCGGGACCTTCGCCTCGCGCCCGACGGCCGCGGGGGAGCAGTCGGCGTTCGAGCAGTGCGGCGAGGACGCGAGCTGTGCCGCGCCGAATACCGCCACGACCATCAGCATTGCCAGCAGGCCGTAGCGAACGCGGCGGCGATACGCTCTTCGGCGGCCGGGGTCAGCATCCCCGTCGTCGGACATCAGCGAAGCCGCGACATCCTTCACTTTCTCGATTGCCGGCACTATTCGTTACCACTTTCTCACCTGATGAAATTCCGCGGAAGCGTGCTGTTGTTACCCAAAATGGGGTAATACGAAAATGATTCTATGCGTTGACGTTCGCGGCCGGAGGTCCGTTGACGGTCGGCGCGGGACGCAATCATCAACCGACAGTGAGGTGGCGCCGATGTTCACACAGGCATGGCTGGCCAAGTCCGCGGCTGTGATCAGCCTCTCGACGTTCCCGGTGGCGCTGTGCGTTGCACCCGATGCCGCCGCTGCCACCAGGGTGCCGCTTCGCGGAGTCGAACGAGGCTGCGACTTCAGCAAGAATCTGCCGGTGCCAACGCCCGGCTTCGGCACAGCCCTCGCCTTGATCACCAGTGCCGGGTCGAGCGTAACTGCAAATGTGACACTGATCAGCGGATCGCCGGATGCGCACTATGACGTCTTGCTCATCCAGGTGCCTCGACCGTCCGCAAGCACCTGCGGCCCGGGTGATCCGGGCACCGCGGCCGGCAGTTTGAACACCGACGGCGCCGGCTCGGGATCGGCGAACGTGCAGGACCACATCCGCCCGGGCACGACCGGCGTGTGGGTAAATGTTCAGCGGCCGGCCGAGCACTCCCAGAGTCCGGCTGAGTTCTACACCTCTGACTTCATTGCTCCGGTGTGAAGCAGCTGCGCAACCGACGTCGGGGCCGAGGCGCCCGTCGGTGCGTCGAGGACTACTTTGTTCGAGTTTTTAAGCTAGACGAAATCGATTGTCCCGCAATATTTCTCATTACGAACTGAAACTGCGGGTGAGGTGCGGCGTCGCCGTCCGGCAGGTGACAGGGATCCGGCTTGGGGCCGCGACGTTTGAACAGGCGCCATCCGGGCAACGCTCGACTATTCGCAACGCAGAAGGAGAAAGACACGATGATCGCGCTCGCCGTAGTGCTTCTCGTCGTGGGCGTGATCTTGCTCGCGGTCGGATTCGTGCTGTTCGCCAACGGCACCGGCGCCGCACCGCATCAACGCAACGAGGAGGATCCGACCGGGATCAAGCGGGCCACATCGCGGACGTCCTGGAGCGGGGTGGTTCGTCATCTGCCCAAAAATGTTCGGGTGCTCTCCGGCGAGAAGGCGAGTCATGAAGACAAGCTGGCGGCGCTCGGCTCACTGCTGCTGTTGAGCGGCATCGGGGCGCTATGCGTGGCCGCTCTGTCGGTGGTAGTCGCGTACGTGTGAGGGTGGCCTCGGCCGCTGTAGCGTGCTGACCCGTCATGGCCGACATCGATCTCGACGAGCTCTACTGGGCCAAACCCGACCGTTTCATCGCGTTGCGCACCAAGTTGAGCTCCGCGGCCAAGCAGCGCGGGGACCGGGACACGGCCCGGCGCATTTCCGTCACCAACAAGCCGACGACAGCTGCTTGGATCGTCAACCGCCTGGCGATCGGACACCGCGAGGCCGGTCAGCGCCTCGGCGACCTCGGTGACCGCTTGCGTGCCGCGCACTCCGCCATGGACGGTGACCAGATTCGCGACCTGTCAGCAGAGCAGCGCAAACTGGTCGACGAGCTGACCCGGGCCGCGTTCGACGCTGCGGAGGTGCCCAATCCGTCGGCGGCGATCCGCGACGACGTCGGCGCCACATTGCAGGCGGCGATCGCCGACCCCCACATTCGTGCGACGTTGGGCCGGTTGACCAGGCCGGAGCGCTGGTCCGGTTTCGGCGCGCTCGGCCACGCGGCACCGGTAATCGGCAATGGCCGGGACGAAAAGCGCAGAAGCCGGCCGGCGCAGGCGGTCGCCAAACCGGCCGTCAAAAAACCGGATACCAACACTCCGTCCGCCGCGACACAGGCCGCAGAACGGGAGGGCGCAAACCGGTTGCGGGCCGCGCGAGAACGGCAGGAGAAGTTAAACGCGGTGGTGGCCGCCGCCGAGCACGCCAAGTCGAAGGCCGACAAATCGCTTTCCGAGCGGCGCGCCGAATTGGCCGCTGCCCGTTCGCGGCAGGACCAAGCCCGCTCGAGCCTGCGCGCAGCTGAGCGGGAGCTCGGGATCGCCGAACAGAACTATGGCGAGGCGCAACAAGCCAGCCGGGAGGCCGCCGATCAGCTCCGGGAGGCAAAAGCGCAGTCGAAACGAGCCCGCTGAAGCGGTCAGGGCGCAGGCAGCGGCGGCACGCCGGCCTGACCGGCGCGCCCGTTCAGGTCGTTGAGGTCTCCGCGCAACTGCGCTTCCGCGGCGGACGGCGGGACGTCCGGCGGCGCGTTCGCCGCGTCCGTCATCTGCCACGGCTGACACCCGTCGGTTTTGAAGATTTTGTCGCCGGGGTCGATTTGTACCACCTGCGGTTTCTTGCTGATGGCGTTGTCGACGGTTTCGCCGCCGCTCAGACCGCCCACCCGCTTCCAGTAGCAGGTCTTACCGGCGACCGGTCCGGCCGAGCTGTATGTTCCGGCCGCGATGTCAGCGCCCACCTTGAAGGCGCCGTCGTGATCGATCGTTGCCTTCGGCGCGGGCGCGGGCGCGGGCGGCGGGGTGGAGGGGTCTGCGGTGGCGGTGCCCGGCCAAGCAGCACAGCCGGCGACCAGGAAAGCTGCGGCGAACGCCGACCTGCACACCGTCACCTTCTTCGCCGCCATAAAACAGCAGCTTACCGGGTCACAAAGAGACCGGCACCGGCGATTGAACGTGCAATCGCGACGCGCCGCGCAGAAATGGACAGAATGTAGGCGTCCGTCCAACTAACGTGCAGGGGTCCATCGGTGAATCCAATTGAGCGAGCGGCCCGCGGATTCGATGGTTGGCAACAACGCCACCCGGTGGTGGGTTTCCCGATCGCAGTCATCAAGAAGTTCGGTGACGATCAGGGCGGCAACCTCGTGTCGCTACTGGCGTACTACTCGTTCGTCGCCACGTTCCCGCTGCTGCTGGCCTTGACCGCTGTCTTGGGCGCGGTGCTGCGAGCGCACCCCAAGCTTCAGGAACGTTTGGTGAACTCCGCGTTCGCCGAGTTTCCGATCATCGGGGGCCAACTGCACCAACAGCTCGGCGTGGCGAGCTTCGGCCACACCACGGTGTCGCTGACTGTGGGCGTGCTGGGCGCTCTATACGGTGCCCGCGGATTCGCCAACGGACTACAGAACGCGCTGAATACCGTGTGGGCCGTCCCGAAAGTGGACTGGCCGGGCTTCGCGCCCCGCTATGCCCGCACCATCGCGGGGTTGCTGGTGTTGGCGTTGATCGTTTTGGTTACCGGTGCCTCCGGCGCGGCAGCGCGCGCGGCCAATTCCTTGGGATTCCACGGCTTACCGGCACGAGCCGTCAGCATCGTCGTCGGGATAGTGCTGGGTTTCGGCTTCTTCCTGGCACTGTTCCGGGTGACGGTGGCCGGCACCGTGCCTACGCGGGCCATGCTGCCGGGTGCCGCCGTCAGCGCCATCGGATGGCAGCTCCTGCTGACTGTGGCGGGGGCGATCATCTCTCACCAGCTGCGCCATGCCCAAGCCGTCGCCGGATTCTTCGGCGTAGTGATCGGACTCTTGTCCTGGCTGGCGCTACAGGCCACCCTGATCATCTATGCCATCGAAGCCGATGTGGTCCGTACCAAAGGCATGTGGCCGCGCAGCATCGTGCAGCCGCCGCTGATCGAAGGGGACAAGTTGTTCTACACCGAGAAGTTGCGCTCCGAGACCCGGCGGCCCGAGCAACGCCTCGACGTCGGCTTCGAGAGCGACGAGGAGGACGGCCGCGAGTCGACGCACTGACCGTCAGCGGCGCGCCACGCCCGCGATGCGCGCCGCCACGTCAGCCGCGACGGCCAATGATCCGGAGTCGGTGGCCGCGATGTAGCGGTCCGCTGCCCAGTCATAAGTGGCGCCGGCGATCGAGCCGTGATCCGCGGCGAGCTCGACGACTTCGACCGGCCAGCTGTTGCGCTCGAGGACGGCGCCGAAGGACCGGCTCACCTCGACCGGAAGAACGTCGTCGGCCACACCGTGCAGCAGCAGGAACGGCGAGGACCTCGGATTGCCGGGCAACGCTTCTTCCGGGCGGTCACCTGAGAGCGGGTCGGCGCCAATGAACGCGCCGGCCAGACACACGGTGTGCAGCAGTTCGATTGCGTGCTCACGCGCGTGAATGGTCAACCCCGCCGCCGCCAGACCTCCCAGCGACCAGCCGACCAGCACCACACCGTCGGAGGGGTTGACCCGTTCCGTCAAGTACTTGACTGAGGCAAGCAGATCCCCGCGTCCGCCGTCTTCGCCGTGGGAATCCCAGTCAGGAACCATCACTCCCAGACCGTGTTCGGCGACCAGCGTCGCCAAGGGGCGCATGGCAGTGCGAGCGCTGGATTGCTGACCGTGCCACATCAATACGGTGCGCCGGCTCAGGTCACCGGAAAGGTCAACCAACCGGCCCGGGGCATATTCAACGGTTTCCACAAGCACAGTCTGCCTGTAGGCCGGCGATGCTATCGGGCAACGTTGGCCGGTGCGGCCGCGCGACGGTGAATGAGGCTGTATCGGATCGGGTTCGGCTGAGCCGAAACTTCAGGCGGTCTTACTCAGCAAGGGCAGCAGCAACCGGCGGCGGGCGGAGATGCCGTCGGCGAAGCTCTGCAGCGCTTCATGCACCGACGCCGCGACAACGAACGTGTTGTCTTCGTTGGCGATTCGCAGCACCCGACTGACTGTGGGACTAGCAACCAACGCCCACTCGAGGCCGGCCATCCGGCAGTCTTCGTCGATCTGCTGCAGCAGCGTCAGGCTTTGAGCGGCAAAGTGGTCCACACCGCGCAAGTCCAAGACAAACGGCTTGTCCTGCAGAACGAAGCGCCTGCTGTACCGGCTGACCTGGTCGACGTTCTCGAAGTCGATTGCGCCGCTGACGGTGACCACGGTGGCCAGGTGGCGATACTGCGCACGAACGTGAGCCCCGTCGCACACGAAAGCGGGACGTCCTGAAGCGGCCGAATCGATCGAGATGGTCATGACGGCCTCGCTTCTCAGGTGGCGCCTGGCGCCGCGGACGGTTGAGTATTACCTCAATGTCGTTAACGCTAATCCGCGAATTTAAGGCGTCGGGGAGCAGGTACTAAACCTTTGGTGAGAACGGACTTCAAAACCGACGCCGCCGAACATCACTGCGACGTTTATGTGCCTATGAGCACAACTTCCTGTGTGGCGCCCGGCCGCGCGCCGCGCCGCCGAGGAGATCGCCGGCGAGCGCTTACCGAGTCGTAACCGTTGACACCGCGTTGCCAATGCGTCGTCGGCTCGATTCACTGATACCGTCTCCAACGCTGCAGTGTGGAGGTGGCCGGCCGATCAGCCGACCCGGCGGCAGGTGTGAACCGCAGGCTCCTAAGAGAAAGAGTGTTGTGCGCAGCGGAGAGATCAGGGCCCTCACCGGTCTTCGCGTCATCGCCGCGCTCTGGGTCGTGCTGTTCCATTTCCGGCCGCTGCTGTGGGAAGCGGCACCCGATTTCAGCGATGCGCTCGCGCCCGTGCTCAACTGCGGCGCCCAAGGCGTCGACCTGTTCTTCATTCTCAGTGGGTTCGTGTTGACCTGGAACTATCTCGACCGAATGGGATGGTCCTGGTCGACCCGGGCGATCGTGCACTTCTTGTGGCTGCGGCTGGCCCGGGTCTGGCCGGTTTATTTGGTCACGCTGCATGTGGCGGCGCTGTGGGTGATTTTCACGCTGCACGTCGGTCATGTGCCGTCGGAAAACGTCGCTCAACTCACGGCGATCAGCTATGTGCGCCAGATCCTGCTTATGCAATTGTGGTTTCAGCCGTACTTCGACGGATCGAGCTGGGATGGACCCGCCTGGTCGATCAGCGCTGAATGGTTGGCCTATCTGCTGTTCGGCGTGTTGGTACTGGTGATCTTCCGGATGGCCCAGGTGACCAGGGCCCGCACCCTGATGTGGCTGGGCTTCGTCGCTTCGCTGCCTCCGGTGCTGCTGTTGCTGACGAGCGGGCAGTTCTACACGCCGTGGAGTTGGCTGCCGCGCATCGTCATGCAATTCACGGCCGGCGCGCTGATCAGCGTCGGGGTAGGGCGGTTGCGCCTGACCGACCGGGTCCAGCTGGTTGCCGGGTTCGTGTCCACGCTGCTGATCGCTTCGATCGTGGGCCTGATGTACCTGTTCGACGCCTATCCGATCACCGGCGTGCAGGACAGCGGCGGGCTGGTTGACGTGCTGTTCGTGCCGCTGGTCATGACGCTGGCGATCGGAACGGGGAGTCTTCCGTGGCTGCTGTCCACCCGGGTGATGGTATTCGGTGGGCAAATCTCGTTCTGCCTGTACATGGTGCACGAATTGGTGCACACGTCGTGGATATGGACCGCCGAACAATTCGAGCTCACCCTGCACGGCTTTGCCGGAAAGTCGCTCGTCGTCGGCCTGCTCGCCGGCGCGACCGCCGCCGCGGCTGTGCTGTATTACACGGTGGAAGAGCCGGCTCGCCGGTGGATGCGCAGATTGGTCGACGTCAGGAACCTCAGAGCGCACGCACCCGCGGTTGACCCGGTGAAAGGCAAGCTGCAGTCGATCGACGGTGCCCTCGACATCCGCGAGACCCGTGAGACGCGGAAGGCGATGTCGGTGCGCGCGGGCTGAACTGTCGTGGGGGAGTGCTTTGTAAGCCAAAGCTGGTCTGGCAAACCTAAATTCACCGCCTGTACCGTTGACCGAGCACCAGTCCCACAGAAGCTGATTATCTTCGGCTAGGTGATTGAGGAGATAACAGACTTCGAAGTCGAGGTTACTCGTACGATGCCGCTTGACCCTTGACCGACGAAGTCGCGTGAGTGGAGGTAGCAATGGGCCGAATGGCCGCTGTCGTCTTCTCGCTCTTTCTGCTAAGCGGCGCGCTCGGCAATAGCTCGTCGGCACCGGCGGCGATACATCCGGTGACATTGTCGAGCTTCGGCTCGCCGGTAGCCCACGTTGCGGTAGTCGGTGACTCCTACACCACCGGCACCGATGAGGGCGGACTGGGGCCAGAAGCATGGACGGCGCGGACATGGCAGACGCTCGCTCGCCAGGGCGTGCAGGTAGCACCCGACGTCGCTTCTGAGGGCCGGGCCGGTTACGCGGTGCTCGGTGATCACGGCAGCATGTTCGAGGACCTGACCGCCCGTGCGGTCCACCCCAATGACGGCCTGGTGGTGTTTTTCGGATCTCGCAACGACCAAGGTGTCGATCCCGCATTCTTGGCCGAGAAAGTCCGCTCGAGCTTCGATCTTGCGCGCAGCATTGCGCCGTCGGCGCGACTCCTGGTGATCGGGCCGCCCTGGCCGACCGCCGATCCGCCCGGTGAGGTTTTGCAAGTCGACGACATCGTCAGCGGTCAGGCCGCAGCTGCAGACGCGGCCTATGTCGACCCGATCGCCGAGCACTGGTTCGTCGACCGGCCTAGTCTCATCGGCCCCGACGGTGTGCATCCCACCAACGCCGGGCATGAGTACATGGCAGAAATGATCGCGCCGCTGATCAGGGCTCAATTACCGCGAAGACCCTGAAAAGGCACGTTTCCGTCGCGCAATACAGTAACTACTGTTCGCCGCGGAAGTCGCTTTGCCTCGGTGGGGTGAGTCTGATCAGGACAACGCGAAAACGCTTGCAAACTAGCGTTTTCCGCGCGAAGTACGGACGTTATGGGAACTGGCGCTGCCACGTTTTGTTGTCGCACATCGCGGGTACTGCTAGTCGGTTCGTTGACGAGAGTTGAGGGCTGATGAAATTTGTAGCAAAATTGACCGTCGCGCTGTTCGGCTTCCTCGCCGTGCTTGCTTTTGCGGTCGGCTGTGGCCATAGCAGCAAAAGCGGGCCGACAACCACCACGAGCACAACCACCATCACCACGAGTAGTCCGGCGCCGTCAGCGACGCCGCCTGCTCCCGGTGGAGGCGGACCGGGCGGCGGCGGTGGCGGGGCGCCCGGCGGACCGACCGGCGGCGGCGGACCCGGCGGTGGCGGTGGCGGGGTGCCCGGCGGACCGACCGGGGGCGGCGGACCAGGCGGCGGCGGTGGCGGCGTGCCCGGCGGTGCCAACGGCGGCGGTGGACCCGGCGGCGGCGGCGGCTGTGTGCCCGGTGTAGGTTGCGGCGGCGGTGGACCCGGCGGCGGCGGTGGCTGCGCGGGCGGCGTTTGCGTCAACGTCCCCTGAGGGCAGAGCGAAAGGCAACCGTGCTCACCTCGAGCGCGGTTGCCTTTCCATTTGTTCAGGCCGTTAGGCTTCTTTGCGAATCAACTTTTGCAACGCGTCGTGATCGGACGCTAACAGTTCCTCGATGCGGGGGCGATTGACCTCGGCGACGATGATCTCGCCGACCTCTGGATGAACGTCGCTGAAGATACCGTGCGATTTCATCTTCTCGGTCTGATACAGGTTGTCCTCGGTGGGCGTCACGAAATGCACCCAGTCGGCTTTGAAGCGGTGCACCAGCCAGAGGTGGATCAGCGTCATCAGCCGCTTCTGGCGCAGCTGCCCAGCGTAGGTGTTCTGATCGCGCACAGTCAGGATGCGGCTGCCGTGCCGGTCCTGGAACTGAGCGAAGATGACGTTGGCCAGTTTCTCCTCTGCTCCGCTGCCTTCCCTAAAGATGACGAGTTCGAGCAGCTCCGAGCCGGCGCGCTGCGGCCGGAGCTGCACACGCAGCTTCTCGCCGAGCCGGTAATGCTCGCTCCACATCCCCAGCCACTCTTCGAGGAGCTTCCGCGGCACCTCGGTCTGTACCAGGTGCTGATGCTGAGTGGACCCTTCGCCCATCGACTTGGTGGTGGCGGTGCGTCCGGAGGATGCCAGCAGCGCGGCATCACTGCGGGGTCCGCCGACCAGCGTCTGCGGCGTGCGGTACGGCGACTCCACCAGGCGCAGCTGACGCTGCAACCGGGCCAGCGCGAGCATGCCGTCTTCGCGCAGGGCGGTGGCGAACTCTTCGGCGGCCAGCCCGTCGATCTGATGCCCGCCGTAGGTGATGAAGTTGAAGACGAAGCCCATCTTGCCCAACTCCACCGGGAAGGACCGCATCTCCTCGTCGGTCATGCCGGTGGTGTCCCAGTTGAACGACGGAGACAGGTTGTAGGCCAACATCTTTCCGGGAAACCGAGCGTGGATGGCTTCGGCGAATTGACGGGCGTCGACGAGGTCCGCGGTTTTCGTCTCCATCCACAGCAGGTCCGCGAACGGGGCTGCGGCCAGCGATTTGGCGATGGCATAGGGGATTCCGCCCCGAACCTGGTAGTAGCCTTCGGGCGTCTTGGCCAGCTCGCAGTCCCAACTTGCCTCGACACCCAATTCCTTCGCCTTCTCCCGGGCGGAGTACAGCGAGGCACGCTCGGCGAACCGCCGCCACTCCGCGGCGCTCATCGCAACCGGTTCGTCCTCGCTTTCCCCGAACTCGAGCGCCTCGGCGACCGCTTCGGCGAACGTCGCCAAACCCGCGTCGTCTTCCCAGGCCGCGACGAATTGCGACTCAACCTTGTCGTAAAGGGCGTCGATCGACTGTTCCCCGTCTTCACGCCAGGACCCGGCCGCCTGGGCGATCAGATCGGAGACGCCGTGGCGTTGCAGCCAGGCGTCCGCTGCGGCGTACTCACCGTCAGGCAGCGAGTACAGCAGATGACCGTTCAGCTCCTGCACACCCAGCTCATAGAAGCGCCGCATCATCGCCAAAAAACACGACTTGTACGACGGAATTTTCAGGTTGGTCACACCCAGCAGGAACGGCTGATCCCGCTCGTCGGCACGGCTGTCGATCAGGTTGCCGGCCTCGGCGTCCGTGCGCGCGACGATGATGCCCGGGACGCGCATCACGTCGAGCTGAAAACGGGCGGTGTTGAGCCGTTTGATCTGCTCATCGGAAGGAACCAGCACCTTGCCGCCCTGATGGCCGCACTTCTTGGTGCCAGGCCGTTGGTCCTCGATGTGGTAGCCCGGCACCCCGGCCTCAACGAATCGACGAATCAGGTTGCGCACGTGCGGATCTCCGCCGTGGCCGGTGTCGGCGTCCGCGATGATGAACGGCCGGAAGTCGGTCGCTGGGGTCGCCGCCCGCTCCGCTTCGGTCAAGCGCTGACGCAGATACTCCTGGTTGCGGTCGGCGGTCAGCAGGGCACGCACCAACCCGGCCGCCTCCTCCGGCACCTGGCTCAGCGGATAGCTGGCCAGATCTGGTCCCGGGTCTTCGGTGGTGGACCCTTTCGCCGAGGTCGCCCACCCCCCGAGGTAGATGCCTTCAATGCCCATGCGTTTCATGGTCACGGCCTGTCCCGGCGAGTAGGGACCGAAGGTGGTGATGCTCCTGCCGTCGACGGACAACTCCCGCAGGCGTTGGTAGAAAGCCTTCGCCGCCTCTCGCGCCACGGTGTAGTCGGTGGGGATCGTGCCGCGCTGCTCGGCAACCTGGCGGGCCGTGTACAGACGGATGATGCCGTCGAAGCGCGAACTGTCGAAGTATTGCCGCGTTGCAACAACGTCCTGCTCGAACGGTGATCGGGCCTCTGCGTCAGCTTCGATGGTGACGGCCATGGAAAGTACACTCCTGTCCTGCGCGTTTACTGAAGACTTCAGAAGTTTATCCCCAGCCCGTTCGCAGTTCCTTATGCCGCTGTCAACCACGCATCCGCCGCCCGACTGTGCGCTGGTGTCGAACCTTTCGGTGCGGGGTAACACCTACTTTGTGTCGCAAACCTTGGAATTGACCGTGCAAGACCCCCGCACAGGCGATCCCGTCGCTCGAGTGCCCGTCGCCGACGACGCAACCTGCCGAGAGGCCATCGCTCGGGCTCACGGGGCGACTGTTGCCTGGGCCCGCACCCCGGCCGCTGAGCGGGCCGCGGCTATCAGCGCGGCGGCTGAGTCCGTCCGGGCTGCCGCCGACGAGCTGGCCGAGCTGAACCAACGAGAGACCGGCAAAGTCAAAGAAGATGCCGTAGGCGGAGTGCAGGCCGGCGTCGGCACACTCGTGCAGTACGCCGAACTCGGCCCGCTGCACCGCGGTCGCAGTCTGCAAGGCAGTTGGGCGGCAACGGATTTGATGATCCCTGAGCCGCGCGGTGTGGTCGCGGTGCTCACTCCGTGGAATGATCCGGTCGCGGTGGCGGCCGGGCTGCTGGGCGCCGCGCTGGTCACTGGAAACACCGTGGTGCACAAGCCCAGCGAACGCTGCCCACGAACCGGCCGGCGGTTCGCCGAACTGGTGGCCGGGCACCTGCCCGACGGGGTGCTGCAGATCCTTGACGGTGACGCGACCGTCGGCGACCGGCTGGCCTGCGCCCAGCACGTCGACGTCGTCGCGCATGTGGGCAGCAGTGCCGCCGGACGGGAGATCGCCCGGGCTTGCGCAGACCGCGGCGCCAAGGCGCTACTGGAGAACGGCGGGAACGACGCACTGATCATCGACGCCGGGGTCAAGCCGCGTTGGGCCGCCGCACAGGCCGCGCTGGGTGCGTTCGCCAATGCGGGACAGATCTGCGTTTCGGTGGAGCGCATCTACGTCGTTGAATCCGTCGCCGACTATTTCGTCGAGTCGCTGGTGTCCGAGGCCCGCGCCTGGGCCGACCGGATCGGCCCGCTTGTCGACGAGCGTCAGCGCGACCAGGTGCACCGACATGTCACCGACGCGGTGAGCAATGGAGCCCGGGTCCGGCTCGGCGGTGAGCCGCAGCCGGGTCCAGGATCGTTCTACCCGCCTACTGTGCTGACCGACTGCACACCGCAAATGCTGGTGTTCGCAGAGGAGACATTCGGTCCGGTCGCCCCGGTGCGCGCCGTCGCCGACTTCCGGACGGCGCTGGCCGAAGCCGCCGACGATCGCTACGGACTGGCCGCCACCGTGTTGACCGCCGATATGGCGCACGCGCAGGAAGCCTGGCGGACGCTGCCGGTGGGAACCGTGAAGATCAATTCGGTGTTCGGCGGCGCCCCGGGCGGTGCAGCCGAACCTCGACGAGCCAGTGGCACCGGATTCGGGTTCGGCCCCGAGCTGCTCGACGAGATGACCGTAATGAAAGTGGTGCACTGGTCGCCGCCGGGCGAGTGAGCTTTCAGGCGTCACCGCTCTTCTTGACCTCGAGCACCCGCTTGCGAAGGCCGTCAGTGGCGGTGTCCATTAGACCTTTTGAGCCCTTTCTGACCAGGAAACCCGGTAGCGGCGCGACGAGGTCGACGGTCAGATCGAGACGAACTCGGGTGCGCTCGCCCTCGGGTGTCAGGGTGTAGCGACCGTCCTGCGCACGCTGCTGCTTCGAGCTGAGCAATGTCCAGCTGACGCCGTCGTCGTGCACGGTGTAGGCCAGCTCCTGCTCGTCACTGACACCGACGAGCTTGACGACTTGGCGAGACTTGCTCGGGTGGCCTTGGTCGTCGCGGGCGAGTACTTCGACCGTCTGGTGCGCCGACGACCACTCGGGCAGCGTCTCGATGTCGAGCAACACGTCCATGATCTCGTCTGAAGTTGCTTCGATGACGACTTCGCGCGACTCGGTGACTGCCATGCCGGATACTTTGCCAAGCTGCACCGCTCCGAACAAGCAGTCACGCAGCGCTTGCGCGCGCGGACATCTAACCCGGGCCCAGCGCCGGCGGGTTTAGCGGCTTCCAGGGCGGGTAGGCGTCAGGGGTCCGTGACGTAACTATCAAAGGGGCTTAACATGGCAACGGGCGAAACAGGTTTTGGCGACGTCGAGTTCGACCTGATCTCACTGCAGTACCACTCACTCAAAGCCGGCCACGACTACGGCCAGTACATCCGTGACGCGAAGAACGCAAGTCTTGACGACGTGGTGTCGTTCTTCGAAGAGGTGCAGTCGCAAGACTCCGATCGGGCCAAGCGCGCTCACGAATTCCTCACGAAACTGGAGAAGTCCGCTTAGGCGGCGCTCCCCGCGAAGCGATCCCGATCACCGGGTGTTGGCGTAACAGATTGAGGCTGTTGGTCTCGCGCCACCATCCGGTGAGCACTTGCTGCAGAGGCGTCTGCTCGAAGACGCGCACGCTCTGTCGAGATAAGGTCTTTGATCACTTTGCCTCCGAAGCGGCCACGGCCTTCGGTAGTTTCGCTTTGTGCCGGAGGTGATGAACCGCCAAATTGTGCTACGCCACCGCCCAAGTGGACTGGTCCGAGCCGGTGACATCGAGTTGGTCACCGTGCCGGCGACGGAGCCCGCTGACGGCGAAGCGGTGGTGCGCACCACGTACGTGGGGGTTGATGCGGCTGCCCGGACGTGGCTCGACGACCAGCCGGGATATCTTCCGCCGGTGCAGCTGGGCGAGGTGATACGCGCTGCCGGGATCGGGGAAGTCGTCGCATCCCGCTGCGACGCCTACGCCGTCGGTGACGTGATCACGACGCTGACAGGGTTCCAGGAGTACGTGATCGTCCGCGACGACCTGTTCAGCACGCCAATTCCCGGTAAGGCTTCGGTCGACCAATTGGCGGTGATGTCGGTGTACGGTCCGACCGGTGCGACCGCCTACATCGGAATGATCGACATCGGCCGGCCGCAACCCGGCGAAACGGTCGTGGTATCCGCGGCCGCCGGTGCCACCGGATCGGTTGCCGGGCAAATCGCCAAGATCGCCGGCGCGCGCGTAGTAGGCATCGCGGGCGGGCCGGAGAAGTGCCGGGCGGTGGTCGAGGACTTCGGCTTCGACGCGTGCATCGATTACAAAAATGACGACGTTGCTGCAGGGCTCAAGCAGCAGTGCCCCGCGCGCGTCGACGTGTATTTCGACAACGTCGGCGGCCCGATCCTCGACGCGGTCCTGGGTCGGCTGGCGCCGAAGGCACGGGTGGTGCTGTGCGGAGTCATCTCCAGCTACCTGAACGGCGAGCATCCCGGGCCGGCCAACTACGTCAACCTCTTGGCGAAAACCGCGCTGATGCAAGGCTTCAACGCGCTCGACCAGTGGGGTCGCTTCGACGAGGCGTTCGCCGCCCTCCACCAATGGGAGCAGGACGGGCTGATCGCGCACCGCCAAACTGTCTTCCAAGGCATCGAATCGTGCGTCGACGCTTTGAACGGACTGTTCACTGGAGCCAATATCGGCAAGATGCTCGTCAAACTCAGCGAACCCGCCTCTGAGACAACCCGGCTTGGCCCCTTACCCGGGTAGTTCACCGGAGATTCCCCGCTCGATCGCGGCTTGGGCTGCAGTCGGCAGAACGATCAGGCCATCCAATTCTCTGCGCCCGCAGTCATAGGCGTGTTGGCGCTCTTGACGAGTCGCTGCTAAATCCGTTGCCACTCGAAAGAGGCTCTGCGCACGCACAATTCGTTGCTGATCGACTCGGGAGAGGTCGCTGCGGCGTCTGCGGAGGGCCTCCGCCTCAGCGGCATTGAAAGCGGCGACGTAATCCTGGACGGCGGCGAGATAATTCGCCGCCGCGAGGCGGTCGTCGAGCAGGTCTTCGGCTTTGATCGGTCGCAGGAACTCGGCCCGCAGTTTGGCTTTGTGGAAGTTCATCGTGAGCTGATTGCGCAAATCGGTCATCAGCGGAAAGTCCAACAGCTTGGCGAAGTCGAGTTCGTAGTCGAGCCAGCGCTCGTCCGTCCGACGGTGCTCCTCGACGACGCGTCTGATCGACGCCCACTGGGCGGCCTGCTGGCCGGCGGAGCGCACGGGTGCGCCGTCTTGCTCACCGCCCGGTACTGCCGCCCGTCGGGCATCCGGTGATTCCGCGGCGCGGCGCCGGTTGGCGGTGAAGGCCTTGACCGCAGCGATGATCATGCCGGCAAGCGGCAACACCAAAATGAGAAACTCCGCCAGCCGGAAGAGCAACCCCATACAGCGATGATGCCATCACGGCGCATGCCCGAGCCCGTTCAACTCCACACGAACAGTCGCGGATCGGTCGGGCTGGGGCGTGACGCTTCCCGCGGAAAGGAGATCGGCGTTTCTACTCCGGCCAGTTTCACGTTGATCGCCGATTCATCAGAAGTGACGGCAACGATCGTCCCAATGTCATACCGATGCTCGTCGTCCCATTTAACGGTGGCACGACGCCCCACATGGTGCCCCGTCAAGTCCTCAGCGGCCACCTCGGTCGGCGAGCGCGCCTCATCCGATGCGTCGGCGTTCATCTGGCCGCGAGTCGAAAGTCGTCCGGAATCCTCTGACCAAGCACGGTCATCGCCGAAGTACTCGCTGTCATCGCTGGCGTTCTCCAGGCGACTGAGCTTCGACGTGGCTTTGCTCGAAGACGGGGCGTCCTCGACCCACAGCTGCCAACCCGTGGGCGGTGGCGGCCAGGACGGGTCCGGCGACCACTCAGCTGACGGCTCCCACCCTTCGGGTGGCTTAGGCCAGTTCGGCGGAGGGTTGTAACGCATCAGCAGTTCACCGGCCTCATTCGAGAGTGGGCTTTTCTCAACCATATCCGAGCTTGGTGCGACGCCGCCTAGGACAAGAGGCGTTCACCCGGCGGCGCTGTGCACAGCAAATATCGGCAGCGATCCCAAAACGCCCGAGTTGCTTCCGTCATGTGCTCCCTTAGGCTTGCGGCATGACGGACCTCGACCGCACCGCCGACCGCCGGGAGATTGCAGACGCTCTGTTCAGCGCGCTCGAACGCCGGCATGAGATTCTCGACGTCATCGTGGAAGCAGAGGACACGGCCGCCGCGGTAACGGCGATCGCGGCTCTGCTCGGCACATCGCGACTCGGCGGCGAGGCCGTCATGGCAATTTCGTTCGACCAATTGACGAAGAACGCACGGCGAAAGATCGCCGCCGAACTCGACGATCTCAACAGTCAGCTCAGTTTCACCCTGAACGAGCGGCCGGCAAGCTCGGGACAGGATCTGACGTTGCGCGTGTTCGACGGCCAACTCGACCGCGACATCTTCGCTGCGCGAACCGAGGAGATCGGAGCTGCCGGGGACGGTTCGGGAGGGCCTGCCGGCAGTCTCGACGACGAAATCCGCACAGCGCTGGAACGCGTTTGGGCGGAAGAGGCAGCGTGGTTCGTGGCGCTGGAAGGCGCCGACAAGGTGGGGATGGTCTTCGGGGAGCTGGTCGGCGGCGAGGTCAACGTCCGCATCTGGATTCATCCGGAATACCGCAAGCGAGGATACGGCACCGCCGCGCTGCGGAAATCGCGGTCGGAAATGGCCGCCAGCTTTCCGGCCGTGCCGATGGTGGTTCGAACGCCCGGCGCGCGGCCGGCCTGAGGCAGCCTTGAGATGAAGCTCTTTCCCGGTGGCGTGCCGGCACAGGTCCACGCGTTTGCTTCCCCCCGCGCAGCCGACAGCGTTAGGTTCGGAGCAACTCGACTGCAAGGGGAGCTCGATGGCGAAGCTCAGATTCGGATATTTCATCGCCCCGTTTCACCGCGCAGGCACCAACCCGACGCTGGCGTTGCAGCGTGATCTCGAATTCACCGAGCACCTCGACGCTCTCGGCTTCGACGAAGTGTGGTTCGGCGAACATCATTCGGCGGGCAGCGAAATCATCAGTTCGCCGGAGATTTTCATCGCCGCGGCCGCGCAGCGCGCGAAACGGATTCGTTTCGGCACCGGGGTGATTTCCTTGTCGTACCACAACCCGCTGTGGGTGGCCGACCGGCTGATGCTGCTCGACCATCTCACGCATGGTCGCGTCATCGGCGGAGTGGGCCCCGGTTCACTGCCCACCGACTCTGCGATGATCGGACTCACCCCCACCGACACCCGCGAACTGCTTGAGGCCAACCTCGACATCGTCGTGCGGCTGTTGGCGGGGGAGACGGTGACCGCCAAGACCGCCACGCACGAACTTTTCGATGCCCGACTGCAGTTGGCGCCGTATTCCGACGGCGGCATCCCGCTGGCCGTCGCCGCCGTCGCGTCGCCGACCGGTGCGCGTCTGGCCGGCAAACACGGCATCGGCCTATTGTCCATCGGAGCGACGCTGACGATCGAAGGATTCGACGCGCTCGCCTACCACTGGGGCATCGTCGAGGAACGCGCCGCGGCTTTCGGCACGCGCGTCGACCGCAAGGACTGGAGCCTGGTCGGTCCCTTCCATCTCGCGGAGACCGAGGAGCAGGCCCGCGCTGACGTCAGGTTCGGCATCGAGTCGTGGTTCCAGTATTTCCAACGGGTGGCGGCCTTTCCGCAGATGACCATGCCAGGCGACCGAATCGACGAGATGATCGACATGATCAACGACAACCAGGCCGGCGTCATCGGCACACCTGAGCGCGCCCGCACACAGGTGCAGCGGTTATGGGACCAGTCCGGCGGGTTCGGTTGCATGCTGCAGATGGCGCACGAATGGGCAAACCCCGCAGCTACCAGGCGGTCCGCCGAATTGTTCGCCGCCGAGGTGATGCCACACTTCCAGGGCCTGGCGCAACCGACGATCGACGCCGCGGCGCGCGCCAGCGAGCAGCGTGACGGCCTCGCCCAGACGCAGTTACAGGCGATCGATCACATGGTCAAGAAGTATCAGGACGAAATCGGTGGGCAGCGGCCGGAAAGCTGACACTCGGGCGGTCCGACGGGATGTCGAGGACCCGTCGGACCGCCCGAGGCTGATCTGTGTCGCGAGGCGGCGTCAGTTGACGCTGATGGCCTCTTTGGCGAGTGCGGCCAGTCGGGTTTGCGCGGCGGAAACCACCCGCTGCCGATTCCGGTGTGCCTCCTCGTAGGCGACGATCACGCGAATGTCGCCAGGATCTTTGATTTCTTTGACCGCTGCCACCGCTTGAGTCTGGCCGAGGTCGTCGTACCCCTTGATCGGAAGCTCATCGGAGTTCAGCACGCCGACCCGGCTACGGGTGGAGTGCAGCTTGTCAGCGGCCTCCTCGCTGCCGTCGGTGCGAATCACCTTCTCCGCGGTCTCCAACGCGACGTCCCGGGCGGCGACAGCCGCTCTGGCTGCCACGTCGCCGGCATGGGCGCCGCGGTTGACCAACTCCTTGAGCGCCGGCCGACTGGACCGGACCGCCTCGACGGCGCGGTCAACACCGCGGGTGGACCAGTTGATCGGCAGGTTCACCAATTTCACCACTGAGCCGGCCGCCGCTTGCACGGGTGTCCGTTGCAGCGCAGCTGGACCGCCGAGAGCGTCCTCGGCGAGCACGGTGGTCAGCCAATCCACTGTCGCGGAGTGCGCCGTGATGAGTTGCGTCGCGAGCTTCTCGATGTCTTTCTGCTTGGTCGCGACCGCCAGAGCTTTGATGTAGCGCGACCGGTCAAGCAGCTGATCTTCCAGCGCCAGGTCACCGAGCAGCGCCTCGCTGAACGGCTGAGCCTGCTCGGTCAGGGCTTTGACGGCGGCAGCGGCACGACCCAAAAACGGTCCCACCACGTCAGGGAAACCGCCGAGGTCTCGGATTGCCGATTGGATGGCCAGGGCCCGGTCACGCCCGTTGGCAGCATTCTCGGTCAGCTCTCGCCGCACCGCCTCGGTGCGGGCTTGAACGACCCGTGTCTCGGCCACTTGAATTTCGGTGTAGGTCAAGTCCAGCACAGTGCGCAGTTGCGCAAGCAGCGTGGCGCTCGTGGAAGTAGTCAACGATGCCCCTCAAAATGTGTTTGTTTTCTGTTTGGCGTGCCCGACGCCATGAAGTCTCTTACCCAAGGAGCCAGTCGGCTAACCTCAAACTCCCAGGTGTGACGAATTTCTCTCGCTTTAGACTGCGCGCAATTCGATTGCTGCGCAACACTTCGCAGCGGAAACCTTAGGGCCGCGCCGCCAGCGATGATCGTCGCTCGAATTCGGCCGGATCGCCCCGGTGACCACCGGGTCCGCACTAATGTGAGGGTTTATGACGAGTTCGTCAACCCCGTGGACGTGGGCCGACGAGTGGGGCGGACGGGCACATCGTTCTCGTCTCGGCGGACAGCCGCTGAGCCGCAGGCGGGCCCGGCGGATGAGCCGACGCTTCGCCGGCGTCGGAGTCGGCATTCCGCCGGCTCGGTTACAACAGATAGCGGCGGGCGCGTCCTTCGGCTCCGACGAGCTGTTCGACGTGCGGTTCGCGCTGTGCGCGACGGAACTCAAACGTCAGGAGCGGCGCGCGAAAATCGAGCGCGTCCGGCGTCGCGTCGTTCACTGCCTGATTATCGCGGGCCTGATCCTGGCAGCGCTGAACCTGCTTTTGTGCATGGCTTACGTCTTCGTCAGCCTTGCTCTGCACGAGTCGGCGTTGTGACCTGACGGGCAGGCTCGTCGGTTCCGCCGGTGTCCTGTCCGGTGCCGGCCGCCATTGTCGCGGCCTTGCCGCGTGCCAGCGCCCAGGTCCCGACGATCACCACCACCGCAGCGCCCACCAGGGCGAGGATCCGCGGGCCGTGGGCGTCTAAGGTCTCGTTGAGCACCGTCACCCCGAGTGCCGCCGCCACCACCGGCTCGACAACGGTCACGGTCGGCATCGACGCGGTCAAGGCACCGGCCCGAAACGCCGACTGCTGAAAAATCATTCCCGCCACGGCGATCGGGACCCACGCATATAACTCGGGCGTACGCAGCACGGCACCGAAACCTTCGCCGAGGGTGTCCACGACACCTTTGGTCAGCACGGCCAGCACCGCCAACGACGCTCCCGCGACCACTGCCAGCAGCACCGCCGCGACCGGCCGGCCCTGCCAGAGTCGCGCGCCCAGGACACATAACACCAGCAGCGGAACCGTCACCGCCGCCACCACCAGCCAGGCCGTCAGCGAACCCCGCGAGTGCGCGGCTTTCGGCTCGCCGACCGCGACGAACGCCGCCAGCGCGACAGCCAGCAGCACCGCCCAAATCCATTCCCAGCGAGTGACCCGGTGTCGGGCCAGCCGCGCGTAGATTGGTAACGCGAACAGCAGCGCCGTCACCTGCAGCGCCGTCACCAAAGTCACCGACCCGAGTCCCAGCGCCACGGCCAGCAGGGCGTAGTTGGCGATAGCGCCACCGCTGCCCAGCCACCAACGGGTGTCGCGCAGCGATTTGCCGAACAGCGCGAAGTGGCCGACTTGTTCGTCGGTGATTTCGTGCGCCGAACGCTGACGAACCACACTGCCGAACGCCGAGGCCAACGCCGCGACGAGTGCGAACAAGGCCGCGATACCCGCGTCCGGCATAACTGGCCTCCTCGGCGACATAGGCCCGGAAGTCGCCAACTTACACGTACTGCCATCTCAGCATCCATGCCGCCGACCCGCGTGCAGGAATATTTTGCCGGTAGTCATCAAGAGTTCGTCACCGGACCGACGGCCCACCCCGGTCCGGGGCGGCCGGGCGTTATTGGCAGACTGTGCCCATGGCACAGATAACGTTGCGGGGTAATCCGGTCAACACGGTTGGCGAGCTGCCCGCGATCGGGTCGGCGGCTCCGGGCTTCAGCCTGACCGGCACCGACCTGGGCTCGCTGAGCAGTACGGACTTCCGCGGTACGCCGCTGCTGCTGAACATTTTTCCGTCCGTGGACACGCCGGTGTGCGCCACCAGTGTGCGGACTTTCAACGAGCGCGCCGCCGCAGGTGGTGTGTCTGTGGTCAACGTGTCAAAAGACCTACCGTTCGCGCAGCAGCGGTTCTGTGGAGCTGAGGGCATCGAAAACGTCAAAACAGCATCCGCGTTTCGAGACAGCTTCGGCGAGGACTACGGCATCACCATCGCCGACGGTCCAATGGCCGGGCTGCTGGCTCGGTCGATCGTGGTGATCGGCGCCGACGGCAACGTCGCCTACACCGAACTGGTGCCCGAGATCGCCGACGAGCCCGACTACGACGCGGCTCTGGCAGCGCTGAGTTCGTCGGCCTGATCACACCCCGAGCACAGCAGGGTCATATCGGCCACTGGTCTCGTCGGTAGGCGGCGTCGAAGAACATCCACTCATATCGCGCTGTCGTGGCGAAGTGCGTGCGGGCGACCGCCTCGTCGGCCGCAGTCAGGGTGGTTCCGACCCGGTCGGCCAGCTCCAGCACCCGGCGGACCGTCGCCGCGAACTCCTCGCCGGCGTAACTATCAATCCAGCGTTGATAGCGACGATCGGCGGATCCGCGCTCGGCCAGCTCCGCACCCACCTCGGCGTAAACCCAATAGCAGGGCAGGACCGCAGCCAACCCATCGGCGAAGCTGCCGCCAAAACAGGTGGCCAGCAGGTAGCTGCTGTATGCCTGGGTGACCGGTGTCACCGGTGCGGCGTCGACATCGCCCGCGCTCAGCCCGAGCTCGGGCAGCAGCACGGCGTGCAGGGCCAGTTCGACGTCAAAGACTTCGGCGGCGTGACTGGCGAACAGCGCAGTATCAGCCAAGGTGGGAGCTTTGGCCGCAACAACGGACAGCGCGCGGGCATAAGCACGCAGATAATGCACGTCCTGTGCGACGTACTGAGAAAAAACCGGCGCGTCCAGACTGCCATCGGTGAGTCCGGTCAGAAACGGGTGCCGAATTATCGCAGCGAACGTTGGCGCTATCTCGCGCCACAATTGCGACGACCAAGATTGTGACGACCAGGATTGTG
This sequence comes from uncultured Actinomycetota bacterium, assembly GCA_963808345.1. Classification (GTDB taxonomy): domain Bacteria; phylum Actinomycetota; class Actinomycetes; order Mycobacteriales; family Mycobacteriaceae; genus Mycobacterium. The sequence continues at coordinate 131,821 of CAWEFM010000003.1, read as the reverse complement.
GAGATCTGCGCGGGCCGATGCGCGGGTGTGAATCACTCATGATTTCCGCCTCACCCCACTGCCACCGACTGAATGCTTCCACCCATACACTGACCTACCGTGGCCATCCTGGTCGGTTTTGCGCCGTGGATCGTCTATTGGGTGCTGGTCGGCAATGTTCCTTGCATGGTTGCGGCGCTGATTGCGTTGGCACTCGCGATCGCCGCCGCGGTGATCGGCCATATCAAGGAGGCGCCCGGCCAGACTCTCGAATCAGGTGCTGTGGCTACCTTTTTGGTACTCAGCGCGTTGTCGTTGTGGTCGACTCCGTTGGCGGAGCGGTGGGGCCTACCGCTGAGCGAGGCCGCAGTGTTCCTGGTAGCGATCGGCGGGGTGGTGGTCGGCAGGCCGTTCGTGCGTGAGTTCGCTCGAGTGGGCCAGCCGCTGACGGTAATCAGCAATGAGTCGTTCGGGCTCATCACTGCCCAACTGACCTGGGTGTGGACTGGCGCCTTCGCGGGCATGACGGTCGCGTCGGCGATCCCACCGATCGTGCAGAGCGACGCTTCCATTCTGGATCGCAGGACACCGCTGTGGTTCACCTGTTACTGGGTCGTCCCGTTTACACTGTTGGGCTTGGCCGCACTGGCGCCGCGTTTGTGGCCGGTCCCGACGGGCCTGCGCGCCGACGATGCGCCCCGCAAAACCACTTTCGTCGCTTACGGCGAAGCCACCATCGATGAGTTGTACTACCTGGCCCAAGAGCACGCCAACCGTGAAGTCGGCGCCGGCCAGGAGGCCTACGACGTCAAGGTCGGCGGGTTGGGGACGCCGTTGGTCGGCGACGACAGCCGCAAATCGTGGCCGTCGACCTACAAAGTGCGGGAGGCGCGGCGCAGCTAGCCGCTACGAGCGGCGCAGCGCGGTCAGCTGCCAGGCGCCGAGCAGCAACGCAACGTCGCCGGCCGAGGCAAGTGCCCAGTTGGCCGCGCCGGTCACGGGCAACCAGCCAAGCAGCGCCACCACCCACAGCGCCGGCGCCAGCAATAGGTTGGCCACGCCGAACGCCTTGAGCAAGCGCCGCGGCGTCGGCCGGATTCGGCGTAAGCCCAGCAGGACGCCGGTACCGCCGACGGCGAATATGGCTCCGCCGACGAACAACGCCGTCGACGGCACGCGCCACCAACGACCAAGCGGTTCACACACTACTGCGACCGCTGCTCCCGCGAGGGTCCAGAACGCCAAATCGGCGACAATCGGTCGCCAGCCCTGCTTGGTGGTCGCGCCGTCATTGGTTGAGATGGATTGACTGATCATGTGCCAATTGTTTGGCGCGGGCCGCTGCCAATTCGACCCATGGCACTGCCAGACACTGCCGATCAACTCGCCGCTCTGCTCTGACGCTTGAGGACAGGCGCCCCGCGAGCCGGTTGCTCGCGGGGCGAGTGGTGCGGTCCTATTTCTTGATGTCGAACCGGTCCTGGTCGACCACCTTGACCCAGGCCGCAACGAAGTCGGCGACGAACTTCCCTTCGGCGTCGTCTTGCGCGTACACCTCCGCCACCGCCCGCAGCACCGAATGCGACCCGAACACGAGATCGTTGGCGGTCGCGGTCCACTTCGGGGTGCCCGACGCCCGGTCGTGGCCCTCGTAGACGTTCTCCGCGGTCGCTGACGGCTTCCACTCCGTGCCCATGTCAAGCAGGTTGACGAAGAAGTCGTTGGTCAGCGAACCCGGCCTGTCGGTGAAGACGCCGTGCTTGCTGCCGCCGTGGTTAGCACCAAGAGCGCGCAAGCCGCCGATCAGCACCGTCAACTCCGGAGCTGTCACGCCCAGCAGGTATGCCCGCTCCAACAGCAGCTGCTCGAGTTGGGCTTTTTCCCCAGGAGGGACGTAGTTGCGGAACCCGTCGATTCGGGGTTCGAGCACTGCGAACGACTCCACGTCGGTGCTGTCCTGGGTGGCGTCCGTACGACCGGGCGTGAACGGCACCATCACCTCGTGGCCAGCGTCTTTGGCGGCCTTTTCCACCGCCGCAGAACCAGCCACGATGATCAGGTCGGCCAGCGAAACCAACTTGGCACCGGAGGCCGAGCTGTTGAAATCCTGCTGGATCTGCTCGAGCACGGGCAGCACTTCTGCCAACTCGGAGGGCTCGTTGACCTCCCAGTTTCGCTGTGGCTCCAGGCGTATCCGGGCGCCGTTGGCGCCACCGCGCTTGTCGGTGTTGCGGTAGCTCGACGCCGACGCCCACGCCGTCTTGATCAACTGAGGGACGGACAAGCCCGAATCGAGCACCTTGCTCTTGAGCGCGGCGACGTCCTGCTCGTCGACGAGTTCGTGGTCGACGGCAGGCACCGGGTCCTGCCACAGCTGCGGCTCCGGGATCCACGGCCCGAGGTACCGGGTGATCGGTCCGAGGTCGCGGTGCAGCAGCTTGTACCAGGCCTTCGCGAAGGCGTCGGACAGCTCTTCCGGGTGCTCCAGCCAACGCTGGGTGATCTTCCGGTAGATCGGGTCTTCTCGCAACGCGATGTCGGTGACCAGCATCGTGGGGGCGCGGCCTGAGCCGCCGAAGGGATCCGGAATGGTGCCCGCACCGGCGCCGTCTTTGGTGGTGAACTGCCAGGCGCCGGCCGGGCTCTTGGTGAGCTCCCACTCGTAGTTGTACAAGTTCTGCAGGTAGCCGTTGCCCCACTTCGTCGGGGTGGACGTCCACACCACTTCCAGGCCGCTGGTGATGGCGTCTTTGCCCTTGCCGCTGCCGAAGGAGCTCTTCCAGCCCAGCTGCTGCTGTTCGATCGGGGCGCCCTCCGGCTCAGGACCGACCAGTTCACCGTCGCCGGCGCCGTGAGTCTTGCCGAAGCTGTGACCACCCACGATCAAAGCGGCAGTTTCCTCGTCATTCATCGCCATCCGGCCGAACGTCTCCCGGATGTCGTGGGCCGCGGCAACAGGGTCCGGCTTTCCCTCCGGCCCTTCGGGATTCACGTAGATCAGACCCATGGTGGTCGCGCCGTAGGGCTCTGCGAGGCTGCGTTCGCCGGAATAGCGTTGGTTAGTGCCCAACCAGGTGTCCTCCTCACCGAAAAGGACCTCCTCTGGCTCCCAGACGTCTTCACGGCCGAAAGCGAAGCCGAAGGTCTTAAACCCCATCGACTCCAACGCGACGTTGCCTGCGAGAACCAACAGGTCTGCCCAGGAAATCTTGCTGCCGTGCTTCTTTTTCACCGGCCACAGCAGCCGGCGGGCCTTGTCCAGGTTCGCGTTGTCTGGCCAGCTGTTCAGAGGAGCGAACCGCTGCAGGCCTTGGCCGGCGCCGCCGCGGCCGTCGTAGATCCGGTAGGTGCCTGCGGCATGCCAGCTCATCCGGATCATCAGGCCGCCGTAATGGCCGTAGTCGGCCGGCCACCAGTCCTGGGAGGTGGTCAGAACCGACACGACGTCAGCTTTGAGTGCCTCGACGTCGAGCTTGGCGAATTCCTCTGCGTAGTCGAAAGTTTCGCCAAGCGGGTTGGCCTGAGGCGAATGCGGGTGCAGTCTCGACGTGTCGATCTGCTCGGGCCACCAGTCCTGGTTGCGCCGAGCGCCGTGGACTTTGGGTGTGGGCGAGGGGATCGCCGGGTTTTCACTTTCACTGGTGCTGGCTGTCTTGGTTTCCGGGTTGGAGGGGCGGCTGTGGGAGGTATCGGAGGACACTGCATTCCTTTCCGGTGGTGGTGATACGGGCTGCGGTCACCCGGGATCTGATCAAAAACACGCAGTCGAACAGTCAGGGCACAGGCCCCAGTAAATGACTTCTGCTTCGTCCAACACGAAGCCGTCCAAAATGTCGGCATCGGACGGAGTCAGGCACGGCGTCTCGCCGACGGCGCAGTCGACGTCCGCGATGACCCCGCAGGACCGGCACACCACATGATGATGGTTGTCGCCGACCCTGGACTCGTAGCGGGCAACGAGACCCAACGGCTGAATGCGCCGCACCAGACCGACCGCGGTCAGCGCATTGAGGACGTCGTAGACGGCTTGCCGCGACACGTCGGGCAGGCCGGTTCGCACCGCTGTGAAGATGGTGTCGGTGTCGGCATGCGGGTGCGCGTGCACAGCATTCAGCACAGCCAGCCGAGGGCGCGTCACACGCAGATCGGCCATCCGCAGTTGCCCCGCGTAGTCGGCCGTTGACGACACCGTGACAATATGACTCACTTATCTGGACTGAGTCAAGACTTGACGCCCGACTCGACGTTCGCCCTCGAAAGCACATCATCGGCCCGCGAAACGCGGACCGCCTGGGAGCAACCGTCAGCACTTCGAGCAGTCTGGGCGGCCGAGCTCTTCCAGCAAATCTGCTGAGATGTCGACGCTTTTGGCCGGTGCGGTCATCCGGGCAGCAACTTCGTGAGCGTTATCGGCGTACTGCGGGCTGAGAATCGAACGCACGTCGGCGATCAGTGAATCCGAGGTGCTATCAGAAAAGGCCCGGCCGAAACCGACTCCCAGCTCCTGGGCGGCGACCGCCCAAAGCGGCTGATCGAGCCAGAGCCAGAGAATGAGCATCGGAATGCCAGCACGCAAGCTGGCGGCCGTCGTCCCGGAGCCGCCGTGGTGAACGACGGCCCGGCAAGCGGGCAACACGGCCGCGTGGTTGACCGCAGAGACGACCTTCATGTGATCACTCTGCGGAACACCGTCAGAGTCGTTGGGACCGCTGCAAAGCAGCGCCCGCTCGCCAAGCTGTGCAGCCACCGCCCCGATCATCGCTGCTGTGGCCGCGAAAGGCGTGACCGGCGTGCTGCCGAACCCGAAATAGATCGGTGGCGATCCTGCCGCGATCCACGACAGCACCTCGCTGTCGGTATCCGTCGACGCCTCGAGTGTCAGGGTCCCGACGAACGGGTGCCGATCATCGTGGTTCACCCAGTCCGCCGCTTCGCTGGGTAAGCAGAATTGCTCGTAGGCCTGGAGTTCCAACGGTGCAGGGTTTGTCGCCGCCGACGTCGATCCCGCAGCCGAATCCGGTAAGCCGAGCACCCGCCGTTGCTGATCCTCCGCAGTCTGCATGACACGCGAGTACATACCTCCCGACCACCAGAGCCGGGCCGGGAACAGATGCAGCGCGGCCAGCGGAATCTGGTGGTGCTCAGCCGCGATACCGGCGATTCCCTGCTCCGCTGTGCCAGCCACGACGACGTCGGCACCATCAGCCAGGGCGATCAGTGCTGCGACCTTCTCAGCACAAACCCGATTTGCCTGCTCGATAACCTCCGGCAGAATGCTGATCGGGTTCTGCATCTTCGCCGACAGATTGCGGAGGAACGTCTGGTCACACAGCAGATCCTGCGTATCCGGCCCGTAGGCGACCGCAGGAAGCCCCGCCGACCGCACGAAATCCAGCATGTGCTGCGGGACCGCCATCTGCACTTCGTGACCACGGCGCAGCAGTTCGGCGCCAACGGCGGCGCCGGGCTCGACATCGCCGCGGCTCCCATAGACGACCAGCACAAACTTCATCGTCGAAACCTAACCCGCGTCGGTGACGGTCCGCCGAACCCCCTGATGCCGGCCTGGCAGAAATCACTCACACCGGCAGTCGGCGAGCGATTGCGGTGAGCAACCGCACACAGGCGAGCCGGATTGGGCGGCGGGGTCGAGTTAGGCGGGCCAGGTGGTGGGTATAGGGCCGTTATGGAGTGGGTGACGTCACATGCCATTGCGATTTCCTCGGCGTTGCTCTCGGCATTCTGGGCCGCGGTAGGCATCGTTGTTCGGCAACGGGTCGCGCAGGGTGTCTCCGGCGAGTCTGCGGTGGTCAATTCAGTGGTTCGCCGGCCACTGTGGTGGGCCGGAACGCTGGCCGCGGTCGCCGGCTTCGTCTTCCAGGCCTTCGCGCTGGCGCATGGATCGCTGCTACTTGTCCAGCCGCTGATTGTGTCGTCGCTGCTGTTCGCGTTGCCGATGAGCGCGCGACTTTGCCATCAACGCGTCAGATGGGCCGAGTGGGGCTGGGCGACGCTACTGACCGCCGCGCTGGCAGTGTTCGTTCTCGTCGGCCAGCCCCGCGAAGGTCACATGCGGCCGCCCATCCCGGCGTGGACGCTGGCGCTGGGGGTCAGCGTGCCGCTGGTGGCGGTCTGCGTCATCGCCGCGCGGCGGGTCGTGGGCCGGCTGCGCGCGATGCTGCTGGCGGTCGCCGTAGCGGTTCTGCTGGGCATGATCGCGGTGATGACCAAGATCTGCACCCACCGCTTTTCGGTGGGCGGTTGGCATGGCTTGTTCACCGAGCCGGCACCGTACGTGCTGATCGCGCTGGCGGTGATGGTGACAGTGGTGCAGCAGGCAGCGTTCCATGCCGGCGCGTTGCAGGCTTCGGTGCCCGTCATGTTGGTGGGCGAGCCGGTGGTCGCTGCGCTGCTCGGTGTCGCCGTGCTGGGTGAACACCTGGTGGTAAGGGACTCTGCTGCGCCGGCGCTGCTGGCCGCCGTCGCCGCCATGGTGGCATCCGCTATCGCGTTGGGCCGCGGTCAGGCGCCCGATTCGGATTCTTCGCACAGGCAGCGGGAATCTCCTGCGTCGGATCCGGACACATCCGAGATGGCCGGCCTCTGCTGACCTGCAGTCGGTCGTGCGCTAGGTGTCCGCTGGCTGACGCCACTTGATACCGCAGCCGATCGACGGTCGCTGATCGCCATTCACCTGCTGCCCGTGCAGCACAGCGTTCACCGCTGCCCGAACATCGGCGGCTGTCACCGGTCGGTCGTTGCCCGGGCGAGAATCGTCCAGCTGGCCGCGGTAGACGAGTCGACGGTCACCGTCGAAAACGAATGTGTCAGGCGTACACGCCGCGGAGAAAGCGCGCGCGACGTCCTGAGTTCCGTCATAGAGGTACGGAAAGGTCCAGCCGTGGCGACGTGCCTCAACGACCATTTCGTCAGGGCCGTCCTGCGGATAACTGACGATGTCATTGCTGGAGATGCCGACCATGGCGACGCCCTGATCGGCCAGGTCACGGCCAAGTGCGGCGAGCCCCGCGGCGACGTGCTTGACGTAGGGGCAGTGGTTACAGATGAAAGTCACGACGAGGGCAGCGCCGGTGAGGTCGTCGAGACCGATCACCGCACCGGTGGCGGGATCGGGCAGCGTGAACACTGGCGCAGCTGTGCCCAGAGAAAGCATGGTGGACTCGACAGCCATGCTCGTCAGGGTAGTCACGATTCGTGACCAGCTTCACGGCATGCCGCACCAGGCAGCGGTCCGGAATACCGGAATCGCGGTACCGGCGCTGGAGTTGAAGCAGGACATGACGTCATCGCTGAGGCCTGACACACCTAACCGTCGAGTACCTGCCGGCCGCGCCGACCGACTTCTCGACATCAAGCGGATCTACCACGAGCCTGAAATCGAGCGTTTCTCGCGCGCCCGCCAGGTCTTGAATCGGTTCCCCGGCGCTGAACGCATCGAAGTCGCCACGCACCAGGCAATACCGGGCCTATACGGCAACGAGGGCAACGTCGAAGACTGGGTCCGCGTCAAACGCGAAACGCTTGTCTTGGGCGAGAAGAAGAGCCTGTCTGCGCGGCGCAACGAGCGGTCAAGTGACTGGATCGCACCGTCGACCGCCAACGGCTGCGCGATGGCGTGCTCCTACTGCTACGTCCCGCGCCGCAAGGGTTACGCCAACCCGATCACGGTATTCGCCAACATTGAGAAGATCAGTGGCTATCTGCAGCGCCACGCCGCCCGGCAGGGTGTCAAGCCGGAGCCCAATCAGTGCGACCCGGCCGACTGGGTGTACGACATCGGCGAGAACAGCGACTGCTCGGTGGACGCCACGGTGTCCGACAATGTTCATGACCTCATCGATTTGTTCGCGGGCATTCCCAATGCGAAGGCCAGCTTCGCGACGAAGTTCGTGAACCGTGAGCTGCTCAGCTACGACCCGCGCGGACGGACCCGGGTGCGGTTCAGCCTCATGCCAGGCGAGACGTCCCGGCTCGTCGACATCCGCACGTCGAAGGTGGCCGAGCGGATCGCCGCGCTCGACGACTTCGTCGAAGCCGGGTTCGAAGTGCACTTGAACTTCAGTCCGGTCATCGTCCACGAAGACTGGCTGAAGGACTGGTCCGAGCTGCTCGAGCAGGTCGCCGACAACACCAACGAGCGCACCAAACAGCAACTGGCCGCGGAAATCATTTTCTTGACCCACAACGAAGGCTTGCACGAAGTCAACTTGGGCTGGCACCCCAAAGCTGAGGATCTGCTCTGGCGACCGGACCTCCAGCAGCTCAAGCGCAGTCAGAGCGGCCAGTGGAACGTGCGCTACAAGAGCCCGTGGAAGGGCCGGTGGGTGCAGGAGTTGACCGATCTGCTCGCCGTGCAGCTACCGACCTGCCGGGTGCGTTACGCGTTTTAGATCCGCATCGGGGGTGGGACCGATCCGGTTCGCCGCGAACGTCGCACCCTGGTCCGTCATTCCGGTCTCGATGTAGGAGACGTGCGCCAGCAGGTTGCCGCCGCCCGTGCAGATCGGGTCTTCTTGAGCGCACAGGCTGAGGGTCTTCGAGCTGTACAGCGGGCTGATCGTTGGCAGCGGCTGACCGCCGTAGAGCGAGGTGGACAAGCCACTGGACGGCTCGCCGAACAGGACGACGGCGGCAACGTGGTCGGCCACCGAGCCGGGCATCGCGGTGCTGGCGGAATCGATGACGGCGGCGCCCTGCGAATAGCCGCCGAGCACAATCCTGGTGTCGGGGCAGCTGGCCACGGTGTTCTGGATGTGCGCACCGGCGTCGTCGGACCCGTTCGCCACGCTGGCGTGATAGTCGTCGTTTCCCGGGTAGTTGACGGGATAGACGTCGACGGAGCGCCCGTTCAGCCGTGCGGTCAGCGAGTCGACGAAGGCCTGACCGATGTTGCCCAGGCCGGGCTCTTGATGGGTGCCGCGCGCGAAGACCACCGCTACGTCCGAACACGGGTCAGCAGCCGCGGTGGGACTGTTGAGGGGTGCGCTCGATAGCGCCCCGCCGATTGCAACCGCGACACCGACGATGCGAGCAAGACTCCGTGAACTCATCGGCAAATGCTGGCATACCGCCGCTGCCGGTGTGGCCGTGACCGGCTTGCGCACCGGGCTCACTGCGGTAACGTCGGGCGGTTCCCGGACGCCGACAACGCGGTGCTGCGTCGGTTCGTCGAGGTGGCGCACCGGGGCACGCACGACACCAGCGGCGACCGCTGACTATTGATGCCGAGTGTCGACGTCAGGTCTCGTCGCTTGCCCGACGTCAGCGGTATCAAGTTGACCGGCCAGCCACGGCAGTGTTATGGCGAAGGCGGTGGCGGCCGAAGGCCAGTCGTGTTTTCCGGGCAGCCCGACGATCTGGCAGGCGATGCCCTGCGCGGTGCCGAGCCGGCACAGTGATTCGGCGGCAGCTCGGCCCACGGCCTGGTGGCTGTTCGCATGCCCGTCCGCTGTGCGTTCCCCTGGAACGGCGAACAGGCCGGACAGGTTCGGGTATTTGCCGTGCCGGGCGATCACAGTGCTCGGGTCGAAAGACGACCACGCGTTCACGTCGCCGCCGAACAGCCGGTCGATCGTCTGCGCCCGGGTGCCGGCGTTGGGGGCGATGTCGCCGCCGATGTCCACGAAGGCATGAAAGGTGTTGGGATGCATGACGGCCAAGTCAACGGCGCAGGTACCGCCGGAAGAGAACCCTACGACTCCCCACCTGGTGTGGCCGTCGAGGCCGAACGCGTCGTCGACCTCGCTGATGAGGTCCGCGCTCAAGTGATCGGCGGCGTTGCCGCGAACCCCGTTGACGCACTCGGTGTCCACGGCGAAGCCGCCGGTGGCGTCGGCGAACACCGCGACCGGTGCGTTACCGCCGTGGGCCGCGGCGAAAGCGTCGAGGGTCGTCACCGCATCACCGGCACGGATCCAATCAACCGGCGTGTTGAATTCGCCGCCGATCATCAGCACCGCCGGAAGTGGAGGTGGCGGCGCACTGGTGAACCAGGCCGGCGGCAGGTACACCCATTCACCGCGATGACGAAACCCGGACGGCTCAGGTCCTGAGCGCACCGGCACGACGGCTCCGTTGACGGGCGCGACGACCTTGTGCCGCATCGCTTCGATGCCGGCAACGTCCGCCTGGTCCGGCAGCGGTGCGTCAGTCAGCTGGCCCCAGGCGGCGTAGACGGTCGGGAAGTAACCGAGCCAGCTGTTGACCGTCAGGCCCGCGCTGAGGAGGCAGAACGACGCCGCGAACACCGACGCGTTACGCCGCCAGTTGCGGGCGCCGCGCCAGCCAACGACCGCGACCGCGACGGCGAAGCCGGTGACTGAGACCCAGAGCCACAACGACCACGGCGCGGGCTCACTGGCAATCCCGAGGGTGCCGTAGTACCAGTGCACGGCCGCGCCGGTGAGACAACCGAACGCTATCGCCAGGGGCACCCACAGGATTCGCCAGCGCCGCGCACGCCATCCGGTTCCATACAGCAGCGCCACGGCGGTGACCAGTTCGACCACCGTGGGAACGAGTCCGTGCATCAGCGAGGCGTGCGAGACAGCGTGTGTGATGCCGGCCGCAACCGCAGTAGCCGAGGCTGTCGAAGCCTCGGTGATCGGATCGAGCACCGGTCAGACCGGTGATTCGTGGGTGACTGCCTGGTAGCCGCGGGCGCCGACCCGGTCGACGGCGGCGCGCACCAGACCGAAGATCAAACCCTGAAGTCCGGCGGCCGCCAGCGCTGTCCGCGTCGACCGGTTCAGATCCTTCGGGTCGGGCGGCGGTTGATCGGTGTCGCCGAGCCGCCGCCAGATTCGACTGAACAATTCTCCGGCCAGCAAGCCTCCTGCCACGCTGGTGGCGACCGACAAGGAGCTGTACAACGCCTTGGATTCGCGGCTCATGGCAACCTCCCGACTCGGCTACGCTTACCTGGCGCTGATACCCGGCCGCGCAGCGATTCAACCCGGCGTGACAAGCGCCCACGGTGTTCGCCGCGCGTTGTTCAGGCGGCTCGAACTGGTCGCCTGGGCTGGGTTGCCTTCACGACTGCGCGACGGAGCGTCGCGCGGGCCACTGCAGCGGCGCTACCTGGGCGACAGTGAGCTCGCGTCGCTCACTGCGAAGTTGGCGGCGGTGATCTCGTGCGATGCGCCGGCTCAGCACCCGGTCGTCCCGCTTCGTCACCTTGCGGCTGCTCTGGGACAACACGTCCAACTGCTGCCAGCTCAGTCCATCGAGCTCGCCGTCGGAGTCGTGGGCGGCGACGACGACGCCGCCGCGCAGCAGCGGCACCGTTTTGGCGGTGAAGCGGGTTGTCACCAGCAGCAGTTCGGTGGCGCTGCGGTTCACCCGGCGGTGGCACCGCCGGATGGACGGGGTGAACCAGTAGTCGAACTGACGATCGGTGCTGGTCAAACTCTCCAGACCGCAGTTATCCACGAGGTTGCGGATGTCGGTCCTGGTGTAGGCGCGCGTTTCGTACACGACGTCACCCGGGCTGAAGTAGAGAACTGTGTTCATCGGGGTCCTATTCGCTGGTCCTGCATGTTGGCGGCCCGGCCCAAACGGTCGCGCAGCTGGGTTTTGCCGTATCACAAACCTCTTAAACCTCAATAACAACATGATTAACACAATATTTAGTCAGCGAACCGTGAGCCGGAACACGCACCGGTTTTTCGGACATCGCCTGGCAGCTCGAAGAGCTGCGGGTGAGTTTGTGAGCCCACCAGCTCGGCACACCGCGCCCGGTCAGCGAGCAGCGGGTCTACCGGGCCATCGATGCCCTACGTGACGCTCGTGACTGCAGGCGAGGACGGCCCGCTAACCTGGTCGCCGTGACGCCAACGTGGTCGCCGAGCCGGCTCGCCAGCTTGACCGGCACCCGAGTGATCGTGACCGGGGCAACCAGCGGCGTCGGGCTGGGCACCGCGCATGCGCTCGCCAGGGCCGGCGCCGACGTGATACTGGCCGTGCGCAACACCGACCTCGGCCGGCAACGCGCCGCCGAGATCGGCGGTGCAACCAGCGTGGCCAAGCTCGACCTGGCCGACTTGGCATCGGTGCGCGCATTCTGCGAGTCGATCGACGGTGACGTCGACATCCTGATCAACAACGCCGGCACACTGACCCAACGCCGAAGCGAAACAGTCGACGGATTCGAAACGACGCTTGGCACCAATCTGCTGGGACCGTTCGCTTTGACCAATCTGCTGTTGCCGCGGGTGCGTTCGAAGATCGTCAACGTCGGCTCCGATGCCCACCGCTCAGCGACGTTGCGGCTCGACGACATGCATTTGCGCAACCACAAGTGGACGGTGATGGGCGCCTACACCCGCTCGAAACTCGCGGTGATGCTGTGGGGGCTGGAACTCGACCGCAGGCTACGTGCTGCCGGCGGGCAGGTCACAACCCAGCTCACCCATCCGGGATGGGTGGCGTCGAACCTGTCGCAGGTCTCCGACACCCCGTTGATGTCGCTCGCCCACCGGGCGGTCAAGACGGTGGCCGACAGGTTGGCCAACGACATCGATGCAGGCGCGGCGCCCACCCTGTACTGCATCAGCGAGCCGATACCACCGGGCAGCTATGTCGGTGTCAGCGGCCGGCTCGGCCTGCGCGGCGGCCCGGTGCTGATCGGCCGCTCGGCGGTCGCCTGCGACTACGATGCTGCGGCGCAACTCGTCGAGTTCGCCGAAAAAGAGACGGGCACAACGCTTTCGCCATAGCCGTCGGGCCGTCATCATCAACCGACAACGTACTATCGGTCGGCATGCGGAGTCAGCTCGAGCGCATGCTCAGCGGCGAGCTTTATGACGCCGGCGATGCCGAGCTCGTGGCGCGCCGCCGGGAATGCCAGCGCCTACTGGACCGGTACAACTCCACCTCCGCCGACGACGACCGCGCCAGGCTGCAGGTGCTGGGCAAATTGCTCGCGTCGCTGGGCGATGATTCATTGATCATGCCGCGATTTCAGTGCGATTACGGCTCCCAGATTTCCATCGGCGCAAAAACTTTCGTCAACTACGACGCCATACTGCTGGACTGCGCACCCATCTTGATCGGCGATCACGTCTCGATCGGCCCGCGCGCCCAGCTGCTGACACCGCTGCACCCTGTCGACGACCACAGCGCCCGGCGGCAGGGCTGGGAGTCGGCGTCTCCCATCGCAGTGGGCGACAACGTGTGGCTGGGAGCCGGCGTCATCGTCTGCCCCGGAGTGACGATCGGCGACAACTCGGTCATCGGCGCGGGAAGCGTGGTCACCAGGAGTGTGCCGTCTTCGGTGCTGGCCGTCGGCAACCCGTGCAGAATTGTCAGGAAGTTTCGGTAAGCGGATCAGCCGCGGTACTGGCTTACCAGAACGGCGTGCTTGTCCAGCAGCCGCAGCGATTCGTCGAGTGTGCGCGTCGGCAAGAGCAATGCGAGGTGGCCGAAACCCAACTCCTCGGCGGCACGCCAGTACTCGAGGTCTGCGGGTGTGCCGAACATCGCCAGCGGAACGTCATGACCGGCGCCGTCGCGCAACTGGTTGACGCGTTGAGTGAGCTGTTCAACAGGCAGCGGATTGGAGATCCAACCCGCCTCGTGCCGAATTACTCGCTTGACTGTGGCATTGGAGTTTCCGCCGATGAAGAGGGGCGGGTGTGGTTGCCGCACCGGCTTCGGGCGGCTGTAGGACGGCGCAAAGTCGACGTAGTCGCCGTGGTACTCGGCGGGCTCGGTGGTCCAGAGCGCCTTGATGGCGTCGATGCGCTCGTCCAGCAGTGTACCGCGGGTCTTGGGGTCGGTGCCGTGATCGCGCAACTCCTCGATGTTCCAGCCGGCGCCGACACCGAACACGAAGCGTCCGCCCGAGATGAGGTCGATGCTCGCGGCTTCCTTGGCTGTGATGATCGGATCGCGTTGAATGAGGAGAGCAATTCCGGTGACCAGCTCGATCTTCGAGGTCACGGCCGCGGCGGCGGCCAGCGTGACGAACGGGTCAAGAGTCCGGTAGTAGATCGATGGCAGCTCCCCGCCGCCCGGATAAGCCGATTCCCGGCTGGCCGGAATATGGGTGTGTTCTGCGACCGCCAACGACTCAAAGCCTCGTTCTTCGATGGCGCGTGCCAGCGAGACGGTGTCGATACTGTCGTCGTTGACGAACGTGGATATCCCGATCTTCATCGCGTTGCCCCTGTCTGTCGGTTCAGGCTCACGAACACTGTCGACCGGCCGGTTATTTCCGGGGATCGCGACGGTCTTCGCCGGGCAGTCCGAGCCGGCCGATCAAGGTGGCCCGGTAGGTTGAACGCGAGTCCAGACGACGCTTGAAGGGGGACATGGTGCGCCAAACCGCCGGGATGCCCGAGGCAGACCGTGCGTGGATGATCGACACGCTGCTCGCGCTGCTGCAGACTCCGAGTCCGTCAGGGCGAACGGACGCAGTGATGCAGTTGATCGGTGATGTCTTCGACGACTTCGGCGTGCCGTTCACCCTGACCCGTCGCGGGGCGCTGAACGCCGATCTCGCCGGTAGGTCCGCGACGACCGACCGGGCACTGGTGGTCCACGCGGACACCATCGGCTGCATGGTGCGGAGGCTCAAGGACAACGGTCGTCTGGAGCTGATTCCGGTCGGCACCTTCTCGGCCCGATTCGCTGCGGGCGCCCGAGTGCGAATCTTCTCCGATGATCCCGACGAGTTCATTACCGGTACCGTTTTGCCGCTCAAGTCCAGCGGTCATGCATTCGGCGACGAAATCGACACCCAGCCCACGAATTGGGAGCACGTCGAGGTCCGCGTCGACCGCAAGGTGCACTCGCGGGAGGAGCTGGTTCGTCTCGGCCTCAAGATCGGCGACTTCGTCGCGTTCATCGCCAGCCCGGAGCTGACTGCGGACGGCTACATCGTGTCCCGACACCTCGACGGCAAGGCCGGCATCGCGGTCGCGCTTGCGTTGGCCAAGAACATCGCTGAGAACAAGGTGGTATTGCCGCACCGCACCACGATCATGGTGACCATCACCGAGGAGGTCGGGCACGGAGCAAGCCATGGCTTGCCGCCGGACGTTGCCGAGCTGGTTTCCGTCGACAACGCGGTATGCGCGCCCGGCCAGCACTCTCTCGAGGACGGCGTCACGATCCCGATGGCCGACCTGCACGGTCCCTTCGACTACCACCTGACTCGCAAGCTGTGCAAGCTCGCCGAAGAGCGTGGGATCCCGTTCGCGCGGGACGTATTTCGCTATTATAGGTCCGACGCCGCGGCGGCGATCGAAGCCGGCGCCGGTACCCGGGCCGCGCTCGTCGGCTTCGGGCTCGATGGCAGCCACGGCTGGGAACGCACCCACCTGGAATCGCTGGAGGCGACGTACTGCCTGCTGCACACCTGGTTACAGACGCCGCTGACCTTCGCCAAGTGGGACGCCAAGCCGTCGGGAAAGCTGCGCGACTTCCCGTCCTCGGAGCAGCCAGCGCCGACCGAGCAGTGGGTCCCGCTGTCTCGTGGCGATCATGCCGAACCCGGCGATGTTTCGCCCGGCGAGCACTGGCCACCGTCGGAGGGACCGCAAGTTTGATGAGGCAATCGTGACCGGCAGTGGTCCACTCGCGGTGAGCAGGCGCGACGATGGCGAGGCGGTCGTGTTGAAGGTCAGCGGTGCGTTGGACACAATCACCGCCCCCTCACTGGCTACTCATCTGGACGTGGTCCTGAATCATGAGCCAGCAGTATTGATCGTCGATCTCACCGGCGTCGACTTTCTGTCCTCGGCGGGCATGACCCTCCTGGTCGAAACGCACCGCCTGACGGCCAGAACCGCCACGATGCTGCGGGTGGCAGCTGACGGGCCGGCCACCAGCCGGCCGATGCGCAGCATCGGTGTCGACAAGATCGTTGACCTGTATGCGAGCGTGACCGAGGCGATAAGCGGACGACGCCACGATGGACTCACTGACTGACGACGTCTCGACGCCAACGGTAATCTCGCGTTCGTGGCGAACCGCGATCACGGCGACCCCGGCGACGCGCCCTCCGCGCCTCCGCCGCTGCAGCCGCCGGCCCGTTCTGCCCACCCGTCTGCGGCTGAGCAGGCCCGCACCATCGCCGCCGCCACCAATGCCGCCACCCTGGCCACCCTGACTGCCGGAGGTGACCCGTGGGCGTCGTTCGTGGCCTACGGGTTGCTGGGCGGGGCGCCGGTATTGTGCGTGTCGGACCTGGCTGAGCACGGCCGAAACCTCGCCGTGGATTCACGCGCCAGCTTGTCGATCGTGGCAGCGAGCAACGAACCTGACCCGTTAGCAAGGAGCCGGATCACTGTAGCGGGAGCGGTTTCTCGACCGTCGGCCGCCCAGCGGGACACGGTCGCGGTCGCCTACCTGGACGCGGTGCCCGCCGGCCGGGTCTACCTCGACTTCAGCGACTTCACCCTGTGGGTGCTGCAAGTCCAGCGAGTACGTTGGGTTGGTGGGTACGGCCGGATGGACTCGGCTACCGGCGAGCAGTACTACGCCGCGACACCGGACCCGGTTGCGCCCGCCGCGGCCAGGGCCATCGCGCACCTCAACGCCGACCACGCGAATACCCTGACAGCGGTGGCCGTGGCGTTCGGCGGCTACCCCGACACCGATGCCGCGGTGTGCACCGGCATCGACCGCTACGGCCTGGATTTGCGAGTACACACCCCGCGGGGGGTGGCCTACACACGCGCCGGATTTCTAACCCCACTGCACTCGGCCGATCAATTGCGCTCGGCGTGTGCCGATCTGGCTCGCGCGGCAAGCGCCACTAAAGCCACCTGGTAGGTAAGGTCACCGAGGCCACGTGACGCCCCGCGCGTTCAACGCTCAGGACTGCGGCAGGCGCACCACCTGAACGAAGAATTGGTCGATCTGGCGCACCGCGTTCATAAACTGTTCGATATCAACAGGTTTGGTGACGTAGGCGTTGGCGTGCAGTTTGTAACTTCGCAGGATGTCCTCTTCGGCTGACGAAGTGGTCAACACGACGACTGGAATGTGGCAAAGGTCAGGGTCGGACTTGATCTTCTCGAGCAACTGCCGACCGTCATATCGTGGCAGGTTCAAGTCGAGCAGGATCAGGTCTGGCCGAGGCGCGTCGCGGTGCGCGCCGCGCTGGTAGAGGTAGTCCAGCCCCTCCTGGCCATCGCGTACGACGTTGAGCGTGTTGTTGATCTTGTTGTGCTCGAACGCTTCTCTGGTGATGAGCTCGTCGCCGGGATCATCCTCCACAAGTAGGACAACGATTAGACGATCGTCACTTGTCACGATTGTGTTCCTTCCCGATGGCTGCGCTTTCCTGGATCACCCGGTCTTGCACAACGGCGGGCATCGCGATGCAGAACCGAGTTCCCTCGGTGTAGGCGGTGTCGATCCAGATGGTGCCGCCATGGTATTCCACGATTTTCTTGCAGATAGCGAGTCCGATTCCGGTGCCGCTGTACTCCGTACGGGCGTGGAGGCGCTGAAATATCACGAACACCTTGTCCACGAACTCTGCGCCGATACCAATACCGTTATCGGACAACGAGATACACAGTTGACCTTCGAGATCACCACTGCCAAGCTCGCAGTCAACGACGATGCGCGGGACCGCGCCGTCGCGGGCAAATTTCACGGCGTTACCAATCAGGTTTTGCCACAACATCGTCAGCAGGGTGAAGTCACCGAAAATTGGCGGGAGACGAGTACCATTACGCACGATTTCGGCCCGGGATTCCTCGATCGTCGTGCCGAGGTTGGCCAGAGCAGCGTCGAAGGTGTCCTCGAGGTCAATCTTGGTGTGGCTGGCGTTCAGCCGCCCGACCCTCGAAAAGGCCAGCAGGTCGTTGATCAGCACCTGCATGCGTTTGGCTCCGTCGACGGCGTACCCGATGTACTCGGTACCGCGCTCGTCGATCTTGTCGCCGTACCGCTTCTGCAGCAGTTGGCAGAACGACGCCACTTTACGTAACGGTTCTTGCAGATCGTGCGACGCGACGTACGCGAACTGTTCGAGTTCGGCGTTGGAGCGGCGCAATTCGAGTGCTTGCGCGTCCAAAATTTCCGCCTGCCGGGCGAACCGCGCTTCTGCCGACCGCGACGATTGCAGTTCCTCGACGATCCGCTGGCGCATGTTCTCGACATCGACCGCGATGCCGCGGATGTCCTTCGGTCCGCGCGCAATGATCTGTTCGCCGAAGTTGCCATCGGTGATTCGTCGGCATGCCGCAGCCAGCGCAGCAAGTGGACGTGTGACGGCCCGATGGGTCACGACCGCCAAGATGATCGCCGTCACCACAAACACCGCGGCGAGTCCGACGAGCACCCGGTCGCGCCAGCTGCGTACCCGGTCCAACTCAGTCTTTCCGTCCGCCACGGCCACGGCCAAATGCTGGTTTTGGGCGTCGAAAAGCCTACGGATTGAATCGAATTCGGCTTTACCGCGCAGCGCGGTAGCGCTGCTCACCACATTCTGGGCACCTGGCGTCACGCTGGTGATCAGCGGCTCAGCAAAGGAGGCTCGCCACGCGGCGGCGGCTCGCTCGATCCCATTCAGATCGGCGACCAGCCTGGGGCGGTGAACCACTCGTCGCCGAAGGTCTTGTGCCGCCGCCTGTTCGGCGTGTTGCCCCTCGTAATACGGTGCCAGGAATTGCCGATCGGCGGAGATCACGTACCCGCGAATTGCAGTTTCCTGATCAATCAGAGCCGCCTGCATCCGGTAGGCCGCTGCGCGTGACGGCTGGAAGTTCTCGATCAGCTGGCGCGACACGTCGTCGGTCCGGTTCAGCAACGCGGCACCGGTCACCGAGCCGATGAGCACCGCCACACCGATGACGCTGAAAACAACGTTCTGCAAACCCTGAACGGTGAACTGCAGTGGCCTCCCGGACGGCGACCCAGCGGTCGGTTCGTCGATCACCGAACCGTCCGCTCTACCCGGACCACTGCGACGTCATCGGTAAGCCCACCGTGCGGCAGCGCGCGTTCCTCGGCGCCGTCGATCAACGCCGCGACGAACTGCGGCCCCGGCAGAGCCGCGAGCGAACGCGCCAGCGCCAGCAGCCCGTCCTCGCCGAGGCGTTCATTGCCCCGGCCCGAATGCCCCTCGAAGAGTCCGTCGGTGAGTAGGAGAAGCCCAACACCGGCGGGCAGTTCCAGCTCATGTTCGGGCCAGTCGTTTGACCGCAGGCCCAGGGGCTGGCCGCCGGGCGGCTCCACCCAATCGACCGAGTCGGCGCCGTGCAACAGCATCCCCGGGTGGCCGGCACGAATGACACTGATGCACGGACTATCGGGTCGGATGGCCAGATTCAGCACCGTCGCAAAGGTCCGGCCGGCGCGTTCGACGTGCAGGATCCGGTCGAGCTGGCGCATCCGATCCACCCCGTTGACACCGGCCAAAGCGAGCACGCGCCAAGCGATCCGCAATGCCACCCCGACTGCCGCCTCCTCGGGACCGTGCCCGGAGACGTCACCGATCAGGACATGGACAACGCGGTCAGGGGTCTGGACCACGTCGTAGAAATCGCCGCTGAGCAAGCCGCTTTTCCGGCTAGGCCGGTATTGGGTCACGACGTCGACACCTGGCTCGTCGAGCAGCAAAGGGGAGGGCAAAAGTCCGCGTTCGAGCCGCACGTTCTCTTGAGCCTGAAGTTGACTCACGCGCAGATCCGCCGCGGTGAGCTCTGCCTGTTTACGCTCTACCGCATACAGCAGCGCCCGGCGCAGCATGTCGGGCTCGACGCGACCCTTGACCAAGTAGTCCTGCGCGCCGGCAGCCACTGCAGACACCCCGACGTCTTCGTCGTTGAGCCCGGTCAGGACGACGATCGGCACGGTGGAATCGCAGTCGGCGATGCGGCGTAAAGCGCCGATGCCGTCGGCGTCAGGAAGGTGCAGGTCGAGCAACACGCAATCCGGTCGAGCGCGGGCCAGCTCGTCCTCGGCATGTGTGACCGAGGGCGCCCACGCCAATCGGATCCCGGCGTTGAGGTCGGCGATCAGCTCTTCAACCAGCAGCGCGTCGGCGCGGTCGTCTTCCACCAACAGCAGCGTCAACGGCTGCGATGGTGTCGTTGCGACGTTGCCGGCGCCAACCACATTCACCGGGTCCAGACCGCGCGGGCCGTGCATCTAACAATCACCTCCTCACCGTTGCATCACCCGAGCTTGCTGAACCTGTCGACTGGACGCTACCGCAGCGGTTGCGCTAGCTCCGAAGAACGCCTTTCCGGCCCGACGGGAGGGTTATTGCACACCGCCGGCGCGGTTTGGCGATATTGAGTCAAGGGTATTTGCCTGCGATCGGCGAGGGTGTTGAGCGCCAGAACAAGGTCGAGCACGCGGCCGCGAATAAAGGACCGACAATGGGCGCCAGACACCGGATGACCGCCTCGGGAGGGCCGTCAGGTTCGCTCTCGGGTTGCCGCTCGCCACACAGCGTGTCGCAGTGCACCACGCTCGCCGGTTTCGGATTCGCAATGGCGGTGGTTGCGGGCATAGCAGCGCTGGCAGTCGGTGGGGCAGACGTCGCGACGGGTGCGCGCACTGAAGTTGTTGCTACCCAGAGCCAACAGCCGGCGCGTGTGATAACTCAGGAAGGGACGCTGGTAGCGGTGTCCGCGGACTCATTGACCGCGCGCAGCGCCGACGGGCACACCCAGTTGTATCGCCTCACGCCAACCACGAATGTCATCACCGTCGACGGCAGCCAGCCGTTCAGCGCTGTATCGCTTCTCAACGTCAACGACGAAGTGGACATCGTAGGAACGTTTCAAAGTGGTACGGCGTTGGCTACCGCCGTGGCTGACCGCAGCCTGGGACACGGCGGCGGCCCTCCCATGGATGACATCGAAGGGCTCCCGGCCGGTTACGGCACCGGATAGCGCCCGGACCGCGACTCAGGCAGTCACGCAGACAGGGAACAGGACGTGTGAACCGCATCAGCCAGTCCCAGAAGGTCCGGCATAACACTGACGGCGCGGCGCAGTCGGCAATTCTCGAACACACCGCGGACGGCGACCGGGCGGCGACGCGACTCAGTCGCGAATTGATCCTCGATACCGCCATCGCGCTCATCGATCTCGACGGCTTGCCCAAGTTGACGATGCGCCGGCTGGGTACTGCCTGCGGGGTGGAAGCTATGGCGCTGTACCGATACGTGCACAGCCGCGCCGAGCTACTCACAGCTGTCGTCAATCACGTCGTGGACAAGCTCTACGCCGACCAACTCGCGGCGCGGCGGCAGGAGGACGGTTGGCAGGACTACCTGCTGCGGCTTGCACACGGCGTGCGTCAGCTCGCGCTGGCACATCCTCAGGTGTTCCCGTTGGTCACCACGGAGGCGCCCGAGGCACCCTGGCTGCGCCCACCGCTGCGCAGCCTGCGCTGGATGGAGACATTTCTGGACACGCTGCTGTCCTATGGCTTCGACGACACCGCCGCGGTCACCGCCTACCGGACCTTTACCACGTTCCTGCTGGGCCACCTGCTGCTGGAAGTGGCGACCCACGGCGCCGACTTGACCTCGGAAGAATTGGTCGAAGAGCCTGATCAGCCCGACCCGTCTCTGTCGGCCTATCCACACCTGCAGCGTCTGCAGCCGCTGCTCTCGGCAGACAGCAGCACTGCGGAGTTCGAGGAGTCGCTTGAGGCGGTCCTTGATCGACTCGAGCTGCTGCTGACCCGACGCTGACACACTCAACGGCGAGTGTCGTGCGAACCCGTTTACAACGTAAACGGTCCGGGTATGCTGATTTCTTCGGCGTCATCCCGGAGGGAGCAGCGCAGGTGAACGGTACCTACCGATGTGATGACCTTGCGCTAAAGGGCCAGTTCGGCTGCGACCTGATCGCCAACAGCAGCGAGACTTCACTGTCGGACAATTCGGCCCGGTCGCAATCGGGTTCAGCCGTCAGCGGCAGCCCGGTCGCGATCAACTGCAGAAATCTCGTCGTGCAGGTTCGCCGGCGACCGCAAGCGACCGTTGTGACGTTTAGTGGTGAAGTCGATGCGTTCAACGCCGGGTGCATCACCGCTTACACCCGTTGCTTCAACTCCACGCACGGCGCGCTGATCGTGGACCTGCGCTGCGTGGAATTCTTCAGCTTGGCCGGGCTTCAGACTCTCCTTCAACTCGACGAGGAGCGTAAGCAAGCCGCGAGCGCCTGGGCGTTGCTGCCGAGCCGGGCGGTCAGTCGACTTATGCGCCACTGTAGTTCCGAGGTCAAGCTTCCCATTGCGGGCACGTTCGGCGATTGAAGCTCAAGCGACTGGACACCGGTGGTACAACGTGGTCAGTCCATTGGTGACCCGCCATCTTCGGGTGCTCGCCGGCGTGGTACTGCTGGCGGCGTGCTCGACGACGACCGGTTCACATCCGGGTCCGGCACCGTCGGCGCCCAGCGCTGAGGCGCCCGCCGGGCTGGTTTCGGTACCGGTGACGGTGCCCGAGGGCTTGGGCGCGGCCCCGTTTAATCAGCTGCGCCGGGCTCTGGTGCCTCCTGGCTGGACGTTGTCGGTGTGGGCTCGGGTGCCGAAGGTCCGACTGGCGGCGTGGGCGCCGGACGGGACCCTGCTGGTCTCGGTGCCCAGCGTTGGTCAGGTGCTCCGGCTGCAGCCCGGCATCGCCGGGCCGCGGCAGTCGGTGCTGATCGGCAACCTCGAGCAGCCGCACGGGCTGGCTTTCACCGGCCGCACGCTGTACATCGCCGAGAGCAACCGCGTCGGCGCCTATGACTACGTCAACGGTACGGTGTCGAACCCGCGTAGGGCCGCGGCCGGATTGCCCGATGCGAAGAGCCCTGATCTGCGCGGCGCCTACGCGCACGCACTGAAAAGCGTTGCTGTCGGCTCTGACGGTGCGGTGTACTTCTCCGTCGGGTCGACCCGCAACATCTCCCCCGAGGACCGGGCTGCGACTCCGCCGCGCGCGACGATCATGCGCGTCCCGCCGGGCGGTGACTCGGCGCAACCCTTCGCCACCGGGGTGCGCAACGGCACAGGGCTGGCGGTCGCATCCGACGGCGCAGTTTGGACCGCGGTCAACGGCCGTGACAACGCCGCCGTGCCGCAGGGCCCCGACGCCGGAAAGGTCATCCAGGGCTACGTCGATGACCATCCGCCGGAGATGATTGCTCGGTTGACCCCCGGCCGTGAGCTGGGGTGGCCGTTCTGCAATCCCGACGGCGGACCGGCCAACCTACCGTTCATCCGTGACG
The DNA here is from genome assembly GCA_963808345.1 of uncultured Actinomycetota bacterium. Classification (GTDB taxonomy): domain Bacteria; phylum Actinomycetota; class Actinomycetes; order Mycobacteriales; family Mycobacteriaceae; genus Mycobacterium. Next base: position 108,623 of record CAWEFM010000003.1, on the reverse strand, counting down.
TGCAAACCAACGCCGACGGCAGCAAGCTCGACTGTGCGACGCTGCCCCCGGTAGAGCAGAGTATGGGCGCGCACTCGGCGCCCCTGGGGCTGAGCTTCGTCAATGGCGGATTGCCGCGACCGTACGCCTCGGGAGCGCTGATCGGCGTACACGGTTCGTGGGACCGGGAACCGCCGCGGGCCCCGGAGGTGTCGTTCTATCCCTGGGCTGATGGCCGACTCGGCAACCAACAGACCTTGGTCGGCGGATTTCAGTCAAGCGACGGCTCCCGGTGGGGCCGTCCGGTCGCCGCGGTCGCGGGACCGGACGGTGCGGTCTACATCACCGACGACTCCGCGGGAGCGGTCTATCGTCTGACCCCGGGCTAATGACTGTTTCCAGCCAGTTCGTGTGCGACCGCATCGAATGCGCACAACGCGTCTGCTTGCATCTGTGGGTCTTGGGAATCCGGCGCAGTGGATAACTTGGCGGCGACCACCTCCGCGTCGCGGTTGACATAGATCATCTGACCGCACATGCCCAGGCACAACACCACGTTGCTGCCCGGGTAGGGGAACCACACTTGGTTGCGGTACATCCCGCCGGGCATCGGATTGTTGTCGGGGCTGGCGGCGAACGCCTGACGCGAATCAGGCCCGCCGTCGAGAGTGTCGGCGATCCACGCTGCCGGCACCACTTGCTGCCCGGTCAACGAGACACCGTCGTGCAAGAACAGCGACCCGAACCGGATCATGTCGGTAAGACAGGCGCTGATGCCGCCATCGAACAGGCCGGTGCCGACGGTGTCGACGCCAATGGTGGCGTCGCATTGGGCGCCGATGCGACTCCACAGCAGTTCTGACATCAGCTCGGGCATCTGCTGGCCGCCAGCGACCTCGCAGATCCAGCCGAGCACGTCGGTCTCGCACGAGCGATATTCGAACGGTCCGCCGTGCGCAATGTTCCGGCGCAAGGTCAGCAGGAAGTCACGCAGCGTGGCGGGGACGTCGGGACTGCTTCTGGGAGCCCACCCGATCGCCTGATCGAGCATGTGTATCTCCGCGGCCGGGTCGAGATAGTTTTCCGAGAACGCGATACCCGACCTCATGTCCAGCAGGTGGCGCACCGTCGCACCGGCGTAGCCACAGTTCCCCAAGGCGGGAACGTAGGCCGTGACCGGCGCGTCCAGCTTGATCGCACCGGCCCCGTGCAGCGCGCCGAGCACAGCTGCCACCAGCGACTTGCTCACCGAAAACAACAGGTGTCGGGTCCGGGTCCCCAAGCCGTTGAGATACTCCTCGGCCACCGTCGAACCGCGCCAGGCGACGGCCCACCCGTCGGTAGCGGTGCTGGCCATCACCGCGCCAACGGTGGTCGCCACCCCAGCAGTGCTGGTCATCGGGACCTCGGCCACCGCAGCACTGGCTGCGGGCAACGCCGCAGCCGGCCCGGTCCCGCGCCCTATCATCGCGGTCGGCACGAAATCTTCGACATGCTGAAGCGACCACTGCGAGTACGGCGCCGACAACCAGTTGCCGAGCGAGATACCGTCCGGAACGCGACCCGAGCAGCGTGTGCTGCCGCTGCTCACGCTCGTGCGACAAGCCGGGAGACGGTCGGCGTGGTAGACGTCAGGGGTGTTGAGACGAACCTCGCCTTGATGCCGTTGATCCAGCGCCGGCAGCGCTCAGTGAGCTGATAGTCGTCGGTCTGCAAGTGTCCGCGGGTCACGAGCACGCCGAGCTGGGCGCCCTCGCAGCGTAAGTCGCCGGGTGCAGCGATCCGCATGTAGAAGGCCTCGGACCCCTCGACCACCGAATCCCAGTCGTTGGCGGGGCGCGCAAAGGAGACACGCCCGTCGTCGTCGATGCGCCAGATACCGGTGCGAGGCGTCGTGGTGAAGAGCTCGACATCTGGCGAGGTGTCCGTGATTATCATCTGGCCCCAGATCTCGTCCTCGCCGTAGCCCCGCTCCCAGCGCGAGTTGATCTCCTCGATGTCGAGCTCGTACTCCACGTCCATGTACTCGAGCAAGTGGAAGAGGAACAGCGGCATGTCGGCGTAGGCCTCGGTGGTCAAGTTCGTCATCGGGCTGGCGCCGCTCAGGCGCGGGTTCAGCTCGCCGAGGTAGAGCTCGTCGGAGTCCAAGTCGTGCAAGATATCCACCTCGAAGTAGCCGCGGAACCCCTCGCGGCTCAAGATGTCGCCCAGCTTTCGCACCATTTCTCGCGCGGCGTGCGTCTGGTCCGGCGGCAGCACCTCGCGCCAGATGTCATTGCCGCACCAGCTGCCCTTGTGCGGAGTCAACTCCGGATAGCCAACGAGACTGGTCATCGGGGGGCCAATTACGGTGCCATGGCGGGTCACGGTGCCCTCGATGCAAACCTCGACATTGCGGATACTTTTCATCACTTTGATTTCCTGTTGCCCGGCCAGCTCACCGGCGTGCTGGTCCCAGTCGCGCTGACCGCGCACGAAGAATGTCGCGCTGCCGGCGTTGCCGTACGCGGCCTCGACGACGAGGTCATCGCCCAACTTGGCGTTTTGCGCGAGCGCCGAAAGCTCGTCGTAGGAGCCGGCGTGTCCGATCGCGTGCGGCACGCTTCGTACGCCCGCTTCGTCAGCCAGGCGCGTCATGACGATCTTGGATTCCAGGCGATGGCGCAACTCCACGGGAGGGTGCATGACCTCAAGGCCTGCCTGATGGGCGAGGGCTTGAGTCTGTTCGTCAAGCATCACAAAGCTGGCCTTGCCACCAGGCCCTCGTTGCGCAATGAACTCGAGTATCTCAGGATCGGAAAGGATGTGGTTGCATACATCCCCCATCGATTCGAAATCAATGCGGTCGCGCCGCCGCGGCATGTACACGCGCGGATGTTCGCCCTCGAAAGAATCAAAGTAGGTCAGGTAGAAGAAGTTTCGTACCCAACGGTCGATGCCCAGCAGGTTGAACGGGGTCGGCGAGATGAAGTACAGCGGTACGGCGTTGGTGTGGAAAAACGCGCGGACGTCCGAGAGGCCGTTCAATGGGCGGCTCGGTTCGGGCGCCGTCACGCCGGCCGCGGTGACGTCGACGGCCGGACTCGACGCAGAGATCTTGGCGGCAGGGGCGCTGCGATCAGCGCGACGGGAATGAGCTCAGACGTATTCACCGCACAAGTCTGCACCCGCCGATAGTGGTGTGGAAGTGTGAAGTGACTGAACGTCGGCTGAGCAAACCAGGAATCTTTCGGGATTGCCCGGGATAAAAGTTCAGGGGAACTCGGAGCGGTTGTCGGGCGAGCAGGGCTTCGACCCGTTCGGCCGACTGAGCACTCGGTGGCTCAGCGACGGCGGGACAGCAGCCACTGAGCGGTCCCGAGTGCCTGATGCAACGACACGGACACGTCGCTGACCGCCCCGGGTACTCGGGTTCTGAGAAGTTGGCGGCGGTGTCCGGCAGACTGACATATAGGCAGGATGTGGTAATGGGTCGGCCAATCGTAAATCGATCCGTATCCTCCCTGCCGCGAAGCATCGCGCGTTTCATTCTCGGCGCCTTCCTGATTTTCGCCGGGGTCAGTCATTTGAGCTTCGCTCGAACCGCCTTCTACGCCCAGGTACCGCCCTGGCTGCCGCTGAATGCTGACTTCGTCGTCATCGCCTCGGGCGTGTTGGAAATTGCGCTCGGAGCGAGCTTGGTGCTGCTGACCCGGTGGCGAGTGTGGATCGGATGGATCGTGGCGATCTTCTTCGTTCTGGTATTTCCCGGCAACATTTCTCAGTTCGTCACTCACGCAAACGCTTTCGGGCTCAATTCCGACCTCGCCCGCGGCATTCGGCTGCTGTTCCAGCCGCTGCTGGTGATCTGGGCGCTGTGGTGCACGGGAGGGCGTCTGCCCAGCGCGTTAGGAGTAGTTGGCCGGTTGCCCGGCAGCAAGCGATTGGTTCGACGGAAATCCGATGACTCGTCGCAACGAAAATGATTGCCTGCTCAGATGAGGCGCGCTCAGATAGAGAGTGAGCGGTTCCCGCCGACCTTCATGATGCGCCTTGTAGTCTCACGGTGAAAAGTGCATCTGCGCGGGTCATGGTCGCAACGCTGACAGCGGCCGGGCGGTGGCTCGGTTCATCCTCACGGATGTAGGTTCCACTGGCCGAAATCTCGGGCCAAGACGTCGTTGACGTCGACTTCTAGCCCACCGACCAACGGTCCTGGATTCGACGCGGTGCTCACCACGCGCTGGTAAAGAACTGCGGCGGGGTCGATCTGACCGCGAGACCAGGATCGGGTCTGCCAGGCCCACCGGTGGCCGGGCGTGCGCGAATTACCGATCACGCCGTCGGTCGCGGCCCACTGGCACACATCGATGCCCCCGTAGACGCCGGTGCGCTGCACTCCCAGCACCGAGTTGATACCGCGAAACCACTGCAGCGCGAAGGTGTTCCAGGTGTCGCGGTTGATGTCGTCGTCGACGGTAAAGAAGATTGGTGCACTCTGGCCGCCACCTGCCGCGGTATGCAGCTGCCAGGCGGTGCGAGCGTCGGCGACGCCGCCGGCGAACCCGCGCGTGAAGTCCGATGGTGCTGTCCCTCCAGGCTTGCCGTATTGGTAGTTGCTGACGATCACCAGCCCAGCGGCGGTCAGCGACTCGGCGTAGGGCCGGGTAATCGGCTTAGCGCCAAAGGACGAGCCGGGACGCGATAGCGAGACGTAGTTGACTACACCGGAATAGCCAGCAGCTCGGATGTGCTCCGCTGGAATCTGGCGCATGGCGAAGTCGATCAGTTGGGGAGCGGCGGCCGCCGCCGCAGGGGTGCCGGTATTTGCTGATGCTGCACCCAGCCCGACCATCACCGACACAGCGGTGGCGTAGCGCAGTGCGTCCCGCCGGGAGACCGGGCGTGATCGCCGGAGGCTGATAGTCCCCGGCGAGTCCCGCATCGCGTGATGTTAACAATGCGACTGCTGTAAACGGTGTAGCCCGCGCTGGTCGAGTTCGATTCCAATTCTGCGCCCGTACCAGTCAATCTGCGGCGAGCGGCGGTATTTGCGGGCGGCCACCGACGGGGTACGGCAGAGGACGGGTGCATCGAAGGCACCTTCTATTGCTCTTCGGTAACCCGCCGTATCGAATCGGTCGTGTTCGAAACCTTGTGGGCTCTCACGCCGCAGGGGAGTGGGGTGGCTAAGCATGCCGACGACTTTCGTTGAACAGATACCGTTCTGTGTTGACCGCTATGTGTTAAATCGGCCGTCGGTTGGCCCCAAAGCTATTGCGTTACAGCGCATGTCAGTTCAGTCAACGCCTAACACGGTATCTTAAACGTTTCGATGTATCAGTAAGTCCATCTAGAAGGACTAGCGTGCAGGCAGCTCGACAACCAGGTTTGCGTCCCATGCGCGTTTCATGAGTCCCATCACGTCAATGTGCATGGCGGCGACGAACTCGGGACTCGACATGAGATCTTCTACATAGCACAGCACCTGCTCGGCAACGATTTCGTGTACTCCGCCAATCCAGCCGATGAGACGCGCACCGACGCCGAGGGGATCGACACTTGTCCGGATGTTTTGGTGCTGCACCTTTTCGAGTTCGACAGTCACGGTGCACGGGGGGTCGAGCCGCAAACGAAATCGCGTCTGGACCTCAACCTTGCCGCGGTAGCGGACTGTTCGTTTTGCCAAGCGCACCTCGACCGATAGCGCAATTGGGACGGTGACCATTTGGCGCCAGTAGTCGTGAACACATATGGCGACGCAGACCTGACCGCGCGTCCCCTCAGCTGTTGCCGACGCGATCCCGCCGGGGCCAACTTCAAGGGGGCCGATGTTGATGTGATCCCCGATCAGCTCGGCCACCACCTCGCCAACCCGATCCGGCGGCGCCGCCGCGAGCAGCACGAGCCGAGTGAACTGTTCGGGAGTTAACTCATCCACGGGCTCCCTTTTCCGGTCGACGTTGACTCGGCGTCCACAGCGTTCACATCAGCACGCAATCCAACTCCAGATGCGATTCGAAGGCATTTGGTTGCCGGCTACTAGCGGGTAACTTCGTGTGACGTAGGTTACGTGATTGCAGGCTCGCCGTCCGGCGCCACCCCAGCCTGCGCCGCCAGACCCGGCCCAATGAGGACATCGTCGACGCATCCCCGGTGACCCCTTCAGTAACAGAATCTGCCCGTCGCGTCCAAGTCGCCAATGTCAGATAGGGTTCCGGGTCTAGGCGCGGCCGTGGGCCTGGACGAGGCCGGTCACCGTCAAATTGCTGTTGCTTGAACTCGGCTATGTGGCGCTCAACCCCGTGCGGGGCTTTTGATTTTCGAGCCAATGGAGAAATTCAGCGTGTTTTCGCGGCGTTGCCCGCCACGCCAGTGGAGATGGCTGGCGTTTGCGCAAGCTGGTATCCGACACCCACGGTCACAACACGTGTTGTGACCCAAAATCACTGCAGAATGCTCGCGCTATGCTCGCCTGCTGGATGGGTCGTCGTCTTTCCCGGTCAACATCTCCTTCGCCTTATCGACTGAGTGAGTGCCGATGTCAATCGAGTTCTTGACGATTCGGCCGGTGCCGCCAGCCACGTCACCCCTGGCGATGTCTGTCGCATTCTCGACGTTGTCCGACGACTTGTCGACGGCATGCGTCGCAATGTCATTGACAGAATCCAGCCGGTCCTTCTTTCGGTCGTCGCCCATCAGACCTCCTTTCTTGGCCCGACTCTAATACTTCGAAACGAAGATTGAGATTCAAGTGCTGAAGCTGCAAAGATCTTGGAGCAATAGCGGTTCGTAGGGCAACGTTCCGATCACCAGATGCTCGATTGCGGCCGTGCGGTTTGTTTCGGTAGTGATCGGTTCGACCTCGCTGGGAGCGGGGCAGGAGAGTGTTTCGGCGTACTGGTTGAGAAGTCCATCGGGCGCTGGGAACGCGAGGTGGTCGAGTCAGTCGAGCGCATCGGCGAGCACTCGGCGGTGCGGATTGACGGACTCCAGCTCCCAGCCAGCCGGGCTAGCGGAGCTTCGACCCGTTCGGCCGACTCGGCGCTGGGTTCCTCGACGACGCGGGATACCAGCCACGGGGCGGTTTCGAGTGCCTGATGCAATGGCACCGACTCGTCATTGACCGCTTCGAGCACTTGGGGCAACGCCTTCAACGGCAGTCCGGCGGCCACTTCGATCAACGCGCGAATCAGAGCCAGGCGGCGCAGGTGGGAATCTGGGGCGTGCATGTCTCCACACACAAAAATGAAGGAGCTTACTGGTAACCCGCCGTATTCGATTCCGTCGTATTGGTCGTTCCTCTAGGGAGGGAGTGGTTGAAGCGGGGGCCAACGCACGCCGGCAGCACCGTACCCCGTGGGCCTCTCGGACCATTATGAAAAGGGCCTGGATTTGCTGGTGCGGCTCTGCGGGGAGGTGCCCTGCAGCTCAGACTGGGATGCTGGCTGGGGCCGGCGCGCTTAGCAGGTGCGGTGGTCGAGGCCGGCGGATCTGCCAGGGGTTAGGCATGTTGGGACTGGTCATCGACAGCACGCCGGCAACGGTGTTGAATCGCAGTGGGATCATGATCGGTACTGCCCCGGGGGAGTGGGCGGTTGTTCGACGCGCTTAAGTTGTGGGTGTGGCAGCTCGCGCCGTCCTGGTTACCGCACTGTCGGGTCCGCTGGCCAGATTCGGGAAAGCAGGGGCGAGCGCCTTCGCTCTGTGGGCCGAGCGTTCCGGAGTAAGTCTGGAGGTGATCGACGCTTACCCCTCGGTGGCGTCGGCGATACGGGCCGCCGAGGCTAGCCGGCCCGATGTGGTGTTCGGGCCCTACGGTTCGGGGCCGGCGCTAGCGGCCGCGGCCGCCGCCAGAGGGGTCCTCTGGAACCACGGTGGCGCCACGGCCCGGCTGGCGCGGCCGGCGTATCCGGGTGTCGTCAACGTGGAGTCTCCCGCTGACGGCTATCTCGCCGCGGTGCTCGAAACCCTTGCCGCCGAAGGTCTTGGTGAGGGGTTGGAGGTGGTAATTGTCCACGTCGACACGGGGTTCGGCCGCGAGGTGGCCGAAGGGGTGGCGGTGGCGGCCCGGCGACTCGGTCTCCTGGGGCGGTCGGTCACTTTTCGACCAGCCCGGGTAAGAGACGTGCTGGCGCAGGTTCCGGCGGGCGATGTGCTGTTATCGGCCGGTTTCTTCGACGATGACGTCGCCATCGCGCAGTGGGCCAGCGAACGCCGTTGGCGCGCAGTTGGATTGGTCGCCGCCGGAGTCGAGGAGCTCCGGCACGCCATCGGTGATCGCGTTGAAGGGCTTTACGGACCGTGCCAGTGGTTCGACGACGGGACAGATGATCCCGCGGACGGGCCCAACAGCGAGTGGTTCAGCCGGTGTTACCGGGACGCGAACGGTACTGAGCCGCCCTATCCGGCTGCTGCGGCCTTCGCCGCGGGTGTCGTTTGGCAGCGCTGCGTGAAGGAGGCCGGAACTGTTGAACCGTTGCCGGTGCGGGCCGCGTCACAACGACTCGACACCACCACCTTGTTCGGTCGGTTTCGTGTCGACCCGGTCACCGGCGTGCAAACCGGCCATCAGATTCGCGTCGTTCAGTGGCGAGGCGGACAGCGGGTGCTGGTTGATCGGCCGCTTCGTCGGACGTGAGCGTCGAAGTCACAGTGCGACACATCGAGGCGTTTGTTTGGTTACAAGTCAGCGCTGGTGCGGCACCGCGGTCGGCCTGTGTTCCGCAGCTAGAGAGTAACTTTTTGCAGCATGGCCGGCCTTGGCCATGCTGGCGGCGTCGTTGGTGGCCCAGTCGGGATCGGCGGGCGACAGCGGACTGATGTCGGTCGTCGTCACGTCTCGGCACACGCGTGATCCCACGGTCGTGTGAGTCGCTCAGCGCTCTGGACCTGCTCCGGGCGGCACCAGACCTGTTGACGACCCCACGCCGGGATGCCCTTCTTCGGCTGCCTGGCTGCGCGTCGCATACGCCAAGGATCATCCACGCCGCGACCCGTATTCTTTTCTCAACGGCGTCGTCATCGACGTCACCTAGCCAACGGACTGTGAGCGAAACGGCCCGCGAGCAGATACGTTTCGATGAGCCGAAGCGCCTGAGTCAGCCTTGTTGATGACGGGGCATGCAACCGATCCTTAGCGTGCTTCAGGAGGTGGCGGCGATGAGATGGTCGGCTGCGCTGTTCACTGCGGCGTGGGCCGCCGCGCTCAGCATGTGCTTATCGTGCTCACCCGGTGGCCGTGGCAACGTCACGGCCATTGCGGAGTGCGGCAGCGACCTCGTCGGCTTTAGCCACCGCACCGCTTCGGTGGATGGTGTGAGGCTGCACTACGTCATCGGCGGTCGTGGGCCGATGGTAGTTCTGCTGCACGGTTTTCCGGAAACCTGGTGGACCTGGCGGCAGGTGATGCCGTTGCTCGCGAACTTGCACACAATCATCGCGCCGGATCTGCGGGGAGCCGGTTGCTCCTCAACAGGGCCGAGCTACGACGCCGACACCCTGGCGCGCGACGTGCACGAGCTGGTGCGTTCACTAAAGCAGTCGCGGGTGACGTTAGTCGGCCATGACACCGGCGGATGGGTGGCATACGCCTACGCGCGCCAATACCGGGACGAGGTCACACATCTCGTGCTCTCAGGCGCTGCGATACCCGGTTTCGGACTCGAAAAGCTGCTGGACTTCCGCCATGCCGGACAGGGCTTACCGCACCTGCCGTTTTTCATACAACCCGAAGTGCCAGAAATGTTAATCAGCGGCCGCGAACCGGAGTACCTCGCGCGTTTCATCAGCAGTCCTACTATGCAGCGCTCCGGCACGGTCGACTTCTACGCCCGCTCGTATGCCCGTCCGGGACGGCTCACCGCCGCATTTGACCAATACCGCGCGCTCTATACCGACGCCGTCGACAACCGACGCGGAGCGGGCCCACCACTGGCCATGCCCACACTGGCGCTCTCCGGCGTCGGTGCAACCCAACTCAGCCTTGACAGCCTGCGGCAAGTCGCGCTCAACGTCAGCGAGGTCGGTATTCCCGGCGCGGGGCACTATGTCCAAGAAGAGCGCCCGAGCGAGTTCGCCCGCGCCCTGCAAACATTTCTCGGCTAAGTCACCTTTCCGGCAACTCGACGTTGAACCTCGTGTGCACGACCACCGTCGCAGCAATAAGAGGTTGAGATGAATCTGTTGACGGTGGCCGTCTTCTCAGCGAGCAGCACGCTGACCGGCGGCGGCTTTGTCGAGTTGCAGGCCCGACTCGAGCCGTCGCCAAACGCGCCGAAATCCAGCGCACAGTATGCCTGGTACGTCCCTTCCGAAACGCCCCGCGCCATTGTCCGCGCCCGGCAAAACGATGCGCTATCGCCCGCGCCGGCAAGTCCAGCCGAAAGTTGCGGGCAGCTTGAGTTCGGAAGCTCCCGCTCGGCGGCGGTGTTGACGCTGGCGCCCCGGGGCCTGCGTCGGAACGTTGACGAGGCCGTTGCGGTAGATCCTTCGCGTGGATGCCGCCGTTATGGGTACGCCCCCTCTCGATGAGCACTGCAAACCATCCGGGCGGTGGTGGACGGCCACGCCGACGGAAATGGGCACGCGAAGAAATCCGGGTCACCGATCCGGCGGAGATGCGTCGGTCGATCCAGGGCACCGCGATCGGCAACTTCATGGAGTGGTACGACTTCGGTATTTACGGCTACATCGCCACCACGATCGCGCAGGTTTTCTATCCCGGCAACAGTGTCAACGCGGTTCACCTCATCGCCACCTTCGGCACGCTGGCGGCGGCGTTCGCGGTGCGTCCGCTGGGCGGGTTCATCTTCGGTCTGCTCGGCGACCGTATCGGGCGCAAGCGGGTATTGGTGATAACGATCCTGTTGATGACACTGGGCACGACGACGACTGGTGTGCTGCCCAACTACAACATCATCGGCATCTGGGCGCCGATCCTGCTCGTGGTCGCCCGAATCTTTCAGGGCCTTTCCACCGGCGGCGAGTACGTCGGTGCGATGACCTACGTTGGAGAACACGCCCCCGACCGCCGACGCGGCATGATGGGCGGCTTCCTGCCGTTGGGCAACCTAAGTGGGTACGTGGTCGCCGGGACGCTGGTGACCGGGTTGCAAACCTGGCTGCCGACCGGCGACTGGCTGAGTTGGGGTTGGCGGATTCCGTTCCTGTTGAGCGCCCCACTCGGACTGATTGGGCTGTATATGCGACTGCGACTTGAGGAATCACCTGCCTACGAGAAAGAGAGTGACAGTGCGAACGCGTCCAGTGACGGCGGCAGAGAGCAATTCCGGCGTACGGTCGTGCAACAGTGGAAGCCGCTGCTGATCTGCATGGGTTTCGTGTTGACGTACAACGTCGCCGATTACATGCTCACTGGGTACCTGCCGACGTACCTCAGAGCGATTGTGCGCGTCGGTCATACCGCCGGACTGGTGATGATCGTGGCGACCTTGATGACGATGATGGTCGCCGTGGTGTTCGTCGCGAAACTGTCTGACCGCATCGGCGTCAAACCGATTCTGTGGACCGGCGCCGGGTTGCTTGTAGCACTCTCGATCCCGGCGTTCCTGCTGATCCGGTTTGGCGGCAGCTACCCGCTGATCTTCGTCGGTGTGCTGCTCATCGGGGTAATGGTGCTCTGCTTTGACTGCACTGCACCAGCCACGCTGCCGGCACTGTTCCCCACCAGCGTGCGTTACGGCGCACTGGCCATCGGGTTCAACATCTCAATTTCGGCCTTTGGGGGTACCACACCGCTCATCGCCCAGGCGCTGATCTCGGCCACCGGCAACGTGATGGTGCCGGCATACATGCTGATCTTCGCGGGCGTGGTCGGCCTGGTCACGATGTCGTTCGCGCCGGAAGTGGCCGGCAAGCCGCTGCCGGGCTCCGGGCCTGCGGTTGAAAACGAGCAGGAGGCTCGCGACGTCGCCGAGACGGGTACGTAGACAGGGGTCGTTTCGACTGGACCACCGTGGGAGGTAAAACGAACTGCGCGTACGCCGTCCGGACGGACTGCATGCCAGACCGACGTTATCGATGTCGTCGTTCGCTGGTGTGGCTCGGCAATCACAGCCCAGTAGCTGCAGGTCAGAATATTCCGAATCAAAATGCATCACGAATCCCCGGCGGGGGAGACTGGCGGATCCGGGCTGCATCGCATTGGTCGCTGACGCGGGCGTTCACCTAACCGGTGTTTTGCGGGCCGATCGGCTTATGGCATCGGAGCTGCCGGCAGATCCGAGACAACATATGAGACAACGCGACCTCGTATTTTTTGCGATGGGGGAGTGCCGCCGTAGTGCCTGTCTCGTTTCTCTAAATTCGAGACAAAGTCAGCAGGCTGCTTCGGCGCGGCGTTGCCGCGTCATTCAGCGCGTTCATCCGCAATCGGGCGGTCGTCGTGGTCGTCCGCGGCAGGTCGGATTGCGTAGTCGTCCCAGCTGTCATCGATGAGTAGGTCTGGCAGTTCGATGAATCGGAGGAGATTGTAGTAGGCGTCGCGGACCGGCGCGCCCCATAGCCTGGCCTCGCGCCGTAGATGGGTGAGTCGTCGTGCGACATACCAGATCTGTTCGGCTACGCGCCAGGACTCCGAGTCATCCCAGACCGGCAGGATTTTCGTGACTTCGCGTGTGATTCGGTCCCGGCGATCGCGGCCTTCGCGGACGAGGTCGGTGACATATTCCAAAAACGTGCGGCAGGTGAGCAGCCTGGCGAACTTCACGTGTTCTGGGTAGGCCAGCGCCGCGACGATACTGATGCCGGTTCGTTGTCGGCGTCGGTCGATTTCTTCCTCGCCGAGGAAAACTGGGTGAGCGCATCCTCGGGCGAGCTCCATCGCGAAGGAGTCGAACAGAACATGCTGGCGGGCAAAGTGATTGCGGAAGTGCTGCTCAGCCGTTAGCGCGGGGGCGTAGTCATACAGGCCGATCTGGGGCGACCCCAGCCAGCGCTTATGCCGCAGGCAGACCATTCCCACGCCGGGCATTCGGCCCATGGCCCGATTGCCTTGCGTGCACCGAAGGCACAGTTGTCGATCGCTGACGACGTTGCCGGCAATCGAAGCCGGGATGCTGAACGTGCTCTGGTGCAGGGAGCCGAGTTGCCGCCAGACTTCGAGCCGTTCCGGTGACAGGCTGATGCAATGTGCAGTTTTTCTACTGGTAAGTCTGCATATTCAATCTGTGCGTATTCTTCGAGCGGCTTCCGTCGGACAGCAATCTGGCTACTGAGGGCTGGCTTTGTGCGGATTCTGACTCGTGGGCCATCCGACTTTCTCAGTCATAGCGGCGAAGGTATCGGCACGAGTCGAACGACGGCGGATGCAGGGGTTTGCCACCTTCGCCCCTTTAGATTGGTGATCATGAGTGACGAAGAGGAGCAGCCAGATAAGTTACCTGAAATCGTCCTAGGTGCTGCCGCCGGCATTACCGGCGATGTAGCGGGTTTCTATGCCGGTGTCCCAGGCCTAGGGGCAATGACAGGCGGCGTCGTCCTCGGCATGTATGAACTTCGCGGTGGACGACTGGCGCAGTTTGTTAGTCGGGTCGTACGCAAGGTAGGTGGTGAGGACAAGCTTGCTGCTGTTGTTCAAGACGATCCCGGCCGCGAGCAGATTCTCTACGAAGCGGCACAGGCTGCAATAGCCACACCGATTGAAGGGAAGCGCCGATTGCTCGCAAAGGTTGCGGCGGAAGCGTTGACCGGCGAGAAGCCGATAGTCGACAATGCTGCCCTCATCGTGACGGCGCTTTCCGAATTAGAAGGGCAGCATATCGCCGCGCTCACACGAATTGTGGCGGCAGACGACAGGAATCGCCGTGACCCGGGCATTAGTGATGAGAATCTACAGGACGCACTGGAGGAAGAGCATCCGTCGGTTCTAGCTGCACTGGTGCGAACGGGTGTGGTGCTTATTGGTTCGCAGGAGGTGAGCCCCGGGTTGGGTAGCAGGCCCCGTGCTCGCAACTACAGCATCAGTGGCGTTAATGAGTTCGGGCGACAGCTCTTAGCTGACCTGCAATCCGTTGAGATTGAAGATTGAGGGCATCTGTCGGCGTCGCACAGCATGCTGCAGGCATGGTGGCTTGACAACGCTTACGAGAAAGATGCACTGCGAAATAGGTTGGCGCCTAACATGATAACTAATACAGTCAGGTCTACCGGTAACCCAGCACATTCAATTCCGCCGTATTGCTCGCCCGAGCGGTCAACCTTCGGGCAGGCAGCGGAAGAGCGAGAAGCCGGCTCCGCTGCAAGTGGTTTTATGGGGCGCCGAACGCCGCGCCTGTGCCGAGGTTCAAGGATGTTGCCCGCAACAGACCTGACAGCCCGGAACACCGGTCGGCCCCTTACCGAGACGTCAATCGTCGCAGCGTGTGTGTCGCCGGAGTCTTCATCGTGCAACCGGGCCAAGAAGCCGTGGGGGCGAGTCGCCAGGGTCGACGTCCTTTGGCCCCGTGTCGCCCGGCACGCCTTGCTGACAGATCTCGGTTGCTTCCTCAATTCGCCAAACAAAGCCGAGGTACGAGCTGGACGTTATTTTTTTCGTGTCCGACGTTGCTCCATCGTCGTCCGGCAGGTTCTTAAGCGAATTTGCCTGCGCCTCAATTTCCTGTTCAACCGCATTCTCGACCCAGGGAAGTTCGGCACCGAATACCGAGCCCACGCGACGGCCGTAGTCCTCAGGCACACGGCCGCCATAGACACCCACTAATCGCCATTGCGGTGCAGGGGAGAAGTTCAACTTCTTATCAACCATCGACGGGCAGAGCGGTTGACGAACAGACACAACGGCCGAGCCCGATTGGCCCGTACGGGTGCGAGCGTCGATCAAGAAGAAGGGATATGCCCGATCGCGGTATGGCTGCATCGTGGCTGGCTCGGAGCTTATTGCTCCGGCAGTCCATATCGGCAGATCGAAGGTCCCTCGCAGCCCGTAGGGGTACCCAACAACCGCGACGTGCTGGCTCACCCACAGCTTCGTCTCAAAATTCTGCGTACCTGCCTCCGCGGCATCCCAGCTCTCGACGATAAGTTCCCCGTACCCCTCCGGGATGTTGAACGGGATGGCCGCAACATCCGCACTTGGCCCGTATCGGGGATGCTCCAGCCAGACTGGCTTCCAAGCCTCGTCAATGAGTCTGATCAAAAAATGGTGGATCGGCACGGGCTCGCCGTGTCGGAGACCCTCGGCCGGCAACGCGGACCGGAAGCCGATTGCCACATGCGTGGGCTCCACATGGTGGTTGTTTGACAGCCATCGATCCGACTCCCAGTGGTTTTCCCGCGAAGCAGTGCCGTGCAGTCACAAGAAACATTTGGTCGCCAACCTTGTAAAGAAACCCTGACGCCTTGGCGAGCAGAATTATCTTGCTCTCACGAGTGGCGTCTGGCCCGTCGGGTGAAAACATCAGCTCGATGTACACCTCTCGGAACGACTCGATGGGGATCTCGCCCGAAAGCTGAATGGTGGTAACGGTTTCATCACCCATCAGTTGAGCCTAATGCTTCGGTGGATCAACGAGGGGCGAAACACTCCCGTGACCACCGTTCGCTGGCCGGATGTCGATTATCGAAATCGGTTGCAGCACAGAGTATTAATGATGCTACAGCACTTGATCGCTATCTTTCGTCTTCGCTACCTCCGGATGCACTGGCAGGGCCGCGAGTCTGCCATCTTGCGCCGGGCCCGGCATCCGATCTGACCGTCGTCCAGTGACCAGCATGTTTGTCGGCAGTTAGTCGTATGGTGCGTAACGTGAGCGTTCCGCAAATTCCCGGCTACACGGCGACCGGCGACGGGACGAACTTGTTCAGCCTTTGGAAACAGCCTGCTGGCGCCTATCCGGAGGCACTATGGCCCCGCCGTCGCCTGATCGACATCGAGTCGAATCCATCCGGCTGGGTCACCGTTGAGGAACATTTCTTCACTCCACACGAGCATGGAGGCCGGGGATGCGTGTTGGTCGATTTTGGCTGCCATGATGGCGCGCTCAGGGATACGTCTTGGCTCGGGCATGACCTGGGTAAATACAGTGTCTGGGATTCGCCACGCGGGGACAGCGGCTTCGAAAACGGGCTTGCGTCAGATCAAGATCACGTCCACACCGAGTTCTTTATCCAGGTGCGCAAGGCGACAGGTACGTCACTGCCGCAGATTGAACTAGCGCTGCCCTTTCTATGGTTCTGGGACGCCTTCGAGGTCGCAAAGGGATGGCATTACGTCAGCGCCGCGGGACGTGAACACGAGTTAGTCCGGTACCAGCGAAGCGAAGACGACTGGAAGGTTGACGTTCGTGTCGAGGAGTTTCGCACCTTCCTCAACTCATGCCAAAAGTCAGCGCTTGTTCAGGTCGATTACGTAACAAAAGTCGCAGAGGGAAACTTCGACCGAGTCGATAGTGACTTCCGAAACGACTGGGCCCATGTGGATTTTCATGCGGTCGCTGATTTTCTAACCGGTAGTCACTATCCCTCGATGTCCCGGATCTGCGGTCAGTACATCCTCAGCGGGAAGAACACGGCTCGCCGGCCTCGATGGGAAGAATTTCACTCGGCGACTGAATATCCGGAGTTTGTCTACGGCACCGATCCCGAGACCGGGGCGCATCTGACCCACACTTGTAAACCCGATGAGCTGGGAACATATTTCGATCAAGACGACTCGCGCCTGCACTACCTCACCCCGATCTACTTCCGGCGCGCGGTACTCCAGGACTACGTCGCAGAACCGGCGAGGTACGAGGTAACGCCATTTCGGTTGTCGTGCTTCAACTTGTGGAGTGTCGACATCTCCCTCAACAGCGTGGGGCTCGTGGAGGTGTACCTCGGCGATATTGGCAGCAAGCTGCCGCACGAGGAGTGGGGTCACTGGCGCAGCTACAACGTCCCACCCGAAGGAGAGATGGAAGAAGGTCGCTTTCGTCGCGATTTCTTGAACCAGTGGGCGTCATCTACGGATCCCATCGGTGACATGCGTCGTGCGCGCGAGGCAGCGAACGAAGCCTCGCGTCGCTGCCTGGGCGGCGATCTATGGCGGCCCCTCCCGACCGACCTAGAACTTCAATATCGGTCGCTGATGGGTCCCCTTACTGACGACCCGTCCGCGCTGATTGCCCCGCTTCTGATCGTCGCGAAAGTGTTTGTCGACGGACTAGATGCCAAGCTCCTCAAGAAGGCTGTTCACGGCTCAGAGAAGGACGAGAAATCGTTGGCTCTTCTGCGCAAACTGCTCACGTTGCACGGCGACTCTAACGACACGTCTAAGGTTTTGCGGGATCTCTACGCGATGCGCTCACGCGGCGGGGTCGCGCACCTGCACAACTCAGCTTCAAAGGCTGTGCTCGCTGAACTCGATATAGACGCTTTCGCGCCAATCGCCGCATTCGAGAAGGTCGTTCGACAAGTTGGGACAGCCGTCGCGCGGATCGGCGAGCTCTTGGCCGGCTCGACAGATGTTGGCGAGCCCGACGAAGGGCGATAACCAAAAGTTGTGTGACCGAACCCGTCCGAAGAGATTGAAGAGGCTAAAACGCTCTATCGCGCCGTAACGTCCGATGACTACGAATACTTGCTTGGGTTCTTCCCCTTCCGTGACGTCGCGTACATCGACCAGGAGGCGCCTGCCAGTTCGGCGTGTCTCTGAGCGACTTGGTCGCTGCAGCCCAGCATTTCGGCAACAAGGGGAGGGGGCACCTCGGACGCGAGTTGCCGAAGGGCGGTATTGCGTGAGCCCTGCAGATTGATGCCGAGCTCCCGCAGTCTTTGCATGATCGGTTGCGGATCGATGTGCCGTCCTGGCCGCAAACTGGGAAACAGCCAAGGCGTGCCGACTGCGCCGCCTGCAGTCCGCAGATTTGGCCGGTTGTAGCGGTGATAGTTGAGCAGGGAAGCGAACGGCTCCGGGACTGGGATCGGCTCTTTACCGAGCGCGATGCGCATCTCGCCGCCCTCGTCGGCAATCGCCGTCGTTCGAAGCGCCGCGACCTTGGTCAGAGGCTGCGCGTAGAGCAACAGGAGGACGCCGGCGACCCGATATGGAAGGGTGTCGGAGTCGCCGGTGAGTAGCTCTTTGAGCCATTGAAGGCGCTGGCTCTGTGTGATAGTCGGCGTCGTTCGTGCCTGCCGGTGGCCGATCTCCACGGCGACGTTAATCTTGTTCCTCTTCGCCCAGACGAAGAACGTCCGGATCATGTGCCGGGTGGTGGGACCCGATGCAAGGTATTCATCGACGTCTTGCTGCGCACAGTCGCCGATTACCCGGCCGTGCGTTTCCGTGAGCCAGGTAAGGAACTTGATTGTCTCGGTGATCTCCTGTTTTGCCGATCGTGTTGCACTACCGGAGGATTGGCCAGGCTTGGACTCGCTCCTGATGAGTATCAGATGGTGCCACGTCGCGAATTGTTCGACCGGCGTGTGAATCGAGGAGGAGTCGACTGCGTCGAGCTTGGCAGCGAGCCATCTTTCGAAACGTGCCAGGTGTTCGTCGCGTTCGGGTAGGAGTCCATGGTGCTGGAGCAGACTGCGGAGGTGATCGACGTGGCGGCCAGATCCTGCAGCAGTCAGCCCGTCATGGGTGAGTGGTATTGCGCCGGAGCTGATTCCGCCAAGTAGCTGCACCACTTGCACATTTCGCTTCCACGACAGAATACTTTCGGGCCGGTCGACGCTACAGAGCACTTCAATGACGATTTCCATCGCATTCGGATCGGCGGGGTGGTGTAGCAGAATTTTGCAGAGGCGATCCCGCAATACGCATCGAGCCCATTCGCCTCGGCCGTAGAGTTCGCCTTCGCTGCCGCATGTCTTGCAGGTGTAACTGCCAGGGATACCGCTACATGTCAGACAGACCGGCCGCGGATCGGTCCGGTTTCGCCGACCGGGAAGGACCCCGTCGTGTCCGCAGTTCGGGCAGACGCCGTGGGTGCGCATCGCGGAGTAGAAGCAGCTGTTGCATAGCTGATCACCTGGCCAGTAGACCCGAAGCCTGCTGGCCATGCGATGACATCGGCTGCACTCGAACGCGCCGTTGGTGACCGCGGGCCGGCCGCGCTTGGTGGAACGCGGTGTGACCTCAATGGGTTTCATCAGTGACGACTCTCGCTCGGCGGGGTCGGACCTTCTTGTTGAGTTCGACGACGTTGGGCGGTGGCGAAGAGCTCGAAGCAGCTTTCCGTGTGCGGGCATCCGCAGCGGTGACGGTTATTAGGTCGTCGACCCCGCAGCCGAGAATGTCGCACAATGCGGCGATCAGCTGGAGGGCAACGCGTTCGGGTCGTTGGTGAACAACTCGGTAGACCTGTTGACGCGAGAGCGTTATTCCTCGTTCCGCGAGGCGGGGGACGAGGTCGGTGCTGTTGTGCATCCCCTGGGCGGCCATAAGTTCAGCGAGCCGCCAGGTGTAGTCAACTTCGCGCTTCATGTTGCTTCTTCCTCCGCTGAAAGCGCGTCTCTGATGGTTCGATCGAGTACTCGGCGAATGGTTCTCGTCCGAAAATCGCTGGAGACGCCGGTGTAGAGCGACGTGGTACTCGCGTATTCATGCCCGGCTTGGTCTTGAACAAATTTGGCGTCCCAACCGTCTTCGATGAGATGAGTGATGTACGAACGACGGAACGAGTGCAGATCGAGCCCAGCGGATAGTTGGAGATTGTTGCAATAACGTCGAAATCTTCGTAGGAGGGTGCTTGGAGGGTGCTCTCCGCGACCAAAAGACCTTTCTCGCTGGGAATAGATCAATCTCGTCGTCCATGTAGGGCTGACCGTGGTTGAGCCAGTCGACGATGATCTCGGGGGTCCACTCGAAGACTGTCAGAACAGTTCGCCGCTTTGGCGGGGATCCCTTTTTAGCCTTGCCATACCGGACCGTGACGGCGCCGTAGCGGCCGAATTCGCGCGCATGCGGGTTGCGGGAGAAGTCAATCGTCTGCAGATGTCGCAGTTCGTTGAACCGCAGTCCGTAGGAGTATGCGAGTTTGAACATCACCGTATCGCGGTAGGCCGGCAGCCATCTGAGGGGGACGTCGAGTTCGAGATGGGTGACACGAAGTTCTCGCTTTTCGAACGCTCGAAGCTGGCGGAGCTCATCGGTCGCGAAGGCGGCAAGCCGCCGTGCGGCGAGATCGGCTTCCTGATCGAAGACGTAGATGGGGAAGCGGAGCGCTTGAAAGAACTCGGCGTTGAGATTCTCAGCGGACCGATAGACCGACCGTGGCATGAAAGAACGCTCCACATCGGTGACCCGGACGGCAACATCATTGAATTTGCGCAGAAACTGCGATGATCCCCGGCTTATCGTGCCGTTAGACATCGCGGCAGCGGACATGGCTTCTGGTTGTGGGACCAGTGGCTAACCACTCGTCGACGTCTTGTTGTTGGCAGGTGCCGCGGTGCGGCGATGCGTTTCATGAAGCCGGGTAAGGAGTTTGATTGCACGCGTGTCGGCTCGAAGCAACGAAAACAAAGTAGGGGAAGGAAGAAGATTGCCACTCGATGCCGCTTACTGTGCGATCGACGACAGATACCGGTAAGCCGTTGCTCGGGTCTACACCCGGCTTGGTATGCACGAGCTGAACCGATCCGAGAAGTTCGCCGACCCAGCAGCGCTTGTCCAGTACCTGCCGAGCCGCTCAACGCCACCCTCACCGGCGAAGCCCCCTACGAATGGGTCGGCGATCCGAAAAGCCCCAACAAGAAGCCGAACGCACTGCGCGACACCTTCATCAACGTCAAATCGCCGCTCACCTTGCAAAGGGGGGTCGGCTTAGCAACGGAACGAACTGGTTGTTTTCGTGACCTTCGTTTAGCTTCCGCTTTAGCCGCGGCTTACGAGTGACCTTTGCGCCAGGGCGCTTCGGGGTCGGCGAGGGTGTCGAGCATGAGCTGGCACCAGGTGAGTGCCGCGTTGACCGTGAGGTGCGCGTTCCGGCTGCCGAGACCAACGCGTGCAGTTGCCGGACCGTGCCCGGTGCCCAGCCCGCGATTGCGCAACTCGGCGAGTCCATTGGCGATGGTTGTGACCGCACCAAGGATGCGCCTGACGCCATCGCTGCCGTCCGGCCCGGATCCGGTCGAGGGGTCGAGCCCGAGCGAAAGCTGTACTGCACGAGCCAGCTTGGGTAGGTCGGATTTGTCGTCGAACGGCTGGCCGCGTTCGGTGAGGACGACCTTGGCGGTGCTTTCGATCAGTTCCTTGGCGCTGCCGACCGCGAGCGCGGGATCATCGCCGATCGCGCGCCTGATGCGCTCAAAGCCCTCGCGGATGGCCGACGGGTCCGCGAGCCTCGCGATGGACTCGATCGACAGCTGTGGCCCCACTGGTGTGATCTGGCCGGTCTGCTCGTCGACCTGGTAGCCGTCGCGGCGTAGCGATTGGCGAGAGTGGCTCAGCGACTGCGGCTCCCAGCCATTGAGCAGCCGTTCGGCGACCCGGAGAAATCGGCCGACCTGTCGCGGGTCGGTCCAGTCGACCGCATCCAGGTAGGGCTGCGTCGTCTGGCGACGCACGCTGCTGTCTTCGTAGGGGCAGTCAGGGTCGGGCGCGAAGCCTTCGTCCTGGAATGCAGTGCTGATCGCGCCGACCGTGCTGTCGGTCATCAAGTCGCGGAAGACGCCGCGCGTAGTA
Organism: uncultured Actinomycetota bacterium; assembly: GCA_963808345.1. Taxonomy (GTDB): domain Bacteria; phylum Actinomycetota; class Actinomycetes; order Mycobacteriales; family Mycobacteriaceae; genus Mycobacterium. The sequence goes on along the minus strand of CAWEFM010000003.1, from coordinate 87,034 downwards.
CGTCCTACGAGATCGGTCATCGCGTTGGGCTCTGTGTGCCCTCCCCATCGCTCGCCCGCCCGCGCGCGCGACGGCACGGTAGATGGTCGAGCGGGTGACCGCGAACAGCTCCTCGAGCTCGCCGATGGTGTGCTCGCCGGCGCGGTAGAGCTCGACAAGGTGCGCCTCCTGCCGCGGGGTGAGATTGGGCTGCCACGCAACCACCCTTTGGCCCGGGCGACGGCCATGCCCTCCAGATTCCGAAATCAAGGCGTGCTCGAATTCGGTAATGGCGCCGAGGGTCTGGAAAAACATCCGGCCGACGGCGGTCGAGGTGTCGATGCCCTGGTCGAGCACCACCAAGTCCACACCGGCGGCCTGCAGGCGCTTGGACAACTCGATCAAATGTTTCAGCGACCGGCCCAGCCGGTCCAGCTTGGTCACCACCAGCTGATCGCCTAGCCGGTTGGCCGACAGCAAAGGCTTGTCCAACTCCGGTCGGCGGGCCAGCTTGCCCGACGCCTTGTCGAGAAAAATCTGGTCACAGTCCGCCGCGGTGAATGCATCGCGCTGGGCCGCGGGGCGCTGGTCGCGGGTGGAGATCCGCCCATAGCCGATCCGCATGGCCGGACCGTATCGCCAACCCCCGACACGTTGACGTTGGCGCGGACACGGCAAGCGTTACAGATCCATCCTGCGGAAACGTCCAGACCCCCGCACTGTCGCGCAAACGATCGTTCCCGAACAGTAGAGATACCGAATCAGTCAGCTCGCGGGTGGTGATCTACATCATCACGCTGCGTCGCCATCTCGGACTAGGTTCAGCCCATGGCGCATCGGATCATCGTGCTCGGAGCCGGTATTGCGGGTCTGGCGACAGCGGTGGCGCTGCAGCGGCGCGGGTACGGCGTCACTGTCATCGAAGAGCGGACCGACACGTCCTCGGGCGCCGGGATCAGCATTTGGCCCAACGCGCTGGCCGCACTAGATCTCATCGGCTTGGGTGAGGCGGTCCGCGGGGCCGGTGGCCGCATCGCCGCGGGTGCGGTGCGCTGGTGCGATGGCTCGTGGCTGCGCCGGCCGGCGCCCGAGCGGTTTGTGAAGGCACTCGGCGAGCCGTTGGTGGTAGTGCAACGCTCGGCGCTGCGCGACATCCTTCATGGCGCGCTGGTGCCTGGCGCCGTCGAGTATGGGCTTTCTGCGGTCGGACTCGCGGTCGCAGGCGATGAAGTACGAATTCAGTTGGCGGGCGGAACCGCCCGTGTAGCCGACGCGGTGATCGGCGCCGACGGCATCCGTTCGGTGGTGGCCCGCCACCTTAATGGCCCACTCACCGACCGTTACGTTGGCTACACCGCATGGCGCGGTGTAGCCACCTACGACATGGACCCGCAGCTGGCCGGTGAGACGCTTGGACCCGGCGTTGAAACCGGCCATGTTCCGATGGGAGCGGGTCATCTGTATTGGTTCGCTGGCGAGCGCGCACCTGAAGGGCAGCTCTCGCCTGACGGCGAGTTGTGTTATTTGCAAGCAAGGTTCGCCGACTGGCCCGAACCTATCCCGAGCATGCTCGCAACCACAGCACCCGGCGACGTGCTGCGCAATGACCTTTACGACCGCACTCCTGCCCGGGACTGGGCCCACGGGCCCATTGTGGTGGTCGGCGACGCGGCCCACCCGATGCGTCCGCACCTGGGCCAGGGCGGCTGCCAAGGGCTCGAAGACGCCGCGATCCTGGGCGCGTGTGTCGACCAGGCCGACGATCTGCCCACCGCCTTCGCCCGCTTCGCGGCATTCCGGCGGCGCCGCGTTACGCGCATAGTTCGCGAATCAGCGCTAATCGGCAGGATCATCAACCTACGTCCGGCATTTTTGAGTGCTTCGGCAAGCCGCGCCACCGTACTGGTGCCCGAAGCTGTCCTGACCCGCCATATGGCGTCGGTAGCGGCGCGCTCGGCCCTGGCGCTGCCGCCGAGAACTTAGAGCTAGCCATATCCCGCACATTCCGGATCCGGCAATGCCGCCCTCTATCGCCGAAGATTTGCCGCCACTTACCGCCGAAGATCACAGACCGGTGGTGCTGACCCGGGCGTAGCCGAGGATCACCATCATAGCGATGACTGTCTCATTGCCGCCGACATCAAGGATGTGAGACACGCGCTGTGAGACAAGAACGAGACACCACGACCTGGGGCAATGCGGCGGGGGAGTGACGCTCCCTCGATACGGTCGATGGTGCCCGGCCAAGCGTGGCGGCGATCTGCCGAACACTCATGCCCGCGCGGCGCAGATCGGCAATGCCGATGCGCTCCTCTTCGGATAGATAGCGATCGCTGATTTGGCGCACAGCCAAACGATCGAGTGCTGGCACGAATCCCACGACCTCGCCACGCCGATAGGCTTTGTACCCTCGCGCCCAATTGTTTGCTGCGGTACGGGACACACCGATTTCGCGACCCGCCGCCGAGATGGACCAGCCCCGGGCACGCAGCTCCATAAATCGCTCACGCTTGGCGGACTGCGGCCGCCGGCCCGGACCTTTTTTCACGCGACGCGACGATGACAACACAACCTCCAGAACTTAGAGAAGTGTTGCGACCGTCCCTAGAAACCACCTTGCCGCGCCGGGGTCAGAATTCACGTGCCGCTGACATGATGCGGGTGCTTGGGATTGGTCAGCCCAGAGGGGGTGTAGGAGTCACCGACTTTCTGGCGCCGCGTCGACAGGTGGTCACCCCGTAACGGATCCGGTCTGGAGATGGCGCCGCTGCCAACTCGGCGGCGGTCGGTGCTGGCTGTCATCGGAGTGGCGCCGCTGATGGTGGTCCTGCACATCACCATCGTGAACATTGCCCTGCCATCCGCGCAGGACGAGCTGAAATTCGACGTCGCCAGCCACTCGACCTCGGCTTCTGCGGGCGGGCGTCGGCTAAGGCGCCCGTTGTACCAGCTCACCCACGCCGCGGGCATGTTCTCCAGGTCGGCGAGGGTGTCGATAGGCCCGGTGCGCAACGCACTCAGTTTTGTAGAGCCCGATCGTCGTTTCGGCCAGGGCGTTGATTCATCTGATGCAATATGCGGGAGTAATACATGGATAATGACTATTGTCCATGATGTTTATCTCGCCGAGTTGAACCCTTTTACACCCTCAGGCCCAGTTCGGCCATCAGCCGCTCGACGGTGCAGCGGGCCACCTCGATGCCCTCACGGTTCAGCGCCAGCCACACCTTGCGCGCCCCATACACCCCGTAGTTCGCGGCGTGCAGACGTTCGATGTGGCCTTTGAGATCGGCATCGCGGACCTCGCGCGGGCTGGGTTGACGCTCGAGGTGTTCGTAATAGGTCGAGGGGGCGATCTGCACACCGAGTTCTACGAGCCCGGCGCAGATCGACTGGACACCCCACCGCAAACCATCAAGGCCCTCGCGGCGGCCCTGATGATCGGCGATGAACCGACAGACTAGTGGTGTGGCCGGTCCAGCTCGGCCGCGAAGAAAGCCGATGCAGTCTTCAGAATTGCGTTGGCCCCTCGCAATTCGGAGATCTCACGCTTGAGCTTCTTCAGCTCAGCGGACTCCTCGCTGGTCGTGCCCGCCCGTGAGCCGGCATCGATCTGAGACTGGCGCACCCACTTGCGCACCGTCTCGGCCGTGCCGACCCCGAGCAGACGAGCGACCTCACTGATCGCCGCCCACTCCGAATCGTGCTGATCGCTGATCTCGGCGACCATCCGCACCGCCCGCTCACGCAGCTCCGGCGGGTACCTCCTCGACGAACCACCTGGCATGACTCCAACCTTCCCAACAAGTGGAGTCTCCGGACATGCCGGGGCGGTTCAGACTCTATTTGAGCTTGTCTGACAAGGACTGTCGGCCAGCCAGGATGGCCAGACGTGACTGACCATCGGCTATATCGCGCAGACTTCCGAGACCTCGTTGTCGGATTCGCCGGCGGGCCGCTCAACGATGGAGTGCGCGATCCTCGTTCACAATCCTACGATCACTGCTTCAACTACTTTGCCGACACTGCCGACCTCAGCTTGGATATGGAGAAAAGCTGTGCGGTGCTTGGGTTTTATTTAGCCAGCTGGGGAATGTGCGGGTCTTCCTACCTGCTGGAGGTATACGAACTCTACTGCGCTGCAACCCGTGATCGGGTACGCGTCTCGATGAGCGCTTTGGTGGCGGCCAGCTGGGCTCTTAGTTCGGTGAGGTGGGTGGCGTCGGTGGCGAAGTGTCCGCAGGATAGGCAGGCTTCTCTGGACTTAGCTCTTGTAGCGCAAGGCCTTCCCGAAATCGATCTATGAGCAATCACATTGTCCTGCAACCGAGCACGCTCGATCGCTAGACGAGCGGTCAACTCCGACTCGAAAGTTCGGTCCTGCGGTACCTCGACCTCGGCCCGCTTCCTGCCGGGAGCGGATGGTGAGCGGCCCCGCTCGGCCTATCTGCCATTCGGTGGCGGACGGCGCAAGCTGCATCGGCCGAACTTTCGCGCTCATGGAGACGGTCCTAATGACATGGGTCATGAGTCAACGATTCGTCTTCGACCTGCAGCCTGCTCACCCGGTCGAACTGGAGGCGACGCTGACCCTGCGGCCCAAGCATGGCCTGCACGTAATCGGGCAGAAGAGGGCCACATGAACCGCCGTGTGCTCACCTGTTGAAAGTCGCCGTTCAGACGGCATCAGGTGTCTCGCCGGTGGCGCCCAGTTGCACCGATTCGGGCCGTTCTGCGGACTGTGGTTCCCAAATTCTCTGCCAAATCGGGGGGCCGAAGATTCGGCGTTGAACCCGTCGCGGCCCGGCGTGCGCTTCCCGGGACAAGCTCTGAGGCCGTTGTCGCGCGGTCGAGCCGCTGCGCGCCGACAAGGTTCTGATCTCGATCGGCGCGCCTGCCGGGGCGAAGAAGGTCGCGTAGAAGGCGGTGCTGAGAACCACCAACCCCCCGAAGATGAGCGGGGCGAAAAGCAGCGGATAACGCGCCATAGCCTCTGCGAGATAGCGGCAGCACACCAACAGGACCGCCAGGAATGTTGCCCCGAAGACCGCCAGCCACGACCACTTCCGACCTCGTACGAGGTCCCGTAGTGCCGAGTCCACAGTCAGGCACAACACCGCGCCCGCCACGAGGTCGACGCCGTAGTGGTAGCCGAAGCCAAGCGTCGCTGCGATGGTGCAGACCAGCCACAACGCACCGCCCCAACGCAGCCAACGCAGCCCGCTGCGGGAGTGCAGGAAGACCGCCAGCGCCCAGGCGGTGTGCATCGACGGCATGCAGTTGCGCGGCGTGAAGCCGTCGAATGCAAGGGGTCTGGGCGAGAGATGAATCGGCGGCATCGTGTGCGGCCAGTAGTTGCCGACTTGGAAGGATCGACCCGCGCTGCCGAACGCGAATTCGGGGCCGACTACGGGGAATAGCAGGTAAATCACCGGCCCGACCAAGCTGAGCACCAGAAACGTCGGCATCAGGAAGTGAGGCGGCCAGCCGGCAGTCCTGACGTTGCGCAGCTGGTAGATCGCCACGACCATCACCGCGAGAGGCAGCTCGATGTACACCCAATGCAACGCGGCGTTCGGAACTGGGCCGCCTGCCTCGACTAGGCGCCCCACAAGCCATGACGGTTGTGCAAGTGCGTGATCGGCCAGAAGCGCGTACTCGTCGAAGACTTTCGGCCGAACGATCGCGGTAACACGCAACCAGCACTCGATTGCTTCAGCAGCGATGACAAGCAGCAGGCCGAAAGCGACTCCGCGGAAGGCGGTGGCGACCTCGGCCCCCACCCAGCGCTGCCAGGCCACCATCACAGCTAATCCGGTGAGAACAATCAGCGGCCCGTTGCCGAAGCTGAACCCACCGCCGCGCGACATCCTCTCGGCGGCAAAGACGACGTCGAGCGCCGCGGCCGCTGACAGAGCGGAAATCCGGCACCGGTTAGACAGCCCGACCGTGGCCACGCCGAGACCGCCCCAAGGCACCGTGGACGACTTCGGGGTAGCGACGTAGTCACTGATCAGACCAATCAGCGGACCTCGAAAGCCGGCACGACTGGCAGTGACTTGCAGCCCGACCAGCAACAGGACGATCAAGGCGACGGCCATCAGCATCCAGGTGCGGTCGAGCTGGGCACGTAATTGCACTCGTCGCGCATCGTCGATGAACACCCGACGAATATTAAATGCCGTGTTGACATCAGCGGGGAGAATCGCATCAGTCGGGGCCGGCACGGTGCACTTACGAAGCTTCCACAGCGAGACGCCGCAGAACGACCTCAAGCGACCGAACTCGAACTGCACTTCTCTCTGGGCTTGGAAGGAGCTGCTGCCGCACTACCCCGGCAGTCGCCGAGCCGCGCTGCGGATTCCAGTGCGACTGGGACTGCTACGGGCCGCCGCAGTACAACGGCCCTTTGCAGAACACCTGGGATCACGGGTACACGACGATGCCGCAGATCTGTCCCGGCGGTAACAGCATGCAGCCGTGCTCGTTCTACGTTCCCGAGCCGCGAGCCGCGAGCCGCGAGCCGCGAGCTGACGATGAGCGGCCTGATCCGGCTCTTGCTGATGGTCGGCTTCGTTGCGAAGTTCTGGGGGCCGATCCTGCTGTTCGCCGCGATCGCGGCGGCCGGGTTTGGACTATGGCCGCGGTGACGCGCCGCGACGCCGAGCTCGAGCGCCGGCACCGCGAGCACGTCGCGATTGCGGCCCGAGCCGCGGGGGCACCGCCTCGGGCAGTGTTTTCCTCAGCGGCGGAGGCGGCGGAGGCGGCGGTGGCGCTGTCGGCACGGGCGGCGCCGGCGGCTACGGCTTCAATAACCTCGGCACCGGCGGAACCGGTGCGTCCAGCTAACACCAGCTACACCGGCGGCGAGACAGGCGGTTTCACACGAGCCCGATCGGCGCCGCAGGGTGGGACTGACCTCGGTCTCAGAGCCGGTGGCGACCGCGCGACGACCCGCTGCTGCGCATGCCGCGTGAGCATCGTCATGGGTGCTCGAGAGCGAGATAGGACGACCGCCGCGGCTGAGACCGACGCGGGCTCATGACGGAGCGGCCATCAGCTCGCCCGGCGAACCGGGCGCTCCATACTTGCCAGCAACCGCAGTATGGCAGCAGAAGTGGGATCAGCAATCGTGACGCTCGAGTGATGGCTGAAAGCCTGGTAGACCCGCCTTTGGCGGGATCCAGATGGCTAGATAATCAGGGACGCCCTATTCGCTGATCTTCGCTGCACCGCGACAACATTTATCGGGACTACTACTACTACTCTCTCTCTTCTCTAGCAGCAGCCTTGGTATGGGGACTAGCTGAGGCCGAAGGCCTCGCGCTGCAAACGATTCATGGGTTGCCGGCGTCGGGTGAGCACTCGCGCTGGTAGAGCCACATTTGCAGATCAGGAGGCCTCCGCGGGCGCGCTGGGCGAAAGTCGACCCGGCACTTCGGGCTCCGGCCACGCCGGCAACGGCCGCCTCAACAAGCGGTGGCGCACCTTTACCGAACGCGACAAGAACCCCCGTGTCGCCAACGTCGCCGTCGCCCGCGAACTCGCCGGCTGGTGCTGGTCACTAGCAACCCTGCAATAGACAGCCAGCACCGAAACTTGGCCTGACCCCGGTGATCAAGGCGTTGGCGCGGTGAGTGAACCAACCTGCAAAGAACCTATGAGCCACAACGATATCGACATAAATGTCAGTGATGCTCACCTGTAGACAGCAGTAACGTTCATTCGAATGATCTTCCTGCGCTGCGAAACCCGCGCATATAAGTCTGACACCACCGTCGTGAGCAACGACCGCCGACGCCCTCACCAGGCCAATTGAAACGAAAGCCGCCCCGGCTTACGACCGGGGCGGCTTTCGCCTATCCTCTTGACAAAACCGCTTACATATCAGGTTCTCAAGTTCCGTGTCCATTCGTGATGCGTTGCCCTGCGCCTGCAAGTTGTGTTGCCCGTCTACCTAGCCGAACGTTCCATTACGTCACGTGACCGCGGAAATCGATCACATGGTCGCCTCGGCACAGCTCGCCACCACTCCGGTAACACCCGATGGCGTCAACCGGGACAGGTGCACTCGGGCCGCGGCGATCGCTGCCACGGTTAGACATGGCCAAATCGACGCGCCATGCTGAACGGCGGTTGGCAAGCCACGCCGATCAAAGGGCGAGCTGAACCCTTGCAGGACGACGTAATTCAGCACGAAAGCAATTATTTAAACGGCGACCGCTCGGGCCGTACAGCGCCAGAGGGACCGGCCAGTTGCCCGCCACCATTTATGGTTGCGGGAGCTCAAGCTTTTCGTCACTCGGCGCGACGATCTGGTGTAGCGGCTCACGCGACAGTGCAGCGGCCCGATTCTCAACGGACTCGAGAGACGAATTTGGGGTCCGAGTCCGCAAAATCACCCCGTCGTTTCCGGCTGTACGGCTGGGGTGCCATCTGTGCAGCCCGCATTCCTGGCCGAAACCACTGACGCGACAGGCTTTCACAGCTGGAAGCAACGTTCGCGCGCTACGTCGGACGGGAGCCCGTGCCGAACTGGGCGGGATCAGCCCAGGGCAGGATGCGGCCTTTTTAACAGCACGACCGAGGTGGACGAATCCTCACCGGGTTGGGTGGACGATTTTATGAAAGCTCATGGGCAGATTGTGATCGGTCACCCGGTTGCTGCTCGGACACTGCAATCATTACCGGGCGGGTTCCGCTGCCGCCACTTTGTATCGCGTTCTATGGAGGCTACTGATGTGTGGCCGTTGGTGGGGCGGGCTGAAGAGCTCAAGATGGTGGTCGGTGTCCTTGATGGCAGCAGCACCGAGACCGCATTTGTGATCGCCGGCCGGGCCGGGGTCGGTAAGACTCGGTTGGCTCGTGAGGCGGCCGCAGCGGCATCGGGGCTGGGTTGCGCTGTGCGATGGGTGGTGGGAACCGGGGCGGGCCAATCGATCCCGTTGGGTGCGTTCGCGCAGTGGGCCGGCGGCCTCGATGGCAACCCGTTGCGGATCGTGTCCGAGGTGATTGCCGCGGTGACCTCGGGCCCACAGCGTCGACCGGTACTGGTGGCCGTCGATGATGCCCATCTTCTCGATGACCTGTCGGCCCTGGTGTTGCATCAACTTGTCCTGCGCGGGTCGGCGACGGTGATCGCGACGGTACGCAGCGGCGAGCAGGCGCCGGATGCGGTCACGGCGCTGTGGAAAGACGGGCCGGCGCAGCGCCTCGATCTTCAGGCGTTGTCACGTCCGCAGTCCGACGCGCTGCTCGACAGCGTCCTGGGCGGCCGCCTCGAAACCCGCGGCGCTGACAGGCTGTGGCGGCTCACCCTCGGCAACGCGCTGTTTCTGCGTCACCTGGTCATCCAGGAACTGGGCGCCGGCCGGCTGACTTCAGGCCCTGGCGGGTGGCGGTGGGTCGGCCCAATGACGATGTCGGAGTCGTTGATTGACCTTATCGACGCCCAGGTCGGCGCTGTTCCCGCCGCTGCCGGCGATGTCATCGACCTTGTCTGCCTTGCCGAACCGCTGGAACTGAAGTATCTCAAGCGCCTGGCCGAACCTGACGTGATCGCAGATTGCGAACACCGCGTGATTCATCAGATGAAAACGGCGTACTCTACTTGACATAATGTCGCTTATCGGCAGACAACTGTTGCGAGTTGCATCCAGATGAAAGCGCTCGCACCCAGTTACTATTACGAGTGACGTTGTGCCGCAACCGACCGGCGAGCCAATGTTTCGGGTCATCTGTCATGATCTTGATTGAACAAACGAGACGCTTAGCCTTCGCCGGACTGCGTCGGTCGTCAGAGGCCGAGCACGTGACGAAGCCCACGGTCGACCTCGCGCATCAGGCTTAGCGGTACATCTCCGACTCGATCGTTGAGGTCAGCCTTGTTCAGCGTGACAAGCGCCGTGACGTTGACAACCGACTCACGTGGGAGCCCTGTTGCGATTGCGGGCAAGAACACGTTGCCAGGCATCGTCGCCAGCGCCGTGTTAGAGGTGATCACTGCGGCGAGCACGGTGGCAAGGCGACTGGCGTTGTATGAATCAGACTGGACTACTAACACCGGACGACGCTTACCGGGGCGGCTGCCGGTCGGCATTCCTAAATCGGCCCAGTAGATATCAGCGCGGCTGATCACCACTCATCGTCCACGCCGTGCAACACTCGGTGCCCCACGGCCACCGCGGCGGCCGCCGCCTCGTCGTTGCCAGGGAGGTGCTCCAAGGCGCTATCGATGTGTCCAGTCAAGGATTGTGCATCTAAGTCGTCCAGGTAACGCTGCGCAGCTCGGGTGAAGAACTCCGATCGACTCATGCCGAGGTCACTCGCACGCTGGGCGACACGATCGAACGTCTCATCCGGGAGGGAGATGGCTGTTTTCACATACACAGTATAACCCGGTATAACCTGACGGACCTCTAGTAATGCGGGCTCCGCAGACAACTCGAACCTGTCGAAGCCTTCTCGTGGAGCACGGCGCCCTTACGTCACGTGACGAAAGCGGGCCCAGTTCCAGTCCTGGACGGTCAACGCAACGTCTTTCGCTAACGGATGGCAGAACCAATCCGCTGTGACGAACACTCCGGCCATATTCAAAGCGTGGTCAGTAGTTCCACATCGCGTCCCTGCGCGAAAGAAACGATGGCAGCGTCGAACGTAACGAGACGAACTCCCCTACGTCGCGCGAGCGTGAGGAGATGCGCGTCTGTCACTTGGCGGTGACCGACGATGGTTGGAACGTCGTCGTCAACGAGTGACACGTCGTCAGATAGAAACCGGTGGCCACCAGCCCCGCGCAGGGAAGCAAGGACATACCGCGCGTCGGCCATCCCGATAGGGCTTGGAAGCACCTTTGGGTTCGTCGACACGCGAACGAATCCGCTTTCTGTAATGGGGCAGGTAGCCCAGCCCTCCGACGCATTGGCGGCAAACCACTCGCGCACACGCACATGGTGGATGTGAGAGTCCCACGCCAAAGCGACCAGCGCGTTGACGTCGAGCAGCGCCATCGTCGGTGGTCAGTCCTCGTCGAGCGCACGCCGGACGATCTCCGGCGTGATGGGTGGCGTGCCCGACGGCACAGAGATGACTGGCAACCCATCGGCGGCATCGACGCGCGCCGGCGTGAGGCCGCGCCGGGCCAACTCGGAGATCACCGCGCCCAGGGACCGCCGCTCGCCGGCGGCGAGTTCGCGAGCCGCGACGACCACGTCGTCATCGATGTCCAGTGTTGTTCGCATTTTTTGATGCTACTGCATCACCGCATCAGAAGCGCCTCTGTCACGCTGTGCCCGGTTCTCATCCGATCAGACCTCGGCCGAGTGCACGACTGGGCGGGTTTGCGTTCACGACTACGGCTCCGTACACGTAGTGGCTCGCCGAAGTGAATCAACTCGCACCGCTATCCAAAGCGTGGTAGAAGAGAAATTCGAAGGCATGGGAATTCGGCCGAGCACGCCAACCAACTCAACGACACGCTGCAATGCGAAATTCACTTTAAAGCGTGTCGCAGATCGCAAAGTCTACTGCAAGCGGCATCAACATAACCCGACTGCAGAACCGCGAGCACCGACTACCGGGGATCTGCCCGTTTATTCGCGCGGAAGGCCTAGCGGAAAGAAGGCCCGCGCCAATGCGAGTGAGCACTCATAAGAACGAGGTCAGCAGCGACGGAATCATTGAGGCCAGGTCGGTGCCAAGCATTGTGCCCACGCTGGTCGCTGCACTGGGCAGCTCCGTGCCGAGCAGTGCGGCCAGATCCGTGGGCAGTGCTCCTCCGATAGAGCCCAGCAGTCCGCTCAGGTCCGTAGGCAGTGTGGCCTCGGTAGAGCCCAGCAGTCCAATCAAGTCCGCGGGTAGTGTGGCCTCGGTAGAGCCCAGCAGGCCGGTCAGATCGGTGGGCAGCGCGCTCGAACCGACGAGTGATTCGAGCAAGTCGCCGGGTTGGGGCAGGCCCAGGTATCCAAGCCCCGGGACAAGGCTTAGCACCGCAGGGAATTGGCCGTTCAAGAGGTTGTCGAAAGCCGTGAAGTAGGTTTCTGGGTTCAGATATCCGAGCAGACCGTCACCTCCGGTTCCTCCGACTGCATTCACAGCTCCTCCAGGCCCGTTCAACAGGTACTCGAATGCCTTCGGTATGCCGGTAAGCAGGTCCGACGGGCCGGCGGTATATCCCCAATCAGGTTCCGCGCCGTACATCTGGTCGAGCGGGAAGCCGAATTGGTTCGATATGCCCGGTCAGATCTTGCAGTATTCCGCCGAGCAAGGACGGGACGCTGTAAGCCGTCGGAGCTCCCCAGTACAGAAACTACCCTGAACGAAAGGATTGAAATTAGTGATGATGTCTTCGACCAGTTTGCCAGCGTTGGCGAAGACCGACCCCAAGTCGGGAAACTGAAGCGGATTCGCGCCTGGGTCTTGCGTCAAATTAGTCACCAGGGCTTCGAAGGGCGCCATTGAATCAAAGTTGCCCGGCTGGTTGGCCCAGATCGCAAATGGCCACGTAGGCCCCTCATTAATGATGCCTGTTGAGCTATTTTGGATGGTAGTCACCAGTGTTTCCGGGAACGTGTAGTTCGGGGAAAGCAGTTCCGTAAGCGGCGTCTCACCGCGTGCCCAGCCTCCCAGATACCCCAAAATGCTGGCGCATTCGAATTCGCAATTGACGCGGGCTCCATCAATGAACTCGGCTTGTGCAAAGCCCTGCAGCTGTTGGGCGATGGGTAGCTCGAACTGGAACGGGAACAAAAAGTGACTTATTGCCGCCAGCTGCGGCCAGTTGCCGTCGTCCCAACCCCAGGTGTTGCCGATGGATTGCATGTACCAACTGCCAGTCCCGCCAACGGCATAGAGTTGCTGGCCCGCAGCGTTGAGGACTGCCCCACCGTTTTCGACGGTCGCCCCGGGCGGAATCCAGTCCGGCACACCCCCGACCTGACCCGCCGGACCGAGTGCGTACGCATACTCTTGCAGGGCCAAGGACTCGTAGTACGGGATGTTCACTACGTCGGCGAACAGGTTATACGGGATGTTCTCGAGGCCACCGAGATCGATGCCGCCAAGCAAGTCGTCAAAGCCCGCGGTCAGACGCACCGCCGCACTGGCGACGCGGTCGATATGGGGTGACGGCGCGACTGCAGTGACGGCGATGAGGCCAGCCCCCGCCAGTGCCGTACCCACCGTCACATATGGACGCACAGCAGCTTGCACCAGGGTGTCCCTCTCGTAGTCGTTGCGCCATACCGGCCGCCTCGAAGCTATCTAAGAAACCCTGAGTCGCGACGAAAGGTCGGACACTCATAGAGCTTTCATAGAAGCTGCGTTGCGGAACACCCGCGATGCGCCACACGGTTGAGTTACCGCAAGTTTTAGCAATGAAGCTCACCGCCACGCTTGTGGTCGTTGGTGCTTTCGCGGAGGCGGCTGTGTGCTCGTTGGCGTCATCGGTGTGGCCGGGTGCGGTTAGGGTTTGCTGCGGCTGACCCGTCATCGCCCGTTCTGGTATTGCTGGGCACTGAAGACACTGACCGCGCCGAGCTTGACCACGATTTATCACCCACACTTTCGAAAGCGTTCAGCACCGCGGCGCTACACCCAGCACTTCCGCCGCGGTTGCGTTCGGTAACAATGTGGCGGTCGTCGGTACCGTCAGTTTCTTGGCCACCTTCCTTCGCCGTCGGCTCGCCGGCTTCTAGGTACCCAAAACGATCGTCTTCGACGATGAGCTTCCGCGCGAAGACTCAAACAAGCTCTTCAAACGCCGATCCGGGATCGCTACTGGCGCAACGTTGGGACGAGAGCTGAGCGGGCAATCCTCCTCAACGCTGTGTCACTATGCACTCAGTCAAGGATCCGTCATCGGCAAGCTCAAAAGGAGATCCCCGCGTGCCAGCAGAATCGTCCCCTTCTCCTCCGGTGGATCCCAGACGATCGCAGTCTTGCCCCACGACGACCGACTAGGCTTCGCAATCGCTGACCGGCTCGGCTTCGCAAGTTTGAAAGACATTGATAGAGAGCGCTACCCGCTTGGGGTGTCGACCCGCGGCTCGGTCGACGCCTGCACTCCCCTGATGGTCGATGTCTCCTGCGCGCCCACGGATTTTCCGTAGCGCACATCGTCAGCTAGTTACCGTTGACGTAGCCGCCGGTGCAGATGTTGTAATGCCCGGCCGGGTCGAACGCCTCTCCCTTCCCGGGGAAATACCACTTCGCCGCTTGGTACATCAGCTGGCCGTTGCAGGTGCCCAGGTCGTAAGCCACGATCGTCGCCGGTTGGGTGACCGAATACGCGACAGCGGCGCCCGGCGGCTCCCAGTTGGCGAGTCCCGTCCCGGTGGCCTGCTCGCCGCCCCAGGACGACCACGTGATGTTCCAGATCCTGCCCGTCGGGTCGCCGCCGTTGAAGACTTTCGCTGGCCGTACCGTCCCGTAACCCTCCTGGTTGCCGGCCCAGACCCGACCGAGAGTCGGTTGTGGATCGGCCGACGCGAAGGGGGCGCCGACGATCGCCAGCCCCACCAATGCTGCTACCGCACTTACTGTTTTCGGCATAGTCATCAACTCCTCGGTGTGGCTTGACGGGCACGACCCGGGCCGCTGCCGCGGCCCGCGAATGTTCTTCAGCGCAATCGGTTAGTGGGCGCCGATTGCGCCGGACTCGCCGATGCCGGCGGCAACGGCCAACGGTGCGAAGGCCGCCAGCACGGTTCCTGCGATGACTTCAAAGGACTTTCTCCTGTCGTTGGTCCCCTGCGCAGGTGCCGAAACGGCAAGGCGCAGGCTTTGCCAGCGCATTTTCGCGCAAAAGCGAACGGCCTGTCAGCAAAATAAGACGTTTCTGCGCCTCACGTTGTCGGCGGCGTCGACGATCGCAACGACCCGGCCGCAGAAAGTTAATGCGCTGAGTCGGCAGGCACGTACTTAACCCTGCGAAACTGCCGGTTCATCGTTCGATGCCGTCGGCACCACTGGCACCGCAATCTCGTTGCGACGCAGCATCGGAACGGTCCAGGGCGGGTCGTAGAACCAAGCGGCGAGCGTACCGATCGCCTGAAGTCCGTTTTCCTGCAGGGCGCGTATGAGCCGATCGGTCTGCGACGTCAACGCGCGGTGGCTGGCTCTGCCGGAAAAGCGGATCACTGCGATGGTTTCGGCCGGAACGGTGACCAGTCTGACCTCAGGGTCGTCCGGCCCGGGCAGCGATTCCAGTGTCTTCTTCGCGGGCATGAAGAACCGGATCACCCAACGTTCCTCGAAAGCTGTCTGGCTGACCGGGGCTGTCATCGCGATCTTCTCGCCTCGAGTGCTGGCTTCCTGGGCAACCGGAGCCGTCATCGCGATCTTGGCCTTGCCGCGGTTGGCGCCAAAGATGTAGCGCGCAAGCCGGCGGAACCCGTTGTTGCGGGCTGATTCCTCGCTGCCTGCGATGACGGTTTCCGCCGCGATCCGCGACCCATAGTGACGGATTTCAACGTCAGGGGCCAAACTCTGAGCGTCATAGCGAGGCTCCTCGACGCCGTGCCGAATTCCGAACACCGAACCACCCGCCTCGGCGAGTTGACGGATCACGCCTGCCACCAATCCCAGCATGTTGTTCTTCTCCCGTACCGGTCGTTGCTGCAGCGCGCCGCCTCAACGCTTCAGCCCGTTCTCTATCTGAGCACGGCGCCGACCCCCGCCTCAATACTCGATCGGGTAGCACCTCTTTCAACCCTCGGGCGCGACGACCTCGATCCAGTCCCAGCGCCTGCCGCACAGCGAGGCGGCTTGTGCGGGCGCAACCGATGTCAGATCGGCGGCGGTTGGCGCCGGTGCGACGACAATCGGCCCGATAGGAAAGTCCAAGGTGGCCGAGCGCCAACTGCCCGGGTGAAGGTCGGCGCCGCTGAACGAGAGCAGCAGCTTGTGACGGCCGGGCGTCAACTGAGCCTTGCCGAGTCGGGTGTAGCCGATGCCGCTCACGAGGTGGTGCCGGACGTAACCGGCCGAGCGATCGTCCACCGCAGTCTTGACCGCGGCACGGATGGAACCGCCGAGCCAGATCTCGTAATCACCGGGCCGGTCGACTTCGAATGTCGCTCGCACCTGTCCTGCGCCGTCGCCAGGAATCAGATAGTTGCCGCGTCGCCAATCGTTCGGGACGTTCAGCCGCGGCAACGAAGTCACCCAGACGGGAGGGGCGGGTGCGGCGACGAGCTGACCGCCGCCGCTCTGCGCCGATGCCGTCGCCGCCACGGCCAGCACCCGATCGCAGGAGGGCATCTCGCCGGGGTCGAGTTCGCCGCCGAAGGCAAAGTGGTCCAAGATCCGACCGTGAGCACCGGTCGAGTGTTCCGGCCGTTGCCAGACGTCGTAGTACCCACCGCGGCGAACCAACTGATAGTTGGCGGGCGGTCGACTCGCTACCGGTGAGCGCCGGACGACGATGGTCCGGTACTCGAGCACGCTCGACAATGCGATGGCGTCAACGCCGCCGATCAGCGTCTTGTCGGCCGTGGTTCCGTCGCGTGTCAGGATCTTGCGGCGGCGAAGCTGGTTCACGCCTTCCGGGTCGGCGTCGCGAAGAAAATGCCGGACGCCATAGATCTGGTCGTCGCTCATCAACGTGGGACCCGAGCCGCGGATCTGGTCAGCGATCGCGGACAGTTCGACGAGCTCGTCCCGGGGAGCCAGGGTCACCTGGGTGTAGGCGAGCAGGTTCGACACGAGGATGCCCGCGCCGAGGACCCCGAACAGCAGTGTCCCCGGCAGGCGCCGGCCACTCGCGAACAGCAGCGCCGCTGCGGCCACGGCTGCCGCCGGGATGACCGGCGAGAGGGTTGCCCAGACTTTGCCGTCGACCCAGGGGCTCCCGGCGACGATAACGACGGCGCCCCCGATGAAACCGAAACCTACCCACGTGGGTAGTGACCAAGCGCGCTCACCCCATGCGCGCCACACACCGTAGGCCGCCGCCGCGGAGCTGACCGCGATGAGGAGGTAATTGATCACGAGATGACCTGGAGCTAATCGAAAGTCGGCAGTGGTCCAGATACCCGCCACTTGCGATGGGTTCAACGGCCTCACGAGGTTACCGAGCGGGTTTCCGGGGATTCCGGAGCCGGTTGGTGCGTACAGTTCACGGTTGGCCTGGGCGGCAACTCCGCGCACCACGGCGGGTAGCCCGACTGCCAGCGTCAGCGCCGCGGCCGCGGCGATCGCCACTGCTCCCCTGCACCATCCCGCCGCAAAACCCGCGATCACGAGCGCGATCGCGAACAGCGGCACCAGCCAGATCGCGCCGCCCAGCCCGTACACCCCGAACAGCGCCGCAGACCCGAATGCGAGCGGCAGTGCCGCGCGCGGCACCTTTCGCCAGGGCTCCGTGCGGGTCGCGAGCAGCGCGATCAAAGCCAGCAGCAGCGTGCTCTCGATCTCCTTGATGCCGCCCCAGAGGTAGTAGCCGTAAAGCAGTGCCGGCTGGGCCGCGATGAACGCGCCGAGTGCGCGAAGACCCCGGTTAGCCACCAGTGGCTCAATCAACGAGCTGATTGTCAACGCAAGCATCGCTGCGAGCGACGCCATGAACGGCTGGATCACCCAGGCGACGTCGACGCCGATCAGCTGGTGCGCAGCGCTGAGCGGTGTGAAACCCGCCCATGGATAGCCGCCGTTCAAGTTGACGGCAAGGGTGGCTTCGTAGCTCGAGGGAGCCAGTCCGTGCACCGACGGGCCGTGGCCACCGATCCAGTCGGTGAAAGCCATCCACGTCGCGGTGTCGTCAAGCTTGATATAGCCGGTGAATGTTTCCTGACCCGATGCGACGACCGGTGCCGCAAAAACCGCATACACGCCTGCTGCGGCACTGAGCTCCCAGCGAGACAGGCGCCAGCCCTCCCGCCAAGGCTTGGACACGACGAATCCGACCGCGGCGCACGCGGCAAGGATCGGTGTCAGCAGCCGTGCGGTGAGGTCGAATGTGCAGATGGCCTGCCCGACGACGACCGCGACGGCGAAGCCGAGCGGAACAAGCGCAGCGCCGGGCAGCACTGATCCGGCGAGCCGCTCGGCCAGAAGCCCGATTCCCAAGCAGAGCAGCCCGAAAACGAACGGCAGTAGCAGCCAGGTAAAAAGCAAGCTCATGGGCAGCCGGTCATCCGGCGTCGCGGCGGTCTGCTCGGTGGTTCACGCCGAGGCGCAATGCCAGCCCGACACTCGACCGCTCAACTCGGGGCAATCAGCAGGGTGGCTTTTTGGGGTGGCATAGCGTGTCGTTCGCTGACTCGCCGCCGCCGGTCGGTCCGGTCGCTCCGGTCACCGGCCCCGTCGCACCGGTCGCCCCGGTCACCGGCCCCGTCGCACCGGTCGCCCCGCCCGGCCCCGTCGCGCCCGTGGCCCCGGTCACCGGCCCCGTCGCACCGGTCGCCCCGGTCACCGGCCCCGTCGCACCGGTCGGCCCAATCGGACCTGTTGGTCCGATTTGCTGATTCGGGTCGAGCGGACCTTGTTGCGGCACTTGACCGGGGGCAGGCACAGGTGCCGGCGCCTGTGCGGGTGCAGACCCTGCATTCGGTGCTGGCACGAAGATGGTGCCCGGCGCCCCGGGTGCGATGGGGCTGTCGCCGGTGTTCGCCGGAGCCAACCCTGGAGACACCGGCGCAAGAGCTGTCGGCGGCGGCGTCTGCACCACCGGCCCCGGCGCAGGCGCGCCAGGGTTCTGCTGCGGTACTAACGCAGGCGCCTGGACCGCGGAGCGTTCGGGGCGGTTTGGCTCGAGGACATCAGCGTGTACGCGAGTCCGCCGCCACCGACAATGATGCCGATGACTCCAGCTACGGCAAGAATCGTCGGCGCCGACTGGAACCACCGCGTGCGCGAAGCGGGCTCACCTTGCGCGGTTGAGTCAGAATCGGAGTACTGCAGCGAATCATGCCCCCGGTACGAGTCGTTGGCGTCGTCGTAATACCCGGAAGATTCTGAGCCGGCTTGATCATCCTGCGACCACGCCAACGGATCAGCGTAAGCGGGCGCACCCCTGTCGTTCGGTACCCGCGCTGTCGGCAGGTTCTCGTCGCCCTGGAACCGCAAATCTCCCCGAAGGCGTTGAAAATTCGCTCGCTGGGTGGCAGCGTTCGGATTGCGCTGGGCATTGGATCGCGGATCGGTGAAACGGTGCGTTGGTCGGTCATCCATTGCGCGTCCCTTATTAGTAAGATGCCGCAGAATTGGCTTGCGCGATGACGCAGCGAACCTTCATGCAAGCAAAACCAGACTGTGACTAATTCGGGGACTTTGTCAATAAGAATTTCCCGACTTTTATGGGGCGCTGACCGACCCGTCGGCTCGGGTGGTGATAAACCCCGCCCTTACCTCGGCGGGCCCGCCGGACCTGGCTGACAAGTAGGACACCACCAGGTGCGCCGCCGCTCGGGATCGTTGGACACCTCGGCGACCACCCGGACCGGAGTTCCGCAACGCAGGCACGGGCGGCCCGCGCGACCGGCCACCCAGTGCTGCTCCCCTTTGCGCCGGATGCCGGTCGTCACCTGCATTGCCCCCGGGATAGTCGCCGAATGCCGAAGCGCCCGGGCGGCGAGCCCCAACAGCGCGGGCACGTCCACCGCCCGCACCGGAGTCCACGGGCTATGACCCCGCAGGAAGCACAACTCGTTGGCCCACAGATTGCCGAACCCGGCCACACACCGCTGGTCGAGCAGCGCTGCCACCAGCGGCCGGTCCGGCTCGTCGGTAACCCGCCGGGCGGCCTCAGCGATGTCCCAGTCGTCGCGCAGCGGGTCCGGACCGAGGTGGCCGACGACAGAACCCTCGTCCCGGGTGCGCAGTAGCCCGACGATTGGCACTTTCACGCCGTAGGCCGCCGGGCCGTCGGTCCGCAGCACGACCCGGACGTCGGGCATCATCGCCTCGGGCAACCAGCGTCCGGCGTCTGAGACGGTCCACGAGCCGGACATCAGCAGATGGGTGTGCAGGGTCAGATCGTCGGACAGCCGGGTGAGAATGTGCTTGCCGTAAGTGAGGTGTTGCAGCACGGTCAGCCCGGCGAGGTCTGCGGTTGCGTGCGCCGGCACCCGCAGCTCCCCGCGGGTCAGGACGCGTCCTCGCAACGCAGCGTCCAGCCGGCGAGCCAAAGCGTAGACGGTGTCGCCTTCAGGCACGCTTCCATCGTCGGTGACGACGGGCAGGATAGCGAGCCGCCGGAAGCGGGTAGTCCCGTCGGCATGGCGGAGTACACCAAGCCCAAGCTTCGGGACCGGATCAAAGAGAAAATCAAGGCCGCTGACAAAGGCGGAAAGAAAGGACAGTGGTCGGCGCGCAAAAGTCAGCTGCTGGCCCGGGAATACGAGAAGCAAGGCGGCGGATACCAAGGCTCCAAAGACAAGCGGCAGAAGTCGCTAAAGAAGTGGGGCGAAGAGAACTGGCAGACCAAAGAAGGCGGTGCCCGGGCACGCGGCAAGAACGGCGAAACGAAGCGATATTTGCCGAAGAAAGTCTGGGATCAGCTCTCCGACGAAGAGAAGGAAGCCACCGATACCAAGAAGCGCAAAGCCTCAAAGTCGGGCAAGCAGCATGTGTCGAACACCGGCGCCGCCAAGAACGCGCGGACCGCCGGCAGGCTCGACGAGCTGCCGGTGTCCAAAGCGCTCAAGCTGGTCGGCGATCTGGACAAACATCAGCTTTCGGCGGCGCTGAAACGGGAGCGTGGCGGCAAGGGGCGAAAGACGCTGATCGCCAAGCTCGAGTCCGAACTGTCCCGACGCTGACGCGCTCGGCCGATCAGGGCGTCTCGTCGACCGCGGTGTCCTCGTCGGAGCGTTGGACGTAGGCCGCTTCGCGCACCGCATCGTCAGGTTCGAGCGCCGCACCCAGGGCACCGCCGATCATCGCCAACGAGCAAGTTAGCCAAACACACCCAGCACGATGTGTGGATCGTGGGCAGTGCTCACCGGGTCTGCGGCAGGGCCATGCACTAATCGTCACATTCGAGCTGTTGTGCTGAGGCCCAGCGCGGCGATCAAGGTGACGTCTTGTCTTTCAACTGCGGTCGGTGCGGGATTCCTCAGGTGTCCACGCCGGCGGTTGACCGGGTTGACCCGGAAACAGGTAATCCAGGAAAGCCGACGCCGTGGGTTGCGGTTCGTGGTTGGCCAGGCCTGGTCGCTCGTTGGCTTCGATGAAGGCGTATTCGGCGCCGGAGATGTCGGGCACCAGCAGGTCGATGCCCGTCACGGGAATACCGATCGCCTCAGCCGATTTCACCGCCACCCGGCACAGCTCGGAGTTGACCTTGGCGGTGACGTCGTGAATAGTGCCGCCGGTATGCAGGTTCGCGGTGCGGCGCACCCGAAGCCGAGTGCCCTGCGGCAGCACATCGTCGAGCGTCCAGCCGGCTTCGGTGACCATCGCTTCGGTGACGTCGTCGAGTGGGATGCGCGACTCGCCGCCGGTAGCCGCCGAACGGCGCCGACTTTCAGCCGCGATCAAGTCCCGCACGCTGTGGTCGCCGGTGCCGATGACCTCAGCGGGCACCCGCAGCGCGGCCGCGACGACACGTTTGTCGATCACCACCAACCGCAGATCGTCGCCTGCCGCCCGCTCCTCGATCAGCACCTCCGGGAAGTGCTGCCGGGCTCTGGCCAGGGCCGCGGAGAGTTCGTCAGGGCCGTTTCGGGCGCTGACCCCGACGGTGATGCCTTTGCCTTGCTCTCCATGGGTCGGTTTGACGACGACCTCCCCAACGTCGGCCAGGAAGGTGAAATCGCCCTCATCGAACGTCGCAAGACGAGCGCGCGGCACGGTGATGCCCGCCTCGGAGACCAGGCGCCGAGTCAAACGCTTGTCATCACAACGGCACATCGCAATCGCGGAGGTGTACTCCGAGAGCGACTCGCGGGTGATCACACTGCGGCCGCCGTGGGTCAGTCGCATCTCGCCGGTTTCGGCGTCGAGCACCTCGACCCAGATCCCCCGGCGCAGCGCCTCGTCGGCGATGATCCGCGCGTAGGGATTGAGGTCTTCGACAGTTTCCGGCGGCGGGGTGAACAACGGTTCGTTGATCGCGTTCTTCCGCTTGATCGCCAGCACCGGAATGCGGCGGAAACCCAGCTTCTCGTAGAGAGCGATGGCGGCGGCATTGTCGTGTGCCACCGACAGATCCATGTAGTCGCGACCGGCCTCGCGGAAGTGCTCGGCCAACTTGCGCGTCAACGCTGCTCCCACGCCAGGAATCGAGGCGGCCGGATCGACCGCGAGGGTCCACAGGCTCGATCCCCGCTCAGGGTCGGAGAACAGCAACTGGTGGTCGACACCGGTCACGGTGCCCACCACGGCATTGTCGTCGTCGCGCACCGCGACCAGATAGGTGATCGCGTGGGTGTGCAGATGGTTGTGCCAGATCGTCTCGACCGGCGCTGGGACCATCCCGCAGCGCACAAAGACGCGATTCATGTCATCGGCCTCGGCCGGGTCGTTCAACGTGCGCACGGTGACACCGACCGGATCCGGGTGATCAGTTCCCGACTGACCGTAGAAGCGCAGTCGATAAGTGTGGCTCGGATCGATGAACAGCTCAGTAGGTGCCCCGGCGACCACCACATGGGATTCGCGCGCATAGATGCAGATGTCGCGCCGGCCGGGTGCCTCCCCCCGCATGGCTTCGGCCAGCTTGTGTGCGTCAGCGAAAGTCTGGCCGAAAATCAAACGGCCCCAACCTAATTCAAGCTCCACATCTTTGTCCATCGCGTCCACCAGATGCGGCGGGGAGGCGTCGTGCAGGGCCAGCGTGATCGCCTCAGTATGGTCCTCGAAAGGACCGACGTTCATGCCGCCGGTCCCGTCACACCATGGCGCTGCAACCAGAGTTCGAGCAGGGCGATCTGCCACAGTTCGTTGCCACGCAGCGGGGTCAGCTTGCCGTTCGGGTCTGCCAGCAGGGCATCGACGGCTTCGGTGTCGAAGAGTCCGCGTTCCTTGGCGACCGGGGAATACAAAGCGTCGCGCACCATATCGAGGTACGGCCCCTCCAGGTGCGTCAGCGCGGGAACCGGAAAGTATCCCTTGGGGCGGTCGATGACCTGCGGCGGAATCACCCGTCGCGCGGCTTCTTTCAGGATGCCTTTGCCGTCATGAGCGATTTTGAGCTCCGGAGGACAAGTGGCCGCCAATTCGACCAACTCGTGGTCGAGGAACGGAACCCGGCCCTCCAAGCCCCAGGCCATGGTCATGTTGTCTACCCGCTTCACCGGGTCGTCCACCAGCATCACCATCGTGTCCAGCCGCAGCGCACGGTCGATGCCGGTCTCCGCGCCGGCGCGGGCGAAGTGCTCGCCGACGAAGCGCTCACTGGGATCACCCGGCGCGAAATAGCCGGGTCCCAGGAGGCTCTGCATCCCTGCGCCGTCACGGTCGAAGAATGCGCCGCGGTACTGGGCGAGCGCACCCTCCAGCGTGCCGGCGGCCGGCTTGCCCATCGGCGGATACCAGTGGTATCCGGCGAACACCTCGTCGGCGCCCTGCCCGGACTGCACCACCTTCACGTGTCGCGCGACCTCTTCGCTGAGCAAGTAGAAGGCGACGCAGTCGTGGCTGACCATCGGCTCGCTCATCTCGGCGATCGCCGAGTCCAGGGCGGGCAGCATCCGGTCGGTTCCGATGCGGATCTGGTGGTGGGCAGTGCCGAAGCGTTCGGCGATGATGTCCGACCAGCGGAACTCGTCGCCCTGCACGCCGCCGGCCGACTCGAACCCGATGGAAAAGGTCATCAGTCCGTGCTGACCGGCCTCGGCGAGCAGCCCGACGATCAGGCTGGAGTCCACACCGCCGGACAGCAGGCAGCCAACCGGAACGTCGGCGACCAGTCGGCGCTTGACCGCGGTCCGCAGCGAGTCCAGCACGGCGTCTTCCCAGTCGCGCTCGGACCAGTCGGCACGGTCGGCGTGCCTGGTGAAGTCCGGTGTCCAGTAGACCGTGGTGGTGCGCCGGCCGTCGGGCTCAATGGCCACCAGCGACGCAGGCGGGATCTTGCGCACTCCGCGCAGGATCGTCAGCGGTGCCGGCACAACGGAGTGGAAGGTCAGGTAGTGGTGCAGCGCTACGTGGTCGATCCGAGTGTCGACGCCGCCGCCGGCCAGTAGCGCGGGCAGCGCGGAGGCGAATCGGATCCGGTGGCTGTCCTCGGTGAGGTACAGCGGTTTGATCCCGAGCCGGTCCCGGCCGAGCAGCACCCGCCCGCTGTCTCGTTCGACGATGGCGAAGGCGAACATGCCTTTGAGGTGGCAGACGAAGGCGTCGCCCCAGCGGTGGTAGGCCTTGATCAGCACCTCGCTGTCGCTGGTCGAAAAGAAGCGGTAGCCGTGGTCGATAAGTTCGCGGCGCAGTTCCTGGTAGTTGTAGATGCAGCCATTCCAGGCGATCGCCAGACCCAGCTCGGCGTCGATCATGGGTTGGGCGCCGGCCTCGGTCAGATCGATGATCTTCAGACGGCGGTGCCCCAGCGCGACGCGTCCATGCGACCAGACGCCGGCGCCGTCCGGGCCTCGCCGCGACATCACCTCGGCCATCGCCGAAACTGCCGCTATGTCGGGGACCCGGCCGTCGAGTCGCACCTCACCGGTGGCTCCACACATCCCTTTGACCCTACCGGGGCCTGCAGCGTGCGGCGCGCCGAACTCAATGCGGCAGGTGCGGGTGGTGTTTCGCGGCGCCTTCGAGGCCGAACCGAGCGGCGACGGCACGGTTGTCGAGCAGATGTTTCGGAAAGCCCGGGCCGGCGTGGGCGCTGACCTCGTCGAGAATGACGGCTTCCCCGCAGCACCGGCAGGTCACCGCCGCTTCAAGTTCGTGGTTGCATCGGTTGTGCACGAGCGTGACCGGAAGCTTTCTGCCGGCGCTTCTCCACTTGTCACCCCAGGTCTTCATCGCTGCCATCACGGCAAAGAATTCGTGGCCTGCTTCGGTCAACAGGTACTCGTGCCGCACGGGCTCGGCTTGGTATTCGCGACGCTCGAGCAATCCGCCGTCGACCAGCTTGCGCAGCCGGTCGGTCAGGGTGCTTCGGGCGATGTTCAACGACGAAACGAACGCGTCGAACTTGGTCTCGCCGTAATACAGCTCACGTAACACCAATAGCGTCCAGCCATCACCGAGTAGGTCTGCAGTCCGGGCGATGGTGCACGGCCACCCGGCAAACGACGTGGTCCTCATCGCCGCAAGCCTACCAGCTGAGTCTTTTTAGAAGACCGACTTGCGCGCTCGACGACCGTGCCGTACGTTCGGTTAGTCTCAATATGCGACTGATGAGGAAGCTGCCAGTGTCGGATACGCCCCAACCGTCCGCCGTCACCATTGACCGGCAAGGTCACGTACTTCTCATGGGCTTGAACCGCCCGCACAAGCGCAACGCGTTCACCAAGCAGATGATCACCGAGCTGGCCCATGCCTACGGGCGTCTCGAGTCCGACGAAAGCCTTCGGTGCGGAGTGCTCTACGCCCATGGCGATCACTTCACCGGCGGTCTGGATCTAACCGATGTCGGTGCCGATCTGCTCAACGGAGCACTCGACTTGCCGGCGGGTGCGAGTGACCCCTGGCGCTTGGACGGCACGTGGACGAAGCCGGTGGTCGCCGCAGCGCAGGGCTGGGTGATGACTCTGGGGATCGAGCTGCTGCTGGCCGCCGACATCGCGGTCGCCGCCGCCGACGCGCGGTTTGCGCAGATTGAGAATCGCCGGGGCATCTACCCCTTCGGAGGCGCCACCTTCCGTTTCCCGCGCACAGCAGGATGGAGCAATGCCATGCGCTGGATTCTCACCGGCGACGAGTTCGACGCCGGTGAAGCCCACCGGATCGGCTTGGTGCAGGAGATAGCTGCCGACGCCGCGTCAGCGGTGGCAGCGGCGGCCGCCATCGCCCGCACGATCGCGGAGCGGTGCGCACCGCTGAGTGTGCAGACCACGTTGGCTTCCGCGCACCGGGCGCGGCTGTCAGGTGAGCAAGCCGCAATCGATCGGCTCCGTCCCGATGTTGCGCGCCTGTTGCGCACCGAGGACGGTGCCGAGGGAATGCGGTCGTTCGTCGAGCGCCGCGACGCCGTGTTCACCGGGGGCTGAGCGCTTCCGACGACGAAGTCGACGAAGGGATTCCAGAATGGCAACGCCGATCGTTGCGGCGCCTGAGCTGTTCAGCCTGCCCGAGGAGGTGGCCGAAGCACGCGCGTGGGCGCACGACTTCGCCGAACGGTATGTGCGGCCAGTGGCCGCGGGATACGACCAGCGCGAGGAGACGCCCTGGCCGGTGATCCAAGAGGCCGCTGCGGCGGGGTTGTATTCCGCGGAGTTCGCGCTGCAACTGCGGGACGAACCCTCGGGGCTGCTACTGCCGGTGGTGGCCGAGGAGATCTTTTGGGGCGACGGCGGCATGGGGCAGGCGCTGCTGGGCACCTACCTGCCGGTGTTCGCGCTGTTCAGCGCCGCCACCCCCGAGCAGGTCGACGCATGGCTACCCGAATTCTTCGGCACCACAACTAAACCGGCGGTAGCGGCGCTTTGCGCCAGCGAGCCCGGGGCAGGCAGTGACGCGGCTGCAATCCGCAGCCACGCCCGCTTCGACCAAGCGGCCAATGAGTGGGTGCTCAACGGCACCAAGACGTGGGCCACCAACGGCGGCATCGCCGGCGTGCACATTGTCAACGCGGTCACCGATCCCGACCTCGGCGCCCGCGGCCACGCGCTGTTCTATATCCCGCCGGGCACAGCTGGTCTGCGGCAGGGCCAGAAGTTTTCCAAACACGGCCTGCGCGCCTCCCACACCGCAGAAGTGCTGCTCGACGAGGTCCGCTTGCCCGTCGACAATGTACTCGGCGGCAAGGAGCGACTCGACGCGCGCTTGGCGGCGGTCCGCGAGGGCCGCCGGGTGCGGGTACCCGCCGCGATGGCAGCCTTCGAAGCCACCCGCCCCGGGATTGGAGCGATGGCACTGGGCGTGGCACGCGCCGCTTACGACTACGCACTGGACTACGCCAAAATTCGAGAGCAGTTCGGCCGGCCGATCATCGACAACCAAGCCATCGCCTTCACCCTGGCCGACCTTGCCACCGAGATCGATGCGGCCCGCCTGTTGGTGTGGCGCGCCGCGAACATGGCCGCCCGCGGCCTGCCGTACACGCGCGCCGAAGGTTCCATGGCCAAACTGAAGGGCAGCGAAGTGGCCGTCCGCGCGACCGAACGGGCCATTCAGATCCTCGGTGGCAACGGCTACACCCGTGACTATCCAGTCGAACGGTGGGCACGGGATGCCAAGATCTTCACGATCTATGAGGGCACCAGCGAGATTCAACGCCTAATGATTGCCAGCGCCTTGGCTGGACGACGGATTCGATGACACCCGCCGATCGCGCTCGCCGGCGTGCGCGGCTCACTCAGGGCGCCGAATGCACTGTGACCACCGGGGAAGGGCGTCGCGTCTCGCTCTAGCCGGTGAAAGATGCTCCGTCGAAGCGTTCGCGGGTGACGAACTGCTCGACCGGCCGGCGTTTCAGCTTCGTCAGCTGGCGCACCGGCTTACCCAGCGGCACGAACGCGGCCAGGGCATGCGAATCGGGCACCTTGAGCAGTTCCTTGGCGCGCGGCTCCTCGGCGATCACCATTGTGGTCGGCACCCCGCCGTAGCCTTCGTTGCGCGCGGCCAGCAACACGTTCCACACCAGCGGATACACCGACGCGCCGGGCACGACGGCGATGCGGTCCAAATCTTGATCGGTGGCGGCCACCACGCCCAGGTCGAGGGTGAACACCAGGACGACTGGCGCGTCACGCAGGGTCGTCCACATCGGCGCGGGCGCCTCGGTCGCTTCGATGGTCGACGGGTCAGCAGCCGGCGCGTGCAGCGGGTTCCACGGTGACTCGCCCTCGGCCAGCTGCGCGGCGTAACGGCGGGCGGCGGGCCGCGCCAACTCCGCTAAAGCCGACCGGGTGTCGTAATCGCGCACCACGATGACGCGTACTCCCTGCCGGTTACCTCCGGACGGCGCGAAGCGGGCGTTGTCGAGAATGCGGTACAGCACGTCGTCGGGCAGCGGGTCGTCGGTGAAGTCGCGTACCGCGGGCGTGGATCGCATGACGTCGGACAGTTCCATGCCACCATGGTGCCCTCCGTCAAAGCGCGTGCGCTCACGCTGTACGAGAAGTCAGCCGATGGCCGAGGGCTTCAATATCGGGGACGACGATGTTCGGCTGGGGCAGTGTGGGCACGGGTAGCGGCGCGTTGCCCGGTCGGGTGATCAATGCGGAGCTGAAGCCCGCGCTTTGCGCGCCGATAGTGTCCCAGACGTGAGCGGCGACCATCATGCACGCCGAAGGCGGCACCCGTAATTCCTGCGACACGTAGTGGTAGACGTGCGCCGAGGGCTTGTAGGCACGACACGTTTCGACGCTGAATTTGCGTTCGAAGAACTCGCCCAGCCCCGCCCGCTCGAGCGCGCTTTGACCGTCCGGGCTGGGCGGCGAGTTGGTCAGGGTGACGAGCCGAAAGCCTTTGGCGAGCAGCATTTGCAGGCCGCCGGCGACGTCCGGGTGCGCCGGCATGGACATCATGCCCTGCTTGAGCAGGTCGACGTCCCGGTTGCTGACCGAGATGCCGTGAATGTCGGCAACCATCGTGAGCAGTCCCTGTCCTAGTGTGAAGAAGTCGACGTACATCCCGGACAGTGTGGCCGTCATCGAGTACATGAACAGCTGGCCGAGCCATTCCCGCATGACCCGCGGATCACCGAAGATCCGCTCGAACAGCGGCGTCATCGATTCGACGTCGATCAGTGTCTCGTTGACGTCGAACACCAGAACCGAAGGCTGCGCCGGCAGCGGCCACCGATCGGCTGATTCGACGGTGTCGCGGGGTTGATTCGGCATGGTTTCGTCCCGTCAGTCGTCAGCCACCGATTAAGTTGCGCTTGAGCGTCGTTGGTAGTCAACCAGGCGTATACGAAGAACAGGCGTTTGGTGTCGCCGCCGGAACAGGATGCCCGTTGCGCACCGTGCGCCGCCGCTGCGGTGATGCTGACGAATATCAGCCGGTAAACGAAGACGTCCGCTTTGAAGCGCGAAATCGCTTCTTGCGCCGGTCACACGTCGTCATATTGATGCCATTCCGGCTGGTGCGGCGGGTTCCCAATGCGACTGCGCGCAAGGCGGTTCAACTTGCCTCCAAATAACCATTTCGCTCAATTCCGCCATGAATTGAGCGGGTCCCGGCGGTCGCCCTCAGAGACCCTGCGTTTATTCGTCATCAACGGCCGACCCGCGTACGGCGAGTCCGGCTTAGTGTCCGATTCCTTTGATCAG
The DNA here is from genome assembly GCA_963808345.1 of uncultured Actinomycetota bacterium. Taxonomy (GTDB): domain Bacteria; phylum Actinomycetota; class Actinomycetes; order Mycobacteriales; family Mycobacteriaceae; genus Mycobacterium. The sequence continues at coordinate 57,725 of CAWEFM010000003.1, read as the reverse complement.
TTGGTGCCGGTCATCGGCAGCGTCGGGTCGCAGCCGCGTGGACCCCATCGCTCGATAGCATCGCCGGTTTGTGGGTCATGCGAAACAATCGAGACATCGTTGGAGTTACACGGACCGTTGTGCCCGTACCACGGGTCGTCGGTTTGGTGATACCCGATGGTTTTGTGATACCCGATGGGATCACCGGTCGGACCGTATCCGGGCGCTAATGGAGCATTGCCGCCGGTGCCGTCTGCGTAGCCGGGTGGAACGTTTCCACTCGGCACGCACTTCACCGGCAGCCGACCGTCTGACATCGGGACACCGACCACATATCCCGGCGCGCAGCCGCCAGAGGCGTGAGCCGTTGGTGTCGAATTGTTGAAGGCACGGTGATGGCCGCGACTGCAGCCACCCCCGCCATCAGTAATTTTCGCATCGTCAGCCTCCCAATGGCCCGTACTGGCTGGGTGTGACAGGCCCCAACCGCGAACCCGGTTGCTGGGCCGCGTCGTAGTCAAACGAGTCTTGGTTATTGGTACTGCCTGGTGAAGTCGGTGCTGGCTTACCAGGCGTAAGCACCGACTGCGACGGTTTCCTCGGCGCAGTCGGATCCCAAGATGACCGTGGTCCGCTGCTGCTAGCACCGTTAATCAGCGAGTCATTCATGCAGCCCGCCTGCACCACATGGACCAAGACAACCCGGTTCGGCTGTCCCGCGATGACCCCTTGGGTGCAGATGGCGCCTTGATCATCGTTCGTACTTTGGTCCGTAGCTGACTGGTCCGTGGGCGACTGCCCTTCAGCCTGTGGCGGTGCGTCAGACGTGCTGCTTTGGTCACCAAGCGGGGTCGCGCCTGGTGGCGGCGCAGCCGTGTTGTCTCCCGGCGGCGGCAGCGGAGCCACGATGCCGTCGTTGGGCTGCGGCACCACAGTGTTGGAGATGCAGTTGTCGCCGTCCCGGCCACTGATGCACTGGTCGTTGCTTCCCACCCAGTGACCGGTGCCCTGCACGCCGGGTCCGGGTTCACACTGCGGGTCTTGCGCCAAGTTGCACGGACTGTTGGTAACGGTGTCAACCATCCCGTTGTCTGGTGGCAGCGGCTGCGGCAGTGTGCCTCCAGCGGTGGGGTCAACAATGCCGCCCATGGTGGGGTCCCATGGCGTAGGCGCGGCGTTTGCAATCTGTGGCTGTGCTGCCGGCGCGGGAACCAAGCCTTGGGCAGCTTCAGGCGTAGTGCCCACAGGCACCCCATTGCAAATTTCAGTTCCGTAAGCTAGGGCAGGGCTGTAGCCGCATGATCCGGCTGGCAGATTCGGGTCTTGTATAACTCCATCCTCTACTGAACCCATTGGCCGACCACCGGTCCCTGCAATGGTTCCGTCACCACCACTCGGACTTACAGGCGTAAGATTTGCCGGGATTTCCGTATTTGCGGGCGCGCTGGGAGCGTTGTTCGGAATTAACCAACCGTCCTGTCCCAACTGGCCAGGTGCTTGCGTGTACCCCGCACCGTCACTTTGCGCGAGTGAGCAGTCGCCGTGGCCGATTTGGCATGACCCCGCTGGTAGACCTGCTGGAATAGTTGCGGCCCCTAGTGGGGCAGCCGCATTAGGAGCCGCTGGCGAAGCAGGGGCTGGGGGATTGTCAAACAACCGCTGCTGCAGGTCGTTGTTGATCTGCTGCGGTGTCTCCGGTGCAGCTGGCGCTGGTGCTGCAGGAGAAGACACGGGCGGCCTGTTGTCCAGAGCCCGTGTCTCGTTCTCTACTGCCTGAAGGTCCTGTTCTGGCGTCGATGCTGGCGGTGGAGTAGGCAGACCCAGCTGGTGCTCTTGGGCCTGCTGCTCCTGCGTCAGGGCCTGAATGGCAGCAGCGGGATCGTTTCCAGGTACGACTCCATTAGGTCCCGCTGGACCACCTTGCGCCGCCTGTTGGTTTTCAAGAGTTTGCAGCTCTTCTTGCACCGGAGTCGGAACTGACCCAGGTGGCGCAACTGGTGCTACAGCAGGAACTGCTGGCGGTGCCACTGGTGGTGCTGCAGCGGGGATGACTGGTGGTTCAGCAATCGGCGGTGCCACCGGAGGCGCAGCTGCGGGAACGACGGCGGGAGGCGCGACAGGTGGCGCCACAGGTGGCGCTGCGGCCGGCACGACCGGAGGCGCAACGGGCGCGGGCGCCGCTATGCCCGGTAGGCCAGGAACAGAAGCGATCCCCGCCGGGGGTGCAGCGACCGCTGGTGCCTGAATGCCCGGCAAGCCTGGAACAGAGGGATTTCCGGGTGCTCCCACCCCATGACCGGGCACCACTGGGTCGATACATCCGACATACGGTAGGCAATAGGCATGAGCGACAGGCGCTGCCAGAAGTGGCGCGAACGCCAATCCGACCGCCGCCGCCAGCGTAGTGGCGGGTTTTTTCATTTCGACTTGCCTTCCATTAGCTGCGCGTCCGAGTGCGCACGGATAGGCAAAATTTACTCCAGCTTGACCCTATTTATAGGGTTAATTTAAGGATTTTTCAGCAAACGAGGGCATCTTTCGTGCTTCACAAATAATTACGAGCGGGTCAAATAGTTAAATGACGAACGGGTTAAATTAAGCGCTGTTGAACTTTGTTAGCGCCGAATGATCGCTCACCGCAGAGCTATTCGTTACACCCAAGCATCCGCCGGCGACCTAGCCGGCTTACCGAACACTTGGCTTTGCTCCACCCGCGCGGGCCGACGCCCAATTACTTCAAGAGGCGTCGCCGAACGCGCCTAGTAGATTGGCATCGCGACGGCGCTATCCCCCGCCGGCTACTGCTGCTGAACGTCCTCGGGCGAGCGGTGCTCGATCAGCGATGCCAACCGCGACAGGCATTCGCGATTTCGCGGCCACGCCGCCGCCAGCGCCACGCGGTCGGGGATGTAGCGCAGCGGCCAACTGGCCGGCACCTCGCGCATCTCGATCCGGCAACCGTCGGGGACGTCGGCAAGCCGCAGCGTGATGCGCGCCGCCGCGAACGGCGTCGCCGTCGCCAGCAGCACCAGCTGTTCGAGTGGCGTGCAGTGTTCGACCACGGTTTCGTCGTTGATGACCAATGGCCACACCCCGACCGTGTGGTGGATCGTCGAACCAGGGGCAGGCCAGTTCTCGTCGACCGCCCGGATCCTGCTGCTGCCGACCACCCAATGCGAATACCTCCACCCGTCGGCCAGCACCTCCCACACCCGCTCGCGCGGTGCCGCTATGTGACGTATGACAGTCATTGGTGCACTCCTCCCTCAAGCGCGGACGACGGACGCGGGATACCCGCACTCGGCGGGTGTGACGCATCACCCTTTCACGGCGCCGACTTCGAGGAATGTTTAAGGAATTGAAGGATCAACCGCCCTGTTGAAACGACCACGATGACGATGCCTGAAACCGCCGCGAGCGCAGCACTTCTGCAGGCCCCGACACCTCCGGCACTGTGGATCCCCGAGCGCGTGCTCGTCACCAGTTCCGCCTTCGAGCAGCCGCACGGCGCCGATATCGTCGCGCGCTGCGAAGCCGCCGGGGTCGCCGACATTAGCCTGCTGCCCGGAGACCGGCTTCCCCCGCTGCGCGCCGACAACGATCGCGCCACGTATGCGCTGGCCAAACGCACACTGGCGGTCGTCGTCGCACCGCCGAGCAAGCTGCGCTTGCAGCCCATCCCGCCGACTGGCGCATCGATCTCGCCGAAGGTTGCCCCGCGCACTGCCAGTACTGCTACCTGGCCGGCTCGCTGAGCGGACCGCCGATCACCCGGGTATACGCCAATCTGCCCGAAATCCTGGCGAACATGGACGATCACGTCGGCCGCGGCACCATCACCTCCGCTTCAGCGGAGCGCGCCGAGGAGGGCACGACGTTCGAGGCGTCGTGCTACACCGATCCGCTGGCTCTGGAGCACCTGACCGGTTCGCTGTCGGCGACGATCGCGCACGTCGGCCAGCACAGCTGGCCCGCACCGGTCGGCCTGCGCTTCACCACCAAATTCGACGACGTCGCGCCGCTGCTCGACCTGCCCCACGAGCGGCGCACCCGCGTCCGATTGTCCGTCAACGCGAACGAGGTTGCTCGTCGCTTCGAAGGCGGCACCGCGCGGCTACCGCAACGCATCGCCGCGCTGCGCAGCCTGGCCCTGGCCGGCTATCGCGTGGGCCTGACCATCGCTCCTATCATGCCGATACCGGAGTGGCGTGAGGGCTATGGTGCACTGCTGCGCGACGTCGCGGACGCCGTCGCCGGCGTGCCTGACCTCGACCTCACCGTCGAGTGCATCACTCATCGGTTCACCGCGGCAAGCAAAGACGTGCTGCTGGGGTGGTACCCCCGCACCAAGCTCGACATGGATGAGTCGGCGCGCACCCGCAAGTTCGGCAAGTTCGGTTCAGCCAAGTACGTCTTCCCAAAAGACACGATGGCCGAGCTGCGGTCCTGGTTCGAAACCGAAGTCGCCGAAACGCTGCCGGCAGCGCGGGTGTTGTACTGGACGTGATTTTGCACTGAACACCACTACAGCCCGTGCAACTGCTGAAGGCGTCCCAACAAAGCGTCGATGTCCGGCTCAGGTCGCTGGCCCGGCTGGGTTGCCGGCGGGTCAATCGGCGGCTCCCCGAGCAGTAGCCGAGCCACGTTGCTGACGCCGTAGCGCAGCGCGTCGGCGTGGTAACCGCCTTCGAGCGCGAAAACGACGTGGCCTTGGCAGAAACGCTGCGCCATGCGGATCACTTCACCGGCGAGGTGGGAGTAGCCGTTCACTGTCAGCCGCATCCCGGCCAGCGGGTCCGCCCAGTAGGCGTCGAACCCGACCGAGACCAAAACCAGTTGCGGGTCGAACCGGGTGGCGGCCGGCCAGATGATTTGCTCGAAAACTGCTGCGTAGTTCGCGTCACCGCTTCCGGCAGGCAGCGGAACGTTCACCGTGTGGCCCTCGCCCCGCCCGGCACCGACGTCGGTCACAGCGCCGGTGCCCGGGTAGAACGGGTACTGATGCGTCGAGACGTACAAGACCGACGGGTCGTCGTAGAACATCGCTTCGGTGCCGTTCCCATGGTGAACGTCGTAGTCGACGATCAGGACTCGTTCGATCCCGTACCGGGTCTGAGCGTGGCGCGCGGCGATGGCGACATTGCCCAGCAGGCAGAATCCCATCGCGCGGCTGGGCATGGCGTGATGTCCCGGTGGCCGGATGGCTGCCAACGCGTTGGTGGCCGCACCGTCGAGCACCGAGTCGACGGCACCGACCGCGCCACCGGCCGACAACAGCGCGATCGCCAGCGCGTCCGGTCCTGCGTAGGTGTCGGGGTCGAGGTGCGTCGTAGTCGACGTTGACGAGTTCCTTGCGCTGACCCGTCGCAGCAACGCCAGGTAGTCTGCCGTGTGCACCGACAGCGCCGCGTCGGCGTCGAGAGCGTGCACTTCCAGCCGCTGCAGCCGTGCGGCCAAGCCGCTTTCGTCCAGTCCGCGCCACACCGCGCGGATCCGTTCAGCGCATTCCGGATGTCCGGGCAGATCATGTTCGGCGTAGCGCGGGTGGGTCGCGTAGATCGTCGTCATCGCTGCTTCCTAGGAGAGTCGGCGGCCATCAGCACCGAAGAAGTGCACATGATCAACCTGTGGTTGCAGGTGCAGGCGAGCACCGCGCGCCGGCGGATCGCGTCCATCAATGCGGGCGATCACCGCCTGGCCGGCGGTTTCGCCGGACGCCATGATTCGACCGTAGAGATAGGCGTCCGCCCCGAGCTCTTCGACCATGTCGACCTGCATCTGCACACCGACGCTGCCGACCGTGAAGTGTTCGGGCCGAATGCCGACGACGACTGTGTCTGCTAGATCAGTGATCTCGCGTTTCACCGGAACACGCCAATCTCCGACCGTGACATGGTGATTGTCGATCTGAACGGTGAAGAAGTTCATCGCCGGCGAGCCGATGAACTCCGCGACGAACACATTCTCGGGATGCCGGTATAACTCTCGCGGCGCCGCGCATTGCTGCAGCACACCGTCGCGCAGGACCGCGACGCGATCGCCCATCGTCATCGCCTCGACCTGGTCGTGGGTCACGTAGATGGTGGTGGTGCCCAAACGCTCCTGCAGGGCGGCAATCTGATTGCGGGTCTGCACCCGCAATTTAGCGTCCAGATTGGACAGCGGCTCATCCATCAGGAAGACCTGCGGGCGCCGCACTATGGCACGGCCCATTGCGACCCGCTGACGCTGCCCACCGGACAGTTCCTTCGGTTTGCGGTCCAATAACGACTGCAGGTCGAGCAGCTTCGCAGCTTCCAGCACACGCTGCTGCATTTCGCCCTTCGAAATCCTGGCGATCTTCAAGGCGAAGCCCATGTTCTGCGCCACCGTCATGTGCGGATACAGCGCGTAGTTCTGAAACACCATTGCCACGTCGCGGTCCTTGGGCTCCGTTTCGGTGACATCGCGACTACCGATGCGGATTCGTCCGGAGTCCACTGTTTCCAGTCCCGCGACCATCCGGAGCGATGTCGTCTTTCCGCATCCAGACGGGCCGACCAAGACTACGAACTCGCCGTGATCGACGGCCAGATCGAACCGGTCAACGGCCGGCTGCGCAGTGCCGGGGTAGTGACGTGTCGCCTGCTCGAACGTTACCGGTGCCATGTCGCTTACCCGCCGAGCCCGGTCACGGCGATGCCGCGGATGAATGCCCGCTGCGCCACTGCATACAGCAGAACCAACGGCAGCAGAATAAGCATGGAGGCCGCCATCAGCACCGGCCATCGCGCAACGTATTCGCCTTGCATCCGCACCAGGCCCAGGGTCAGGGTGGCGATGCTGTTGCGCTGAATCATGACCAGTGGCCAAAGGAAATCGTTCCATACGCCGACCCAGGTGAGCACCGCCAGCACCATGACCGCGGGTTTGGCGTGTGGCAGCAGTATTCGCCAATAAACCTGCCACGGGGAGCAGCCGTCGAGGACGGCCGCCTCCTCCAATTCCACCGGCAGCGTCTGGAAGAACTGCCGCATGAGGTAGGTGCCGAACGCACCACCGAACAATCCGGGCAGGATCATCGCCCACGGCGTGTCGGTCAACCCGGTGACCCGCATGAGGATGAATTGCGGTATCACGGTCACCGTCAAGGGAACCATCAGCGTGCCCAGGTAGAGCACGAACAGCGTGTCGCGGCCCCGAAAAGGCAGACGCGCGAACGCGTATCCGGCCAACGAGCAGAAGAACACCTGGCCGGCGGTCACGCATCCGGCGTAGAGCACGGTGTTGGCGAACATCCGCCAGAACGGCAACAACGCGAACACCTCGCCATAGTTGGACCAGCGCGGATGGGCGGGGAACAACTTCGGTCGAGTGACCTCCCCTTCTTGCTTCAAAGAACCCGAAACCGCCCACAGGATCGGAAACAATGAACACCATGCGACGCCCGTCAGCGCCAGATACAGCGCCACACCGCGCAGCACGCCAGCCCTGATGAAGCGCCCAGTCATGCCCATGTCCGCTCCTGTTCGGCGCTGCGACGCCGTACCAGCCGCAGCTGGACCACGGTGAGAACCAGAAGGATGGCGAACATCACCCACGCCAGTGCGGACGCGTAGCCGAATTCCAGGAAACCGAAGGCGTGCTGATAGAGCATCATCCCCAGCACGTAGGTTCCGGTTTCCGGCCCGCCGTTGTGTCCGGTGAGCACGTACACCAAGTCAAAAGCCTGAAACGCGTGGATGATCGAGATGACGAGTACAAACGACACGGCACCGCGGATCAACGGCAGCGTGATGAAGAGGTATCTCCGCAACTCACCGGCACCGTCGAGCCTGGCCGCCTCGTGCAAGGAGTCCGGCACTCCCTGCATCGCGGCCAAGAAGACGACGGTCGCGAACGGGACGCTTCTCCAGACACTGACCATGCACAGTGCGACCATGGCCCAGTCCGGATCGACCAGCCACGGGATCGGATGAACACCGATCCAGCCGAGCATGATGTTGAGCAATCCGTTGTCGGTGTTGAAGACGAACTGCCACACCACCGCCATCACCACTGTCGACACCGCCAACGGCAAGAAGACGACGGTCCGGAACAGTCCTATTGCCTTGATTTTCCGGTTCAGGAGCCCGGCAACGGCGAGGCTGATGAAAATCGTCGGTACGACGGTTCCGGCGGTGAACAGCGCGGTGTTGCGGATGGCGATCGCAAAAAGTGGATCTACGGTAAACAGGTCGGTGAAGTTTCGCAGGCCGACGAATCTCGCCGGACCGAACAGGTCCCAGTCCTGAAAGCTCATGTACAGCGAGAAGCCGAGCGGGAACAACGTGAACACCGCGACCGCAACCAGATTGGGTGCGACGAAGGTGCGTCCGGCTCGGACACGTTGGCGCTCAGACCGGCGTCGGCCCGTCTTGGCCACCGCGGCGTCATCGACGGCTGTCATGGGTTGCGCAGCACCTCGTCGACACCGCGCGTAAGGTTTCCCGCCAGCGACGTCGCGGGCCGCGATCCGCGCAACACGGGTCCGAAGTTGCGATCCATCAAAGCGTTGATTTTCTCCCACTCGGCGGTGATCGGTAAACCTGCTGAGTTGGCGGGACCGGCGGTCAGCACTTCCAGGTTGCCGATTCGGTTGTGCGCCGCGGCGAATCCCGGCGACTCGAGCGCCGAATGCAACACCGGGACGAAAAGTCCCGAATCCGCGATCAACGCCTGTCCGACGGGACCTGCAGCGAATTTCAGGAATTCCCAGGCCTGTTGCTTGCGGGTGCTGCTCGCCGCGATGGCCAGCCCGGTGGTGCCGATGTTCGACCGCGCACGGTGACCTTTCGGTCCGGTGGGCAACACTGTTATGTCGAAGTCGAGTCCGTCTGCCCGGTCGAACGACTGATAGCGCCAATGCCCGGCGAGGGCCATCGCCGCCGCTCCCCCGGCGAACAAATCCGCCGGTGACTGCGACTGTTGCTCGGTAGCCGTCGGCGCGACCTTGTGTTTGGTGGACAGATCGGCGAAGAACTGCACTCCTTGGATGAATGCCTCGCTGTCGAAGTTGATGTGCGTCGGATTGAGCCGCGGCGTCGACCACGGCACACCGTTGTTCATGCCGAACAGCCCGGCCGAATAAGAGGCGACCCAGATGTCGACGAGACCCCATTGGGTCGCTCTCCCCCGCCCGTCGCGCTTGGTGAGCGCGGTCGCTGTGTCGAGGAACTCTGCGAAGGTCCACGGCTCGTCCCACCGCGCCGGCGGAGCCTTCACCCTCGCTTCATCGAACAGCTTCCTGTTGTAGAACAGGTAGTTTCCCGACCACTGCTCTGGGAACGCGTATTGCCCGTCCTTGTACGTGAAGGTGTCGTAAAGCGTCGCGATGCTGTCGCCCTTGAGTTGCGCGGCGAAATTCGGGTCGCGGGCCAGCATGGTGTTGAGGTCCAGCAGCACTCCCCGGTCGGCTAACTCGGCGTAGCTGAATTCCCACACCATCAGCACGTCCGGACATTTGCCTCCGGCACAGAAGGTGGTGATCTGCTGCATGGCTCCCGGACCCGACAGCAGCGGGGCCACCTTGATGTTCGGAAAGCGCCGCTGGAACTCACCGACGATCCGCAACCTGGCATCGGCCTCGTCCGGATTGGCCGCGAAAAAAAATGTCAGTTCGTCGCCGTCGCCGCCGCAGCCAGCGGTCCACGGTGCCAACGCGGACGCACCGAGGACACCGGCGCCGCGCAGCAGATTCCGTCTTCGGAACGGCTTATCGAGCATCGTCGGAAATCACGTCGCTGACATTGGGAAGTACCGACTCTTCAGCGGTGCCATCAGGCGCTGTGACCTGTTACGACGCCGGCCGCCTGCATGGCCTCGACGGCCGCGGCCGTGGATTCGGCCGCGCTTCCCGCGGTGAGGTCGAGAAGCACCCGGGTGGCTAACCCGGCGCGCGCCGCGTCCTCGGCCGTGGCACGCACGCAGAAGTCGGTGGCCAGGCCGACGATATCGACCTGCTCGACATCGTGTGCGCGCAACCAGTCGAGCAGCGGAGTGCCCGCCTCGTCGACCCCGTCAAAGGCGCTGTAGGCCGCCGAATACGCGCCTTTCCGGAAAACCGCCTCGACGGACCGGGCGTCGAAGTTGGGATGGAAATTCGCGCCGGGACTGCCGGCGACGCAGTGCGGCGGCCACGAGGTGGCGAAATCCGGATGGTCGGAGAAGTGGCCGCCGGGATCGATGTGATCGTCTCGGGTGGCGACGACGTGCTGATAGTCGCGAGGGGTGGCCAGGTATTCGGTGATAGCACCGGCGACGGCGGCGCCACCGACGACTTGCACCGAGCCGCCCTCGCAGAAGTCGTTCTGCACGTCGACGATAATCAACGCTCGCACGCCTTCCACCGTATCGCCGGTTGCCAGAACGTCCGGGGCGGCTGGGGCGGGGTCGCGTTGCGTCGGGTAGACCGTCAAATTATAGTCCAGACACGTGTCCAGGCAGCCTGCTGACGTGTGCGTCGAACATCGACCACAGGTCACGCAGACGTTGCAAACTACAGAACGGGCGTGAGCATGCGTATCGCTTTGCTGTCCTACCGCAGCAAGACGCACTGTGGCGGACAGGGCGTGTACGTACGTCACCTCAGCCGCGGTCTGGCCGATCTGGGCCATCACGTCGAGGTGTTTTCCGGTCAGCCCTATCCCGACGTCCTGGACCCCCGGGTGTCGCTGTGCAAGGTGCCCAGTCTGGACATGTACCGTGAGCCGGACCCGTTCCGGGTGCCGCATCTGAAGGAGATTCGCGACCGGATCGACCTGCTCGAGCTGACCACCGTGTGGACGGCAGGCTTTCCCGAGCCTCGGACTTTCAGCCTGCGCGCGGCGCGGCTGCTGTCGGACCGCCGACACGATTTCGACGTGGTGCACGACAACCAGAGCCTTGGCGTCGGGTTGTTGGACATCGCGGCGATGGGGTTGCCGGTGGTGGCGACGGTGCACCATCCGATCACCCGGGACCGGCTGTTGGATGTCGCCGCGGCGCCTTGGTGGCGTAAGCCGATGGTGCGGCGCTGGTACGGCTTTTCCAAGATGCAGCAGCGAGTCGCCCGCAGCATTCCTGACCTACTCACCGTGTCCTCGACGTCTGCCGATGACATCGCCGCCGACTTCGGCGTGAGCCCCGACCAGTTGCGCGTGGTGCCGCTGGGGGTGGACACCGGCTTGTTCAGCCCGACCGATCGACCGCGAGTTGCTGGTCGCATCATCGCCATCGCAAGCGCGGACACCCGGCTCAAAGGTGTCGCGCACCTGCTGCAGGCGGTGGCCGCACTGCGCACCCGGCACGAGCTGGAACTGCAATTGGTCGCCAAACTGGAACCTGACGGCCCCACCGAGAAGCTGATCGCTGAGCTGGGCGTTTCCGACATCGTGCACATCTCCAGCGGAGTGTCCGACACCGAATTGGCCGGACTGCTGGCGTCAGCTCAAATTGCTTGCATCCCTTCGCTTTACGAAGGCTTCTCACTGCCCGCAGTGGAAGCGATGGCCAGCGGAACGCCCGTCGTCGCCAGCCGCGCCGGTGCCCTGCCCGAGGTGCTGGGCCCCGACGGCGGCTGCGCCCGACTCGTGACGCCCGGCAACACCGCCGACTTGGTACGGGTCTTGGGCCGTCTGCTGAACTCCCCCGATGAACTGCATCAACTGGGTGCGGCCGGCCGGCGCCGTGCCGTCGATGTCTACAGCTGGGAGTCGGTGGCCGCGCAGACGGTGCAGGTCTACCAGCAAGCGATTCAGCGGACCGCACGACGTCACGAGACAGCAGACGCCCTGGGCGAGTCGTGCTGACGGTCGACTTCGACCGGATCGGCGTCGGTGCGGGAAGGAAGGTCATCGACGTCGGGTGCGGTGCCGGCCGGCACAGCTTCGAGGCCTATCGTCGCGGCGCTGATGTGATCGCGTTCGACCAGGATGCCGCCGAACTCGAGAACGTGAGCACCTTGTTGCGCGCGATGGCAGAGACCGGCGAGGCGCCGCCGTCTGCCCGCGCCGAGACGGTCAGAGGTGACGCGCTGGCGTTACCTTATCCCGATGGCACCTTCGACTGCGTCATCGCGTCGGAGATTTTAGAGCACGTCCCCGCAGACGACGCGGTGATCGATGAACTGATCCGTGTCCTGAAAGTCGGTGGCGCACTTGTGGTCACCGTCCCCCGTTGGCTGCCCGAACGGGTGTGCTGGCTGTTGTCGGAGGAATACCACAGCAACGAGGGTGGCCATGTGCGTATCTACCGGGCCAGCGAGTTGCGCGCCAAGATCGCCCGTGGCGGCGTCGCTTTCAATTCTGCTCACTACGCGCACGGCTTGCACACATTCTTCTGGTGGCTCAAATGTCTAGTCGGTGTGGCCAACCCAAGCCATCCCGCGGTGACCGCGTACCACAAGCTGCTGGTGTGGGACATTGTGCGGCGGCCCCGTTTCACCCGGTGGGCCGAGTCGGCGCTGAATCCTCTGCTGGGCAAAAGCGTTGCGCTTTACTTCGAGAAACCGGTGCGCATCGTTGAACACGTTTGAGTTGCCGGCCGTTCCTGGTATTTTGACTTCGGCACAGTGCCGGCAGACAGCGGAATCGATTGCCGCCGTGCAGGAGTTGTCCGGTGCCATCCCGTGGTCGAAAGACGGACACACTGACCCGTGGGATCACGTGGAATGTGCGATGGCCCTGACAGCCGCGGGTTTGCTCGAGCCGGCCCGGTGGGCATTCGACTGGTGCCGTTCCCACCAGCGGGCCGACGGCACCTGGCCCATTCAGTCGCGTGCCGGGGTCGTCGAAGACGCGAACAGTGACAGCAACTTCTGCGCCTACGTCGCAGTGGGCGTGTGGCATCACGTACTGATCACCGGCGACCGCGGCTTCGCCACCGCGATGTGGCCGACCGTCAACGCCGCCATCGACTTCGTCCTCGAACTACAGCTTGAAGGCGGCGAAATCTGCTGGGCGCGAGGGCCGTTCGGCCCGTTGGCTGAGGCGCTGGTGACCGGTTGCGCGAGCATCTTCCACAGCATCCGCTGCGCGCTGGCCCTGGCGAATTATCTCGACCAGCCGCAACCGGAATGGGAGGTGGCACTCGGACGGCTGGGTCACGCGATCGCCGCCCATCCCGCGGCATTCGCCGAGAAACCGCACCACTCGATGGACTGGTACTACCCGATCCTGGGTGGTGCGCTGCGCGGCCGGGCGGCGCACGCCCGCATCGCCGAACGCTGGAGCGACTTCGTTGTCGACGGGCTGGGCATCCGGTGCGTCGATGACCGGCCCTGGGTGACCGGCGCGGAAACGTGTGAACTGGTCTTGGCATTGGATGCGATCGGGCGACGCGCAGCGGCGCTGCGCCAGTTCGCGGCCATGCAGCATCTTCGCGAGGAAGACGGCTCGTACTGGACTGGGTTGGTGTTCAGCGACGGCAAACGGTGGCCGGTCGAACGCACCACCTGGACAGGCGCCGCGGTGATCTTGGCGGCAGACGCATTGTCGTCGGCGACGCCGGGCAGCGGCATCTTTCGCGGCACCGACTTGCCCCGCGGCCTCGAGGGCGATTACGACTGCGAATGCATCAGCGCGCCGACCGGACTGTAGCGTCCGGACCGCCCGACGTCCGCTCCAGCACCCGCAACGACCCGCTCGCAGCAGCCTCCCGAAATTCACCGCAATCCAATGCGCGACAATAGATTTGGTAGGGCGCTTGACCGCCGTCGCGAGGGTCGGGGAACACGTCGTGGATGATCAAGGCGCCGCCTACCGTCACCCACGGTGCCCAGCCCTCGAAGTCCTGGTGGGCGGCCGCTTCGCTGTGACCGCCGTCGATGAACAACAGCTGCAAGGGCGTGCGCCAGACGCTGGCTATCACGGGTGACTTCCCCACGACGGCCACCACCGTGTCGTCGAGGTCGGCGGCGTCCAGGTTGTGCCGAAAAGTGGGCAAGGTGTCGAACCGTCCAGTGGCTTCGTCGACCAGGGCGGTGTCGTGGTATTCCCATCCCGGCTGGTGTTCTTCGGATCCGTGGTGGTGGTCGACGCTGAACAGCACACTTCCGGTGGCCAGGGCCGCCGCCCCGAGCATCAGCGTGGACTTGCCGCAGTAGGTGCCGATCTCCACACCGACCCCGCGGTCGAAGTGCTGCAGCGCAGCCTCGTGTAGAGCCTTGCCCTCATCCGCGGGCATGAATCCGGTGACCTGCTCGGCCAGCTCCAACAACTGGACGGTGCGCTCGGTGAACTCGAAGGCAGAAGCCATCTCGCTAACCTAGCCCGGCGACGATGCAGAGCGCGCAGCGCGATGAGGAGGAGCCGGGCGATTCAACCTAGCCCGGCGACGATGCAGAGCGCGCAGCGCGATGAGGAGGAGCCGGGCGATTCAACCTAGCCCGGCGACGATGCAGAGCGCGCAGCGCGATGAGGAGGAGCTGACCTAACTAGCGGGCAGCCGCCATGGGTTGTGCTCGATGCTGCCCGATCAGGTCAGCCCAGGCGCTGAGATCGTGCGGGGGGAAAGCCGAACTCGCCCCGCTCGCCAGCGCGACGAGTTGCGTGGCAACCGCACCAATCCCGGTGCCCGTCCGGTGAACCACCTCAACCAGTTCGGCGAACGCCTCCTCCGGGCGACAACCCCGAAGCCCGATTAACACGCCGATGGCGAGGTCGATCACTTTCCGCGACGAGCTGTCTGATTGCGGTAACAGGTAACTCATGACTGCATCGTGCCTGCTCGGTCCCACAAGGCGGCGGATTACCACCTGTGTGTCGCCGCAGGGTTTCCTGAGCGAAGCGTCCTCGAACGATGGCAAGAAAGCTGCGGTTGCCGTCGGCAACCGGTCGTAGTAGTGTCCAGACACGTGTCTGACCCGGTAGCTCGGGAGTCGACCAGGCGCCGGCTGACCGCCAAGCAAGCAGAGACCGTCGACCGGCTGGGCCAGGCTGCAATCCAGGTGCTGAGCCGAGAAGGCTTCTCAGGATTGACGATTCGGATGGTGGCTGCCGAAGCTGGAGTCGGTGCGGCCACGGCCTACACATACTTCTCGTCCAAGGAGCACCTCGTCGCCGAGGTGTTCTGGCGGCGGTTGGCAACCACTCCCGAACCGCCGAGTGACTCAACCGATCCGAGGGTGCGGGTGGTCGCGGTGTTGCGGCACATCGCTCTGCTGGTCGCCGACGAGTCGGAGTTGGCGGGGGCCGTGACCACGGCGCTGTTGGGCAGCGACCCCGAAGTCAAGCAGTTGCGACACCGCATCGGTCGCGAAATTCACCAGCGTCTGAGTACGGCGTTGGGACCGGACTGCGGTGCTGACGTTGTCGAGACGCTGGAGTTGATGTACGCGGGGGCGCTGGTGCGCGCCGGAATGGGCTACGCCTCGTACACCCAGATCGCCGACCGACTGGAGACCTCGGCACGATTGCTGTTGAGCTAACGGCACGGCCGCGCGGCAGCCTGGCAAGATTCACCGGCATGGACGTCGACCATCCGGAACGCGACCAGTCCTGGGACTACCGAGCCCGCTCGGAGACCGAGACCCAGCGACTGGACCGAAACTGGAACAGCCTGCTGCAGGAACTGCGGGTGCTGCAGACCGGTGTGCAATTTCTCACCGGCTTTCTGCTGGTGTTGCCGTTCCAGCAGCGGTTCGCCGTATTACCTGAGGCGATGCGCGACGTCTATCTCGCGACGGTGGCCTGTTCAGTCGGCTCAGCGGTGTTCTTGATCGCGCCGGTCGGAATGCACCGGATACTCTTCCGCGAGCGTAAGTTGCGGCAGTTGGTATCGGCGGCCCACCGCTTGGCCCTGGCCGGGCTTTGTTTGCTGGGTTTGGCGCTGGCCGGTGTCACTGTGATCATCTTCGATGCTGTCGCCGGACACACCGCTGCTGTCGTCGCCGGGAGCTGCACCTTTGCCGGGCTATTCGGCTTCTGGATAATCTTGCCGCTGGCAATTCGTCTGGGCGGCCATTCGACGGACGAAGAAGCGATACCATCCAACGGTTTGCACCCCAACTAACGAGGGAACACACGGCCCATGGTGATCCGGAGAATTGCTCGACCCCTGTTGTCAGCCGTATTCATCGGTCAAGGTGTAGAGACATTGCGCAATCCCCAAGTGGGCGCGGAGGCGGCTCAACCGACTGTTGAAGGTCTACGTCAGCTACCCGATCCGGTCGGCCCAAACGTCCCGACCGACCCCGAAACGTTTGCCCGCATCAATGCGGCAGTTCAGATCTCGGGTGGCCTGCTGCTGGCCACCGGCAAAGTGCCGCGGATTGCCTCAGCGGTGCTGGCTTTGACTGTCGTGCCGGGCAGCCTTGGTGCACACCAGTTCTGGACCGAGACTGATTCGACCCGCAAGGCCGAGAAGCGGCGCGGGTTCCTGACCGATCTCAGTTTGCTGGGCGGTCTGATCATCGCATCCGCCGACACTGCGGGGAAGCCGTCGCTGGGCTGGCGGGGACGACAAGCTGCCGGCCGGCTCTCCGAGGCAGTGTCCTCGGCACTGCCCGGTGGGTCCGAAGGCGCGCTGATCGACCCGGAGCTGGTCGAGCGGATCGGCCACGGCCTGCAGGCGGGAGCTGAGCGGGGCCGTGAACTGGTCAGCACGGCGGCCGAGAAAAGCGAGCCCTACGTGGAATTAGCCCGCAAACGGGGAAGCGAACTGGCCAGCACGGCCGCAGAAAGAAGCGCTCCAGTCGTCAAAGCCGCACGCAAGCGGGCGCGTAAGCGGGGTTCGGAACTGGCGGAGGTGCTGCGGGAACGCGGCAGCGAATTCGCCGACGTCGCCCGTGAACGCGGCGGCGATCTCGCCGACGTCGCCCGTGAACGCGGCGGCGATCTCGCCGACGCCGCCCGCGAACGCGGCGCCGAGCTCGGTGACAAAGCCCGCGAGCGCGGTTCGGAGTTGGCCGAGGTCGCCCGGGACCGCGGCAGTGAACTCGGAGAACGAGCGCGCGATCGCGGACTCGAACTGGCCGGGGCCGCCCGCGACCGCGGCAGCGACTTCGCCGACATCGCCCGCGAACGCGGCGCCGAGCTCGGTGACAAAGCCCGGGACCGCGGACTGGAAATCGCCGAGGCCGCCCGCGACCGCGGCAGCGATCTAGCCGACTCTGCCTGGGGGCGCGGATCTGACTACGCCGACATTGCGCGCGCCCGGAGTACCGAACTGGCCGCGCGGGGACGTCTTAAAGCTCGCCGCTGGAGCTGATCCGGCGGTCGGCGCCAGACGCCTTCGACCGCCGGCCGGGCCACACGTAGCACGCCCACGCCGTGGCGACCAGTGCAAACACCAGGGCTTGCACCGCCGCCGCCCAGCCTGCTGGGTACCAGACACCGGTGATGTAGTGCGCGATGAAGCCCTTCGAGGTCAGCGGCTGCATCCCGGCGTGCCGCCTGGCCCAGCGCTCCAGCTCCGTCAACGGGCACTCGAGGTGTCCGGTGACCATGACGGCAGCCCACAGAACCGCAGCAACGTGCATTCCGATGGTGCGTCGGAAGCGCAGCGCGAGGAACCCACCGACGGCGACGTAGCCGATGAACAAGAAGTGCGTGAATACGATCAGCGCGACGACGATCTGGAACACCGATCAACTGCCGAGGTGTTCAGCGGCCAGGAAGGCGCCGACGATCGCGTCGACAGGCTCAGTGACGTCGACGACGATACCGCGTTCGTCGGTTCCCAGCGGTTCCAGCGCGTCGAATTGCGATTGCAGCAGGTTCGTCGGCATGAAATGGCCTTTCCGGGCGGACTGGCGGGCGGCGATCACGTCCGGCGAACCACTCAGATGCAAGAACACCGTCGTCGGACAGTGTGCCCGCAGCCGGTCGCGGTACTTACGTTTGAGGGCTGAGCAACTCATCACGCCTCCGCCGCTGTGCTCAGCCAGCCACTGCCCCACCGCGTCGAGCCATGCCCGGCGGTCGTCGTCGTTGAGGGGATGACCGGCCGACATCTTTGAGATGTTGGTTGATGGGTGTAAGTCGTCGGCATCCGCGAACGGCACACACAGGTGTTCGGCGAGGGCGGCACCCACCGTCGACTTGCCGCAGCCGGAGACACCCATGGCCACGATAGGCGACGGCATTGACGCTGGTTCCGGCGTTGTCATCGAACCGAAACCAGTGTCGCCGAACGTATTTGACTTTGCATTGTCGCAGGACTCAAGGGCCTCACGATTCGTTGACCAGGGAGAAGCCCTCCCAGGCCATCCGCCGCTCGGGGTGCGGGTCGAACTCCACGCGACACTTGTGGTCGAAGACCATCACCGCCCGATCGCTGTTTGTGTAAGCCGGCCAGCCGTCACCGGGAGTGCCGGTGCGACTGAACGTCCGCCAGCGGGCCTGGATCTCGTTGCTGACCCGAAGGGCGGCTCGCCGGTCGGCTGCGGCGGTCAGTAGGGCGCCGAACCTGCTGCGATAAATGTCGAAGACAGCCAACAACTCCGTTGCGTGCGTTGCGCCCAGACCGGACCAGTGCAACAGCCGTGGCGCGAAGTCGTATCTGTAGAGGTAGGTGGGCGCGTTTCTGCCGTGCGCGGCGGCGATCTGCCAGGCCGCCGAGCCGAACGCGAAGTCGCCGCCCAGCCGGATGCAGGCGGACTGGTTCGGGTAACCCGGATAGGCGGCGGTGATGCGTTCCCGCGCAGCCGGGTCGGTGCCTGCCAGCAGTGCTTCGATCATCGGCTCGGTGGTCGGCAGCAGCCGCAGGAACCGGGTGAACAGCCGGCCTTCGTCGGCGTTGGTGCCGACTATCAGCGGCACCGGGTGCGCGGCGCCACGGCGCATGGCGTCGACAGGGTCCAGCGGAAGCACGTCGTCACCGAACACCGGGCCGATCGGGAAAGCGCCCAACCGGTTCTGCATGCCCTCTTCGATCAGGCGCGCCTGGGCGGCGATCAGCTGGGTGGTCGGCACCTGCAGCAGCGCGGCGGCGGCATCCTCGCGGCGCCGCCCGAGCAGCGCGGCGAATCGGTCGGCGAACTCAGCCGCGACTTCGCAGGAGCGCACCATACCGGAGGCCGGACTTTCGGAGATCGCTCGGGCGAAATGTCCTTTCGCGGCGGGCACCGCCAGCAGAGTCGCCACCGCGTGCGCTCCGGCGCTTTCACCGAACACGGTGATGTTGTCCGGGTCACCGCCGAACCCGCCGATGTTCTCGCGCACCCAGCTCAGCGCCAACACCAGATCCCGCAGGTAGAGGTTGCTATCGATGCTGACCTCCGCCGTCGACAGCGACGACAGATCCAAACACCCCAGCGCACCGAGCCGGTAGTTGACCGACACGTACACGCAGCCACGCCGAGCCAGGGCCGCACCGTCGTACAGCGGGGTGGCCGAGCTGCCCAGGATGTAGCCGCCGCCGTGCACGAACACCAGCACCGGCAGCGGTTGGGCACTGGAATCCTGCGGCGAGACGACGTTCAGCGTGAGGCAGTCCTCACTCATCGACTGATATTTGCCGACACCGAGCATGGTGTAGCGGCGCTGCTGGGGGGCACAGTTGGTGAACCCGTGGCAATGCCGCACCCCGGACCACGGCTCGGCGGGCTGCGGCGCGCGGAACCGCAGCGGCCCGACCGGCGACCGCGCGTAGGGAATGGACCGCCACCGGTTGACGCCGTCGCGGGTGAACCCCTCGACGATGCCGGTACTGGTTGATGCGCGGACAGTGTGTTCGTGCACATCCCCGACGGTAGCGAACCGCCGACTGCCCCGCGCGTCGGCGTCGATAGTGACGACGATCAACCGTCAGCCTGAGCTTTGGACGTCGCCCGTTGTGTCTCGTTGCTACCCGTTGCGGCTGCGGTCGTCGGCGGACAGCCGGGACGTCTCGTCGGTTTCGACGTCAAGCACCCGAACGTCCCCGGTCGCGCCGTCGACTTCGATGAGTGACCCGGGCGGGAGGCGCCGGGTGGCGCTTTGGGCGTCCACCACGCACGGGATCCCGAACTCGCGCGCCACGACGGCGGCGTGCGACATGGGACCGCCCAGTTCGGTGACCACGGCTGCCGCGTAGGAAAAGGCGGCGGTGTAGCCGACGTCGGTGACCTCGGCGACCAGGATTTCGCCTGGTTCAAGGTCGTCGATGGTGTCCGGCCGCACGATGCGGACCCGGCCGCGAACCCGTCCCCTGCATACCCCCACGCCGCGCAACGTCTCACCGGCGGCAAGAACGGTGGCCAACGCGGTGGTGGCCTGCCAACTGCCGGTGAACATCGGCGGCGGCTGGAAACCGGCCAGCCTGACCTGCTCAGCCCGGCGCCGCGCCACCACATCGGCCACATCGGGCGGTAACGCGTCGAGTTCGTCGACCAGCAGGTAGAACACGTCATCGCCGGACTCGAACACACCCGAATCGACGCGCCGCCGCCCGTACTCGCGCAGCAGATTGCGCAGCAACCAGATGGCCCGCACCATCTTGTCGCGCCGGACTTCGCGGTCACGGAGTTGGCGGGCGGCCAGCAATGCAACGGGCCGGACCCGCCTCGGGAGCACCGGTTGCAGTTTCACCGGCCGCGCGGACATGTGCAGCGATTTGGCGACGATGCGAAGCAGCAACTCCGGGTCGTCGGCGTAGCTGGCGGACCGCATCTCGACCTCGGCGGGACCGCGGTGCCCCATCTGCTTCAGCTCGGTGAACACCGCAGCGTGGAACTGCGGTGCCTGCGTTGCTAATTCGTCGAGGTGTTCACCCGAACCGCTGAGGATTGCGGAGACGACCGGGTCGCGTCGCGCCGCGTCGACCAGTCGGTACACGGTGGTCAGCGGTTGTGCGCTGACCAGTTCCTGACCGACCGGCAGTGCGGTGTCACGTCCGCTCAGACCTCGCAGGATCACGCTCAGAGCGGCGAACGACATAAACGATGCCATCGCGAGCACCCAGCCGTGAATGATGTGATCGCGCGCCAGCAGAATCAAGCTGTGTAATCGCCCGTCGGCGACCTGCGAGAGATCTCCCGCCGCTACTTGTTCCAAGCGGTCGACATCGTCGATGTAGTCAGCGGTGTCCCGGGCGGCACCGGTGGTCAGGCCGATCAGGTTCACCCCGAACACTGCGAAGTTGCGCAGCGTGCGCACCGGGCCCCGGGCCTGATCGGCCCCGGGCGGCAGGTGGTGCTCGCTGTGTACGGGCAGCGCGGCCACACTTTGGCCGAAGAATTGACTCTGCCGGATCACTGTCGCGGGTTCGACGAATGGGACTGTATCGGCCATGAAGTGCGCGGTGGTGATCGCCCCGTAGAGGCGGTGTGCGAACACGCCGATGGTGCGGGTCGCCATTTCGCGTTGAATCAGACCGCCGGGCCGCAGCCGTTGGGCGATGACGGCGCCACCGGCCCGCAGTCCGCGCACGGTCACCGAGGCCGAGGACGGCGAGAACGGCCCGGGCAGCGCCTCGGACAGGTTGGTCGCCAGGTAGGTCGGGAAGCGCGGATCGATCGGGGTATCGAACTCACCGTTGGCTCCGGCGGGACCGGCCGGTCGCGGCACCAGCCCGTCAGCTGCCGGGGCGTCCACCGTGGGAATGTCCTGCGCGTGCGTGAGCCGCCACGGCAACGACATGGACCAGTTGCCGGCACTGATGCGACCGCGGACTGCCAGCGCGAGATCGTCGGCGCACTGATCGGGTGTCCAGGCCGGGCTGAATAACCATTCGTCGTGCAGCCGCGATGTGTCGATCCGCGGGGCGCCCAGAATGACGTCGTGTTCCACGGCATTGAGCAGCGCGCGCGCCGGATCCGGCGTGAGCCGCCTGTTCAGCGAAACCGTCGGGCGGCCCAGCCGGCGAGCGATCTCACGGAGCGTCGTTTCCCCAAAGGCAGCCAGGTTGACCGGCGCGCTGCGCAGACTGTGGTCCGTGATCGCGCGGACGAACACTCGGTGCGCGTCGTCGCTGTGCACGATTTGCACCCGTCGGACCGCCGACCCGTCGAAGTCCGCGAACAGAAGCGACGCCAGGAATCGGCGCACCCAGTTGTCGACGTCCCGGCCGAGGATGAGTGCTGGGCGGATCACCACCCATTCGGCGCCGCAGGTCGTCAGCAGCTGTTCGGCCCCGGCTTTGTCCCGGCCCTCGAGCGACGCCGGGTCGAGTGGTCGGTCCTCGGTGAGCGGCGCTGAGGTATCCCGGTGCGGGCCGTAGACATGCGCGGACGACGCGAACACGATGCGCCGGGCGCCGGCACGGGTGACCGCCTCAGCGACGTTGCTCGTTCCGCCGATGTTGACGTCGTGACAAAGTTGCTCCTCTCGACCCCGATTCACGGCCCAGGCGAGGTGCGCGACAACCTCGGCGCCGGCGACGGCGCGCCGCACCCCGGCGGCGTCGCGGACGTCGCTTTCCACGAAATCGGCTGCGTTGGGCCAACTCTGCGGCCGGCGACGGGCCAGACCGACGACGTCGTGTCCCTGGCTGAGCAGCCGGGTGACGACTCCGCGACCGATTACTCCGCTGGCCCCGGTGACGGCGATTCTCACCGGCGAGCCGTTTTAGTCGTCATCGTCGAGGAAGGCGGCGTTCACCAGATCGTCGAGATCCATTCCAGCGAAGTCCTTCTCACCGGACTCCCCGGCAGCGGCGCCGTTGGTTTCGTTGGCCAGCGACAGCAACAGGTCCAGCACTCCGGCCTGCCGCAGTCGTTTGATCGGGATGGACGCCACCACCTGCTGCAGTTCGGCTTCCCCGGGCGCCGCCCGCTCAGGTTGCGCGCTCGAGGATCCGACGAGTTCCTGACGAAAGTAGCCGGCCAGCGCCGTTGAGTTGGGGTAGTCGAAGATCAGCGTCGGCGACAGCGCCAGGCCGGTGGCGGCTTTGAGCCGGTTGCGCATCTCCACCGCGGTCAGCGAGTCGAAACCCAGCTCCTGGAACGCCTTGTCCGGATCGATAGCCTCGGGTGCCGAATTGCCGAGGACGGTGGCGATGTGCGAGCGCACCAGATCCAGCAGCACCGCCTGCTGCTCGTCGTCAGGCAGACCCTCCAGCCTCTGCAGCAGGGCGGATTTCGACTTCGCGGCAGCCAGCGAGTCATCGACCTGCCGACGCGCCGGCGCGTTGATCAGGTCGACGAACATCGGCGGTAAGGTGCCGCCGTCGAATTTGGCTCGCAGCGCGGTGAGGTCGATGTGGGCCGGCAGCAGGAACGGCTCGTCGAGCGTCAACGCCGTGTCCATCAGTTGCAGTGCCTCCTGCGAAGACATGGCGACGATGCCGTCCCGGGCGAACCGGGCGAAGTCGACATTGCCCAGGGTTTGAGTCATGTCGCTGATCTGGGTCCACAGGCCCCAGCCCAACGAGATCGCCGGCAGACCCTGCCCGCGGCGATGCGCAGCCAACGCATCCAAAAACGAATTGGCCGCCGCGTAATTGCCCTGACCCGACGACCCCACCAACCCGGCCATCGACGAAAACAACACAAACACCGACACACCCAGATCACGAGTCACCTCATGCAGATGCCACGCCCCATCCACCTTGGCCCGCAACACCGCATCCACCCGCGCCGCCGTCAACGACGTCACCACCGCATCATCGAGCACACCGGCGGCATGAAACACCGCCGACAACGGCGCCCGCACCGGAACATCAGCAACCACCTTCGCCAACGCCGCCCGATCAGCCACATCACAAGCCACCACCGACACGTGCGCACCGGCGTCCGTCAGCTCAGCCACCAACTCCCGGGCTCCCGGCGCATCCGGACCACGCCGGCTGACCAAGACCAACTGACGCGCCCCACGGTTCAAAACCACATGGCGCGCCAACGCCGACCCCGCCATCCCGGTGCCACCGGTGATCAGTACGGTGCCTGACGCCCACGCGTCCGGCATCATCAAGACGACCTTGCCGGTATGCCGCGCCTGGCTCAGATACCGCAACGCCGCCCCGGCCCGTCGCACATCGAACGAGGTCACCGGCAACGGCCTCAAGACGGCGTCGTCGAACATCGCGGTCAACTCGGTGAGGATCCCCCGGATGTTGTCCGCGCCGGCTTCGAACAGGTCGAAGGCGCGGTAACGCACGCCGGGGTGCTGGTCGGCAACCACACCGGGGTCGCGGATATCGGTCTTGCCCATCTCCAAGAACACTCCGCCGGACGCGACGAGCCGCAGCGACGCGTCCACGAACTCACCGGCCAGCGAGTCCAGGACCACGTCCACTCCGCGCCCACCGGTCACCGCCCGGAACTTGTCCTCGAACTCCAGGCTGCGCGAATCAGCAATGTGATCCTCATCGAAACCCATCGCGCGCAACGTGTCCCACTTGCCGCGACTCGCGGTGGCGAACACCTCCAACCCGAAATACCGGGCCAGCTGCACCGCAGCCATCCCCACCCCACCGGCAGCCGCATGCACCAGCACCCGCTGACCCGGCTGAACGTCGGCCAGTGTAGACAGTGCGTAGTGCGCTGTCGCGAAGACGACCGGTGCGGTCGCCGCGTCGTTGTGCGACCACCCGGCCGGGGATTCCATCAACAGCCGCTCGTCGGTGATCGCTGAGGTGCCGGTGCCTTCCGGGAACAGCCCGGTGACGCGGTCTCCCACCACAAAACGGTCCGCGCCAGGGGCGGTTTCGATGACGATGCCGGCGGACTCGATGCCCATCACGGCATCGTTGTCGGGGTAGAGACCAAGCGCGATCATCACGTCGCGGAAGTTTGCGGCGATGGCGCGCACCGAAACACGCACCTGGCCGGCCTGCAGCGGTGCGTCGGCGTCCGGAATGGTTTCCAATTGCAGGTTTTCGAAGGTGCCCTTACAGGACATGCCTAACCGCCACGGCCCGTCGCCCGGCGGAACCAGGAGAGTGTCTACCGCGCGGCTGCCCCGCACCCGCGCGATTTGCACGGTTGCGCCGCGCACCACGAGCTGCGGCTCGGCCGTCGCCAACACCTGGGCGATCGCTGAATCGTCCAGCGGCGCATCGGTGTCGACCAGCACGATGCGGCCCGGGTGCTCGGTCTGCGCGGAACGCACCAACCCCCACACCGCCGCGCCCGCCAGATCGACGACGTCTTCGCCGGGCAGCGCGACCGCGCCGCGGGTCACCATCAGCAGCATGCCCGAGTGGTTTTCGGTCAACCACGTCCGCAGTTTGGTGAGCGCTTCGTGCGTGCGCTGGTAGACCCCGGCGAGCTGGTCGTCGTCGGTGGGTGCGGACTCAAACACCTCGTGCGACGGTGCTTCGGCGTTCAGGTCAGGGGAGGCGGGCGACCAGATCACCTCGAAAAGCCGGTCAGCGGCGGACCCGGTCACCGCCGCGATCAGTTGCTGCTGCGACACCGGCCGGGCGACCATCGACGCCACCGACAACACCGGCAACCCCAGACCGTCAGCCAGTTCCACCGACACCGCCGACGGGCCCACCGGTGCGATGCGCGCCCGCACCGACGATGCGCCCGCCGCGTGTAGCAACACCCCTTGCCACGAGAACGGCACCAGCACACCCGCTTTGCTGCCGTCGTCGTCACCGGCATCGGTAGCGACGATCACCGCGTGCAGAGCGGCATCAAGCACCGCCGGGTGAACACCGAAACCGGTCGGTGAGACGCCGGCGTCGGCCGGCAATGACACGTCGGCGAACACCTCGTCGCCGCGGCGCCACATCGCGGTCAGACCCTGGAACGCCGGTCCGTAGTTGTACCCGCGTGCCGACAACCGGTCGTAGAGCCCGACGATGTCGACCGCCGCCGCGCCTACCGGCGGCCAGGTCGAGAGATCTGTGCCGACTTCCGCGCCGCCGGGCTGAGCCGAGGTCAGCCGGCCCTCGGCGTGCAGGGTCCAGCCGGGGCGGGCATCGCTGCGGGAGAACACCGACACCGCCCGCGCGCCCGACTCACCGGCGGCGCCGACCATCACCTGCACCGCCACTGAGCCGGTCGCCGGAATCACCAATGGCGCCGCCAACATCAACTCATCGACCACGGAGCAGCCGACTTCGTCGCCGGCGCGGATCGCCAGCTCCACAAATCCCGCACCCGGGAACACCACCACGCCGCCGACCGCGTGATCAACAAGCCAGGACTGCGAACCCGACGAGATCCGGCCCGTCAGCACCACCGCACCGCTGGCGGGCAACTCCACCACTGCACCCAGCAACGCGTGCTCACCGGACGCCAGTCCCAGACTGGCGGCATCGACGGCAGCACTGTCAGCCGAGAGCCAGAACCGCCGGCGCTCAAAGGCATAGGTCGGCAACTCCACAAACCCGGCGCCGGGCAACACCGAACGCCACTGCACGCCGAGACCCGACACGAAGGCCTGAGCCAAGCCGGTGATCAGGCTGGTCGGCTCCGGGCGGTCTTTGCGCAGCAGCGGCACGGATACGATTTCTGTTTCGCCGAGCGATTCCTCGATCGACGAGGTCAAGCCGCCGCCGGGTCCGAGTTCGAGGAAATGGCTGGCTCCGGTGGAGTGGGCGAAGCGCACGCTGTCAGCGAACCGCACCGCCGCCCGAATGTGCTGCGTCCAGTAGTCCGCCGACGCGAAGTCTTTAGCGGCGACCTGTCCGGTGACATTGGAAATGACCGGGATGGTGGTCGGATTGACCGTCAATTCTCTGGCTGCCGACCTGAATTCGCCGATCATCGGCTCCATCAACGGCGAGTGGAAAGCGTGTGAGACGGCGAGCCGGTGGGTTCGGCGGCCCTGCTCACGTAGTTGGCCCGCGATGGCAGCCACCTCGTCTTCAGCACCGGAAACCACCACGGACGATGGTCCGTTGACCGCCGCGATGCCGACGTGGTCGGTCAGCAGCGGCCGCACTTCGTCTTCGGTGGCTTGCACGGCGACCATCGCGCCGCCGGACGGCAAAGCTTGCATGAACCGGCCCCGGGCCACCACCAGCAGCGCGGCGTTCTCGAGCGACAGTGCACCGGCGACATGGGCTGCGGTCAGCTCGCCGACGGAATGCCCCATCACGAAGTCGGGGCGCACACCCCACGATTCCACCAACCGGTAGAGCGCGACCTCGACCGCGAACAGCGCGGGCTGCGCGAATTCGGTTGTGTGCACCATGTTCTCGTCATGGCCCCACATGGCTTCGCGTAGCGGGCGCAGCAGGTGCCGGTCCAGTTCGCCGACAACGGTGTTGAAAGCTTCAGCGAACACCGGGTAGGCGGCGTGCAGGCCCATGCCCATGCCGAGCCATTGGGAGCCTTGGCCGGGGAAGACGAACACCGTCTTGCCGGCCGGAACCGCACGACCGGTGACCACCGAAGCCCCCGGTGACCCCTCAGCCGCCTGCGCCAACCCGTCAAGCAATTGACCGCGATCCGCACCGAGCACCACCGCGCGATACTCAAAAGTCGACCGGCCCGCCAACGACCACCCCACATCAGCGGCCGCCAAGTCCGTTCGCGCACCGACGAACTGGCCCAACCGCGCCGCCTGCGCGCGCAACCCATCCGCCGACTTCGCCGACACCACCCACGGCACCACCACCGGCGCCACCGCCGGCTCGACAACCTCACCCGGCGGGGCAGCCTCGATGATCACATGCGCATTAGTGCCACTGATCCCAAACGATGACACCCCCGCCCGCCGCGCCCGGCCATCAACCCGCCAGGGCTGCGCCTCGGTCAACAACGCCACCTGCCCCGCCGACCAATCCACATGCGGACTCGGCGCATCCACATGCAACGTCGCCGGCAACACCTCATGGCGCATCGCCAAAATCATCTTCATCACCCCGGCCACCCCCGCCGCGGCCTGCGTATGACCCATATTCGACTTGATCGACCCCAACCACAACGGCGTCCCCGACGCACCCCGATCCTGCCCATAGGTGGCCAACAACGCCTGCGCCTCAATCGGATCACCCAACGTCGTCCCGGTGCCGTGGCCCTCGACCACATCCACCTCAGCCGCGCTCAACCCCGCATTGGCCAACGCCGCCCGCACCACGCGTTGTTGCGAGGGCCCATTAGGCGCGGTCAACCCATTGGATGCACCATCGGAATTGACCGCCGAACCCCGCACCACCGCCAACACCGGATGCCCCAACCGCTGCGCATCCGACAACCGCTCCACCACCAACATCGCGCCGCCCTCGGAGAATCCGGTGCCGTCGGCCGCGCCCGCGTACGCCTTACACCGGCCATCCGCGGACAACCCGCGCATGCGGCTGAACTCCACGAAGATGTCGGGTGTGGAGTTGACGGTGACGCCGCCGGCCAGCGCCAGATCACACTCCCCCGACCGCAGCGACTGCACCGCCATATGCAGTGCCACCAGCGACGATGAACACGCCGTATCCACCGAGACCGCCGGGCCCTCCAGCCCCAACACATACGACACCCGGCCCGAAGCCACGCTCGACGACTGCCCGGTCAGCCGGAAGCCCTCCAGGGTTTCGGCGGCGCCCATGCCGTAGCCCTGGGTGTACACCCCGGCGAATACACCGGTGGCGCTGCCACCCAAGCCGCCGGGTTCAATCCCCCCTCGCTCCAGGGCTTCCCAGGACAATTCGAGGAAAAGTCGCTGTTGTGGATCCATGGCCAGCGCCTCGCTCGGCGCGATACCGAAGAACGCGGGATCGAAATCGGCGACACCGTCCACGAAACCGCCGGTGCGCGTATAACACGCGCCCGCAACGTCAGGGTCGGGGTTGTACAGGCCGGCCAGGTCCCAGCCGCGATCGCTCGGGAACTCCGAGAGCACGTCGCGGCCCTGAGACACCATCTCCCACAGGGTCTCCGGGGAGTCGACGCCGCCGGGGAAGCGGCACGCCATACCGACGATCGCGATCGGATCGTCACCGGTGCTGCGCGAGGCTGGCACAGCTGTGATCTCCTGCGGGTTGCCGGCGAGCTCCGTGCGGAAGTATGCCGCCAGTCGGCTCGGTGTCGGGTAGTCGAAGATCAGCGTCGGCGACAGCGCCAAGCCGGTGGCGGCTTTGAGCCGGTTGCGCATCTCCACCGCGGTCAACGAGTCAAAGCCCAACTCCTGGAACGCCTTGTCCGGATCGATCGCCTCGGGTGTGATATTGCCGAGCACGGTGGCGATGTGCGAGCGCACCAAATCTAGCAGCAGAGCGTGCTGCTCGTCGTCGGGCAGCCCGTGCAAGCGTTGCGCCAGCGCGGATTTCGACTTCGTTGCGGCCAGCGAGTCGTCGACCTGGCGCCGCGTCGACGTGGTGATCAGGTCGGCGAACATCGGCGGCACCACGGCGGCGTTGGCGCGCAGCGCGGCCAAGTCGATGCGTGCCGGCAGAAGGAACGGCTCGTCGACGATCATGGCGGTGTCGAACAGTTGCAGCGCTTCGGCCGACGACAGCGCTTTGACGCCAGTTCGCGCCAATCGGGCCCGCCCATCAGCGTCGAGGCCGCCGGTCATGTCGCTGGCTTGGTCCCACAGGCCCCAGGCCAACGAGATCGCCGGCAGGCCACGGGCGCGCCGATGCGCGGCCAAGCCATCGAGGAACGAGTTCGCCGCCGCGTAATTGCCCTGACCCGACGACCCCACCAATCCCGCCATCGAGGAGAACATCACAAACGCCGACAGGTGCAGATCACTGGTCAACTC
This sequence comes from uncultured Actinomycetota bacterium, assembly GCA_963808345.1. Classification (GTDB taxonomy): domain Bacteria; phylum Actinomycetota; class Actinomycetes; order Mycobacteriales; family Mycobacteriaceae; genus Mycobacterium. Next base: position 28,230 of record CAWEFM010000003.1, on the reverse strand, counting down.
GTGCAGATGCCAGGCCGCATCCACCTTGGCCCGCAACACCGCATCCACCCGCTCCGGTGTCAACGACGTCACCACCGCATCATCGAGCACACCGGCTGCATGAATCACCGCTGTCAGCGGCACCGAGATGTCCGCGATCGTCTTGTCCAGCGCCGCACGATCAGCCACATCACAGGCCACCACCGACACCTGGGCACCGGCCGAGCTCAGTTCAGCTGCCAGTTCGGCGGCACCGGGCGCGTCGGGTCCACGCCGGCTCAGCAACAGCAGGTTCCGCGCACCGTGGTGGTTGACCACATGACGCGCCAACGTCGAACCCGCCATTCCGGTGCCACCAGTGATCAACACCGTGCCCGAACCCAGCACCCCACCTGGCGTAGAGGGAAGAGTCAAAACGACCTTGCCGATATGCCGCGCCTGACTCAGATACCGCAACGCCGCTCGCGCCCGTCGCACATCGAACATCGTCACCGGCAACGGCTGCAGCACTCCGGCGTCGAACAGTTCCGCGAGGTCGAGCATCCACTGGTGCATGCGGGCACGGCCGGGCTCGAACAGATCGAACGCGCGGTAACGCACCCCGGGGTGCTGCTCAGCGACCACGCCGGGGTCGCGGATATCGGTCTTGCCCATCTCCAGGAACACCCCGCCGGAGGCAACCAGACGCAGCGACGCGTCGACGAACTCACCGGCCAGCGAGTCCAGCACCACATCCATGCCGTGGCCACCGGTAACCGCCCGGAATTTGTCCTCGAACTGCAGACTGCGTGAATCCGCGATGTGGTCTTCGTCGAAACCCATCGCCCGCAATGTGTCCCATTTACCGCGGCTGGCGGTGCCGAACACCTCGAGCCCCAAATGCCGGGCCAACTGGACCGCCGCCATTCCCACCCCGCCGGCGGCGGCATGCACCAACACCCGTTGGCCCGGCTTGACATCGGCCAGGTGGATGAACGCCATGTACGCGGTGGTGAAAACAGCTGAGATGGCGGCCGCTTCGGCGTATGACCAATGGGCGGGCATCGGAAGCAACAGTCGCACGTCGCCGGCGACCAGGGTGCCGCTGCCGTCGGGGAAGAATCCATACACGTCGTCCCCGACGGCGAATTCGGAGACTCCGGGGCCGACTTCGACGACAACGCCGGCGGCTTCGCCGCCGATCAACGCGTCGTGGGTGAACATCCCCAGCGTGATCATGACGTCGCGGAAGTTGGTGGCGATGGCGCGCACAGCGACCCGGACCTGGCCGGGGTCCAGCGGTGCGTCGGCGTTGGGGACGGGCTCCAGTTGCAGGTTTTCGAAAGTGCCGGCACTGGACAGACCGAGCCGCCACGGCCCGTCGGCCGGCGGCACCAGGATGCCGTCGACCGCGCGGCTACTGTGCACCCGAGCGGCGTGAACGACTCCGCTGCGCAGCGCCACCTGCGGCTCAGCCGTCGCCAACACCCGGGCGATCGCTGAATCCTGCAGCGGTACATCCGAATCCACCAAAATGATGCGGCCCGGGTGCTCGGTCTGCGCGGAGCGGACCAGCCCCCACACTGCCGTGCCCGCCAGATCGACGACGTCTTCGCCGGGCAACGCGACCGCGCCGCGAGTCGCCACCAGCAGCACGCCGGAGTCGCGTTCCGTCAACCAGGACTGCGCGGCGGCCAGCGCTTCGTGGGTGCGCCGGTAGGTTTCGCCGACCGGATCCTGCTCGGCGGCAACGGAAGTGAAGACATCGTGGGGCGGTGTTTCGGCGTGCGATGCCGGCGATGCCGGCGACCAGATCAGCTCGAACAGCCGGTCGGCGCCCGACCCCGTCACGGTCGCCATCAACTGCTGCGGAGACACCGGACGGGCGACCATCGAAGCCACCGACAACACCGGCAACCCCAGACCGTCGGCCAACTCCACTGAGACCGCCGACGGGCCCACCGGCACAATTCGCGCCCGCACCGACGACGCGCCGGCCGCGTGCAACGACACGCCCTGCCATGCGAACGGCAACGCCACGTCCGTGCCGTCAGCGACGTCACTGACGGCGAGCAGAGCGTGCAGCGATGCGTCCAGAACGGCCGGATGCACTCCGAAGCCCGTTGTGCTGCCAGCGGTTTGCGGCAAAGACACTTCTGCGAACAGTTCGCCACCGCGGCGCCACACCGCGGTCAGGCCCTGAAACGCCGGTCCGTAGCCGTAGCCGGTTGCCGCCAACCGGTCATAAAGTGCGGTGACGTCGACCCGCTCGGCGCCCGCCGGCGGCCACGCCGACAGGTCGGCACCGGGCTCGGCGGTAGCGGAGCTGAGCACACCCTCGGCGTGTGAAACCCATCTGGCGTCAGCCTCCGCGCGGGAAAACACCGAGACGCTCCGCCGGCCGGAGTCTTGCGCAGCGTCGACCACGACCTGCACCGCCGCCGCGCCGGATGCGGGCAACACCAAAGGGGTTCGCAGCGTGAGTTCGTCGACGACCGGGCAGCCGACTTCGTCGCCGGCGCGGATAGCCAATTCCACGAACCCGGTACCCGGGAACAGCGCGACGCCACCGACCGCATGATCGGCCAGCCAGGGCTGAGTTCCCGACGACAGGCGGCCGGTCAGGACCACCCCGCCGCTGGCCGGCAACTCCACCACCGCGCCCAGCAACGGGTGTTGCCCGGACGCCAAACCCAACCCGGTGGCGTCGACGGCGGCGCCGTCACCGGAAAGCCAGAATCGCCGCCGCTCGAAGGCATACGTCGGCAACTCGACGAATCCGGCACCCGGCAGCGCCGCACGCCAATCCACCGTGGCGCCGGACACGAAAGCCTGGGCGGCTGAGGAAAGGAAGCGCCGCATACCGCCGTCTTCGCGGCCGAGGGTGGGGACGACGACGGCTTCGGTGCCACCGGCGCTGTGCTCGTGGACGGTGTCCTCGACCCCGCCGACCAACGCCGGATGGGGACTGCATTCGACGAAAGTCCGGTAGCCGCTTTGCGATGCGGCGCGCACCGCCTGATCGAATTCCACCGTCTGACGGGTGTTGCGGAACCAGTAGTCGGCATCCAAAACGGCGGTGTCGAGCTGTGCGCCTGTGACGGTGGAGAAGAAGACGGTGCGCGAAGACCGCGGTTCGATGTCCGACAGCGCCTCGGCGAGGTGACCGCGGATCGCTTCCACCGCAAGGGAATGCGATGCGTAGTCCACGTCGATGCGCCGGGCGCGCAGCTCGCGTGCGGTGCACTGTGCGACGAGTTCGTCGAGGGCGCCGACTTCACCGGAGACGACGACGGCCGACGGTCCGTTGATCGCGGCGATGCTGATCCGATCGCCATACGCAAGCAACATTTCTCGGGCCCGCTCGGGTCCGCAGGCCAGTGACGCCATGCCGCCATGGCCGGACAGCGTGAGCAACAACTTGCTGCGCAGCGTGACAACTCGTGCGGCGTCGCGGCGCGACAACGCCTCGGCCACGTACGCGGCGGCAATCTCACCCTGCGAGTGCCCGATCACCGCATCGGGACGCACACCGACGGACTTCCACAGCTCGGCCAGCGACACCATCACCGCGAACAGCGCCGGCTGCACGACGTCGACGCGGTCCAAACCGGGCGCGCCGGGCGCGCCGCGCAGCACGTCGATCAACGACCAGTCGACGAACTCCGTGAACGCTTCTGCCCAGGCCTGCAGCTGCTCAGCGAAAGCCGGTGCTGTGTCGAGTAATTCGACACCCATGCCGAGCCATTGGGAGCCTTGGCCAGGGAAGACGAACACCGTCTTGCCGGCTGCAGCCGCACGCCCGGTGACCACCGAAGCCCCCGGTGACCCCTCAGCCGCCTGCGCCAACCCGTCAAGCAATTGACCGCGATCCGCACCGAGCACCACCGCGCGATACTCGAACGTCGACCGGCCCGCCAACGACCACCCCACATCAGCGGCCGCCAACTCCGTTCGCGCACCGACGAACTGGCCCAACCGCGCCGCCTGCGCGCGCAACCCATCCGCCGACTTCGCCGACACCACCCACGGCACCACCACCGGCGCCACCGCCGGCTCGACAACCTCACCCGGCGGGGCAGCCTCGATGATCACATGCGCATTAGTGCCACTGATCCCAAACGACGACACCCCGGCCCGCCGCGCCCGGCCATCAACCCGCCAGGGCTGCGCCTCGGTCAACAACGCCACCTGCCCCGCCGACCAATCCACATGCGGACTCGGCGCATCCACATGCAACGTCGCCGGCAACACCTCATGGCGCATCGCCAAAATCATCTTCATCACCCCGGCCACCCCCGCCGCGGCCTGCGTATGACCCATATTCGACTTGATCGACCCCAACCACAACGGCGTCCCCGACGCACCCCGATCCTGCCCATAGGTGGCCAACAACGCCTGCGCCTCAATCGGATCACCCAACGTCGTCCCGGTGCCGTGGCCCTCGACCACATCCACCTCAGCCGCGCTCAACCCCGCATTGGCCAACGCCGCCCGCACCACGCGTTGTTGCGAGGGCCCATTAGGCGCGGTCAACCCATTGGATGCACCATCGGAATTGACCGCCGAACCCCGCACCACCGCCAACACCGGATGCCCCAACCGCTGCGCATCCGACAACCGCTCCACCACCAACATCGCGCCGCCCTCGGACCACCCGACACCGTCGGCAGCGTTCGAGAACGGTTTGCAGCGGCCATCGGGCGACAGGCCGCGGTGCCGGCTGAACTCCACGAACACGGTGGGTGTGGCGTTGACGGTTGCCCCGCCGGCCAGCGCCAGATCACACTCCCCCGACCGCAGCGACTGCACCGCCATGTGCAGCGCCACCAGCGACGACGAGCACGCGGTGTCCACCGAGACCGCCGGGCCCTCCAGCCCCAGGACATAGGCCACCCGACCGGTCGCCACGCTGGAGGTCATACCGGTCAGCCGGTAGCCCTCGATCTCTTCGGCGAGCATGCCGTAGCCCTGCACGATGATTCCGGCGTACACGCCGGTGGCGCTGCCCCGCAACGACGTCGGGTCGATCCCGGCCCGCTCCAACGCCTCCCATGACAGCTCCAACAACATGCGGTGCTGCGGGTCGGTGGCCAGCGCCTCGGTGGGTGACACCCCGAAAAATCCCGCGTCGAACCCGGCAACATCGTCGACGAAGCCGCCGGAGCGGGCGTAGCACTTGTGCGGCGCGTCGGGATCGTCGTCGAACAGCCGGGCCAGGTCCCAACCGCGGTCAGTGGGGAACTCCGACATCACGTCCCGGCTGCCGGCGACCATTTCCCACAGACTTTCGGGAGAGTCGACCCCGCCCGGGAAGCGGCACGACATCCCGACGATCGCGATGGGTTCGCCGGAGCGTTCCAGCAGCGCGCGGTTCTTGGTCTTCAGCCGCTCGACTTGAGCCAGCGCTTTGCGCAGCGCCTCGGTCGCATGCTGGAGCTGTTCAGCCATCTCGCCACCCTCGCCTAACGTTGATCGTTCGGTGAGTGCGGGCTCACCAAGTCATGCAAGTTTGTTCCCGAAGTGGCGTCGCGCCGTTCGTCGGCCCTGCGCGGTCACGGGCGAGCACCGACGCCCTCGGCACGACATCCAAACTCCCGCTGTTGCATCCCCCGGGCTTTACACAGGTCGCGTTGCGGCTCCGCCGAAACTGCCCGCCAGCTGCTCGGGCAGGCTCGGCCGACCGGCCGGACCGTGTTCGACGTGACTGTACCCTGCATTCTCCGGTGGATGATCAGCATGGCCAGGCCGGGCGGCACCGGCTTCAACGCCAGCCGTCGGCCGCCTCGACAGCGCGCATCAACATGTCGCAGAGATCCCGCAACTCCCGGAGTTCGGCGCCCTCGTCCAGTGCTGTCACAACGTCCTCAGCGGCACACCGCACCTGATAGACCCGGTCGGACAATTGGGCCGCCTCGACGGCCGAGAGCACCACCGCGTCGGGCGCCAGGCTGGGGGAAGCGCTGATCGACGCCCGCTGTTCGTACGCACGCTGCCGGCAGGATTGCCGGCAGTACTGGCGCCGACGACCTAAACCCGCATCGGCCACGTCGCGGCCACACCAGTGGCACGGTGTTGGTCGCACGCGACGGGTCACGCCTGCCGACTTTAATCGGCTCCTCAGGCAATTCCCGGTATCATGGACAGCTGCGTCGGCCCTCCCGCTGACGATGCGGGCCGTGACCGGCTTGCGGAGAAGGTGGGTTACTTAAGGGAAGCTGGGAACTACGCCAGCCCCCGCAGCGTTGTCTACCCGGATATGAGAATCATGAGGAGTGTTGACGATGGCTGATCGTGTCTTGAGAGGCAGTCGTCTCGGAGCGGTGAGCTACGAGACCGACCGTAACCACGACCTGGCTCCGCGTCACATCGCGCGGTACCGCACCGACAACGGCGAGGAGTTCGACGTTCCGTTCGCCGACGACGCAGAAATCCCCGGCGCGTGGCAGTGCCGCAACGGCATGGAAGGCACCCTGATCGAGGGCGACCTGCCGGAGCCGAAAAAGGTGAAGCCACCGCGCACGCACTGGGACATGCTGCTGGAGCGGCGTTCGGTCGATGAGCTCGATGATCTATTGAAAGAGCGCCTGGAGCTGATCAAGTCGCGGCGCCGCGGAATTTGACGCCGCGGGCGTGATAGTCATTGTTCCCGGTCGGAGTCTCCGACTGGTTGGGCGGTCACCTCAGGACGCCGGGGCTTGCCGTCCATCCGACCATTGACGCCCCACTGCGCCACTTTGACGATCGCCTCGCGGATGTTGGACCCGCTCATCTTCGACACCCCGAGGGCGCGCTCGGTGAACGTGATCGGCACCTCGACGACGGTGAAGCCGTTGCGGACGGTGCGCCATGTCAGGTCGATCTGGAAGCAATAGCCCTTGGAATCGACCGCGCTCAGGTCGATGGCCTGCAGCACCTCCCGCCGGTAGGCGCGGTAGCCGGCGGTGATGTCGTGGATGTCGATGCCGAGCATCCGCCGCGAATAAGTGTTGGCGGTCTTGGACAACGCCTTACGCCGCCACGGCCAGTTGCGCACGGCTCCGCCGTCGACGTACCGGGATCCGATGGCCAGGTCGGCTCCCGCGTCGACGGCGTCCAGTAACCGATGCAGTTGCTCGGGGGCATGGCTACCGTCAGCATCCATTTCCACCAGCACCGAGTAGCCGCGGGACAGTCCCCAGCTGAAGCCGGCCAGGTACGCCGCACCCAGACCGTCCTTGACGGTGCGGTGCAGCACGTGCACCCGGTCGGGACGGGCCGTTGCCAGCTCGTCGGCGAGCTGCCCGGTGCCGTCGGGGCTGTCGTCGTCGACGACCAGCACATGGACATCCGGCTGAGCCTCGTGCAGCCGGCCCATGATCAGCGGCAGATTCTCCCGCTCGTTGAAGGTGGGGACGACCACCAGGGTGCGCAGGTCAGGGCGTTGGCCCTCAGAACCGCGCGCCTCGGACGTCGACTGGCCGGCGCTCATGTGGCCTTACCTTTCATCTGCCGTGTCGGTGTCTGCGTTGTTCACCCGTGACCGGGCCGCGTGCCGGCCCAGGGGCTCGGCGTCGTGGGCTTCGGGCACATCTGACGGTGCGCCCACCGACGTTGCGGAGTTGGCCAGGAAACGGCTTCGGCGGCGCTTCGGACGCGGGAACCGCCCCGAGAACCCACCATTGTGCCGTATCGCGATCACCAGCACGGCAACGGCAATTCCGAGGAACAGCCATTGCACGGCCGGACCCCACTGTGTTGCCGGCGTCAACGTCGTCTTCAGTCGCAGCTGGCTGTCCAGGTAGGCGGGGACGAAGAAGTCGGTGCGGGCCAACTCCACGCCGTCGGGTGCGATCACAGCGCTGATCCCGGTGGTGCCGGCGACCACGACATACCGGTCGTGCTCGACGGCGCGGACCTTGGCGAAAGCCAGTTGCTGTTCGCTCATCGTCTTGTTGAAGGTGGCGTTGTTGCTGGGCACCACCAGCAGCTGGGCGCCGGCCCGTACCGACTCGCGCAGCGCGCGATCGAAGATCACTTCCCAGCAGGTGGCCACCCCGACCGGCACACCTGCGGCGTGCACCACGCCGGTGCTGGGGCCGGGGACCATATGACCTGCGCGGTCGGCGAAACCCGACAGATGCCGGAACAGCCCCGGCCAGGGCAGGTATTCACCGAACGGCTGCACGATCTGCTTGTTGTGCCGCTCGCCGGGACCGGTGACCGGATCCCAGACGATTACCGTGTTGGTATATGCAGAGACCTCGGGGTGCGACCCGTTGGTTTTCTTGCCAGCGACCGGAATGTCAAGGATGGTCCCGACCAGGATCGGAACGCCCACCGCCCTGGCGGCCGTCGAGATCTGCGCGGCGGCATCGGGGTTGGTCAGCGGGTCGACGTCGGAGGAATCTTCGGGCCAGATCACGAACTGCGGTTTGGGCGCGGTTCCGGCCTGCATGTCGTCGGCAAGCTGGAGCGTCTCGCGGACATGGAGGTCGAGGACCGCGCGGCGTTGGGCGTTGAAGTCGAGCCCCAGCCGGGGCACGTTGCCCTGCACGGCGGCCACCGTGATGACCGGGTCGTTGCCCGACCCTTTGCCGGAATGCCGAACCTGCGGCCAGACGGCCACGGCGCCGAACAGCACGAAGCAGATACAGATGCCCGGCAGCACCACGGCCGGCGGTGCGCCGGCGTCGGCGTGATTCTTGGCGTCCTTGACGTCCTGGGCGTCCTGACCGCGTTGCTGGCCGAGCCGCCACCACACTACGACCTCCAGCACGATCGCCGTCAGGCTGCAACCCAGCAGCACGATCGCGGCCGACAGCAGCGGCACCCCGCCCACCTGCACCAGCGGCAGCAGCGGCCCGTCCGTCTGACCGAACCCGACGACTCCCCACGGGAACCCGCCGAACGGCACGGTGCACTTCGCCCATTCCCCCACCGCCCACAGCACCGCGAACCAGATCGGCCAGCCGGGCAGCTGCCGCACCGCGACCGCCAGCAGCCCGAACAGCGCCGGAAAACAGGCTGACATCACCGCCAGCGCTACCCAGGGCGGCGCACCGACGAGCGTGCTGATCCATGGCAACAACGGCAAATAGAACGCCAGACCGAACAGCACGCCGTAACCGAGGCCGCCGGCCGGGGTGGTGGCTCGCCGGGTCAGCACCCAAGCCAGCAGCGCGAAACCGACGACGGCGGCCCACCACCAGTTGAACGGCGGGAAGCTCGCGCACAGCAGCAGACCGGCGCCAACCGTGGCTCCCAGCAGCGGCCAGCGCGGCAGCAGCCAGCGGCCAACCTTGGGCAGCACCACCGTGCGCAGCGCCACCAGCATCTTGGCGCTCAGCGCCACCGTCCGCTGCCCCGCCGTGTGCGCCAGCGCCGCCCCTCGAGGGTTCGGCCGGCCCCCGGCTGGTCGCTGGTCTGCGGCCGGGTCGTCGTTGTCCGGGCCGTCGACCGTGGGGACCTCGTCGACGTCGCCGTGCTGCTGTTCCTCAGCCATAGATCGTCACACCCCGGTGCACGGTTCGGCGGCAGCGCGGCGTGGCGTCGGCTTCGCTCAGCCGCGGGAGTCTGGGTAGCCGGGCGTTCGGGTCGGTCGACCATCGTCCAGCAGCACGGCGAGGCGGGCTGTTCTCGGGTTGGTCGAGTTCGTCGACGTCCCAGACCGCGTAGGACGCCGAAGCGCCCGGCGCCAGCGTCCCGGTCACCCCGTCCCGGACACCGGCGGCCCGCCAGCCACCGCGGGTGGCTGCGGCGAAGGCCGCCCGCGATGACACCGCGCTGCCCGGCGTCTGGTGGTGAGCCGCGGCGCGCACACTTGCCCACGGGTCCAGAGGTGTGACCGGAGCATCCGAGCCAAATGCGAGAGGCACGCCTCGGGATGCTAACAGCGCGAAGGGGTTGAGCCGGGCCCCCCGTTCGGCACCGAGACGTTGGGCGTACATGCCGTCGGCGCCACCCCAGGCCGCGTCGAACGCCGGTTGCACGCTGGCGATGACGCCCCACGCGCCGAGCCTGGCGGCCTGCTCGACGCTCACCATCTCCAAGTGTTCCAACCGGTGGCCGCAGCGGGCGACGGGGCCGACCCCAAGGTCGTCGACGACCTGCTCGAAAGCGCTCACCACGGCCGTGACCGCGGCGTCGCCGATGACATGGAAGCCGGCCGGCACACCCACCTCGGTGCAGGCGCGGATATGCGCGCTGATGGCGCTGCTGTCGAGGTAGCAGTGGCCGGAGCAGTCCGGAGCATCGCGGTACGGCTCGTGTAGCCAGGCGGTGTGTGACCCCAGAGCGCCGTCGACGAACAGGTCACCGGCCAGCCCACGGGCGCCGGTTTCGGTCAGCACGGCGCGCGCCTGTGCCGGGCCGGTGACGGCTTGGCCCCAAAAACCGGTCACCTCGACGCCGTGCGTATCGGCCACCGTCCGCAGCTCCCGCCAGTCGTCCAGGCCGCCGATGTCCGGTCCCGCGCATTCGTGCACCGCGACGACTCCGTTCGCGGCCGCGGCGTCCAGCGCAGCGGCCTGCGCTTGCACGCGCTGCGCCGCGGTCAGCAGGTCACGCGCCGCCGCGCGCAGCAAATGGTGAGCGTCGCCCGATAGCGGTCCGTGCTCGCTGAACCCGGTGGCCGCCGGCAGGTCGGGCACTCGCCGGCGCAGGCTCGTCGAGGCCAGCGCGGAGTGCACGTCGACACGCGCCAGGTAGGCGGGGCGATCACCGAGCACCTCGTCGAGGTCGGCGGTGCTGGGTGGGTCTGCTTCGCGCCACGAGGAGTTGTCCCAGCCGTGACCCCAGATCGGCTCGCCCGGATGCGCCGTCGCGTAGTCGGCGATCAGCTGCAGACAATGGCGTCGCGATTGGGCGGTTCGTAAATCCAGCCCCACCAGAGACAAACCGGTGGCAGTCAGATGGATGTGGCTGTCCACGAACCCCGGCGCGACGAAGCCGCCGTCGAGATCCACGACGTCCGCGTCCGGGAATTGGTGCCGGCCCGCGTCGTCGCTGCCCAGCCACGCCACTGTGCCGCCGTCGCGTATCGCCATGGCGGTCGCGTCGGGACGCGAAGGGCTGTACACCCGACCGCCCAGCAGAAGCGTGGTCACGCCGGCGAGGGTCCGGGCTGCTCGGGTGGCGCGGGCAAGGCGGCTGAGTCGACCTCAGTGACGTCGACGACTTCGCCGTCGACGTATTCGACGCGGCGGGCCGAACGGCTCGCCGCGTAACGGGATGCGCCGGCGGTAGCGGCGGCCGTGATCAGCGGCCAGCCGGTGCTGCGGGCCGCGACCGCGACCAGCAGCGGGCGCACGGCCGGGCGGGTCAGCGGGAACAGCAGCAGCAACCCTACCGCGCTGGTGACCAGCCCGGGAACGACGATCAGCACCGTCGCCAACGCAACCGACGCGGTGTCGGTGAGCGCCCCCCGCGCGGTCAGTGATCCGGACCGTATCCGGGCGAGTTGCCGCTTCAGCTGCGATCCGACCGCGACGACGCCGACTACGAAGGTGGCCAGCAACACCAGCAGGGTGCGGCCAAGCCCGATCGTCGCCGCCAGCGCAACGAGCACCGTCACCTCGACGACCAGGTAGCTGAGGAAAAGTCGCCACACCATGTGAGAAGCAACGTGCGCGGCGGTCACCGGAGTTCCATCGGCTGGCATGTCGCGTGTTAGATGGCTGAGGTGACGACCATCGAGATCGACACCCCCGCCGGCCGGATCGACGCCCTATTGAGCGTTCCGGACGGGACCGGACCCTGGCCGGGCGTCGTGGTAATCCACGACGTGTTCGGCTACCCACCCGACAAGCAGGCCATCAACGACAACATCGCCGCTGCCGGCTACCTCGCACTGACCCCTAATCTGTACGCGCGCGGCGGTCGGGCGCGCTGCATCCCCCGGGTGTTCCGCGAATTGCTGACCAAGCGGGGCCACGCGCTCGACGACATTCTGGCCGCCCGCGACCACCTCCGTGACGATCCGGCATGTACCGGTCGGGTCGGCGTTGCCGGCTTCTGCATGGGCGGCCGGTTTGCGCTGGTCATGTCGCCGCAAGGGTTCGGCGCCGCCGCGCCGTTCTACGGCACCCCGCTGCCCAGTGGCATCAGCGAAACCTTGGACGGGGCATGCCCGATTGTGGCCAGTTTCGGCGGCCGCGACCCGATGGGCATCGGGGCGCCCAACAAGCTGCGGCAAGTGCTCGAGGGAAAGAACATCACCAACGACATCAAGGTGTACCCGGGCGCCGGACACTCCTTTGCGAACAAGCTGCCCGCGCAGCCACTGCTGCGGATCACCGGCTTGGGCTACAACGCAGCCGCCACCGAGGACGCCTGGGCGCGGGTCTTCGCGTTCTTCAGAGAACACCTGGCAGCGGTCTGAGCTCCAGGCCAACGTTGTTATGCATGCCGCCGCGCAGCTTGCTGAAGACGTTGAAGATCCGCGCGATCAAGCCGTACCGCTGGACCAGGGCGTCGTAGACGGCGCCGTTGTGGGACTTCTCCAGGATGCCGGCCACGCCCTCCACGGAGTCACTTTTGGGGTGGCCCCGCCGGTCGCAGAGCGCCAACGTGACCCGCGGCGTGTGGCGGATGCGCTTGACCTTCCACGACTTATCTCCGGTAATGACCAGCAGGCGGTCCCCGTCGGGGGCCGCCCACACCGGCGTCGGCTTGGGCCGGCCGTCTTTGGTGAAGGTGGTCAGCAACACGTATTCCGATTTCGCGAGGTCGGCGAAGGTGGGGCTCGTTGGGCTCATGACTCCAAACTTAACGTCAGCCTTCGAGGTCGCCTTCGGTTTCCAGCAGCACCTGGCGCAGGCCGTCGAGAGTGGCCGGTTGCGGCTGGTCCCACATTTTGCGACCGGCGGCCTCCAGCAATCGCTCGGCCATGCTGTGCAGAGCCCACGGGTTGGACTCGGCCATGAACTTGCGATTCTCCGGATCCAACACGTAGCGGTCGGTGAGCTCCTCATACATCCAGTCGGCCATCACCTTTGCGGTGGCGTCGTAGCCGAACAGATAGTCCACCGTGGCGGCCATCTCGAAAGCACCTTTGTAACCGTGCCGGCGCATCGCGTTCATCCAGCGCGGATTGACGACGCGCGCGCGGAACACCCGGGTGGTCTCCTCCGACAGGGTGCGGGTGCGGACCGCGTCGGTGCGGGTGTTGTCGCCGATATAGGCAGCCGGCGCCTGACCGGTCAGCGCGCGCACGGTGGCCACCATGCCGCCGTGGTACTGGAAGTAGTCGTCAGAGTCGGCGATGTCGTGCTCGCGGGTGTCGGTGTTCTTCGCGGCCACCGCGATGCGCCGGTACTGGCGGTTCATGTCGTCGGTGGCCGGCCGACCGTCCAGGCCGCGGCCGTAGGCGAAGCCGCCCCACGCCGTGTACACCTGAGCCAGGTCGGCGTCGTCGCGCCAGTTTCGGCTGTCGATCAGCTGCAGCAGGCCCGCTCCATAAGTGCCCGGCTTCGAGCCGAATACCCTTGTGGTGGAACGACGTTCATCGCCATGCTGCGCCAGGTCGGCCTGCGCGTGGGCGCGCACGTAATTCTCGTCGTCGGATTCGTCCAGGTCGGCCACCAACTGCACCGCATCGTCGAGCATGGTCACCACGTGCGGGAAGGCGTCGCGGAAGAACCCCGATATCCGCACCGTCACGTCGATCCTGGGCCGGCCGAGTTCCGCCAGCGGGATCGCTGTCAGCCCGATGACCCGCCGGGAGGCGTCGTCCCACACCGGCCGAACTCCCAGCAAGGCAAGCACTTCGGCGATGTCGTCGCCCGCGGTGCGCATCGCCGAGGTGCCCCAGACTGACAGGCCCACCGAGCGCGGCCAGCTGCCGTAGTCCTCCCGATAGCGCGCCAACAACGAATCCGCCAGTGCCACACCGGTTTCCCAGGCCAGCCTTGATGGCACCGCTTTGGGATCGACGGAGTAGAAGTTGCGGCCGGTGGGTAAGACGTTGACCAGCCCGCGCAGCGGTGAGCCGGACGGCCCGGCCGGGATGAAGCGGCCCGCCAACGCGCGCAGCACCTGGTCGATCTCGTCGGTGGTGCCGGAAAGCCGCGGCACCACTTCGGCGGCGGCGAATTTGAGCACCGCAGCGACGTTCACGTCATCGGTGAGCCGATCGACGGCGCCCGGATCCCAGCTGCTGTGCTGCAGCGCACCGACCAGCGCGCGGGCCCGGGCTTCGGCCTCGTCGACCAGCGACCGCTCGTCGCTGCCGTCTTCGTTGAGGCCCAGCGCCTGACGCAGGCCGGGCACCGAGTGTTCGCCGCCGAACAGCTGGCGGGCCCGCAGGATCGCCAGCACCAGATTGAGCTCGGCCTCGCCGGTAGGGGTTTGGCCCAGGATGTGCAGGCCGTCACGGATCTGGACGTCTTTGATCTCGCACAGCCAGCCGTCGACGTGCAGCAGCATGTCGTCGAACGACTCGTCTAGGGGCCGCTCGGTCAGGCCCAAGTCGTGATCCATCTTGGCCGCCCGGATCAGCGTCCAGATCTGTTGGCGGATGGCGGGGAGCTTGACGGGATCGAGCGCGGCGACGGCGGCGTGTTCGTCGAGCAGCTGCTCCAGCCGTGCGATGTCACCGTAGGTTTCGGCACGGGCCATCGGCGGGATGAGGTGATCGACGAGCACGGCGTGTGCCCGCCGCTTGGCCTGGGTGCCCTCACCAGGGTCGTTGACCAGGAACGGGTAGATCAACGGCAGGTCGGCCAATGCGGCGTCGGTTCCGCAGGCCGCGGACATGCCCAGCGTCTTGCCGGGCAACCACTCCAAATTGCCGTGCTTGCCCAGGTGCACAACGGCGTGGGCGTCAAAGCTGTTGGGAAATCCGCGACCCAACCACTGATAGGCCGCCAGGTAGTGATGGCTGGGCGGCAGGTCGGGGTCGTGGTAGATCGCCACCGGATTCTCCCCGAACCCGCGCGGTGGCTGCACCAGCAGCACGACGTTGCCGGCCCGCATGGCGGCGATGACGATGTCACCTTCGGCGTTGTGAGTTCTATCGACGAACAACGCTCCCGGCGGCGGTCCCCAGTGCTCTTCAACGGCGTCAGTCAGGCCGGTGGGAAGCGTTGCGAACCAGGCGCGGTAGTCACCGGCTGACACCCGAATCGGGTTGCCGGCCAACTGGGCGTCGTTGAGCCAGTCGGGGTCCTGACCGCCGCGTTCGATCAGCGCGTGGATCAGCGCGTCACCGTCACAGGCCTCGACCCCGGGCACGTCGCCGACCTGATATCCGTGCTCGCGCATCACCCGCAGCAGCGCCACCGCGCTCGCCGGAGTGTCCAGACCCACCGCGTTGCCGATGCGGGCGTGTTTGGTCGGATACGCCGAGAACACGACGGCCACCCGCTTGTCGGCGGTGGCCACCCGGCGCAGTTCGGCGTGCCGCACGGCCAGGCCGGCGACCCGCGCGCAGCGCTCCGGATCGGCAACGTAGGAGATCAGCCCTTCGGCGTCGATCTCCTTGAACGAAAACGGCACCGTGATGATGCGCCCGTCGAACTCCGGGACAGCTACCTGCGTGGCGACGTCGAGCGGGCTGAGCCCGTCGTCGTTGTCGTGCCACTGGCGCCGCGAACTGGTCAGGCACAGCCCCTGCAGGATCGGGATGTCCAGAGCGGCCAAGTGTTCGACGTCCCAGCTTTCGTCGTCGCCGCCGGCGGCTGCTGTCGCCGGTTTGACACCCCCGGCGGCCAGCACCGTGACCACCATCGCGTCGGCTTGGGCCAAGGTGTGCAGCAGGCCGGGTTCGGCGGTGCGCAGCGACGCGCAGTACACCGGCAGCGCCCGGGCCCCGGCCGCTTCGATCGCCGCGCACAGCGCTTCGACGTAGCCGGTGTTGCCGGCGAGTTGCTGGGCGCGGTAGTACAACACCGCGATGGTCGGGCCGGTATTGGCGGTACCGGGCCGCGACAGCACTCCCCAGGTCGGAGTGCTCTGCGGCGGGGTGAACCCGAACCCTGTCATCAGCACGGTGTCGCACAGGAAAGCGTGCAGTTCCCGCAGGTTGGGCAGGCCGCCCTCGGCCAGGTAGAAGTGCGCCTGCAGCGCGATGCCGGCCGGCACGGTGGAACGCTCGGTGAGATCGGCGTCCGGTGACTGCTCGCCGCTGACTACTAGGGCGGGGACGCCGCTGGCCAGTACTGCGTCGATACCGTCCTGCCAGGCCCGGTAGCCGCCGAGGATACGGACCACGACGACGTCGGCGCCGGCCAGCAAGTCCGGCAGCTCGTCGGTCAGCAGCCGCGTGGGGTTGGCCCACCGATAGTTCGCGCCGCTGGCGCGCGCCGTCATCAGGTCAGTGTCGGACGTCGACAACAGCAGCACGGTCGGATCGGACACCCGTCATTCTTACCGCACGAAGCTCGTTCCGCGGCTTCTGCCGCGGTTGGGACGCGGTCGGCAGCATCCGGTTGCGTGACATGATGCGCCTTATGTCTGCTGCGGGGAAAGTCATTGCCATCACCGGCGCGGCCCGTGGCATCGGGTTGGCTACCGCCGCCGTTCTGCGTGATTCGGGAGCCAGGGTCGCGATCGGAGACGTCGACGAATCGGCCGTGCATGCCGCGGGAAGCCGCTTGGGTCTCGACATGCACGGTAGGCTGGACGTGACGGACCGGCAGTCCTTCACCGATTTTCTCGACAGCGTCGAAGACGCGCTGGGGCCACTTGACGTGCTGGTGAACAACGCCGGCGTCATCGCGGTGGGCAGCGCTCTGGCTGAGGGCGACGCCGCCACTCAGCGGCTGCTCGACGTCAACGTGTACGGCGTGATTCTGGGCACCAAGCTGGCGGCGCAACGGATGTTGCCCCGTCGACACGGTCACATCATCAACATCGCTTCGCTGGGCGCTGTGGTGCCCGCGCCCGGGATCGCCACCTATTGCGCCAGCAAGCACGCCGTGCTCGGGTTCACCGACACCGTGCGCCTGGAGAACCGTGGCAGCGGCTTGCACTTCTCTGCGGTGCTTCCGACTCTGGTCAACACCGACATGATCGCCGGTTTGAGTGGCCTGAGGGGAATGAAGAACGCCGAACCGGAAGACGTGGCCAGGGCCGTCGCCGCGTTGATCACCAAACCGAAAGCGCGCGTGATGGTTCCGCGTTCGCTCAATGCGGTGCGGCTGGCGCAGAAGGTGTTGCCGCAAGCAGCTTTTGAGGCGCTGAGCCGCGGGCTGGGCGCCGAAAGCGTTTTCGGCGGCCAGGTCGACGCCGAAAAGCGCAAGCGCTACACGGAGCGCCCGGGAACGTTGTGACCTGTCCTGGCCCTTGACAACTCAGTCGTCAGTATGGCGACCATCGAGATTACGTCGATTCAAACCCCTTGCGTCACTTCTGTTTCGGTTTTAGTGCAATTTCTTGTCGGTGGTGGTCGATAGTATTAGGGTATGGCAATTAGCAGTCGGGAGGAGATCGTCGCCGCGTTCGACGCGTTTCGCGATGCGGTCTCGGGCTTGGCTGATTTGTCGTTCGAGGCGTTGACCACCCCGGAGCGGCTGGGGTTGCTGCCGTTGCCGACCAACCCGGCGCGTTCCGCCGCCGCAGTCGCGGCCAGCCGCGCCGGCACCGGCTCACCGGTCAACGCTTGGCGCTCTCCGAGATCGTGGGCTTCCTCGATACGCCTGTGGGCTTCACTGCGCGCAATGCCCAACCGGTCAGCCAGCGCCTGGAAGAGCTTGCCGCCGATCTCAGCCGGCGTGGCTTGCTGGCGCACCCCGTTGATCAACGCATGGCGCACCACCGGCAGCCGACGGGTGTCGTGTTCCAAACGCTTTGAATATCTTTCGATCTCTCCTATCCGCCAGTTGCCGCGTGGCTTATGTTGTACTCCGCACACTGGAAGCTCTCCGGCGCGTTAGTGCACGGCGTGACCACCGGAGCAGTATTCGTGTGCTGTTGCTGTTGCTCCTGCTGTTGAGCGGCTCGTTGCTGATCCTCGATGGATACTTGACCAGGCAGAGGCGCTGCGCCCCCGTAGATCGGAGCCTTTTGCGGGATGCAGCCGAACTGGTCAGTAGCCGGGTTGCAGGCCGGTGCCGCCGGCGCAATAGGTTGCGCCGCAGGTGCCGCAGTAGGCGGCGTGAACTGGTAGTTACAGCTCGCCGTCGCCGTCGGGACATCGCCGTTCGGGCACTTCCCGGTTGCCGGATCTACCTGCGACTTCCGGTTCATGGCAGCCGGAATTGGCGTCCCGGGCGGCATGTTGTTCCTAAACACGTCCGCGTCCGACTGAGGCTCAATCGGAGTTGGGGTCGTGTCACACCAACTCTCCGTGCAACCCGCGTCACTGGTGCCGTTCTGCGCCGACTGGTCAGAATTTGGCGGGATCTGACCATTGCTCGGCGGGTTCGTCAGCGCGTCCATGTCACCCTGAGGTGCATCTTGCGGGACGTTCGTCGCCGGTAGCGGCACATTGGGATCTCCCGGCGCTCCCAGTGGTGCTACCGGGAACAGGGCCGGATGGTCGCAATACTGTCCGAGAACGGGCTCCTGACACGGGTCGCCGTAAGGCGTTGGGCCAGTGGGTGCAGGTGCTACCGTCTGAGGTGCCACTCCGACCGCCGGTGTCGGCCCATTGACACCCGGCATTGCCGGAATCCCCGTCGACGAGCTGGGTGCGTTCGGGACCATCCACCCCGGGTGGCCCGGTACATCGGTGTAACCCGTCCCGAAGTCGCTGACGGCGAATAGGCAGTTGACACCCTCTTCGTTATTACACGCGCCAGGCGGTAGGTTCGCGGCATACGCGCCTCCCGGTATGTTCGGGTCCGGTACCACGGTGACCCCATCCGGGTTCGTATACGCCTCGGATGTTATCCCGCCGGGTGGCACGCTGGTTGCGCCAGGCGTGGGAGGCGTACCCAGCGGTGCTGTACCAACCGGCCCGCCAGACGCATTACACGTGCCCTCGCCCATACAGATGGAGTAGGGGTTAGCGGCGTCGGAATTGGGATCGACGCCAGGAGGAGCAGCAGTGGCCAGCGGCTGCCCAGCCGTCGGTCCTGAGGTGTACTGCGGCTGGTACTGAACGCTGTTGCAGTTCCCCGCCATCTGACAGTCACCCGCAATCGCGGCGTTAGCTGCGCTGTTTCGTTACACGGCCCAACCGCCGGGTTGCAGGTGCTGGGCGGTATCCCGGGGATCGCGTTACTCGGAATCGCGTTGCTCGGGTTACCGCCCAGCGCCTGACCGGCTGCGTTGGCAGCAGGGTCGCCTGGGTTAGGCGGAAGGCCGTTGGGCATCGGCGCTCCGGTAATGCCTGAGATGGCCTGGCCCTGTGGTGTGGTCGGGACGTTGGGGAAGTCGCTGCCAGGAGGTGCGCTCAGCGGTGCAGCGGGGGCAGGCGCTGCACACGAGACAATCGCGCATGTCGGCTCGATACCCAGGTTGCCATCCGACGTAATGGGATTCTCCGCCGGGTTACTACCTGAGCCGACCAACGGCGTCGGCGCGGGCTCCTGTACTGGTGGCGGGATGGACAGCGGTGTACCGGGTGGAACCGGCGGCGCTATGCCTGCTGAGGACGTCGGGTCGAACGTCGTCGGTGGCGCTATTGGCGCGGGCGCAGCTGCCGGTTCCACAACCGGTGCAGGGGCAGTCGGGCCGAACGGCGAGAGGATGCCGCTATTGTCCGGGACGGTGCCCGCGGGTTGCATGTCGCCCAGACCCGGTGGCGTGGTAGTGATCGGCATCGGCGGTGTCAAGTTAGGTGCCGCTGGCGCCGGTGGGATGGCATCCGGCAACGGCAAGCCCGGTGTCACATTAGGGCCGCCCACAGTCAGTTGCGGTGGTGGTACCGCTGCCGCCGGAATCGGCGGAGCCACTACCGGTGGTGCCACTACCGGCGGAGCAGCACCGGCGGCGCAGCCACCGGGGCTGCCGGTAACGCCGGAGCAGCAGGTGCTGCTGGCATCTGCGGCATAGCCGGTAGCCCATGGCCCCCGGTGCCGATACCCGGCTCGACGATACAGCCGATGACCGGATAACAGTAGGCGTGAGCTGGCGGTGCCAGCATCAAGAACGGCGCGAAAGCGATGCCGGCCGCAGCAGCCAAAGTACTGGGTTTATTCATCTTCATGAGCTGCAACCCTCGTTAGGTAACGGGGTTGGGGTGTTGCCATACCGTTACGGTGGATGTCAAGACTCTCACAGTGTTGCAAATATCACAATGATTTATCAGGGACGGGTGCTTGACTTCTATTTGGTACTCCGGTACAAGATGGGGTTCCAAGGATGCTAACTCTGTACTGGGCTAGTGGTTTTTGGAGGCCGCGGCACGGGTGAGTGTCAGCAAAAAGTCTTGGCGGCGAAGGCAGCGGGGCCGTGCCGTTAGCAGGCGCCAGCCCATCGTGCGCGCTACACGGGCATCCCACGAGGGCACTTGGGTGGTCGCGATTAAATACGGCACACGCCCGCCGTTAGCCGGAGCAACCAACCCCCTCCGTCGCATAGCGAAGCGAATCGACTGTGCGAGCTGGAATGGATCACTAGAGTCGTCGAGCATCGCGGCAATATGATCGGCGATGACCTGGGCACGCAGATCGCGTCGCGCTTCCTCGTGTCGTGGGTCGTCGTCAGAGATGCCGCGACGTCTAAGTCCGCCAAGTCGAGCACGGTGATGCGCGGCGGCGGGACTGGGGTTTCCAGGCATGGCAGAAACACCTTTGAGATGTTTCGGCTTGCCTGGGACCGCGCGGTTGGCGAATAGGCGTGAGTGGCGCGTTTTCCAGCATCTAGGCCGCATCGTTGGCCGGTCTCGAGCCCGGACTGGCCGGGCAACCCGCGAGTTTGTGTGCTGTTGTACTGCTAGCTTAGCTTCAATAGATAAGCGCGGCAGGCGAAATGCCGAGAGACACGCAGTGTCTTAAAGGGTACTTTGGCGGTACATGGTCAACCCCGCACCAACACCTTCCACCACCCAGAGCACCTGCTCGGGCCGCCCGCTGGCGGCCATTGGTCGAAGGGGACGTCGCTAGATGAGTAAGGCTGATAGCGGCGCCCGTCGTACCGTGAACAGGTGACCAGAACCCGCGCGGAGGACGCCTGCCCCGGCGCGTTGCAGGCGCACCAGGCCGCCGACGGCGCGCTGGTGCGGGTGCGGCTGCCCGGCGGAATGATCAGCGCCGCCCAATTGGCGGCGCTGGCGCAGACGTCGGCGCGATTCGGTTCAGGAACGCTGGAGTTGACCGCCCGCGGCAATGTGCAGATCCGCGGTATCACCGACGCGCCCGCGGTCGCCGACGCGGTGAGCACGGCTGGCCTGTTGCCGTCAACAACCCATGAGCGGGTCCGCAACATCGTGGCGTCGCCGCTGACCGGACGCGTTGGCGGACGGCCCGACGTGCGCCGCTGGGTGATCGGCCTGGACTCCGCGATTCAAGCCGAGCCGGTGCTGGCGCAGTTGTCCGGTCGGTTCTGGTTCAGCATCGACGACGGCCGCGCCGATGTCTCAGGCCTGGGCGCGGACGTGGGCGTGCACGCGGTCGACGGCGGCGCCGCGCTGCTGCTGGCCGGGCGGGACACCGGCCTGCGGCTGGCCGACGCCGACGCGGTACCGGCTCTGGTGACCATCGCAAGGCGATTTGTACAGATGTGCGAAAAGGCTTGGCGGGTGGCTGAACTGGCCGATCTGGCAGCTCTGCTGCCCGGTGCCGAGCGGGGACCCGGTTTCGAGCCCGTCGGGCGTCCCCCGGTGGGCTGGATCGAACAGGACGACGGCCGGATCGCCCTCGGCGCGGCGGTGCCGCTGGGTTCGCTGTCGGCCCGCGTCGCAGAGTTCCTTGCCGCAATCGAGGCACCGCTGGTGATCACGCCGTGGCGCTCGGTGCTGGTGTGCGATCTCGACGAAGGTGTCGCCGAAGTGGCGCTGCGGGTGCTGGCGCCAATGGGATTGGTGTTCGACGGCACCTCGCCGTGGCTGTCGGTGAGCGCGTGCGTGGGCAGCCCGGGCTGCGAGCACTCCGCCGCCGACGTGCGCGCCGACGCCGCGGCGGTCGTCGAGAGCGGCGAGATTGCCGCGCAGCACCGTCACTTCGTCGGTTGCGAACGGGCCTGCGGCGCCCCGGCGGCCGGTGCGGTGTTGGTGGCCACCGAGGGCGGATACCTGCCACGCTCCGAGTCGGCGCCTGGAAACGCCTAAGGTGAGCGGGTGCTGGACTATGTTCGCGACGCCGCCGAGATCTACCGGCAGTCGTTCGCAGCGATCCGCGCCGAAGCTGACCTGAGCCGTTTCCCGCCTGACGTCGAACGCGTCGTGGTTCGGCTGATCCATACCTGCGGGCAGGTTGATGTCGCCGAACACGTCGCCTACACCGCCGATGTCGTCAACCGAGCCGCGGCCGCGCTGGCGGATGGCGCTCCGGTGCTGTGCGATTCGTCGATGGTGGCTGCCGGAATCACGGCCGCGCGGCTGCCGGTCGCCAACGAGGTGGTGTCGCTGGTCGCCGACCCGCGCGCAACCGCACAGGCAGCCCGCACCTGCACCACCCGGTCGGCGGCCGGGGTGGAGCTGTGGGCGGACCGACTGGCCGGGGCGGTGTTCGCGATCGGTAACGCACCCACCGCACTGTTCCGGCTGCTCGAACTCGTCGACGACGGCGCAGCGCCGCCGGCAGCGGTGCTGGGCGGCCCGGTCGGATTCGTCGGGTCCGCGCAGTCCAAGCAGGAGCTGATCGACCGCCCGCGCGGCATGGCGTATCTGGTGGTGCGGGGCCGCCGCGGCGGCAGCGCGATGGCTGCTGCCGCGGTCAACGCCATCGCGTCGAGCCGCGAATGACCGTGAGTGGCACGCTGTTCGGTGTCGGCCTGGGGCCCGGCGACCCGGAGTTGGTCACGGTCAAGGCCGCACGGGTGATCGGCGAAGCCGACGTGGTCGCCTATCACAGCGCCCGGCACGGCCGCAGCATCGCCCGCAGTATCGCCGCACCGTACCTGCGGCCCGGACAGCTCGAAGAACACCTCGTCTACCCGGTCACCACCGAGGTGACCGATCATCCCGGCGGTTACGGTGGGGCGCTGCAGGACTTCTACGCCGACGCCACCGAACGGATCGCCGCGCATCTGGCCGCCGGCCGCGACGTGGCGCTGCTGGCCGAGGGTGATCCGCTGTTCTACAGCAGCTACATGCATCTGCACACCCGCCTGACCGAGCGGTTCAACGCGGTGATCGTGCCGGGGGTGACGTCGCTGAGCGCCGCGTCGGCGGCGACCGCCACACCGCTGGTGGCCGGCGACGAGGTGCTGTCGGTGCTGCCGGGAACGTTGCCGGTCACCGAACTGGCCCGCCGGCTCGCCGACGCCGACGCCGCGGTGGTGATGAAGCTCGGGCGTTCGTATCCGGCTGTGCGTGAAGCGCTTTCGCTGGCCGGTCGGCTCGACGACGCGTACTACGTGGAGCGGGCCAGCACACCGGGTCAGCGGGTGCTGCCCGCAGGCGACGTCGACGAGACCCGTGTGCCCTATTTCTCGCTCACCCTGCTTCCCGGCGGGCGGCGAAGCCCGTCGCGGCCCGGCACCGTCGCGGTGGTGGGAATGGGTCCTGGGCACACCGAGTGGATGACCCCGGAGAGCCGCCGCGAGCTGAACGCAGCCACGGATCTGATCGGATACGGGCCATACCTGAACCGCCTAGCGGTCCGCGACGGCCAACACCGCCACCCAAGCGACAACACCGATGAGCCTGCGCGCGCCCGACTGGCCTGCTCGCTGGCTCAGCAGGGCCGCGCCGTGGCCGTGGTGTCCTCTGGCGACCCCGGGGTGTTCGCGATGGCCACCGCGGTGCTCGAGGAGGCCAAACAGTGGCCGGGCGTCGAAGTGCGGGTGATTCCGGCGATGACCGCTGCGCAGGCCGTCGCCAGCCGGGTCGGCGCCCCGCTCGGCCATGACTACGCGGTGCTCTCGTTGTCCGACCGGCTCAAGCCGTGGGAGGTGATCGCGGCACGGTTGGACGCCGCCGCGGCCGCTGACCTGGTGCTGGCGATTTACAACCCGGCCTCTAAGACCCGGACCTGGCAGGTCGCCGCTATGCGGGATCTGCTGCTCGCTCATCGCGACCCGGGCACCCCGGTGGTGATCGGCCGCGACGTGTCGGGGCCGGGTGAGGTCGTCAAGGTTGTACGGTTGGTCGACCTCGACCCGGCCGAGGTCGACATGCGTTGCCTGCTCATCATCGGTTCGTCGCAAACCCAGTGGTATTGCGACGAGTCCGCCGACCGGGTGTTCACGCCGCGTCGCTACCCTTTGTGATTCGGCGGCGCTTGCCCTAGCACCCAGGCGGCGGCCTCGTCGACGCTGCCCGCCGTGGTGACTCCATCCGGCAGCGGCGGACGTGCAACCATCACCACCGGGATACCCAGCGCCGCGGCGGCGTTTAGCTTCGCCCGCGTCATGTCGCCGCCGCTGTTCTTGGTCACCAGCACCTCGATGCGGTGTTCGTGCAGCAGCGCGTATTCGTCGTCGTACCGGTAGGGCCCGCGCGACAACACCAGTCGGTGGCGGCGAGGCAAGATTTCGGTGGCGGGCGCGGTGACGGCGCGGATCAGAAACCACGCGCCGCTGCCCGCGAACGCGGCCGCACCGGACCGGCCGGTGGTGAGGAATACTCTTCGAAAGGCTTGCTGCGCAACTATTTTAGCAGCTTCGCCGTCGGTAGCCACCACTCGGGCTGCACCGGGATCCCACGGTGCCCGGTGCAGCACCAGCAAGGGCATGTTCAGCTCGGCGCAGGCCTGGGCGGCATGGGCGGTGATGGTGGCCGCGAACGGGTGGGTGGCGTCGACGACGGCGTCGACGTGCTGATCGCGCAGCCAGCACCGCAGGCTCCCGATCCCGCCGAAGCCACCGATACGCACCGCGCCGACGGGCAACGCCGGATCTGGCACCCGCCCGGCCAGCGAACTGACGACGTCGACGACCGGGTGCAGCTCGGCGGCCAGTGCCCGCCCCTCGGCGGTGCCGCCGAGCACCAACACGCGCATCAGTGCGTCCGTCGCCTCGACAGCGAATACAGATAGCTGTCGGTGAAACCTTCCGCTGCCAGCACGTCGCCGACGATGATCACCGCGGTTTTGGTGATCGTGGCGTCGTGCATCTGCTCGGCGATATCGGCCAAGGCTCCGCGCAGCACCCGTTGTTGCGGCCAGCTCGCGAAAGCGACTACCGCAGCCGGTGTTTCGGGACGGTAACCGCCGGTCAGCAGTTGCGGAACGATGGTGTCGATCGCAGCGGCAGCCAGGTGCAGCACCAAGGTGGCGCCGGAGCGGGCCAACGCGGCGAGATCCTCGCCCGCAGGCATCGGTGTCGAGACCGTCGCGATCCGCGTCAGCGTGACCGTCTGCGCGACTCCGGGCACGGTCAGCTCGCGGCCTAGGGCAGCGGCGGCCGCCGCGAAGGCCGGCACCCCGGGCACAATCTCGTAGCCGACGCCGACCGCGTCGAGTCGGCGGCACTGCTCGGCCAGCGCGCTGTACAGCGAAGGGTCACCCGAATGTAGCCGGGCCACGTCGTGACCTGCCGCGTCGGCGGCCACGAGTTCGCCGATGATCTGCTCGAGAGTCAGCGGCCCGGTGTCGACGATCCTGGCGCGCGGCGGGCACAGCGACAGCAGATCGTCGGGCATGATCGAACCGGCGTACAGGCACACCGCGCATCGACTCAGCAGCCGCTGCCCGCGGACGGTGATCAGGTCGGCGGCGCCGGGGCCCGCGCCGATGAAATACACCGTCACGGCTTCGTCAGCTTCCACTGGGTGATCGGCAACTGGGGACGCCAGGTGTTGAACCCGCCCAACGGCTCACCCTGGTAGTGCTGGAAGCGTTGCAGCTTTCCGCCGAGGTGCAAATACTGCTGCAGTAGCACAGCTTCGGTCTCCACGGTGACGGCATTGGCGACCAGCCGCCCGCCGGCGGGCAGGCGCTGCAGGCAGGCGTCGAGCAGATCTGGTTGGGTGAGGCCGCCGCCCACGAAGATCGCCGTGGGCGCCGCGGCGCCGTCGAACGCTTCGGGCGCTTGGCCGCGGAGCTCGATCGCGACACCGAACGTTTCGGCGTTGCACCGAATAGTGTTGCGGCGCAGCTCATCGCGTTCGTAGGCTACCGCGGTGCAGCTCGGCCAGCTGCGACACCACTGCACAGCGATGCTGCCCGAGCCGGAACCGATATCCCACAGTCGCTCGCCGGGCCGCGGTGCAAGCGCCGCCAGGGTAACCGCCCGCACCGAATGTTTGGTGATCTGTCCGTCGTGATGGAAAGCGTCGTCGGGCGGCGAGGACACCCGCTCGTCCGGCAGGTAGCGCACCGCGACCACGTTCAGGTCGTCGACGTCGGCGGGCGGCTCAGCGGCCCACTGTCGCGCGGTGCCGTCGCGACGGCCCTCCGCCGGCCCCCCGAGCTGCTCGAGAACGGTCAACTCCGACTCCGCGCGGCCATGCGCATCGAGCAGCACCGCCAGGGTCCCGGCAGTGTTGCCGTCGCCGGACAGCACGATCGCGTGGCCGCCGCGGCGCACCGCGGTGTGCGGTTGGGCGGTGACCAGGCTGATCACCTCGGTGTCCTGCACCGTCCAACCCATCCGCGCGCACGCCAGCGTCACCGCCGACACGTGCGGCAGCACCGTCACCCGCTGCGGCCCGAACATCCGGATCAACGTGGTGCCGATGCCGTGCCATAGCGGGCGCCGCTGGCCAGCACATGCACGTCGGCTTCGCCATCGCACAAGCCGGGCAGCGCCGGCAGCAGCGGTGAGGGCCACTCCCGCCGGGTCGCGGCCACACTGTCGTCGAGCAGATCGAGTTGCCGCCGAGACCCGTGGACCACCGCGGCCCTTCGCAGCTCGCGTCGCGAGGCTTCCGACAACCCGGCCAGGCCGTCGGCGCCGATACCGACGACGATGATCTGCCGCGAGCGGGTCATCGTGGCATCCGCCGCCACACAAACTGTGGCAGCAGCCGCATCGCGACCGACGCCGGCCCTAAAGCCCACGGGATCCACACCGTTCGTCGGCCCTTGGCCAACGCCCGAGCAGTCGCGGCAGCCACCTGCGCCGGAGTGCTCGGCAGCGGTGCGGGTGACATGCCGTCGGTCATGCGGCCGATGACGAACCCCGGCCTGGCGATCAGCACCCGCACCCCGGTGCCGTGCAGCGCGTCCGCCAACCCGCTGGCGAAACCGTCCAGTCCGGCTTTCGCCGAGCCGTAGACGTAGTTGGCCCGCCGCACCCGCGCCCCGGCAATCGAGGAGAACACCACCAGAGAGCCGCGGCCCGCGGCCCGCATCTCAGCCGCCAGGACGGTGAGCAGACTGACCTGCGCAACGTAGTCGGTGTGGGCGATGGCTGCGGCGTGCGCGGCGTCGACCTCGGCGCGCGCCTGGTCACCCAGGATGCCGAAGGCCAGCACCGCGGTGTCGATGAGGCCGTGCCGGGCGACGATCGAGGACACCGCCGGGCCGTGCGAAGCCAGATCGTCGGCATCGAATTCGACGGTGTGCACGGCCGCCGCGCCGGCCGCCTCGACCGCGGCGACCGGTTCGGCGAGCCGATCGGCTCCGCGGGCCGCCAGCACCACCGTTGCCGCCGCGGCCAGCCGGGCGGCGAGTTCGACGCCGATTTCGCTGCGGCCACCGAAGACCACGACCGTCTTGGCACCCGTGTCATCCACGGCTTGCATTATCACCTGCGATAACGTGGGCCGTGATGGCCCGCACCACAACCCGGCTCACCAACGACGCGCTGGCATTTCTCAGCGAACGGCACCTCGCGATGCTGACGACCCTGCGTGCCGATAACTCGCCGCACGTGGTGGCGGTTGGTTTCACGTTCGATCCCAAGACGCACATCGCCCGCGTCATCACCACCGGCGGCTCCCAGAAAGCGGTCAACGCTGAGCGCGGCGGGGTGGCAGTGCTCAGTCAGGTCGACGGCGCACGCTGGCTGTCGCTGGAAGGCCGGGCCAGCGTCAACACTGCGGTCGAAGCTGTCCGCGACGCTGAACTGCGCTACGCCCAGCGCTACCGCACTCCGCGACCCAACCCGCGGCGGGTGGTCATCGAGGTGCAGATCGAGCGGGTGCTGGGGTCGTCTGATCTGCTCGACCGCAGCGGCGACTAGTCCCAACTGCCATCCGTACCGGCCGGGAGGTGGTGCTGGTGTGCCCAGCTCAGAGCGACACATCCTGCCGGGACCGCCCGTTGTCGCTGCGAGCCGGGCACAGCGGGTAGTGCTTCCGCTCGATCAGAACAGTGATCAGCCGCCGGCGGCCCGAAGGGTGATGCGATGCCGGCC
>CAWEFM010000002.1:0-32566 GCA_963808345.1 uncultured Actinomycetota bacterium | reverse complement strand
TGCTCAACTGCTCGGCGACGCCCTGAGCGACCAATTGTGCTTGCGATTCCGGGTTTTTCACCTCCAGGATGTTCAGCTGCACCTGCTTTTTGGTCAGCTTCTCCAGGTCGGCGCGGATGCGGTCGGCTTCGGTGCCGCGGCGGCCGATGACGATGCCGGGCCGGGCGGTGTGGATGTCGACCCGCACCCGGTCACGCGTGCGCTCGATCTCGACGTCGGCAATGCCGGCCCGCTCCAGGCCGCTCGACAGCAGCCGGCGGATCGCCACGTCCTCCTTGACGTACTCGGAGTACTGCTTGTCGGCGTACCAACGAGACTTCCAGTCGGTGGTGATACCCAGCCGGAAGCCGTGTGGATTGATCTTCTGGCCCACTACTGCGAGCCTCCCTTCGGATCGGAAGTCTCAGGCGTCTCAATCGGCTCCGCGGCTTCAGAAGCTTCGGCCGACTTCGCAACCGGCGCCTTCTTCGCAGGTTCTTTCTTCGCGGGCGCCTTTTTGGCGGGCGCCTTCGCCGCCGCCTTCTTCGCCGGAGCTTCGGTGGCCGGCGCCGCTGCGCCAGCGGGCGCCTTGGCGGAGGTGGCAGTGGCGGCCTTGCTGGCCTGCGCCCGTCGGGCTCGCGCCGACTGCGCCGAACGCTCGTCGCGCACCGGCCGGCTCTCTACCACGACGGTGATGTGGCTGGTACGCCGACGGATGCGGAACGCGCGACCCTGCGCGCGGGGGCGGATCCGCTTCGCTGTCGGGCCGTCGTCGGCGTACAGCGTGGCCACCACCAAAGTGGCCGGATCCAGCCCGTTATTGTTCTGCGCGTTGGCGGCGGCGCTGGCGATCACCTTGGCCACCGGCGCACTGGCCGCTTGCGGCGCCCAGCGCAGGATGTCCAGCGCGTCGTTCACCGATTTGCCGCGCACCAGGTTGATCACCCGGCGCGCCTTCGTCGGCGACACCCGCACGAACCGCGCCTTGGCTAGGGCAGAAGGGTATTCGGTCGGGGCGCTCATCGCCGCTTGGCCTTTCGGTCGTCTTTGATGTGTCCCTTGAAGGTGCGGGTCGGCGCGAACTCACCCAACTTGTGGCCGACCATCGACTCGGTGACGAACACCGGCACATGCTTGCGCCCGTCGTGCACGGCGAAGGTGTGACCGATGAAATCCGGGATGATGGTCGACCGTCGCGACCAGGTCTTGATGACCTGCTTGGTGTTTTTTTCGTTCTGCAGGTCGACCTTCTTGAGCAGATGGCCGTCGACGAACGGGCCCTTCTTCAGGCTGCGTGGCATGATTCACTACTCCTGGCTGCTGCTAGCGCGAGTGTTTCTTGCCGGTGCGCCGGCGTCGGACGATGAGTTTGTCGCTGGCCTTGTTGCGCCTGCGGGTACGCCCCTCGGGCTTGCCCCACGGGCTGACCGGGTGACGGCCGCCGGAGGTCTTGCCCTCACCACCGCCGTGCGGGTGATCGACCGGGTTCATCACCACACCACGGACCGACGGGCGCCTGCCCTTCCAGCGCATGCGACCGGCTTTGCCCCAGTTGATGTTCGCCTGCTCGGCGTTGCCGACTTCACCGACGGTGGCGCGGCACCGCACGTCGACTCGACGGATCTCACCGCTGGGCATCCGCAATGAGGCGTAAGTTCCTTCCTTGCCGAGCAGCTGGATGCTCGACCCGGCCGAGCGCGCCAGCTTGGCCCCGCCACCGGGGCGCAGCTCGACGGCGTGCACCAACGTACCGGCCGGGATGTTGCGCAACGGCAGGTTGTTACCCGGCTTGATGTCGGCGTTCGCGCCGGACTCCACCACGTCGCCCTGCGACAAGCCTTGCGGCGCAATGATGTAGCGCTTCTCGCCGTCAAGGAAATGAAGCAGTGCAATCCTTGCGGTCCGGTTCGGGTCGTACTCGATGTGCGCGACCTTGGCGTTGACGCCGTCTTTGTCGTTGCGGCGGAAGTCGATCAACCGGTAGGCGCGCTTGTGTCCGCCGCCGCGGTGCCGGGTGGTGATGCGGCCGTGCGCGTTACGCCCACCCCGGCCGTGCAACGGTCGCACCAGCGACTTCTCCGGAGTCGACCGGGTGATCTCGGCGAAGTCGGAGACGCTGGCACCGCGACGACCCGGAGTGGTCGGCTTGTACTTGCGAATTCCCATGGTGGCTGAATCTTTCTCTCTCGGCCGGACCGGCTAGGCCGGAGCTCCGAACAGGTCGATCGACTTGCTTCCCGGCGCCAGGGTCACGATGGCGCGCTTGGTGTCCTTGCGTTTGCCGAACCCGGCCCGGCTGCGCTTACGCTTGCCCTGCCGGTTGGCCGTGTTGACCGACGCGACCTTGACCGCGAAGATCTTCTCGATCGCAATCTTGATCTGGGTCTTGTTGGAGCCCGGCCGCACCAGGAAGGTGTAGACGTTGTCGTCGATCAGCCCGTAGGACTTCTCGGAGATGACCGGCGCCAGGATGATGTCGCGGGGATCGCTGATGGTCGCCATCAGTTCGAAACCTCCTCGGCAGTCGTGGAATCGGCAGCCGTGTTGGCGGTGATGTAGGAGTTCAGCGCCTCGACGGAGAACACCACATCGTCGGCGCGCAACACGTCGTAGGTGTTGAGCTGGTCGGGCGCCAGAATGTGTACGCCGGGCAGATTGCGCAGACTCTTCGTTCCGGTCTCGTCGGTGCGCCCGATCACCACCAGTACGCGCTTGCGATCAGTCAGCGTGCCGAGGAAGCTTCTGGCGCTCTTGGTCGACGGTGTCTGCCCCGACACCAATTCGGTGACGGCGTGGATCCGGCCGTTGCGCGCCCGGTCCGACAGCGCACCGCGCAGCGCGGCGGCGATCATCTTCTTCGGCGTGCGCTGGCTGTAGTCGCGCGGCTTGGGGCCGTGCACGATGCCGCCGCCGGTGAATTGCGGTGCCCGCACCGATCCTTGGCGGGCACGTCCAGTTCCCTTCTGCCGGTAGGGTTTCCGTCCACCGCCGCGGACCTCGCCGCGGGTCTTGGTGGAATGTGTGCCCTGCCGGGCCGCCGCGCGCTGCGCGGTGACGACCTGGTGTAGCAGCGCGATGTTCGCCGGGGCGTCGAACAATTCGGCCGGCAGCTCGATCGAGCCGTCCGTCCCGCCGGCCGGCGTCTTGACGTCGATTGTCAGCGTGTTCGCCGAAGTCATTGCTTCTCACCTCGTTTGATCGCGCTCCGGACCACGACCAGTCCACCGGTACGCCCAGGTACGGCACCTTTGATCAAGAGCACGCCGTTCTCGGCGTCGACCTTGTGCACCAGAAGATTTTGGGTGGTCACCCGATCGTTACCCATCCGGCCCGCCATCCGGGTGCCCTTGAACACCCGCGCCGGAGTGGCGCAGCCGCCGATTGATCCGGGCCGCCGGTGCACCGCCTGCGCGCCGTGGCTGGCGCCCTGCCCGCGGAAACCGTGGCGCTTCATGGTGCCGGCGAAGCCTTTGCCCTTAGAGGTGCCGGTCACATCGACGTAGCTGCCGTCGCTGAAGATCTCGGCGGTCAACTCCTGACCGACCTCGTATTCGGCCGCCGCTTCCGGACCGTCGAGCCGCAATTCGGCCAAGTGACGGCGGGGGTTGACCCCGGCTGCGGCGTACTGCCCGGACAGCGGCTTGTTCACCTTGCGCGGGCTGATCTCGCCGTAGGCCAGTTGTACAGCGCTGTAGCCGTCGCGCTCCGGAGTGCGGATGCGGGTCACCACATTGGGCCCGGCCTTGACCACCGTCACGGGGACCACACGATTGTTCTCGTCGAACACCTGCGTCATTCCCAGCTTGGTGCCCAGAATGCCTTTCCTAGCTTTTGAAGCCATAACTGTTTCCGAACTCCTACTGAATGTTGACGTCGACGCTGGCCGGCAAATCGATGCGCATCAACGCGTCAACAGTCTTCGGGGTCGGGTCGAGGATGTCGATCAGTCGCTTGTGGGTGCGCATCTCGAAGTGCTCCCGCGAGTCCTTGTACTTGTGCGGAGACCGAATGACGCAGTAAACGTTCTTCTCAGTCGGCAGGGGCACCGGACCCACGACGCTGGCGCCCGTCCGGACAACCGTTTCGACGATCTTGCGCGCCGAGGCGTCAATGGCCTCGTGGTCGTAGGCCTTGAGCCTGATGCGGATCTTTTGTCCCGCCACGCTTCTCGTACCTCTCTCCCGCTGTCCGGTCCCGCGCTTCGCCGATGTGTCGTCGCGCCCGCTGTTCTGCCGCTGTTTACCTGTCTTGGTGCACCGGTCCACGCGCTCGGATGGGTCACCCGCACGCAGCCTCGTTCACGGTCGAAATCGTCGCTCCGAGGTTGGGACCAGTGGCGCCCGTAAGAGCGCCGGTCGTACGCCCGGCCAGGGGCGAACCCGGCGCAAGGCAACCTGAACAGTATGCCCCAGATCATGGCGTGCGCCAAATCCTCGCGAGCAGGTGATGGGCGGCGCTGTCGGTGCCGGCACGTCGACGCGCCACTGTCGTCCAAGCGTGGCCTTACTGCACAGTAATGTTCTCCCCGAACCGGCGGGTCAGCGGGCTTTTCGCAGGCCCTTCGCTCCGGCCCAGAACGGACACTGGTGCGCCGAGTCGAAGCCGGCCAGTGCCCGGCTGCCGTCGGGCTGCAGCGACATCCACGAGCTGCTGGCCGGATCGTCACCGAGCTGGGGCCAGTCGGGCAGGCCGGCCACTTTCGGGGCGCCGCTGATCACGAACTGGCTCCAGTAGCGGATCATGTCGTTCGACAGCGCACGCTGCGCGGGGTCCAGCGGCTGCGCCCCGCCGATGTTGAACAGGTATCGCAGATCCAGTGAATGGCTGGCACCGACGGCGAACGGCGCACGCCGCATCAGTGTGGTGGCCGGAGCATGCGGGTCGTTGAATTCGTAGCCGTACACCGTCGCAAGCCGGTGTAACCCGTCGGCAACCCGGTCGGCGACGCAGCTGAACAGCCCGTCGGTGACCGCCGCGGAGTAGGCGAGCGACACGTTGCCACCGAAACGCTCGGGCGGGTAATGCGCCTGCACCGCGTGGCCGTCGTCGCCGAAGATCTCGGCGAGCTGAGCCGGGTATTCGGCGGCCGACATCACGCGCCCGAAATGCGCGTACCGCAGTGCGGCGAACATGGTGAACTCGTCGTGGGTAGTGCCGATCAGCACCGGAACCTTGGCGGCATGAGCGGTGGATGCTGCCGCGACCGGGTCGACGGGAAGCGCCGCCGTGCCGGTCACGGGGCCGGACAGGGCATCGGAATCGCCGATCCAGACGTACCACGGCGGGCGGGCCAGCTTGGTGGCCGGCAGCGCGCGCAGGCAGTCCGCGGCAGTGGCCGGATCACCGCAACCCACCGAAGCCGCGTAGTCCAAGCTGGTGTGTTCAGCACTGACGATATCGGCCTGCGCCGAGCACGGCGCGCTTGCGATGATCGCTGCCCGGAACAACCCGACAGAACCGGGCGCGACCAGGTGGTCGCACACCGACATGCCGCCCGCGGACTCGCCGGCGATGGTCACTTTGGCCGGATCCCCGCCGAAATCGGCGATATTGCTGCGCACCCAGCGCAGCGCGGCCTGCTGATCGGCCAGACCGTAATTGCCGACGTCGTTGCCCGTCCCGAGCGATGGGTGCGCGAGGAATCCCAGCGCGCCGAGCCGGTAGTTGATTGTGACGACCACGATGTGGCCCTGCGCCGCCAGCCACCGCGAGTTGTAGATGTCCGCGCTGCCGTTGACGAAGCCGCCGCCGTGGATCCAGACCATCACCGGGCGCTTTCCGCCGCCGGCCGCCGGCGGGGTCCAGACGTTCAACGTCAGGCAGTCCTCGCTGGTCGCCCTGCTGCCGCGGCCTTCCTGCATGCACTGTGGCCCCGGTTTGCTGCCGTCGCGCAGACCTGTCCACGGCGCCGCCGGTTGCGGTGGCTGCCAGCGCAGCGGACCCAGCGGAGGGGCTGCATACGGAATGCCTTGAAAGAGCCGGTGATCCGAAGCGACCTGACCGCGTATCAGTCCCATCGAGGTGCGGACCACACCGGAGTTCAGCGCGCCGGTGTCGCCTTGGCCCGGTGTTCGAACAGTGACCTGACCGCCGTGGCCGCACGCCGCGGCCAGCATCATCACGACGAGCAACGCTACGGGCACCGGCCCCCAGCGGACTCGGCGACGAAGCGTTCCGATCGGCATGAGGCTTCAGCCTAAACGAAGTCAGCCTCACCGAGATTGAAGCCAGGCAGTTCTCTCGCACTTTCGCTGCGTAGGGGCAATTCAGAGCTGCCATTCTCCGGTGCGATCACTTCAGCAATTGGGCAACCCGGTGGGCCAGCATGACGATCGTGGCGTGCGGTCCCCGGCTGGGGATCGTCGGCAACACTGAGCCGTCCACCACCCACAGGTTCTCGACGCCGTGCACACGACACTGGTAATCGACGACGGCCTGGGGATCATCCTCAGGCCCGATCGGCGCGCTGCCACACAGATGCTGCGAAGTCGACCAGCTCGGCAGGCCGATTCGGGTTTCGGCACTTGCTAATTCACGCGCCAATTGACTACCGTGGCGCAGAGCGGCGAGGTCGTCGGGCTCGGTGTCATAGCGATGCTCGATGCGCGGCGGCACCAGCGGATCAGCGGAGAGCAACGAAACCCGCCCCCGCGCGCGCGGCTGCATCAGCGCTATTCCGATGTGCGGCCAATCCGGATGTCCGGCAATGCCATCTCCCACCATTGCGACGAATCCGCCTGTGTAGGGCCTTATCTCGATGCCGTCGGATGTGGTCAGCACAACTTCGAGTACCGGTCGGCTCTGTGCCACAACCCAACTCGTCGGCAGCACCCATTCCGGGTGGTCGCTGCAGCTCGAACCGACCGGAAGCGGTGCTACCAGGTCCACTCCCGCCGCACGCAGCATCTTCTCGTCACCGACACCCGAAAGCATCAGCAGGTGCGCTGATTCGATAGCACCGGCGCACACAATGACCCGATCGGCAGTCGCGGTGATCGAACCTCGCGGGCCGACAGCCTCGACGCCGACCACCCGTGAACCTTTGAAACGCAAAAACATCGTCCGTGTCGCCGCCAGTAGCGTCAGGTTGGGCCGGCTGAGGGCCGGCACCAAATAAGTTGCGCCGCAATCACGTCGCATACCATCAATGATGTTGAGCGGTACCGGACCGACGCCGGACTGCCTCGACCGACCGGGATCGACGTCATTGAGGTCAGCGATCCACGGAAAGCCGGCAGCTCGTGCGGCAGTCACGAATGACTGAGAAGCGCCTACTAATTCGCGGGTGCGTCGGATAGCGATCGGGCCGCTGTTGCCGTGAGCCGGACCTTCGAAGTCCAAATCCGTCTCGATCGCCCGGAAGTGGCCGAGCACGTCCGACCACGCCCAGCCGGGCGCGTCGATGGCTCGAAAATCGTCCGGCAAGCCACGGCAGAAATACCCGCCGTTGACTGCGCCGGAGCCGCCGACTGTCGAACCGCGCACGATGGGTAGCCGTCGGACCGGGTCCTCGGTGAGCTGGGTCTGATAACGCTGCACAAGGGGACTCGCCGCGCCGATCGGCAGGCGCAGCCCATCGGTAATCTGCGCCCGCAGCACCGGGTCGGTCAGATCCGGTCCGGCCTCCAGCACCGTAACGAAACAGTTGGGGTCGGCTGACAGTTGTGCGGCCAACACTGATCCGGCACTCCCAGCACCGACGATCAGCACGTGGCTGTGTGGGACGGCCTCAGACAACGTCCGGCGGAGTCGTCAAGTACGGATCTGCGGTTTGAGGGGACCGATGTTGCGCTCGCGCACCACCCCGCTCCACAGTCCCAGACCATAAGCCATGTCGTCCAAGCGCTTCAGCATTAGATACGACAACAACCCGATCTGCCTGCTGTCCACCTCGGTGTCTCCGCGGCGGCTGATCCAGTCCACGACGCCGTCGGCGATCGCCGCGATCACCACGGCTCTGCGGCACTGCCGCGAGAAGATAGCGGCAATCAACGCCACCGGCCAGTAATGCCGGCAGATTGCCGATGCCAGTTGCAGGGCGGCCGACCACAGGCTGCGCGCGGCCACCGCCACGACGTCGGAAAGCTGGGTGTCGTCGCCGCGCATGGCGTTGGCGATCTTGCGTCCTGTCAGTGCGGCGGCCAGCAGCGACGCCAGATAGCCCAGGCAGGATCCGATGGCCATCAGAGTCCACACCGCAAGGCCCCAACCTGATATCACCAGCGGCGCCGTCTTGTCCGGGTGACGGGCGGCCAGCGGAGCGGCCGACCCGCCGTAGAACGCTCTACGGGCGATCCAGTCTTTCAGCTCGGTCCGGTGATCATGTGCCACAAGTGCGATCGGCTCGTAGCGCAGCCGGGCGCCGGCCTCCACCAGCCGCCAGCACAGGTCGACGTCCTCACCGGACCGCAGCGTCTCGTCGAAACCGCCGAGGTCCCGCACTGCTGAGGTGCGGCAGATGATTGCAGCGCTGGGCACATACGACACCGTGCTGTAGGGAAGCACCGGCGCTTCGCGTTGACCCAGGTCGAGTGAAGAGCGGACCGCCTCGTAGCGGGCCACCAGATGGTCGCTCTGAGACAGCCCGATGATGCGCGGCGCCACGAGCGCGACCGTCGGGTCGCAGAAGTGACCGAGCAGAGCCTCCAACCAGCCGCGCCGCGGTACGACGTCGGAGTCCAGGAACGCGACGAAGCCGGTGGTACAGGCGGCCAGCCCCATGTTGCGCGCAGCCGCGGGCCCACGGCTGCGAGAATGCCGCACTACCTCTATATCGGGGTGCGCGACGGCGAACTCGTCGCGCTCCACCGGTGTGGCGGACCCGTCGTCGACAATGATGATGCGGAGTTCACGCAGCGCGGAAACCAGTCGTCGAAGCCCACCAGAGTTGTTCCGCACCGGGATCACCACTGTGACGTCGCGGTGTGAGGGGCCGCCGGCCGGCCGCGGGTGTGCCACCGTGGCGTCGAGCAGCATGCGGGCGAGTTCGGCGCTGACGGCGTCGTGGACCTTGAGTCGGCCGTCGGCCAGCATGTCCTGGGCAGCTGGGGCCAGCCTGAGCAATCGGGTGGGCGAGCCGCCGAGCAGGGTCGAGCCTCGGCCGAGCACCCGAACGCGCCTGTCGACTTGCACAGCGAACCCATTGGGCAGCCGGGTCTGGCTCATCTGAGCATCCCGTCGGGGCCGGGAACCCAGTCTGAGATCCGCCGGATGCAGCTGTCGACCATTTCGGTGAAGATCCGGCTTCCCTCGGCGGCGGTTGCCGTGGTCGCGTCGCCGAGCACGCCGACTTCGCTGACCGCTACCATTCCCGCGCGCCGCATCGATCCCAGCAGCTCCGCCAACGGCGCGCCATTACCGGCGCAGCACCGTTCAGTCAGCACATCTTTTGGCGAAATATGCAGCAGCACCGAAGTTTCGGTGTGCCCGGCGTGCGCGTCGGCGCCCGCAACGGCGCACGCGCACCACCCGACGTCGCGGCCTTCGGATCGCAGTTGACGCACCGCGCGCTGCAGAGCGACGACATTTCCGCCGTGGCCGTTGACGAAAGCCATGCGCTGTGCCCAACAGCCCGCCGACCTGCCGTATTCGACCAGTAACATCGTCAACGCTTCGGTGCCGATCGAGATAGTCCCGGCGAAGCTCTGATGCTCGCCGCTGTCGCCATAGGCGATCGCCGGCGCCATCAGCCAATGCTCACCGTCTGGCGCTGACGCAGCATCCAAGTGCGCGGCAGCAGCGCGCGCGACCGCGGTGGCGATCTGGGTGTCGGTGTCCAGCGGCAAGTGCGGACCGTGCTGCTCGGTGGACCCGACCGGAATAAGGACTGCCGACGACACACTGCTGAGTTGGCTCGACGTCGAGTTCCCGAGTCCAGCGAGGACAGCCACCCGGTGATGGTAGGACGAATTCACCTGGCGTGCACCAATTGTTAGCAGCTCGCTGAATGAATTTTCCGGCAATCCCGTTCAGATCGGCCCAGGCAGGTCACGTCAGCCCCGGCTGCCACGTTCGCACCAAGATTATCGTCGGCCCGCGGGCCTGGTGTCAGCCGTCGAAGCCGACGCTTCCCAGCGACCGGGTGAAGCCGGGTGGGACGACGACGTCGTCCGGAGTGAGGTCGTGCACCGAAGCGCGGCCCAACCCCCCGAGCGCGGAGTCGACGCCACCCCGCAGGATGTCGAGTACGTTCTCGACCCCGGCTTGGCCTCCGGCGGCCAAGCCCCACAGATAGGCCCGGCCGATCATGATCGCCCGAGCGCCCAGCGCCAGTGCTTTGACCACGTCGCTGCCGCGCCGCACTCCGCCGTCGAGCAGCACCTCGATCTGGTCACCGACCGCCTCGGCCACCGCCGGCAGCGCGCGGATGGTCGCCGGTGTGCCGTCGAGGTTGTTGCCGCCGTGATTGGACACTGAGATCGCGGAAACACCAGCATCGACAGCCTTTTTGGCGTCGTCGACCCGGACCACTCCTTTGAGCATGAACGGTCCACCCCACAGATCCCGCAACCAGG
Source organism: uncultured Actinomycetota bacterium (assembly GCA_963808345.1). Lineage (GTDB taxonomy): Bacteria > Actinomycetota > Actinomycetes > Mycobacteriales > Mycobacteriaceae > Mycobacterium. The sequence continues at coordinate 22,073 of CAWEFM010000002.1, read as the reverse complement.
CGATGTCCTCCCAGGTCGGCGGCGGTGTTGCCATCCATTCGCCATAAGCGGTGAAGAAGGTGGGGCCGGGCTCGCCGCGTCGCGCCTGATTGGGCACCCGCAGGTCGGGCGGATGCAGCGTCTTGGCCCAGTTCCACAGATAGCGAGGACGGGTCACCGCCTGAGGGAACAGCTGCAGGACGGTCCGCAGGGTCATCTGCTCGGGAATCACCGGGCTGCCCCAGTCCCGCCCGTGCGAGAACGACCAGTCGGTGGTGACGATCAGGCCGACCGCACCGGCTTGCCGGGCGCGTTCAACGCGCTCGGCGATGGCGTCGCGGCCGCCGAGCCAGTACACCTGGAAGAACACTTTGTCGTTTGCTGCGACGACGTCTTCAATCGGCTTGCTGGCGAACGAGGACAAGCCCATCGCTGTGCCGCGCGCCGCCGCCGCGCGAGCGACCGCCACCTCTCCCTCCGGGTTGACCGCCTGCACGCCCGTCGGTGAGAGGATCACCGGGAACGAAACCTGTTGACCCATTACGGTGGTGGACAGGTCGCGCTTCTCGATAGCACCAATGACGTGCGGTGCGAAGCCGAGCTCGCTGAACGCATCGACGTTGTCGGCGACGGTCACGCCCTTCTCGCTCGCGGCGACGAGCGCCAGATAGACACTTTTGGGCAATCGCCGCTGAGCCCGTTGCTGAGCGATCGACACCGTCTCGAACCAGGTGTTGCGGGCCACGGCTACACCGGACTTTCGTTGCAGAGCCGGGTGGTGGGCGGTCGGGTGGACAGCGTCAGCGCGACCGGTTCACCGCCCCGGCGCCGCCGGGAATGGTCGCTGCCCGGACGGGGTTTGGCACCGACCGGCACGGTCGCGTTGTGGCCCTGCACACACTCCGGGTCCGGGCCGGCCAGCGGCAGACCGGTGAAGAACTTCGCGGCCATGCAGCCGCCGCGGCAGCTGTCGTAGTGGCCGCAGCTGCCGCAAGCGCCGGCCGACTGCGGCGTGCGCAATTCACCGAACAGCGGCGCGTTCTTCCACACCTGATCAAACCCACCATCGGACAACACATTTCCGGCAAGAAAGCGGTCGTGGATGGCGAACGGGCAGGCATACACATCACCGATCGGGTCGATCAGGCACACCACCCGCCCCGCCCCGCACATGTTCAGCCCGGCCAGCGCTCCGGGCTCACCGAGACCTGCCAGGTGGAAGAACGAGTCGCCGGTCAGCACCCGCTCACCCTTGGCGACCAGCCAGTCATACAGCTGAACCTGTTGTTCAGCGGTCGGGTGTAAGTCGTCCCAGACATCGACACCGCGCCCGGATGGCCGTAGCCTGGTGATCCGCAAGGTGGCGCCGTAACGGTCCGCCAACGCAACGAACGCGTCGAGTTGGTCGACATTGTGCCGAGTGACGACGACCGAGATCTTCGCATCCGAAAAACCGGCTGCCGCCAGGTTTTCCAGAGCACGAACCGCCATCGCATACGACCCGGCGCCCCGGACGGCGTCGTTGACCTCGGCGGTAGCACCGTCGAGCGAGATCTGCACGTCGACGTAGTCACCGGCGGCCAGCCGCGCGGCCACTTCCGGTGTGATGCGCACGCCGTTGGTGGAGAACTTCACGCCGACGTGGTGCTCGGTGGCGTAGTCCACCAACTCCCAGAAGTCGCCGCGCACAGTGGGCTCGCCGCCACCGATGTTGACGTAAAACACCTGCATGCGTTCCAGCTCGTCGATGATGCTCTTGCATTGACTTGTGGACAGTTCTCGCGGATCGCGTTTGCCTGACGACGACAAGCAGTGCACACAAGCCAGGTTGCAGGCGTAGGTCAGCTCCCAGGTCAGGCAGATCGGCGCGTCGAGCCCGTGCTCGAACTGCTCGATCAATCGGGGCGCGCCCGCGCTCATCGGTCCTCCGATGCCACAAGCATGTTCGATTCGGAAAGCACTTTCAGCGCGTGCAGATAAGGTCCCTGTCGGGCGTCGTCGAGCCCTGCTGCGCGGCAAGCCGATCGAGCATCCGGATGATCGGCCAGCGAGCGCACCACCGCCAGAATCGTGCGGTTCTTCAGGAACGACAGTTTGCGGGTGCCGAAGTGGTAAAGCAGCGCACCAAACGGTTCGGGCCGCAGGGCTACCTGCGGATGCAGTCGCCATCGAAGATCCGGGTCGAAACCGCGAAGCGGCGAGGCAGCAGCCGCGCGATCGAGTCCGGTGGCCGGCACGGTCAGTAGACCCCACACATCCCGTCGATGGACACCTCTTCGACCAGAGTCTCGGTCACGAGTTCGGCGTCGGCGTCGTCCTGGTGTTCCATGAAGCAACCTTTCCTTGAAGGACTCGACAACCCGGGGTGTCCCCGGTCACAATCTTGGTCAGAATATGGCATCGAGTGCCAGAAAGAAAGAGGGGGCCGGAACGATGAATGGGATCCGGCCGGCGCCCGGGTCCCGGGTCGGCCGGCGGCGCTCGACCACGCCACATCAGATCACCGACGTGGCGTTGAAGTTGTTCGCCGAGCACGGCTTCGACGCGGTCAGCGTGGACGACGTCGCGCGCGCCGCCGGGATCGCACGCCGGACCTTGTTTCGCTATTACGCGTCCAAGAATGCGATCCCGTGGGGTGACTTCGACGCTCATCTGCAGCAGTTGCGACAACTGCTGGGCCGGGTCGCACCTGACGTGCCGCTCGGTGCGGCTCTTCGCGCTGCACTGTTGTCCTTCAACACTTTCGATGAATCGGAGACCGTCCGGCACCGCCAACGCATGCGGGTCATCCTGCAGACCGCGGAGCTGCAGGCTTACTCGATGACGATGTACGCCGGATGGCGCGAGGTAATCGCTGAGTTCGTGGCCGGCCGGTCCGGCGCCCGAACCACCGACTTGTGGCCGCAGACCGTTGCCTGGCTGATGCTCGGTGTCGCGTTGAGCGCATACGAGCATTGGCTGGCCGACGAATCGGTGTCGTTGCCGCAATCGCTCGCTGGCGCGTTCGACGTGGTAGGCGGCGGACTCGATGAGCCGAGTCGATGAACCGCGTACTCAAGGCCCTAAGCTCACAGGGCCGGGCCCGCGTCGAATGCGGCCCGCACGGACCACCGGTGGTCGGGCAGTAGCCAAATGACTGCGTAGTGGGTCAGTTCAACCCTGTGCGACGGTCAGCGCTGGACCGCACAGTCGCGCTAGGTGATCGGCTGGCTGAAATCGAACCGAACCCTTTGCGGGTCGGTCGCATCAACCTGCACCGGGATAGTCGCGCCGATCTGCAGGCGGCCCACGACGACGTGGATCAGATCAACCGTCCGCTTAACTGTCACGTCGTAGGGTTGGCGACTAGGGACTTCCACCCTCAGTCCCATCCGGAGCGCGAGAGTATCTCCCGGTTGGTACGGGGCCGTGGCCCGGTTCACCGATAAAACCCGCGCCGTCCCCGTCAGCGCGGGACCGCGAATTTTAGGATTCCTGAGCCTCGTCTGCCAGATGCCGACGATGGCAGCCGTTAGGATAATGGCGGCCATCGGCCACAAAGCCGCAAGGCTCGGCCACCACAAAACGCCGAGGCTGAGGTTCACTGACGCACGATAGCACCGTGCTCGCCGCTATCCATTCCAAAAATGGCGGGGGAAGTCGATGGTGTGCGCGATCCTGCCTGCTGTAGTCTGCAGCCGCGCCCGGCACACCCGCCTCATTATCGATCTTTGCGGCATCGTCCATCAACGAAATCCGCTGCGATGACGCTGCGTGCCGGAGACCCAGTGGACATCGAAGCCGCCGGTGCGTACACCGCAAATTAGCACGTCGCCTTCGTTCGCCGAATGTCCGTTGTTGACAGAGCATTTCGTGACGATGATTAATTCTGCTGGCTTCCCGCGTATAGCGGCTACCACCCATGTCGATCAGGTCGACATCGACCGCGAAGCGGTCAGTCTGTGCGCCGAGCACCTCCCCTACGGCTACTCGATGCCAGACTTGCTGCGGACTTCCTGACCAGTGCGCCCGGATCGGAACGATCGTTGTCGGCCAGGCGGGCTGACCGACCTTGTGGCGCAACGCCGGCTCGCAGCTGTCCTGGCAGCGCTTCCACGAATATCCTGGGCCGTATTGTATTTCGGCAGCACCGAACACGAGTGGGCGTTTCGGTCAGGGCCGAACCGCTCGCCGACCCAGTCGGCACGATGCAGCACCGGTGGGACGCGCTGACCTACGATCGACGCCGAATCGGTTGCCGCGTAAATACTTTCATCGCGAATCTTGCGGTCCGAGACTCGATAGCGGCCTGTCTCCGTTACATCTCAGCGGAACCCTTGTGCGGGTGCCTCGCTGGGCGGTCAGCCTAACACCTCGGATATCGGCACGGCCGCGGCGATTTTGGCGCGGGTTTTCATCACCGGGCCCGGCTTACCGCCGCCGACGACGCCGGCCACCACGCCGTCGCGTTCGTAGAACGCCAAGAACTTTCGGCCGTCGTCCTCAACGAGGTGAACGATATCAGTGGCCTGCGGCTCTCCGAGGCATTGGATTTTGACGTCGTACTGGTCGGACCAGAAGTACGGCACGACGACGCTCGACGGCAGTTCTTTGCCGAGCATCGCCGGCACCGCGACCCGGGCCTGCTCGGCAATGTTGCTCCAATGTTCCACGCGCGACTGGTGTCCGCTGGCATGGCGCCAGGAAGCGACGTCACCGAGCGCCCATACATGGGGCGCACTGGTGCGGCCGACCGCGTCACACACCACACCGTTGCCGACCTGCACATCACTGCCCTCGAGCCAGTCGGTGGCCGGCCGCGACCCGATGCCGACTACCACAAGATCGGCTGTTAACACGTTCCCGTCGGTCAAGACCACACTGTCGACATGGCCGTCACCCCTGACCTCGTCCACCGCGGTTTGAGTGCGAACGTCAACGCCCTCGCAACGGTGCAGCCGTGCCACCAGCTCACCGATCTGGGTGCCGAGCACCGATGCCAGCGGCGCAGGCTGCGGCTCCACCAACACGACGTCTACCTCCAGGCGACGCAGACTGGCCGCCACTTCACAGCCGATGAATCCCGCACCCACGATGACTGCGCGACGTGCCTCCGCCGCGTGTCGGCGCAAGGCCAGGCTCTCGTCGAACGACCGCAGGACCCGGATGCCTTCCAGGTCGGGAAAGGCCGAAATTCGCTTAGGCACAAGCCCTGTGGCGATGATCAGTTCGTCGTAGCCGAGTTGCGATCCATCGTCGAGGGTCACCGTCTGATTGGCGGTGTCCAGGCCGGTTGCCGCGGAACCCAAGCGCAGAGCGATGCTGTGGTTGTCAAAGAACTCGCGCGGTTTGAGGGTCACATCGTCGACCTGACCGCGCAAGACTTCCTTGGACAGCGGTGGCCGGTCGTACGGGAGATGCACCTCGTCGCTGACGATTGCGAGCGGACCGGCGTAGCCGGCCCGACGTAATTGCTCGGCGGTTCGGGTGGCCGCCAGGCCCCCGCCGACGATCACTATTCCCCTGTCTGATCCGTTGCCCTTTGCGCTACTGGTCACGGGGAGTTCATACACGATGCCGGTCGCGGCGACGGCAGGAGCTAATACTTCAGAGCGCCCTTGTCGACGGGTATCTGCGCGCCGGACAACGTGCCCGAGCCGTCGCCGGCCAGCCACACGACGACGTCGGACACCTCGTCGGGTGTCATGAAGCCTTTCGGCTGTACCGGCATGGGCGGAAAGCTGTGCGCGAAATTGGAATGCTTGCCTAACATTTCGATCAGCGCGTCGGTTTCGATCATGGGGGTGTCGACGGAGTACGGGTGGATGGAGTTGACGCGGATGCCGAACTCACCGAGCTCCAGTGCCAGCGTGTTGGTCAGTCCGACGAGGCCGTATTTCGTCGCCGTGTAGTGCCCGTTGCCCGGAGTGGCCTTGATGCCGGCGGCCGAGCTGACGACCACGATCGCTCCACCGTTGCCTGCCTCGATCATCGCCGGGATCACAGCACGCAGAGTGCGCCAGGTGCCGGTCAAGTTGACCGCGATGACGGTGTCCCACTGTTCGTCGGTGAGCTCCCAGACGCGACCCCAACTCAGCACGCCGGCGTTGGCCACCAGGATGTCGAGCCGACCGAACTGCTCGACTCCGTCGGCCACCAACTGACGCAACGCCGCGTCGTCGCGGGTGTCGGCTTCGCGGGCCAGCACTTTGCGGCCCTCGGCCTCCACAGCGCGGACCGTCTCGGCGAGATCCTCTGCGGTGGCCGCCGGGTAAGTGATGGTGTTGACGGGCGAGCAGATGTCCAGAGCAATGATGTCCGCGCCTTCGCGGGCCAGCCGCACCGCATGTGAGCGCCCCTGACCGCGTGCTGCTCCGGTCACGAAAGCGACTCGCCCATGCAGTGTTCCCGGCTGTGCCGTCATGGCTGCCCCTTTCGCCGACTGCGGATCAGGCTAGCAGCGAACTGACACGTGTTTCAGCCCGGCGACGATGCAGAGCGAAGCGATGAGGAGGAGGAGGCGGGCCATCAGCGCAGCCCGGCGACGATAACCTCACCAACGTCGACTTGTCGGGCGAATCTGCGAGGTCGCGACCCGACAAGTCGACGTTCGCGGCACCCGGGATGAGCGCCGCTTTGGCTGATCGAACTATTTGTTGATCTTGATGACCCGGCCGGCGCCGACGGTGCGGCCACCTTCGCGGATCGCGAACCGCAGACCCTCGTCCATGGCGACGGGCTGGATCAGCTTCACCGAGATGTTGGTGTTGTCGCCGGGCATCACCATCTCGGTGCCCTCCGGCAACGTCACTACACCGGTCACGTCGGTGGTGCGGAAGTAGAACTGCGGACGGTAGTTGTTGAAGAACGGCGTGTGCCGGCCGCCCTCGTCCTTGGACAAGATGTAGACCTGGCCTTCGAACTCGGTGTGCGGGGTGGTGGTGCCGGGTTTGATGACGACCTGGCCGCGCTCGACGTCCTCACGCTTGATACCACGCAGCAGCAGCCCGACGTTGTCGCCGGCCTGACCCTGGTCGAGCAGCTTGCGGAACATCTCCACACCGGTGACAGTGGTCTTGGTGCTGGTTGGCTTGATGCCGACGATCTCGACTTCCTCGTTTACGTTGATCTTGCCGCGCTCCACCCGACCGGTGACCACGGTGCCGCGGCCGGTGATGGTAAAGACGTCCTCGACGGGCATCAGGAACGGCTTCTCGGTCTCGCGGACCGGGTCCGGAATAGACTCGTCGACGGCGTTCATCAACTCCTCGACCGACTCGACCCACTTGGTGTCGCCCTCGAGCGCCTTCAGCGCAGATACCCGCACGACCGGCGCGTCCTCGTCGAACTCCTGGGCGGCCAGCAATTCGCGGACCTCCAGCTCGACGAGCTCGAGCAGCTCCTCGTCGTCGACCATGTCGGCTTTGTTCAGCGCGACCAGGATGTAGGGCACACCGACCTGACGAGCCAGCAGCACGTGCTCACGGGTCTGCGGCATCGGGCCGTCAGTGGCGGCGACCACCAGGATCGCGCCGTCCATCTGCGCGGCACCGGTGATCATGTTCTTGATGTAGTCGGCGTGGCCCGGAGCGTCGACGTGTGCGTAGTGACGCTTCTCGGTCTGGTACTCCACGTGGGAGATGTTGATGGTGATACCGCGCTGACGCTCTTCGGGCGCGTTGTCGATCTGGTCGAAGGCGCGCGACTCGTTGAGGTTCGGGTACTTGTCATGCAGAACTTTTGTGATCGCCGCGGTAAGGGTGGTCTTGCCGTGGTCAACGTGACCGATGGTCCCGATGTTGACGTGCGGCTTCGTCCGCTCGAACTTCGCCTTCGCCACTTCTGTGTCCTCCTGGACTTGTTGGTGCTTGTTACAGCAGGTTTGATTTCTTCAGTTGTGCCGCGGTAGTGACCGCAAAAGGGTACTCCCCGCCGTCAGTGCCTATTGCTCGGCTCCTCACTCGTAAGCTTCGCTTACTCGCCGCCGCCTTCGGTCACTGGCCCGTCGCCTTCGCGATGATCTCTTTCGACACGTTCGCCGGCACTTCGGAGTACGAGTCGAACACCATGGAGTAGTTCGCCCGGCCCTGGGTCTTCGACCGCAGGTCGCCGACGTAGCCGAACATCTCCGACAACGGCACGTGCGCCTTGACGACACGTGCACCGCTGCGCTCCTCCATGGCCTGGATCTGGCCACGGCGGGAGTTCAGGTCGCCGATCACATCGCCCATGTAGTCCTCGGGCGTGGTGACCTCGACAGCCATGATTGGCTCCAGGATGACCGGGTGCGCTTGCTGCGCAGCCTTTTTCAGCACCTGCGAACCGGCGATCTTGAACGCCATCTCCGACGAGTCGACCTCGTGGAAGGCGCCGTCGAGCAGTGTGACCTTCAAGTTCACCAGTGGGTAGCCGGCGAGCACGCCGTACTGCATGGCGTCCTGCGCGCCGGCGTCCACTGACGGGATGTACTCACGCGGGATGCGCCCACCAGTGACCTTGTTCTCGAACTCGTAGGTGGCGCCGTCCTCGCCGTGGAAGGGCTCGAGGCTGATCAGCACCTTGGCGAACTGGCCCGAGCCACCCGTCTGCTTCTTGTGGGTGAACTCCACCTTTTCCACCGTCCGCTTGATGGTCTCCTTGTAGGCGACCTGCGGCTTGCCGACGTTGGCCTCGACCTTGAACTCGCGGCGCATGCGGTCGACGAGGATGTCGAGGTGCAACTCGCCCATGCCGCCGATCACGGTCTGGCCGGTCTCCTGGTCCAGGTGAACCTTGAAGGTGGGGTCCTCTTCGGCGAGCTTCTGAATCGACAGGCTCAGCTTCTCCTGGTCGCTCTTGGTCTTCGGCTCGATGGCCACTTCGATCACCGGATCGGGGAAGGTCATCGACTCGAGCACGATCTGCTGGTTCGGGTCGCTCAAGGTGTCACCGGTGGTGGTGTCCTTCAGTCCGATCACCGCGTAGATGTGACCGGTCGAAGCCCGCTCGACCGGGTTCTCCTTGTTGGAGTGCATCTGGAACAGCTTGCCCAGCCGCTCCTTTTTGCCCTTGGTCGCGTTGATGACCTGGCTGCCCGAATCGACGGTGCCGGAGTACACCCGGACGTACGTCAGCTTGCCGAAGAAGGGGTGCGTGGCAACCTTGAACGCCAGCGCCGAAAACGGCTCGTCGGTCGACGGGTTGCGCGTGATCAGCTCGTCCTCTTTGCCGGGCACGTGACCTTCGGCGGGTGGCACGTCCAGCGGCGAGGGCAGGTAGTCGATGACGGCGTCGAGCATCGGCTGCACGCCCTTGTTCTTGAACGCGCTGCCGCACAGCACCAAGTAGGCCTCGGAACTGATGGTGAGCTTGCGCAGCGCACCCTTGATCTCCGCGGTCGACAGTTCTTCGCCCCCGAAATATTTCTCCAGCAGCGATTCGTCGGTCTCGGCAACCGCCTCGAGCAACTTGGTGCGGTACTCGTCGGCCTTTTCTTGAAGTTCGGCGGGGATCTCGACGGTGTCGTAGGTCTCGCCGAGCTTCGTCTCGCCGCGCCAGACCTTGGCGTTCATCTCGACCAGGTCCACGATGCCTTCGAAGTCGCCCTCGGAACCGACGGGCAGCTGGATCGGTATGACGTTGGCGCCCAACCGCTCCTCCATGGTCCGCACCGAGAAGTAGAAGTCGGCGCCGATCTTGTCCATCTTGTTGACGAAGCAGATCCTCGGCACGTCGTACTTGTCGGCCTGCCGCCAGACCTGCTCGGATTGCGGCTCGACGCCTTCCTTTCCGTCGAACACCGCCACGGCACCGTCGAGCACACGCAGGCTGCGCTCCACCTCGACGGTGAAGTCGACGTGTCCCGGGGTGTCGATGATGTTGATCTGGTTGTCGTTCCAAAAACAGGTCGTCGCCGCGGAGGTAATGGTGATTCCCCGCTCCTGCTCCTGCTCCATCCAATCCATCGTGGCGGCGCCGTCGTGCACCTCACCGATCTTGTAGCTGATTCCGGTGTAATAGAGGATGCGTTCGGTCGTCGTCGTTTTGCCGGCGTCGATGTGCGCCATGATGCCGATGTTGCGGACCTTCGTCAGGTCGGTCAACACGTCCTTCTGTGCCACAGAAGTCTTCCCACTCTTTCAGTTACTCAGTTAGCTGTCGGTTGCGCCCGGCACTCTGCGATGAGGCCGTCGGCAGTTCTCACCAGCGATAGTGCGCGAACGCGCGGTTTGCCTCGGCCATTTTGTGGGTGTCCTCGCGTCGTTTGACGGCGGCCCCCAGGCCATTGCTGGCGTCCAAGATCTCGTTCGCCAGGCGCTCGATCATGGTTTTCTCCCGGCGTTGCCGCGAGAAGCTGACCAGCCAACGCAGTGCCAATGTGGTGGACCGGTCCGGACGCACCTCGACGGGCACCTGGTAGGTCGCACCACCGACGCGGCGGCTGCGCACCTCCAAAGCCGGCTTGACGTTGTCGAGAGCCCGCTTGAGCGTGATTACCGGATCGGTGCCGGTCTTGTCGCGGGCTTGTTCGAGCGCTGCATATACAATGCGCTCAGCCAGGGATTTCTTCCCCTGCATCAGAATTTTATTGACCAGCTGGGTGACCAACTGCGATCCGTAGACCGGGTCGTTGACCAATGGACGCTTGGGCGCAGGCCCTTTGCGCGGCACTAGCTCTTCTCCTTCTTGGCGCCGTAGCGGCTACGAGCCTGCTTGCGGTTCTTCACGCCCTGGGTGTCCAGCGAGCCGCGGATGATCTTGTAGCGCACACCGGGCAGGTCCTTCACCCGGCCGCCACGCACCAGCACCATCGAGTGCTCCTGCAGGTTGTGACCTTCGCCGGGAATGTAAGCCGTCACCTCGACCTGACTGGTCAGCTTCACGCGCGCGACCTTGCGAAGCGCCGAGTTCGGCTTCTTCGGAGTGGTGGTGTACACGCGGGTGCACACGCCACGGCGCTGCGGGCTGCCCTTGAGGGCCGCGGTCTTGACCTTATTGATCTTGTCGCGGCGACCCTTGCGGACCAGCTGCTGAATGGTTGGCATCTACCGGCTTCCTGAATCGCTGTCGTACGTCTGTGTCCTGCTGTTACACCCGCCGCAGTGGCACCGCGGCCGGATGTTTCGCATGCGTCCGCGACGGACTGATCCGTTGCGAGATGGACATGCGAATTGGCCCGGCGAACGCGCCTCAGGTCACCGTAGGCGCCTCGAGCCGCCAGGCACAAACCTTCACAATACCCGCCGTTAGTCGTGCAGGTCAAAGCGGCGCAGACCCGCTGCTGTTCAGACCTCGGCGTGCAGCATGGTCGATCACTGGAAGGGTGCACTGCGGCGCTGCAACCCTGCGGCCAGCCGCAACACCATGTCGGAGAACACCGCGTCGGTGTCGACGTCATCCATGACCCCGGTCATCTCCAGCAGGACGAACCCGTGCAGCGCCGACCAAAACTCCAGCGCCGCGTAGAAAGCCTCTTCGCCGTCGAGACCGTAAGACGACAACACCGAGATCACCGGCGTGGCCGCCCCCTTCGTCGCGGCGGTGTATTCCGGATCGTCGCCGCCTAACGGCATCCGGGTGAAGGCCGAATACCGGCCGGGGTGGTGATGGGCGTAGCTGCGGTAGGCACCGGCCATGACCAACACCGCGTCGTCGCGGGCGCGGCCTTCCCCGGCACGGCTCAGCATCGTGATGATGTCGCCGATCACCCGCATCCGGACGGTGCGACGCAGGTCGTCCAGGCTGTCCACATGGTTGTACAACGACGGCCCTTTGGTACCGAGGTGCATGGCGAGCGCGTTGATCGTCAGCGCGTCCCAGCCCTCGCGATCCAGAAACGTCAAGGCGGCGTTGACGATGATGTCGCGGCTCAGCTTGGCCGGCCGGGCCCCGCCGCGGCCGCCACCGCGCGAGCGACCGCCTGGGATTTCCGGCTGAGCTGCCATGGCGAAGAACTCTAGTTGACGCTCGCCGCGCGGACGTGCCAGCTGTCCGGCGGTGGTTCGGCAAATGGCCGAACAGTGCTAACGCTTCGGCAAAGTTACGTAGGCTTCCTGTGCAGCAGGTCACGGCGAGGCGGAAGGATGCTCGCTGAATAGACAGCCCAAGCTGAGCCGACCGCCCAATCCGTTTACCGACGAATCGAGGAATAATGCGCCTGCACATCACCGACTCCCGTGGCTTGGCGGCCGGAGCGATTGTCCTGGCCGTCGCGCTGACGCCCGCGACACTCGGGGTGGCCGGCTGCAGCAAGAAGAACACCACCGGCAACCCGGCCAGCACCTCGGCGGGCAGCTCGACCGCGGCGACCAGCGCCAATCCGGCAACGTCAACGCCGGGAAGCTCGACCGCACAGATTCAGATCGGCAACACCCTCAACTACGGGTCGTTCGGGACGACGGCCGACCTTGACTGCGCCGACGGCAAAGGGTTGAACGTTGGTGGTTCCAACAACACGCTGACCGTTAAGGGCACCTGCTCGAGTGTCAGCATCGGCGGCGCCGACAACAAGATCACGTTCGACAAGATCGACAAGCAACTCACCGTGGTGGGGCTGAACAACAGCATTACCTACAAAGACGGTGACCCGAAGGTCGAGAATCTCGGTCAGAGCAACACCATCAACAAGGGCTGACGGCCTCAGACCGCCGCGCCGTGCCGGCCGGCGCCGCCGGCGAACCGTCCGGCGCCTTCGTTTGCTTCCACAGCGACCCGGGCGATGCTGGCGAACTCGAAGTCGAGGGCTTCGGTCTCCGGTGCCCCCCACTGGTGCAGCGTCGACATCCGGTCCGATCGCAAGCACTGCTGTGGCAGCGCGGCCAGTTGCGCTGCCAGCTCTTCGGCATGCCGGCGGGCCTGGCCTTTCGGCACGACGCGGTTGGCCAACCCGATGGCCAGCGCTTCCTCGGCCGCCACTGCGCGACCGGTGAGGATCATGTCCATCGCGCGGGAGTGGCCGATCAGCCGTGGCAACCGGATAGTGCCGCCGTCGATGAGCGGCACACCCCAGCGCCGGCAGAAGACGCCGAACACGGCGTCCTCCTCAGCGACCCGCAGGTCGCACCATAGGGCCAACTCCAGACCGCCGGCGACGGCGTAACCGCTGACTGCGGCGATCACCGGTTTGCTCAGCACCATCCGGGTCGGGCCCATCGGGCCGGGCCCGGTCCGATGCACCGCGTTGGCGTCCGGAGTACCGAAAGCTTTCAGGTCGGCGCCCGCACAGAATGTTCCGTTGTCGCCGCACAACACCGCAACGGACACGCGGTCGTCGCCGTCGAACTGCTCGAATGCCTCGTACAGGGCGGCGGCAGTGGGCCCGTTCACCGCGTTGCGGGCTTCCGGACGATTGATGACCACGGTGGTGACTGCGCCGTTGCGTTCGACGCGGACGGAATCGCTCACTTCGCCTCCGCTAATTGAATCTGGTCGCGCCGACCGGTCAGCTCGCTGGCGAAGTCGGTGTAGGCCGCACGCAGCCGCGCCCCCGGCCAATCGTCCGGCAGCAGTGCGGCCGGCAACATCGGATCGGTGAGCAGGTGGCGGACCATCGCCGCGGCGACCACGAATCGACCGGGGATGTCAAAGGCAGCCGCCATCTGGTCGAGCAGCTGCTGCCCCGCCAGCACCCACCCGGGAAGGTCCCACAGCAGTCGGGCTAACTCGACCGGCGCCGTGTCGCGGGCCCGCAGTACCCGGACCCGATCACATACCTCGGCCTCCAAGTCGGGCCCAAGGTTGTCCGGCCGCATCCACACGCCTTCACGAAGTTCACCGAAACGTCTGCGCTGCAACGTGTTGCGCAATGTTGCGCGGGTGCGGGCGTCGGTGCCGACGCTGGTCACAACCAGTGTCGTCCACTCACCGTGCCAGGCGTGGACCCGCGGGTGCATGGCGTCGTCCTGCCGGCGCTGGCGGATCAGCAGCCGGTCGGACAGCCGGTAGCCTTCCGCGGATCGGACCAGGTCACCGGCGCTCACCATCCGGGTCAGCGCGACCCGCAACGTCGGCTCCTTGATACCGAAATCCGCTGTGAGAGCGAGCAATTGGCTGACACTGGCCCGCGCGGGATGAGCTCCGAGCAGCACGCTGAGCACTACCGACCGGGCCGTCATGCGCTTCAGCGGTTCGGGCATCGGCTGATCCTGTCTACACCGGGGAAGCTTGGCGACCGTAGTCGCCGAACGGCTCGTCGCGGTGGCGCACCGCGTCGCGGAAGCCGTGCGCGACCGCATCGGCGACGAACGCATGGCCCTCGGGCGTGTGGCGGGCGACACCGTCGAACACGGTGCTGACCATCCGGCTGGTGGCCACCCCCTGCTGCAACAGCGCGGAGTTGAGCGCCAGCTTGACCATGATGAGTTGGTTGACCGGCACCGCGGCGATCCGCTCGACGAGACGCTCGGTGCGCTTGTCGAGCTCCTCCGGCGGCGGCGCCTCAACCGCCAGGCCCCATGCGGCTGCCTGTGCGCCGGTGATGCAATCACCGGTCAGCAGCAGCCGTTTCGCGCGTTGATCACCCAGCCGGTGCGCCCACAGCCCAGCGGCCGGAACCCCCCAAACCCGGGTCGGCGGGTACCCGATCTTGGCGTCTGCGGCGGCGACTACCTGATCGGCGTGCAGCGCGATGTCGGTGCCGCCGGCAACGCAATACCCGTGGATCTTGACCACGGTCGGCTTGTCGGCGTGCATCAGGCTGGAGAAGCCGCGCACGAAGCGGCTCATCATCTGGTAGTCGATCACCGGATCCCACGGCTGGTTCGGCGAGTGATTGACCGCCTGGGTTTTCCCGTCCAACACGGTGCCCCGGTAGGCGCCGGTGCCGCCCGCTGACGAGGTCCGGTCCGCATAGGCCGAGAGGTCGAAGCCGGCGCAGAAACCCTCGCCGCGACCCGACACCAGGATGACGTGAACGTCGGGATCCAGATCAGCGCGCTCCACCAATGCCGACAGTTCGAGCGGGGTGTCGGCGACGATGGCGTTGCCTTTATCGGGCCGGTTGAAGGTGATCCGCGCAACCCGGTCGGTGACCTCGTAGGTCATCGTCTTGAGGTTGTCGAAGTCGACCGGCCTGATCGCGTGGGTCATCAGCGCCGCTCTTCCCCCGCAAGCGGGAGGTGCCCCCACCTCACCGCTCTTGCTCGACTGTCGCCGGCGCGCGTCATCCCTTGACCAGAGCGCGCTCGAGTATCGGGGCGACGTCCAGGCCGGTGGGCATGGTGCCGAAAGCACCGCCCCACTGCCGGTCCAGCCGAGTCGTCAAAAACGCCTCGGCGACCGCTGGATGCCCGTGCCGGATCAGCAGCGAACCCTGCAGCGCCAGACAAATGTGCTCGGCGATGCTGCGGGCGCGGTACTGGACGGCCTCAAGATCGCTGTAGTCGGCGAGTTGCGCGCGCAGCCGCTCGACGTGGGCGTCCAGCCGCTGATCCTGGCCCGCGGTCTTGGCCAGCTCGTCGAGAAGCACCTCGACGCATTCCGGCCGGGTCGCCATGGCACGCAGCGTGTCCAGCGCGCTGACATTGCCGGAGCCTTCCCAGATGCCCATCAGCGGCGCCTCGCGGTACAGCCGCGGCATGCCGGAATCTTCGATGTAGCCGTTGCCGCCCAGACATTCCATCGCCTCGGCCGCATGCGGAGTGGCGCGTTTACAGACCCAGTATTTGGTGGCCGCCAAGCCGATGCGACGCAGCAGGGCCTCGGTCTGGTCACCGCGCACCGCGTTGTCGGTGGCGCCGGCCATCCGCATCGCCACCATGGTGGCGGCCTCGGCCTCCACCGCCAAGTCGGCAAGGACGTTGCGCATCAACGGCTGGTCGATCAGATACGCGCCGAACACCTTGCGGTACTGCGCGTGGTGCATAGCGTGGGTGACGCCGGTGCGCATGCTGGTGGCGCTGCCCAGCGCACAGTCGAGCCGGGTCAGGTTGACCATCTCGATGATGGTCGACACGCCGCGGCCCTCCTCGCCCACCAGCCACGCGGTGGCGCCGTCGTATTCCACTTCGGCCGACGCGTTGGCGTGGTTGCCGAGCTTGTCCTTGAGCCGCTGCAGAAACATCCGGTTGCGGGTTCCGTCGGGCAGTATCCGGGGCAGCAGGAAACACGACAGCCCGCCGGGCGCCTGCGCGAGTACCAGGAAGATGTCGCACATCGGCGCTGAGGTGAACCACTTGTGGCCGGTGAGGCGATAGGTGCCGTCGGCGTTGCGGGCGGCTTCGGTGGTGCCGGCGCGGACGTCGGAGCCGCCCTGCTTCTCAGTCATCGACATTCCGGCGGTGATCCCGATCTTGGTGGCCGGCAGCTTCAGCTCCGGGTCGTAGTGCCGGCTGGTCAGCAGCGGTTCATAGACGGCGGCCAGTTCGGGATTGCAGCGCAGCGCCGGGACGACGGCGTAGGTCATCGAGATGGGGCACAGATGGCCGGGCTCGGCGGTCCACACCGACGTCTTCGCGGCGCGGACGACATGAGCCCCCGCGCGGTCGTCGGCCCACGGCGCGGCGTGCAGACCGTGTTCGATCGCGGCGCGCATCAGCTCGTGGTAGGCCGGGTCGTATTCGACCTCGTCGACCCGGTGGCCGTAGCGGTCGTGGGTGCGCAGCGTGGGCCGGTTGCGGTCGGCCAACTCACCCCAGCGTTGGGTCTGCATTGATCCGGAGATCGCGCCGACCTCGGTGACTTCGTCGAGGCCCCACTGACCTCCTTCGCGGATCAGCGCCTCAATGAGTACCGGCGACGACGCGGAGTTGTAGTTTTGCAGCGGCGGAACCTGATTGGTGACCACATGGGTGTCGGGCATGGGAACCACTGTTACATTATTTCGACAATCGCACAAGTGTTGTAACGCTAGCCGCTGAGGCATTTGCGTAAGAATGCGATGTCGGTCTTCCGGCCGACGTCGGACGTCTCGCAGATCACCGGCGCGCCGGCAGCCTTGACCACCTCCACCAGCAGGTCGAGGTCGATCTGGCCCTTGCCGAGATTGGCGTGCCGGTCAGCGCCGGAACCTGCGGCGTCGCGGGAGTCGTTGCAGTGCAGCAGGTCAATGCGGCCGGTGATGCGTTTGACGCGGTCGACGGCATCGATCAGCGCCTCCCCCGCCGCCCAGGCGTGACAGGTGTCGAGGCAGAAGCCGATTCCGGTGTCGCCGATGTCCTCCCAAAGCCGTGCGATCGTGTCGAAGTATCGAGCCATGGCGTGCTCGCCGCCCGCGGTGTTCTCCAGATACACCGGAACATCGGTTTCCAGCCGCTGCATCGCCTTGCGCCAGCGTTCACATCCCGCGTCGATGTCGTTGTCGTCGGCGTGGCCGCCGTGCACGATGACCGCAGTGGCGCCGATGTCGGCGGCCGCGTCGCAGGTGTCCTGCAGGATCTTGCGGGACGGGATTCGCACGCGGTTATTCGCCGAGGCGACGTTGATCAGATACGGCGCGTGCACATACAGCGGCACGGCCGAATGCCACAGCGCGGCGGCATCGTCGCGCGGTTTGGGCTTCTTCCAGCTCTGCGGGTTACCGAGGAAGAACTGCACGACGTCAGCGCCGTCGGCCTGCGCCGCGGCGAGCGGGTCCTCTGTTCGCACATGTGAACCGATCAGCACGGCGGCCAGTCTAGTGGGCTGTTCCTCCATCGGTGTTCGCCAAGCCCTGCTCGGCCACCAGACGCAAAAGCCCCTGACACGCCGACAATTTCGGGACTTTAACGTCTGTTCAGCCGGCTAAATGGGCCTCCAAGTGAAAATTGATGCGGGCGACGAGGCCGATCGGGTCGCCCCGAATGTCGTCGACCGTCATAGGGATGGTCAGCCAGCCGCACTCCTGCAGTCGGGCGGTCTTCAGCCGATCGTGCAGCAGGGCGTCGCGGCCCACATGCCATTGCACACTGTCGTATTCGGCGACCACCATCGCCTGGGGCCAAGCGAAGTCGACGCGCCACTGCCTGTTGTAGCGATCGACGATGACGTGCTGCAGCTCAGGCATAGGCAGTCCGCCGTCGACGAAGAGCAGGCGTGCTTCGGTTTCCATCGCCGACTCCGCACGGCCATCGGCGTAGTCGATCAAAGCCCGGACCTTGACGATGCCGCGACGGCCACTTTGCTCGCGGACCGCCGTGCGCAGCTCGGTTTCAGTGCAAGCGGCGGCATGGAGTGCCGCGTCGAAGGTGGCCAGGGCACGCGGACGCCGCAACGTTCGGGCCACCTCGACCGCTGTCCACGCCGGCGCTGTCGCCATCCGACCGTTCACCCGTCGCAGCGGCGCGCCCAGGCGCTGATGCACCATGAGACTCCTGCTCGGCCGCATTCGCACGCCCGGATCGAGGATGTGGATGCGCGAGGTGTTCTCGGTGTCGAAGCCGTGCAGTGCCGCCGCGGTGCCCATACACGCTACGATCGGCCGGTTTGTCGTCAGATCCAGAGCAGCCAGCCTGGTCAGCGCGTCGGGCTCGCCGAACGCGTAGACCCCGTGCCACACCCGGACGACAGCGCCCACGCGCACGAGCTCGGCCAGGCGCTTACGGGACATCAGCGTCAGCAGTTCGGCGGTAGTCGCCAGCCCGTCAGCACGCACGCTGAAAGCATGGGTAGGGCGCGCGTGCAGCGGCCAGTCAACGCGGTTGACGCTGGGGACAACTGCGCCCAGCAGACGCAAAAGCCCCCGAACGCTAGGCGTGTCGGGGGCTTCTGCGTCTGCTCGCGCAGCTACCGGTAGTCCGAATAGCCGTAGTCGTCCAGCGGAACCGCGGCACCGGTGGCCTGACCGAAGTCCGGGCTGTAGTACTGATCCTCATACGACGGGATCGTGTACGCCGCCGCCCGGGCCTCCTCGGTGGGCTGCACCTGGATGTTGCGGTAACGGTTGATGCCGGTACCCGCCGGGATGAGCTTACCGATGATCACGTTCTCCTTCAGACCGTTGAGCCTGTCGCTACGGCAGTTGATCGCCGCATCGGTCAGCACCCGGGTGGTCTCCTGGAACGACGCCGCGCTCAGCCATGAGTCGGTAGCCAGCGACGCCTTGGTGATCCCCATCAGCACCGGACGACCGGCGGCGGGTTCGCCGCCCTCTGCCACCACTCGACGGTTCTCCGCCTCGAACTCGGCACGGTCTATCAGCGAACCGGGCAGGAACTCCGTCGAACCCGAGTCGATGATGGTGACGCGACGCAGCATCTGCCGCACGATCACCTCGATGTGCTTGTCGTGAATCGACACACCCTGCGCCCGGTAGACCTCTTGGACCTCCTTGACGAGGTGGATCTGCACCTCGCGGGGGCCCTGCACCCGCAGCACCTCGTGCGGGTCGGCGGAGCCTTCCATCAACTGCTGGCCGACCTCGACGTGGTCGCCGTCGGTGAGCAGCCGCTCGGTACCGTCCTCGTGCTTGAACACCCGCAGACGCTGCCGCTTGGACAGCTTGTCGTAGACCACTTCCTCGCCGCCATCGTCGGGGACGATGGTGATCTTGAAGAACCGCTCGTCGTCCTCCAGCCGGACCCGGCCGGTGACGTCGGCGATCGGCGCCTTCCCACGGGGCACGCGGGCCTCGAAGAGCTCCTGGACCCGAGGCAGACCGCCGGTGATGTCCTCACCGACACCACCCTGGTGGAACGTCCGCATCGTCAGCTGCGTACCGGGTTCACCGATGGACTGCGCGGCCACGATGCCGACGGCTTCTCCGATGTCGACCAGCTTGCCGGTGGCCATCGAACGTCCGTAGCAGGTGGCGCACACGCCGGTGCCGGTCGTGCAGGTCAGCACCGAACGGACCTTGATCTGCGTGATGCCCGCCGCAAGCAGGGCGTCGATGGACGGGTCACCGAGGTCGTGACCGCGCGCCACGACGACGTTGCCGTCGCTATCGACGGCGTCGGTGCCCAATGTGCGGGCGTAGGCCGACGTCTCGATGAACGGGTCGCGGATCAGCGTGCCGTCGGGCTGACGCTCGGCCAGCTCGACGACGATGCCGCGCTCGGTCTGGCAGTCGTGCTCGCGGACGATGACGTCCTGGCTCACGTCCACCAGACGACGGGTCAGGTAGCCGGAGTCCGCGGTCCGCAACGCGGTGTCCGCCAGACCCTTACGGGCGCCGTGGGTGTTGATGAAGTACTCCAGCACCGTCAGGCCTTCGCGGAACGACGACTTGACCGGACGCGGGATGAACTCACCCTTCGGGTTGGTCACCAAGCCCTTCATGCCGGCCAGCGTGCGGGTCTGGGTGAAGTTGCCGGTGGCACCCGAGTCGACGATCGTGATGATCGGGTTGTCGACCGGGTAGTGCTCGCGCAGCGCCTGACCGACCTCGTCGGTGGCTTCCTTCCAGATCTCCACCAGCGCCTCGTTGCGCTCGTCGTGGTTCACAGCACCGCGCTGGAACTGCTTTTCGACCTTGTCGGCCCGGGCTTCGTAGGCGTCGAGGATCTCCTGCTTACGCGGCGGCACCAGCACATCGGCCATGGACACCGTGACGCCGCTTCGAGTCGCCCAGTAAAAACCGGCGTCCTTCAGCTTGTCCACGGTCTGCGCCACCACGATCATCGGGTAACGCTCGGCCAGGTCGTTGATGATGGCGGCCTGCACCTTCTTGTGCATCTGCTTGTTCACGAACGCATAGCCCAGCGGCAGCAGCTCGTTGAACAACACCCGGCCCAGCGTCGTGTCGGCCAGCCAGGCGTCACCCGGCCGCCAGCCGTGCGCGCCGAACCGCTCGGCCTCGATCTCGGCGGGCGGACGCAGCTGCGTCAGTCGCACCTTGATCTTGGCGCGCACCGACAGCACGCCACGGTCGGAGGCCATGATCGCCTCGGCCGGCGAGGAGTACACGCCGACCTCGTGCTGGCCGTCGGCGGCCGGCTGGTAGGCGCCTTTGTCGCCGTCGACCTCGGTGGTCAGAAAGTACAGCCCGGTCACCATGTCCAGTCGGGGCATGGCCAGCGGACGGCCGGACGCCGGCGACAGGATGTTGTTGCTCGACAACATCAGGATGCGGGCCTCGGCCTGCGCCTCGGCCGAGAGTGGCAAGTGCACCGCCATCTGGTCGCCGTCGAAGTCGGCGTTGAACGCCTCACACACCAACGGGTGCAGCTGAATCGCCTTGCCCTCCACCAGCATCGGCTCGAAAGCCTGAATGCCCAGGCGGTGTAGCGTCGGCGCGCGGTTCAGCAGCACCGGGTGCTCGGCGATGACCTCTTCGAGCACATCCCACACCTGCGGACGCTGACGCTCTACCATCCGCTTGGCGCTCTTGATGTTCTGCGCGTGGTTGAGGTCGACCAGCCGCTTCATCACGAACGGCTTGAACAGCTCCAACGCCATCAGCTTGGGCAGACCACACTGGTGCAGCTTGAGCTGCGGCCCGACCACGATGACCGAACGGCCCGAGTAGTCGACGCGCTTACCGAGCAAGTTCTGCCGGAACCGACCCTGCTTGCCCTTGAGCAGATCGCTCAACGACTTCAGCGGACGGTTGCCAGGTCCCGTAACAGGCCTGCCCCGGCGTCCATTATCGAACAGCGCGTCCACCGACTCCTGCAGCATCCGCTTCTCGTTATTGACGATGATCTCGGGCGCGCCCAGGTCGATCAGTCGCTTCAACCGGTTGTTGCGGTTGATCACCCGGCGGTAGAGGTCGTTGAGGTCACTGGTGGCGAACCTGCCGCCGTCGAGCTGCACCATCGGACGAAGTTCCGGCGGGATCACCGGGACGGCGTCGAGCACCATACCCATCGGCGAGTTGCCCGACTGCTGGAATGCCGCGACCACCTTGAGCCGCTTGAGGGCACGAAGCTTCTTTTGCCCTTTGCCGTTCCGGATGACGTCACGCAGCAAATCGGCCTCGGCGTTGATGTCGAAGTTCTCGATGAGCTTCTGGATCGACTCCGCGCCCATGGCGCCGGTGAAGTACTCGCCGTAGCGGTCGACGATTTCCCGGTACACGTTCTCGTCGACTATCAGCTGCTTGGGGGCCAGCTTGATGAAGGTGCCCCAGATGTCGTCGAGCCGGTCCAGCTCGCGCTGAGCCCGATCACGGAGCTGGCGCATCTCGCGCTCACCGCCGTCCCGGACCTTGCGCCGTGCGTCGGCCTTCGCGCCTTCGGCCTCCAGTTCGGCCAAATCGGCTTCCAGCTTCTGCGCGCGTG
>CAWEFM010000001.1:0-673333 GCA_963808345.1 uncultured Actinomycetota bacterium | reverse complement strand
AAAGACAGCGCAGAAGATCGCGCTGTTCCCCACCATCGCGCAGAACTCACACTTCCTGAACGCCATAGCTATCGCGACGTTCCAGGCCCGCTTCAAGCAATGGCTGAAAGAGATCGAACTGCCTGGGCACGTCAGCCACCAGGCCCGTCATACCCTCGCAACGCGCCTCGTCGATGCCGTCGCACCCATGGTCGTGGTGAAGCAAATACTCGGTCACGTATCCGAACGGATGTCGGAGCACTACACGCTGATCTCGTCGGCCAAGATAGAACCCTACTTGCAGCAAGTCTGGGTGAAGGGACCCGGAAGCAGCGCACCCGGCGAACTCGTCCGCACTCCGGATCCGGCGGCCGATTCCGCCATCCACCTCAAGCTGGTTGACATCGCAGCACTCCCGACCGAGGGCGGGCTTTGCACCTTCAAGCCTGTCGTCGGCGGGGCTGAATGCCCAAAGGGACGGCGCTGCAACGATTGTGAACACTTCGTCCTCACCGGCGCGAACTATGCCTACTGGAAACGCCAGGAGGAACGGTGGGCAACCTACGCCGAGAACGCACCCGATGACTCTTCAAGGGCCTATGTTTACAGCCTCTTCCAAAGTTCGTCGCTGGCGATAGTCGGACTGGAGAGGGCGCTGTCGACGCTGGGGCTTCTGGAGCAGGCGAAGAACGTCGACTTGCGCAACCCATACCAGGACTTCTTCGATCCGATCTGGAACCACGGGTGGCGGGCATCGGACCTCATCGACCTCAACGAACGGTCAACAAACACCCACCACGATCCCGAAATCCTGACGATCCAACCGGAAGGCGAGGGGGCCGCATGACGGAGAAATCGGGCGCGCCACTCGCGGCGATAGAAGCTCGCAAAAAGGACGCTCAGACGAAGCTTGCCAGCGTCGAACAGGCGCTGAAGCGGCTACTCAAACAGAAGTTGACTGAGATTGACAAGTCTCATCTCGCCGCCCTGGCCGGTTGCTCGCGAACCTTCCTCTATCAGAACGAGGAAGCCCGGAAACTCATCGCGCAAGCAGAGATTCGCATGAAACCGTCACCCGTGAAAGACGCTCCCGCATCTGGTTTGGTCGACGACGCCAATTGGCGCGAGCGAGCGCTCCTCGCCGAGCAGCAGCTGCGCACCTTCCGGGAGAAGAACAGCTCGTTGTCACGGACGGTGGCCGACCTGCTCGGACAGCTCGCGACCCCGATGGGACATGGGTCGAAGACGAAAGAGAACGACTGCGACAGCAGAACGAGACGTTGCGTGCTGCCCTGGCCGGAGAGCGTCTCGCTCGTTCTGAAGCTGAAAGACGACTTGAAGCGTCTCGGTCGAACGTCCGACACCTGCGCCAGAAAGAAGCCGACAGAATTTTCACCGGCCTGAACTAGAACCCCGAGTTGCCAAAGGCCGTAAGTTGTCGACTAAACCACTGCATCCGCCACTACGCTACGCACATACCCGTTCAAACCGGGTTCTGAACGGGGAGGTGGCGCATCGATGCCTGAGCCTTGGTTGTCGGCGGAGGAGATCGCCGCCCACCTAGGTGTCACCAAGGACACCGTTTACTCATGGATCGCCGATAAGGCGATGCCTGCCCACAAAATCGGCCGCCGATGGAAATTCCAGGCCAGCGAGGTCGATGAGGGGGACCCGTTTGGTGGTCCAGTCGCTATGCGGCCTTGGGGTTGATGGGTCGCGGCCACTATAGAGCAGTTTTTGTGGCCTGCGAGATCAACTGACATCGTTGTCAACACAACCCGGCTCTTTTGAGCCGGGCGGACGGCTATCGGGGACCTGCCACTAGTTAATGCGGTGCGGTGGGCTCGGAAAATGCGTCGGCTGCGTCAAACGCGTTGGTGAAGCGAATTACGATCGCGACAAGCGTCATCATGATCGGGACGGTTACCAGCGCAGCGGATAACCCCGCCCACTGAGCCACCTGCCCGATCAACGGTGGACCGATCAGATAGCCCACCCAACCGATCGCGGCGACTGCAGCGATCGCTGTTCCCGCGTCAATCGGGGAGTAAGCAGCGGTCATTGCGGCCGGCACCAACAACGCCACGCCCGCCCCGAGAGCCGCAAATCCCATCAGGGTCAACACGAGATTGGCGGTGACCAGCGTGACGCATAGACCGACCGCGGCGAACAGCGCCAACGATGGCAGCAGCCAGCGGATGGAAACACGCTCGTATAGCCGGGGGCCGCCCAACCGTGTGAGGGCCATAACTGCGGTAAAGGGCACGTAGCTGAGCGCGGCCACGGTGGGCCCCGCGCCGACGACTCGATTGAGGTAGTCGCCTGACCAATCGGACGCAGATCCTTCGCACAGGAACGACGCGAACGCGACAGCTGACAGAATGACGACGGTCGGATTCCTCTTGAATGGTTGCGGCCTTGCGGCTTTCTGGCCGACGGTGGGCGCCGGTTCGCGGACCAGGCCGCCGGCGATCGGCCGGACGACGACAATGACGATGAGCCCGATGACCGTCATCTGGGCGGTCAAGCCCACATGCGCGCTCACGCACGCTGCGCCAACCAGCGACCCCAGCAGCACAGCGACGCTACGCATCCCATGGAAGCGAGACATTATCGGCCGCGCGGCCACGCGTTCGACCGCGGCGGCCTGAACGTTCATTGCGACATCCAGCCCGCCCAAAAAGAACCCCACGCTGATGAGTGCAAGGAATAGTTTCAGTTCAGACCTGGCCAGGCCCAGAAGGGGTCCCGACGCGGCGTAACCGGCCAGGCTGACTGGGACCAGAATGTAACTTCCCCAGCGCGGCAACAGCCGGATACACAGCGCCGTCGCGACGAGAGCACCCAGTGGCGCGCCCAACAGCGCATTGCCGAGCGCACCATCGGAGAGTCTCAATTCGCTTTTCACGTGCGGGATGTGGGCCACCCACGACGAAAAGACAAGGGCATGCGCCGCGAATACTGCGGTGAAACAAATCTGCGCCCGATCGATCGACTTCACGACTGTCACCGTTCTCCCGTCAGGCTGTAGCACACTCCGCCGCCCGCTCGATTCTGGGCGAGACAGCCAAGAAGGGCGCGTCGGTGAACTGCATGTGCGATCCCTACCTCGCTGCGTTCCCGCACGCCTAGCTAAGACTCGGAGTTCAATCGCCCCACAGTCCAACGGCGGAGCGATTACATTGCGACCGAAACCCGCGCCGCAGCAGATCCATAACAAAGCATTGCGACGGATTCTGTTGTATAACAACATATCGAGTCGGTCGCGCGTTATGATGACACCCGGCGCTGATCGATCCGGGCATCGAGACTGGCGGAACCCGCTCCGGTGCACACGAGAAAAAGCAGCAGGCCGACCAAAAGCCACTCCGACGAATAAAACAAATTACTCAGGAAGCTCCACACGCTGGCATACTTTTCCGCCAGGCTCGGGCCTATATCCGTCACTAAGGCGCCGACCATGTCGAGCGCCAACACAAGAGACACCGCTCGCGTCGCCAGACCGAGCATCAGCGCCACGCCACCAACAAGTTCGACCATTGCGACGGCGGGCGCAACCACTGGCGCACCTAGAATTCCCAGGCCTTCAAACATCGCAATGAACTTACGGAGGCCCCCGAGCTTTCCCACTGCCCCACTGAAGAACATGAAACCAACACTGAGCCGCAAGAATAAATTTGCCAGCCAGTCAAATCTGTTCAGCGAAACGGTAATTCGGTTGTAAGCCGACTGATAGCGGGCGAGCGATCGGCGCATCATGGGATAGCTCCTCCGGTCGGTAGGTCTAGGCGTGTGCTAGTTCTGATCGAATGCGCTTCTAATAAAACGTAGGCCACGATTGTTAATCGCAAGCTGTCGCGGTTCATTGGGAGTGGTTGGCCGCCGCGAGCAGTATGTCGGTGACGCTATCGGGGTCGGTCAGCATCGGTAAATGGTCGGCATCAACGGCGTGAATGGTTGCGTTCATCCGGGTGGCGACGAAGTGCTGGGATTCCGCGGCGATCATGCGGTCGTGTTCGGCGATGAGGAACCAGCTTGGGCGATCTTTCCAGGCGGGCCGTGGGGCGGGTGCGGTGATGCACGACGGTGAGAGGGGGCGCTGGACTGCGGCGAGCATGGCGTGTTGTTCGGGGGTGGCGTTTTGTGCGAACGCTGCCGCGAAAGCGCTGTGCGGCAACCAAATTAACCCATGATGATCGGGCTCCAGGGCGGGGGCGAGACGATGGGCAGGGGCGCGATGAAACAGACTGGCGACTGTTTCACCTTCATCGGGTGCGATCGCGGCGACGTAAACCAACGCCCTCACCGAATCGGTATTTGCCGCGCCGATGACCGCGCCGGCGTACGCGTGACCGCCGAGTACTGTTGGTCCTTGGATGCGGTCGAGAACTCGGTTGAGCGCTGCGCTGTCGTCGTCGAACGATGTCAGTGGCAACGGTGCTGCGACGACGTTATACCCGCGCTGCTGTAGCCGATGAATCACTGGTGCCCAGCTGGAGCTGTCGGCCCACGCCGCGTGAACCAAGACAAAAGTTGTGTCGGTTGTCATCGTCATTCCGACCCGAAGGTGGCGGCCATCAGTGTTTCAATCTGCAGCGCGATTTCATCGAGCTCTTCTTCCAGCGCGAAGTGGCCGGTGTCGAGCAGGACCACCTCGGCGTCGGGCACGTCGTTGCGGTAGGCCTGGGCGCCGGCTGGGATGAAGAATGGGTCGTTCGCGCCCCAGATCGCCAGCAGTGCGGGTTGGCGGCGGCGCAGCCACGCCTGCCACTGTGGGTAGCGGGGCGCGTTGTTCTGGTAGTCCCACAGCAGGGCCTTCATGTAGGCGGCGCGGCCAGGACGATCCAGCACGAGCTGATCAGCCAGTGCCTGCTCGGGGTCGATGTGTTCGACGTCGCGGGCACCGGCCTGCCACTGATGCTGAGTCCCGGCCAAGCTGACGAACCAGTCGACAGTCGCCTCGCCGGCGGCCTTATTGGCCCACCACTCCGCTAGCGCGGCGACGCCCGGTCCGAAACCGTCGGTGTAGGCGTTGCCGTTTTGGGTGATGATGGCGCGGACCCGCTCGTCGTGGTCGAGGGCGATACGGAATCCGACCGGTGCACCAAAGTCGAACATGTACACCGCATAGTCGCTGATGCCGAGCGCATCGATGGTGGCACCGGTGACCACCGCCAGTTCGTCGAAGGTGGGCTCACCGGGCAATGGGTCAGAGGAACCAAAACCGGGGTAGTCGATCGCGACGACATGCCAGTGGTTGGTCAGCCGGTCGATGAGCCGCACATACGCTCGGGTGCTCGACGGATATCCGGGCAACAGCACCAGGGTCGGTCGCGATCGATCACCGGACTCACGAACGAAAACCCCCAGACCGTCGACATCGATCCTCTTGTGGCTGATGGCACCCATCGCGAGCCTCGCTCCCTGTCGGTCATATGTAACTACTGAAAAGATGTTTAAACAGTTACGTCCATGTCGGAGACTACGCTGCGCTTGGTAACCCGTCAACATGAAGCTGAGTAGTTACCGGATGATGGGGTTGATCCGCCGGGAGGTGAGGCCGATGCAGCCACTCGATGTCATCGTCGGCCTCGCAGGACACCCAGCCCTGGAACTGCTGAACAGCCGGGCCACGCCTTCCCCAGGTGCAGAGCCAATCGAATTGATCGGAGACGGGGCGAATTATCTACGGTGGCTCGCGCGCACAGGACTCATCAACGACGATGACCTCGCCGCGCTCGAAGACCTATTTAGCGCTGATCAACTCGACGCCGCCGCCGGGGATGCCCGCACTCTTCGGGAGAAGCTGCGGCCGATCCTGTTGGACTGGGCGGGCGAAAACCCGGTGCCGTTCCCCGCTGATGTGATCGACGAGCTGAATGCGCTGCTGGCGCAGGATCGGCGCTACACCCAGCTCAACCCCGACAATGACGCCCTCTTGCTGCATGAGCGGCGGCACTGGGAACAGCCCACCCAGCTTTTGATCCTCTCCGCACAAGCCTGGGCTCACCTGCTCGTCGAAGCCGACCCGACCCTGATCCGGCAATGCCCGGGCTGCACCATCATTTTCTACGACCGCACCAAAGCCCACCGCCGACGCTGGTGTTCCATGGCACTGTGCGGCAACCGCGCCAAAGTACGGCGCCACCGAACATCCGCCAGCTGACACACCAACGGGACAACGTGAACCGCCGTCGTCAGCGGCCCAGTCGTCACTAATGGATCACGTCAGATGCTGGCCGCCGTCGACCTTCAGCGTCACACCGGTCACAAATGTGTTCGTCATCGCGAAAAGCGCAGCATCGGCCACCTCCTCGGCCGTCCCTATCCGTTGCGCCAAGTTCGTGCGGCTGACGTTCTCGAAATGGTCGCGCTTGCCCTGCTCACCCAGCGAATCCCACGCGCCGGAGTCAATGACACCCGGAGAGATCGCATTGACCCGGATCGGGGCAAGCTCGACAGCCAACGAGCGCGTCAAAAAGTCGACCGCACCGTCGGTGATCGCCACCCCAAGAAAACCGACATTGATCTTGAACGCCGGAAACCCCGAAAAAAGGACGAACGACCCGCCCTGATTGATCTGTGCCGCGAAGTGTTTCGCCAGCATCAGTGGCCCGATCACCTTCGTGTCAAACGATTTCAGCAGACTCGCACGCTCCAGCTGGTCAAGTCGTCCCCGTGCGCGGGCCGACACCACCGACACCACATGGTCAACGGGACCTAATCGTTCAGCAAGGGCCGCAATCGACGAATCGTCGGTGACGTCAACAAGCTCGGCGTTGATACCTGTGTCGCGGTAAGCGGCTGCCAATCGGGCCTCATCGCGGCCGGCAACCACGACTCGAGCGCCCTCAGAACGAGCCACAACCGTAACAGCGCGGGCAATCCCACCCCCCTGCCCCACCACAACAACGGTCTTACCCCGCAACGCTTCACCCATTGCCTAGATCCTCCGTTCTGCTGCGCCACGTCAATAGCTTTGTGTTGTGCTGCTGAGGAAGTCGCCGACGAACTAAGCGATTTCCAGCAACCGTGTCCAACGCGAAGTCACCCGCGCCCGACGATGACGAGAACCCGGGAAGGGGCAGAATCGTCGGCACGTGGGCGGATCGAGCGCCACTCGAGCGATACCACGCAAGTTTGCTTGGCGACCTCTGCGCGGCAGCCGCCCTAGCCGGGATGGCGCGCCGGCTCAATCTTGCCGGTGTCTATGAATTGGCGGTGCCGTACTATCTTGTGGCCCTTTATTTCCCAGATGTGAGAGTAGTCAACCTCCACATGTTTACCGGTCGCACGGTTCGTTCCCTTGAACCGCCCAACCGATACGACTTTATCGCCGTCGCAGATGAATTCGTGCGGCGTCAGCGTGTACGGTTCCCACTCTTCCATTGCCGGTATCAGCATGCCCTCAAGGACTTTTTGCGGGCCACGCCCGTCGACCTGGTAGTCCATCATGGTGATCCACTCGATGTCGTCAGACATCAGGGCGAGAGCGCCGCCTGGATCGCCGGCAGTCAACTTTGCGTAGAGTTCCTTGACGATCTCCACAGGCGCCCGGTAGCTCGCAGTCCTTGCTTCGGACTCCGAGTTCGGTGCCGCTACCGGTTCGTGGTCACCCGTCAAGGCTTCACGAACCTTGTGCGATGTCCGGTCGACATCGGTCCCTCTGCGGCTCCTGCAACCCGTCTCGCACTTTCACCCTCCTGTAACCACTGAATGCTTTTTAAAAGGGTTACGCACGGTTGTATCATTTGTCAAGAACCAGGCTAGGGATTGCGAGATGGTTGGCTCGATCCGCCCGAGAAGGTGAAGCTGATTCAGCCGCTCAATGTCATCGTCGACCTCGCGCGGGACTCAGCCCTGGAACTGCTGAACAGCCCGGCCACGCCTCGGCAGGTTCAGAAGGTTTCGCAGTTGGGTCGGTGGCGCGCTGCGGTCCCGTGAGCCGGAATTTATCGCCCCATTCGGGAGCGGTTGAGCGAGACGCCTGATCACCCAACCGACTTCGAGTCCTGGCTCATCATCTACGTCAACCATTTCGTTTCGCGACTCCGCAGCGCCCCTGCGGAACGCGGGCGAGTCCGCGCCGTCCATCAGCAATGCCTATGCCTGCCAGCACCAAATCCGCGTTGTCAGTAAAAAGGGGGTCACTATATCGGATAGGTGGCTTGCGTCAGCGCTGAGATCCGCGTGAGGGGACCCGTTGGTGGTCCAGTCGCTATGAGGCTTGGGGTTGATGGGCTGTGGCCCACTGTAAAGCGAACTCGGATGGGGTCAACTCGCCGTGGGCGGAGTGGGGCCTGTTGGCGTTGTAGTCGCAGCGCCAGTCTTCGATGATCACACGAGCTTCCAGCAACGAGTCAAAACGCCACGAGTTGAGTAGTTCATCTCGTAGCCGACCGTTGAACGATTCGATCCAGGCGTTCTGCCACGGTGAGCCGGGATCGATGAAAAGTGAACCGGCACTGTTGAATCGGCACCAGTCACTAACGGCGTGCGCCACGAACTCGGGGCCATTGTCGAAGCGTACGTAATGTGGCCCTCCTCGCTGCAGGGCCAAGCGATCCAACACCTCGACGACGCCGTCGGCGTCGATGCCGCGATCGGCGTTGATCGCGAGCGCTTCGCGGGTGAATTCGTCGATGACGTTGAGCATCTTGAGGGTGCGGCCGTCGGCGGTGGTGTCGAACTGAAAGTGAACGGTCCCCGTCGATCGGTCCAAGGCCGATGAGAGTGGGTAGGGTGCCAGCGTATCTGGTCGCTTTAGAGGTTTCGAGCATGTAGGCCAGGATTTCGGCGGTGTAGCCCCAGAGTCTGGTGGTGGTGGTGTCGAGGAGGGTGGCGGGGCCGGTCCAGTTGTCGGCGTGGTGAGTGTGCCAGCGGTCTGGGTCGTCGAGGTCGGATAGTGCGATGCCGAACACTCGTTGTGTTTCTGTGGGGTCGGCGGGCTGAATTGGGCCGGGTTGGCGCCAGTGGGCGATGACGGCGGTGACGTCGAAGCTTGAGGCCTGAATGTGCAGTCGGGGAAGGGTGATGAGTCGTTTGACGCTGTGGGGTTTGAGGCCTATTTCTTCTGCTGCTTCGCGCACGGCTGTGGCGGCGGGGTCACGGTCGGTGGGTTCGCGCGTGCCGCCGGGAAATGCGATTTCGCCTGGATGGTCGCGTAACGCATTGCTGGGTTGCAACAGGGTCACTTCGGCGCCTTTTGTGGCGCTTTTGAGGAGTACCAGGACGGCGGCCTGCCGGTCGGCAACCCGTGTCGCGGGTGCGTCGTTGGTGCTGAGTTGTTCGGGTTTGGCGGTTCGCAGCGCGGTGACAAGTCGAGCGAGCTGGTGTGAAACGTGTGCTGGTTCAGCGATTTGTGTTGGCGCCATGAGCCATTGGTCGATGGAGTAGGTCGGCGCGCTAGGTGCGTTGTTCATCGTTTTGTGGCTTTGTTGGCGGGAAAAGTATGTGCTGTCAACGGTTTCGTAACTCGTCCGCCGGGGTTTTGAATATTGCCGTGGGTGTCATGCGGGTGGTCCGCGGACTGCATCTTGATGAGCGCGACTTGCTGGCGTCGGTTACACCCATCATGGTCGGACTGCGGCTCGATTGGTTGAGGGCGCTAATGGTGGGACAGGTGTGGTGCGTCTTTCCAGATTCCATCGCCGGGCATTTCGAGACGGTCAGTGAGCGGCCGGCGCCATTCGGGCGTGATAGTCGGTCCGCCCCAGTAGTCGGTGACGCTGGCGGCCTCATCGTCGTGAAGCTCGGCGATGATGACGTTGCGATAGACGCGTCTGTCGGCGTAGTTGGCGGTCCATTCGACGACGATGACGTCGCCGAGCGCGAGTCGTCGGCCAACTTCAAGGGTGAGTTCGGGGAAGTTGCTTTCGACATGGCCGATGAGGTCGGCGCCTCGCACGACTTCTCCCATTTGGGGCCACTGGCGCTGGCAGTCGGGCGCGAGCGGGACGCCGAGGATATAGGCCAGGCGGGTATGGCCGCCCGACGTTGCCGGTGTGGTCATGGTCGTCAATCCTTCAGGTCTGTGCGGGCAGGTACGGCGGAAACGGCTGTCACTGCAGTGGTATGTCGTGTCCTGGTCCGCGTTCGTGGTCGGGGCGGGGCCCAAAGTAGCAGCGGTCGGCTTCGATGATGGCAATGTCGTTGATGCTGGCTTCGCGGCGGCGCATGAGCCCGTTGTCGTTGAATTCCCACAGTTCGTTGCCGTAGCTGCGATACCACTGGTGGCTGGTGTCGTGCCATTCGTATTGGAAGCGTACGGCGATGCGGTTCCCGCGAAATCCCCACAGGCTTTTGCGGAGCACGTAGTCGAGTTCGCGTTCCCATTTGGTGGTCAGGAATTCGACGATTGCTGCGCGGCCGGAGAGGAAGTGGTCGCGGTTGCGCCACACCGAGTCGGGGGTGTAGGCCACGCTGACGCGGTGCGGGTCGCGGGTGTTCCAGGCGTCTTCGGCTGCTTGCACTTTGTGTATCGCAGTGGCGGTGTCGAACGGCGGGAACGGTGGTAATTGCTCAGTCACGTTGGTGTCCTTCCTCGTTGATGCTTGTGGGTGACTGGTGAAATACGCACTGACCTCTGGGCGCACCGCCAGCCAACGCTGTGAATTGCGGGCGCTGGCTGGCGGGGAACCGATGCCCTCTAGTTCCGATGGGTTTTCAGCGCGACAACCGGCCAGTCATTGTCGACGTGGGCCAAGACGTTGAAGTAGTTGGTCAAGGTGTTGAGCGCCAGATTGGCCACCACTTCACCGATCTCTTCCTCGGTCACCCCGGCCTCGCGGGCAGTCTTGATGTCGACCTCGTCAACGTCGCCGTCATTCTCGGCGATGGTGTTGGACAGCTTCAACAATGCGGCCACACGGGCGTCCTGGGAGTCACCTTCGCGCGCCTTTGCGAGCTCGTCGGCGTCTACTTTGGCGATGTTGGCGCCGATGTAGGTGTGCGCCGACAGGCAGTACTCGCATCCGTTCAGCTCCGCGGTGGCGATCGCGAGCCGCTCTCGCACCGCTGGGGTCAATACCCCGTCGGAGACCGCGCCCGACAGCGCAAGGTAACCCTGCAGCAGGGCGGGGCTGTTGGCCATCACCTTGGTCATGTTGGGAGTCAGTCCCAGTGATTTGTGCACCTGGGCGAGCAGGTCGGCGGCCTTGCCGGTGGCGGCCTCGGGCTCGACGGGGGTGAAGTTGGTCATTCGGGATTCCTTTCCTTCAGCAATCCGCCTAACGGATCGGTTGGTTCTCTTCCGTTAGAATTCCTACCATGACGTTCTAACGGATGCAAGGTGCTTTACCCGTGATAACATTGGGATGTGACGACGGGGACACCCGCATGGCTACTGCCTGACGAGCCAGCGCCGGTTCGCCTGATGAACACCATCTGGGCAGACACCGGCGGTGTCCACGACGAGCTGATTGACGCTGCCGCACTGCATGATTGGCTGGCTGCCGTCACCGACTATGACAGCACCCAGTCGAGAAAGCCGAGCAAGGACGAGCTCAACGACGCGCTGAAGTTGCGCGACAGCCTCCGCCGGTTAGCGGCGCACAGCACCGCAGATGTCCGTCCGAATGCACAGCCACCCGTCACGGAGGTCGACGACGCGGTCAACGCGGTCAACGCGCTGATCGCCGACCGACCGCACACTCAGCTCAGTGTCGTTGACGGTCAGTTGCGGGCTACCGCCGCACAGCACGCCTCACCCGCCCGAAGCGCCCTGGCCAACCTCGGGCATGAGGCCATCGAACTGCTTACCGGGCCAGCAGCGGTCAACTTGCGCGCCTGCAACGCCCCCGGCTGTGTCTTGTACTTCGTCAAGTCGCACCCGCGCCGCGAATGGTGCTCTGAAGCATGCGGCAACCGCGCTCGTGCCGCCCGCCACTATCAACGAGTCCGCAGCCAAAAACACGGTGAGTAAGGCCCCCGAAATGCTCCCGCCAACCAAAGACGCCGCTCATCGGTGGGTACAGGTGGCAGCGTAGCGCGAAGGGGCTTGGTAGCCCAGCGATGAATGCCGCGGCGGTGGTTGTAGTCGTGTTTCCAGTCGCCGATGACCACACGGGCCTGGGCTAGCGACCAGAAGCTGTTGATGTTGAGGCATTCGTCGCGGATGCGGGCGTTGAACGATTCGATGTAGCCGTTGCGCCAGGGCTCACCAGGCTGGATGAAGTGTAATCCGACCTGCCCGCTGGCCCAGTCAGCCATTGCGCCACAGGCTAATTCGGGTCCGTTGTCGCAACGCAGGACCGCGGCATAGGTCCCGCGTTGCGAGGCCACGCGTTCCAGTTCGTCGATGAGGTGTTCGCTGGTGATGCTGCGTTCGACCATGCCTCCGAGGCATTCGCGGGCGTGTTCGTCGATGATCGACACGATCTTGATCGGCCGCCCGTCGGTGGTCACGTCGAACTGGAAGTCCACCGCCCACACCCGGTCGGGCGCATCGGCAACCGCCGCCGGCGGCCGTGGATGTGCCGTGGCGCTTGGGTTTTCGCCGCTGCGGTACCCGCAATCCTTCCTCGCGCCAAAGCCGCTGGATTTTCTTGTGATTGACGATCCAGCCTTCGCCGCGGGCGTAATGATAAGCTGGCCGAAAACCGCGGCGGGGATGCTTCCTGGCGTAGGTGCGCAGCCAGTCCCGTAAAGCGGCGTCCGGATCGGCAGGAGTCGCCGCCGCCGGTTCGTAGCGCTGGGTAGCGCGGTGCTGCCCGGTAACGCGACAGGCGAACCGTTCGCTGACCCCCAGCACACGCTGGAGATGACCAACGGCTGCCCGCCGGCGTTCCGGGCCTAAAAGTTTCCAGCGCGATCTCCCGCAGTGCGTCCTTCTCCAACTCGGCATCGGCCAACAGCCGCTTAAGCGCGGCGTTCTCGCGTTCGAGGTCCTTGAGGCGTTTGGCGTCCTCGGCCTTCATGCCACCGAACTGGTTGCGCCACCGGTGATAGGTAGCCTCAGATACCCCAAGTGCGCGGCATGCTGCCGCGGTGTCCTTACCCTCAGCTAACAGCCGGTCGGCAGCCATCAACTTGCGCACAATCTGCTCGGGACTGTGCCGTTTCCTCGTCGCCATGATCTCGTCGAGCCTTCCTGCCCACAACATGGGCCGCAAGACTCTCATAGGCCATTGATCAACCGATCGGGGTCAGGCCAGAAGGATGCCCTCATGCAGCCCTGATCCTCGGCTCCCGCCATGTCGCTT
The DNA here is from genome assembly GCA_963808345.1 of uncultured Actinomycetota bacterium. Lineage (GTDB taxonomy): Bacteria > Actinomycetota > Actinomycetes > Mycobacteriales > Mycobacteriaceae > Mycobacterium. The sequence goes on along the minus strand of CAWEFM010000001.1, from coordinate 660,152 downwards.
ACATGTGCGCGACATATTTCCGCTCCATTTACCCCCTTCATGCGCGCACCCATTCAGTAAAGCTGACGAGGCGCACTGCGTGTCGGCGTGGGGCCACGACTTCCGGCCGAGCTATCTGCGCCTGGCCGACGCGATCGGACGGCTGGACTGCCCGCCCGTCGCGGCGCTGACGGCCACCGCGTCCCCGGTGGTGCGCCGCGAAATCATCGAGCACCTGAGCTTGCGGGATCCGACGGTCATCGCCACCGGATTCGACCGGCCCAACCTGCATCTGGAGGCCGGACAGTTCCTCGACGACTCGGACAAGCGTGCCGGTGTCGTCGCGGCGGTCAGCCGACTCGACGGTCGGGGCCTGCTGTACACCGCCACCCGCAGGGACGCCGAGTTCTACGCCGCAGAACTGCGCGAATGCAAGGTGTCGTCGGCCGCCTATCACGCCGGACTGCGTTCGGCGGAACGCGACGAGGTGCACCGATGTTTCCACGACGGATCGTATGACGTGATAGTCGCGACGTCGGCGTTCGGGATGGGCATCGACAAGCCCGACGTGCGCTTCGTCGTACACGCCTCGGTGCCCGACTCACTGGACAGCTACTACCAGCAGATCGGCCGAGCCGGCCGCGACGGCGAGTCTGCCCTGGCGCGGCTGTTCTACCGTCCGGAAGACCTGTCGTTGGCTCGCTTTTTCACCACGCAGCGTCCCGACGAGGATTTGCTGGCGAAGGTGTACAAGGCGCTGCGCTCCGACCGGCCGAGACGACTGAGAGATTTGCGAGCCGAGCTCGATGTGCGCGGCCGAAAGCTCACCAACGCCGTCAACCTTCTTGAACTGGCCTACGTCGTGACCTCCGGACGCTCCGGCTTCATCACCACCGATGCCGACACAGCGAGCGCGGTGCGGGGTGCCGTCGATGTCGCCGAAGCCGCCGAACGTGTCGACCGGACACGGGTGGAGATGATGCGCGGATACGCCGAGACCCGCGAGTGCCGCCGGCAGTTTCTGCTTGCATATTTCGGGGAGCGGCTCGCCGAACCGTGCGATAACTGTGACCGCTGCGAGGCCAACACCGCCGAGGGGCGCGAGCCGCAGAAATCCCATCAGTCACCGCTGCCGGTCGACACGCCGGTCGAGCACAAGGAGTGGGGCTCGGGCGTGGTGATCAGCGGTGAGCACGACCGCATCACCGTGCTCTTCAACGGGTACGGCTACCGCACCCTGTCGTTGGAGTCGGTGCGGGCCAGCGGGGTGCTGCAGGTCCGCTAAACCAGCAGCGCCAGCACGATCCACCCGGTGGCCGCCGCGGGCAGGTATCCGTCGAACCGGTCCAGCACACCGCCGTGACCGGGTATCAAGCTGCCCATGTCCTTGATGCCGAGATCGCGCTTGACCTGCGATTCCACCAGGTCACCCAACGTGGCGGTGACGACCACCACAAAGCCCAGTGCCACGCCCACCCAGATCGGCTTGTGCGCCAGCAAAGTCACACCCAGCGCCGTGGCGGTGATCCCGAACAACAGCGAGCCGGCCAGACCCTCCCAGGACTTCCGCGGGCTGATAGTGGGCACCATCGGATGCCTGCCGATCAGCACACCCAAGGCGTAACCGCCGACATCCGAGCAAACCGTTCCCGCTGCCAGCGAAAACGCGAGGTCGTGCCCATGAGGAAGATAGATGGGCAAGGCGGCGAACGAGGCGAATAACGGCACCCAGACGGCCAGGAAGACCGACGCCGAAACGTCGCGAAGGTAGTTCGTCGGGGCCGCGGCTTCCGACGCGTGCGCTGCTCGCCTGCCGTGCGGACTGAGCAGCCGCCAGATCATGCAGATCACGACGGTGCCCCCGAAGCCGCCCAGCGCTCCGCGCACGTTGCACGGGCCGGTCAGCCAGATCATGGCCTGCCCACCGACGATCAGCGGGATGACAGGGATGACATAACCGGCGGCGCCCAACCGGCGCGCCACCTCCAAGGTGCCCAACAGCGCGCCGGCCGCCAGGGCAGCTACGAAACCCCACGGCTTGTTCCACAGCAGGCTGGCGGCGACCAGGCCGGCCAGGACGGCTCCCACGACGATCGCCACCGGCAGGTTGCGTCCGGTCCGCGACGTCTTCGCCGGCAGTGGTTGGGAGTCCGGTTTACCCGCCGGCTTGTCGGGTGGGGTATTTGCGCCGGTGTCGGTGGTGGCCACGAACCTGAACGGACTCAGCTGCTGAGCGGTCGTCAGACCTCTAGCAGCTCGCCTTCCTTGTGCTTGACCAGCTCGTCGATCTGCGCGACGTAGGAGTGCGTGGTCTTCTCGAGGTCCTTTTCGGCGCGACCCACCTCGTCCTCACCGGCCTCTCCGTCCTTGCGAATCCGGCCGAGCTCCTCCATCGCTTTGCGCCGGATGTTGCGCACCGATACCCGCGCCTCTTCCCCTTTGTGCTTGGCCTGCTTGACCAGGTCGCGACGGCGTTCCTCGGTCAATTGCGGCACCGCCACCCGGATGAGCGTGCCGTCGTTGCCGGGATTCAGCCCAAGATCGGAGTTGCGGATCGCGGTCTCGATGGCGTGGAGCTGGCTGTTTTCGTAGGGTTTGATGACCACCAAACGCGCTTCGGGAACGTTGATGCTGGCCAATTGGGTGATCGGGGTGGGCGCCCCGTAGTAGTCGATGACGATCCGGGAGAACATACCGGGGTTGGCCCGGCCGGTGCGGATGGTTGCCAAGTCGTCGCGGGCCACCGACACGGCTTTTTCCATCCGCTCTTCGGCGTCAAAGAGCGCCTCGTCGATCATCTGCGCCGCTCCTCCTCATCGCTACGCTCTGCATCGTCGCCGGCGGTCATCTGCGCCGCTCCTCCTCATCGCTACGCTCTGCATCGTCGCCGGCGGTCATCTGCGCCGCTCCTCCTCATCGCTACGCTCAGCATCGTCACCGGCGGTCATCTGCGCCGCTCCTTAGTGTCGCCACCGCCGGTGGTCATCAGGGCGTCCTTCCGTTCGACACCAGTGTTCCAATTTTCTCACCGGAGACCGCTCGGGCGATATTGCCATTGGTCAGCAAATTGAAAACCAGGATCGGCATGCCATTGTCCATACACAGACTGAACGCCGTCGCGTCGGCCACTCGCAGCCCCCGATCGATGACTTCGCGGTGACTGATCGCGGTGAGCATCTCGGCGTCGGGGTTTTCTCGCGGATCCTCGGTGAACACCCCGTCGACCGCTTTGGCCATCAACACCACATCAGCGCCGATCTCCAGCGCCCGCTGCGCCGCCGTCGTGTCGGTGGAGAAGTACGGCAGACCCATACCGGCGCCGAAAATCACCACCCGTCCCTTCTCCAGATGCCGCCGAGCGCGCAGCGGAATATAGGGTTCGGCCACCTGCCCCATCGTAATCGCCGTCTGCACCCGCGTGGCGATCCCTTCTTTCTCCAAAAAGTCTTGCAGTGCAAGGCTATTCATGACGGTGCCGAGCATCCCCATGTAGTCCGAGCGGGTGCGTTCCATGCCGCGCTGCTGCAGCTGGGCGCCGCGGAAGAAGTTGCCGCCGCCGATGACGACCGCGATCTGCACGCCGCTGCGGACCACCTCGGCGATCTGACGCGCGACCTGAGCCACCACGTCTGGGTCCAGCCCTACCTGTCCGCCGCCGAACATCTCCCCACCAAGCTTCAGCAAGACCCGTGAGTATTGCGGCCGGCTCGGCGTCGGCGTCGCGTGAGGGGCGCGGTCGGTCGGGGGTGGCGCAGCGCCGTCGGTGCTGATCGGCTCCGGCTCGGTCATCAGACTCCTCGCATGGCTGTGCTATCGCGGCTATCAGCCGGGACAGCAGCTCCATCCTGCCTCATAGCCGCCCCGGCGATATCGGTAGTTCAGACTTCTGGGTCGAACACCGAATCCGCGCCAACCGGACTGGCCATTAGGAGGCGGATACACCCTCGCGGCTGAATTCAGTAGCCGCCGGCTGTGCCGTTGCCTAGATACACCAGTTGTGCGGCGGTCACGGTCCGCTGGTCGAGAACGTTGCGGGTATCCACAACCACAGCACCGCACTCGGCGCAACGCGCAATGGACTCCCAATCGAGCTCGGTGAATTCCGGCCATTCCGTGAGCACCAGAATGGCGTCGGCATCTTTGGCCGCGACGTAGGGATCGCGACTCGTGGGCACCGGTATCCGGCGGCTGTCGATGGTGTCGAGTCGCGGATCGTAGGCGGTCACCTGAACGCCGACCGACTTCAGGGCCGCGCAGACGGCAATGGCCGGCGAATCCCGGATGTCGCTGGTGGCGGCTTTGAAAGTCAGCCCGAGCGCGGCGACCTTGAGCTCGTCGAGCGGACGGTCCAGCGCGCGACGCAACGTGCTCACGATGTGCCCGGCCTGAGCTTCGTTGGTGCGCCGCGCCGAGTCGACCTCCCGCAGCGCGATGCCATGTGCCTGGCCGGTGTGCAGCAGCGCGGCGGTGTCTTTCGGTAGGCACGAACCACCCCATCCGGGACCGGGCGCCAGAAAATGCCGGCCGATCCGCTGATCGGCGCCCATGCACCCGGTGACGTCGCCGATGTCGGCGCCGACCCGGCTGCACAGCTGAGCCAATGAGTTGACGAACGACAGCTTCACCGCCAAGAACGCGTTGCTCGCGTACTTGGCCAACTCAGCGCTTTCCAGGCTCATCACCAAAACGGTGTCGGTGTCACCCTCGTAGAGCTCGGCGACCCGGGCGGCAGCGTTTTGGCCGGCGGCGGTGTCCTGCGAAGCGCCGATCACCACCCGTTCGGGGTGACGGAAGTCGTGCACGGCATGGCCCTCCCGGAGGAACTCCGGATTGGACACCGCGTCAATGCCTTTCGCGCACAGCGTGTCACCGAGCCGTTGGCAGGTGCCGACCGGGACCGTCGACTTCACCGCCAGCACCGTTCCCGGTCGCATCACGTCGCTCAACTCGGTGACCGCGCGATCGACCGCACGCAGGTCGGCGCTGCCGTCGGCGTTCGTCGGGGTCGGGACGCAGACAAACACGACGTCGCGGTCGGCCATCGACCGGTAGTCCGACGTGAAGCTCAGTGTGTCCTGTCGCAGCCCGGCGGCCAGCAGTTCGTCCATCTCCGGCTCGTCGATCACCGCCCGGCCGTGTCGCAACTCGGTGACCCGGGCCGGGTCGGTGTCTACGCAGACAGTGTCGATTCCTTTGACGGCCAGACACACCGCGCTGGTCAGGCCGACGTAGCCGGCGCCGACCACTCCCACCCGGGTCCGGGGTGCAGCGGTCATGCGCACTCCGCGAGGATCTGGCGGGTCGCGTTGAGGACTTGCGCCGGGCTGATCAACAGCAGTCCTCGGTCCGGCTGTTGTCCGTGCGGGTCACCGGAAATACCCGCCCACATCGTGATATGCCTGCCCTCACCGCGCGGTCCCCACCGGCTGGGTGGCGTCGGTCCGAACAACAGCACCGACGGCGTGCCGGTGGCGGTGGCGATGTGCGCCACACCGGTATCGCCGCAGACCAGCAGCCGGCCGTCGCCGACCAGCGCCACCAAGCCGAGAATGTCGAGTTGGCCGGCCACGACGGACGTTTCGGGCAGACCCGACTGCGCCGCGATAGCGTCGGCAAGCGGTTTTTCTTCGGCCGACCCGGTCACGACGACGCGGTGGCCGGCGGCCTTGAGCGTCGAGGCCACCTCGGCGAACCGGTCGGCGGGCCAGCGGCGTGAAGGAGCGGCCGCGCCCGGGTGGATCACCACAACACCGTCGCGGCGCGGGTATTCGACCGGCCGGCTCAAAGCCAAGTCCCCGGCATCGCAGGCGATTCCGGCTGAGCCCAGCAGGGCGCACCAACGGTCGACCTCGTGGATGTCGTCACGCCACAGCGGCCCATGCACCGATTGATGGGCGGCGTTCGCGTGCGAAACAAGCGCTTTCGGTTTCGTCGCGAGTAGGTCGGAGATACTTTCCGGACCGCGGCCGTGCAGGTTCACCGCCAGATCCGGCGGCGCGCCCGGCCAGCGCAGGTCGCCGAGAGCGGCGGTCGGCAGCACTTCGTCGATCGCGCCGGACAACATCGCCAGCGGGGCCAGCGGTTCCGGCGTCGCCAGCACGATGCGCGCCGAGGGATACGCGCGCCGCAGTCCGCGCAGCGCCGGTACCCCGGTGAGCAGGTCACCCAGACCCAACGCCCGCAGCACCAGCACGGTGTGGGCGGACGAGCCCGGCGTCAGGGCCACGACGACTCCTCTGAGGAGCACACCACCAGCTCACGAACCTCGCATCCGGCGGGCTGGCTCAACGCGAAAACGACTGTCTCCGAGACATTGTCGGGGTCGTTGAGCTTGGCGTCCGGCGGCGGCTTGTATTGCTCGTCGCGGCCGTCGAAGAACGGGGTGTGCATCCCGCCCGGAATCAGCAGGGTCACCCCCACCTCACCGGCCAGTTCGGCGGCCAGCGCGCGGGTGAACCCGACGACCCCGAATTTCGACGCGCAATACGCGGTGGCGTCGCTGACCGCTTTGATGCCCAGTGTCGAGGCAACCGTGACGATACGTCCCTGCGTCGACTTCAGATAGGGCAGGGCCGCCCTGATCACCGCGGCGGTGCCGAGCAAGTTGACATGCACCACCCGTTCCCATTCCTTGACCGACACCTGGTCCAGCGGGCCGCAGCTGTCTACGCCGGCGGGCGTGAAGACGCCGTGCAGTTGGCCGTCGACCGCGTCGGCCAATTCGCGAACGGCGTCTTCGACCGTCGAAGTGTCAGCGAGATCCGCCCAGGCATACCGAACGTCGTCCGATGGCCTGGCGATATCGACGATCAGCGGCGTACCGCCGTGGCGTTGCACGGCCCGCACCGTCGCGGCGCCAAGCCCTGAGGCACCGCCGGCAATCAACACATTGCCCAGTGTTTGCGCCATCACTCAGCCTTTCTCTGCGCCTGTTTGAAGAAGATCTGTGCTCGGGTCATTTCGCCGTTGCGGCGATCAACTTCGACGACGAGTACCCCGGCACGGTGGGCAGCAGTACCACCTCACCGCCGTGGCGTTGCACCACTTCGGCTTCGGGCAACTCCACTCCGGTGTAGTCGCCTCCCTTGACCCAGATGTCCGGCCGCAACCGCTCCAGCGCAGCGGCCGGCGACGTCTCATCGAACACCGCAACGCCGTCGACGCACCCCAGCGCCGCCAGCACTCGGGCCCGGTCCTCGGCGGGTACCACGGGCCGTCCGTCGCCCTTGATCTGTCGTACCGACTGGTCCGAATTGAGCAGCACCACCAGCGCGTCGCCCAGGTCGCGGGCACGGCGCAGCAACCGCACGTGCCCGGTGTGCAACAGGTCGAAGCAGCCCCCGGCGGCAACCAAGGTGCCGCCGCGGTTTCGTACCCGGCCGGCCAGCGCCAGCACGGGTTTCATCCCGGTGACGGCAGCGGAGTCGGTGGACAAGTCGATCCCGCCGGGCATCGGCAGAACGCTGGACACCGCAGCGGCTCCCCCGGCCGAAACGAACTGCGACGCCGCTGTCACCGCGTCGGTGGCAGCCAGCAACGGTCCGGTGCCGTCGGCCAGCGCGATAGCAGCGGCCACCGCGAAGCGGTCCCCTGCCCCGCAGGCATCGCTGCGGCCGGGTCCGGCGATCTCAGGTGTGACGATGTGCTGTGCCTTGTGACGCTGATCGGCGTACATGGCCCCGCGGGCTCCGAGGGTGACGCAGACAGCGTCGGCAGCCCAGTCTTCTCGGAGGGCCGAAGCCAGCTGATTCACCTTCGTGATGTGCGGGGAGAAATGTTTGGCTTCAGCCTGATTCGGCGTTGCGAGCGCGCAGCCGCGGACCGGTCGTGCCCCACGCGGATGCGGATCCCACACCACCGGGAGATGCTGAGCCGCCGTTTGAAGCACCGCGCGCAGTCCAGCGTGCGCGGCGACACCGCGACCGTAGTCGGCGACGCAGATCGCGCCTGCCCGCTGCAGCACGTCCGCTACCTCGTCGGGCATCCGAGCGTCGGCGGCGTAACCGTCGCCATGATCGATGCGCACCACTGATTGGCCGCCTGCCCGGATCCGGATCTTGCTCGCCGTGCCGCCGCTCAGCGGCATCGCAAGCACCGTGATCCCCGGGTAGTCGGCGGCGAACAGTCCGGCCAGCGTGCGGCCGGTCGAGTCGTCGGCGGTTGCGGTGATCAACACGACTTGAGGGTGCACCCGGGCGGCCAGCACAGCGGCCAACCCTGCGCCGCCGGGGCGCTGCCAGATCCGCTCGGGCTCCACGACCGGCACGGGCGCTTCCGGAGAGAGCCGGTTGGCCGAACCTTCGACGTCGACGTCGAGCATCGAATCACCAAGGACGACAATCGGTTTCACGATGCTATCTCGTTCTTACCGAGCAGCACCTCGTCGAGCGCTGTGCACAAGCCGTGAATGAGTACCAGGTGCACTTCCTGCACGGTGGCCGTCGATTCGGCTTCCACAGCGATTGCATCGTCGCTCATCGCCACCAGCGGATTGGGCGCCGGACCGGTCAACGCCCAGGTGGTCACGCCGATCTCCTGTGCGGCCTTGACCGCGGCCAGCACGTTGCGGCTGGTGCCACTGGTGGACAGGGCGACAAGCACGTCACCGCGGCGGCCGTGCGCCCGCACTCCGCGGGCGAACAACTCTTCGACGCCGTAGTCGTTGACGATCGCGGTCACCGCCGAGGTGTCGGCGTGTAAAGCGATGGCGGACAACGGTTCCCGCTCGCCTTTGAAGCGACCGACCAGCTCGGCCGTCAGGTGCTGGGCCTCGGCGGCGCTACCGCCATTACCGCACGCGAGCAGCCGTCCACCACCGCTGAGCACACCGGCCAGCTGCGCACCCCACCCCGAAAGCTGGGCAGCCGCGGGCTGCACCCGTTCCAGCGCGGAAACCAGGTCGGCGATTTGCCGTTCGATCATGCTGCTCCTCGGCTCGCTATCTCGGCAACTGCTGCGACGACGTCCTGGGCGGCGATGTCATTCAGGCACGGGTGCCCTGGCACGGGGCAGGTCCGTGCCCGGCTGCCGCGGCACGGAGCATCCTGGTCGCCGAGCAGCGCCACTGTCGTGCCGTACGGCCTCCACCGCACGGCCGGAACCACCGGCGCGAACAACGACACGATCGGCGCGCCGACGGCCGCCGCCAGATGCGCAGGGCCGGTGTTGGGCACCACCACGGCCCGCGCTCCGACAAACACCGAGCCGAGTTCGGCCAGACTGGTCAGTCCGCTCAGATCCACCGCGACATCCCCGGCGACCTGCGCGGTCAAATCGCGATCACCGGTCGTGCCGGTGACCACGACCCGGTGACCGGCCGCGACCAGGGCGCGCACCATTTCGGCGCTCCTGGCCGCCGAAGGCTGGCGCGCCGGGACCGCCGCCGCGGGGTGATACACCACGTAGTCGCGCACACTCAACATGGCGCGCAGCGCCGAGTTGAGTTGTGGCAGGCGGTTGACGCGCAGCCGCCCGTCGTCGCCGGCGGGTAACGGACAGCCGGCGGCTTCAGCCAAGGACAACGCCCGCAGCGGTTCGGGAACGTCGTCGGGGACGTGATGGCGCAGGTCGAGCAACGTGCCCGGATAGTCCTCGCACACGGCGCCGACCCAGGGCACTTTTGCCATCCGGCAGATCAACGCCAGCGGCAACGGCGACTGATGGAACGACGTGAAGATCAACATCGAATCCGGCTGTTCAGCGGCGATCGTCTGCACCAGCGATGCGACTCCGTCAGCGCTCAACGGGGGCGCGTCGAAGTCGACCCACGCCGCCGCCCACTCCAGCACCCGGTCGACGCCGGGCAGCAGCCGGGCTGCCGCACTGCCGCGGGGCCCGGCCAGGAACACCACCCGATCATGGCGCGCCGTCACCGCACGCACCGCGGGACCGGTGATCAGCACATCTCCCAGACTGTCCAGCCTGGCCACCATCGCGGTCGTCACCAGCGCCGCTTTTCCCCCGCAAGCGAAAGGTGCCCCCACCTCATCGCTCGGGCTGGTTTGTCGCCGGCGCGCGTCATCATCGAAATCCTCTGAGCACCAACGACACCGCGTCATCAAGTGACCCTGCCACCTGCGCGTTGGCGTGCGCGTCGGTGATCTCTACCGGCAGCGTTCTGCCGGTGGGCACCAGAATCGCTTTCGCCCGTGCGGCTCGGGCGGCGGCGACGTCGCCGCCGGTATCGCCAATCAGCACGCAGCGGCGGGTGTCCACGCCCAAGGCGCCGGCTGCCGCAATCACCATGCCGGGCGCGGGTTTTCGGCAGGCACATCCGCCTTCGTGCACGCAGACCTGCCAACTGTCGAACGGTCCGAGCAACTCATCTACCCGCAGGTTGACCGCATCCAACTGTTCTAAGCTGATCAACCCCTTGGCCACCCCGGACTGATTGGTCACCACAGCCAGCAGCAGGCCGTGCTCACGCAGCCGGCCCAGCGCACGCTGCGCGGTCGGCATCGGGACCACCCCGGCGGGGTCATTGAGGTAGGGCCCGTCTTCGATCAGGGTGTCGTCGCGGTCGAGTAACACCGCCAGCGGGGGCTCGGCGGGTGCACCGCGGAAAAGCCAGATGCCCCACAGCCGTTGCGCCACCGCCACCGGCGGGATGAGCACACTGGACAGCGCCATGGCGAACACCTCGCGCGCTGTGCGGGGGCCTGCGGCAATGCGGCGCAGCGTGAAGTCGACTGTCAACACCAGCCAGCACAGCGCTGCGATGACAGCGGCTCTGCGTAGCCGCGCCACTGTCGTCGCCAACGCGGTCAGCGCCGCGCCGGTGGTCGCCGCGTGAATGGGAAGCCGGCCGCGGGTTTCACCGATCGCGGGCCGCCACTCACGACCGTGTTTGCGGCGCATCAACGCATCGTCTCGGTTGCCGCGCTGCGCACGTAGGCTGCTCAACGCCGACGGCCTGCCGACGGGCACCGGATGCTCGGTTCGCCGCGCGCCCTGAATGATTTGAGCGCCGGCCCGGGTCAGGCGCAGCGCAATGTCGGCGTCTTCGCGATAGGCCCGCGGAAAGCGTTCGTCGAATCCGCCGCACGACACCAGCGCCGATCGCCGGTAGGCCATGTCAGCGGTGATCCACCGGGCGGTGGCCAGGCCCAGCGTGCGCCGTTCGTCGTCGGTGGGCCGTCGGGGGCTGCCACGCTCTCGGGGCGCCGAGACGGTGATGGTGCCCTGCGATCCGACGACCGAGTCACCAGCGTGGCGCAGATCGATCGCCAACTCGTCGTACCAGTCCGGCCCGGTTACGACGTCGTCGTCGAGGAAACAGATCCAGTCCGTCGCGGTGCTGCGCCAGCCGACGTTGCGGGCCGCCGCCGGGCCGCGGCCACCCGAACGCAGCACGGTGACCGGCAGTTCAGAATCCGGCAGGCTCAACGGCTGCTCGGCTGCGGGCCGGTCGTCGACCACGAACACCGCGGCGGGTGGCGGTCCGGTCGCGGTGTTCAGCGCGGTCAGCAGCCGGTTCAATGACGGCCGGCCGATCGTCGGGATGACCACCGCGTACGCGAACGTCATTGGGCATGCCGCCGAATCAGGAAAGGGCCGATCGCCAGTACGTCCAGCGGTGCGCTGCCGAAGCACTCCAGCGCGTCCCGCGGGCTGTCCACCATCGGCCGTCCCGCGGTGTTGAAGCTGGTGTTAACCACCACCGGAACGCCCGTGCGTTCGGCGAACGCCGTGATCATGCGGTGCAACAGCGGCCGCTTGGCGTCCACGGTTTGGATGCGCGCGGTGCCGTCGACGTGGGTGACCGCCGGGATCCGGTCGCGCCACTTCTCGTCCACGTCATGTACGAACAACATGTAGGAGCTTGGCAACGGTCCGCGCGAGAAGATCTGCGCGGCGTGCTCGGCAAGCACCATCGGCGCCACCGGGCGAAACTGCTCACGGCCCTTGACCCGGTTCAGGCGCTCGAGGTTGGCGGTGTCGCGCGGGTCAGCCAGCAAAGACCGGTTGCCAAGCGCACGCGGACCAAACTCCGAGCGGCCCTGAAACCAGCCGACCAGCGCATTACCGGCCAGTGCGTCAGCCACCGCGCTCGCGATGTCGGATGGCCGTTCGTAATTGATGTCGGCCTCGTCGAGGATCGCGGCCACTTCGTCGTCAGTCCAGCTCCGGCCGAGCGAGGCGGACGGCATCGGCGTGATCGGCTCGCGGTGTTCAGCGGCCAACGCCAGTGCTGCCCCCAGCGCGGTGCCGGCGTCCCCGGAGGCCGGCTGCACCCAGATGTCGGCGAAATCGCCCTCGGCGAACAGCCGGGTGTTGGCCACGCAGTTCAGCGCCACACCGCCGGCCAGGCAGAGCGTGTCCGAAGTGGTCCGGGTCCGCAGCCAGCCGACCATCTCGAGCAGCACATCCTCGAGCACCCGTTGCACGCTGCAGGCCAGGTCGGCGTGCGCAGGGTCCAAGCCGGTGTCGTCCGGATCTCGGGGCGCGGTGAACTCGGCGAAGTCGATCGGTTCGGTACGAAACGTTCCGTCGCTGCAGGCGTACACCCGTTCCCGCAGCCGGTCGGCGTACGAGGGGCTCCCGTAGGAGGCCATCGCCATCACCTTGTACTCGTCGCTGGACCGTTTGAAGCCCAGGTATTCGGTCAGATCCTCATAGAGCAGGCCGAGTGAATGCGGCAGCTGTTGAGAGGCAAGGATATCGAGCTTGCCGTCGCGGTACTCACCGGCCAGCATCGAGGTGGCCTCACCACGTCCGTCGACCACCAGCACCGCGCTGTCGGGTTGCGGGGAGGCCAGCGACGTTGACGCCGCGTGTGCGACGTGGTGGCGCACATGGCGGACGATGCCCGGGTCCAGACCGGGCAGCGCCGCGGCCAGGAACCGCGGAGCGCGACGGGCGTAGAGCGTGCGCAGGTATTCCCAGTCGTGATCCTGGCCGTCGAGCACACCGCCGGCCACCTCGGCCAGCGCCGGATCATAGGAATAACCGACGGCGTCGAGGTCGGCTGCGGTGATGCTGCCCTGCTGCAGGCACCATCGGGCCGCCGCGGTGGGCATCTCCCAGGTGGAGAACGCCACCGCCTGTTTGCCGTGCTTACGCCGTGAGAACCGCTCCTCCTCGGCGGCCGCAACGACGTGTCCGTCGACGACGAGTGCCGCCGCCGGGTCGTGGAAGACAGCGTTGATGCCGAGAATCCGCATCGTGGCTCCCCTCGAGTTGCAAAGTCGGATAGCAAAGCGCATGAATGTGTTTTGCTTCTCGGGGAGCAGTTACCCACACTTCTCCGCGCTAAAACGGTCAGCGGGGCGAAGCGGGCTGCGTGCGGAACCACTCGACGGTTTCGGTCAGCCCGTCCTCGGCGTCGACCTTCGGCTCCCAGCCCAGCAGTTCGCGTGCACGGGTGATGTCCGGGCAGCGGCGCTGTGGATCGTCCTGCATGGCGGGGATGTAATGAATGGGTGAGATGCTGTGCGCGCGGTCACGAATGATCTCGGCGACCCGCAGCACGGTGAGTTCGGTCGGGTTGCCGATGTTCACCGGACCGGCGATGTCGCTGCCTGCCAACGCAATCAGCCCGGCCACGGTGTCGTCGACGTGGCACAGCGAGCGGGTCTGGCGACCACTGCCGGCAACGGTGATCGGCTCGTTGCGCAGCGCCTGCAGGCAGAAGTTGGGCACCATCCGGCCGTCGTCGGCCCGCATCCGCGGACCGTAGGTGTTGAAGATGCGCGCCACCGCCACATCGGTTCCGCGGCTGCGGTGGTGAGCGAACACCAGCGCTTCGGCGAAGCGCTTGGCCTCGTCGTAGACGCTGCGCGGCCCGATGGGATTGACGTTGCCCCAGTAGGTTTCCGATTGCGGATGAGCCAGCGGATCGCCGTACACTTCGCTGGTGGAAGCCAGCAGCAAACGCGCACCGCAACGTTCGGCGATCTCGAGAGCGACCGCGGTGCCGTGCGAACCGACCCGCAGGGTCTGCACCGGCAATCTCAGGTAGTCCGGCGGCGACGCCGGGGAAGCGAGGTGGAAGACCGCGTCGAACGGACCGCTCAGCCGCGGATCGGCGCAGGCTTCGGTGATGTCGTGCTCGACGAACTCGCACCCGCCCCAGCTTCGTAGGTCGGCGACGTTCGCCGCCGAACTGGTGGACAGGTCGTCTACGCAGACCACCTGCGCGCCGGTGCCCAACAGACGGTGACATATGTGGGTGCCCAGGAAGCCTGCTCCGCCCATAACCAGGACGCGGTTGAGCTCAAGCACTTCGGGCGGGTACCCACTTCACTCTCCGGCAAACGCCGCTCCGGTGACGATGCGGGCCGGCAAGGCCCGAGGAGGAGCGAAGCATCCACCAAATAGACTGCTGCACAGAGCTTCAGGCAGCGATATTCAGCCCGACTGGCGACCGCTGACCGATACGGCGGCGGGCCGGCCGGCTGGGACGAGGCGCTGATAGACCTTCCAGGTGTCCGCGGCGATCCGGTCCCAGGAGTAGCGCGACTCCGCGCGGCGTCGTCCGGCCGCGCCCCATTCGGCGAGCCGTTCCGGATCGGACAGCATCCAATTCAGTCCGGCTGCACAGGCCGATGAATCCTTCGGCGTCACCAGCAAACCAGTCATGCCGTCGACGACTGTGTCGAGCATGCCGCCGACCGCCGTGGCCAGTACCGGCACGCCGCAAGCCATCGCCTCCACCGGAACAATGCCGAACGGTTCGTACCACGGGGTGCAGGCCACCACGTCGGCACGGCGCAGCACCGCGGGCATCTGCGCACGCGAGACCGATCCGCACAACCGCACCCGGTCGGCAACGCCCAGTTCATCGGCCAGTGATGAAAGGCGCTGCGCCTCAACATCATATGTCAGCACACTGGCTTCCGGCCCGCCGACGATCACCAGCTCGGCGTCTGGAACTTCCGCCATAGCCTGAATCAGGATGTCAAATCCTTTGCGCGGTACCAACCTGCCGACCGAGACGATTCGACGCGGACCACGGTGTCTGACGACAGGCTCCGGGCAGAAGCGGGACAAGTCGACCCCGCACGGAATCACCGAGATCCGTGAGCGTGGCCGTCCGAGCCGCGCCAGCTCGAACACCTCGTCAGTACACGTCGCCGCAACCCAGTCGGCGTTGCGCGCCAACACTTGCTCCAACTTCAGGCGTGCCGCCGGGCTGGTGTCCTGCACCCCCTGCTGCCGCCGCTTGACCACACCCAAGGCATGGAAGGTCTGCACCGTGGGCACATCGCGCTCTTGCGCCGCACGAAGACTCGCGATACCCGACATCCAGAAATGCGCGTGGGCGACATCCGGCGGCTCGTCCTGCCATTGGTCGACCAGGAACTGACCGAATGCCGGCATGTGCCCCAGCAGTTCATCTTTGGGCAAGACCTCGGGTGGCCCGGCCGGCACGTTGACCACGGTGTAACCGTCCGCAGTGCGCACACGTTCGGGCAGCTCAGGACTGTCACGGCGGGTGTACACCACCACCTCGTGACCGCGCCGGACCAGGGCAGCCGACAGCTCGGCCACATGTACGTTCTGGCCGCCGGCATCGACACCTCCGAGCACCGCCAACGGGCTGGCGTGTTCGGACACCATGGCGATCCTCATGGGCCCGCCCTTGCCTGCCGGCTGCTTGCCGGAACTCATGCGCACACCCTAGCGATCAGCTCGTCCCACTCCCGCAGAAACCGGTCGAGGCCAAAGTATTTCAGCGCGATCTGACGCGCAGACTTCCCGGCGGCGCGCGCGGCTTCCGGATCGGCTACGAAGTGCCGCAAAGCGTCACCGAGGGCGCCGATGTCGGCGCTGACCACGCCGGCCTCGCTGGGGACCGTCAGGGGAGCCATCGTCGAAGCCACCGCCACCACCGGCATGCCGAGGTGCATCGCTTCCAGTAGTGAAATCCCTAACGACGTCCAGCGCGCGGTGTGCAGATAGACCCGACGGCGCGCCACTTCGTCGAACAACCCCGGCGGTGTGACGTCACCTCGCCCGTGCACCCGCACATCGGACGCACCGGCCTCACCCCGGTTGAGGTCGCAGGTGGCCATCCCCCACACATCGATGGGAACCGAAGCCGACAACCGCCACAGCAGATCGGTGCCCACAACACGGTTGCGCCGGATCGGTTCGTTGACCATCGCCGCGGCGGCGGGCAGTTCACCGGTGTAACGGTCGCCTGGATCTTTGATGCCATGGGTGATGACGGCGGTCGGAGCGACACCGTTGTCCCACATCAGGCAGTTGAAGTCGGTGACGTGAACCAGCGTGACGTCGCTGCGGTCGGCGATGGGGTGACGACTCTCAGTCGGCGACGGCCGCGGCGCATTGTGCTCGACGTAGACCGCCGGGACGTCAACCCCGGGGCGCCGGCCGGACCAAGCCGCCAGCAACTCAAGCTCTTCGGGCCGCTGCAGCACAACGAGATCGATCGGTTCCTCGGCGAGTCGTTCGGCTTCGACTTCGCGTGCGCGGGGCCAACGGCGCCCGCACAGTCCGCGGCCGTCGCCATCTTTTGCGGCGTTGCTCGGCACCAGATAGTGGTGCCGACCGGCTACAAAGGCTTCTGTCCAGGAACCATGCACGTGCCAGAGCAAAACATTCCGCGGCGCTGGCGTCGGCATGGGAGAAGTACTTCCCGGCCACTTTGGCGATCAAACATTCGCCGACCGGGACCGGCCGCCGCCCGGCGGGTCAGGACGCCGTCAGTCCCTGGGTGGCTGGGCCTTCCAGCAGCGTGCCGTCGGGCGCGAATCGTGACCCGTGCAGCGGGCATTCCCACGCTTTGCTGGCGTCGTTCCATTCGACAATGCCCCCCAAATGCGGGCATACCGGTGAAACCCGATGCTGCACACCGTCAATCGAGCAGCGGGCCTGCAGATGCCACGGCGGACCGGTGACCACACCGCCGTCGGGAGGCGCTGGTCTGCCCATGCGCGCCACCGGAGCCACCCACCCCTTGGTCAAGTGAAATCCGACTTCGAGGTTGGCCTGCAGCGCGGTGGTGATCCCGGTCAGTTCATGCGGGCTCCACGCCGCGAAGGCCCTTGCCCAGTCCATCCTCCCACCCAGTAGCCGACTGCTGAGCAGCAACGCTGCTGCGGCGCCCCCAGTCATGCCCCACTTGTTGAATCCCGTTGCGACGAAAATCTTGTCGTTGCCCGGCAGAATCGGGCCGACATACGGTAATCGGTCGATCGGTGTGTAGTCCTGCGCCGACCAGAAATGCGTCTGTACCGCGCCCGGAAAATAGGTCTGCGTCCACGACGCCAGCTCGTCGAGCTCGTCCGTCGGACTCTTGCGGCCCACGGTGTGACCGGCACCGCCGACGATGAGGCGCTCGCCGTCACCGGTCGGGGCATAGCGCAGCGACCTCGTCGGTGACCCAGCCGAGATGAACATCGGGCGGGGAACCTGCCCGGGCACCTGAAACGCGAAGGCATAGGACCTGCTGGGTTTGAGTCTGGCGAAAAACCCGCCGCGGTCCAGAATCGGGATGCCGGTGGCCAGCACGACTTGCCCGGCGTCGACCTCGACGTCTTGATCGGCAGTGTGCACGCGCATCCGCAGCCGGTCACCGTGCTGTGACACCGACCGCACCCGGGCACCTTCGGCCAGCCGGCCACCGCGTTCACCGAGCTCATCAGTCAGCGTGTCGAGTAACGGCATCGGGTCGAATTGGGCCTGGTCGGCCAGCCGGACGCCACCGTGGTACGGAAACGGCACCCCGGCGTCGTCGTCCCATTGGGCGTCGAGACCGGCGAGGCGGGCGGCGGTCAGTTCCGCGCGCGCGGACGGCACCTCTTTGGCCGACTGCGCATAGGTGTAGTCGGCCTCGCGTTGCACCGCAATGTCGTGGTGCTCGCAGTACCGCAGCAGCCACTCCTGACCCTCGCGACTGCCTTTCACGTAGTCGCGGGCCAGGTCAGCGCCGTGCCTGGCCACGATTTTGGTCAGCGACGTGCCCTGCAGCAGGCTGACCTTCCCGGTGGTGTTGCCGGTCGTGACAGCGCCGGCGGTGCGAGCTTCTACGACGAGCACGTTCTTCCCGGCTCGGGACAGCAGCGCCGCGGTGATCAGGCCGGTAATCCCCGCGCCGACGACAGCCACGTCGGCCGACGTCGTCCCGTCGAGGTGGTGGGTCTGGTGAGCCGGTTCAACCCGGTCGTGCCACAGCGACGTCATGGCGCAGGCATACCCGGCGGCGGATCGGCGCCAAACGCGTCGGCAGCGCGCCCGCAATCGTGTGTCAGATCACAAGTTGCTGGATTGGGCGTGCCCACCAGCGGGAAGTCTGACTTCCAAAGCGGCTCGAGCCCCGGGCAGGCTTGGGATGTTTGAGCCTGCCGCGAGACGGGAATGCGGCGCAACGCGGCGGGGATGACCACGCCGGGAGGCCGATCGGAACCGGTCGGTCTGACCAACCGAACTCAGAGCAAATGAGGAGGGTTCATGTCGGACGACAAGGACAAGAGTGGACCGGCCGAGGGTGTGCGCGGCGTTGTCGAGGACGTCAAGGGCAAGGCCAAAGAGGCCGTAGGAAACGTGACCGGCCAGGACGACCTCGCTCGCGAGGGCTCAGCCCAGCAGGACAAGGCGGAGGCTCAGCGCGACGCGGCCAAGAAGGAAGCCGAGGCCGACTCGGCCCGCGGTGGTGCGAAGACAGCGGAGAAGAAGCAGCAGTCGCATCAGGATTAATGCTTGACAGTAATCGGTGGGCCCGGTCCGTTCACGGACCGGGCCCGTCGGCTTTTCGAGCCGGTTCTCGCCCTGCGTTCAGCCGAACAGGGGCAGCGCGCGCTTGCGCACCAGTGCGTCCATTCCGTGTTGGATACTGTCCTGCACCTCGCGGTACTTCTGTTCGATGTACTCGTCGTCGTCGGCGCGCGCCGGATCATGATCGATTTCCACTGCAGGCATGAAGCGGGTGCGAATTTTGGCGGGCAGCGGCAGCTGCGGTAGTGCCGCCGGTGCGATCCCCCAGGGCAGCGAGAACGCCACCGGGAACACTTTGAGTCGCAAGATCTTGTCCAGCCGCAGCGCCCGCGAGAGGCCGTCACCGCGAATCAGCACCGGCATGGCGTCAGCGCCGCCGACCGTGGCGATCGGCAGGATCGGAACCCCGGCGCGGATCGCCATCTTCACGAAACCCTTCCGGCCGGCCAGGTTGGCCCGGTCACGCTCCCGCCACGGCCGCAGGGAATCGACTTCCCCGCCAGGCCACAGGGCGACGTCGCGTCCCTCGGCCAGCGCGGTCGCGATGGCATCGGGGGCCGCCGGCAGCACGCCCATCGAGCGGAAAAATTGGCCGATGCCGGGAATCGCCATCAACGCGTCGTGCGCCGTTCCGTTCAGTGGGCGTTCCGGGCCGAACCGCCGCCACCATTGCAGGCCGACGGTCCACGCGTCCCACACGAAGGGCGCACCGGAATGAATGCCGATTAACAGAACCGGTGATTCCGGAACGTTCTCCCAGCCGTCCATCTCCATTCGGAACCAGTAATCGATCAGCAGATTCCAAAAGAATTTCTGCTTCTGTAACGCGGCTTGGTCATAGCCGACCAACTCCCAGTTACCGGCGCGCTGGGCCACCCAACCGCTGAATCCCCCACTTTGGCGCTGACGCCGCTCATCCATCGCCGCCC
Source organism: uncultured Actinomycetota bacterium (assembly GCA_963808345.1). Classification (GTDB taxonomy): domain Bacteria; phylum Actinomycetota; class Actinomycetes; order Mycobacteriales; family Mycobacteriaceae; genus Mycobacterium. Next base: position 640,563 of record CAWEFM010000001.1, on the reverse strand, counting down.
TTGCCTGTTCGGCATTGCGCTGCGCCTGCTCACGGACTTCCTTGGACCGGTGATCTGTCTCACTCATGCCTGCGGTGTACCCAACTCTTGGCCAACAAGCACAGTGCAAAAGGAAACCTCCCCACACCGACCGACGCAGAGAGGTCTCCAGTTCGACCGCGCGGACGCGGTCGCGGTTTTCAGCAGGTTACGACGTTGTCCAGATGAGCACGTCCTCCACGCCGTCGTTGTAGACGACGCTGTCCGGCTGGGTGCCGGTGACATTGAAGTAGATCTTGCCGCTCGACTGTCCACCTTGGCCGATGGGCGCCGGGCTGATGCCGTCCGGCGTGCCTTCCTCGATCACCCGATAGTTCGTCCCGTCACCGGCCCGGGCGTTGAAGTCTGAGATCAGCGGCGTGACAGTACCGCTATTGGCCGTCGCGGTGATGTCGGCCTGCCAGATCTGTCCGGCGGGACCGAGGACGGGCAGAGTGACGTTGCTGCGCTGAAGGTTGCTCACCGTGTAGGCGGTGACCAGCGGACCGTCGACGAGTTGTTCGGTGCTGCCCAACCGTTGCACGGTTGGGTTCACTGCGGCTGCAGTTGCTGCAGTGAAAATTGTGACAGATGCGATTCCCGCTGCGCCGATCGCAGTTTTCATCGCGGCCTTGGTGTAGCTCACGTTAACCCCTTCCATCGAGTGTTTCGGAACAGATGTTGCGGCGCCACTGGCAAAGACGAAGTACCACCGCACACATTGCGCAATAACCAAAGGACGACACGTTCAAACGCTTTTCAATACCAAGCGCTCAATTCATTCACGTCGAAACAGCAGCGACCGCTCTAGAAGGCAAGCGGCCAGAAGGCATTGAGATATTTGCCGACGCCTATTTGCACTGGGCACATCGTCTCGGACAACACGGCATCCGTCGAATTAGCGAGTTCGCATGACAGAAAGGAAGTCTGCGGATGGAACATGGCAGTGGAAAGCATAGTCCGCGAGAAGACGAAGCGCTCAAGCACGAGTTGCGCAGCACCTTGCAAGGCAACCGCTCGAGCCGCGCCGGGGAGTGGGCGACCCCGAGCCGCCGGCCGACGACGATCCAGACGTCCCCCTCGAAGCCGCAAGCCGCACTCCTGCCTCTACGGCTGCGACGACGGATGCCCGAAATTGCCGGTTGCCTGGAAGATGACTCGACGGGCGATCTGCACCGCGTGGTCGGCGAACCGCTCGTAAAACCGCCCCAGCAGAGCGAGATCGACGGCGACGGCGACACCGTGTTCCCAACCCGGATCGACCAGCGCGGTGAGCGTCTGCCGCCGCAACTCATCCATTGCGGCATCGTCGCAGCGGATCTGGGCCGCCTTCGACGGGTCGCGCGAGGACAGAACGTCCGACGCGCCGGCACTCAGCGCAGCCGCCACAGTGCCCATCTCGGCGAAGCACCCTTCGACTTCTGTGGGCACCGCTCGGTTGGGGAACCGTCGGCGCGCGATCTTGGCGATGTGTGCAGCCAGTCCGCCCATTCGTTCGGCGTCCGCTGCGATCTGCAGCGCGCTGACCACCGCACGCAGATCGGCGGCCACCGGCGCTTGCAAGGCCAGCAGGCGTAACGCAATTTCCTCCGCGTGCGCCCGCATCGCCGCGATATCTTCCTGCCCGAGAATGACGCTTTCGGCGCGCTTGAGATCAGCTTGCAGCAGCCCGTCAGTGGCATGCCGGATGCCGCGAGTGGCCATGTCACACATCTCGACCAGCTGAGCTGTCAACGCCTCGAGCTGCTGTTGATAGGCGGTCCGCATAATCGACGGTTCGGTCCTCACACGTCGTTCGACACCTCGAGTGACAGGGCGTCTACCCGGTAGGCGACCCGTCCTACACTTTCCCGATCCGCGGGACGTGCCGCCATCGAATCATCAAAATCGGGGTACGTCTCAGTTTTCCAGAACGTAGCAACCATGAGCGCTGTGCGAACCGAGACGATTACCACGCAGGTGCCGGCGCGGCTGGACCGGCTGCCGTGGTCACGGTTTCACTGGCGCGTCGTCGTCGGGCTCGGTGGTGTCTGGGTGCTCGACGGGCTGGAGGTCACCATGGTAGGCAACGTGTCAGCTCGCCTCACCGAGAAAAGCAGTGGCATTTCGATCAACGCCGCACAAGTGGGTTGGGCGGCGGCGTTCTACATCACCGGGGCGTGCCTGGGGGCGCTGCTGTTCGGCCAGCTGACGGACCGTTTCGGTCGGCGCAACCTGTTCATGGTCACCTTGGGAATTTACCTGCTTTCCACCGTCGCAACAGCTTTCGCGTTCGCACCGTGGTACTTCTTTGTCGCTCGATTCTTCACCGGCTCAGGCATCGGCGGCGAATACGCCGCCATCAACTCGGCGATCGACGAGCTGATCCCGGCGCGGCTGCGCGGTCGGGTCGACTTGATGATCAACGGGTCGTATTGGCTTGGTGCAGCCGCAGGTTCGGCGGGCGCTTTGGTACTTCTGGACACGTCGGTTTTCCCGGCGAACACCGGATGGCGGTTCGCCTTCGGAATCGGAGCGATTCTGGGTGTGACGGTTTACCTGGTCCGCCGCAACATTCCGGAAAGTCCGCGCTGGTCGTTCATTCACGGGCGCCAAGAAGAAGCCGAGCGGATCGTCGCCGACATCGAGAAGCAAGTCGAGCAACAGACCGGTCGAGCGCTGCCCGAGCCGCACGGGCCACCGCTGAAAATACGGCAGCGGCAAACCATCCCATTTCGGGAAATCGCCGCAGTGGCTTTCAAGCTGTACCCGCGGCGGGCGATCCTCGGACTGGCACTGTTCATCGGGCAAGCGTTCCTTTACAACGGCGTCACGTTCAACTTGGGGACGCTGTTGAGTGGGTTCTACGGGGTTTCCTCGGCGAATGTGCCGCTGTTCGTGATCGTTTGGGCGCTGGGCAATTTCGCCGGCCCGTTGGTGCTCGGGCACTTGTTCGACACCGTCGGCCGCAAGCCGATGATCGCCCTGTGTTATATCGGCTCGGCAATTGGGATCGTCGGCCTGGCGCTGCTCTTTGTCAGTGACACCGGCGGCGTCGGAACATTCATCGCGGTGCTGGCTGTATCGTTCTTCCTCGCCTCGGCGGGTGCCAGCGCCGCCTATTTGACCGTCAGCGAAATCTTTCCGATGGAGACCAGGGCGCTGGCGATCGCATTCTTTTACGCCGTCGGTACGGCGATCGGCGGCATCAGCGGACCGGTGTTGTTCGGGCAGCTGATCAATTCCGGCGAACGCAGCCTGGTGATGTGGTCGTTTCTCATCGGCGCCGCCACGATGGCGGTGGGCGGCCTGGTCGAGCTGTGGCTCGGCATTGCCGCCGAACGACGCCCCTTGGAGGAGTTGGCCCTGCCGTTGACCGTCGCCGACGCTCAGCGCGCCGACGACTAAGGTCTCAGCGTCCCCGCACTTTGCGGTTGCGCTTCTTGATCGCGTCGACCAGCTCTGGCTTGCTCATCGTGGAGCGTCCGCGCACCTCGAGCCGCCGCGCGATGTCCAGCAGATGTTTCTTGCTGGCGTTGGCGTCCACCCCTTCGGCGGACGGGCCGCTGTTCTGCGGGCCGCCGCCCTCGGCGAGCTTGTCGGACGGGCCGCGTTTTTCCTTCGGCTCCCAGTGGTCACCCACCTTCTCGAAGCTGTGCTTGACCGCGGAGTAGGCCACCCGGTGGGCGCGCTCCGCACTGCCGTACTGGTCGGCCGCGGCGTCGTGGGCCTTGGCGAAGGTCCGTTGGGCTTTGTCGTTGGAACGCTGCAGGGTGCTGGGCAGTTCGTCTTTTTTCGGCTTACCGCCCTTGGTGGTCTTGGGCATGACACCTCCTGGTCTCGATCTTCGCAGCTAGGTCATCCTTCGGCGGCTTGTTGCGCCCATGCGTAGGCGAGCTGAAGGAAGTCGGCGCCGGCCAGGGCGGTGAAGCTGCCCGCCACCAGCCGGGTGAACCGCGGCGCGAAGATCAATCCGATGACGAACGCGGTGGCCACCCACACGTCCAGGCAGAACGGGCAGGTCAGCAACTCGCCCAGGCTGTGCCGCAGTTCGCTTTCGTTTCGGGTCTCCTCGTGCACCTCGGCGGGACCGCCGGTACCGGCGTAGCGGGTGAATGGAACCCGCAGCGGACTGGTCACCGCGTCTTTGGTCAGCGTGCGGGACAGCTTGTGCGTGCCCGCCGTCACGGTCAGCAGATCCATGACGCGCCACCGGTCCGGCAGCGTTCGGCCGGTGACGGCGGCGAGCACTGCGGTCACCGCGACCAGCGCGCTGTAAATGATCAGGACCGCCACATATCCGCTCAACGGGCGGGAATTGTCGCCGCTGTAGGCGTCAGCCTCTTGCCGGGCCCGGTCGGCCACGGCCGCGCCGGCCTCCGCTGCTTCAGCCACTACCACTCCTTGGTCGCCGTCGGTGTCTCGATGGCGGTTACCCGAAGAAAGTGTCGCGCAATCCACACCGGTCCCGGCGGGCGACGCTGAGGCTGGCGTTTCCAGTTGCGCCGCCGGGGTATAGGACACGGACGGATACCGAAAGGACTGGTTATCTTGGCTGATTCTGACGCCGACGCCCCGGCTGTGCTGTTCGATCTCGACGGCACGCTGGTCGACACCGTGTTCCACCACGCGGTGGCTTGGCACCGAGCGCTCCTCGATGTCGGCCAAGAGGTGCCGTGCTGGCGCGTACAAGGACTTGTCGGCCGCTCCGGCGACGAACTCGTCAAGAGTCTCATCGGCGAGGACCTGGCCGAGAAGCACGGCGACGAGGCGAAGGAACGGCACAGCCGCTACTTCGCGGAGTTTGAATCAACCCTGCGCGCAACGCCGGGCGTTCGCGGTCTGCTCGAAGAACTGACCGACCAAGGCTGGCGCAATGTGCTGGCCTCGTCGGCGGGCGAGAAGACCCTTTCCTTGCTGCGCAGGGTGCTCGACGTCGACGACCTGCTGTCCGAGGTGACCTCCAGCGCAGACGCCGAGCAGTCCAAGCCGGATCCGGACATCGTTAATACCGCACTCGAGCGGGTCGGCCGCGACGAACAGCGGGCCATCTTCGTCGGTGACGCGGTGTGGGACATGGAAGCCGGTAAGCGAGCCGGGGTGCCGACGGTGGCGGTGCTCACTGGTGGAGTCGCTCGTGAGGCGCTGGAACAGGCCGGCGCGGCCGCTGTCTACGACGACCCGCAGGACATCCTCGATCACCTCGAGGACTTCATGAAACTGCTGCGTTCCTGACCAAGCAGTCAGGCGATCGGGTCGCTCGACTGGTCGCGCGCCAAGTGATTGCCGGTCAGCCCAGATGCGCGGCAAGCAACCACGCCGGCATCGACTTGCGCCCGTTGTCCTCGTCGCGCAAATGGACCTCGAAGTCGGGGAGGCCGCCCTCCGGGATGTTCGCGTGGATTCGCGCGGGGCGGATCTCGTCGACGACCCAGTAGTCCGAAACCGCCTGTCGCAGTTCGTCTTCGGTCACCGCGTTGGCCGGACCCTGCGGCATGCCCGCGCGGTCGAAGACCAGCACGAAGTAGTGCGCCCCTGGCGCCGCAGCACGAACGATCGACTGCTGGTAACCGTCGCGCAGCTCGACCGGCATGGAGTGGAACAGGGTGCTGTCCACAATGGTGTCGAATCGGCGGTCGTAGCCGGTAAACGAGGAGATGTCGGCAACGTCGAAGGAGGCGTTGTCCAACCCTTTTTCAGCGGCGACGGCTTTGGCCAACTTAATCGCGGTGGGCGACGCGTCGAGCCCGACGGTATTGTGCCCCAGAGCTGCCAGGTGCATCGACAGCGCGGCTTCCCCGCAGCCGGCATCGAGCACGTCCCCGGTGATCTTGCCCTGATCGATCAGCGCCGAAATCTCCGGTTGAGGTTCGCCCAGGCTCCACGGCGGCCGGGCGCCTGCACCGAACTCGGCTGCCTCGCCGCGGTAGGCCGGGTCGAAATTGAAGTCAAAATCCTGTACGTCAGTCACCTGTCCGGTATATCAACCTAGCTGATATGTGTCAAGTAAGTTGATACTGCGGATGCTTGGCTCGAGGTCAGCGGTGCGGGCCTGAAGCGAGGTGCGCCCAGGGCCGGGCTGCTTCGAGCTCGTAAGCCAACTCGAGCAGCCGTGCTTCGTGGCCGATGTCGGCGGACAACATCATGCCAACCGGCAGGCCGGCCGATGACTGCGCCAGGGGCAACGAGATCGCGGGCTCTCCGGTGACGTTCTGCAGCGGGGTGAACGCCACCCACCTGATCAGCCGGTCCATGATCTGCTCGTAGTCGGCGGTGGGGTCGAGATGACCGACCGTCGGTGTCTCCTCGGCGAGCGTCGGTGTCAGCACCGCGTCAAAGCTGCGGAAGAATCGGGCGGTCCGCCGCCGGATCGCCCGCAGCCGTAGGATCACCGCCGGCATCCGGTGCAGGTTGCGACCGGCCCGACGGTCCAGGCCAAGGGTGAGGTTGTCCAGCAGCGAGCGGTCGAAGGAAGCGCCGAAGGCCCGACGGCCTGTCCGCACCTGCGCCATCGCAAGCAGCGCCCAGTACAGCACGAAGTCGGTGGCGAAGCTGGCCGGCACAGGTGGATCGTCGATGCGCTCCACATGGTGGCCGAGCTCTTCGAGCAGGGCGGCGGACTGCAACGTCAAGTCGCGGACTTCCGGACTGCACTCCCGTTCAACCGAACGGGTGAGCACCGCGATCTTGAGCCGTTGGCTGCCAGGGCCGGTGACATCACCGATCGGCCGCAGCCGCCGATGCTGCCAGCTCCGCTCGGCTTCCCGGTAGAACGCTGCCGTGTCGCGCACCGACCGGGACACCACACCGTTGGTGACGATACCGACCGGCATTCGGCGCAACTCGGCGTCGAGCGGTAACCGGCCGCGCGACGGCTTGAGCCCGACCAGCCCGTTGCAGGCGGCCGGGATCCGGATCGATCCGCCGCCGTCGTTCGCGTGGGCGATCGGCACCGCCCCAGCGGCCACGAAGGCGCCCGAACCCGACGACGACGCCCCGGCGGTGTGATCGGTGTGCCACGGATTGCGCACCGGCCCCAACCGCGGATGTTCAGCCGACGCGCTGAACCCGAATTCCGACAGCTGGGACTTGCCCAGCGCGATCAGCCCGGTACCGAGGTAGAGCTGCGTGAAGTCGCCGTCCGCCGGCGCCGGGCGCGGTTGCCACGCGTCGGCACCACGCATCGTCGGCAATCCCGCGACGTCAACGTTGTCCTTGACGAAGGTGGGCACACCGCTGAAAAAGCCCTGCCGGGCCGGTGCGGTCGCTTCGTCCCGAGCCCGGTCGAACGCCCGGTACGCCAGACCGTTGAGCGCAGGGTTGACGGCTTCGGTGCGGGCGATCGCAGCGTCGACCACCTCCGCCGCCGACACCTGACCCGTTCGGACGGCCTCGGCGACCGCGACAGCGTCCCAGTCGCCGAGGGCGTCATCGCCGAAGGCATGCACACGCTGCGTATCGCGCTCGCCGGGATGCGTCAGGCCTGACCAACCTCGAATCGGACGAAGCGCGTCACGGTCACGCCGGCTTCGTCGAGCAGTGCCTTGACGGTCTTCTTCCCGTCGGACACCGACGGCTGCTCGAGCAGCACGACGTCCTTGAAAAAGCCATTCAACCGGCCCTCGACGATCTTCGGCAACGCCTGCTCCGGCTTGCCCTCGTTCCTGGAGGTTTCCTCGGCGATTCGGCGTTCGTTGGCGACGACGTCTTCGGGGACATCGTCACGGCTCAGGTAGCGCGCCTTGAGCGCGGCGATCTGCAGCGCGACGGCGTGTGCGGCCTGGGCGTCTTCACCGGTGTACTCGACCAGCACACCGACCGCCGGGGGCAGATCGGCGGCCCGTTTGTGCAGATAGGTCTCGACGGTGCCGTCGAAGAACGCGACGCGCCGCAACTCGAGCTTCTCACCGATCTTGGCCGACAACTCAGCGATCGCCTGCTCGACGGTGCTGTCACCCGCCCCGCCGGAAATCTGAGCCGGTTTGAGGGCGTCGAGGTCGGTTGCCTTGGCCGCCGCCGCCGCGGAGACCACCTTGTCGGCCAGTGTCTGAAATTCGGCGTTCTTGGCGACGAAGTCGGTTTCGGAGTTGAGCTCGATCAGCGCACCGTTTTTGGCTGCGACCAGCCCTTCGGCGGTAGCGCGCTCGGCACGCTTGCCGACGTCCTTGGCGCCTTTGATGCGCAGCACCTCGACGGCCTTGTCGTAGTCGCCGTCACTGTCGGCCAGCGCATTTTTGCAGGCGAGCATGCCGGCGCCAGTCACCTCGCGCAGCCGTTTGACGTCGGCAGCGGTGAAGTTCGCCATATCAGCCTTCCGTGGTCTGTTCGGTTGCAACGTTGCCCTCCGCCGGCCCGGCTGCTGCCGCGGGGGCAGTTGCGGTCGCCGAAGCCAGCAGTTCCTGCTCCCATTCGGCCAGCGGCTCGGCGGCGTCGGCTTCGGGCTTGCCGTCCCCGCGGCCCAACCCGGCGCGGGCCTGCAGACCTTCGGCGACCGCGGCGGCGATGACCTTGGTCAGCAGCGCTGCCGAGCGAATCGCGTCGTCGTTGCCCGGGATCGGATAGTCGACCAAGTCAGGATCGCAGTTGGTGTCCAGGATCGCGATCACCGGGATGCCCAGCTTGCGGGCCTCGCCGACGGCGATGTGCTCTTTGTTGGTGTCGACCACCCAGACCGCTGAGGGCACCTTGTTCATGTCGCGGATACCGCCCAGGCTGCGCTCCAGCTTGTTCTTCTCCCGCGTCAGGCCCAAAATCTCCTTTTTGGTGCGGCCCTCGAAGCCGCCGGTCTGCTCCATCGCCTCGAGCTCCTTGAGGCGCTGCAGGCGCTTGTGCACGGTGGAGAAGTTGGTGAGCATGCCGCCCAGCCAGCGCTGATTCACATACGGCATGCCGACGCGGGTGGCTTCGGCGGCGATGGACTCCTGCGCCTGCTTCTTGGTCCCGACGAACAGCACCGAGCCGCCGTGGGCGACCGTCTCTTTGACGAATTCGTAGGCCTTATCGATGAACGTCAGCGTCTGCTGCAGGTCGATGATGTAGATGCCGTTGCGGTCGGTGAAGATGAAACGCTTCATCTTTGGATTCCAGCGTCGGGTTTGGTGCCCGAAGTGGGTGCCGCTGTCCAGCAGCTGCTTCATGGTTACTACGGCCATGGGAGTGCCTTAAATTGTGTCCGGTTGTCGCCCGGCGTCGGTTGATGCCAAGCCCTGGTGTCTGCGGGATACCGGACCCGCCTGGCAAGGCGGTGAGGCCTTCGACGGGACCGCGCGGCATCCGGTTGGCTGCAGACACGCGAAGTCAGCCCGCTCAAGCGAGCTGCGCGCACGAGTTTACACGCGGCTAGCTGGCGGTTTGTCCACAGTAGGGCGGCCTGCGCCTGGCGGCACAAGCCGCACCGCGCTGAACTGGGCGTGTGCGGATGCTGGCGATGCTGCTGACGGTGATGCTGCTGGTCGCAGCGCCGGGGCGAGCCGACGGCGTCCGACTGGACTGGCCGTTGCGGCCGCCGCCGGCGGTGCTGCGCGGCTTCGACGCCCCGTCACCGAACTGGGTCGCCGGTCACCGCGGTGTGGATCTGGCCGGCGTGACCGGTCAACGGGTTTACGCCGCCGGGGCGGCCATAGTGGTGTTCGCCGGTCAACTGGCCGGTCGCCCGGTGGTGTCGCTGGCGCATGCGGGCGGTTTGCGGACCAGTTACGAGCCTGTGCATGCCAGCGTCAAGGCCGGCCAGCGGGTGGACGGCGCGACAGTCATCGGTGAACTGGTGGCCGGGCATCCCGGATGCCCGGCCACGGTATGCCTGCACTGGGGCGCGATGTGGGGTGCGGCGGCGCGGGCCGACTATGTCGACCCGCTGGGGTTGCTCGCCGCGACGCCGATCCGGCTCAAACCACTGACGGGTTGATCGAGTGTGCGTCGACGCATTCGAGTGTGCAGCCAGGGTGGGCGGCCGCGCTGGGTTTCGGCATAGCCGCACAGCCGAAGCCGTGAGCGCACACTCGTGCGACTAAGCCCGCGGGTGGGCTTGGTCGTGCACGGCCCGTAGCCGGGCGACGGTGACGTGGGTGTACAGCTGCGTGGTGGCCAGGCTGGCGTGACCGAGAAGCTCCTGCACGATGCGCAGGTCAGCTCCGCCTTCGAGCAGGTGGGTGGCTGCACTGTGGCGCAGTCCGTGCGGCCCGATGTCCGGTGCGCCGGGCACCGCGGCGACGGTCTGATGGACCACGGTGCGGGCCTGGCGAACGTCGAGCCGCCGGCCGCGGACACCCAGCAGCAGCGCCGGGCCGGAGTCCGCGGTGGCGAGCGCGGGTCGGCCGGCAGCCAGCCAGGCGTGCAGCGCGTCGGTGGCGGGTTCGCCGAAAGGCGCGCTGCGCGGCTTGTCGCCCTTGCCGATCACCCGGACCACTCGGTGCGCGGCGTCGACGTCGTCGACGTCGAGTCCGCACAGCTCGCTCACCCGTATTCCGGTGGCGTACAACAGCTCGACAATCAACCGGTCCCGTAGTGCCAGCGAATCTCCTTGCTGAGCGCCGCATTTCGACGCAGCCATGGCGGCCAGGGCCTGGTCTTGGCGCAACACCGCCGGCAGCGTACGACGCGCCTTCGGCGTTTGCAGTCGCGCAGCGGGATCCTCTGCGATCAGGCCGCGGCGCACCGCCCACGCGGTGAACGCTTTGACCGCCGAGGTGCGACGGGCCAGCGTGGTGCGCGCTGCGCCGGCTGCGGCGGCAGCCGCCAACCAGGACCGCAGCAGCGGCAGGCTCAGCGCCTGCAGGCCGGAGCCCGGGGCGCGCTCGGAAAGGAAGGCGAACAATGACCGCAGGTCGGAAAGGTATGCCCGGCGGGTGTGCGCAGAGCGGCCACGCTGCAGCGCCAGGAACTCGTCGAACTCGTCGAGCACCGCCTGCACTTCCCCACCGTCGCAGACCCGCGGGACGGGGCTCAGCCGACGCGCCGCAACGTGTCCGGGGTGAGATCTTTCAGCGACCGGAAGCCGTCGATGGCCATGATCAGATCGGCTTCGGCCAGCAGCGAGCGCAGCACATGCACGATCCCGTCGACCCCGTCGAGGGCCAAACCGTAGGCGTACGGGCGGCCGATGCCCACCGCCGTCGCGCCCAGCGCCAGCGCCTTGACGATGTCGGAGCCGGTGCGGACACCGGAGTCGAACAGGACCGGCAGCCCGTCCGCCGCGTCGACCACCCCTGGCAGGCACTCGATCGCCGGCAGGCCGCCGTTGGCCTGTCGGCCGCCGTGGTTCGAGCAGTAGATGCCGTCGACGCCGCCGTCCTTCGCGCGCCGGGCGTCGTCGGGGTGGCAGATGCCTTTCAGCAGCAGCGGCAGCTCGGTCAACGAGCGCAGCCACGGAAGGTCGTCCCACGTCAGAGGGGAGCCGAAGACTTGCACCCAGCGCCGCACCACACCTTGCGGATCCTCCTCCGGAGAGCGTTCCAAGCCGGCGAGGAAAATCGGATCGCTGCTGTAATTGGCCAGGCAGTGCCCGCGCAGCTGCGGGAAGTTGGCCGCAGTCAGGTCGCGCGGGCGCCAACCGGGCACCCAGGTGTCAAGTGTGACGACGATGCCTTTGACGCCGGCCGCTTCCGCGCGCTGCACCAGGCTTGCCGCCAACTCCCGGTCGGAGGGCGTGTACAGCTGAAAGAACCCGGGGGTCTCCCCCAACTCCGGGACGACGTCCTCTACCGGGTCAGCCGTCAGCGTCGACATCACCATCGGTACACCGGTACGCGCCGCCGCGCGGGCCGTCGCCAGATCACCATGGCCGTCCCGCGCGCAGATGCCGATCACACCGATCGGCGCCAGGAAGATCGGCGAGGGCAAGGTCAGCCCGAACAGCTGCACTGAGAGGTCGCGGTCGGCGGCGCCGACCAACATCCGCGGGATGAGGCCCCAGCGTTCGAACGCGGTGCAGTTGGCCCGCTGAGTGCGCTCGTCGCCGGCGCCGCCGGCGACATACGACCACACCGAAGCCGACATCGCCGCAGCCGCTTTGGCTTCCAGGTCGGCGAATGCGATCGGCATGGACGGCAGCACTCCGCTGAGCCCTTGCAAGTAAATCTCGAACTGGTAGTCAGCGAAGGCCATGCAGCCAAGGATGCCAGCCGGCGACCAGCCGGACTCAGCCCGTCGGCCCTGCCGCCTCGGCGGCGGCTTCCTTCGAGGCCAGTTCCTTCTTCCACTGCCGGAAGGACTCTTCGGTACGACCGCGACGCCAATAGCCGGATATGGACGCCCACTTGGCTTCCGTGCCGCGCTCTTTGCGGATGTAGGAACGAAGGTTGTGCATGACGGCCTGTGCCTCGCCGTGAATGAAGACCTGCACCTGCCCGGGCAGCCACGGCGCGGTCTTGACCGATTCGATCAGCGGTGCGTGGTCGCCAGCGCGCTCCTCGGGTACCAGATCGGCGCGTCCGCCGCGGTAGATCCAGTGCACCTGTACGCCCTCCGGCGCGGCGAGCGCGACCTCGTCCTCGGGCCCGGCCACTTCGATGAACACCTGCCCGGTCGAGTCGGCGGGCAGCGCCTCGACGGCGACGCTGATCGCCGGCAGCGCCGATTCATCACCTGCCAGCAGATGCCAGTCGGCAGCCGGGTCGGGCGCGTAAGCACCCGAGGGACCCATCAGGTACACCGGCTGGCCGGGTTGCGCTCCGACGGCCCACGTTCCGGCGGTTCCGTGTTCGCCATGCGTCACGACGTCGATCGCCAACTCGCGCGACTCCGGGTCGGCGCGTCGCACAGTCAGCGTGCGCACCACCGGCCGGCGCTCGGCGGGCAGCTGATTGAAGCTGTCCAACGTCAACGGCTGCGGTAAGCCGGCCACGTCGACGTCGTCCGCGACGAACACCACCTTGACGTAGGAGTCGGTGAACTCGCTGGGCGTGAACGTGTCGAAGCCACTGCCGCCCAGCCGCACCCGGACCATGTGCCGGGTGAGTTCCTCGCGGCCCAGCACCTCGAAGGTGTGCACTGGTCGACCGGCCACGTTTCCTCCTGCCCCGCCTATGGCCCGTCGACTGTCGGGCTCCCGCCGACTATACGAGTCTCAGCGAGCGCCTCCCCGTCGCTGGACGATGCGCCACTGGCCGTCGCGACGCTCCGTCAGATCCGCAACCTCCAACATGGCCAGCGGACCAAGCACCCGTCCGAGCGGGAGCCCGGCGGCCACGGCGATCTCATCGACCGTGGCGACCCCACGCCCCGGTAGCGCCTCATATACCCGCCGCTCATCGGCGCTGAGCCCGTCGAGCGCTGTCGTCGGGCGAACCTCCTCGGGCGCCAATTCACCGATGCGCCCCACCAACTCGAGGATGTCCTCGGCGCGGGTCACCAGCTCGGCGCCGTCCCGCAGCAGCGCGTGGCAACCCGCCGACGTCGACGAGGTCACCGGCCCGGGCACCGCGCCGACCACCCGACCCAGCACCCGGGCCCAGGCGGCAGTGTTCGCCGCACCGCTGCGCAGACCGGCTTCCACGACCACCGCCGCTCCCGCCAGCGCCGCAACCAAACGATTCCGAGTCAAGAAGCGGTGGCGGGCCGGACGCACACCGGGCGGGTATTCAGTGACCACCAGACCGTCGACGCCGATGCGATGCAACAGCGCGGAGTGCCCGGCGGGGTACGGGACGTCCAGGCCGCCGGCCAAGACGGCGACAGTCACTCCCTCGGCTGCCAGCGCGGCCCGGTGCGCCGCGCCGTCAATGCCGTAGGCGCCGCCGGAGATCACTGCGACATCGTGCTCGGCCAACCCGGCTGCCAAGTCGCCGGTCACCTGCTCGCCGTAGCCGGTGGCCGCCCGGGTTCCGACGATGGCTGCCGCGCGTTGCGCCGTCTCGTCGAGCAGTGCCGGCCCGAGCGCCCACAACACCGTCGGCGGGCTGCCCTGCGGCTTAGTGGCTGCGACACTGCTGAACCCGGTGAACGCCAGCACCGGCCACTCGTCGTCGTCGGGCGTGATCAGCCTGCCGCCGCGGCGAGCCAGTAGGTCAAGATCATCAGCAGCGCTGTCGATTTCGCGTCTGGCTTCGGTGTGGCGGGCCAGTGCTTCGTCGACCTGGCCACGACGAACACGTTCGGCGGCGTCCACCGGCCCCACCTGCCGCACCAGCGCGGTCAATTCGGCGCACGGCGGTTCGGCCACTCGGGACAGGTAAGCCCACGCGCGCTGGGCAACGATGTTCACCGGTCCGGTCCCATCTGGCGAAAACTCAACGCCGAAGTGACCTCGTCGCGTCCCGGCGACGTGCGACCGGCCAAATCACACAACGTCCACGCGACCCGCAGGGTGCGATCGACGCCCCGAATGCTCAACAGCCCGCGGTCCAGCGCGCAGCGCAGCGGCTCCATCGCTGCGCTGCCGGGCCGAAACTTCCGCCTCAACAACGTGCCGCTGACCTCGGCGTTGGTCCGGCAACCGTGCGGGCGCCAGCGCTGGGCGGCGGCCTCTCGGGCTCGGGCCACCCTGTTGCGCACCTCAGCCGTCGACTCGGCCTCAGCGGTGGCGAAGGCGCTGAGCCGCACCGGATGCATCTGCACCCGCAAGTCGACGCGGTCGAGCAGCGGCCCCGACAGCCGACCGAGATACCTGCGTTTCGCCATCGGTTTACAGATGCAGTCGCGCGGATCGGCCGGCGCGCAGGGGCACGGGTTGGCGGCCAGCACCAATTGAAAGCGCGCCGGATAACGCGCCACCCCGTCGCGACGGGCCAGCCGGATCTCACCGTCCTCCAACGGAGTGCGTAACGCTTCCAGCGCGCTGACACCGATTTCGGCGCACTCGTCGAGGAACAGCACGCCGCGGTGCGCCCGGCTGACCGCACCCGGGCGGGCCATCCCCGATCCGCCGCCGACCAGCGCGGCCACGCTGGAGCTGTGATGCGGCGCGACGAACGGCGCCCTGGTGATCAACGGCGTGCCCCCCGACAGCAGCCCGGCGACCGAATGTATGGCGGTGACCTCCAGCGCCTCGCTGTCCGACAGCGGGGGCAGCAGCCCCGGCAGACGCTGCGCCAGCATCGTTTTGCCGACACCGGGCGGCCCGGTCAACATCAGATGGTGGGCACCGGCAGCGGCGACCTCGACCGCGAACCGGGCTTGGGCCTGCCCCACCACATCCGCCAGGTCCGCCGCCGCCTCGGCAGCGGGTGTCGCCGCGGTCGCCGGCTTGTCCAGCCGAGCCGATCCGCAAAGCCAGCTCTGCAGCTGCGCAAGGCTGCGCACACCCCAGACCGCGATGCCGTCGGCCAGGCCGGCCTCCGGCAGGTTGTCCGCCGGCACCACCACCGCCGGCCAACCGCCGTCCCTGGCCGCCAGCACAGCCGGCAGCACCCCACGCACCGGCCGGACCCGCCCGTCGAGAGCCAACTCACCCAGCAGCACGACGGTCTCCAGCTGCCGCCATGAGGTTTTCCGTTGCGCGGACAACACCGCAGCGGCCAAAGCCAAGTCGTAGACAGAACCAACCTTGGGCAGCGTCGCCGGAGAAAGCGCCAGCGTCAGCCGCGACATCGGCCAGCGGTTGTTGCAGTTGGTGATCGCCGCACGGACGCGGTCACGCGACTCCTGCAACGCGGCGTCGGGTAGACCGACCAGATGCACACCGGGCAGGCCTGAGGTGATGTCGGCCTCGATCTCCACGATCTCGCCGTCGAGTCCGCGTACCGCGACGGAGAACGCGCGCCCCAACGCCATCAGCCGACTCCCTGGATGTGGAGGATTTCCGGGGTGCGGCGCCGGCCCAGCCGCACGCCGATCACGTCGATCCGCACACCCGCCCAGCTGCGGTCCTGGGCGGCCAGCCATACCGCGGCGAGCCGACGCAGCCGGCGGAGCTTCTGCCCGGTGACCGCCTGGGCGAGTCCGCCGAATCCGTCCCCGGTGCGCGTCTTGACCTCGATGAAAACCACCGACTTGGTGGCCGGGTCGGCCGCGATCACGTCAAGCTCGCCGTACCGGCAGCGCCAGTTGCGACTGAGGATCTGCAAGCCCAGCCCGATCAGATGATCGGTGGCCACCTGCTCCCCGAGCGCTCCCAGTTCGGCCCGCGTCAATGTCGTCATGCGGCCACCTTGCGCGGCCGGGCCGACAGGCGCGGCCCGCTGCCGAGCCGATCCCGAGGCCGGCCTGCGGGTTGTCCCCAGTCGCACGGTGATCCACAGCCTTATGAAGCCGCCGCGGCGTTAAGTGCGGTGCTCCTGAGATCGTCTCGGCAGAGCCGACCAGCCGAATCCGGCCGAGCCGGCTCAGGGCTGATGAGCGCCGACGAAACGAGTCCGGCGAAAAAGCGCTTCCCGTTCTGAACCTTTTGCCGGGTCAGGCGCACGTTTGACGGCAACCGCGTTGGTGACGATAGTAAGCCGATAGCCCGCCGGGCGGGCACCGGAGAGAACTTGAGACTTGCCGCTTCGATCGTGCGTCGTCGGGGACGCCGCTGACCATCGCGTTCGAAGCGGCTGAAGTGAGGGATGCGGTGGCGGACGACGCGAACGGCGGCACCGGCGGCTCAATACCGGTCGCCAGGGCCGCTGATCCGGCGACGGTGTTCGCCGCGCTCGCCGAGATCATCTACCAGGGCTCTGAACCCGCCGAGGTGTACGCCGCGATTTGTATTGCCGCGACACTGGTCGTCTCCGGCTGCGACCACGCCAGCATGCTCGTTCGGCGGGACGGCAACTACGTAACGGTGGCCGCCACCGACCAGGTCGCCCATCGTGTCGACGATTACGAGCGCACCACCTGCGACGGCCCATGCGTGGACGCGATCGAGGAGGAGACGCCCCAGATCGATCCGGACATCACCACCAACACTCAGTGGCCGCAACTGGCTGCCCTGTTGATCGAGGACACGCCCGTGCGCGGCGTCATGGGTTTCCGTCTACTCGTCAATCGGCGCAAGTCCGGAGCCCTCAACTTGTTCAGCGACACTGCCAACGCCTTCAACGCCGAGTCCGCCGGGCAGGCCATCGTGTTGGCCGCGTTCGCCAGCGTGGCCGTCAACGCCATCGCTCAGGGTGAAGACGCCGCCACCATGCGTCGCGGGTTGGCCAGCAATCGCGAGATCGGCAAGGCCGTCGGCATGTTGATGATGCTGTACGGATATTCCGAGGAGGAGGCGTTCGCCATGCTGCGCCGCCACTCGCAGCACCTGAACATCAAGCTGGCTGACGTGGCGCGACAGGTTATCCACCAGCGCGGCCAACTCGACGAACCCGACCATCTGGTGCACGGGGGCGAGGGTCAGCACTCACTGGGAGTGTGAGGCCTGGGAGTGTGAGGCCGAAAGCAGCTAAAGCGTTGCGGCCAGCGCCGCCAACGTGTCCGCCGACGAGTGAACGGGCCGCCATCCTAGTTGCGTCTTCGCTTTGGTGGTGTCCATCACCACCGACGTTCGCGTGCTATGCAGCCATTCGAGGGCCGACGGAACGAACGGCAGCCGAGACAGCGCCGCAGACGCGGCCGACGCGGTGACGGCCGGCACCCGAACCGGTCGACCGCCCAACGCCTTGACCACTTCTGAAATGCTGATCAGTCCATCGCCGGCCAGGTTGTACGCCCCGGGCGGCGCCGGCGCGGTGGCCGCCAGAGCGATCGCCGACGCGACATCGTCGTGGTGCACCAGCTGCATCGGAATGCCCGGGTCGGGCACCACCGGCTTCAACGCTGGGACAGCGGATGTCACCGCCCGGATTGGGGCCGGCAACCGGTTCCACGGCATCGCGTCCGCCAGCGCCGGCGCTTTCGGCCCGGCCACGATGCACGGGCGAAGAATGAACACTTCAATCGACGAGCCATCAGTCACCTCCGCCAAGGTCTCCTCACAGGCGGCCTTCTGCTCGGAGTAGTAGTGCTCAGCCGATCCGCGTGGGGGCACCTCCTCGGTCAGCGGTACCGGATTGTCGGCGTGATACCCGTAAGCCGCGACCGACGAGGTGTACACCAGGCGCCTGGGCCGCTGCGCAGCCACCGTCGCCTCGAAGACATTGCGGGTGCCCTGCAAGTTGATACTCGCGCTTTGCTCCCGCGAACCCATGATGATGAACGCCAGGTGCACCACCACGTCGGCGTCGGCAACCAAGGCGTCCACCGCCTCACGATCGAGGATGTCGCCTTGCTGGTAGGTGGTTTTCGTCCACCCGTGCGCCGACGTGTCGAAAGGCCGCCGCGCCATACCGACAATCTTGTCCACAGCGGGTTCGCGCTCGAGCGCCGTCACAGCCGCGATGCCGATTTCTCCGGTCGGTCCGGTGACCGCAACGGTGAGTCCCATCCCCGCAATCTTCCCGGCGGCCCCGCAACCGAAACCAAGAAGTCAGCCGATGTGGTGTAGTGGATGGCAAATGTGGTTAAAAACACTGCGGCACGTGGTTTGAAGCCACCTGGATGCCCTGACGGCAGGAGAAGAACATGGAACTGATGCCACCGGCCGATTCGATGTTCCTCCTCGGCGAATCGCGCGAGCGTCCGATGCACGTGGGGGCTTTGCAGCTTTTCCAGCCCCCCGAGGACGCGGGCCCGGACTTCGTGCGCGAATCCTACGAAGCGATGTTGGCGCAAACCGACGTGCAGCCCCTCTTTCGCAAGCATCCGGCGTTCTTCGGTCCGCTGACCAATCTGGCCTGGTCGTTCGACAAAGACGTCGAGCTCGACTACCACTTCCGCAGATCCGCTCTACCCAGCCCCGGCCGGGTGCGTGACCTGCTGGAACTGACTTCCCGGCTGCACGGCAATCTGCTCGACCGGCATCGGCCGCTGTGGGAAGCGCACCTGATTGAAGGCCTGAACGACGGGCGTTACGCGGTTTACATGAAATTTAGTCACTCGCTGCTCGACGGGGTGTCGGCGATGAAGATGCTGCAGCGGGCTTTCACCACGGACCCCAACGACGATGAGCCCCGGGTGCCGTGGGCGCTCAAGCCCCGCCAGCGCAAGAGCAGCGGCGGCGACAGCCCGTCCGCGCTGCAGCGGCTGACCGGCGCCGTCGGAGCTGCAGCGTCGCTCGGACCGTCGACGTTGACGCTGGCCCGTGCGGCGCTCGTCGAACAGCAGCTGACGCTGCCGTTTCGGGCGCCCAAGACGATGTTCAATGTCCGGATCGGCGGTGCCCGACGGATCGCGGCGCAGTCCTATTCGCTGGACCGGATCAAGGCCGTGAAGAATGCCGCCGGCATCACCGTCAACGACGTCGTCCTGGCGATGTCGGCCGGCGCGCTGCGCGCCTACCTGCTCGACCAGAACGCGCTGCCGGACACCCCGCTGATCGCCATGGTCCCGGTGAGCATGCGCAAGGAGGACGGTGGCGGCGGGAACGCGGTAGGGGCGCTCTTGTGCAATCTGGGCACCCACATCGAAGATCCCGCCAAGCGCCTGCAGACGGTCAGTGAATCGATCAGCGACAACAAGAAGGTGTTCATCGAGCTGCCGCAGGTGCAGCAACTTGCGCTGTCGGTAACAATGGTCGGCGGCCTATTTTTGGGGATGGTTCCGGGTTTCATCCGCACCGCCCCGCCGCCGTTCAACATCGTGATCTCCAACGTGCCCGGTGCTCAGGATCAGCTGTATTGGCGCGGAACTCCGCTGGTCGGCAACTACCCGCTGTCCATCGCCCTGGACGGACAGGCGATGAACATCACGGTCGCCAACAACGCCGACAACCTGGACTTCGGCCTGGTCGCCGCCCGAGGCGATGTGCCGCACATGCAACGCATGCTCGGGCATCTGGAAACGTCGCTGAAAGAACTGGAGCGCGCCGTCGGCGTCTGAACCCGGCCGCTACTCGGGCAGCCGCAGCTCGGGCTTCTCAACCTCTTCGATGTTGACGTCTTTGAACGTGATCACGCGCACCTGCTTGACGAACCGGGCCGGGCGGTACATGTCCCAGACCCACGCGTCCGCCAGCCGCAATTCGAAGTACACCTCGCCGTCGGCGTTGCGCGGCACCATCTCGACGCTGTTGGCCAGATAGAACCGGCGCTCCGTCTCCACGACGTAACTGAACTGGCCCACGATGTCCTTGTATTCGCGGTACAGCGAAAGCTCCATCTCGGTTTCGTACTTCTCGAGATCTTCGGCACTCATCTCCCTCAGCCGTCCTCCTCGCCGATTGACCCGGCATCCATCTTTCCCCACCCGTGTTGACCGCGCTGATCCGGTGTGGACGGTTGGCACTCGGCCACCACCCGGGTGCCCGAACCGGTTGCCACCCGCCGAACGTTGATAAAGGAGTAGCGGTGCTGCGGGGACGGGCCGAGGTCGGTGAGCGCCGCGGCATGCGCCGGTGTGCTGTAGCCCTTGTGCTCGGCGAAGCCGTAGCCGGGGTACTCGGAATCCATCGCCACCATCATTCGGTCCCGGCTGACCTTGGCCAGCACGCTGGCCGCGGCGATACAGGCCGCGGCCGCGTCACCGCCGATGACCGGCAGCGACGCCATCGGCAGACCCGGCACCCGGAAGCCGTCACTGAGCACGTAACCCGGACGCACCGGCAGGCCCGCCACCGCCCGGCGCATACCCTCGATGTTGGCCACGTGCACCCCGCGCCGGTCCACCTCGACCGATCCGATGATCACCACGTGGTAGGCCAGGGCGTACCGGCGGATCAGCGGAAACAGTCTTTCGCGCGCCTTCTCGGTGAGCTTCTTGGAGTCGTCGATTGACGCCAAACTCGACAGTCGGGCCGGCCCGAGCACGCAGGCCGCCACCACCAGCGGTCCGGCACACGCGCCCCGGCCGACCTCGTCCACCCCGGCGACCGGACCCAGACCGCTGCGATACAGCGCTGACTCCAGCGTCCGCAATCCCGTAGACCTACGGATCACCGTCCGCGGTGGCCACGTCGCAACCACGGTTAATGACCCTGTTGCGGATTCACCGATCCCACGCCACGCCAACGTGACGGCGGCCAGACGATCAGCCGGGCCTTGCCGATGACGTTGCCGACCGGCACGGTGCCCGCCGTCGGGTCACCGGTGCACAGCAGGCCCTTCCGTTCGTCGTCCTGGATGCCGGTGCAGTGCGCACGGGAGTCCGCCGAATGGGTGCGGTTGTCACCCATCACCCACAGCCGGCCCTGCGGAACCGCGACCGGGCCGAACTCGGCACCCAGACAGGGGTAAACCGCCGGGTCAGCCATCATCGTGGACGGATTCAGATAAGGCTCGGTCAACGGCTTGCCGTCCACGGTCAAACCCGCGTTGGTCCGGCACTGCACCGTCTGGCCGCCCACCGCAATCACCCGTTTGACCAGGTCGTTTTCATCCGGCGGCACGAAACCGACGAACGCGAGCGCGTTCTGCAGGAGGCGTACCGCGGCATTGTGCGATCGAATCGATTTGTAGCCCCTGTCCCAGGGCGGCGGTCCTCGGAAAACGATCACGTCGCCGGGCTCGGGCGATTTGAATCGGTAAGTGATCTTGTCGACGAGGATGCGGTCGCCGACGCACCCCGAGCACCCGTGCAGCGTGGGCTCCATGGATTCCGACGGGATGAGATACGGACGCGCCACGAACGTCAGCATGACGTAGTAGAGCACCACTGCGATCGCGACCAGGATCGCCGTTTCCCGCAGCGCGCCACGCTTGTCCGCGGGCGGCTCAGCGGCGGGTGGCTCAGCTTCGGCGACGGTCTGATCGGGATTGACCGGCTTGCGGGTTGCGAGGTTGGGCTCCGAAGGACCATCGTCGGATGTGGGTTCGGGCGACGAGTCCGCGGTGTCGGTCACGAGTGAAGCGTAGCCATGCCCGGCGACGATGCAGAGCGCGCCTCAGCGATGAGGAGGAGCCGGGCTTTTGGCTACGCCCGGCGACGATGCAGAGCGCGCCTCAGCGCTTCTCTTTGATTTTGGCTTTCTTGCCGCGCAGCTCACGCAGGTAGTACAACTTCGCGCGCCGGACGTCACCGCGGGTCACCACCTCGAGGTGGTCGATGTTGGGCGAATGCACCGGGAAAGTCCGTTCGACACCGACGCCGTAGCTCTCCTTACGCACCGTGAAGGTCTCGCGGATGCCCCCGCCCTGGCGGCGGATCACCACACCTTTGAAGACCTGGATGCGCTCCTTGGCGCCCTCGATCACCTTGACGTGCACGTTGATGGTATCGCCGGGGCTGAAGGTCGGGATGTCGTCGCGCAGCGACGCCTTGTCGACGAAGTCCAACGTGTTCATCTCGGAAAGACACTTCCTCGCGGTCGCGGCTGCGGGCAACGACCTACGCCTATGGCGCGGAGCGGTCACCCAGCCGATGGAATCGGACACCTGGTGTATCCCGCAGCAGGCGGGCGCACACCGGCCCGCGCAGAGATGCTGGAGACAACTGCTCAATTGTGCCAGAAGCTGTCCACGCAGCGAAATCAAAGAAAATCACCCGCCGCACTACACCCCGATCCGGGTCGGCGGGTGGTTTCATATGACTGCACGGGCAGGGTCTCGGCCGCACGGATCCGTTGCGCCGCACTACCGGCGATGCGACGGGCGGACAGCAGTGCGGCGGCCCCCAAATCGTGCATCCGAGACAGCAAAGGAGGAGCATGCCAGCGCGGTCGCCGATGCTGCTCGTCGCCACCGTAGCGGTGGTGACGATGCTGGTGGCCGCCTGCGAGGCGAAGGTCTACGGCGCGTCGAACGCGAAACCGGTCCCGACGCGCCCTGCGGTGGTCACCCGGCTCGCGCAGGCGATCCTGCCGCCCGAGCCGATTCCTTCGTTCGATGAACTGCACGCCCGCGTTCAACGAGCCGCCGACCAGGCCGCCGCCGAAGGCGCCACCATCGCGGTGGCGGTGCTCGACCGTGTCACCAACCAGCTGGTCGCCAACGGCAACCCGCAGATTCCCGGAATCGCGTCGGTGGCGAAGCTGTTCATCGCCGACGAGCTGCTGCTCCGCGAGGCGCGGGGTGGCACCGCACTGTCCGCCGACGACCGCACCGCGCTGGACGTCATGCTGCGCTCTTCTGACGACGGGGCCGCCGAGCAGTTCTGGAACCAGCTGGGCGGCGACGCGATCATCGGTGAAGTCGCGGGCCGGTACGGGCTGACCGACACCGCGCCACCCAGTGACGGGCGGTGGTGGAACACGGTCAGCACCCCGGCTGACCTCATCCGCTACTACCGGATGCTGCTGGACGGGTCCGGAGGCCTTTCGCCGGAGCGGGCCAGCACGATCATCAACAACCTCGCCCAGTCCACACCCAACGGAGTCGACGGCTATCCGCAGCGCTTCGGCATACCGGAGGGTCTCTACGCCGAGCCGGTCGCCGTCAAACAGGGCTGGATGTGCTGTATCGGCGAGGACTGGATGCATCTGTCGACCGGCGTGATCGGCGCCGACCGGCGCTACATCATGGTCGTCGAGTCGTTGCAGCCCTCAGACGACGCCGCCGCGCGGGCGACCATCACCCGGGCCGTCCAGACGTTATTTCCCAACGGCCGCATCTGAGCAGCCACAGTGCCGGCTCACTTCGGGTAGAGGTCCGGACGGCGGTCGCCGGTGCGTTGTCGCGAGGCCTGCTCACGCCAGGCCGCGATGCGCGCGTGGTCGCCGGACAACAAGACGTCGGGTACGTCGAGGCCGCGCCAGCTCGGCGGGCGGGTGTAGCTGGGCCCCTCCAGCAGTCCGGCCAGCCCAGCGGAGTGCGAATCGTCGTGCGGCGAGTCCCGATTGCCCAGAACTCCGGGCAGCAGTCGAAGCACCGCTTCGATCATCACCAGCGCCGCCGATTCGCCGCCCGGCAACACGTAGTCGCCGATCGACAACTCCTCCACCCGCATCCGCCGGCCGGCGTCCTCGACGACCCGCTGGTCGATGCCTTCGTAACGGCCACACGCGAAAACCAGGTGACGTTCGCTGCTCCAGCGCTGGGCATCGCCCTGGCCGAACAGTGCACCGGCGGGCGTGGGCACCACCAAAAGCGTTTCTGCCGAGCAGATTGCGTCGAGTGCCGCACCCCACACCGGGGCCCGCATGACCATCCCGGGGCCGCCGCCGTAGGGCGCGTCGTCGACGGAGCGGTGCACATCGTGCGTCCAGCGCCGCAGGTCGTGCACCTGCAGTTCGACCAGGCCCGACTGAAGCGCCTTGCCCGGCAACGATTGCCGCAGCGGATCCAGATAGCTGGGGAAGATGGTGACCACGTCGATTCGCATGGCGGCGCGCTACTGGTTTTCCAGATCGAGCAGGCCGTCCGGCGGGTCGATTTCGACGGTGCCATCCTCCAACGACACCGCGGTCACGATCGCGCTGACGAACGGCACCAGCAGCTCGCCTCGGCTGTCATCGGTCTTGACCGCCAGCAACTCACCGGCCGCGGTGTGCAGAACTTCGGCGACGGCGCCGATGTGCCGGCCTGAGGTGGTGTGCACCCGCAGACCTTCCAACTGGTGGTCGTAGTACTCGTCGGGGTCGTCGATGGGCGGCAACGCATCGGAATCGATGACGAACACGCTGCCCCGCAACGCATCGGCGCCCTCTCGGTCGGTGATCCCGGCCAACCGCACCAGCAGCCGGTTGCCGTATTCGCGCACCGCCTCGACGACATAGCCGCGGCCCGGCCCTGGTTCCCGTGTCCGCTTGGCCCGCAACGTGGTTCCAGGTGTAAAGCGGCTGTCCGGATCGTCGGTGCGGACTTCGACGACGACCTCACCGGTGACGCCGTGCGCCTTGACCACGCGCCCGACTATCAAGTCCACGGAAGCCCCACGGCCATGGTCCGCTACTGGTCGGTGTCCACTACGTCGACGCGGATCCCGCGTCCGCCGACGCCGGCGACCAAGGTGCGCAACGCCGTCGCGGTGCGTCCTCCGCGACCGATCACCTTGCCGAGATCTTCGGGATGGACGTGCACTTCGACGGTGCGCCCGCGCCGACTGGTCACCAGGTCGACCCGCACTTCGTCAGGGTTGTCGACGATCCCGCGGACCAGATGCTCGACGGCGTCGACGACGACAGTACTCATCGCGCCGTCAGCTCTCGACCGCGGGCTCGGCCTGGTCGCCGGCGGTCTGACCCGGCTCGGCGGTTTCCGTGGCGTCGGCCTTCTTGACGGCCGCTTTCTTGGCCGGAGCTTTCTTCTTCGGTGTCGTCGCCTCGGCGCTGGGTGCACCTTCGGCGGCGGCCAGTGCGGCGTTGAACAGCTCGAGCTTGCTGGGTTTGGGCTCGGCGACCTTCAGCTTGCCTTCGGCACCGGGCAGGCCCCTGAATTTTTGCCAGTCACCGGTGATCTTCAGCAGCTTGAGGACCGGCTCCGTCGGCTGGGCTCCGACCGACAGCCAATACTGGGCCCGTTCGGAGTCGATCTCGATCACAGACGGCTCTTCCTTGGGGTGGTAGCGGCCGATGACCTCGATGGAGCGGCCGTCGCGGCGCGTCCGGGCATCGGCGACAGCGATGCGGTACTGGGGATTGCGGATTTTGCCGAGCCGGGTGAGCTTGATTTTCACGGCCATGAGTTGAGCAACTTCTCCTGTAGGTGTCACGCTGCGATTCAGCGGCCCGGACGGGATGTCGGGACCCGGTTTCGCCTCGCGTGTGGCCGGCCGCGCAGGCACTCTGCGACGGAGTGGGTCGCGCGGCGGACAGCCGCCGATTGTGCCACAATGCCGCTGTACAGGGGAAATCCGGCTGCCGCCGCGCAACAGCGGCGCGGTGGGCGTCACGGCTGCCGGTCGAAGCACTTGGTTTCGGCCCGCCGACTCATCCGCCAGCCGTCGGTTGTGCGGATGAACTCGTCGTCGTACCACAGTCCGAGCAGCATCGTTGCAGGCTTCGTGGTGGGCTCAGCGGCACCGAACACCATCGGGTTGAAGCAGAACGTGCGCGCGGTCGCCGAATCGCCGGTCAAGTGGATCGAAGGCAGGCCCAGCATGTGCGCATAGTTGGCGAAGGCGGGCAGCACCTCGGCCAGCCACGCCTTGACCTTCGGAAACTTACCGTCGATGCCGCCCATGGCCCGGTAATCGATGTAAGCGTCCGGGATGAAGACTTTGTCGAGGTCGTCGAATCGACGCTGGTCGATCGCGGTGGAGTAGTCCACCAGGAGCTGTTGGATCTCCAACCGGTCTGAGATCTCGCCCAGGCTCAACATGCGTCGATTCAACACTTCGGGCGAGACCCCGACGCCAGGCGGGCTATGCTGACCGGCCATGCGGAAGCTCTTCGCCGCGCCGGCGGCCGTTCTGGCCCAGCTCACCGTTCTGGTCGGCGCGGTCGCGCTCAGCGCCGGCCTCGCAGCGGCGGACACCGATGTGCAGCCGGTCGGGTCGGTGCCCATCCCGGACGGGCCGGCGCGGGCGTGGATCGTCGCTGATCTCGACAGTGGTCAGGTGCTGGCCGGCCGCGATCAGAGCGCGCCCCACCCGCCGGCCAGCACGATCAAGGTGCTGCTGGCGCTGGCGGCCCTGGATCACGTCACTCTGGACACCGCTGTCGTTGCCGATGCCGCCGACGCGGCGGTCGAGTGCTCCTGCGCCGGAGTCAAAGCGGGCCGCACCTACACCGCTCGCCAACTGCTCGAGGGGCTGCTGCTGGTGTCGGGCAACGATGCCGCCAACACCCTGGCACACCTGCTCGGCGGCCAACAGGCGGCGGTGGCCGCCATGAACGCCAAAGCTGCGGCGCTGGGCGCGGTGAGTACTCATGCGGTGACGCCCTCGGGGCTGGACGGGCCCGACGGCTCGGGCGTTTCCACCGCGCACGACCTGGCCGTCATCTTCCGCGCGGCGATGGCCGATCCGGCCTTCGCCCAGATCACCGCGGAGCCGTCGGCGATGTTTCCCACTGAAGGTGGCGCGCAGCAGATCGTCAATCAGGACGAGCTGTTGCAGCGCTACGGCGGCGCGATCGGCGGCAAGACCGGCTACACCGACGCCGCCCGCAAGACCTTCGTGGGGGCCGCCGCGCGTGACGGTCGACGCTTGGTGATCGCCATGATGTACGGCCTGGTGCACGAGGGTGGACCGACGTACTGGGACCAGGCGGCCAGCTTGCTCGATTGGGGGTTCGCGCTCGGTCCGCAAGCCGCCATCGGCACCCTGTAACATCTGCGTGCGAAGGATCTGCAAGCTGTGGTCGGCTACTGCTGGATTAGGCTGCCACTGCCGTGGCATCCTGTCCTGACATGGCCGAATATGGCGTGCACAGATTCGTGTTGACGCCCGTCGACGTCACCCACCCCGGGTTGAGAATCCAGCCCTCACCGAGACATGCCGGTCTCCGGCGAGACCGCTCAGCTGGTGCGAGAAAAGCAGGAAACAGAGGGTCCACGATGGCCGAGCATGACGAAGCCTCACCGCGTCCAAGTCCGCAACCGCGCGACGGCGACTTCACAGTTCAAGAGTCGTGGGTCGACCGTCTGGTGGTGGTATCGGTGGGCGGCAGCGTGGACATGCTCAGCGCTCCGTGGTTGACCGAGGCGATCGAGGCCGCGCTGGCCAAGGATCCTGCGGGCATGATCATCGACCTGTCCAAGGTGGATTTCCTGGCTTCGGCGGGGATGAGCGTTCTGGTGGCGTCGAACAGCACTGCCGACCACTCGCGAAGCTTCGCCGTGGTTGCCGACGGCCCGACCACCTACCGACCGCTGACGCTGATGGGTCTCGACGAGGTCCTTCCGCTCTACCGCTCGTTGAACGACGCGTTGAGCAGGCTTCAGGAAAGCTGACCCGGCCACAGTCCGCGGATCAACTCCCGGTCGCAGCCTGCATTCCTAGTCCGCTCAGCAGCGCCATCAGCAGCGAGATGCGTTGCTCCTCGATGTCGGCCTGCGGCAACACCGCTCGCACCAGCGCTGCGCCGTCGAAAGTGTTGGTCAGCACTGTCACCATGACCGGAAACGTTCCCGGCGGCAACTCATCGGCTCCGGGCAGCGCGCGCGCCGCGTCGAGGATCTTGGCCCGATACTGTTCGAGGACAAGTTTCAACGTGGCTCTGAGCTTTTCGTCCGTGCGTGCCGCAACCAGCAATTCGTAGAGGACGGCGTTGGTCGACGTGGCGGTGACGTCCCGCAGAATCGTCAGCACCGCTGCCAATGCCGGCCGGTCGGCCGGTATCTCGGCGACCTGCTTGGCGAACAGGTCCAACTGACGGCGCAGCACCTCGTATGCGGTGGCCGCCATGAAATCACCCATGGTGGGAAAGTGCCGGAACAACGCCCCTTCCGAGACTTCGGCGCGCTTGGTGATCACGGCGGCCGAGGCCCGGCCGTAACCCGTCTCCGCAATGGTGGCGATGCTGGCGTCCAGCAATCGGGCCACGGTCTCTTCCCGACGCTGCTGTTGGGTTCTGGCCATGTCAGAGCCGCGCTGCGGCGCGAGACGCCCCCAAGTGCCCGGCTGCCGGTAAGAACCGGCCCGACTTCACCGTCTGCCCGTAACCGTCGCGGAAAGTTCCACTGCGGTATACGATCTGGCCCCCCACACCGGTGGCGACAACGGCACCATCGTTGCGGTTGACCATGCGCCGCAGGCCACCGTAGAAGGGCACCTCTTCCTCGTGATAGCCGTCCACCGCATCATCGAGACCGGCCGGGTCGATTACCACAAAATCTGCACGGTCCCCCGCCCGCAGAGTGCCCGCGTCGAGGCCGAACCAGTCGGCCACCTCGGCAGTCAGGCGGTAGACGGCACGCTCGACGCTGAGGAACGGCCGGCCGGCCCGGTTGGCCTCCAGCACCCGTTTGAGCAGCCGCAGCGGGAAGTTGTAGAAAGCCATGTTGCGCAGGTGCGCCCCGGCATCGGAGAAACCCATGTGGATGCTGGGCTCGGCCGCCAGCTTATCCAGCTGCTCGGGGCGGTGGTTGGCCACGACGGTGGTCCACCGGACGTTGCGTTCGCCGTTTTCGACCAGCACGTCGAGGAACGCGTCCAGCGGGTGCAGCCGCCGCTCGTCGGCGATCGCCCCGAATGTCTTGCCGACCAACGACTCGTCCGGGCATTCGACGATCACCGCGTCATGGAAATCGCGATGCCACAAGGTCGGTCCGAGCTTGAGGCGGTCGAACTCCTGCCGGAACCTGCGGCGGTACTTGGTGTCGGCCAGCAACGCGTTGCGTTGCAACTGATCCCGCAGATGCAGCGCTGCCGTCCCAGCGCCGAACTCTTCGAATACCGGCAGATCGATTCCGTCGGAATACAACTCGAAGGGGACGGGCAGATGCTGAAACCGCACCTGTGCGCCCAGGACGGCGTTGACCAACCGGGTGACCGGGCCGAACACGCGGGCTGCACCTGGCATCGACTTGGCGTCCGCCGACACCAGCAGACTCATCCGAACACCCTTGCGGCGCCCGAACATTCGGCTGCTGGATAAGAAGAACAGCAACCCTGACCACGGTTTGGCGACGTCAGGGGCGCTCTGCAGGATCCGGCCGCGCTTACGCAGGACGGCGATCAACTTTCGGCGCTCTCGCCATGTCGCAAACGTCGAGGGCAGCGCGCGGGAGCGGTAGCGATCTCCGTCGAGTTTGTCGATGGCGGCGTCCATGCCCGACAACCCGAGCAGGCCGGCGTCCAGGCTTTCCTCCAGCAGAGCCGCCATCTGGTTCAGTTCGCTCTCGGTGGGCGACACGTCGTCCTCGGTGGCGCGTCCCAGCCCCAGCACCGCGGTTCGCAGATCGGAATGACCGATCAGTGAGCCCACGTTGGGCCCGAGCGGCAGTTCGTCGAGCGCCCGCACGTACTGCGATGCGCACGACCATGTCTTCTTGGCTTCCAGCGCGTCCAGCACGAACTGCCGCGGCACCGCCTCAACTCTGCTGAACAGGTCGGCAGCGTCGGCAGCTCCGGCGTAAACGGTTGAGAGCGAACAGTTTCCGAGCAGCACCGTGGTGACGCCATGCCGCACCGACTCGCGCAGTCCGGGGTCGAGTAGCACTTCGGCGTCGTAGTGAGTGTGCACGTCGACGAACCCCGGCATGATCCACTTGCCCGTCGCGTCGATCACCTCGGGACAGCCGGTCTCGTCCAGCGGCAGGATCGACACCTCGCACACCCGGCCGTCCCATATTCCAACCGTGCGGACTTGCGGAACGCTGCCGGTCCCGTCGAACAGCAAACCGTCGCGGATGATCACGTCGTAGGTCACGCTGGTGCTCCCGTCCGTTGGTTCTGGTCAGCCTAGCTCAGATAGTGAGCACTTACAATCTTTCTGCGGCAGCAGTTCACCGGGTGGGCGGCTCGGGCACGGTGACGTCCGGCGGCACTTCGCCGGTGCGGCCCGCTGTCGCCGGAATGACGATTTGTGCTCCTTTTTGACCGCACTCGTCGCTTTCCACGCTGACGGTCATCACGCCGCGCAGCGGGCCATTTCCCTGCGGCTGAAGCGACAACACCTGCGTGGTGGTCTGTTTCGCGGGTGCGCCGGTCGGCCCGGTACACGGGAACAGAATCGTTTCGGGCCGCGACTGCCAGCCGCCGTTGCGAAAGTCCAGCACCAGCGGCCGGTCACCACCCTGAGCGCTCGCCACGAGGTGATTGTTGTTGTCCAGCATGATCCCCGCGGCGACGCAGCCGATCGGCGTGCACCGCGAGTGAAACGCCCACCAGGTGGTCACATTCGGCGGCTGCGGGTCCGGGTTGTCGTTATAGGTTTGCTGCTCACGGTTGACGTCGACCTGGTAGGAACCGTCGAGTTCCTGGCCCGGCGCGGGCAAGACGGGGGCTTGGCTGGGCGCGGCGGCAGGCGGGCGGCTCGTCGCTGGGCCGGCGGCTTGAGCGGGGCGGCGCGCGTCGTTGCGTTCCGCGGCGATGGTGACGACGAGGACGGCACCCAGCAGGACCGCCGCCGCACCGCCGGCCCCGCCGACCAGCAGCCACGGCCATCGCCGCCGTGCCCGTGCGTCGGCGGCAGAGCGTCGAAAACCGAACGTCGCCGGCCGCGCGCGGGTGAATCCTTCGGTCGCCAGCCCAGCTCCCGGCGCGGCTTCGGTGTCGTCGTCGGGATATTCCAGCACGTTCGAGACGGCCAGCGCGGCCTCCGGGCTGTATTGACCGATCCAACCGCCGGTCTGCGAGATGAGCGCACCTGCCACCTCCCGACACGAACCGAACCGGTCGGCGGGCCGTCTGGCCAGTGCGGTGGCCAGCACGGCGTCCAGCGGCGCCAGCTCGGGGCGCCGGCGACTGAGCTTGGGCGGCGGCCCGCTGAGCGGATAGCCGCCGAAGATGTGCTGCGGCGGCGCGCCGGTGAAGAGGTGGAATGCGGTGGCGGCCAGCCCGTATTGGTCGGCACGCCCGTCGAGGTCAGTACCCATCACCGATTGTTCCGGCGCCGAATATCCGGCCGACTCCCCCGCGAAACTGGCACCGAGGAGGCCGCTGCGTTCGCCGGAGTGCCGGGTCAAGCCGAAGTTTGTCAGCAGGATCCGCTGTTCGCCCTGCATCGGGTCGGTCAGCAGGATGTTGTCCGGCTTGACGTCGCGGTGCAACAGGCCCCGCTGGTGCGCGTGATCAAGCGCCTCGGCGATCGTGGCGACGACGGCCAGCGCTTCACCGGCCGGCATGCCGGTGGGATACCGCTCGGCAACAACTCGGGCCACGCTGGTCCCGGTCACGTATTCCGTTGCCACCCACAAACGACCGTCGCATTCGCCGCGGTCATACATCTGGACGATGTTGGCGTGGTACAGCCGCGCGACGATGTCGGCTTCGCGGAGGAAACGCTGCCCGAACTCGCTGTCGGCGGTGAAAGCCGCGGGTAGGACTCGCAACGCTTCCTGACGTGCCAGCCGGGGATGCTGCGCGAGATACACCTCGCCCGTCGCCCCGAAATCCAGCATCCGCAGGATGGTGTACCCGGCAAACGTCGTGCCGCTGGCCAAGGCCATGCGCGAAGTCTAACGGTCGGCGCTGCCGGGCGCTGGGGTCAGAACAGCTGTCCGCGCAGGATGACCTGCTGCGGGTTGGTCAGCACAGCAGCGCTTCGGCGCGGGTCGTCGGCGTAGCACACCAAGTCGGCCGGCGCCCCATGTTCGAGGCCCGGCCCGCCCAACCAGCGTCGAGCATCCCAGCAGGCCGAGCCCAGCGCCTCGGTGTTGGTCATCCCGATGGCTTTCAGCGCGTCCACCTCGTCGGCAACGCGGCCGTGCACGATCATCCCGCCCGCATCGGTGCCGGCGTAGATCGGCACACCGGCCTCGCGAGCGGCGGCCAGCCGTCGAGGACCCTGCGCATACAGGTTGCGCATGTGGGAGGCATAGGTGGGATATCTGCCGGCCGCGTCGGCAATACCGGGGAAATTCTCGAGGTTGACCAAGGTCGGCACCAAAGCGGTGCCGTGTTCGACCATCGACTCGATCGTGTCGTCGGTCAGCCCGGTGCCGTGTTCGATGCAGTCGATACCGGCTCCGAGCAGTCCGGGTAGGGCGTCCTCGCCGAAGACGTGGGCGGTGACCCGAGCGCCGCGCGCGTGGGCGGCCTCCATTGCGGCTTTGAGCACGTCGTCGGACCACAACGGAGCCAGGTCACCCACGGCGCGATCGATCCAGTCGCCGACCAGCTTGACCCAGCCGTCGCCGCGCTGCGCCTGCTCGGCCACTGCTGCAGGCAGTTGCGACTCGTCTTCAAGATCGGTGGACAGGCCAGGGATGTAACGTTTCGGGCGGGCCAGGTGTCGTCCGGCACGGATGATGTGCGGCAGGTCGTCGCGATCGTCGAGGCCGCGGGTGTCGATCGGCGCGCCGCAGTCGCGGATCAGCAGCACACCGGCGCGGCGTTCGGCCTCAGCCTGCCGCACCGCCTCGTCGAGGTCGACCGGCCCGCCCGGCCCGATCCCGACATGGCAATGCGCATCGACCAGGCCGGGGATGATCCAACCGCCGTCGACGACGGTGTCCGCGCCGGCGACCGGTTCGACGCTGATCTGGCCGTTGACGATCCACAGTTCGAGTTCCACCTCGTCGGGCAGCCCGAGACCACGGACGTGCAACGGCACGTTGGGCTACTTCTTGCCCGGGAAATTCAATTTGGACAGGTCGAAGTCGGCCAGTCCGGGGGAAGCTCGTTCAGCCCCTCGGGCAGATGCGACAGGTCCGGGAAACCGCCGGGCAGCGCCCCCATACCGGGCGCGAGCGCGCCCCTGGCCTTCGGCGGTGTCGGTCCGCGCGCCCCTTTCTTGCCTTTTTTTCCTTTGCCTGCCCGGGCTTTGGCGGTCTTTCGCGTCGCCGACCTGCGACCCAGCCCCGGCATGCCGCCGAGCATCGACGACATCATCTTGCGGGCCTCGAAGAAACGGTCGACGAGTTGGTTGACTTCCGACACCGCCACACCCGACCCGTTGGCGATGCGCAGCCTGCGCGATGCGTTGATGAGCTTGGGGTCGGCCCGCTCGGCCGGCGTCATGCCGCGGATGATGGCTTGCAGCCGATCGAGTTGCTTGTCGTCGACGGCGGCCAAAGCGTCCTTCATCTGGCCGGCACCAGGCAACATGCCCAGCAAGTTCCCGATCGGGCCCATCTTGCGGATGGCCAGCATCTGCTCGAGGAAGTCCTCCAACGTCAGCTCGCCTGAGCCGATCTTGGTGGCGGCGGCCTCGGCCTGCTCGGCATCGAAGACTTGCTCGGCCTGCTCGATCAAGCTCAGCACATCGCCCATACCGA
This sequence comes from uncultured Actinomycetota bacterium, assembly GCA_963808345.1. Classification (GTDB taxonomy): domain Bacteria; phylum Actinomycetota; class Actinomycetes; order Mycobacteriales; family Mycobacteriaceae; genus Mycobacterium. The sequence goes on along the minus strand of CAWEFM010000001.1, from coordinate 606,973 downwards.
GGATGCGGCTGGCCATCCGGTCCGGGTGGAAGACGTCGAAGTCCGCGAGCTTTTCGCCGGTGGAGGCAAAAAGGATGGGCACACCGGTGACTTCCCGGACCGACAGCGCGGCGCCGCCGCGGGCGTCACCGTCGAGTTTGGTCAATACGACGCCGGTGAAGCCGACGCCGGCGCCAAATGCCTCGGCGGTGGCGACAGCGTCCTGGCCGATCATCGCGTCGAGGACGAACAACACCTCGTCGGGATTGACGGCGGACCGGATGGCGGCCGCCTGAGCCATCAGTTCGTCGTCGATACCCAAGCGGCCCGCGGTGTCGACAATGACGACATCGAAGTGCCTGGCACGGGCTTCTTCGAGGCCTGCTGACGCGACGGCGACCGGGTCGCCCGGGCCGGCCAGCAGCGTCGCGTCCGCGTCAGCTGAGGCCCCGGGATGTGGCGCGAACACCGCTACACCGGCCCGCTCCCCCACGATGCGCAACTGGCTGACCGCGCCCGGGCGCTGGAGGTCGCAGGCCACCAACAGCGGTGTATGTCCTTGCCCACGAAGCCAGGTGGCCAGTTTCCCGGCCAGAGTCGTCTTACCGGAACCTTGCAGACCGGCGAGCATGATGACGGTCGGCGGGGTCTTGGCGAATGTCAGCCGGCGGGTCTGGCCGCCGAGAATCCCGACGAGCTCCTCGTTGACGATTTTGACGACCTGCTGAGCCGGGTTGAGTGCGCCGGAAACTTCGGCGCCCTTGGCGCGCTCTTTGATCCGGCTGACGAAGGCCCGGACCACCGGCAGCGAGACGTCGGCTTCGAGCAGGGCAAGCCGGATCTCGCGGGTGGTGGCGTCGATGTCGGCGTCGGTCAGCCGGCCCTTGCCGCGCAGCCCCTGCAGGGCACCGGTCAACCGGTCGGACAGCGATTCAAACACGAGATTCAGCCTAGGCGATCGCAAGCGCGGCGTAGCCGGGCGCAGCGGGTCGCCGTGGCCGCCTGAGGCGATCGCAAGCGCGGCGTAGCCGGGCGCAGCGGGTCGCCGTGGCCGCCTGAGGCGATCGCAAGCGCGGCGTAGCCGGGCGCAGCGGGTCGCCGTGGCCGCCTGAGGCGATCGCAAGCGCGGCGTAGCCGGGCGCAGCGGGTCGCCGTGGCCGCCTGAGCCGGGCCCAGCGGGCAGGCCGTGCACTCCTGTCCCACCCACCTCTAGGTAGGTTTCATAAACACTCTTCGTGCCCTCCCGAGCGACTCTGTCGTGCTGCGGTGGGGCGCCACTGGAAAGTCGCTCACTGGTGGGCACAACGTTCGAATGGGAACTGGGCCGAGCACACCGATTTCACATGACCCGTCCGCCGTCAAATTGAGACGTTGCTGAAGAAAAACTAAGGAGCATCGGGTTTGCGTCTGCTTAGCGAGCCGGCGAAGCCCGACGCCAGGGAGTGGTTCAGCGGACGACATCGATACCAGATTCGTTCGGCCCCAACCGAACCAACGTAGTGACCTATCCCACTTCCCAGGACCCGCGCACGTCCGAACGCCCTATGTAAACGCAGTGTTAACGGCAACTCACCGTTAAATTTGCGCGACGGGCTTGTTAGCGGACGATTACGCCATCAGGGATCGCGGACGCCACATTGTTACGGTCCGCACACGACCGTTAAAAGACAGTTACCGCCCCGTTCTTCTGCGCAAACCTCAGGGAACCTTGAGGCCGTGCAATGGGGCGCCCCAGATGTGGGGCGACCCCACATTTTCGGACCAGCGCATCCCCCCTGAGGAGAACTGCATGTCGTTCTTGACCACACTGCCTGAAGCTCTGCAGAGCGCAGCAGCCCAGCTGCAGGGCCTCGGCTCGACATTTGAAGCCCAGAGCTCTGCGATAGCGGCCCCGACCACCGGGATCGCTCCCGCTGCTGCCGATGAGGTGTCGGCGCTGCAGTCGCAGCTTTTCTCCACCTACGGCACCCTGTACCAGCAAATCAGCGCGCAGGCGACGGCTATTCAGCAGCAGATTGCCAGCACCCTGGGGCTGAACGGCGGTTCGTACTCATCCGCCGAGGCGACGAACGCGACGGCTGCGACAGATCCGTTCAGCGGGATCGTCACGTTCATGCAGAACGCGTTCGGTGGCACCGGCACCTTGGGCCTGTCAGGCAACCTGGCGAACGTCACGAACATCGGTGGCGGCAACTACGCGTCGGCCGCCTCCGACCTGCTCGGTCTGGCCGGTGGTGGCCTACTGGACACCTCGAGCATGGGAATTGCGCCGGATGTTGCTGGTTTGGGCGCCGGGTTGGCCGGCTTCAACGGCGCGGCCCTGGACGGCGGCGCGGTGGGTGCAGTAGGTGCCGTAGGTGCCGGCGGTTTCGGCGGGGTGCCGGTGCTGGCCGGCATGGGCGCGGCCCAGCCGGTTGGCCAGCTGTCGGTGCCGCCCGCTTGGGCGGCCGGCGAAGGTGTGCCGGTGGCTGCCGGCACCGGCCCGGTGCAGTTGGCGGGCTGGACCAGCCCGGCGGGCGCCGCCCCTGCGGGCACAACGGTGCCGGCCGGGATGCCGGCGATGGCCACTGCGGGCAAGTCCGGTGGCCTGGGGGCACCGCGTTACGGCGTCAAGCCCAAGGTCATGCCGAAGCCGACGACCGTCTAGCAGCCGAACGGCCAGCGCCGGCCGTATAAAACAGCAGCTTCGTTCAGAACATTCGATAGAAAGCGGAATACGAAATGGTGTTGGACTACGCAGCATTACCTCCGGAAGTCAACTCCGCGAGGATGTACGCCGGCGCGGGTGCCGGGCCGTTGATGGCCGCCGCTTCGTCATGGGGCAGCATGGGCGCCGAACTGCAGCAGATTGCCGCATCCTATGAGTCCGTGGTGGCCAACCTGACCAGCGACGAGTGGACAGGCCCGTCGTCGACGTCGTTCAGCACTTCGGTCACGCCGCTGATCTCGTGGTTGCAGCAGACCGGCGCGGCCGCGGAACACGCCGCCACCCAAGCCACCGCCTCGGCGGCCGCGTACGAGTCCGCCTTCGCGGCGACGGTGCCTCCGCCGGTCGTCGCCGCCAACCGGACTCTGTTATCGGCACTGGTCGCGACGAACTTCCTGGGCATCAACACCCCGGCGATCGCAGCTACCGAAGCTCATTACGCCGAGATGTGGGCCCAAGACGCGGGCGCCATGTACGGCTATACGGCGTCATCGGCGGCGGCCTCCCAATTGCAACCCGTAAGCCCGGCACCACAGACCACCACCGGTACCGCCGGGGCCGCCCAAGCCGGCGCCGCGCCCGCGAACAACCTTGATTCGCTTCAGCAATTGTTCAACCAGCTGCAGACCGCGCTGTCAAGCCTCACCGGCGGCGGGACGGGAGCCACCGGTATCCCCGGCCTGGATGACCTCAACACGATCACGGGCATCCCGTCAATCGAGAACGCCTTCAACGGCGCGGTGAACACCTCGGCGTGGTTCGTCATGAACGCCATCCCCACCGCGATCTCGCTGGGACACACGCTCGGTGGCGTGGGCAGCATCGCCGTTGCCTCGGACATCACTCCCCTGGGTGCGGGTCTGGGTGCCGGCATGACGTTGGCCGGCGCAAGCTCGGGCGCCGCGGGCCTGGGTGGTCTGGGCGGCGTGGGTCTGGCAGCTGAGGCTCCGGCGGTGCTGGCCAGCGCCGGCTCTGCCGGCAGCGTCGGCGGCTTGACCGTGCCGGCCGGCTGGTCTGGGGCCACCCCGGAGCCGGTTACCCTCGCCGGCACCGGCTGGACCGCCGGTGCAGAAGGCCCGGCTCCGATGAATGCGGTGCCGGCCGGGATGCCGGCGATGGCCAACGCCGGGCGCGGCGGGTTCGGCTTCGGCGGCCCGCGCTACGGCACGAAGCCGATCGTCATGCCCAAGCCGGTCGGCGTCGGATAGCCGGACGGTCAGGCTCAACGAGGCCGGTGCCGCGGATGCGCGGTACCGGCCTGTGGGTGCTATCAGCGAACTGAAGTCAGCCGACCCGGTCGGCGCGTTCGTCGGCCGCCGCTGAATTGAGCACGGCGTACAGATCGCGCTCCACCGCAGCCCGGCTGTCCGCATCGGCCTCAGCCGTGGGCAACACTACGCAGAACACGTCGTCGACCGTCGACCCCAGCGTTGCCACTTTCGCCCAGACGATGTCGGCCCCGGCGCGCTCCAACGCGCCGGTGAGCAACGCGAGCAGGCCCGGACGGTCCGGCGCGCGCAGCTCCACGATCAGGCGCCCGGGCGCGTTGCCGTCGAACCACCGGATCCGCGGCGGGGCGGTCGAGGGATTAACCGGCACGCCCTCCTGCATCGTCGACCCAAGGGTCGAGCCGGCACCGGCGGCGTCCCGGCCGCGCTGCTCGAGCACGCCCAGCACGTCGACCTCACCGTTCAGCGCGGTGACTAGCTGCTGGCGCAGCAGCTTCTCCGCGGCCGGCTGCCCGAAGTGCGGCGACACCATGAAATCGTTGATCACCGCGCCGTCGTGAATGTTCACCGACGCCGAGTGCACCCGCAGCGAGTTGAGCGCCAACACCCCGGCGGCCTTGGACAGCAGCCCTCGCTGGTCCGGGGCGATCATCACCGCATGGTAGAGCCGCCGACCGTTGGCGCGCCGCAGCTGCACATGCACCCCCTGGTCTGCTGCCAGCGAAACATATTCGGGGTCGATGGGATCTGCTTGCGGCAACGGCTCACCGGCCATCGCCAGCCGGCACCGCCGCACCAGGTCGCCGACCAGCGACGCCTTCCAATCACTCCACACCCCGGGCCCTGTCGCCAGTGAATCGGCTTCTGTCAGCGCGTGCAGCACATCCAAGACCACCGGGTCGCCGCCCAGCGCCGCACAGACGGAGCTGATGGTCTTCGGGTCGTTGAGGTCATGGCGAGTCGCGATTTTCGACAACAGCAGGTGCTGGCTCACCAGCGTCGAAAGCATCTGGATGTCGGAGGGCCACAGGCCCAGCCTGGTGCCGATCTGCTTGACCAGCTGAGCCCCGATCACGCTGTGATCGGTGCCGCGGCCTTTCCCGATGTCGTGCAACAGCGCCGCGAGCACCAGCAAATCCGGTCGTGCCACGCGGGTGGTGAAAACCCTCGCCCGCGCAACCGCCTCGACCAGGTGACGGTCCACCGTCCAAATATGGATGACGTCGTGGGGCGGCAGGTCACGGATAGCGCTCCACTCCGGAAAGAGCCGACCCCACAGTCCGGTGCGGTCGAGCGCTTCGACGGTGGCCACGGTGGACGGGCCGGCAGCGAGCAGTACCAGCAAATTCTCCAGTGCCTCGCGCGGCCACGGGGTACGCAGCTCCGGCGCGGTGTCAGCCAACCGGCTCAACGCCGAAGCCGCGATCGGCAGCCCGCTCACCGCTGAGGCGGCGGCCACCCGCAACACCAGGCCGGGGTCGCTTGCCGGCCGGGCATCCCGGGCCAACACGATCTCACCGCCCGATTCGACGACGCCCTCGTCGAGTGGTCGGCGGGGACGCCGCCGTATCACCGCAATCCCCCGTCGCGGCAATGCGTTCGCGGCGGTGCGCAACCCGGCGTCGACGCGGTAGCTGACGGTGCGCGCCACATCCGACAGCGTGCGGGAGAGGTCGTACCGGTCCCCCAGATCCAAGGCGGCACTGATCTCGTCGGCGTACTGGGCCAGCAATTGGTCGTGCCCGCGACCGGAGACGCGGTGAAGTTCGGTGCGCACGTTGAGCAGGATGCGGTAGGCGCGGGTCAGTGATCCGATGAGAATGTCGGGTTCCCCGGTGGTCAGGCGGTCAGTGAGCTGGGCGATGGCCAGCGCGTCCAGCAGCTGAACGTCGCGCATCCCGCCTCTACCGAGTTTGAGGTCCGGCTCGGCACGGTGGGCGATTTCACCACTACGACGCCAACGAGCTTTCGTCTCCTCGACCAGGCCGCTGAACCGCGCGGGAATCGTGCTGCGCCACTGCCGCCGCACTCCGTCGATGAGCGACGCCGAAAGCCGCGCGTCGCCGGCGATGTGGCGGGCCTCCAACATGGCCAACGCGGCGCTCACTTCGGTGTGGGCGACCTGCAGCGTCTCGTCGACAGTGCGCACGCTGTGGTCGAGACGAATATTGGCGTCCCACAACGGATACCACAACTGATCGGCGACCTCACCGACCCGTTCGGCGGGCAGCCCGTCGTGCAGGAGCAGCAAGTCCAAGTCCGAATAGGGCAGCAACTCGCGGCGCCCCAGCGATCCGGTCGCAACGATCGCGAAGCCGCTATTCGCGGCGATCCCGATTTGCGCCGCCTTGGCGGTCAGCCAGAATTCGTGCAGTTCCTGCCACGCCTCACGCAGCGCGCCAGCTTCCAGCGGATGCTGCGCGCCGTGCAGCAGCCCTTCTCTGGCAGCCGCCAAATCCGTTGCCGGACAAGCCGCTTTGCTTACAGACGGGGTGCCTGCGGAGTCCGGTCGTGAGGGCCCGGATGATTCGGGTCGTCGTTGTCCCATGCCGTTCAGATCGGTTCAACTGCTCTCGGCGGATGTCATACCGCATCGGCTCCCCGCTCGCCGGTGCGCACCCGCACCACGGTTTCCACAGAGCTGACCCACACTTTGCCGTCACCGATCTTGCCGGTACGGGCGGCCCGGACGATGCTGTCGACAACCTTGTCGACCGCGAAGTCGTCGACCAAGACCTCGACCCGAACCTTGGGAACGAAGTCGACCGAGTACTCAGCCCCCCGGTAGACCTCAGTGTGCCCCTTCTGTCGACCGTAGCCCTGAACTTCGCTCACCGTCATCCCCAACAGGCCCGCCTGCTCCAGGCTCGTCTTGATGTCCTCGAGCGTGAACGGCTTCACGATCGCTGTGATCAGCTTCATATCTTCTTCCCTCCGCCGGGTGTGCAGGGTTTGCCGGAACCGAAACGCCGGCGACATTCCCGAAGTCGTAACCGCTTTCAGCGTGTTGGCCTTCGTCGATGCCCGAAACTTCCTCCTCAACGTTCACGCGCAGCCCGATGGTGTACTTCAGGACCAAAGCCAAGATAAGCGTGCCGACGCCTGAATAGACAAAAACACTCGATGCGCCGATAGCCTGTCGGATCAGCTGGTCGAAGCCACCACCGTAGAACAGTCCGGGCGAGGTATGCCCCCCGCCCCCGGCGATCGCGATGGTCTGCGGCGCGGCGACCAATCCGACCATCAGGGTGCCCGTGATTCCCCCGACCAGGTGGACGCCGACCACGTCCAACGAATCATCGAAGCCGAGCTTGAATTTCAGACCAACGGCCAGCGCGCACAGAATGCCGGATACAAAACCGATCACCAAAGCACCGATCACGTTGACCGACGAACACGACGGCGTGATTGCGACAAGTCCCGCCACGACGCCGGACGCCGCGCCGAGTGTGGTGGCATGCCCGTCCCGAATCCGCTCGGTGAGCAGCCACGACAGCATCGCCGCGGCGGTGGCCACGGTGGTGGTGATGAACGTCGACCCGGCGACGCCGTTGGAGCTGGTCGCCGAACCGGCGTTGAATCCGTACCAGCCGAACCACAGCAGTCCGGCACCCAGCATCACGAACGGCAGATTGTGCGGTCGGGTCGGGTTGCCCGGCCAACCTTTGCGCTTGCCTAACACGATTGCCAGCACCAGGCCGGCCACACCGGCGTTGATATGGACCGCGGTGCCACCGGCGAAGTCGATCGCGTGCAGTTTGTTCGAGATCCAGCCGCCATGAGCCGCGGTCACGCCGTCGGCTGCGAACACCCAGTGCGCCACCGGGAAGTAGACGACGGTGGCCCACAAGCCGGCAAATACCGTCCAGCTGGCGAACTTCATCCGATCGGCCACTGCTCCGGAGATCAGCGCCACCGTGATGATGGCGAACATCAGCTGGAACGCCACGAAGACGGTCTGCGGCAGGGTGCCGGCCAAGGCGATGTCGGTCTTCGGGGTGCTGCCGCTGGCGGCAGCACCATTGACTCCGATGAGACCCTTCAGGCCCCAGTATTGGGTCGGGTTACCGGCGACGTTGCCGACGTCGTCACCGAAGGCCAATGAGTAGCCGTAGAGCACCCAGAGCACCGTCACCACACCCATCGCGATGGTGCTCATCATGATCATGTTGAGCACGCTCTTGACGCGGACCATCCCGCCGTAGAAGAACGCCAGGCCCGGCGTCATCAGCAGCACGAGCGCTGAGCTGGCCAGCATCCAGGCGGTATCGCCGGTGTCCGGAACACCCATGATCGGGAATTGATCCACTGCTCTTCACCTCCGGTTGGCGCCGCCACGGCAGCCATGGGCGTGACTGATTGACTTCGATGACAATGCAAAGTCGTTGTTTCGGCATCAGTGCCGGCGTGTTTCGCCTGAGTAACGTCTCTGCGGGGGCTTACAAAATCAGCCGAGCAACGCGTCGACGAACGCGCCCGGTTCGAAGGGGGCCAGGTCGTCGGGACCTTCGCCCAGCCCCACCAGCTTCACCGGCACACCCAGTTCCTGCTGCACTCGGAACACGATGCCGCCTTTAGCGGTTCCGTCCAGCTTGGTCAGCACCGCACCGGTGATGTCGACGACATCGGCAAACACCCGCGCCTGCGCCAGGCCGTTCTGCCCGATCGTCGCGTCCAGCACCAGCAGCACCTCGTCGACCGCAGCACGCCGGGTCACCACCCGTTTAATTTTGCCCAGTTCATCCATCAGACCGGTTTTTGTGTGCAGCCGTCCGGCGGTGTCGATGACGACGACGTCGGCGCCCGCCGCGATGCCCTTGGCGACGGCGTCGAAGGCCACTGACGCCGGGTCGGCGCCTTCAGCACCGCGCACCACCTCCGCGCCCACCCGCGACGCCCAGGCAAGCAGCTGGTCGGCGGCGGCGGCCCGGAAGGTGTCGGCCGCGCCCAGCACGACCCGCCGGCCGTCGGCGACCAGCACCCGCGCCAGTTTGCCGACGGTGGTGGTTTTCCCGGTGCCGTTGACGCCGACGATCAGCAGCACCGAGGGATGATCGGCATGCGGCAGGGCGCGGATCGAGCGGTCCAGATCCGGTTGCAGCTCGCTGATCAGCACGTCGCGCAGCACGGCACGGGCGTCGTCCTCCGAGCGAACCGTGCCGCTGGCCAGCCGACTGCGCAGTTGCATCACCACCGACGTGGTGGCCGTCGGGCCGAGATCGGCGATGAGCAGGGTGTCTTCCACGTCCTGCCAGGAGTCCTCGTCGAGGTCGCCACCGCCGAGCAGGCCCAGCATGCTGCGGCCCAGTGTGTTCTGCGAACGGGCCAGCCGGCCGCGCAGTCGTTCCAGTCGGCCCTCCGGCGGCGCGATGGCCTCGACTTCCGGCGCTGCCGGCTGAGGCGCTGCCGGCTGCGGCGGTGCCGGCTGAGGCGGTGCCGGCTGAGGCGGTGCGGGTGGCGCAGGCGGCGGCGGTGGTGCGGTGGGCACCTGTTCTGCCGGCGGCGGTGTGTCCACAGTGTCGGGCTCGGGCAGCACCACGTCGGGAACGGGTGGCGCAACTGGCTCGGTGACTGGAACGGTCTGGCCCTGGGTCTGGCTGAAGGTGATGCCCGAGGAGGTGGTGTAGCCGCCGGAGCGGTCCAGGGTGCCGGTCTGCGAGCGGGTGCTCAGACTGATCCGCCGTCGACGGTAACGCGTCAGACCGAACACCAACGCCACGATGACGATCAGAACCGCGGCGACCGCGAGACCAATCCACACTGCGTCGGGCACGACTTACTCCTCGCTATCGGGAAGTGCTGACCAGCTGGTCCAGCGGCTGTCCACGCATCCGTTGTGAGATCACCGCGGTGATGCCGTCGTCCTGCATGGTCACGCCGTACAGGGCGTCAGCCACTTCCATGGTCGGTTTCTGGTGGGTGATGACGATGAGCTGCGACCGGGCCCGCAGCAAATCGAACAACCTCAGCAGGCGCCGCAGGTTCACGTCGTCCAGCGCCGCCTCTACCTCATCCATGATGTAGAACGGCGACGGCCGGGCCCGGAAGATCGCCACTAGCATCGCCACCGCGGTCAGCGCCTTCTCGCCGCCGGACAGCAGTGACAGCCGCTTGATCCTCTTGCCGGGCGGACGGGCTTCCACCTCGATGCCGGTGGTGAGCATGTCGTCCGGATCGGTCAGCTTCAACCGGCCTTCGCCACCGGGGAAAAGCGCCTCGAACACCCCACGGAACTCGCGCTCGACGTCGACGAACGCGTCGGCGAACACTTGCAGGATGCGGGCGTCGACGTCGGCGACGACGTTGAGCAGATCTTTGCGGGCGGCTTTGACGTCTTCGAGCTGGGTGGCCAGAAAGTTGTAGCGTTCCTCCAGGGCGGCGAACTCTTCCAGCGCCAGCGGGTTGACCCTGCCCAGTTCGGCCAGTTCCCGCTCGGCGCGCTTGGCCCGCCGCTCCTGGGTGGGCCGGTCGAACGGCATCGGCGCCGGTGCGGTCACCTGCTCGCCGCGTTCGCGCGCCTGCTGGTACTCGGCGACCTCGAGCTCGTCTGGAGGCAGAAAGTTTTGCGGGCCGTATTCGGCGACCAGGTCGTCGGGTGCCATCCCGAACCGCTCGAGCACCAGCTGCTCGAGCTGCTCGATGCGCAGCGTCGCCTGCGCTTTGGCCAGCTCGTCGCGGTGCAGCGACGCGGTGAGGGCAGCGATTCGGGCTTCCAGCGCGGTGACGTCGTCGCGGACGGCGACCATCGCCGCAGATCGCTGCTGGCGTTCGAAGGCCAGGGCGTCGCGACTGCGCGCCGCGGCGTCGACCACCTGACTCAGCCGCCCTGCCAGCAGCCGCCCGGCGTCGGCGACCGCTGCGGCCACCGCCGCGGCGTGCTCGCGCGCGGTCCGGGCCTGCTGGGCGCGCAGCCGCGCCTCGCGCTCGGCGGCGGCCGCCCGGTGCAGCGACTCCGCCCGTCCGCGAACGGCGCTGGCGCGTTCCTCTGCGGTGCGCACCGCCAGCCGCGCGTCCACTTCGGCGGCCCGGGCAATCTCGGCGGCGGCGGCGATCTGCTCGCGATGCGCGGGTTCGACGGCCGAAGTCGGCTGAGCCTGCTGGGCGTTGTGCAGCCGGGTTTCCAGCTCGCCGAGTTGCTCGACGGTGTGCGCGCGTCCGTCCTCGAGCTCGTCGCGTTGCCGCACCAGCCTGCGCCACTCCTTGTCGCCGCTGCGGGCGTCCTGGCCGAGCCTGCCGAGCTGCTCGTAGGTAGCGGCGATGGTGGCGTCGGACTCGTTGAGCGCGGCCAGCGCCTGCTCGGCGGCGTCCTGGCGGATGACTTGCTCGCTGAGCGCGCCGGAGAGGGCGGCGCAAAACTGGTCCACCTGCGCCTCGGCCGCAGCCAGCTCGGCACGGGCTTTCTCGATCTCCGAGGTGATTTCCAGGGTGCTGGGTTTGCGGTCCGAGCCGCCGCTGATCCAGCCGGCGCCCACCAGGTCGCCGTCGAAGGTAACGGCGCGCAGCCGTGGACGAGCGGCGACCAGATCCAATGCCGCAGCCAGGTCGCCGACGACCGCGACACCCGACAGCATGGCGGTCATCGCCCCGCGCAGCTTCGCCGGCGCCTCGACGAGCTCGATCGCCCATCGCGCGCCGCCGGGCAGCACCTCGGCCGGCGGATTGTCCTCGGCCGGCCAGTCACTCACCACAATCGCTGCGCGACCACCGTCGGCGTATTTGAGCGCAGCCACCGCGGAGTGGGCCGCTCCGAAGCTCTCCGCGGCCAACGCGTCGGCAGCCGCTCCCAGCACCGCCGCCAATGCCGCCTCATAGCCCGCGCGGATTTTCACCAGGTCGGCGATAGATCCCAAAAGACCTGTGCTGCCCGAATTCTCAGTGAGCCAAGCAGCTCCGTCCTTGCGCTCCAAGCTCACCGACAACGCCTCGATGCGGGCCTGCAGCGACGCCACTTCGCGTTCGGCGGCGCGTTCGGCCGACTGCAGTTCGGCGACTCGTTCGTCGGCCAACCGCAGCGCGGCCACACTGCGGTCGTGCTGTTCGTCGAGACCGACCGCACCTTGGTCGAGTTCGCCGACCCTGCCCTGCACGGTCTCGAACTCCGCCTGCGCCTGCTGCGCGCGGGCCGCGGCCTCTTCGATGCGCTCGGCCAACTTGTTGACGTGCGAGTCGGTCGACTCCACCCTCGCGCGCATCGTCTCGACCTGACCGGCCAGCCGGGCCAGCCCTTCTCGTCGGTCGGCCTCCGCGCGAACCGCCGCCATGTGCGCTTTCTCCGCCGCCACCACGCTTCGCTCGCGATCGGCGAATTCCGCACGGGCTGCTTCCAGAAGATTGCGATTTGCGGCCAACTCGCTGAGCAACTCCCGCTCGGTGGCCGCCACCTGCTCGGCTTCGGCCTCCAGCGCGTCCGGGTCCGGACCGCTCGTCAACGCCGGCTCCACATCGAGATGCTGGGCACGCTCGCTGGCGATACGCACCGTTGCGCTGACCCGTTCGGCCAGCGCCGACAACCGAAACCAGGCCTGCTGCGCTGACTCGACCCGCTCGGACAGCCCACCCAGGGCGAATTCGTGAGCAGCCAGCTCTTGCGCCGCCACGGTCTTGCGGGCATAAATTTCGTCGTGCTCGCGGCGCAACTGCGCCTCCGCGGACGCGGTGTCGGCCAGCTCGGCCTGTCGGTGGACCACGTCGTCGGCGGCCAGCCGCAGCCGGGCATCCCGCAGGTCGGCCTGGATGGTCTGGGCGCGTCGGGCCACCTCGGCCTGACGTCCCAGCGGTTTGAGCTGACGACGCAGTTCCGTGGTGAGGTCGGTGATCCGGGCCAGGTTCGCTGACATCGCGTCGAGCTTGCGGACGGCTTTTTCCTTGCGCTTGCGGTGCTTGAGCACTCCGGCGGCTTCCTCGATGAAAGCCCGACGGTCCTCCGGTCGCGACTCCAGAATCTCCGACAGCTTGCCCTGCCCGACAATGACGTGCATCTCACGTCCGATGCCCGAGTCACTGAGCAACTCTTGGACGTCCATTAATCGGCATGCGCTGCCGTTTATTTCGTACTCGCTGGCACCGTCGCGAAACATCCGGCGGGTGAGGGAGACCTCGGAATACTCGATCGGCAGCGCGTTGTCGGAGTTGTCGATGGTGACGGTAACCTCCGCGCGGCCCAGCGGCGCCCGAGAGGACGTGCCGGCAAAGATGACGTCTTCCATCTTGCCGCCGCGCAGTGTTTTGGCGCCCTGCTCGCCCATCACCCAGGCCAGCGCGTCGACCACGTTCGACTTGCCCGAACCATTGGGGCCGACCACCGCGGTGATGCCCGGCTCGAAGCGCAGAGTCGTCGGCGAAGCAAAGGACTTGAAGCCCTTGAGCGTCAGACTCTTGAGGTACACGGCCTGCCAGACTACCGGGCTAGCGCTCAGAGAAGCCGCTGATAGGTTCCCGCGCCGACGACCAGTCAGCAATCACGTTGTTCACCAGTCCTGGCGTGGTCTCGCCCCGCAGCAGGTCCAGCAGTTGCTCGCAGCGCTCCCGCGGGCCCTGCGCGACAACCAGCACACGGCCGTCGCGCTGGTTGGCGGCATAGCCGGTCAACTGGAGTTCCAATGCCCGCGAGCGAGTCCACCAACGGAAGCCGACGCCCTGCACCTGCCCGTGTACCCACGCGGTGAGCCGGACGTCAGCCACGGTCGACGAGGTCGAAGGTGACTTCGGTGCCCGACTTGAGGGTGCGTCCGACGGTGCAGACCTGGTCGACGGCCCGGTTCACCACTGTCCGGAGCCGCTCGGCCTCCTCCCCGGTCAGGGCGGAAAGGTCGAGCTCGAGAGTCTCCTGCAGCAGCGGATACCGTTCCTGATCACGATCGGCTGCTCCGGACACTTTGACCGTCGCCTGGTAGTCGTCGCCGAGCCGCCGGGCCAGCGGGTGGTCGCTGGACATGCCGCTGCAAGAGGCCAACGCGATCTTGAGCAGCTCGCCGGGAGTGAACACACCCTCGACGTCTTCAGCGCCGATCAGCACCTGCGCGCCCCGCGAGCTGTGCCCGGTGTAGCGGCGCGTGCCGGTGCGCTGCACCCACAGTTCGGTCATCGCTTCTTTCTACCGTGTGCCCGCGGCCAACCCCACGCCAAGATTGAGCTCAAGCGCGGCCACAACCCGGCCGTCGATGTCGTTCGGGTGATCCATCTCGGCGAAAGGATGAACGCGGCCGCGGCTGACATCTCGGGCAGTAGAACGACGAGCGGTTCATGAACTTCTCCCGGCGAATCAGCGCGCCGCAACGCCGGCAGGGTTCGTCTTCACGGCCATAGGCGTCCAACGACCGGTCGAAGTAGCCGGACTGGCCGTTGACGTTGACATACAGCGAATCGAATGACGTGCCGCCCTGCGACAGCGCGTCGCGCATCACGTCGGCGGCCGCTTCCAGCACCGCCGTCAGCTGGCGGCGGGTCAAGGTGTCGGCGAGCCGGGCTCCGTGCACCTTGGCCCGCCACAGCGCCTCGTCGGCATAGATGTTGCCGATTCCGGAAACCACGGTCTGGTCCAGTAGCTGACGCTTGATCTCCGAATGCTTGCCGCGCAACACTTTCACGACCGCCTCGGCGTCGTATCGCGCGTCGAGGGGATCGCGCGCCAGGTGGGCGACGGGCGTGGGGACGACGCTGCCGTCCACAGTCAACAGATCGGCCAGCAGCCATCCTCCGAACGTCCGTTGATCGACGAAACTGAGCTTGGTCCCGTCGTCGAGCAGCGCCACGATGCGCACGTGGTCGGTCCGCGGCACTTGTCCCAGCAGCATCTGACCGCTCATGCCGAGGTGGACGACAAGCGCGGTGTCCGATCGCATTTCCTCGGACGGTCCTTTCAGCGTCAGCCACAGATACTTACCGCGCCGGTCGGTGCCGGTGATTCGGGCGCCCAGCAACCGCGCCGTCAGATCCGCCGGGCCGGCTTCGTGGCGGCGCACGGCACGGGGATGGTGCACTCGGACGGCAGTGATGGCCTTACCGGTCACTCGCGCCTGCAATCCGCGCCGCACCACCTCGACCTCGGGTAGTTCGGGCATCGGTCAGGCGCGGTCGAGCGCGTCCAGTGCCGTCCAGGCAGCGGCCGCGGCCTGCTGTTCGGCTTCCTTCTTCGATCGACCGAAACCGGAGCCGTACTGGGTGTCCAGCACGATGACGACCGCGCTGAACACCTTGTCGTGGTCCGGGCCGGTCGAGCTGACGACATAGGAGGGTGTGCCCAAGGCGCGGGCCGCAGTCAACTCCTGCAGGCTGGTCTTCCAATCCAGCCCGGCACCCAGGGTCGGCGCGGTGTCGAGCAGCGGACCGAACAGCCGCAATATCACTTGTCGGGCTGTCTCGACTCCGTGGTGCAGATAAACCGCACCCAGCAGCGATTCCATGCCGTCGGCCAGCAGGCTGGACTTGTCGGCTCCGCCGGTGTTGGCTTCACCGCGCCCCAGCAACAGGTGGGCGCCCAGGCCGTCGTCGGTCAGCCCTCGGGCGACATCGGCCAGCGCCTGGGTGTTGACGACGCTGGACCGCAATTTTGCCAAATCCCCCTCCGACCGATCCGGGTGACGGTGAAAGAGCTCGTCGGTGACAGTCAGGCCCAGCACAGCGTCGCCGAGAAATTCCAGCCTTTCGTTCGTGGGCAGCCCGCCGTTTTCGTAGGCGTAGCTGCGGTGGGTCAATGCCAGGACCAGCAGGTCGTCGGGCAGGTCGGCACCAAGTGCGTCGAGCAGCGCCTGGCGCGACCGGGTCACCGCCCGTCCCCTGTGGCGTCTTCCTCGGATCCGGCATCCGACGCCACCACGCCGGTCAGCTTGGCCCACCGGGGGTCGATCTGTTCGTGGCGGTGTCCGGGTTCGGCGGTCGCCAGCTGCACACCACAATCCGGGCAGAGCCCCGGGCAGTCGGGTCCGCACAGCGGCGCGAACGGCAATTCCAGTCCGACCGCGTCGATAATCGGTTGCTCGACATCGAGCGTGTTGTCGACCACCCGCCCGACTTCGTCTTCTTCGGTGGTCGCTTCGGTGATGCTGCGCGGGTAGGCGAACAGCTCAGTCAGCTGCACCTCGACATCTCCGGTGACCGGCGACAGGCACCGGGCGCACTCACCGGTCGTCGGCGCACGCACCGTTCCGCTCACCAGCACGCCCTCAGAGACCGACTCGACCCGCAGCTCAAGATCCAGTGGGGCACCCGGCTGGATCGCGATCAGCTCGACGCCGATCCGAGACGGACTGCGCACCGTCTGGTGCACCTCCAACATCGACCCGGGGCGCCGTCCCAGGCGGGCGACGTTGAGCGTCAGCGACGAGGTCGCAGCCTGCTGTGCCATCGAACTGTTGCGCCTGGCCATACGGCGATTCTACGGCGCGCGCCGCGCACAGCTGCCGCCATCGACCCGTCGGCGCGCTTTACCGGGTCGCGTAGTCGTGCGTGCCGGCCGCAGTCCGCAGTTGATGCCGGCCGCGGCTTACCGAACGTAACGTGCCGTTCAGGTAGTCCTCGAACTCGGCGAGCTTGCCGTCGACGTAGATGTCACATTCACCACGCAACCGGTCGGCTTCGGCGTGCGCGGAGTCGATCAGCCGAGTCGCCTCAGCGGTGGCCGCCTGCACCACTTCGGTCTGCGACACCAGACGCTGCTGCTCCTTGATGCCCTCCTGCACGGCTTTCTCGTAGGAGATATTGCCGGTTTCCACCATCCGGTCGCACTCGGCCTTGGCGCGGCTGGCGCTGGCCTCGTACTCGCGTTTGGCTGCCGCGGCGATGCGCACCGCCTCTTCGCGTGCCTCGCCGACCATCCGCTCGCTGTGTTGACGGGCTTCCCCCACCATCCTGTCGGCCTGCGACTTGGCGTCGGACAGCAGCCGGTCGGCCTCCGCGCGAGCGTGATTGAGCATCGAGTCGGACTCGGTCGTCGCCGAGGACACCATCGAATCGGCGTGCGCCTTCGCGTCGTGCAGCATCGAGTCGCGCGCGTCGAGCACATCTTGGGCGTCGTCCAGTTCGCCGGGGATGGCGTCCTTTATGTCGTCGATCAGTTCCAGAACATCGCCGCGGGGCACCACGCAGCCGGCCGTCATCGGCACGCCACGGGCTTCTTCAACTATGGCGCCCAGTTCGTCCAGCGCTTCAAACACTCGGTACACGGCAGCACCCTTCCGGCAGTTGTTGTTACCATTGTGCCTGGTGTTGCCGTTGTGACTGCGCTGCAGATCCCGGTGTGTCGGGCTTCAGTTGTCCAACGGAGCTTTTGCCACGCGCCTGCAACAGTGACGACTGTATGTCCACTGACAGGATTTGTGGCAATCCGAGCTGCGGTCTCCGTGCTTTGACTGATGGGTACCCCCCGCGGGTACTCACCCGGGCGGTGTCAGGAGACACCATGTAAAGCTGATGGTCGGCCGGACGAGAAATTGACTGGAGGACATTCGTGGCGAGCACCGTGCTGGGTGCGATCGGGCGGGCTCTGGCCCTGGCGGGCTCGATGACGTGGGAAATACTGTGGGCGCTGATCCTGGGCTTCGCGCTGTCGGCCATGATCCAGGCAGTGGTCCGTCGGTCAACGGTCGTCAGCCTGCTGGGCGACGACCGGCCCCGCACGCTGGCTGTCGCCGCCGGGCTGGGCGCCGCGTCGTCGTCATGCTCCTATGCCGCGGTGGCGTTGGCGCGATCATTGTTCCGCAAGGGAGCAAACTTCACCGCCGCGATGGCCTTCGCGATCGGCTCGACCAATCTGGTGGTCGAACTGGGCATCATCCTGGCTTTGCTGCTGGGCTGGCAATTCACCGCCGCCGAGTTCGTCGGCGGCCCGCTGATGATTGTCGTGCTGGCGGTGTTGTTCCGACTTTTCGTGCGGTCGCGACTGGTCGACGAAGCGCGGCAGCAGGCCGACCGCGGAGTGGCCGGCTCGATGGAAGGCCACGCTGCGATGGACATGTCCGTGCAAAGCGAACAAAGTTTTGTGCGGCGGCTGTTTTCCGGTCCAGGCTTCACCTCCGTGTCGCACGTGTTCATCATGGAATGGACCGCCGTTCTCCGCGACCTCCTGATCGGTCTGTTGATCGCAGGCGCTATCGCGGCCTGGGTGCCTCAATCGGTGTGGCAGCACCTGTTTTTCAGCGAGCACCCGCAGCTGTCCGCGCTGTGGGGTCCGATCGTGGGTCCGCTGGTGGCAATTGCGTCGTTCGTCTGCTCGATCGGCAATGTGCCGCTCGCCGCGGTGTTGTGGAACGGCGGCATCAGTTTCGGCGGCGTGGTCGCGTTCATCTTCGCCGACCTGCTGATCATTCCGATCCTGAGCATTTACCGTAAGTACTACGGCACGGCGATGATGCTGACCTTGCTGGGCACCTTCTATGCCGCGATGGTGCTGGCAGGATATCTCGTCGAATTGCTTTTCGGCGTCGTCGGTTTGGTTCCCGCGAAGCGCAATGCGACCGTCATGCACGCCGGAGTCTCGTGGAACTACACCACCTGGCTCAACATCGTTTTCCTTGTGGTGGCCGCGGCGCTGATCATTCGTTTCGTCACCACCGGCGGCATGCCGATGTTGCGCATGATGGGCGGTTCGCCTGATGCGGCAGAAGATCACGAACACGGGCACCACTGCCACTAGACGTGGACCGCTTGAGCGGCAACGGTTATCGGCCTTCGCCCAGCTTCTCGGGCATCCGGCGGTTCACCGATTCGGGCAGCAGGGCGGACACGTCACCACCGAGCATCGCAACTTCTTTGGCCAGCGACGACGAGACGAAGGAGTAGCGCGCAGTGGTGGCGACGAAGAACGTGTCGACACCGGCGATGTGCTTGTTCATCTGAGCCATCTGCAGTTCGTACTCGAAATCTGTGCCGGTGCGCAGACCTTTGACGATGGCGGTCAACCCGCGCGCCCGCACGAAGTCGACCACCAGACCTGAGCCGGACTCGACCTGAAGGTTGGGCAGGTGCGTCGTCGACTCGTTGATCATCGCTATCCGCTCATCGACGTCGAACATGCCTCGTTTCTTCGGGTTGACCAAGATCGCGACGATCACCTGATCGAACTGAGCGGCGGCGCGTTCGAAGATGTCGACGTGCCCCAGCGTCACCGGATCGAACGATCCCGGGCAAACCGCTCCGCTGGTCATCTCGTGACGGTAGCGCACCTCTCAGGCCAGACCGCGCTCCAGTTCGGCGAGTTCGAGGCGGGTGTCGCCATAAACGCGGGGCTGCCCCGCCAACCAGCCGGCCGGCCATCTCAGCGGTGCGGCGGCGCGGGGCCGCTCGACCACGACGACCGTGCCGGCGCCGGCCCACCCCTGCGCGGACAACGTCGCCAGCACCGCCTCGATCTCGGCCGCGGCAAGGTCATAAGGGGGGTCGGCGAGCACCAGGTCGACCGGTGACTGCGCGTGCGCCGACAGCACCGCCGCCACGGCGCCGCGCCGCACCGTCGCACCCGGCAGACCCAGGCTCGCGACGTTGCGGGCCAACACGGCCGCCACTTGCTGATCGGACTCGACGAACAGCGCCGACGCCGCCCCACGCGACAGTGCCTCAAGACCCAAGGCACCTGAGCCGGCGTACAGGTCGAGCACTGACATTCCCCGCAGTTCGACCCGCGCGGTCAAGATGTTGAACAACGATTCGCGGACCCGGTCGGTCGTGGGTCGGGTGCCGCGCGCCGGCACCACCAGGCGGCGACCCCCGGCGGCCCCGGCAATGATTCGTGTCAACCGACCTCCACCGCCACGACGCTAGCAATACAGCCGCAGCACTTCGCTTCGTTCGCATACCGGCGTGCTTAACTTTGCCCATGAGGGCGCCCGCGATTCTGCATGGGCGTAGTCCAGCCGCCCTTCGCATCGGGACAGTCGCCGTGTTCGGGGTCGGCGCCGCGGTTGTCATCGGCATCACCGCGGGATGGCAGTACGCCCCGCCGGCTGGCTGGATCGCCGCCGCGATCAGCTACCTGTGGTGGACCTGGGCTCTGATCGGCCCGATGGATTCCGACGCGACAGCATCGTTGGCCCTGCACGTCGATCCGACGCGTCCGCTGGCCGACTCAGTCATCATGCTGGCCAGTTTCGGCAGCCTAGCGGGTGTCGGCTATCTGCTGATCGCCACGAAGGTCCACGACGCCGTGGCCGGTGTCGTTGGGATCTTGAGCGTGGTCGCCTCGTGGCTGGTGGTGCACACCGTGTTCACGCTGCGCTATGCCGCGCACTACTACACCGAGCCGGTCGGCGGCGTCGATTTCAACCAGGACGATTCGCCCAGCTTCGCCGACTTCGCTTACGTGGCCTTCACCATCGGCATGGCCTACGCCGTTTCCGACACTCGGTTGCAGAGTCGGGCGATCCGGATCACCGCACTACGCCAAGCTTTGCTGTCGTATCTGCTGGGAGCGGTGATCTTGGCGATCACCGTCGGGTTGATCGGCGATCTGAGCAATGCCAACGGCTGACCGGCGCTACAGCAGCGTGGACCAGTAGTTCCAGAACCTCATCAGGATCAGCAGAAACACTGCAGTGAACCACAATGCCGCCAGCGACCACCGCCACTGGTAGATCCCACGCGCCGCGGCGTGTCCGTAGCTGTCGTGCACCGGTTGCAGCGCGGTCGACGCGACGACGACCAGCAGCGAGATGGTCAGCACCCAGACCACCATGCAGTAGGGGCACAGCGCCCCGATCCGGTACAAACTTTGGTAGATCAGCCAGTGCACGAAAACGGCGCCGAGCAGTGTGCCGGTGGCCAAACCCAACCAGAACCACCGCGGCAGGGCAACCTTCGAGACGGCCAGTACACCGCTGACAGTGACAGCGGTGAACGCGGCGATGCCGATCAACGAGTTCGGGAAACCCAGCAACGACGCCTGCGGTGTGGCCATCACCGAGCCGCACGACAGCACGGGATTGAAGTTGCAGGACGGCGCGTACGACGAGTCGGTGAGCAGCTTGATCTTCTCCACCGTCAACGTCACCGACGCGACGAACCCGATCACCCCGGCGATCAGCACCCACCACCCGCTGAGCACCGGAACCACCACACCCGCCCGAGGCGCCGCCTCGTCAGCTATCGGCTCGTTCGGTTGCGCGGCTACCGGCGAGCTGAGCGTCATGGCGCGGGGGGCGCAGCGGCGGTGTCGAGGCCGGGGACGTTGCCCACGATCTGCTTGATCGCCGCGACCAGCCCCTGCGGCGTCGACGGGCGCCAGTCCTTGCCGTTGATCCGGATCGTCGGAGTTCCGCGGATCTTCTGCGACGATGCCAAGCCGTCGACCAGCGGCAGATACTTCCCGCTGTTCACACATTCCGGCACCTTGCCGGCCGCGCCGGCCTCACGGGCCAATTCGATCAACCGCGCGTTGTCGGGAAACTTCGGCCCCTGCTCGTCAGGCTGGATGTCTTTGCTGTACAGCGCGCTGTGGAATCGCCGGAACGCGTCCGTCGACTCGTCGGCGACGCAGTAGGCCGCCGCGGCGGCACGCGACGAGTAGTCGTCGTTCTGCGCGCTGCTCAAGAATCCGAGCATGTAGTAGTCCGCGGCCACGGCCCCGCTGTTGATCAGGTTCGACACCGTCGCGCCGAAGGTCCGCTCGAAGTTCCCGCAGGCCGGGCACAGAAAGTCCTCGTAGAACGTCACCACAGCCTTAGGGTCTTTACTGCCCTCTTTGGTGACTAACTTGCTCGAAGTAACCTGGACCGCTCGAGGCGCCGCGGAGGCCTTACCGCCGTGCGTCGTCACGATGTAGAACACCAGACCGACCGCAAAGAGCACCACGATTGCGGTGAGCCCAACCTGGACCAGCAGGTTGCGCCTGCGGTCGGCGGCCTTCAAGTCGTAGCGCGCGGGGCGTTTGGGTTTGTTGGCCACGGCTCGGCTGTTCCTCTTTCATCGATCGGCTGCACTGGCTGTTGCGGCGCCTCCAGATTACCGGCGAAGCTTTCCGGCGGGGTTCACACCCGGCTCAGGTGAGCGCGGAGCGCCGAAACGAGTTCAGTCGTCGCGACGGCACTGCCGCCACCCAGCGGGAACAGGTTCGCGAAGCCGTGGGTCAGCGATCCCATCGAGCGGAGATCGACGTCGTTACCGGCGGCGCGCAGCGCTTCGGCGTACCGCTTCCCCTCGTCGCGCAACGGGTCGAAACCCGCCACGGTGATCAGCGCCGGCGGAAGTCCGTCGAGGCTGTCGGACAGCAGCGGCGACACCCGCGGATCGGTCGGCTCGATTTCCGATTCGCCGAGGTAGTTAGCTTCGAACCAGTCGATGTCGCATTTGGTCAGCAAGAACCCGTCGGCGAAAAGGGTGAGGGATCTGGTGCGGGCCGTGAAGTCGGTGCGTGGGTAGATCAGCCACTGCAGCACCGGAGCCGGACCGCCCTCGGCGCGGACCAACAGCGACACGACCGCCGCCAGGTTGCCTCCCGCACTGTCGCCGCCGACCGCAACCCTGCCAGCGTCCGCACCCAATTCGACCGCATGCTCCCGGGCCCATCGAAACGCCGCGCAGGCGTCGTCGAGCCCGGCCGGCGCCGGGTGCTCCGGCGCCAGCCGGTAGTCGACTGCCAGGACGTGGATGTCGGCGTCACGGCAGGTCAGCCGGCAGAGCGCATCGTGGGTGTCCAGGTCGCCGAGCACCCAACCGCCGCCGTGGAAGAACACCAGCAGCGGCGCCGGACTCGGATTGACCGGCCGGTAATGCCGGGCCGGGATGTCGCCTGCCGGTCCGGGTATCGACAAATCGCTGACCTCGACGTGGATCTGCGGGCCACCAAAGGCCAGGCACAGCTCGCGCATTTGAGCGCGCGACCAGGCGACGTCGTCGCCGACGGCCAGGCCGTTGATTCCCAAAGCTCGCTGACCAGCCAGCATGAGCCGCAAAGTGGAATCGAGCGTGTTCCCGTCGATCGTGACCGACCGTCCCCCGGCGAGCAGGCGCTTGGCCCCGGTAGGCAGCCAGGGAATGACTTTGACACCGGCGGCAGCGGCTGAGCTCTGCAGCCGAGGGGACAGTCGTACCGGACGTCGCATCGCTCTAAGGTTGCGGTCAGGCGCGCCTGGCAGACTTCTCGTCATGGCTGCTCCCTTGATCACGCTGAACGACGGTCATTCGATCCCCGCTGTGGGGTTCGGCGTCTTCCAGATTCAGCCCGAGGACGCCGAGCGCGCGGTCGGTGCCGCATTGCAGGCCGGCTACCGGCACATCGACACCGCGGCGGCCTACAACAACGAACGCGAGACCGGAAAAGCAGTGGCCGACTCCGGCGTACCGCGCGATCAACTCTACGTGGTCACCAAATTGTGGAATGCCGACCAGGGTTACGACAGCACCCTTGAGGCGTGCGACGCCAGCCTGAACAGGCTGGGTCTGGACTACCTCGATCTGTATCTGATTCATTGGCCGGTGCCGGGCCGCAACCTTTTCGTCGACACTTTCAAGGCGTTCGCGCACCTGCGCGAGCAAGGCCGAATCCGGTCCATCGGGGTAAGCAATTTTGAGTCCGAGCACCTTCGAGCGGTGATCGACGCCACCGGGATCGTGCCCGCGGTCAATCAGATCGAATTGCATCCGCAGTTGCCGCAGACCGAGCTGCGGAAGGTTCACGCAGAACTCGGTGTCGCCACCGAGGCGTGGGGCCCGCTGGGGCAGGGTTCGCTGCTCGATAACCCCACGATCACCGCGGTCGCTGAAAACCGTGACCGGACACCCGCGCAGGTGTTGATCAAATGGCACCTGCAACTCGGTAACATCGTGATTCCCAAGTCGGTGAACGCCGAACGGATTGCGAGCAATTTCGACGTGTTCGACTTCGAGCTCAGCCCGGACGAAATCGCGTCGATATCCTCGCTCGACGATGGAACCCGTCTTGGTCCTGATCCGCGAACCTTTGATTTCACAGGCAGGTGAATGATCTTGACTGGCGAGTCGAGCGCCTTTTCCGTCCCATCTCTGGCTATGCATGACGAGAACACGTTGCCGGTCCTCGGACTCGGCGTCGCCGAACTGAACGACGACGACACCGAACGCGCGGTGTCTGCTGCGCTGGAGGTGGGCATCCGGCTCATCGACACCGCCGCGGTGTATGGCAATGAGGCCGCTGTCGGGCGGGCGATCGCGGCTTCCGGGATACCCCGCGCCGAACTGTTCGTCACCACCAAGCTGGCCACCGCCGACCAGGGGTTCAACATTGCATATGACGCCTGCAAGGCCAGCCTGGAGCGGCTCGGGATGGATTACGTGGACCTCTATCTGATTCACTGGCCGGCCCCGCAGCTGGGGCGGTACGTCGACGCCTACGGTGGCCTGATCCAGGCGCTAGGCAACGGCGAAGCCCGCTCGATAGGAGTGTCCAACTTTACCGAAGACCATCTGTCGACGGTCATCGATCTGACCTACGTCACGCCGGCGGTCAACCAGATCGAACTGCATCCCCTCCTTAATCAGGCCGACCTCCGCAAGGCCAACGCCGAGCACAACGTCGTCACCCAGGCCTACAGTCCGCTCGCGCTCGGCCGGCTGCTGGACAATCCGACGGTGACGTCGATCGCGGGTGAATACGGCAAGACGCCCGCACAGGTGTTGATCCGCTGGAACATCCAACTGGGCGACTCGGTGATCTTTCGTTCCGGCAAAGCCGAGCGCATCGCAAGCAACTTCGACGTCTTCGACTTCGAACTGGCCGCCGAGCATGTCGATGCGCTCAACGGGCTGAACGACGGCACCCGGGTCCGGGAAGATCCGTTGACCTATTCCGGCGCTTAACTTTCGGCGCCGATTGGCTTGCTGCGCGGGCTCGCGAGGGCGCCGTCGAGGTAGGGACCGCCACCGTCGTCAACGAATGCCATCTCGGCCACCGCTTCAACTGGTGGTGCGGCCGGTAGTTCGCCGGTGAGCCCCGCGACGATGCCCAGTGACGCCGCCGACCCGCGCACGCTGTCGGCGTGCCGGGACACCTGGCCCAACGCCTTGGCCAGATTCACCATGTGAGTGTTGGCCACCCGCAGCCGCTCGATCAGCTGCCGGGTGTTGTGGTACACCAACCTCGCACTGCCCTTGGACTGCTCGATGCTTTCCAGCAACTCGCCTGACAGCGACGCCAGGCGGGCCGATCGGGCAAGGATCACGAAGCCGGTCGGCCCCACCAGATAGATGTTCAACCGGCGCAGTTCACCGAAAAGTCGGGTGTCGGCGTCCAGAGCGGCGATGGCGATCGCGTCGAGGGGGACGAACAGAACGGCGCCGCCGATACCGTTGGCGCCCGACACATAGTCCCTGGCGTTCACATCCAGGGCGTGTTCTCTGATGTGCCGGGCCAGAGCGGTCAACTGACGCTGGCGTTCCTGCCGATCCGGCGTCTCTGCGGCTTTCCAGTACGTGTCGACCGCGCATTTCGCGTCGACCGGAATCGGTCCGCTGTCCAGAAAAAGCACCAGGTCGGGTCGCTTACCCGAGGCCAGCGTCGGTTGAATCTCGAAGTGCACGCCGTCCCTGAGCCCACAGGCGCGCGCCGCCTCATACAGCACCTCCTGGCCCAGTTCGCCCCGGTGCTGGATGGAAGCGAACGTCTCGCGGTAGCGGCGCAAGTCACGAACATCGTTCTCTTGGGCCGACTGCTGCGCGCGGATGATCCGGGATTCCGTTCGATGGTGCACGGTCAGCGCCGTCAAAACGATGACAGCGACAGTAAGGACAAGGATCAGCAGACTGCTCACACCGAAGTGTGTAACACGCGACACCGACAGATTCGGTCAGCCGACGCCGGGCCGGCTCAGCCAGTCGGGCAACTCGCCGCGGCGCGCCGCAACACCGGCACCGACGAAGCATCCACGGACAGTTGGTAACCGCGCACAATGGCGATGAACTGCATTGCGTACTGGCAGTGGAACGCGGTGTTGGGCGGCATCCACCGCGCCGGTTCCGAATCACCCTTGTCCTGATTGGCCTGGCCCTCGACCGCCAGAAGGTTGGCCGGGTCGTTGGCGAAGCGCAGCCGCTGAGGAATGGGCCAATCGTAGGCCCCCATGTCCCACGCCAGTGCCAGCGGCACGATGTGATCGATCTGCACCGATTCGCCGACCTTGGCGCCGCGCTGAAAGGCGATCGTGCTGCTGGTGTATGGGTCGTGCAGTGTGCCGGTGGCAACCGCATCGGGGCAACGCTTGATCGCCACGTACGTTTTGTCGACGAGGTCGCGATTGAGGATATCGTCCCGGGTGTCGCAGCCGTTATGTCCGCCGGGTGCGTCGTTGTCATCGGTCCACGCGTCGCCGAACGCCGCGCGCCGGTAGTCGTAACGATGAATTCTGGCCGGAATGGTCGCGATTGCGGCGAGCACGTCGGTGCCCGGCTGAACGGTCGGAACGTCGCCGCGCGCAACGAATTCCCGTGACCGTTGACCCGCCGACGCGGCCACCACCTGATAAGCGACCAGCAAGGCCAGCGCGGCGGCCACCGACAGCCACAGCAGCAGTTTGCGGTTCGTACGGTTCATGACTTGCCCAGATATTCGACACGGTCGCCGCCGGTGAACGGCGCCGCCAGCAGCGCCAACCCGGGGTGCTCGGGATCGTCTTCGTAAGCCTGCTCACAGAACTGCCGTGCCGTCTCGATGATGTGGCGGTGGTCGGCCAACGACAACAGCTGCAAGGTGATAGCCCGGCCAGACTGGTTGCGGCCCAGCACATCTCCTTCTCGACGCTCTTTCAGATCCAGATCGGCCAGTTCGAAGCCGTCGAGTGTGCCGGCGACAGCCTTCAGCCGGCGACCCGCCGCGGAGTCCGGCGACACCCAACTCGCAAGCAGGCACACGCTGGCGTGCGCGCCGCGACCGATGCGTCCCCGCAGTTGGTGCAATTGGCTGATGCCGAACCGGTCGGCGTCCATCACCAGCATCACCGTCGCGTTCGGAACGTCCACACCCACCTCGATGACGGTGGTACACACTAGGACATGGATTTCACCGTCCCGAAACGCCGCCATCACCGCGTCTTTCTGCTCGGCGGCCAGCCGCCCGTGCATCAGACCCAGCCGTAAGCCGGCAAGCTCCTGACGGCTCAGCCGGGCGTACAGCTCTTCGGCTGTGGCCGAGGGCCTTTGAGTATCTTCGGTCCGTCCGATTTTCTTCTCGTCGCCGTCGGTGTCGTCGATCCGGGGCGCCACTACGTAGGCTTGGCGTCCCGCGGACACCTCTTCGACGATGCGCTGCCAAGCGCGGTCCAGCCAGGCAGGCTTGTGCTTGACGAAGATCGCGGTGGTGCTGATCGGCTGCCGACCACGCGGAAGTTCGCGCAGCGTCGAGGTTTCCAGGTCGCCGTACACCGTGAGCGCCACAGTGCGTGGAATCGGTGTAGCGGTCATCACCAACAGGTGCGGGGTGATACCGGCAGGCGCTTTGGCGCGCAGCTGATCACGTTGCTCGACGCCGAACCGGTGCTGCTCGTCGACCACGACCATGCCCAGCTGGTGAAAATGCACGGCGTCGTGCAGTAGCGCATGGGTGCCCACTACGATGCCGATCTGGCCGCCGGCGATCTCGGCGCGGACCTGCTTCTTCCGCGCCACAGACATCGACCCGGTGAGCAGGGCGACCCGGGTGGAATCGTCCATGCCACCGAATTGCCCGCCCAGCGCCAGCGGGCCCAGCACCGTGCTGATTGACCGAAGGTGTTGTCCGGCGAGCACTTCGGTGGGCGCCAACAGGGCGCACTGGAAACCGGCGTCGACCATTTGCAGCATTGCCAACACGGCGACGATGGTTTTGCCAGAGCCCACCTCGCCTTGCAACAGGCGGTTCATCGGCCGCGTCGCGGCCAGTTCGGCGGAGAACACCTCCAGCAGATCGCGCTGACCGGCAGTCAGCTCGAACGGTAACTCTTGGCGCAGTTGCCGGGCCAACCCGTCAGCGCGCGGCGGCCCGGCCGGTCCGGACTGCGACAGCTCACCGTGTCGGCGACGCACCAGCGCCCACTGCAGACCGACGGCTTCATCGAAAGTGAGTCGTTCCCGGGCGCGACGGCGTTCGGTTTCGCTTTCGGCGAGGTGAACGGCGCGCAACGCCTCGTCCTCGGAGATCAGCCCGAATTGCTCGAGCACGCCGACTGGCAGCGGATCTGATACCGGATCGAGCACCTCGAGCACCTGGCGCACACAGGCGAAGATGTCCCAGCTCTGCAGCTTGGTACTGGCCGGATAGATCGGGTAGAAGCGACGTTCGAACGCGTCGAACGCGACCTCCCCGCTGACTGCTTGGGCGGCATCGGCGATGTTGCGCAGCGAATTGCTCCCGCGGTTCTTGCCGTCCGGCGAGTCGAGGATGAGAAACGCGGGGTGCGTCAGTTGCATGGCGCCGCGGAAGAAGCCAACCTCACCGGAGAGCATGACCCGCGTGCCTTCAGTCATTCCTCTTCTGATGACGCGCGGATTGAAGAAGGTGGCGGTGACTTTGCCGCGGCCCGAGCCCACAGTCACCAGCAGCAGCTTGTCTTTGGGGCGCCTCTTCATCGGTCGTTCCACCACCTGAGTAATGGTGTCGACGACGGTGATGTGCTCGCCTTCTTCGGGCCGCTCGTCGCCGGCGCCCCGCACCACCGAGCCCTCGGTGTAGCTGCGCGGGTAGTGCCGCAGCAGGTCGTCGACGGTCTGGATGCCAAACACCTCGTCGAGGGACTCGGCGGCTTTCGCGCCGATGATGTAGTCGAGCCGGTCGCCGAGCGCCGCCACGTCTACTCGACCCCTATCAGTAGTGCGTCGCCGCGGTGCGCTGTGTGATAGATGACCAACTCGGTGCCCGGATGTTGGTCGTGCACCAGTTTTTCCAGGGCGCGCTCGACGGACGCGTCGACTTCGGCGGCCTCGGTGCCGACCAGCACCGTCACCAGCTCCCCACCTGCGGCCAGGAACAAGTCGACCAGCCTGATCGCCGCCGAGGCAACATCGGGTGCGACGTTGACGACCTCGTCGCCCGCGATGCTCAGGCCGTCGCCCGGCTGACAGGGACCGGCGAACGTCAGCGCCTGCTCGGTCGCCACCCGCACCGAGCCGTGCCGGGCGGCGCCGGCGGCGCGGGCCATCGTGTAGCCGTCGTCGACGGCTTGGCGATCCGGGTCGTGCACCGCCAGTGCGGCCAGCCCCTGCACCATCGAACCGGTCGGCAGAGGTACCACGTCGATGCCCCACCCGATAGCGGCGGTGCAGCCGGCCACCAGCTCTTCAGCGGCCACATATCCGTTGGGCAACACCATCACCTGCGCGGCGCCAGTGTCCACTACAGCCCGTAGCAGATGCTGAGCGGTGACCGCCGTTGTCGGATTGTCGGTGTCGGGGTCTGGGCGCAGCACCGAGGCGCCTTCGCCGGTGAATAGTGCTGCGGCACCGTCGCCGTCGACGACGGCCAGAACGGCGCGCTCCCGGGTCCAGCTGCCCGCCGGCAATCCGGTGGTGCCGGCTGTGAGCGCAGAGATCTGTATGCGCCGCGGATTGCCGAACCGCAGACCCGCCTCCACCGCTGCGCCGGCGTCGTTAGTATGGACGTGCACCGAGAAGCCGTCGGCTGAACCGGGGGCGTGAGACGAGCGAGCGGCGATCGCCACCGATTCGCCGAGCTGCCCCAGCCGGTCCCGTAGCGCGTCGGCGCACGCGGCGTCGCAATCATCGAGCAGGTACATCACCTCGAACTGCGGGGCCTTGTGCCGCAAAGCGGTGTCTGCCGGCAGTTGGCGCGGCGCGGGCTCGTACACCGTGCGCGCCGTCGCCTGCCCGGTGAGCGTGGAGCGCAGCGCGTCGAGCAGAACCAGCAGGCCGCGGCCTCCGGCGTCTACCACGCCGGCGTCGGCCAAGACGTCAAGCTGCTCAGGCGTCTTCTCCAGCGCAATGACGGCGGCGTCAGCGCCGGCAGTGACCGCTGCGACCAGTCCCTCGCCGTCGGTGGCGCACCGCTCGACGGCGCCGGCGGCGGCCCGCAGCACCGAGACGATGGTGCCCTGCACCTCCTGTCCGCCCATCGAGGACACGACCAGGCCTGCGCCGCGCCGCAGCGCTGCGGCCAGCAGGGCGGCGTCGATGGTGCGCAGGTCGTTCCCGCCGGCGGCCGCGGCGTCGGTGGTGACGTCGGCGATGCCGCGCAGAATCTGTGACAGGATCACCCCCGAGTTGCCGCGGGCACCGTTGAGTGCGCCCGCCGACAGCGCGGTGGCGACTCGCGCGATGTCGCCTTCGCCGGCTTCGGAGTTGGCTTCGGCCAGCGCGGATCGCATGGTGAACAGCATGTTGGTGCCGGTGTCCGAATCGGCGACCGGAAAGACGTTGAGGCGGTTGATCTCGTCGATGTGGGCGATGAGGTCGCTTACGGCGGTGTGCGCCCAGTCGCGGAGCGCACACGCATCCAAAAGGTGGTCCGGCCCACCCGGTGTGGAGCTCACGTGGGATCACCTCCTGCACCGCCTCCGACGCAGCGCCAGCCTATCCAGTGCCGGCGACAGCGCTGGTGACATGGCCAAGCGCGGCTGTGCACGATCTGACGCTGCCGGCCGGTTGCGCTGCGCGGATGGCTTCTGCCTCAGGCGCCTCCGGCAGCTGGGGCACGCGAGACGGGTGTAACGAGCCGGCCGCTTGTAACCGAATGCTCGGTTTTGGCAGTCGGTGGCGACGGCGGCTATCCTGACCAGGTTGTCTGGTCACCCGTGACGTGGTTGGCGTCCGGTCCGAACGGCCTTCGGTGGCCAGTATTGAGATTTGAGGAGCAAGCCATGGCTGCCGTGTGCGACATCTGCGGGAAGAGCCCCGGCTTCGGCAAGTCGGTGTCGCATTCGCACCGCCGGACCAGCCGTCGCTGGAACCCCAACATTCAAACGGTGCACGCTGTGACACGGCCGGGCGGCAACAAGCAGCGGCTCAATGTGTGCGCATCCTGCATCAAGGCCGGCCGGGTCACTCGCGGCTAGCGCTCAAGGCAGCCGCCAGTCGATCGGGTCGGCGCCCATCTCGGCCAGTAGCTGATTGGCTCGGCTGAACGGCCGCGAGCCGAAGAACCCCCGCGACGCCGACAACGGTGACGGGTGCGGCGACTCGATCGCCACGCAGTCGCCGCCGGCGAGCAGCGGTTTCAAAGTGGACGCGTCTTTGCCCCACAAGATGGCGACCAGCGGTTGGTTGCGGTCCACCAATGCGTGAATCGCGCGTTCGGTGACGGTTTCCCAGCCCTTCCCACGATGCGACGCCGGAGTACCGGGTTGCACGGTCAAGACCCTGTTGAGCAGCAGCACTCCGCGCTGAGCCCACGGGGTCAGGTCGCCGCAGGACGGCGCCGGGTAGCCGAGGTCACGGCGATATTCGGCGAAGATGTTCTCCAGGCTGCGGGGCAGCGGCCGCACGTCGGGCGCTACCGAGAAGCTCAGTCCCACCGCGTGACCGGGCGTGGGATAGGGGTCCTGGCCCACGATCAAAACCCGCACCTGGTGGAACGGGAACGTGAAAGCCCGCAACACGTTCGGTCCTGCCGGCAGGTATCGGCGGCCGGCGGCGATCTCATCGCGCAAGTACTGGCCGAGCTTGCTGACCTCAGGCTCCACTGGCTTCAGCGCCTGCGCCCAGCCGTCTTCGACCAGTTCATGCAACGGGCGCGCGGTCATAGCCGCCATTCAACACCGGTCGAACGACTGCCAGCCGGCATAGCCGCGCCACTCGTCGCCGTCGACCAGCACCCGCGGCGGCCCGTCCAGCACGCGCCCGATGGCCCGCCACCCGGGCGGCACCGGGCCGGCGAACACCGCGACCAGCGCGTGGTCTTCTCCGCCGCCCAGCACCCACGACCAGGGGTCGACGCCTACCGCTTGCGCGGCCGTGGCCAACGGTGGCAGAACCGCCGCCAGCGCGTCGGTGGACAAATCGAGGGTCACCGCGGACGCCTCGGCGACGTGCCGCAAATCAGCGACGAGGCCGTCGGAAATGTCGATCATCGCCACCGCTCCGGCGTCTGCGGCCACCCGGCCCTGGCCGTAGGGCGGCTGTGGAACCAGATGACGAATCCGCAGGTCGTCGAACCCGTCAATTCGTCCGCTGCAAAGGGCGTACCCGGCTGCCGAGTATCCCAGTGCACCAGCGACAGCGATCACCGCGCCGGGCCGCGCACCGGCCCGCAGGACCGCCGCGCGGCCGGCCAGGTCGCCCAACACGGTTACCGACGCCACCCACTGCGGGCAGCTGACCAGATCACCGCCGACGATTCCGGCGCCGATACGTTCGGCTTCCTCCCACATCCCGTCGGCGAGCCCGCGAACTTGGTCGACCGGGGTATCGGCGGGAGCCCCGAAAGCCACCACGAACGCCGTGGCGCGCCCGCCCATCGCCTCGATGTCCGCGGCGTTCTGGGCGATCGCCTTGCGGCCGACCTGCTGCGGTGTCGACCAGTCCAATCGGAAATGCCGGTCCTGCACCAGCATGTCAGTCGAGACGAGGACACAGCCGTCACCAGCGACCACCACGGCAGCATCGTCGCCGGGTCCGAGCCCCGTCGTGGCCGGCTGCCGGCGGCCCGCCACCAGCCGCTCGATCAAGGCGAACTCCCCCAACCGACCCAGCGTGGGCTCACTGCTCACATCGCTACCTTCCCGCCTGTCCAGTGCAGCGAAGACCAGCCCGCCCTGCGGTAAATTTGGTCCGCCGATTCCGGCAGCAGACACGTGGAAGTGTAGGCGCAATCAGGCGATGGACAGGCAGCCCGAAGACGACCCGGTGGCCGACGACGCGCCACCGCGTGCCCTGATCATCGCCGCACTGGTGATCGCAGTCGGGGCGGTCGGCGCCGTCTTGGCAATCGCCGCGACACGCCAGGCTCCGCCGCAACCGGTGGCCATCCCGGCTGTCCCCGCCCCACACGCGGAAAGCCCGCCGTGTCGGGCGCTCCTGCAGGCACTGCCCCAGCGACTCGGCGACTTTCGGCGTGTGCCGGCCGCGCAGCCGACCCCGGCGGGCACCGCGGCGTGGCGGGCCGCGGCCGACAGCGAGGCGGTGCTGCTGCGGTGTGGGCTCGACCGGCCGGCCGGCTTCGTGATAGGTGCCCCGATCCAAATTGTCGATCGGGTGCAGTGGTTCGAGCAATCCGGTCCGGGCTCCGGCGGTGAAGCCGGTCGCAGCACCTGGTACACCGTCGACCGGCCGGTGTATGTGGCGCTGACCCTGCCGCCCGGATCGGGTCCGACGCCAATCCAGCAGCTCTCCGGTCTGATCGACCACACGATGCCTGTCGTGCCGATCAGTCCGGCGCCGGTCGGCTGACGGGGAGGTTCAGCGCAGGCCGATGCCCCGGGCCAGCGCCGTCTCGACCATCGTCGCCAGCAGGGTGGGATAGTCGACACCGCTGGCCGCCCACATCCGCGGGTACATCGAGATCGTCGTGAATCCCGGCATCGTGTTGATCTCGTTGATCAGCGGCCCCTCGTCTGTGAGGAAAAAGTCCACCCGGGCCAGACCCTGCCCGTCAATCGCCCGGAACGCCGCGATCGCCAGCGCACGCACCGCGTCGCTGACCTCGTCGTCGACCTTCGCGGGCACGTCGAGTTCGGCGGCCTCCTCGAGGTACTTGGCCGCGAAGTCGTAGAACGGGTCCTCGCGACCACGGACGCCGACCACCCGGATCTCTCCGAGCGCGCTGGCTTTTACCGTGCCGTCCGCGAATTCCAGCACACCGCACTCCAGCTCCCGACCCGCAACCGCCGCTTCGACGATCACTTTGGGGTCATGGCGCCGGGCTTCGGCGATGGCGGTGGGCAGCTGATCCCAGGTGGTCACCCGACTGACACCGATCGAGGAGCCGCCGCGGGCGGG
Organism: uncultured Actinomycetota bacterium; assembly: GCA_963808345.1. Lineage (GTDB taxonomy): Bacteria > Actinomycetota > Actinomycetes > Mycobacteriales > Mycobacteriaceae > Mycobacterium. The sequence goes on along the minus strand of CAWEFM010000001.1, from coordinate 573,241 downwards.
TTTGACGAAAACCGGCAGCCCAAGTCGTTCCCGCTCCTCGCGGGTCAGCGATTGCTGTGTCGGCCGCAGCACCGCATGCGCGCCAACCGGGAGCCCGTCGGCGGCGAGCAGCTTTTTGGTGAACTCCTTGTCCATGCCTGCCGAGCTGGCCAGCACCCCGGCACCGACATAGGGCACACCAGCCAGTTCCAGCAGACCCTGGATCGTGCCGTCCTCGCCGTAAGGGCCGTGCAACACCGGGAATACCACGTCGACGGAGGCAAGCACGCCGCCGGCGGCGCGTTCCCTGGTGGCGTTCTGCGCCAGCAGCTGGCCGCGCTGTCGCGGGTTCTGCGCTAGCGTCAGCGCCGCGCCGGACGTGTCGTGGACGGCAGGCAACTGCCCCTCGGTGATCGCCAGGGTTTCCGGCCGACCGTCGGTGAGCACCCAGGAACCTTCGGTGGTGATGCCGACGGGGACGACCTCGAAGCGTTGCGGGTCGAGGTTGCGCAAGATGCTGCCGGCCGACACGCAGGAGATGGCGTGCTCGTTGCTGCGACCGCCGTACACCACGGCAACCCGGATGCGGTCGCCGGAATCAGGCGTCCCTGGGGCGTTCACAACCTGGAGACGCTACCGGGTGTTCGCTCGCAAGCCGGGTTGAGCGGCTCAGCCGTATTCCGGCTTGGTGCTGCGCCCCAGCAGCAGAGCCACAGCTTGATCGACCGAGAGCCCCTTGTGGCAGACCCGGTGCACGGCGTCGGTGAGCGGCATCTCGACGTCGTAGCTGGACGCCAGTGCCAGCACCGACTCGCAAGACGTCACGCCTTCGACGACGTGGCCGTCCCGCGCCTGCAGCGCCGATTGCAGCGTCTCACCGCGGCCCAGCGCTTCACCGAACGACCGGTTGCGCGAGCGCGGCGAATTGCAGGTGGCCACCAGATCTCCAACTCCCGCTAAGCCGGCCATCGTCGCGCCCTTGGCGCCCAACGCTATTCCCAGTCGCATGATCTCGGCGAGGCCGCGGGTGATGATGGCCGCCGCAGTGTTCTCACCAAGACCCACGCCGGCGGCCATCCCGCAGGCCAGCGCGATGACGTTTTTGCATGCCCCGCCGATCTCGGTGCCGATCACGTCAGCGTTGGTATACGGCCGGAAGTACCCGCTGTTCAACGCGCGCTGCAACGCGACGGCCCGCCCGGAGTCACTGCACGCGACGACGGTGGCGGCGGGCTGTCCCTCGGCGATCTCACTGGCCAGGTTCGGTCCGGACACTACCGCGACGTGCGCCGGGTCGACGCCGGTCACCGAGATGATCACTTGGCTCATCCGCATCAAAGTGTTGAGCTCGATGCCTTTGGCCAGGCTCACCAGGGTCGCATCCTCGGACAGCAACCCGGCCCACTGTTCGAGGCTGTTTCGCATGGTCTGCGCCGGGACCCCCAGCAGCACCGTCGTCACCTTGCTCAGTGCCTCGGCCGCGTCGGCGGTGGCGTAAATGTTTGCAGGTAACTGCACGTTGGGCAGATAGTCGACATTTGTTCGACCGGTGTTGATTTCGGCGGCGAGTTCAGGCCGTCGCGCCCACAGCACGACTTCCCCACCTGCGTCGGCCAGCACCTTGCACAGCGCAGTGCCCCACGCGCCGGCGCCCATCACCGCTGTTCGACTCGCCATCTGTGCCACCTCCTCCACCAGGTCGTTGTCGACGGCAATCGCGCGCTACACCTTAGCCCCGGCCCTGGCCCGCACCGTCGAACCGGGGGCGCTGGCAGGATGTCGGAGCATGAGCGGCGCGCGGACCGGCGGTTTCGGTGATGTCGGGGTGATCGTGGCGGTCAAGCGCCTGGCCGCCGCCAAGACCCGGCTGGCACCGGTCTTTTCGCCATCCGCCCGGGAGAACGTTGTGCTCGCCATGCTGGTCGACACGCTCACCGCGGCGGCGCGTGCGGCGGACGTGCACTCGATCACGGTAGTCACCCCCGACGACGTCGCGGCTGAAGCGGCGGCCGGCTTGGGGGCCGACGTGCTGCCCGACCTGACACCGCAGGGCCACCCTGACCCGTTGAACAACGCGATTGCGGCTGCCGAGCGGGTCGTAATCCGCAACGTCTCCAATGTTGTTGTGCTGCAGGGTGACCTGCCTGCCTTGCAGCCGCAGGAATTGACCGAGACGATTTTCGCCGCGCGCGATCATCAGCGAAGTTTCGTGGCGGATCGGCTCGGCACCGGCACCGCCGCGCTGTGCGCTTTCGGCGCGGCACTCGATCCGCGGTTCGGGACCGATTCGGCCGCGCGGCACCGCAATTCCGGCTATGCCGAGTTGACCGGCGAGTGGCCGGGTCTGCGCTGCGATGTCGACACGCCCGCCGATCTGGCGGTAGCCCGCGGCCTGGGAGTCGGTGCGGCGACCCGTCGGATCCTCGAACGACAACCTGGCGCAGGGCGGTAGCCGTGTCGGCGGGTGATAGGCGATGATCGCCTAATGACCGAAACCGAAACCGAAGCCAGCCAAGGCGCAGATGTCTTGACCGACGAGGGCGTGTGGCGATCGGGCGACGCCGCCCCGGCCGCACCACCTGCTGCGACCGCGGCGACCGCCCCGACCGCGACTGAAGACGAACTTCCTGAGCACCGGTATTTGAATCGGGAATTGAGTTGGCTTGACTTCAACGCCCGTGTGCTCGCGCTGGCCGCCGACCCGTCGCTGCCGCTGCTGGAGCGGGCGAAGTTCCTCGCAATCTTCGCCTCCAACCTCGACGAGTTCTACATGGTCCGAGTCGCCGGCCTGAAACGTCGTGACGAGATGGGCCTTTCCGTTCGCTCCGCCGACGGTCTGACACCGCGGGAACAACTGCGCCACATCGGCGAACAGACACAGCAGATCGCCAGCCGGCACGCGCATGTCTTCCTCGACCTGGTGCGGCCGGCGCTCGCCGAAGAGGGCATTCAGGTGGTCACGTGGGCCGATTTGGACGAGGCCGAATGTGAGCATTTATCGGCCTACTTCCAAGAGCAGGTCTTCCCGGTTCTGACGCCGCTGGCGGTCGATCCCGCCCACCCATTCCCGTTCGTCAGCGGCTTGAGTCTGAACCTCGCGGTCACCGTCAAACGGCCCGAGGACGGCGGCCAGCACTTCGCACGGGTCAAGGTGCCCGACAACGTCGATCGCTTCGTCGAGCTTGATGTCCGGGAGGACGCAGACGGGCAAGGCGGCCGGCCCGACGTGCGGTACCTGCCGATGGAGGAGTTGATCGCCGCCTTTCTGCCGGTGCTGTTCCCGGGCTTGGAGGTCGTGGAGCATCACGCTTTCCGCATCACCCGCAATGCCGACTTCGAAGTGGAAGAGGACCGCGACGAAGACCTTCTGCAGGCGCTGGAAAGGGAATTGGCGCGGCGCCGTTTCGGATCGCCGGTCCGGCTGGAGGTAGCCGACGATATGACAGAGAACATGCTGCAACTGCTGTTGCGTGAACTCGACGTGAACCCTGGCGACGTCATCGAGGTGCCCGGGTTGCTGGACTTGTCATCGCTGTGGCAGATCTACGACTTGGACCGGCCCGATCTCAAGGACCCGCCCTTCGTGCCGGCAACTCCGCCCGCCTTCGCCGAACGGGAAACGCCGAAAAGTATCTTCGCGACCCTGCGGGAAGGCGACGTGCTGGTGCATCACCCGTACGACTCGTTCTCGACGAGCGTGCAGCGGTTCATCGAGCAGGCAGCGGCCGACCCCAATGTGCTGGCGATCAAGCAGACCCTGTACCGCACGTCCGGTGATTCGCCGATCGTGCGGGCGCTGATCGATGCGGCCGAGGCCGGAAAGCAAGTGGTGGCGCTGGTCGAGATCAAGGCCCGCTTCGACGAACAGGCCAACATCCGCTGGGCACGCGCACTCGAGCAGGCGGGCGTGCATGTGGCCTACGGCACGGTCGGTTTGAAAACACACTGCAAGACCTGTTTGGTGGTGCGCCGGGAAGGTTCGACGATACGACGCTACTGCCATGTGGGAACCGGCAATTACAACAGCAAGACAGCGCGGCTGTACGAAGACATCGGGCTGCTGACAGCCGACCCTGATATCGGGGCGGACCTCACCGACTTGTTCAACTCGCTCACCGGATATTCACGCAAGTTGTCGTACCGCAATTTGTTGGTGGCCCCGCACGGGATTCGCGCGGGCATCATCGAGCGGGTCGAGCGCGAGGTGGCGGCACACCGGGACACCGGCAACGGGCGCATCCGGATGAAGATGAATGCTTTGGTCGACGAGCAGGTCATCGATGCTCTCTATCACGCCTCGCGCGCCGGGATCCGGGTCGAAGTCGTCGTGCGCGGCATCTGCGCGCTGCGCCCCGGGGCCGAGGAATTTTCTGAAAGTATCCTCGTGCGCTCGATTCTCGGCCGTTTCCTGGAGCACTCCCGAATCATCCACTTCGGCGCCATCGACGAATTCTGGATCGGCAGCGCGGACATGATGCACCGAAACCTCGACCGGCGGGTGGAGGTGCTGGCTCAGGTCAAGGACCCCAGGCTGACGGCCCAACTTAACGACGTGTTCGAGTCCGCGCTGGATCCGGCCACCCGTTGCTGGGAACTCGGGCCGGACGGACAGTGGACCGCTTTCCCTCAGGACGGCGAGAAGGTACGCGACCACCAAGTGTCGCTGATGGAGCGACACCGTAGCCTTTAACCGGCCAGGCACGGCGCGCGTCGTGATGCCAGTCCGTCCCCGTGAGACGCGAGGGGCCCGAATCGACTGCAGGAGATAAGGTGCCGACGAAAACCTCGTCGTCTGGCCGGGGCTCGACGGGCCGGACGGTTCACGCCGCCGGCGCAGTAGTCTGGCAGCCCGGGCCGGGTGACACGGTCGAGGTGGCGCTGATCCACCGCCCGCGTTACCAAGACTGGTCGCTGCCGAAGGGCAAAGTCGATTCGGGGGAAACCGAGCCGGTGACCGCGGTGCGGGAAATCTTCGAAGAGACCGGTTACCGGGTGCACCTCGGTTGTCGCATCGCCGCGGTGAGCTATCCGCTCGACCAGGGCATCAAGAAGGTCCGGTACTGGGCCGCGCGCAGCATGGGCGGTGAGTTCGCGCCCAACAGCGAAGTCGACGAGCTTTCCTGGCTGCCGGTCCCCGAGGCTGTGAAGAAGGTGAACTACGCACACGATCGAAAAATTCTGCGTCAATTCGCCAAACGCCCGGCCGACACCCAGACGGTGCTGGTGGTCCGGCACGCCACCGCGGGCAGTAAGTCGCGCTTCTCCGGTGACGACACCAAGCGGCCGCTGGACAAGAAGGGTCGTGCGCAGGCGGAGGCACTGGTTGGACAGTTGCTGGCCTTCGGGGCCACCGCGGTTCACGCCGCCGATCGAATGCGGTGCCACCAGACGCTAGCGCCGCTGGCCGAAGAGTTGGCAGCAGACATCTGTGACGAGCCCGCACTGAATGAAGAGGCATACGCCAGCAACCCCAAGCGGGCGCGGCGCCGAGTGCTGGAAATCGCCGCGCAGGACGGCACACCGGCGATCTGCACGCAGGGCAAGGTGATTCCAGACTTGATCGAATGGTGGTGTGATCGCGACGGGGTGCGTCCCGACAAATCGCGCAATCGCAAAGGCAGCACCTGGGTGCTGTCACTTTCCGCCGGGAAACTGGTGGCAGCCGATCACATTTGCAGCGCACTGGCCGTCAACGCGTTGCGCTGACCGCCGAATACCCTCCGGTGGCCCGGCCACCGGAGGGTTTCGCACCGTCTGACGACTACTTGCGGCCGCGTCGTGCGGTGGTCTTCTTCGCCGGCGCCTTGCTGGCCGTCTTCTTCGCGGTGGTAGTGCTCTTCTTGGCCGGAGCCTTCGTTGCTGCCTTGCGGGCCGGAGCCTTTGAGGTTGAGGCGGTCTTCTTGGCAGCTGTTGTCGTCTTCGCCGGCGACTTGCTTGCAGTCGTCTTCGAGGCCGGCGCTCGCTTGGTCGTCGACTTGGTGGCCTTGGTGGCCTTGGTGGCCTTGGTGGCCTTGGTGGCCGGCGCCTTCTTGGCGGTCGACTTCTTGGCCGGCGCCTTGGTCGCGGTCTTCTTGGCCGTCGACTTGGTCGCCTTGGCCGGCGTCCGCTTCCCCGCTGTCTTCTTTGCGCCACTCGCCACCGCACCACGCTTGACGGCGGGTCCGTCCGACGGGAGACGCTGCGCGCCAGAGACAACCGCTTTGAATTGCGCACCCGGACGGAATGCCGGGACGGACGTCGGCTTCACCTTCACCGTTTCACCGGTGCGAGGATTACGTGCCACTCGAGCCGCGCGACGCCGCTGCTCGAATACACCAAACCCGGTGATGGTGACGCTGTCACCCTTGTGCACCGCACGGACAATCGTGTCGACGACGTGCTCGACAGCGTCCGTAGCGTGCCGACGGTCCGTGCCCAATTTCGCTGTGAGTGCGTCGATGAGCTCTGCTTTGTTCATCCAAACCCTCCGAAACCAGTGGCCCACTTTGGACCGACTAGTGAACACGGTAAACCCTCACCGGGTTGATTTCCAAGAGCCACGCGCAATTTCAAGCGCTTCTAGTTAACTTTTTAGGAAACTAGTTGCCGCCCTTGAACGGTGATCAAGCCGTGAAAGCGGCTCAGAAAGAACCGGTGAACGGACCGGAATTCCGGCTTCAGCCAGTGGAAAGAGTTCGCGGTTTCCAGTTCGGCCGAGCGTTCTCGAACGAGTTGATATTGTCGAGTTTTCGCAGCGTAAGGGCTATATCGTCAAGTCCTTCGAGCAGTCGCCAGGCGGTGTAGGAGTCAATCTTGAACGGCACCACCACCGTTCCCGCGGTGACGATCCGATCTTGAAGATTGGCAGTGATTTCCAGCCCCGGGCTCTGCTCGATCAGCTTCCAGAGCAGTTCAACATCATCTTGAGCGATTTCGGCCGCCAACAGCCCCGCCTTGCCTGCGTTGCCCCGAAAGATGTCACCGAACCTCGACGAGATCACCACCCGGAATCCGTAGTCCATCAGTGCCCACACGGCATGCTCCCGGGAGGATCCGGTGCCGAAATCGGGCCCGGCTACCAGTACTGAGCCGTTGTCGAATGGGCTGAGATTGAGCACGAAAGACGGGTCGGTGCGCCAGGCCGCGAACAATCCGTCTTCGAAACCCGTTCGGGTGACTCGCTTCAGGTAAACCGCGGGAATGATCTGGTCGGTGTCGACATTGGACCGCCGCAGCGGTACGCCGATTCCGGTGTGGGTTGCAAAAGCTTCCACCGTGCTTCTCCTCGATCGTCAATTCAAGTCGGCCGGAGCGGACAACTTACCGCGCACGGCGGTCGCGGCAGCGACCGCCGGTGAAACCAGATGTGTGCGACCACCCTTGCCCTGCCGTCCTTCGAAGTTGCGGTTGGACGTCGCCGCGCATCGCTCCCCTGGCGCAAGCTGATCAGGGTTCATTCCAAGACACATCGAACAGCCGGCCTGACGCCACTCGGCACCCGCCGCGGTAAAAATCTCACCGAGGCCTTCGGCTTCGGCTTGCGCACGTACCCGCATGGAGCCGGGAACCACAAGCATCCGAACGCCCCGAGCCACCCGGTGACCCTGCAGAATGCCGGCCACCGCCCGCAGGTCCTCAATGCGGCCGTTGGTGCACGACCCGACGAATACGGCCTGCACAGCGACGTCACGCATCGGTGTTCCGGGTCGAAGGTCCATGTAAGCCAACGCCTTCTCAGCGGCCAGACGTTCGGCGTCATCGGTCATCAGCTCCGGGTCGGGCACGGCGGCGGCCAACGCCACCCCCTGCCCTGGATTGGTTCCCCAGGTGACGAACGGGCTCAACGTCGCGGCGTCCAGGTAGACCTCGGTGTCGAATTCCGCACCCGAATCGGTGCTCAACTGCTCCCAATAGCGCAGGGCGGCATCCCAGGCCGCGCCGGTGGGCGCGTGCGGCCGACCGGCCAGGAATTCGTAGGTCGTGCGGTCCGGGGCCACCATCCCGGCCCGTGCGCCGGCCTCGATGCTCATGTTGCAGACCGTCATCCGGCCTTCCATCGAGAGCGATTCGATGGCGCTGCCGCGGTATTCGATGACGTAACCCTGGCCGCCTCCGGTGCCGATCTTCGCGATCAACGCCAGGATGAGGTCCTTGGCCGTCACACCGGGCGGCAGCTCTCCGTCGATATTGACCGCCATCGTCTTGAACGGCCGCAGCGACAACGTCTGGGTGGCCAGCACGTGCTCGACCTCAGAAGTACCGATGCCCATCGCCAAAGCGCCGAACGCACCGTGGGTGGAGGTATGGCTGTCCCCGCAGACGACCGTCATCCCCGGCTGAGTGAGGCCCAACTGCGGCCCGACGACGTGCACGATGCCCTGGTCGATGTCACCCATCGGATAGAGCCGAATACCGAATTCGGCGCAGTTGCCGCGCAACGTCTCAACCTGGATGCGCGATGTCAGGTCGGCGATCGGCTTGTCGATGTCGGTTGTCGGCACGTTGTGATCCTCAGTGGCCAAGGTGAGTTCGGGCCGTCGCACCGGCCGGCCGGCCAGCCGCAGACCGTCGAACGCCTGCGGGCTGGTGACCTCGTGCACCAGGTGCAGATCGATGTAGATCAGGTCGGGCTCGGCACCGCCGCCGGACACCACGACATGGTCGTCCCAAACCTTCTGCGCCAAAGTGCGCGGCCTGCTTGCCGGGTCGATGTCGGGTGCCATGCTTCTTCTCGATTCGGTCGTTCGGGCTCACGTTCGATCTCACTATGCGAGACGCTAATATCTCTTTGTGAGACAGGATAGCGGTATCGGCGTGCTGGACAAAGCGGTGGCGATGTTGCAGACGATTGCGAAATCGCCGCGCACTCTTGCCGAACTGAGCGATCACACCGGCTTGCCCAGGGCGACGGCGCATCGATTGGCCCGTGGGCTGGAATTTCATCGACTGCTCGCGCGCGACGGCGACGGCCGCTGGCGACTCGGCCCTAGCGTCACGGAACTGGCCACCCGCGTCGACGATCCGCTGCTGGCGGCCAGTGCTGCGGTGCTGCCGCGGCTGCGCGAGAAGACCGGCGAGAGCGTGCAGCTTTACCGCGCCGAGGGTACCGCCAGGGTTTGCATTGCGGCACTGGAACCTACTGCCGGACTTCGCGATACCGTTCCGGTCGGAGCACGGCTAACCATGACGGCCGGGTCGGGAGCCAAGGTGCTGCTGGCGTACAGCGACTCCGCCATCCAGCAGGCGGTGTTGCCGAACGCGAAATTCACCGACCGCGCGCTGGCCGAAGTGCGTCGGCGCGGTTGGGCTCAGAGTGTGGCCGAGCGCGAGTCCGGCGTCGCCAGCGTCTCGGCGCCGGTGCGTGACGGCCGCGGGCAGGTAATTGCTGCTATATCGGTGTCCGGCCCGATCGATAGAATTGGGCGCCGGCCCGGTACCCGTTGGGCTGCCGATCTGCTGGCCGCCGCTGACGAGCTCACTCGCCGCATCTGACGGCAGTCTCATCACTTCGCACTTGACGCCCAGTGTGCACCGGCGGCCTGCAAGACTGACGCGATGGGAACCAAGCAGCGCGCACAGATCGTCATGTCTGCCTCCGAGGTCGCCGAGTTCGTCGCTAATAAGCGAACCGGCACATTGGCCACTGTGGGACCCGACGGTCAGCCGCACTTGACCGCGATGTGGTACGGCGTGGTCGACGGCGAGATCTGGTTGGAGACCAAAGCCAAGTCGCAGAAAGCGGTAAACCTGCGTCGGGACCCTCGGGTGAGTTTCCTGCTCGAAGATGGTCAGACTTACGACACGCTGCGCGGCGTGTCTTTCGAGGGCGTAGCCGAGATCGTCGACGATTCTGATGCCGTCTTCCGGGTCGGGGTAAGCGTTTGGGAACGCTACACCGGCCCCTACAGCGACGACGTTAAGCCGTTCGTCGACCAGATGATGAACAAGCGGATCGCCGTGCGCATCGTCAGCCGCCGAACCCGGTCCTGGGATCACAGCAAGCTCGGCTTACCGCACATGCCGGTCGGCGGTTCAACCGCGCCGGAGGGCCAGCACCAGTAGTTGCCGGCGCCACGTAGCCCCGATGGGATTCGAACCCACGCTACCGCCGTGAGAGGGCGGCGTCCTAGGCCGCTAGACGACGGGGCCGGAACCGATCCGAGCTGTCAGCATAGCTGACGGCGGAATGCCCGCCTAATTGCTTGGCACCGAACGGTGTTGCTGGGGTACCAGGACTCGAACCTAGAATGGCTGAACCAGAATCAGCTGTGTTGCCAATTACACCATACCCCACTGGCCCGCTGAAACGGCTGGTAGCGGGCTTGCGCAAGACCGTGTCCAGGTCACGCCGCCGCAGCTGCCGGCCGCCCGAGGGCCGACGAGCAGATTACCAAAGATCTCGCCGTCGATCCCGCGCGGTTAGCTCTGCGCGAACTGGTCGCGCGCCACGCGCAGACGGTGCAGACTGCGCTCGCGGCCCAACAGTTCCAGCGATTCGAACAGCGGCGGACTGACCAGTGTTCCGGTCGCGGCGACCCGGACCGGGCTGAACGCCTTGCGCGGTTTGAGCGCGAGGTCATCCAACAGGGTGGTCTTGAGGGCGGCTTCGATGTCTGCCGTAGTCCAGTCCGTGAGGCCATTCAACGCTGCCACGGCGGCGTCGAGTACCGGCGCGGCAACCGATCCCAGCTCCTTCGCGGCAGCTTTCGGGTCGATCGCGTAGTCCCGGTCGTTCAGGAATTTCAGCAGAAGCCATGCGTCACCGAGCACGACGATGCGCGTCTGCACCAACTGGGCGGCTACCGCGAATTCCGCGGCGTCCAATCCGGTGTCGTGGCCGTGCGCCCGGAAGTACTCGTCGATCCGGCGCGCGAAGTCGTCTGCGTCCAGTAGGCGGATGTGCTCGGCGTTGAGCGCATCGGCCTTCTTCTGGTCGAACCGTGCCGGGTTGGAGTTCACGTCGGCCACGTTGAAGGCGGCCACCATCTCATCAAGGCTGAACAGGTCCCGGTCCTCGGCGATCGACCAGCCCAGCAAGGCAAGGTAATTGAGCAGGCCTTCCGGAATGAAGCCGCGGTCACGGTGAGCGAAGAGATTGGACTGCGGATCCCGCTTGGAAAGCTTCTTGGTGCCTTCGCCCAAAACCGTTGGCAGATGGGCGAATTCGGGCACCCGTTCAGCGATACCGATGCGAATCAGTGCACGGTACAAAGCGATCTGGCGAGGAGTCGACGGCAGCAGGTCCTCACCGCGCAGCACATGGGTAATGCGCATCAACGCGTCGTCGACAGGGTTGACCAAGGTGTACAACGGCTCTCCGCTGGCACGGGTCAACGCGAAGTCGGGAATCGTCCCCGCCACGAAGGTGGTCGGCCCGCGAACCAGATCAGGCCAACTGATGTCGTCGTCGGGCATCCGCAGCCGTACCACCGGCTTACGACCGGCCGCCGCATATTCCGAACGCTGCTCGTCGGTCAGATCGCGGTCGAAGTTGTCGTAGCCGAGTTTGGGATTGCGACCTGCGGCGAGGTGGCGCGCCTCGACTTCCTCCGGCGTCGAGAAAGCCTCGTAGGCTTCGCCGGCTGCGAGCAGGGCGGCCACCACGTCACGATGGATGTGCCGACGTTGTGACTGCCGGTACGGCTCGTAAGGGCCGCCGACCTCGGGCCCCTCATCCCAGGTCAGGCCGAGCCACCGCAGCGCGTCGAGCAGCGCCAGATAGCTTTCCTCGCTGTCACGTTGCGGGTCGGTGTCCTCTAATCGGAACACGAAGGTGCCACCGGTATGCCGGGCGTAGGCCCAGTTGAATAGCGCCGTGCGGATGAGTCCGACGTGGGGCACTCCGGTGGGCGACGGACAGAACCGCACCCGCACCTGGGCCGGCGCCGTCACGGTTTGTTCTTGCGGAGAACAGGATTGGTCAAGGTGCCGAGATGCTCGATGGTGACGCTGACGGTGTCGCCGTCTTCAATGGGACCGACGCCCTCCGGGGTTCCGGTCAGGATGAGGTCGCCGGGCAACAAGGTCATCACCGCCGAGATCCATTCGACGATGGCTGCGACGTCGTGAATCATCAGCGACGTGCGACTGTGTTGGTGGACTTGGCCGTTGACCTCTGTGCGCAGTTCCAGGTCGGCCGGATCGACGTCGGTGGTGATCCAAGGTCCGACCGGGCAGAACGTGTCATGGCCTTTCGCGCGAGTCCATTGCCCGTCGACCTGCTGCTGATCGCGGGCCGACACGTCGTTACCGATCGTGTAACCCAAGATGCTGTCTGCTGCGTGGGCGGCCGAGACGTCTTTGCACGGACGGCTGATGACTGCGGCCAGTTCCCCTTCGAAATGCACGGGCGAGGCGTTGACCGGCAACTTGATCGGCACGTTCGGCCCGATGATCGCGGTGTTGGGCTTGAGGAAGATCACCGGGTCGACCGGCGCGGCGGTACCGCCCATTTCGGCGACGTGGGCCGCGTAATTCTTGCCGACGCAGACGATCTTGCTGGCCAGCATGGGAGCCAGCAGCCGCACGTCGACCAGCGGCCAGGAACGGCCGGTGAAGGTCGGGATGCCGAAGGGATGTTCGGCGATCTCGCGCGCCGTCAGGCCGTCGGCGTGCTCCACCGTTCCTTCGATGCTGACGAAGGCGACTCCGTCCGGGCTGGCGATTCGACCAAGGCGCATTCGTGAGAGCCTAGCCCGGCGACGATGCGCGCCACGAGCGCGAGGAGGAGGCGGGCAATCAAACACCGCCCGGCGACGATGCGCGCCACGAGCGCGAGGAGGAGGCGTGGTCGCAGGCACGGCCGTCACACCAGCTCAGCTGGCCGGGACATGTCTTGTGCCCGGCTTACAGCGACAAACCGGCCGAGTCGCTCGGAGGTGGGCACGAAGACACTCACTCAAGGCAGGTACTCCTGAGGTGGGACGCCGAAACGTCCCGGTCTGAGTTTGCCGACCACGACATTCGTCAACGATGTGACAGCATGAATCGATGGCCAGAGAGTCGCTGAGCGCGCCCGGGCGCTGGCTGATGGTGGTGCTCTCGCTGGGCGTGACAGCAAGTGCCTTCATCTTCATCAACGGTGTCGCCTTCTTGATCCCCGCGCTGGAAGCCGAGCGGGGCACTCCGCTGGCCGAAGCCGGGCTGTTGTCGTCGATGCCCAGTTGGGGCATGGTCGCCACGCTTTTCATCTGGGGCTACCTGTTGGACCGTTTCGGCGAACGGGTCGTGCTCACCGCGGGTTTGACGTTGACCGCAGCCGCTGCCTACGCCGCGGCGTCAGTACAATCGCTGATCGCCATTTCGGTGTTCCTGTTCCTCGGCGGCATGGCCGCCGCGAGCTGCAACACCGCCGGTGGCCGGCTGGTGTCCGGTTGGTTCCCACCAGAACAGCGCGGCCTGGCGATGGGCGTCCGCCAGACCGCCCAGCCGGTAGGCATCGCGTTAGGCGCCACGATCATTCCCGAGTTGGCTGAACGAAGCTCAGCGGCGGGATTGATGTTCCCGGCGGTGGCATGCACGCTGGCGGCGGTGGCCGCCGCTATCGGTGTGATCGATCCGCCGCGCAAATCACCGTCCGCGGCGAGCGACGAGGAACTCGCCAACCCCTATCGCCGCACGCACGTGCTCCGGCGCATCCATGCCGCCTCGGCGCTGCTGATGATGCCGCAAGCGCTGACTGTGACGTTCATGCTGGTTTGGCTGATCAACGACCATGGCTGGGACATCGCTTCGGCCGGTGCACTGGTGACCGTCTCGCAGCTTCTTGGCGCGCTGGGGCGGATTGTGGTGGGCCGGTGGTCGGACCGCGTCGGTTCTCGGTTGCGCCCGGTCCGCTTCGTCGCCGTCGCCGGTGGGCTGACACTGCTGGCGCTGGCTTTCACCGATCATCTGGGATGGCAGATCGCCGTCGAACTGATGATCGCCGCCTCGGTGATCGCCGCGCTCGACAACGGGCTGGAGTCGACGGCCATCACCGAGTACGCCGGACCTTTTTGGAGCGGGCGCGCTCTGGGCACGCAGAACACCTATCAGCGGCTGGCCGCAGCAGCCGGGCCGCCAATTTTCGGGGCCGTCATCGCCGGCGCGGGATTTCCGTCGGCATTCGCACTCTGCGGTATCTTCCCGCTGGCTGCAGCGCCGGTAGTGCCGGCCAGAGTGCTACCGCCCGGATTGGAGATCAGAGCCCGGACCCGATCCATTCGCCGACTTCGCCGGTGGAGAGCCGTTCGTTCCCTCGATTGGCCAGAAAATCCGCTACAGCCCGATCAACGCGTGCGGCGGCGGCGGCTTCGCCGACGTGAGTCAGAAGCAGCGCCACGGACATGATTGCCGCCGTCGGATCAGCGATGCCTTGTCCAGCGATGTCCGGCGCGCTGCCGTGCACCGGCTCGAACATCGACGGGTTGGTTCGGGTGGCGTCGATGTTGCCGCTCGCAGCCAGGCCGATACCACCGCAAACCGCGGCTGCCAGATCGGTGATGATGTCGCCGAACAGATTGTCGGTGACGATGACGTCGAAGCGCCCTGGGTCGGTGACGAGATGGATGGTCGCGGCGTCGACGTGCTGGTAGGCGACCTCGACCTCCGGGAATTGTTCGGCTATCTGCTGCACGGTTCGCCACCACAACGCCCCGGCGAAGGTGAGCACGTTGGTCTTGTGCACCAGAGTCAGATGGTTGCGGCGCTGCCGGGCCCGCCCGAAGGCATCCTGCACCACTCGATGCACTCCGAAAGCGGTGTTCACGCTCACCTCGGTGGCCACTTCCTGGGCGGTGCCGACTCGAATCGCCCCTCCGTTGCCGGTGTAGGGGCCTTCGGTTCCCTCACGCACCACCACGAAGTCGATCTCGGGTTCGCCGGCCCCAATGCCTAACGGACTGCGCACCCCGGGGTACAACCGGGCCGGTCGCAGGTTCACGTAATGGTCGAGTTCGAAGCGCAGCCGCAGCAGCAGGCCGCGCTCGAGCACCCCGCTGGGAACCGAGGGATCACCGATCGCGCCGAGCAGGATCGCGTCGTGGGCGCGTAGCTCGTCGATCACCGGCTCCGGCAGCGTCTCGCCGGTCGCGTGAAAGCGCCGGGCGCCCAAATCGTATTCGGTCTTCTGCACGCCCGGCAGCACCGCGTCGAGAATCCGCACAGCCTCGGTGATGACCTCGGGTCCGATGCCGTCGCCGGGAATCACCGCGAGTCTCACGAGCGCCGCCTCACGACAGGTCGACTACTTCGAGTTTGTTCGCGTCGACGGCGCGGCCGATCTCGGCGCGCACATCGGCGGGCACGTCGCGGTCAAGACGCAGCAGGATCGTCGCGGCCGGCCCTTCGGCGTCCTGAGACAGCTGCGCGGCGTGAATGTTGACCCCGGCCGTACCGAGCAACGTGCCGATCTTGCCGAGCGCGCCGGGCTGATCGGTGTAGTTGACGACGAGATTGGTGCCCTGGGCGCGCAGATCGAAGTTGCGGCCGTTGATCTGCACGATCTTCTCCACCAGCTGCGGCCCGGACAGGGCACCGGCAACGTTGACCGACGACCCGTCGGCGGCCACCGCCCGCACCTCGACGACGCTGCGGTGGTTGGGGCTTTCCGACGCTGTGCTGATCTCGGCGGCGACGCCGCGTTCCTGGGCGATAGCCGGGGCGTTGACGAACGTCACCTGGTCCTCGATCACCGCTGAGAACAACCCGCGCAGCGCCGAAAGCCGCAGGATGTCTACATCTTCGGAAGCCAGCTCACCGCGCACCTGCACCGACAGCGACACCGGCAGCCGGTCGGACAAGGCGCCGACCAGCAAACCGAGTTTGCGCACCAGGTCAAGCCACGGCGCCACCTCTTCGCTGACCGTTCCGCCGCCGACGTTGACCGCGTCGGGAACGAACTCGCCGGCCAGCGCAAGTTTCACGCTCTCGGCGACGTCGGTGCCCGCGCGGTCTTGCGCCTCGGCTGTGGAGGCACCCAGGTGCGGCGTGACCACCACCTGGGGCAGTTCGAACAGCGGGCTGTCAGTGCAGGGTTCGCTGGCGAACACGTCGATACCGGCGGCCCGCACATGGCCACTGCCGACGGCTTCGGCCAGCGCCGCCTCGTCCACCAGGCCGCCGCGGGCGGCGTTGACAATGATGACCCCGGGCTTGGTCTTGGCCAGCGCCTCTTTGTCGATCAGGCCGGCTGTCTCCGGCGTCTTGGGCAGGTGCACCGAGATGAAGTCGACACGGCCGAGCAACTCCTCGAGTGACAGCAACTCGATACCGAGTTGGGCGGCACGCGCGTGCGACACGTACGGGTCGTAAGCCACTATGTGGGCGCTGAACGCGGCCAGGCGCTGAGCGACCAGTTGTCCGATGCGGCCCAGTCCGACGATGCCGACGGTCTTGCCGAAGATCTCGGTGCCGGAGAACGACGACCGCTTCCAGGTGTGAGCGCGCAGCGAGGTGTCCGCCTCGGTGATCTGGCGGGCCGCGGCCAGCAGCAGCGCCACAGCGTGTTCGGCAGCGCTGTGGATGTTCGACGTCGGCGCGTTGACAACCAGCACGCCGCGCTCGGTGGCGGCGTCGACGTCGACGTTGTCCAGCCCAACCCCGGCGCGGGCGACGATCTTCAGCTTGGCCGCCGCGGCCAGCACCTCGGCGTCCACAGTGGTCGCCGACCGGACCAGCAGCGCGTCGGCGTCGGGCACCGCCGCGAGCAGCTTGTCCCGGTCGGGGCCGTCGACCCAGCGGACTTCGACCTGGTCGCCCAGGGCGTCAACGGTTGATTCGGCGAGTTTGTCGGCGATCAGAACAACTGGCAGGCTCACCCGGCCAGCCTAAGCGGCGATCGCAAGCGCGGCGCAGCCGGGCGCAGCGGGTCGCCGCCGTCAGCCCCGGGCCCGCTGTACCGCTGGACGCGGTGGGGCGCCCGCGCTGCACCGAGCGTCACGCTGGAGTGACGCTGCCCGGCCAAGGCCACGCTGGCGTGACGCTCGCCGGTCAGCGTTTCAGGCGGTTTCGGTGATCGGACGGTCGACCCAACTCATCAGATCACGCAGCTTCTTACCGGTCACCTCGATCGGGTGCTCGGCGCTGCGCTTGCGCAATTCGTGCAACTGCTGGTTGCCGTTCTCGACGTCGGCGACCAGCTTCTTGACGAAGGTGCCGTCCTGGATGTCGCGCAGGATGTCGCGCATCCGCTCCTTGGTGTCAGCGTCGATCACCCGCGGACCGGAAAGGTAGCCGCCGAACTCGGCGGTATCAGACACCGAGTAGTACATCCGGCCGATGCCGCCCTCATACATCAGGTCGACGATGAGCTTCAGCTCGTGCAGCACCTCGAAGTAGGCCAGTTCGGCGGGGTAGCCGGCTTCGACCATCACCTCGAAGCCCGCTTTGACCAGTTCCTCGGCCCCACCGCACAACACGCTCTGCTCACCGAACAAATCGGTTTCGGTTTCGTCTTTGAAGGTGGTTTTTAGCACGCCGGCGCGAGTGCCACCGATGGCCTTCGCGTAGGACAGGGCCAGCGCCAGCCCCTCACCGGTGGGATCTTGAGCGACCGCGACAAGGGCCGGAACGCCTTTGCCGTCGACGAACTGCCGACGCACCAGGTGCCCGGGCCCTTTGGGCGCCACCATCGCCACGGTGACATCGTCGGCGGGCTTGACCAGGTCGAAGTGGATGTTGAGGCCGTGGCCGAAGAACAGCGCGTCGCCCGAATCCAGGTGCGGCTCAATTTCATTCTTGAAGATGTCGGCCTGCGCGGTGTCGGGTGTCAGCAGCATGATCAGGTCCGCCCACTTGGCCACCTCTGCGGGTGTGTCCACGTCGAGCCCCTGCTCGGTAACTTTGTCCCGGGATTTGGAGCCTTCTTTCAGGCCGACCCGCACCTGCACACCCGAGTCCCGCAAGCTCAGCGAGTGGGCATGCCCCTGACTGCCGTATCCGATGACGCCGACTTTGCGGCCCTGGATGATAGACAGGTCGGCGTCGCCGTCGTAGAACATCTCGACTGCTTCTGCTGCCACGTGAGTTATCTCCTTTTGAAACATCAGTGTTGGACTGGCTCGACAGTTACTTGGTGCCGCCCATGCCGCGCGGACCGCGCGACAGCGACACCAGGCCGGATTGCACTATTTCGCGGACACCGAACGGCTCCAGCACGCGCAGCAGCGCCTCGATCTTCGCCGGCGTTCCGGTGGCCTCGATGGTGAGTGACTCGGGTGAGACGTCAATGACTTTGGCGCGGAATAAGTTCACCGCTTCAATGACCTGACTGCGGCTGCCGGCGTCGGCGCGTATTTTGATCAACGCCAATTCGCGGGACACTGAGTTGTCCTCGTCCTGCTCGACGATCTTGATGACGTTGATCAGTTTGTTGAGCTGCTTGGTGATCTGCTCGAGCGGTGTCTCCTCGGCGGTCACCACGATCGTCATGCGGGACATGTTCTTCTGCTCGGTGGCACCGACCGCCAGCGACTCGATGTTGAAACCGCGCCGCGAGAACAGCGCTGCAATTCGGGCGAGCACACCGGGTTTGTCCTCGACGAGAACCGAGAGCGTGTGCGTCGGCGAGGTGGTGGTGCTCATCAGGCGTGGCCTTCGCTTTCGTCGTCGAACAGCGGACGAATGCCGCGCGCGGCCTGGATTTCATCGTTGCCGGTTCCGGCGGCGACCATCGGCCACACTTGCGCA
Source organism: uncultured Actinomycetota bacterium (assembly GCA_963808345.1). Lineage (GTDB taxonomy): Bacteria > Actinomycetota > Actinomycetes > Mycobacteriales > Mycobacteriaceae > Mycobacterium. The sequence goes on along the minus strand of CAWEFM010000001.1, from coordinate 554,617 downwards.
TCGGCGCCGACGATGAAGTCGATAACGACCGGGCGGTCGTTGATCGCCCGGGCCTGATTAATGACGTCGACGACGTCTTCTTCCCGCTCGCAACGCAATCCGACACAACCGAGTGCCTCGGCCAATTTCACGAAGTCAGGGATGCGGTGGGAATGGGTGGCCAGGTCGGTCTGTGAGTAACGCTCCTCGTAGAACAGCGTCTGCCATTGCCGCACCATGCCCAGGTTGCCGTTGTTGATCAGCGCGACCTTGATCGGCGCGCCCTCGATCGCGCAGGTGGCCAACTCCTGGTTGGTCATTTGAAAGCAGCCGTCGCCGTCGATGGCCCACACCTCGGCCTCCGGACAGGCAAGCTTGGCGCCCATAGCCGCCGGGACGGCGTATCCCATGGTGCCCAGGCCGCCGGAGTTGAGCCAGGTGCGTGGTTTCTCATAGCGGATGAACTGCGCTGCCCACATCTGGTGCTGACCGACGCCGGCGACATAGACGGCGTCGGGGCCGGCGATGGCACCCAGCGTGGCGATGACGTATTCCGGGCTGAGACTGCCGTCGCTCTGTGGGCCGTAGCTCAGCGGGTATGTGGACTGCACACCGTTGAGGTATTCCAACCACTCGGTGATCCCGCCGCTGCCGACGCTGTCGGGTGCCGCATCGTGGTGCAGCGCGGCGATCAGGTCGGTGATCACAGCTTTGACGTCACCGACTATCGGCACGTCGGCGTGGCGGTTCTTACCGATCTCAGCCGGGTCGATGTCAGCGTGAATGACTTTCGCGTCAGGGGCAAAAGATTCGAGTTTTCCGGTGACCCGGTCGTCGAACCGGGTGCCCAGCGCGATCAGCAGGTCGCTGCGCTGCAGCGCCGCCACCGCCGCGACGGTGCCGTGCATGCCCGGCATGCCCAAGTTCTGCGGGTGGCTGTCCGGGAATGCGCCGCGGGCCATCAAGGTGGTGACCACCGGGATGCCGGTCAGCTCGGCCAGCTCCAGGAGCTGCTCAGACGCGTCGCCGCGGATCACTCCCCCGCCGACGTAGAGCACCGGCTTGCGCGCGCCCACGATCAGCTTCGCGGCTTCCCGGACCTGGCGGTTGTGCGGCTTGGTGTTCGGCTTGTATCCGGGCAGTTCCATCCGCGGCGGCCAACTGAAGGTGCACTGGCCCTGCAGAACGTCTTTGGGAATGTCGACGAGGACGGCGCCCGGTCGACCGCTGGCCGCGATGTGGAAGGCCTCGGCGAGCACCCGAGGTATCTCGTCGCCGCTGCGGACCAGGAAGTTGTGTTTGGTGATCGGCATGGTGATGCCGGAGATGTCGGCCTCCTGGAAGGCGTCCGTCCCGATCAGCGAACGCCCGACCTGCCCGGTGATGGCGACGACGGGGATCGAATCCATCTGCGCGTCGGCCAGCGGCGTCACCAGGTTAGTGGCGCCGGGCCCGGAAGTGGCCATGCACACCCCAACCTTGCCGGTGGCGTGGGCGTAGCCGCTGGCGGCGTGACCGGCCCCTTGCTCGTGGCGGACGAGCACGTGGCGCAGCTTCACCGAGTCGAAGAGCGGATCGTAGACGGGCAGCACGGCGCCACCGGGGATGCCGAAGATCACCTCGACGTCGAGTTCCTCCAAGGACCGGATTACCGATAGTGCGCCGGTAAGCTGCTGCGGCGCAACGGTTTCGGTGCTCCGCGCCGGCTGTGAACCCGGCGATCGTTGTGACTCCGCCGCCACCGCCTGGGCGGCTTTCACCGACGCCGGCGCGCCGTTGGCCTGCTGCGGCCGGTCCGGTGCAGCCGATGGTTGTCGAGTTGTGGGTGCGCTCACTATGTCCTCTTACGTTTTTCTTCAATCCGCTGTGTGGTGTGTCGCGTGTGGAAGATGGTGGGCAACAAAAAACCCCCGTCAGCTCAGCTGCTGCACGAGGGTTGCGCGTTGGTGGGTGGACCGCCTCAAATGCTGAAGGCCTGCTTCGGCTGGTCAGACTCCAACGCGCCGACCAAGTACTACAAGCATTTTACGGGACTCCACAGCGCTCGACGGTAGTCTCAGGACAGCTCAGCCGTCAAATCCTCTTCGAGGAGGCTGCACAGCAGAAGCCGTCGCCAGGGCAGGTGAAAAGATGGATGAGTGACGACCGGCTCATCGGATCAAGAATCGCCGCCGCCGGTGGTGCTGAAGATTTCACCGATGGCCCACTTGGCCGTCGCGTTCACCACCCTCGGACTGTTGATCCCGGTGTTCACCTGGCCACTGACCGCGCCGCTGCTTATCTTACCGATTTTGTTGTCCGCGCTGATTTTTCGATTTCGTACCGTCGCTGACGACCAGGGTGTGACGGTGCGGACGCTGTTGGGCAGCCGGACGCTGCGTTGGGCAGACATCGACGGACTACGGTTCAGCAAAGGATCCTGGGCGCGCGCACAGCTGAACGACGGCAATGAATTGCGGCTGCCGGCTGTGACCTTCGCGACGCTGCCGCTGTTGACCGAGGTCAGCGCGGGCCGGGTGCCCAATCCCTACCGGTGACCGGCGTCAGGCGACCGGGTTGGCGCCGTTGAGCAACACCCATACCGCGATGCCGCCGGCCACACCGGCTACCAGCGCGGCGAAGGACCCGATGAACGGTCGGCGCGCCCACCCGCGGCCGGCGTCGAAGCCGTACCGGCCGGGACCAACCAGGATGACCGCGACGGCGGCGACGATCAGGGTGATTTCGTATTCGTGGCCGGTGGGCAGGAAGAACGGGAACGATCGCGCGTTCCGACCGGCCAGACCGGCGATCAACCCGTTGACCATGTAGGCCAGTGCACCGGCGGCGGCCAGCGGAGTGAACAGTCCTAGCACCAGCAGCACACCGGCCGCTATCTCACCGCTCGCCGCGCAGTAGGTGAGGATGTCGGCGTGCTGATAACCGATATCGGACAACGAGTTGCGGAATCCGGTCAAACCCTCGCCACCCCACCAGCCGAACAATTTCTGCAATCCGTGCGCCACCAGCACCACGCCCAGACCGATCCGCAAGATCAGCAGGCCGAGGTCCTGGGTCCCCCGCCGATCGTCGACCCGCGACCGGTTGTGCTCGAGGTCAGCGTCGATGTCGGCCGATCCGAAGGCAGCGTCGTGGTGGTCGGCGGCCGGCTGCGCGTAGCGCGGCGGTTCGTGGGTGTTTGCCAAGCTGTATCCGGATCCGGCCATCGACGCGTTGTCCGCCCGGGCGCTGTAATACGGAATGGTCGTCGTCTCGTAATCGCCTGCATAGTTGGCTGACGGCAGGTCGTCTTCGGGGTCGACCAAGCTTGCCCCGGCCGGGCGTCCCGCGGTTGGCGCCGAGTCCTCGTCCGGCCGCCGCCACGGAGCGTCATGAGAATGACTGGTCACGCGTGTCAGGGTAAGGGCAACTGCTGCGGAATCGGGGATTTGAGCGGCGCTTTTGCCGACTATTCCGCGCGCCGCGCCAGAGCTGTGACCGGAATCCGGTACCGGCGGCTGCCAACCTGGGCTACCCGTCGTCGGCAACCGGGTCGGAACATCCGTAATCTTGCGGTCATGCTGTTGCGGTGGCTGGGCCGACCCGGGCTGACTGCCCTCTGTGCCCTGCTGGTCGCCACCGGATGTGCGCGGTTCGACAATAACCAGTCGCAGCCGTTCACCACTCAGCCGGAACGACAGCCGGCGCAGACGTCCAAACCGCCGCCGCCTCCGCCGCTGCCGTCCAATCCGTTTCCGAAGCAGTGCCCCGCGCCCGGCGTGATGCAGGGCTGCCTGGAGAGCACGAGCGGGCTGATCATGGGCCCCGACAGCAAGTCGGCCCTGGTGGCCGAACGAGTCACGGGCGCTGTCAAAGAGGTGTCGGTCAATGCTGAGCCGAAGGTCAAGACGACCATCCCGGTTGATCCGTCCGGTGACGGCGGGCTGATGGACATCGTGCTGTCGCCGACGTATTCGCAGGATCGCCTGATGTACGCCTACATCAGCACACCCACCGACAACCGGGTCATCCGCGTTGCCGACGACGACATCCCCAAAGACATTCTGACCGGCATCCCGAAAGGCAGCACCGGCAATACGGGCGCCTTGATCTTCACGAGTCGGACCACGCTGGTGGTGCTCACCGGCGACGCGGGCAGTCCCGCAATGGCTGCCGACCCTGCGTCGTTGGCGGGAAAAGTACTTCGGATCGAGCAGCCGACCACCGTCAACCAGGCGCCGCAAACAACTGCGCTGTCCGGGATAGGCGGAGGCGGCGGTATGTGCATCGATCCCGTTGACGGTTCGCTGTACATCACCGACCGCGCGCCCGAAGCGGACCGGCTGCAGCGCATCACCAAAGACTCCAAAGTGTCCACGGTGTGGACCTGGCCCAACCGGCCGGGTGTGGCCGGTTGCGCGGCGCTGGACGGCACGGTGCTGGTGAACCTGATCAACACCAAGCAGACGGTGGCTGTGCGTCTGGCGCCCGCGACCGGGGCCGTAACCGGTGATCCCGACGTGGTGCGTCAAGACACCCATGCCCATGCCTGGGCGCTGCGAATGTCGTTGGACGGCAACGTTTGGGGTGCGACGGTCAACAAAACGGCCGGCGACGCCGAGAAGCTCGATGACGTCGTATTCCCGCTCTTCCCGCAGGGCGGCGGTTTCCCCCGCAACAACGACGACAAGACCTGACACAGACCTGGCCCGGCGCGACTTCGCTCGGCCACGCTGCTCGCCGCAAAAACCGTTCAGACATTTATGAAAAATCAGGGTTTTCTCAGCCCATCTTCAGGTGTATTGTCATTTTGTCAGTAGTGACCTAGATCACAGCGACGCCTAGAAGGAGGCAGTCATGCAACTGGCAACCCGTCCCTGGAACATCGCCGGCGTCGTCTTCGCCGGCGCCGGCGCGATCATGATCACCCCGACGGCGCCGCTGCTGCTGCCCAGCGTGGAATTTCGGGACGTGCAGCTCACCTCCGCTGACATCGACCCAATCACGGCGATTCAGGACGTCTTCACCCTCGCCCAGACAAATCTGACGTCGATCGGCGACCACTTCTTGCCCGTCCCTTTCCCGACGTTGCAGCAGCTCATCGCCGACCCCGGATCATTCGACCTCGACAAGATCGCCAACGCGGCGGTCACTCCGTTCCTGCCCCAGAGCGGCCTGCCGCCCGGTGACATGGCCCCTGCCTTCCTCTACCCGTCGCTCACCGATAATCTCCACCTAATCGGCTACAACTTGCTGCAGGGCATGTTCACGTCGGATATGGACAAGGAGCTGTTGGCTTTTTCAGCGTCTCCGCTCAGCGGCGTCCTGCTCGGTGACCTCGGTCCGCTGCTCGACCCGGGCCTGGCGTTGCAGAACAGCATTCAGGACGCCCTCACCGCTCCGGATTCGACAGCGGCGTTCAACGACCTGCTCAACATTCCGGCCAACATGGCCGACGCGACGCTCAACGGAGCATTCCTCGACGGAACCGCTCCGACGCTCGACCTGACCCCGGTGCTGTCGCTGTTGCCGGCAGGCACGATCCCGTCCACCGTCGACATCAGTTCGCTCGACCTGACCCTCGGGGGGCTGCTCAGCCCCGGCGGCTCGGTGTTCAACGCGCTCGGCGTTGATCTCACCAAGCCGTTGATGATCGACATTTCGGGCCACCCGGACGGTCCGATTGGCTCCTTGATCGAGCTCGACCAGGCCACCGCGGCGGCACTCGGCTTCAACTTCAACGACGTGTCCGCCACAACCGAGCTGGGTACGTTGAGTACCTCCCTCGAGGATCTGCTGAACAGCCTCACCAGTGGGCTCGGCGGCGACCTGTCAACCACCCTTGGCGGCAGCCTGACTCCGGAGCTCGGTACGCTGACGGCCGACATTCTCTCTGGTCTGACCAGCTTCCTCTGACACCGGTCAGCGCTACATGCAGGCCGCGAGCACCAGTTCACGCACTCGTGCGGCGTCGGCCTGACCTTTGGTCGCCTTCATCACCGCGCCTACGATGGCGCCTGCCGCCTGCACTTTGCCGCCCCTGATCTTCTCGGCCACGGCGGGATTGGCAGCCAGCGCGTCGTCGACCGCAGCCTGGATCAGCGAGTCGTCGCGAACCACGGCCAATCCGCGCGCCTTCAACACCTGCTCTGGTTCGCCTTCGCCGGCCAGCACGCCCTCGAACACTTGACGCGCCAGCTTGTTCGACAGCTTGCCCTCGTCGACGAGCGCCACGACTGCGGCGACCTGTTTGGGCGTGATGGCCAGCGCATCGAGACCCACACCGGCCTCCTTGGCCTTCTCCGTCAAGAAGTTGCCCCACCAGGCACGGGCCGCCGCACTGGAGGCGCCGTGTGCCACGGTGGCCGTGACCAGCTCGATCGCGCCGGCGTTGACCAGATCGCGCATCACCTCATCGGAAACGCCCCATTCCTGCTGAATCCGCTTGCGGCCTAACCACGGAAGCTCGGGAATGCTTTGACGCAGCTGCTCGACGAGCTCGGCACTGGGCGCCACGGGCTCCAAATCGGGCTCGGGAAAGTACCGGTAATCCTCGGCGGTCTCCTTGGTGCGGCCTGGACTGGTGTAACCGGCCTCGTGAAAGTGGCGAGTTTCCTGGGTGATCCGGCCGCCGGATGACAGCACGGCACCCTGGCGCTGCATTTCGTATTGCACCGCCACTTCGACACTTTTCAGTGAATTGACGTTCTTGGTTTCGGTGCGGGTGCCGAATACGGTTGCACCGGCGGGCTTCAGCGACACATTGGCGTCACAACGCATCGAGCCCTGATCCATCCGCACGTCGGAAACACCCAAGTGGCGCAACAGCTCTCGCAGCGCGGTCACATAGGCCCGGGCGATCTGCGGCGCGCGGGGCCCAGCCCCCACAATCGGCTTGGTGACTATTTCGATCAGCGGTACGCCGGATCTGTTGTAGTCGATCAGCGACGTCGTCGCGCCGTGGATGCGGCCGGTCTCACTGCCCACGTGGGTGAGTTTGCCGGTGTCCTCCTCCATGTGCGCGCGTTCGATCTCCACCCGCCAGGTGCCGCCGTCCTCCAGCGGCACGTCCAGGTAGCCGTTGATGGCGATGGGCTCGTCGTACTGCGAGATCTGATAGTTCTTCGGCATGTCCGGATAAAAGTAGTTCTTCCGGGCGAATCGGCACCACGGCACGATTTCGCAGTTCAGCGCCAAACCGATCCGGACCGCGGACTCCACAGCGGCTTCGTTGAGCACCGGCAGCGAACCGGGCATACCCAGGCACACCGGGCAGACCTGGGAGTTGGGTTCGGCGCCGAATACGGTCGGGCAGCCGCAGAACATCTTGGTGATCGTCGACAACTCGACGTGCACCTCGAGACCCAGCACCGGGTCGTAACGGGCGACGACCTCGTCGTAGTCGAGCAGCTGGATTTCCGACGCCTTGGCGGCAACTGTCATGGAGCCGATCCTAGTTGCCGAACCATAGTCGGGATCGTGCCCTCGGAGTCAGCGAAAAGGGAATTAACCGAAGAAAGCGGCCGCGTCGTCATAACGGCTCTGCGGCACCAGCTTGAGTTGACGCACCGCGTCGGCGAGCGGCACCCGGCCGATGTCCTGGCCCCGCAGCGCCACCATCATGCCGTACTCGCCGGTGTGCGCCGCGTCGGCGGCATTGACCCCGAACCGGGTGGCCAATACGCGGTCGTGGGCCGTCGGCGTACCGCCGCGCTGCACGTGGCCCAGCACGGTCACCCGGACGTCCTTGTTGATGCGTTTCTCCACCTCGGCAGCGAGTTGCGCGGCCACACCGGTGAAGCGCTCGTGACCGAATTCGTCGAGTCCGCCTTCGACGAGTTTCATCGAGCCGGCCGCCGGTTTGGCCCCTTCGGCGACCACGCAGATGAAGTGCGAGTCGCCGCGCTGAAAACGCCGCTTGACCGACCGGCACACCTCTTCGATGTCGAAGGGTTGCTCGGGAATCAGCGTCATGTGCGCGCCAGAGGCCAACCCGGCGTTCAGGGCGATCCAGCCGGCATGCCGGCCCATCACCTCGACCAGCATCACCCTTTGGTGGGATTCGGCGGTGCTGTGCAGCCGGTCGATGGCATCGGTGGCAACCATCAAAGCGGTGTCGTGTCCGAAAGTGACGTCGGTGCAGTCGATGTCGTTGTCGATCGTCTTGGGCACGCCGACCACCGGGACGTTCTCCTCGGAGAGCCAGTGTGCGGCGGTCAGTGTTCCCTCACCGCCGATCGGGATCAGCACGTCGATGCCGTTGTCGTCCAGAGTTTGCATGACCTGGTCCAGCCCGGCCCGCAGCTTGTCGGGGTGAACCCGGGCGGTGCCCAGCATGGTGCCGCCCTTGGCGAGCAACCGGTCGTTGCGCTCGTCGTTGCGCAGCTGAATGCGACGGTTCTCCAGTAGCCCGCGCCACCCGTCCTGGAAGCCGACCACCGATGAGCCGTATCGGGAGTCGCAGGTGCGCACCACCGCCCGGATGACCGCGTTGAGGCCCGGACAGTCACCGCCGCCGGTGAGAACCCCGATGCGCATGACCCCATCTTGCCCCCTGCGGAGCCTTGCGGCAGCGGATCGCAGTCCGGCGACGATGCGGGCTGGCACGGCCCGAGGAGGAGCCGGACAATCGGACCTAGATCGCTGTCGGCAACGGGCCACGGGCGGCTTCGTAGGCGGCCCCTATCCGGTAAATCCGGTCGTCAGCGAGGGCCGGCGCCATGATCTGCAGCCCGACCGGCAGATCGTCGTCCGGCGACAACTCCGAGGGCACCGACATGCCGCAGTGCCCGGCCAGGTTCAGCGGCAGCGTGCACAGGTCGAACAGATACATCGCCAACGGGTCGTTGACCTTTTCGCCCAACCGAAAGGCGGTGGTCGGTGTCGCCGGCGACACCAGCACATCGACGGACTGATACGCCTGATCGAGGTCGCGGGCGATCAACGTGCGCACTTTCTGCGCCTGGTTGTAGTAGGCGTCGTAGTAACCCGCTGACAATGCGTAGGTGCCGATCATGATGCGGCGCTTAACTTCTGGGCCGAATCCCGCGGCGCGGGTCAGCGCCATCACCTCTTCGGCACTGTGGGTGCCGTCGTCGCCGATTCGCAGCCCGTACCGCATCGCATCGAAGCGGGCCAGGTTGCTCGACACCTCTGACGGCAGGATCAGGTAGTAGGCCGCCAGCGCGTAATCGAAGTGCGGGCAGTCGACTTCGGACACTTCAGCGCCCAGCGTGCTGAGCTGCTCGACGGCGCTGTTGAACGACGCCAGCACCCCCGGCTGATAGCCCTCGCCGCGCAACTGTCGCACCACCCCGATCCGCACGCCGCGCAGATCGCCGTCCGCGCCCGCCCGTGCTGCGCCGACCACGTCGGGCACCGGAATGGCGGCCGAGGTGGAGTCGCGGGCGTCGTGCCCGGCGATCACCTGGTGCAGCAGCGCGGTGTCCGAAACCGTTCGCGCACACGGACCGCCCTGGTCCAGCGACGACGCGCAGGCCACCAAGCCGTAACGCGACACCGTCCCATAGGTGGGTTTGACTCCGACGGTGGCGGTCAGTGCGGCGGGCTGGCGAATCGAACCGCCGGTGTCAGTGCCGATGCCCAGCGGAGCCTGGAACGCGGCCAGCGCCGCGGCGCTGCCGCCACCCGAGCCGCCGGGCACTCGTTGGACGTCCCACGGATTTCGGGTGGGGCCGTAAGCGGAATTCTCCGTCGACGAACCCATCGCGAACTCGTCCATGTTGGTCTTGCCCAGTATCGGGATTCCCGCCGCGCGCAGCCGCGTCGTCAGCGTGGCGTCGTATGGGGAGCGCCAGCCCTCGAGGATCTTCGACCCGCAGGTCGTGGGCATGTCCACGGTGGTGAACACGTCTTTGAGCGCCAGCGGTACCCCGGCCAGCGGCGACGGGAGTTGCCCGCCGGCGGCCAGCGTGTCATCGACGGCGGCTGCAGCCGCCAGCGCTTCCTCGGCGGCGACGTGCAGAAACGCGTGGTAGCGGTCATCGGTCGCCGCGATCTGGTCCAGGCAAGCCTGTGTGACCTCGGTGGAAGACAGCTCCTTGGCGGCGATCCGGGCTGCCAGCGTCGCCGCATCCATCCGGACAATGTCATTCACTGGCTTTCCCCGAGGATCTGCGGGACCGCGAAGCGCCCGTCGACCGCTTCGGGTGCCTCATCCAGCGCCTCCTGTTGGGACAGGCACGCGGTGGCTTCGTCCGAGCGGGTGACGTTGACAGCTTTGAGTGGGTTGTCGGTCGGCTCGACGCCGGTGACGTCGACGGCCTGGATGGCACTGACGTGGGTCAATATGGCGTCGAGTTGCCCGGCGTAGCTGTCCAGTTCGGTGTCGGTCAACGCCAGCCGGGCCAGCCGCGCCAGGTGAGCGACCTCGTCGCGGGAGATCTGAGACACGAGCCAAAAGCCTAGCCCGGCGACGATGCCCTCGCGTCCAGTGCCGACATGCCGGGCCGACGCCGCTATGCGACAGTGTTGCCCGTGTCCTCTTACCTGCTGCGTGTTCAGCTGGCCGACCGGCCGGGCAGCCTGGGCTCGCTGGCGGTGGCGCTGGGTTCGGTCGGCGCCGACATTCTGTCGCTGGACGTGGTGGAACGCGCATCCGGGTATGCCATCGACGACCTGGTGGTCGACATCCCTCCGGGAGCGATGCCCGACAGTCTGATCACCGCGGCCGAGGCACTCCACGGTGTGCGGGTGGACAGTGTGCGGCCGCACACCGGTTTGCTGGAAGCCCACCGCGAACTGGAGCTGCTGGACCACATTGCCGCGGCCGAAGGTAAGTCAGCCAAGCTGCAGGTGCTCGCCGACGAGGCGCCGCGGGTGCTGCGGGTGGGCTGGTGCACAGCTGTACGCGGTTCCGCGGCAGGACTCCGCCGTGTGGTCGGCAGCCCCGGTGCGCCGGAGACTTCGCTGGGTGACGCGCCGTGGATGCCGATCGAGCAAGCCACCGCCCTGGAGGCCACCGCTGACTGGGTGCCGCAGGTGTGGCGCGACATGGACACCACTTTGGTCGCAGCGCCGCTGGGTGATCCGCAGACCGCTCTGGTGTTGGGCCGGCCCGGCGGCCCGGAATTTCGGCCCTCCGAGGTTGCGCGGCTCGGTTACCTGGCTGGGATCGTGGCTACGATGCTGCGTTAATACGGCGTCCAACTTCATGCCGGCACGTGGTCAACCAAGCTGTTGTAGATGGCGACTATTTTCTCGGTTTGACGGGACTGCCGCGCACTGTCGCGGTGCTTCGACACCAAGCGGGCCATCGTCCTCAATTTGTCGCGGTCTTCGACGAGGACGCGAATAGCCGAGGCTAAGGCGGCGGGCGACGGGTCGGCAGTGAGGATGCCGCCGCCGTCTGGGACGGTCTCACTCAGGGCTGGGTCACAGTAGATGGTGGGTAGTGACATGGCAGCCGCTTCCAGCAGTACCAGTCCTTCGGTGTCGAAGCCGTAAGACGTGAACAGCAGGGCGCAGCCTTGTCGCATGGCGACAAGACATTGTTCGCGATCGACCCGGCCGTGCAGGCGAACTCGCCGGGAAATCCCGGCACTCTCGATCCTTTTCCGAACGGATGCCTCCATGTGGCCGTCGCCGTAAATGTCAAGAGTGCAGTGATCCACCTGGGCAACGGCCTCCACTGCCGCAAGGACTCGCTTTTCCGAAGACAGGCGCCCGCACCAGATCAGTCGGAGCGGTTCGCTGTCGGACGCGTTGACAGCCTCCACTGCGCGAGCTCGATCAATGACACTGTCGTCGACACCATTGGAGATAGCGGATATCGGCCGGCTGACCCCGCGTCGGGCCAACGACTGTGCGAAGTGTCTTGTCGGGGTGATCTCGTAATCCACCGCCTGCGCGTGCGCCACCATCAGACGCCATGCCAGCCGGGAGGCGGCGCCTTCTTTCACGGGGAGCAGCGTGAAATCGTCGGGCAGATGACGCTTCTGCATCTGGCCGAATATCACCGCCAACAAAAGTGGAGTAGCGGTGGCTTGCTCGAAATACACGTCGAACCGGGTGTGCTTCGTTTGAACAACCGGGATACCGTGCCGGCGCGCGGCTCCGACTCCTGCTATCGCTACGCCCAAGTCGCCATGCGTGTGCACGATGTCGACCGGCTCGCCGCGGGCCAACGCCTTGTCGATAAGCGCCTGGTTCGTCTTGGACGGCCAGGTGAACATGAAGTCGTCATGGCGGCCCAGCCTGCGCATGACCGGGGCGATCACCGGCACCGGCTTCAACTCGACGACGCACGGGTCGGGATCGACCTTGTTGGGCAGCGGTGCCGTGAACACCGTCACCTTGTGCCCGCACTGCTCGAGGGCGCGACGCTGAGTGGCCACCGCTACCTGCGTCCCGCCGAGGCTGTCGGGGTGCAGATCTGTGAACAGTGCGACATGCATCGAAAAACTCCCAAGATTTGTGTTGAAGCGGCAACGTCCGTCGGCCATTCGTCAACGACGTCCGACTTCACCGGGCCCGGCTCCCTCGCTCGCGGCGGTCGAACAGTCGCTCCGGCAATACTACGGAGGCATGGGACCCGAAGTTCCCTGCGACGTCGACTCAGCCTTTAGTCAGCGCCGGCCACCGGCCCTTCGGCCAGCAACTTTTGAAAGCCGTCCTCGTCGAGGATCGGGACACCAAGTTCGACAGCTTTGTCGTATTTCGACCCGGGAGAGTCGCCGGCGACCACGTAAGAGGTCTTCTTCGACACCGAGCCGGCAGCCTTGCCGCCGCGGGCCACGATAGCTTCTTTCGCGTCGTCGCGGGAGAACCCGTTCAGTGAGCCGGTGACGACGATGGTCAATCCCGCCAAGGTGCGCGGGACACTCGCGTCGCGTTCGTCGGCCAGCCGCATACCCGCGGCGCGCCACTTGTCGACGATCGCACGATGCCAGTCGACGGCGAACCATTCGGTGAGCGCCGCGGCGATCGTCGGTCCGACGCCTTCGACCGCGGCCAGCTGCTCGGTCGACGCTGACGTGATCGCCGCCAGGCTGCCGAACTCCGTTGCCAGAGCCCGGGCGGCAGTGGGCCCGACATGGCGGATCGACAGCGCCACCAGCACCCGCCACAGCGGCGCCGCCTTCGCCTCGTCGAGATTGTCCAGCAGGCGTCTGCCGTTGGCCGACAGTTCGCCGGCCTTTGTCCGGAAGAGGTCGGTGCGCAGCAAGTCGTCTTCGGTGAGGCTGAACAGGTCACCCTCGTCGCTGATGACATCCGCCTTCAACAGCGCAATGCCCGCCTCGTAGCCCAATCCCTCGATGTCGAGTGCGCCGCGGCCGGCGACGTGAAACACCCGCTCGCGCAGTTGCGCCGGACACGACCGGGCGTTGGGGCAGCGGATGTCAGCGTCGCCCTCCCTGGCCGGCGCCAACGTGGTGCCGCACTCGGGACACTCCGTGGGCATCACGAATTCGCGTTCAGATCCGTCGCGCAGGTCCACGACGGGCCCGAGCACCTCGGGAATCACGTCGCCGGCTTTGCGGACCACCACGGTGTCACCGATCAACACTCCCTTGCGCTTGACCTCGGAGGCGTTGTGCAAGGTGGCCAGCCCCACGGTCGACCCGGCCACCTTCACCGGCGTCATGAACGCGAACGGGGTCACCCGTCCGGTGCGCCCGACGTTGACGCGGATATCGAGCAGCGTGGTTTGCACTTCCTGCGGGGGGTATTTGTAGGCGATCGCCCACCGGGGTGCGCGCGAGGTGGATCCCAGCCGCCGTTGCAGCGCCACATCGTCGACTTTGACGACGACGCCGTCGATTTCGTGGGCCACGTCGTGGCGATGCTCACCCCAGTAGTGGATGCGCTCCAGCGCCGCCGGTGCGTCGGTCACCCGGCTGGTGTGGTCGGAGACCGGTAGCCCCCAGGCGGCCAGCGCCAGGTAGGCGTCGTGCAGCGATGGCGGCCGAAACCCTTCGATGTGACCCAACCCGTGGCAGATCATCCGCAGCTTGCGGCGGGCGGTGACCGCCGGATCCTTTTGGCGAAGTGACCCGGCGGCGCTGTTGCGGGGGTTGGCGAACGGCGCCTTGCCGTCCTCGACCAGGTTGGCGTTGAGCACCTCGAAGTCGGCCAGCCGGAAGAACACCTCGCCGCGCACCTCGAGAACATCGGGCAGCGGATAACCGTCAGCCGGTGTCAGCCGCTCCGGGACGTCATCGATGGTGCGCGCGTTCAGCGTGACGTCCTCGCCGGTGCGGCCGTCGCCTCGGGTGGCCGCCCGGACCAGCCGACCACCGCGATACACCAACGCAAGCGCGACACCGTCGATTTTGAGCTCACACAGATACGGCACGTCGTCACAATCGGAGAGGCCGGCCTCGGCGCGGACGCGGGCGGCCCACGCGTCGAATTCCTCGGCGCTGAACACGTTGTCCAGGGAGAGCATCCGCTCGAGATGGTCGGCGGAGGTGAAGTCGGTGGCGAAGCCGGCACCGCCGACCAACTGGGTCGGCGAATCGGGGGTGCGCAGCTCAGGGTGCTGATCTTCGAGCTCGGCGAGCCGCCGCAGCAACTGGTCGAATTCCGCGTCGGAGACGATCGGCGCATCGCGCACGTAGTAGCGAAACTGGTGTTCACGCACCTCGTCGGCCAGTTCACGCCAGTGGCGCCGCACCTCGGCCCCGACGGGATCGGCTTCGGGTGAGCTCACCTTGGCAGGCTATCGGAGGGGTACGACAAGCAGACCATTGCTCATCTTGCCTCAGATCGCGTCGGGGTCTTCGGCGAACAACTCGGCTGTCCGGCGGGCCAGTCCGACCGCCATGCGCGCCCACTGCGGCGTCGCGCCCGCCAGTCCGCAGGCCGGTGTGATGCCGATACGGTCACGCAGTGTCGCGCGGGCCAAGCCGATCCGGTCGGTCACCGCGACGGCTGCCGCGGCAGTTTCCTCCGCGGAGGGCCGCCGCCCCCGGTCCGTCGCCGCGACGACGCCCAGCACGATCGTGCGACCGGACTCGACGAACTCGGCGATACCGTCGAGATCGGCAGGCTGCAGCGCAGTGGCGTCCAGTGAAACCGCATGAACCATGCTCTGTTGCAGGACATTCCATGACATCTCCGCAGCGCAGCTGTGCACCATCACCTCGGCGCCCGCCGCCGTGACGCACGTGTCGAGCAGGGTGGTGGCCAGCGTTTCGTCGATCGCTTCGACAGGGCTCAGGGCGGTCACGCCGGTCAGTCGGCCGGCCAGCGCGGTCGGCAGCAACGGCTCGTCGAACTGGACCGCGACCGGTGTGTCGAGCCGCCGCGCGACCGTCGCGCGGTGCGCAGCCATCCCCTCGGCCAGCGACGCACCAATGTCACGGACCGCGCCCGGGTCGGTGATGGCCCGGTGCCCGTTGCTCAGCTCCAATTCCGCGGCCAGCGTGATCGGCCCGGGCGCCTGCACCTTCACCGGATGCTCTTTGCCCCGCAAGCCGGCCCGCTCCCACGCCTCTTCCAAGGCGTCGATGTCCTCGTCGAGTAAGCTCACCGCCCTGCGTGTCACCGCGCCGGGGCGCGGCACGAGGCGATAGCCACGCGGCACCGTGTCGACGGCCATCCCGACCAGCAGCGCGCCGGCCCGCCCGATGATGTCGGCGCCCACTCCCCTTGCCGGCAGTTCGACAAGGTGGGTCAACGCATCGGCCAATTCGCCGACGACCACTTCAGCGGCCGGCCGCGGTGCAACGCCCGGCCACGATCCAATACCGCTACCCGTGGCGAAAACACTCATCGGTCAACAATATTCGACCGGTGGCCGCTCACTTGGCCAGGGTCTTGCGCTGTCCAGCACCCGGCGGACAGCCCGGCTAGACTCGAGTCGAAAAAAGCATCTGCAGGGCGGGACTGGGCATGGCGCACAGGGCAAGAGGTACACGCCGACCGGCGTTGTGTTGTGCCGCGTTGCTTGCCGCAGCCTGCACCCGCGTGGTGAGCGGCGCGGCGGTGCCGGGTTCCGGTGAATTGTCGCGCCCCGGTGTCGACGTCGACGAGGTGCTGCTGGATCAGCCGGGCATGCGGGCCGTCACCGGGGCCGGTGACGATTTGACGATCATTCCCTCGATGGACGGCACCAGCCCGGTGGATGTCGACGGGCTCGCCGACGAAGTACCGGCGCAGTGCCGGTTCGTCTTCGCCGAAACCGCGACGTTCGGCTCTGAGATCGAGCAATTCCA
Organism: uncultured Actinomycetota bacterium; assembly: GCA_963808345.1. Lineage (GTDB taxonomy): Bacteria > Actinomycetota > Actinomycetes > Mycobacteriales > Mycobacteriaceae > Mycobacterium. The sequence goes on along the minus strand of CAWEFM010000001.1, from coordinate 538,478 downwards.
CAAGACCACGTTCCAGGACCCGCCGCGCAGCGCGCTGATCTCCGAGGGCGCCGGCGGCTACCGGGATGCCGGCACCGCTCAGCACACCTTCGATGCCCTCGTCGCAAGCGTCGACGGCTGCGCGGGGAGCTCGAAGGGATCAGTGCTGATCGGCGAGTGGAGGGCCGACGAACAGTCGTTGCGCACCCGCCCGGGCGAATGTGGGCGCGACTACCGGGTCAAATCCAGTGTGCTGCTGGAAGTCACCTTCTGCGGTTTCCCGGAGTCGGTGTCGGACATCGTGATGACGAACATCGCCGCGAAAGTGCCCGGCTGAGCGCACCGCTGGGCGATGTGGGCCCTCAGGCCGCCGCGGCGGCAATGGTCGCGCTCCCGATCACCTCGTCGCCGCCGGGATCGGGTCGATACAACACCAGGGTCTGGCCGCGCGCCACTCCGCGCAGCGGAGCCCGCAACGCAACGCCAAGCTGGTCGCCGCTCAACTCCGCTAACGCGCCGACGGTTTCGCCGTGCGCGCGCACTTGGACCACACACTCGACGGGACCCGCCGGCGCCGTTCCGGAGGTGAACACCGGCGAACGCCCGGTCAGCGTCCACACATCGAGTGCCGCCGCGTCGCCGACGTGCACAGTGGCGGTGTCGGCATCGATGGCGGTCACATAGCGCGGACGACCGTCCGGCCCCGGACCGGCAATCCCCAGCCCCTTGCGCTGGCCGATGGTGAAGCCGTGCACGCCGTCATGCTCAGCGAGCAGGGCACCCTGGGCATCAACCACCGCGCCGCGGCGCACCCCGATCCGCGCGCCCAAAAAGGCCCGGGTGTCACCGGACGGGATGAAGCAGATGTCGTGGCTGTCCGGCTTGTCGGCGACCGCAAGGCCACGACGGGCGGCTTCCGCCCGGATCTGCGGCTTCGGGGTGTCGCCGATCGGAAACGACGCGTGGCGCAACTGGTCGGCGGTGAGCACGGCCAGCACGTAGGACTGGTCCTTGTCTCGATCGACGGCGCGACGCAGCCGCCCGCCCGACAGCCGGGCGTAGTGGCCGGTGACCACCGCGTCGAAGCCCAGCGACAGCGCCTTGGCCGACAACGACGAGAATTTGATCCGCGCATTGCACCGCACACACGGGTTAGGCGTCTCCCCGCGGGCGTAGGACGACACGAAATCGTCGATTACGTCTTCTGCGAACCGCTCGGCGAAATCCCATACGTAGAAAGGGATGTCCAGCACGTCGGCCACCCGACGCGCATCGCCGGCGTCTTCCTTCGAGCAGCAGCCGCGCGACCCGGTGCGCAACGTGCCCGGCGCCGAGGACAGCGCCAGGTGCACGCCGACCACTTCATGTCCGGCCTCGACCATGCGCGCCGCGGCCACCGACGAGTCCACCCCACCGCTCATCGCGGCCAGCACTTTCACGGCGAAACCCCCGCCGCGGCCAGGCTGGCCTGCCGCGCGCGGTCCACCGCCGCGGGCAGCACCCGCAACGCCGCGTCGATGTCGGCGTCCACGCTGGTGTGCCCCAACGACAGCCGTAGCGACCCACGAGCGCTGGCCGCATCACTGCCCATCTCGATCAGCACGTGCGACGGCTGCGCCACACCGGCGGTGCAGGCCGACCCGGTAGAACATTCGATGCCGTTGGCGTCCAGCAACATCAGCAACGCGTCGCCTTCACAGCCGGCGAAAGAGAAGTGCGCGTTGCCGGGCAGCCGCATTGCGCCGCGGGCACCGTTGAGGCGCGAGTCGGGAATATCGCTCAGCACACCGTTGATCAGCCGGTCCCGCAGTAGCCGCAGCCGCGGACTGTTCGCCTCCAGCCCGTCAACAGCGATCTGCGCCGCGACAGCCATTCCCACTACGCCGGCGACATCGGGTGTGCCCGAGCGGATGTCGCGTTCCTGACCGCCGCCGTGGGACAGCGGCGCACAGCCGACGTCCCTGCGCAGCAGCAACGCACCGACTCCGGGCGGACCGCCGAACTTGTGCGCGGCCACACTGATTGCCGACAGGCCGCTGGTGGCGAAATCGACCGGCAACTGACCCACCGCCTGGACGGCATCGCTGTGCATCGGCACGCCGAATTCACCTGCCACGTCCGCCAACTCGGTGATCGGCATGATCGTACCGACCTCGTTGTTGGCCCACATCACCGAAACCAGCGCGACATCGTCGTCGCCGTTCAACGCGTCCCGCAAAGCCGCCGGCGACACCGAGGCATCAAGGTCGGTGGGCAGCCAGGTGATCTCGGCGCCCTCGTGTTCGGCAAGCCACATCACCGAGTCGAGCACCGCGTGGTGTTCGACCGCGGTGACTACGATGCGCCGGCGGCGCGGCTGGGCGTCGCGGCGGGCCCAGAAGATGCCTTTGACGGCGAGGTTGTCGCTTTCGGTGCCACCGGCGGTGAAGATCACCTCCGAGGGCCGCGCGCCCAGCTTGGCGGCAATCAGCTCCCGGGATTCCTCCATTCGTCGCCGCGCGGCCCGGCCGGCGGTGTGCAACGAGGAGGCATTGCCGACAGTTGCCAGCGCAGCCGTCGTCGCCTCGATGGCAGCTGGATGCATCGGGGTGGTGGCGGCGTGATCGAGGTACACCATGACCCGCCCAGAATACCGGCGCGCCTTCGCAGACGATCCGGGCGCTCAGGCTGACAGCGCCTGACGGTGGCCAGGCTGCGGCGCCGCGGCGGTGCGCACCGCGGTCTGGCACCGACGAGCCAGCTCCCGCCGACTGTCGCCGGAGAGCTGCAAGGATTCGACGTGCACGCGCGCCAACGTGCGAGGCGCGGCGATCACCCGGCCGATCGACCGGCACAGGCCGTCGTCGCCGACGTAAGCCGGGATCGTCGACGCTGTGCCATCCGGTTGGTGGTAGGTCAGCCGCAACGGCTGCACCGGCCGGCCCGCGTCGATTGCGGCCTGGAACATCGCCGGGTAGAAGGACCCGAAACCTCGATGCATGTGCCCGGCCGCGAGATCCGGCTCACCGCCGAGCCGCCCACACCAGGTGGTGCCTTCGGGAAAAGCCACGACGGTGCGCCCGGCGCGGAGCCGGTCTGCGACGGTGTCCACCACGCCCGGCAGCCGCCGCAAACTGGCACGCTCGATCGGGATCACCTGCATTGCGCGGCCCAGCAGCCGGACCCACCGACCGGTGACCATGTCGGCACGCGCCACGAACGATCCGGGTAGCACCGCGCCGATCACGAAGATGTCCAGCCAGGACACGTGACTGCTGACGACCAGCACCCCGCGCAGGTTGCGGACCGGCCCGCCCGACACCGTGATCCGCACACCGAAGCAGCACAACATCAGCCGGCAGTACGTGCGGTGCACCCGTAACCGGCCAGGCAGCGGTACGGCCAGCACCGGCAGCGCCGGCACCGCCACCAGAGCCAGCACACTGCGCAGCATCACCCGGAAGATCACCGCAGCTGGCCGCGACACCGCTGAGCGCACACACCCGCTGTCACACGACGCCCGGGGTAACCACGAATGGCCGGCGACCGGTGAGGGCTTCATCGTGTTGTGCCACCTGCCGCCTCGGCTGCCGCCGACACCGAACGAAGCCTCCGCAGATAGCGGACGTCGGCGCGCCGCTTGTCCAGCAGCGCCGGGAAGTCACCGACATCGAAGTCGGGATCGTAGGCCGGCTCACCGCAGATCCGGGTGCCGAGCCGCAGGTAACCCCGCATCAACGCCGGAATCGCCGGTCGTGCCGGGGCGTCGACGTCGTCGAGGTGCCGTCCGTCGACCAGCACCGGGCGATGCGGATACACCCGGTGTTGCGGTTCGGCGGCGTGGCGGCTGAGCACGAAGTCGCGCACACCGCGGATATGAGTACCCGGCGCCGCCCCGCCGGCGCTGAGCGGAACCGATACGCAGCCGGTGACGTAGTCATAGCCCTGCCGATCCAGGTAGGCCAGAATGCCCGCCCACATCAACAGCACGACCGCGCCGTTGCGGTGGTCCCGGCGCACCACCGCGCGACCCATGTCCACCAGCGACGGTCGCAGCGCATCGAGTGAGCTGACTTCGAATTCCGTTGCAACATAGAGCCCGCCGGCTGCAATCGCGCCCGCCGGCGAAAGCATCCGGTAGCAACCCACCAGTTCACCGGAGTTCTCCTCGCGGACCAGCAGGTGATCGCAGAACTCGTCGAATCGGTCGCCGTCCGCACCGGCCCTGCCGTCGGCGCCGGTGGCCCGCCGTAATGCGAATCCGGGCTCGCTGCTGAACACGTCGTAACGCAGTCGCTGCGCAGCGTCGATCAGCTCAGGATCGGTGGACAGCAGCAGCGAGTAGCGCGGCGTAACTCGCGACTGTGCCGCGCAGCAGCCCGGCTCGTCCGCGGGAATCAGGACGGAAGCGGACCTCATCTGCGCCGCTCCTCCACCCCGGCTGCGCGGGCACGATCGTCGTCGCGGCTCATGCCACCAACGTCGCGCAGCCGGTCAGCGAATCGGCATCGACACCGTGACGTGTCCGTGCACGCCAAGTGACAATATGGCGTCCCGCGCGGCGGCGATCAGCACTCCGGCGTTGTGGAATTTTGAAAACTGGTTCAGAATTCTACGGTGGCCCACACCGACGAGGTACAAGCCCAGTTTCCGCGCGGGGGATACGCGAAGCGCCGGAGAACGCAGGCGCTGATACTGGATGCCGCGCTAGCTGAAGCCAGCGAGCATGGCCTGCATCGTGCGTCGGTGACCGGCATCGCCGCGCGGGCTCACACTGCGGTGGGTAATTTGCACTATCACTTCGGCTCGCGGGCTGAACTGCTGCGCGCCATGATGGGCAGACTGATCGCGGACTTCAACGCCACGCTGGCTGCCTCGGAAGATCAGCGCGACGATCAAACCGGTGATTTCTTTCAACGTCACCGCGCCGGGCTGCTGGCCTACATCGACTACGTGCGCCGTAACCCGGCTCACGTGCGATTGGTCGACGAGATCAGATTCTTTGAGCCCGACTTGTACCGCCAAGGCATCACGGCCTGGGTCGCGCTGCTTTCCGCACGGCTGCGTGACGGTATTGCGAACGGCTCCGTGCGCCCGATGACTGACGCCGAGATCGAAGCGCAGGCTCACTTCCTGGTCGGCGCCCGTCGGTTCCTGGAGGACCTGGTCGAGGTGAGGCACGAAGAGGAGGTCGTCGACGCGTATCTGAGCCTGGTACGCCACGGCCTCATGGCGGCATCCGGCGGGGATGGTGACGGTGATTGAGCGCGCGGACTTTGCAGTCGATCCAAAAGCGCTGCGGATCAAATATGCCCAAGAACGGGACCGGCGACTGCGGCCGGACGGGATCGCACAATATGTGCAAGTGGCGGGCGCGTTCGCTCGCTTCGGTGTCGATCCGTGGGCCGAACCGAACTTCACGCGCGATCCCCTCGCCGACGCCGTCGACGTCGCGGTTGTGGGAGCCGGTTTCGGCGGACTGCTCATCGGAGCGCGATGCAAAGAACTCGGCGTCGACAGTGTGCGGCTGATCGACAAAGCCGCCGACGTCGGCGGTACCTGGTATTGGAATCGCTATCCCGGAATCGCTTGCGACGTAGAATCATACATTTACCTGCCGTTGCTCGAAGAGCTCGGCTACATTCCCAGTGAGAAGTATGCCAAGGGCGGCGAGATCTTCGCCCACTGCCGTCGAATTGCCGAGCACTATGACCTCTACCGTGGCGCATGTCTGCAAACCGAAGTAAACGAAATCAGTTGGCAATCGGACACTTCGCGGTGGGTGATCGCCACCGACCGCGGGGACAGGATTCAGGCGCGGTTTGTCGCCATGGCCAACGGGTATCTGCAGAGACCGAAACTGCCGGGCATTCCCGGCATCTCGACATTCAGCGGTCATGCATTTCACACCAGCCGCTGGGATTACGACTACACCGGCAGCGACTTGAATAGGCTGTCGGACAAGCGGGTCGGCATCATCGGAACCGGTGCGACAGCTATTCAGTGCGTTCCCCGCCTGGCCGAAGCGGTGCAGCAGCTGCTCGTCTTTCAGCGAACCCCATCCACGGTCGACATCCGAGCCAATAGGCCGACAGACCCGCGGTGGGCGGCCTCGCTGCAGCCCGGATGGCAGCGGCGCCGCATCGAGAACTTCCAGATCCTTACCGCAGGCGGGGAAGCCGACGAGGACCTGGTCGACGACGCGTGGACAAGCCTCACCAGGAAGATGCCGATCGTGCGACACACCGTCAGTGCAGAACCCGATCAGCTAACCCCGACGGAACTGGCGGACTTCGCCAAAATGGAGGAGATCCGGGCGCGCGTCGACGCGATCGTGAGCGACGCCGCCACCGCCGAGGCGCTCAAGCCCTGGTACAACTATTTCTGCAAACGGCCGTGCTTTCACGACGAGTACCTGCAGGCGTTCAACCGCGACAACGTCACCCTAATCGACACACGCGGCCGCGGCGTCGAGCAGATCACCGAAGCAGGCGTTCTGGTCAACGGCGCCGAATACCCGCTTGACTGCTTGGTTTTCGCGACCGGCTTCGAAGTAGGCACCGCCTACCGGCAGCGCACCGGCTTCGAGATCGTCGGCCGGGACGGGCTGACGCTCAGTAAGAAGTGGGCAGACGGCGTGCGCACCTTCCACGGTCTGCATGTCAACGGCTTCCCGAACTGCTTCATCGAAAGCATTTCCCAGTCGGGCTTCACCGTGAATTTCCCGTATTTGATCGACATCCAATCTCGACACATTGCCTGGGTGATCGCCTGGGCGTTGCAGCACGGCGTCACTGAGGCGGAAGCCACGGCCGATGCGGAAGCGGCGTGGGTCGACACCGTCGTCGAGCGCTCCAACGTGATAGCCGGGCGGCGCGAGGCGTGCACGCCGGGCTACTACAACCGCGAAGGCCAGGCGAGGGCCAGGTTGCGCCAAGACAGTTTCTTCTTCGGCAGCCCAACCGAATACGCCGACGTCCTTGCGGCCTGGCGGGCTACCGGAACACTCGACGGGCTCGACACCGAGGCATCGGCGCTCATCCGTCGCTGACACTGCAGGAGGTTGCACCATGACCGAAGGCACGTTCGACGCATCGCGCCACCGGTAAAAGGAAGTGACCGGGCGCCCGGGATCGAAGTACAAGATTCGTCACGACTACACCATTTTGGCTACGACCGGGACGCCGGCACACTCGACATGGTCGTGCGCTGGCAAGGCGATGGCGGCCACTGCCCGATTCATCGCCATGCGGCCACCTCCAGCGTCATCGTCCTCGCCGGCGAGCAGCACCTGTGGGACGTCGAACCCGACGGTTCGATTGGCAATCATCGCTTTCGCCGTGCGGGTGACTACGCGCTCACCGCAAACGACTCCAAGCCGCATCTCGAGCGCGGCGGGGACGAGGGAGGTTTGGTGTATTTCGGGGCGCGCCCAGACTCCCCAGCGGCAAGCCTGCCCGCGCCTGGCGATCACACTCTCGTCAAGCAATCGATTGATTATTAGTGAGTCAGAGACACCGCCGGCCACAACGTGCCCGAGCGAACGCAAATCCGACACGCCGCAGCGTGTCGGATTCTTGCGGGTAGCCGCCCAGACAGTCAGCCCTTGCGGGTCTTGACCGCCTCGGTGAGTTGCGGAGCCACCTTGAACAAGTCGCCGACCACGCCGTAGTCGGCGATCTCGAAGATCGGTGCCTCTTCGTCTTTATTCACCGCGACGATGGTCTTCGACGTCTGCATACCGGCGCGGTGCTGGATCGCCCCGGAGATGCCCAGGGCGATGTAGAGCTGCGGCGAGACCGTCTTGCCGGTCTGACCCACCTGGAACTGGCCCGGGTAGTAGCCGGAGTCCACCGCGGCGCGCGACGCGCCGACAGCCGCGCCGAGCGAATCGGCGAGATCCTCGACCACGCTGAACTTTTCGGCGCTGCCCACACCACGGCCGCCGGACACCACGATCGTGGCTTCGGTGAGCTCTGGGCGGTCCCCGGCGACCGCGGGCTGGCGGTCGGTGATCCTGGTGGCGTTCTCCGCAGGTTCAGGGACCTCGACGGTGACCTGCTCGCCGGCACCGTCGGCGGGTTCGGCGTCGATCGCCCCGGCCCGCACGGTGATCACCGGGGTGTCACCGTTAGCTTGCGCCTCCACGGTGAACGCACCACCAAAGATGGAGTGCACGCCTTTGCCGCCTTCCCCTACGTCGACCACGTCGACCAGCAGGCCCGCGCCGGTCCGCGCGGCCAGCCGGCCAGACACCTCCTTACCGGTGGCGTTGGAGGACAGCAGGACCGCGGCCGGGCTGGCCGATTCGGCCAGCGAGGCCAGCACGTCGACGAACGGCGTGACCAGATAGTTGTCGACGATGTCTGATTCGGCGACGTAGATTTTCTCGGCGCCGGCCGCCTTGAGCCCGTCGATCAGCGGCTCTGCGGTGCCGGGAGCGCCGACGACGACGGCGGCGGGCTCGCCCAGCTTCCGGGCGGCGGTGAGCAATTCGGTCGTGACCTTCTTCAGCGCGCCGTCGGCGTGCTCGACCAGTACCAGTACTTCAGCCATGAGTTGGTTCGCGTCTTCCAGTGTCGAAGTGGGTGTGCGGATCAGCGGTGTCGCGAGAGTCAGATGAGCTTCTCACCGACCAGGTACTCAGCGATTTTGCTGCCACCGTCACCCTCGTCGGTGACCTTCTCGCCGGCGGTTTTCGGCGGTTTCGGGTTGGCCGTCAGCACCTTCGAACCGGCGTTCGCCAATCCCACCTCGTCAGCCTCGACACCGATCTCGGCGAGGGTGAGAGTGGTCACTTCCTTCTTCTTGGCGGCCATGATGCCTTTGAAGGACGGGAAGCGCGGTTCGTTGATCTTCTCGTTCACGCTCACCACGGCCGGTAGCGCAGCCTCGAGTGTGTACACCCCGTCGTCGGTTTCGCGCTCGCCGGTGATCTTGCCGTCACCGACGGTCAGGTTGCGCATGTGGGTAAGTTGCGGCAGGCCCAGGTACTCGGCGATGACGGCCGGCACGGCGCCGCCTGCGCCGTCGGTGGCCTCGTTACCGGCGATGACCAGTTCCGTGCCCTCGATGGTGCCTAACGCGCGGGCCAACGCCCAGCCGGTCTGCACGACGCAGGAGCCGTGCAGCCCGTCGTCGAGCAGATGGACCGCCTTGTCGGCGCCCATCGACAGCGCCTTGCGAATCGCTTCGGTGGCGCGCTGCGGGCCCGCGGTCAGGACGGTCACCGATCCCTCAGCGCCGTCAGTGGCTTCTTTCTCCCGGATCAGCAGCGCCTCTTCGACGGCACGTTCGTTGATTTCGTCGAGTACCGCGTCCGCTGCCTCACGGTCCAAGGTGTAGTCACCGTCGGTAAGATTGCGCTCCGACCAGGTGTCGGGAACCTGCTTGATCAGAACCACGATGTTCGTCATGGGTGTGGTTAATCCTCCTCGAAGGATTCGGCCGCGGTCCGCGGCAGAATTTGTGGTAGCGACTATGCGTCCGAACTCGCATGTTACTAGCCGGTAACTTAGTTCGGACTGCTCCTTCACCATAGCTGGTCGGATCGGGTGTTCGCCGCTTCCTCCTTCGGTTGTTGCGTGGCCCACATCCCCGCGGGCTGCGGCTTCGCACCCGGATCCGTGGCGACCCGTTCGCCCCCGCGGCGCTTCGCCGATAGCCTGCTCTCCAATGACCGCTTTTGCCCCCGATCACCGTCCCGTCGACGATCCGCCAGGCGCCGATGCGGCCTTGATGCTGACCGGCGAGCGCACCATTCCGGGCCTGGAAGTGGAGAACTACTGGTTTCGCCGCCACGAAGTGGTCTATCAGCGGCTGGCTGGGCGGTGCGCGAGCCGCGATGTGCTCGAGGCCGGTTGCGGGGAGGGGTACGGAGCCGACTTGATCGCGCACGTGGCCCGCCGGGTGATCGCCGTCGACTACGACACCGCCACAGTGGCCCACGTGCGCGCCCGCTATCCCGCAGTGGAGGTGATGCATGCCAACCTGAAGGAGCTTCCGCTGGCTGACGGCTCAGTCGACGCCGTGGTCAATTTCCAGGTCATCGAGCACCTGTGGGACCAGCCTGGATTCATCCGGGAGTGCGCCCGGGTGCTGCGGCCGTCGGGACTGCTGATGGTGTCCACACCCAACCGGATCACCTTCTCCCCCGGCCGCGACACTCCGATCAATCCCTTCCACACCCGCGAGCTGAACGCCGATGAACTGATCGAACTGCTGGTCGACGGCGGGTTGGCGATGGACGGGGTGTACGGAGTTTTTCATGGACCACGGCTGCTGGAGATGGACGCCCGGCACGGCGGCTCGATCATCAACGCCCAGATCGCCCGGGCGATCGCCGACGCACCCTGGCCCGCCGAACTGTTGCGCGATGTCGCCTCGGTGACCGCGGCCGACTTCGACGTGGTGGGGTCAGAAGATCCGCAGGACATCCGCCGCATCGATGACAGTCTCGATCTGATCGCGACCGCGGTGCGGCCGTGAGCCGCACCGCGGTCGGTGATGCCGGCTTGAACAGCTGCCAAGCCGGCATCGAGGAGTGGCGCAGATGAATCGACCGACCGGTAGCCGGGTGCCGGGTCTTTTCAGCCTGGTCCTGCACACCCACCTGCCCTGGCTGGCGCATCACGGTCGCTGGCCGGTCGGCGAGGAGTGGCTCTATCAATCCTGGTCAGCTTCTTACCTGCCGTTGCTGCGGGTGCTGCACACGCTGGCCGGCGAGGACCGGCAGCGGCTGGTCACGCTGGGGATGACGCCGGTGGTGACCGCGCAACTCGACGATCCGTACTGCCTCGACGGCATGTACCACTGGCTGGCCAACTGGCAGATGCGCGCCGCCGAAGCCGCCGGCGCCCGGCCCGCCCTCACCTCCGCTTCATCCGCAGCGCGTCAGCCGGACACGCTGCGGGCGTTCGGGATACGCGAGCACGCCGAAGCCAGCCAAGCGCTCGCCGACTTCGCCACCCTGTGGCGCCACGGCGCCAGTCCGCTGCTGCGCGCACTCATCGACACGGGCACCCTGGAACTGCTGGGCGGTCCTCTCTCACACCCATTTGCACCGCTGCTCACGCCGCGGCTCCGCGAATTCGCGCTGCGTGAGGGCCTCGCCGACGCGCAGCAGCGGCTGGCTCACACACCGACCGGCATCTGGGCGCCGGAATGCGCATACGCACCGGGCATGGAGTACGAGTACGCCGCCGCCGGCGTCGGTCACTTCATGGTCGACGGACCGTCGTTGCACGGCGACACCGCGTTGGGCCGGCCGGTCGGTGACACCGACGTGGTGGCGTTCGGGCGCGACCTTCAGGTCAGCTACCGGGTGTGGTCGCCGAAATCCGGCTACCCCGGCCACGCCGCCTACCGCGACTTCCACACCTACGACCACCACACCGGCCTGAAGCCGGCACGCGTCACCGGCCGCAGTGTCCCCTCGGAAGCCAAGGCGCCTTACGATCCCGAGCGCGCCGACCGCGCGGTCGATGAGCACGTCGCCGACTTCGTCGACGTGGTGCGCCGCCGGTTGCTCACCGAATCCGAGCGGATCGGCCGCCCCGCCCACGTGGTGGCGGCGTTCGACACCGAACTGTTCGGCCACTGGTGGTACGAGGGACCGGTTTGGTTGGCGCGGGTGCTGCGGGCACTGCCGGCCGCCGGCGTGCGGGTCGGCACGCTGCGCGACGCGGTCACGGGTGGATTCGTCGGCTCGCCGGTCGACATACCACGCAGCTCCTGGGGTTCGGGCAAGGACTGGCAGGTGTGGGCCGGCGAGAAGGTCGCTGATCTGGTGCAGCTCAACCTCGAGGTGGTCGACACGGCGCTGAGCACGGTCGACAAGGCGCTGGCCCAGCCTGCGTCGTTGGACGGCCCCACCCCCCGCGACCGCATCGCCGACCAGATCCTGCGGGAGACGCTGCTGACGGTGTCCAGCGATTGGCCGTTCATGGTGAGCAAGGATTCGGCGGCCGACTATGCCCGCTACCGCGCGCATCTGCACGCGCACGCCACCCGGGAGATCGCCGGGGCGCTGGCGTCGGGCCGGCGCGAGGCAGCGCAGCGGCTCGCCGACGGCTGGAACCGGGCCGACGGGCTCTTCGGGGCGTTGGACGCGCGAAGACTGCCGCGATGAAAATCCTGATGGTGTCGTGGGAGTACCCGCCGGTGGTGATCGGCGGGCTGGGCCGACACGTGCACCAGCTGTCGACTGCGCTGGCAGACGCCGGACACGAAGTGGTCGTGTTGTCGCGCCGCCCGACCGCCACCGATCCGAGCACCCACCCGACCTCCGAGGACATCAGCGACGGTGTGCGGGTGGTCGCCGCGGCGCATGATCCGCACGAGTTCACCTTCAGCAGCGACATGATGGCCTGGACGCTGGCCATGGGCCACGCCATGATCCGCGCCGGGCTCGCGCTGAAGCAGACCGGGGGGCGCGCCTGGCGTCCCGACGTGGTGCACGCGCACGACTGGCTGGTGGCCCACCCCGCCATCGCACTGTCCGAATTTTTCGACGTGCCAATGATTTCCACCATGCACGCTACCGAAGCAGGTCGGCATTCCGGCTGGGTTGCCGGGCCGATCAGCCGTCAAGTGCACGCGCTCGAGTCGTGGCTGGTGCGCGAATCCGATTCGTTGATCACCTGTTCGGCCTCGATGCGTGATGAGATCACTGAGCTGTTCGGACCGGGTTTGTCCGAGATCACCGTGATCCGCAACGGTATTGACGCGGCCCGCTGGCCGTTCGCGTTGCGTCGCCGCCGCAGCGGGCCGGCCGAACTGCTGTTCGTCGGCCGGCTGGAATACGAGAAAGGTGTCCACGACGTCATTGCCGCACTGCCCCGTATCAGGAGCACGCACCCCGGGACGACGCTGACCATTGCCGGGGACGGCACGCAGCAGGACTGGCTCGTCGAACAGGCCCGCAAGCACCGGGTGCTCAAGGCGACGAAGTTCCTCGGGCGCGCCGACCACCAGCAGTTGCTGACCCTGCTCCATCGCGCCGACGCCGCGGTATTTCCCAGCCACTACGAGCCGTTCGGACTCGTCGCCCTGGAAGCCGCCGCGGCCGGCATCCCACTGGTGACGTCGAACACCGGCGGCCTCGGTGAGGCGGTGATCGACGGCCAGACGGGAACGTCCTTCCCGCCCCGAGACGTCGCCGGCCTGGCGCTGGCGGTGCGCACGGTGCTCGACGATCCAGCCGCCGCCCAGCGGCGCGCCCGGGCCGCTCGACAACGGCTGACCTCCGACTTCGACTGGCGTACCGTAGCCGAGCAAACCGCCCAGGTGTATCTGTCCGCCAAGCGCTCCGAACGCCAGCCGCGGCCCCGACTGCCCATCGTCGAGCACGCGTTGCCGGACCGCTAGCTGCTGCTCGAGGTGCTGCCCGTCGCTGTACCGTCGAGCGATGAGTCTGCAGTACGCCAGCGTGGTCGACGCGCCGCGCGATGAGGTGTTCGCTTGGCACGGCCGGCCGGGAGCCTTCGCCCGGCTGTCGCCGCCCTGGTCGCCGATGCGGTTGCTCAACGAAGCCGACTCGCTGGCCGACGGCCAGGCCCGGCTGGCGCTGCCCGGCGGGCTGCGCTGGGTCGCCGACCACCAGCCCGACGCCTACGACCCGCCGCGGCGTTTCGTCGACCAGATCGGCTCGGACGGGCCGGCGTCGCTGCCGGTCCGGTGGGCCGTCCGCTGGCGGCACACGCACGACTTCGCCGAGGTCGACGGCATGCGCACCCGGGTGATCGATCGCGTTGACACCCCGGTCCCGGCGTTCGCGCTGCGCCCGATGTTCAGCTACCGGCATCAGCAGCTGGCCGACGATCTCGCAACGCATCGCCGGGCCACCGAGAACGGCCTGTCACCGCAGACCGTCGCCGTCACCGGATCCTCCGGGCTGGTCGGTTCGGCGCTGACCGCCTTCCTGACCACCGGCGGCCACCGGGTCATCCGGCTGGTACGCCACGCCGCCACGAATTCCGCTGAGCGGCGGTGGATTCCGGACGACCCCGACCCGGGGCTGCTGGCCGGGGTGGACGCGGTGGTCCATCTGGCCGGCGCCTCGATCGCCGGCCGGTTCAGTGACGCACACCGCCGTGCGATCCGCGACAGCCGAATCGCGCCGACCCGGCGCCTGGCCGAACTGGTCGCACGCAGCGACGACCGGCCGGCTGTGCTGGTGTCCGCGTCAGCGATCGGGTTTTACGGCTATGACCGTGGCGACGAGCCGTTGACCGAAGACAGCGGCCGCGGCGACGGTTTCCTCGCCGACGTGGTCGCCGAGTGGGAAGGCGCGACTACCCCGGCCGAACAGGCAGGCGTTCGGGTCATGCAGGTGCGCACCGGCATCGTGCAGTCCCCGCGCGGAGGCACCCTTCGGCTGCTGCGCCCGCTGTTCAGCGCCGGGCTCGGCGGGCCGATCGGCGATGGCCATCAGTGGCTGTCGTGGATCGGCGTCGATGACCTCGTCGACATCTATCACCGAGGGCTGTGGGACACCGCACTGTCCGGACCGGTCAACGCCGTCGCACCGCAGCCGGCCCGCAATATCGACTACACCCGCACCCTCGCACACGTCCTGCACCGGCCCGCGGTGCTGCGGGTGCCGCCGCTGGGCCCGCGGGTGCTGCTCGGCGAGCAGGGCGCTCGCGAGCTCGCGTGCGCGAACCAGAACGTCGTTGCTGCTCGCCTGCAACGAGCCGGTCACCGGTTCCGCCACCCGCAGCTGGAGCAGGCCCTGCGCCACGTCCTCGGCCGCACGACCGTCTGAATCGATCGGCGGACGCTACAGGCTCCGCCGCGCTTCCTGCACCGCGGCAACAGTCTCGGGATCGGCGTCAAACTCAACATTCGCGACCGCACGGCCCGCGACGAACAACAACAACTCCTGCGCTTCACCGGTCACCGTGACCGCCGGACCACGGCCCACAGCGGCTATTTGTTCACCGCCTGATGTTCGCAGCACCACTTGCGCCGGCGCCTTGGCCAGCGTCAGCCGACTCATCAAGTGAAGCGGCCGGCGAAGCGCTGTGGCGATCGAGGCATCGAGCGCCCGCGGCTGCCAGCCCTCGACCGCGCGGCGCACGTCCTCGTGATGGATGAACAGCTCGCCGAGGTTGGCCACCGAGTCCAGCGCCTTGAACGGCGAGTACAGCGGCGGCCCGGCTGCCACCAGGTCGACCAACTCGTCCCAGCTTTTCGACCGTGCGAGTTGATCCTGCACTTTGGCGGTGTAGCCGGCCAGCGCCGGAATCAGGATTCCAGGCGTCGCGTCGAGACGTCGTTCCCGCAGCACCAGGTGAGCGGCGAGATCTCGGGTGGTCCATGCGCCGCAGAGGGTGGGTGCGTCGGGTCCCACAGCACGAAAGGTTTCGACGAGCGCGAGGCGCTCACGTCGGGAGGCGGTCATCGGCTCACGATATGCCGGAAATCGGCGAACGTTCACCGGAGAAGAGTTATACAAGGCAACGTGGACAGTTCACCGATTCGCTGGCCGGAACGGTTCGATCCCCGGCGGGCACCGGTGTTCGTCAGCAACGAACTCAGCGTCGCCGCGCCGGTGCAGAACGTCTGGGCGTGCCTGGTCAAAGCTCCGCTTTGGCCGACCTACTACTCGAATTCGGCCGACGTCGTCCTCGACGGAGGGGCGCAAGCACTGGGCGAGCACACCACCTTTCGCTGGAAGACGTTCGGGGTGAGGCTGCGCACGAAGGTCACCGAATTCGAGCCGATGCAACGTATCGCCTGGTTGGCTGAAGGTCGAGGCGTCGAGGCCTACCATGCATGGCTGCTGACCCCGACCCCGGACGGCGGCTGCCACATCAGGACCGAAGAGACGCAATATGGCTTGCTGGCCCGGTTGGGCAATGTGCTGACGCCCAACCGTATGCACCGCCAGCACCAACTGTGGCTGGAAGGATTGGCGACTACCGCGGCGACGGAGCCGCCGTTGCGGTCCTGACTGCGACGCTGCCGCCGGCCCGAGCGTGATACAGGCCGCACCGACCCCCTCCCGCTAGAGATTAAAAAAGTGAACCTTTAAGGTTGTGAAGAGATTGGGTGCTGCCGCCGTCGGTTTGCCAAAGATGTCAACGGGTATCAACGCAGACGTTGAGCCGTTCTAGCCGGCGAGCACCAGAGCTTGTGAGAGGGGCGTCGGTGGGCGAGTCACGGGCCTTGACGCGGGGTCTGTCGTTGGTGCCGGTCGCAGAGCACGAAGCGCTGACCAGCGGGTTGTGGGCTGATCCCGCCAACTTCGACGCTTGGCGTTCCGATGTGCGCGGCGCGGTCTTGCGGCGGGTCGCAGAATTCGTCGCCGAGCGCTGCGAGCAGGAGTTGCGCGGAGCCGGCGTCGAGGTCGCCGGCGACATCCTGATGAACTTCGTGTCCGGGGGCAAATGCCTACGGTCGACCTTCATGTACCTGGGCTGGCTGAGCGGCGCCATGCCCGGCGACGCGGCCCTCGGCGCAGCCGCCAGCCTGGAGTTGCTGCACGCCTTCGCCCTGCTGCAAGACGACGTCATGGACGGCTCGGCGTCCCGGCGCGGCCGTCCCGCAGCGCACATCCAACTCGGGCACTGGCACCGCGACCGCGGTCTGTCCGGCTCGGCAGGCAAGTTCGGCGAATCGGCCGCCATCCTGCTCGGCGATCTGTGTCTGATCTGGGCCGAGCAGATGCTGCGCGAGAGCGGTGTGGATCGGCGGGCGCTGCGCGATGCTTGGCCGCGATACGACGCTATGCGCACCGAACTGGCGGTGGGCCAGTTCGCCGACCTGGCCGGTGACGTTCGCGATCTCCCTGCGCTGGAAGCGGTGCTTGACGTGGCCCGCCGCAAATCCGGCAACTACACGGTGCGCCGGCCTTTAGAGATCGGTGCGGCGATGGCGGGCTGCGACGACCACATCCTGTCCAAGCTCGGCCGTTACGGCACTGCGGTCGGGGAAGCTTTCCAGCTGCGCGACGACATCCTCGGCGTCTTCGGGTCGACGTCGGCCACCGGCAAGCCCAGCGGTGGCGACTTGGTCGAACGCAAGCCGACCAGCCTTGTGATGGCCGCACACCAACTGGCCGATGGCCCGACCCGGCGTCAGCTCGCCGAACTGATGAACAGCGACGAGCTCGACGACGACGCGGTGCAGCGCTGGCGGGCAATCATCGTCGAGACCGGCGCCGTGCAGTGGATCGAGGAAATGATCACCGACCGCGTGGCGTCAGCGCGAAACCATGTGAGCGACATGTTAGTTGACGAATCGGTGCGGTTTGCGCTGACCAACATGGCCGCCGTTTGCACGGAGCGCGCGCAATGACGCACCCGGCCCCGGTAGCGTGCGCGTAATGCGCACCGTACCGGGAAACACCGATCATGTGGTCGTCGTCGGCGCTGGTCTGGCCGGCTTGGCGGCCGCACTGCATCTGGCCGGGCGCGGCAGGCAGGTCACCGTCGTTGAACGCGAACCGTGGCCGGGCGGGCGCGCCGGCCGGGCCGACATCGACGGCTACCGGTTGGACACCGGCCCCACGGTCCTGACGATGCCTGACATCATCGACGACGTCTTCGCCGCCGTGGGCGAGACGCGGGAGCGTCGGCTCACCCTTAGGCCGGTGGATCCGGCATACCGCGCCACCTTCGCCGACGGCAGCGCCCTCGACGTGCACGCCGACGCCGACCGGATGGCCACGAACATCGAGCACTTCGCCGGCCCGCGCGAAGCTGCGGGGTATCGGCGGCTTCGCGAGTGGCTGACCCGCCTGTATTGCACCGAATTCGACGGATTCATCGCGAAGAACTTCGATTCGCCGCTGTCACTGCTGACGCCGAATCTTGCGCGGCTGTTGATGATTGGCGGGTTCCGCAAGTGGGACACCATGGTGCGGCGCTACATCGCCGACGAGCGGCTACGGCGAGTGTTCACCTTCCAGTCGCTGTACGCCGGGGTCGCACCGCAGGACGCGCTGGCGGCCTACGCGGTGATCGCCTACATGGACACAATCTCCGGCGTGTACTTTCCCGTCGGGGGGATGCGGGCGCTATCCGACAGCCTGGCCGCCGCAGCCGCCGACGCCGGCGTGCTGTTTCACTACGGCGAGAAGGTGACCGAACTCGAGCGCACCGGCGACCGCGTCGCCGGGGTGCACACCGACGGCGGCCGGCGCATCGCTGCTGACGCAGTGGTTCTGACAACCGAACTGCCATCAAGTTATTCGCTGCTGGGGCACCAGCCCCGACGCCCGCTGGCGCTGCGGCCTTCACCGTCGGCGGTGGTGGTGCATGTGGGTTGCCGCAGCGTCCCCGCCGACACCGCGCATCACACCATTTCCTTCGGCGCCTCGTGGGACCAGACGTTCACCGACATCATCCGCGACGGCCAACTGATGCGTGATCCCTCGCTGTTGGTCACTAGACCCACAGCCGGTGATCCGGCTCTCGCTCCGGCCGGGCGTGACCTGCTCTTCGTGCTCGCACCGGCGCCCAACCTGCAACGCAGTGCGATCGACTGGGCGCGCAGCGGCAACGCCTACGCCGAGCAGATCGTCGACACCGTCGCAGATCGTCTACTGCCCGGGTTGCGCAGCGACGCCCAGATACTGCAGGTCACCACTCCGGCCGACTGGGCGCGCCAGGACATGGCGTTTGGGACCCCCTTCGCGCTGGCCCACACCTTCGGCCAAACCGGACCGTTCCGGCCGGCCAACACCGTGCGCGGCGCGCCCAACGCGGTGCTGGCCGGGTCATCGACGGTGCCCGGCGTCGGTGTTCCGACCGCGTTGATCTCCGGGCGGCTGGCCGCCGACCGCATCACCGGCACCGTCACTCGGTCCACCCGAGCGACGACCGCCGCTGCGACCGAAGCGCAGCTGCCGTGATCCGCACCGAATTGGACGCCGCCGGCATCGACGACCCGCGGTTGCGCGCAGCATACCGACGGTGCCGCGAGATCAACGCCCGGCACGGGCGGACGTTCTTCCTGGCCACCCGGTTACTAGCACCGGATCAACGTCCGCCGGTGCACGCGCTCTACGGTTTTGCCCGGCACGCCGACGACATCCTCGATGACTTGGACTCCGGTCTGCCCACCGACGCTCGGGCCGAGCGGCTACAGCAGCTCTGCGAGCGCTTCTTCACCGGCGGCGACAACCACGACGACCCGGTGCTCGCGGCGGTCACCCACACCGCACGCCGCTACGGAATCGCCTCGGAACTGTTCGACGACTTCCTGGCCTCGATGCGGATGGATCTGACCATCGCCGACTATCCCGACCGCACCTCGCTTAACCGATACATCAAGGGTTCCGCCGAAGCCATTGGCCTGCAACTCCTACCGATACTCGGCACGGTCGGTCCCGCAGAAGAAGCCGCACCTTACGCCGCCGCGCTGGGCACTGCTTTTCAGCTCACGAACTTCCTGCGCGACGTCGACGAAGACTTGGAGCGTGGGCGGGTGTACCTGCCCGCCGACGAACTGGCCGGCCACGGCGTCGACCGGGAACTGTTGATGTGGTGTCACGCCCATCGGTGCACCGACGAGCGCGTCCGGCGCGCACTCGCCGAACAGCATCACATCACCCGGGGTGTCTACCGGTTCGCCGCCGCCGGAGTACCGCTGCTCGCGCTGCGCTCGCGGCCCTGTGTGACAACGGCGTTGACGCTGTACTCGGAGATCCTGGATCGGATCGAAGCCAGCGACTTCGCGGTATTCAGCCACCGCGCCAGCGTCGGCATCGCGCGACGCCTCCAGGTTGCCGGCGCCGGCTTGGTCCGCTCGTGGCGAGCGCGCTCGTCCGGCGAACGCGCACCTGGTTCGGTATGACCGACCGCTGGCAGTACCTGATTCTGCTCGCCGCATGCCTGGCGATCACCATGCCCTTGGAGGTGTTCAGACCCGGCGTGTACCGCCGGCCACGCCGGCTCGCGGGTGCCGTGTTACCGGTTGCGGCAGTGTTTTTGGTGTGGGATGAAGTGGCGGTCGCCGCTCATGTGTGGGCATACAACCCCGCCTACATCATCGGCCTTTACCTTCCGGTGCGGGTGCCGATCGAGGAAGTGTTGTTCTTCTTCGTCATCCCGGTGTGCGCACTGCTGACCTACGACGCGGTCAACGCCATCCTCGACCGGGTCGAGCGCCGGTGAGCGGGCTGGGCTACACCGTGCCGGCCGTACTGGCCGCAGTCGTCGTCTGCGCTGTCGAGGTCGGCGTGTTGCGGACCGGCCTGTTCCGGCGACCCGCCTACTGGCTGTCGATGCTGATCGTGTTCGGGTTCCAAAGCCTCGTCGACGGCTGGCTGACCAAGTTGAGCGCGCCCGTGGTGATCTACAACAGCGCGCACATCACCGGATTGCGGTTCCCCTTTGACATTCCGGTCGAGGACTTCCTTTTCGGCTTCGCCCTCGTCACCGCGGTACTGCTGGGATGGGAGCGCCAACGTGAGCGTGGGTAACACCGGCCTGCCGCGCGGCGAGGTGCCGGCCGCTTTCGACGTCGGAGCCGCCGCGTACGACCGACTGGTCGGTGCGAATCCCGGCTATCACACGCACCTGCGCCGCTCGGCGCGCCGCATGCAAATCCCCGGCCGCGGGAAAGGATTACGGCTGCTGGATGCCGGCTGTGGAACCGGCGCATCGACGGCAGCGCTGCTCACAGTCGCGCCGGAGGCCGAGATCGTCGCCGTCGACGCGTCGCAGGGAATGCTCGACACCGCACGGGCCAAGCTATGGCCGCCGTCGGTGCAGTTCGTGCACTCACCCATCGAGAAGCTCGCCGATCACGGCGTCAGCGGCCCGTTCGACGCCATCTTCGCGGCATACCTGATACGCAATCTTGCCGACCCCGACAGCCAGTTGCAGGCCTTCCGGACGCTGCTGCGGCCAGGCGGCACTCTGGCGGTGCACGACTATTCGGTGCGGGACTCGCGTGCGGCCACCGCGGTATGGCATGCGGTGTGCTGGGGCATCATCATTCCCGCTGGCTGGCGGCACACCCGCGACACCACGCTCTACCGCCATTTGTGGCGCAGCGTGCTCTCTTTCGACGGCGCCGACCGGCTGCGCCGACGGCTGCGCGACGCCGGGTTCACCGCGGTTTGCAGCGAAACCATGCCCGGCTGGGAAAGCAACATCGTCCACACTTTCGTCGGTATCGCGCCGCAATGATCGACCGGCGCCACCACACGATCCCGGCGCCCGGCGGGCTGCCCACCGCTGACGCCATGTCACCGCGGCCGCGGGCAGTCGTCGTCGGCGCTGGCATCGCGGGCCTGACCGCGGCGACCGGTTTGGCCGAACGCGGCGTCAGCGTCGACGTCGTCGAACGCGAACGCTACCTGGGCGGTCGGGTGGGCGGCTGGACCGAGGAGCAACAAGGCCCCGACGGTACCGATCTGGCGATGAACCGCGGATTCCACGCGTTCTTTCGCCAGTACTACAACTTGCGCGCGCTATTGCGCCGCGTCGACCCGCAGCTGTCCATGTTGACTCCGGTCGACGACTACCCGCTCATCGACGGCGCCGGCCGTCGCGATACTTTCCGCGGCCTGCCACGAACACCGCCGTGGAACGCCTTACTGTTCGCTTTGCGTAGTCCCACCTTCCGATTCAGCGACCTGGCACGGATCAATGCCCGCGCCGCTGCGCCGCTGGCGTCAGTGTCGGTGCCGCGGATTTACGACGACTTGGACCATACCGACGCCGAAACTTTTCTCAAAGCAATCAATTTCCCGACGCCTGCGCGTCATCTCGCCTTCGAGGTGTTCTCCCGCAGCTTCTTCGCCGATCCAACCCAGCTGTCGGCCGCCGAGCTGGCGACCATGTTTCACATCTACTTCCTCGGCTCCAGTGAGGGCCTGATCTTCGATGTCCCGAACGCCAATTACGACGTCGCACTGTGGAACCCGCTGCGGAAGTACTTGACCGGGCGCGGGGTGCGGTTCCGGCTGGGCACCGAAGTGGCAAGCATCCAGACGATCGGCGGAACCGCGCCGGAAACCACCTTTCGGGTGCGCACCGGTCGCGAAGACCACTTGGACGCCGACGCGGTGGTGCTGGCCACCGATGTCACCGGTCTGCAGCATCTGGTGGACGCGTCGGGAGATCTCGGCGACGCATCGTGGCGGGACAACATCCAGCGGTTGCGCACCGCCCCGACCTTCGCCGTGCACCGGCTGTGGCTCGATCGACCCGTGGCCGCGCACCGGCCCGCGTTTCTGGGCACCGCCGGCCACGAGCCGATCGACAACATCAGCGTCCTGGAGCGCTACGAGCACGAAGCCGCCCAGTGGGCGCAGCGTCATCACGGCTCGGTAGTCGAATTGCATTCGTACGCACTGCCCGACGAGCTTCCCGGCAACGCGATGCTGCGCCGGCTGCAGGAGATCTATCCGGAGACGGCCGAGGCGAAGGTAGTGCGCGAACGCGTGCTGTACCGAAGCGATTGTCCGTTGTTCGCGCCCGGCACCTACGCGGACCGACCGCACGTCATCTCGCCTCAGCCCGGGCTGGTCCTGGCCGGTGACGGCATCCGTATCGACCTACCGGTAGCGCTCATGGAGCGTGCGGCGACCAGCGGCTGGTCGGCCGCCAACCACCTGTTGGCACAATGGGGGCTTGCAGGCCATCCGCTGCACACCGTCGCCAACGAAGGTCGATCTCCGGTGCTGCGGTGGCTCGCCACCCGAGAAAGGCAGCGCCGGCGATGAACATTCACGACCGTGTGCGGCGACGTTGGCCGAAAGACTGGCCGCTGCAACTGATGGCGCCGATCAGCTGGGCTGGTCAACGTCCGACGTACCGCGACGCACAACCGGCCATCATCGACGCCGCGTTGAACCGCTCGCAGCGCCGACCCACCGGCAACTGGTACGTGTTCGCCGAGAGCCGTTCGCTGGCCGCCGGTCGTGCCCTCGGCACGCGGGTCGCCGGTGTGGAGATCGTCGCGTGGCGCGGTCAGAACGGCGAATTGTGCGTCGGTCCGCGCAGTTGCCCGCATCTCGGGGCGGATCTCGCCACCGCGACCGTGCACTGCGGCGCCCTGATCTGCCGCTGGCACGGGTTGACGATCGACGGTGACTTCGACGGGTTCGGTTGGACGACATATCCCAGTCACGATGACGGTGTGCTGATCTGGGTGCGCTTGGACGCCGCGGGCGGTGAGGCGCCGCTAGAGGAGCCGGTCATGTCGACCCGGCCGATCGGCGACACCCTGGCTGCCGCAACGCAGGTGGTCGGTGTCTGTGAGCCTTCAGACATCATCGCCAACCGGCTTGATCCATGGCACGGCGCGTGGTTTCACCCGTACTCGTTCACCCGGCTCGAAGTTCTCACCACGCCGACCGAGGAAAGCGACCGTTTCCTGGTCGCGGTGACCTTCCGCCTCGGCCGGCTGGGGGTGCCCGTCGTCGCGGAATTCACCAGTCCGCAGGCCCGCTGCATCGTCATGCGCATCGTCGACGGGGAAGGCGCCGGCTCGGTCGTCGAAACCCATGCCACGCCACTGTCTCTGCACTCCGACGGCCGGCCGCGCACCGCGGTGACCGAAGCCGTCATCGCACAATCAGACCGCTCGGGCTTCACGCGGGCGTTGACCGCGGCGCCACTGATCACCCCGCTGATGCGCTACGCGGCCGGCAAACTGTGGCGTGACGACCTGGCCTATGCCGAGCGGCGTTACCAGTTGCGCGCCGGCACACCCTAGTTGGGGCGGCATGAACCGAAGATATGTTGCCGCCGTCGCCGTGACCGTTGGCGCACACTTCGGCTACCTGCTCTACCTGCCCAGCGGCGGGTTCCTGGCGCTGCGCTGGCCGCGCAGCATTGTGCTGCACCTACCCGCCGTCGGCTGGGGGGTGTGCGTGGTGGCTTTCGAGTTACCGTGCCCGCTGACCCGACTCGAAGAGTGGGCTCGGGTTCGGGCCGGGATGAATCCGCTGCCGACGGCGGGGTTCACCGAGCGCTACGTCGCGGGTGTGTGCTACCCGTCCCATGCCACCCGCATCGCGCAGGCGCTGGCCTTCGCCGCCGCGGCCCTGTCCTGGGTGCTGCTGGCGTGCCGGCACCGTCAGTCGGCGTCGCGGCCGTCGCGGCTGCGGTCATAGGCGCGCGCCCGCAGGCCCGCGAGCCAGCTCGGGTGCAGCTCCACCCCGGGCGCGGTGTGCAGTACCGGGTCGAACGCGACGTCCCCACCGTGCGGGGCGACAAGCAACCCGTGCAGCGTCAGGCGTGCCAGATCGTCGAAGGGCGAAGTACCCTGAGCCTGTTCGAGTGTGACCTCAATCGTGCCGTGCTGCAGTTGCTTGCGCACGTTGCCCAACGACACTCCCGAGCCGGGGATCTCGGTGGTCAGCTGCGCGCGCAACCACCAGTTGCCGCCCCGGTAGCGCAGCGGCATCAGACTCGTCAGGGTGGGCCCCGTCCACGAGGTGACCGGCCGCAGACCGACGGCCCGGCTCAGCACACCAGAGCCGGCGGAGGCCAGCAGGATGTCCCAGGCGGCACCGTCGTCGGCGTCCGGGGGAATCCGCAGAGCCAGTCCGATGATGTCGGGCAACGCGCCCGGTGTCCCGAGGGCCTTGGACACCCGGCAGACAACGTCGCACGACGGTATCGGCAGGCCATCCTCAGCGGGTGCGGTTCGCTCGATCGAACCCTCGATCAGCAGGCCATCGGGATGGAAGACGCGGGCGCGCCGGAGGGCAGAACCCCAACGAAACGGCATGGCGGCAAGTTCGGTGACGCTCATCGTCGGCGGGTTCCCCCTCGCCGGAGCGGGCAAACTGTGGCCCCGTGTCGCGCCGTCGGATGCTGGGACAATCGAAGTTGATCCGGTCGAAGCTGCTTAGCCGCAGTTGCGCGGGGAACCCTGTCCCCCATGGGTGAGGGCATCAACGGCATCATGCTCACAGTCGACCGGTTGATCGCGGCACCACCGCAAGCGGCGTGGCGACTTCTGGTCGATCTGGACGCCTGGCCGCGGTGGGGTCCGCCGATCCGGCACGCCGAACTCGATCCGGCCTATCCGGAGCTCAGCCTGCACGCGACCGGCACGGTGTACACCTTGCTGCCGGCCGGCGTGCCCTTCGTCGTCACCGAATTCGACCCGGGCCGGTTCTGGTCGTGGACGGTGGCCGGTGTGCCGGCGACCAGCCACCGAGTGGACCCGGTCGACGGCGGCGCGCGGGTCACCATCGCAGTGCCGTGGTGGTCAGCGCCTTATCTGACAGTGTGCTCGATCGCCTTGCGCCGCATGGACAAAATGCTAACGAGCGCGCAGTAGCGCTGCAGCGGTGCGGCGGCCGCTGACCAACGCCCCCTGAATGGATGCGGTGTCGCGGTGGTCGCCGCACAACCAGATTCCGGCGGGCGTGCGCACCGGTCGGCGCACGCTGAGCGGTGGCAACTGCGCCGGCAGTGCTTCGCCAATAACGTGTCGTTTCACCAACTCCCACCGACCGGCGTCCACACCGAGAATATCGGCGGCATGTCGGCGCGTCGCGGTCTCGGACGGTGCCGTGCCGTCGCGACCGGGTAACGCCGACGCCGCGATCAGATGCCGATCCGGCGGCGCATATGTCGGTGCGACCGCACTGATCACCGCGACGTTGAGCACCGGTCCGCGCGCAGGCGCACGGCCGTCGACCCACAGCAGCGTTTCACCGGGCGGCGGCTCGTCGCTGGCCCACCAGTCGGTGACGACACCGTGCATCTGCGGTGCCGCTTGGTCCGTCAGAGCCGCCGCTGTCGTAGGGTCGGCGGCGACCACCACCTGTCGCGCCCGCACCTGATGCTCACCGTCCGAAACCCGCCAGCCGGCTGAGTCGCGGTCGATGCGACTCGCAGTGCGCTGCAGCGCGATTCGATCACCCAGGTCATTGGCGAGTAGCAGCGGCAGGGCATGCATGCCCTCGGCTGGCAAGGCGGGCACACCGAGGGCGAAGGTGCGCGCGAGCAACAATGCGAACGCGTTGGAGCTCGATCCAGTGTCGTCGAGGAGCACACCGGCCAGGAACCGGTCGATCACCCTGCGCACTTCACCGCGTACTCCGGCCCGCTGCAACGCCTCCGCGAGACTGAGATCTGCGCGGTGCAGCGACTTGAGGGCTTTGGGCCGAAGCGCCGGCGCGACCCAGCGGGTCAGGGCCACCAACTCACGCGGCCCGACCGCTGCCTTCCTCAGCATCGGAAGCAGCCGGCCAGGATGGTGAAGCGGATGGACGTACTGGGCAGTGCCTTGATCGCGGCGAACGATGACTCCGGCGGCGAAATTCTGTAGTCGCAAAGCAGAAACATCCACTGCCCGCTGTAATTCCGGGTAGGCCGGATTCAGCACTTGAAAGCCCCGGTCACACCGGAAGCCGTCGATGACGTCGGTGCGCACCCGGCCGCCGACCGTCTCGCCGGCTTCCCACACCGCCACGTCGCGGCCCGCCGAGGTCAGCACAGCAGCGCAGCGCAGGCCGGCCAGGCCCGCGCCGATGATCAGCACTTCGGTGTCGTCCACGTCTGTCGACTCCTGCCGCAGCTCAGTTCCGGCCGTGGCTGCCCGAAGCCGCCGAGACCGCCCGGGTGCTGCCGCCGCTGATTCGCGCCGCGGCGACGGCCTCGCGGTGATCGACGATGCGCTCCGGATAATCCGTTGCCGCATCGGGTTTCAGCAGCCACGGGCTGTGCACCTGCGCGCCGGGGAGGTGGGCGAGTTCGGGAATCCAGCGTCGCACGTAGTCGCCGTCGGGGTCGAACCGCTCGGCTTGACGCAGCGGGTTGAGCACCCGGTAGGGGCGGGTGTCCGTACCCGTGCCGGCAACCCACTGCCAGTTGAGCTGATTGTTGGCCACGTCGCCGTCGACGAGCAGGCTCATGAAATGTTCTGCGCCCAGCCGCCAGTCGAGCTGCAAAGTCTTCGTCAAGAAACTGCCGGTAATCAGCCTGGCCCGGTTGTGCATCCATCCTTGAGCTTGCAGCTGGCGCATTCCGGCGTCGACGATCGGATACCCGGTGCAGCCGCGGCGCCAGGCGTCGAACATCGTCGGATCGTGGCGCCAACCGCCGCCAGAGTTGCGGTAATTCTCGCGCGCGGCGTCGGGACGGGCCGCCAGCACCTGGGCGTGGAAATCACGCCAGGCAAGCTGACGGATGAACGCCGCAGACCCGTCCGTCGACGATCGGCTGCGATAGACCAGTTCGACGGGCGAGAAACAGCCGAAATGCAGATAAGGCGACAGCCGCGACGTCGCATCGGCGGCGAGGTCGTCGTGGATGAGATGGTATTCGTCCACCGGACCCGCCAGCCACTTCTTCACCAGCTGCCGGGCGGTGGTTTCCCCGCCCACCGCCAGCTCAGGTGACGGTGATCCGGCCGCTAATTGAGTTGCCTGCGGCAGCGGATCACTCTGTGTGCTAGCGACATTGAGCTTCCCGGGTGCAGGCAGCACCCGGCGCGTTTCAGCAGCGATCCACTTGCGGTAGTACGGAGTGAACACTGCGAAGTGGTTCTGCCCATTGAGCGGCCTGAGCTCACCAGGTTCGGACACGGTGACGGTTGACGAGTGCACTTCGAGCCGGCAGCCGTAAGCGGCCAGACAATTCCGCAGCCGCTGCTCCCGGTCCTGGGCATAGCTGCTCACGTCGGAAGCCACATGGACCTCGGAGACCGACATTTCGGCGACCATCCGCTCCACTTCTGCCACCACCGGCCCGTGACGCACGATCAGCCGCCCGCCGCGGCGACGCAACTCACCGTCGAGTTCGGTGAGAGCCGCGGCGAGAAAGCTCGCTTTATTGGGGCTCAGATAGCTGCTGGAGGTGATCGCCTGGTCGACGATGAACACCGGCAATACCGCGTCACCGTTCGTGGCTGCGTGAACCAGGACCGGATTGTCGTGCACGCGCAGGTCACGAGTGAACAATGCCATCGTCACCGCCATGTCGGCTCCTTCCGTACTGTTGCATAGTGTGGCAAAAAAGTTCGCCGGCAACGCATCACGGCGGACGGTTGCCCAGCCGCTGTTGTTGGGCCACCACCTCGTCCAGATCTTTGAGCCGCTGCATCCCGGACAGCGGCCGAGACATCCGGCGGTTGCCGGCGAGCCGCTCGGCGTTGCGGGCGAGGAAAAACCAGTAGCCGCCGGTGAACGGGCAGCCGTCGTCGCCGACCCGGCGATCCGGGCGGTACCGGCACCGCCCGCAGTAATCACTCATGCGGTCGATGTAGGCGCCGCCGGCGGCATAGGGCTTCGTCGCCAACAATCCGCCGTCCGCGTGCTGAGACATGCCGATGACATTGCCGATCATCACCCAGTCGTAGCCGTCGACGAAGCTGCGGTGAAACCAGTCGGCTACCGCACCTGGTTGCCAACCGCGCTGCAGCGCGTAGTTCGACAGCACCATCAGGCGCGGAATGTGATGCACCCAACCGTGCTCGCGCACGTCAGCCAGTACGTCGCGCAGGCAACGCGCCGCCACGGCGTCCGCGTCGAGCTCGGTGAACCATTGCGGCAGCTGCGTGCGGGCCGCCAGCGCGTTGCGGCGGCGGTAAGCCTCGCCGAAGTGCCAGTAGTTGTGCCAGATGTAGTCGCGCCAGCCGACGATCTGCCGGATGTAACCCTCGACGCTGGCCAGCGGTGCCCGCCCGTCGCTGTAGGCGTCTTGAGCCGCGTAGGCACAGTCCAACGGGTGGAGTAGGCCCAGGTTCATCGAGGCAGACAAAGCGCTGTGCGCCATCCACGGGTCGGCCGACAGCATGGCGTCCTGCTTCGGCCCGAACTGCGGAAGGCGATCTCGGAGGAACACCTGAAACGCTTGCTGAGCTTCAGCAGTGGTCACGGCGAACTCTCGCGGACCGTCACGCCCGACGAACGACGCCTGCCCGTCGCGTTCCCAGCGGTCCAGATCGGCGCGGACTGCTTCGTCGATCTCGTCCTCTTCGGGCCACCACGGCCTCGGAACAGCCATGCGATCGGTGTCTTTCGGCGGAGCCTCCCGGTTGTCGGCATCAAAGTTCCATCGATTGGCGACCGGCTGGTTGCCGTCCATGAGCAAGTCGAAGCGGCGACGCGAATCGCGGTAGAAGTTCTCCAGCAACAGGCTGCGTTGGTTGCCCGCCCAGTGTTCGAATGTCGCCCGGTCGGTGCAGAATCCGCGCTCGGGAAGCACCTCGACGGTCGGCAACGCATGCACGAAGCGCTGAGCCGCCCAGGAAGTGGGCCCACACACGCTGACCGGGTCACGCACTTGGTCGAGAGCTTCCCGATAGGTGCCGGTTTGAAAGAACTGCGCCTGCTCGCCGAGTTCGGCAGCGCGGTGGCGCAGCGCGGAAAGGACCAGATGTGCTTTGCGGCGGTGAAAGCGCCGACGCCCGAAGACGGCCCGGGATTCGATCAAAAGCACAGGCTGGCCGGGATCGTCGAGGAAGTGCCGGCCCAGTTGATCGGCGAAGCACCAACGCCTATCAACGAAAGTCATTGCCGTCTCCGCTTGTCAGACGTCGGAGGGCACCGTCTGGCCGGTTGCGTGCACCGCCGACAAGTTCCCCGGTGCTGGCTTACTGAGCTGTGCGGCGCCACGGCTGACGCTGCGGGCGATGCCGCTGAAGATGGCGTATCGGAGCGGTGCGCAAGCTCGCCAGAATGATTCACCGCTGAGGCCGTGCGGCTGGAACAGCACGCGTTCCCGCAGAACGGCGCCCTGATCATGGTGGGCGTGCACGGACAACTCGAGCCAGAGCCGCCCGGGCAGCCGGGCCTCCGCCCGCAGCCGCAGCAGGTGCGGCGGTGCGATCTGCTCGACACTCCACCCGGTCAGTGCCGCACCGGATTGCAGGCGGTGGGATTGCCGTCCGCTGCGACCAGCCCGGCCGGACAGTTGGCCGGTCCACCCGCGCAACGCCCACGCCAACGACGCCGCCGACCGGCTGCGTTCCGCACCGATCGACTCGGCGACGTTGATTTCGATTGCACGCCAGAGTGTTTCAGGATCGGTCTGAACCTGGCGTTCGCGTACGTCTTGATGAAGCGAGCCACCCGACCACTCCGGATCAGTGGGCAGCGGGCGCGACGGTGCTTTATCGGCGTCGGGCCGAGACCAGCGAGTGCGCAAGTCGTCCTCTCGCGCGCCGGCCAGGGCCAGCTCGACGGACTCTTCGTACGCAGTTAGCCCCCCCGCTGGATCGGGGACGTGTTCCGCAATGTCGTGTTCGGCGCAGACCACGTCGTTTTTCAAGGAGTCCATCAGCGACGCCGCCAGCTCGCGCGGAATCGGGGTGACGAAGTTGACCCAATGCGAAGACAACTTCGGTGTGAGCACCGGTACCGGGATCGCGAACCGGCGCGGCAGCGCCGCGACTGCGGCATACTTCCGGCTCATCTCGGTGTAGGTGAACCTGTCCGGGCCGCCGATGTCGAAGGGCCGGTTGACTTCCGGGGGCAGAGCGGCGGCGTGCACGAGGTAATACAACACGTCGCGTACCGCGATCGGCTGCACCGTGGTGCGCAGCCAGCGCGGCATAATCATCACGGGTAGCCGTTCGGTCAGGTAGCGCAGCATCTCGAAACTCGCCGACCCCGCACCGGTGATCACCGCCGCTCGCAGCTCGACAGTGGGCACACCGGATTCCATCAGCAACCGCCCCACCTCGGCACGCGAGGCGAGGTGATCGGACAGCTGCTGATCCTTGGCGATGATGCCGCCCATGTACACGATGCGGGACAACTCGGCGTCAGTGGCAGCGTGCGCGACGGTCGCAGCCGCCCGCGCATCGGTGTCGACGAAGTCCGACTTGAGCATCGAGTGCACGAGGTAGTAGAGGACCTCCTGACCCTCCAGGGCTTGCCGCACCTGCTCGGCGTCGGTGACGTCGCCCTCGACCACCTGCACGTGCTGACGCCAAGGCACGGCGTCTAGTTTGGCCGGAGTGCGCGCCATCACACGCACGTCGTGGCCGGCCGAAATCAACTCGGGAACCAGCCGGGTACCGAGGTATCCGGTGGCGCCGAACACGACGCAGCGCATCGTTCACCCCTCCGTTACAGCCGAGCTATTTCACTAGCTTAATATTTAAGATTTTTGTGTCAACTGGCAACTGACTGGGTTGCAGATGTTGCTTTACAACAACCGCTGCCAGGCGATTGCTTACCCACGCATCGGGTAAACCATGTCTGATCCGCGCAGACCACTTTCCGCAAAACGAAAGGAACATGATGGGCGAGAAAGACTTCAAAAAAGGTGACAAGGTGCAGTGGAAAAGTCACGGTCAGAACGTGAAAGGCACCGTCGAAGAGAAGATCACCAGCGACACGAAGGCCGGCGGCCGACAGGTTCGCGCCGCGAAGGACGATCCGCAGTACCGGGTGGAAAGTGACAAGACCGGCGCCGACGCGGTGCACAAGCCGAATGCTTTGAAGCCTGATAAGAAGTAGCCACAACACTTCTGAACTGGGAGAGCGTCGATGCCTTCGGATGACGACAATCAAGCTTGGGAAGAGTTCCGCAAGACCGTCAACATGACGGCTTCCGAACTCGAAAAGTGGCTTAAGACCGACGAATCGAAGGAGGTCGGCCAGAAATCCGGTGGCAAGGAATCCACTGGACACGCCAGCGGACGACACATCATCGCAATCCTGAAATCGAAGGAAAGTGAACTGACAAAAGACGATTACGCCCATATGCGCAAGGTTGTCGGCTACGCGAAGCGGCACCTCAAGCAGCAGCCCTCGGGAGGTGTCGGGGACACCAGATGGCGATACTCACTGATGAATTGGGGCCACGACCCCCTGAAGAAGTAACCGCGAGGACTGTAGCTGCCGGGCGGCTCTCCCAATCAGCCGCGTCAGCTGTCCGGTGGAGCCGGCGCCGCCTCAGGGTGCTCTTTCATCCACTCATCTTCAACGGTGCGCACCCGTCTGCGTTGGGCGTAAAGCCAACTCGATGCTATCACCGCCGCAGCAACGGCCACACCGACGCATATCTCGGCCGCATGGTAGTGCCGGCTCGCCAAGGAAGCCAAGGCGAGGACAAAGGCGGTAACTGCGAACACGACGAACACCAGTCCCGGCATCGCCGCGGTGTTCTTCATGTTCTGACCGGCGTGCGCACGAGTCGTGCGGTGATGATCGATAGGGTCTGCTGCGTTATCGCCCATACTGACTTCTCCTGCCCAAAGGAATCGGACCAATGCTATGGAGACGGCACTTCCTGCTCCGCCCTCCGCCTGCTGATGCTCAGCGTCTCGGCAGGACCGCTTCTGGGCCCGGCGCTAACGTCCCTGCTGCATCCGGGACCGGCGAGATCCGAACACGGTTTCTGACCCGGTCCATCGCACGGCCATCTGACTGCGCCCATTCACCCATGGCGGTTCGATTACCCGGAACGACAGTGCCCCAACCACTCCGGGCCCGGTCGGCGCGCGATCTTCAGCGTGATTTTGCCCTCAGCACCGGTCGGTGAAATCTCGTCGTCACACCCTCGTTGTCAGGGCGGCGGCGGGCCGTCGGGACCGGCTTCCGGCGGAGGAGCAGGCGGTGGCACATTGCGGTTCACACCGGCGCGCGGCCTGGCGTGCCCCCGACTGCAGGAAAGCGAACGTTGAGTGCACCCGCAGTTCAGGCCGATGATGCATCCTCCCCCGCCGGCCGGCTGCACCGGGATCGCGCCGCCGGCCCTTCCGCCATCGGGAGCTTCGGGCAAAGGTTGGGACACGGGAGCGGGCGTCGCCCTCGCTGAACTTGACGAAGCGCTCGCCGCGGCAAATCCCGTCTCCGCACCGGCCGGCTGTATGCGACCGCCGGAGTACGCCACTGCGAAGACAACTGCGGCCGCCCCACCCCAGAACGTAATCGCCGTTGTGCGTTGCCTAATAGTCACGAATACAACCCTCGTAGGTTCATGTTCCCCGTCCGACGTCGTTTCCCATCTTGTCACTAAATTCCGGGCGTGGTCTTCGAATAAATTACCCTGCTGGGCTTGGCTGATTGCTGATCGGGCGCAGGCCTGGACCGGCACTGCACTGGTTTGCCGAGCCCGTTGACACGTCAGCCGGTGCTGTCACAGCGATACCGGGCGTTCGCCGGCAACTGAACCTCAGTGACTCGCTACCACCGATCCCTTTGCCGGCCCGACGGTTTCGACTGCAACCCCAACGCCCCACCCGTGTAGTCTGCGGCCTGATCGCGATTGCGCATACCGGCGTCGGCGCACGCGACGTCCCCCCACGCCAGCGCACGGCGTTGACGACGTTGCGCTGTATTGCGGTTGCCGCGCGCTGAGTTGTTACACCGTCTTAACCGTCGGAGCCGCCGCGCCCGTTGCGGTGACCGTTAGTGGATCCATTGCTCGAGTGATTGCTTGAGCCGTTGCCCGAGCCGTTGGTGTGCTGATGTTCCCGTAGGGCGGTGAGGGCACGCTGTTCGCCGGTGTGGACGGCGCGGCGCAAGGCGGCGTCCTCGCCCGCAGGGTCGGCGCGCAACAGGCTGCCGTGACCGGGAGTACCGGCCGAGCCCAATTTGTTCATCTTCTTCGGCAGTGCGGTGCCCTGGTAGGTCAGCGGCAGCGGATGGCCGTGGCCGTCGACCGGGCCGAGGGGCTGGTGCAGTTCGATGTAAGCGCCGTGTGGCAGGCGTTTGATGATGCCGGTCTCGATACCGTGCTCGAGCACTTGGCGGTCGCTGCGTTGCAAAGCAACGCACCAGCGGTAGGTGACAAAGTAGACCAGCGGCGGCACCACCACCATGCCGATACGCCCGACCCAGGTTGTGGCGTTGAGCGAGACGTGGAACTTGTAGGCGATGATGTCGTTCATCGCGCTGTAGGTCAGCACGATGTACAGGGCGATCGCCATTGACCCCACCGCAGTGCGCACCGGCACGTCGCGCGGCCGTTGCAGCAGGTTGTGGTGGGCATCGTCCCGGGCAAACCGCCTCTCCAGGAACGGATACACCGTCAACAGCCCGAGGATCACACCCATCAGCAACGCCACCCAGACCGACTGCGGAACCGTGTGGTGGCCGAAATAGATTTCCCAGGGCGGGAAGATGCGGATCAAGCCGTCAGTCCACATCATGTAGAAGTCCGGCTGCGAACCCGCCGACACCTGTGAAGGCTTGTAGGGGCCCATATTCCAGATCGGGTTGATCTGCAACAACCCCCCCATCAAGCCGAGCACTGCCACGGTCAGGGCGAAGAACGCGCCAGACTTGACCGCGAACACTGGCATCACCCGCACCCCGACGACGTTGGTCTCGGTACGTCCGGGCCCGGGAAACTGGGTGTGCTTCTGGAACCAGACCATCGCCAAGTGGACGCCGATCAAGGCCAGGATGATGCCGGGGAACAGCAGGATGTGAATGGCATACAACCGCGGCATCAGCACCGTGCCCGGGAAGTCGCCACCGAACAACGCCCAGTGCAACCAGGTTCCGACCACCGGAATACTCATCGTGATCCCGGACAGCGCTGCGCGGATACCGGTGCCGGAAAGCAGGTCGTCGGGCAGCGAATAACCGAAGAAGCCCTCGAACATCGCCAGGATCAGCAGCAGCGACCCGATCACCCAGTTGGCCTCCCGCGGCCGGCGGAACGCTCCGGTGAAGAACACCCGCGCCAGGTGCACCATGATCGACGCGGCGAACAGCAACGCCGCCCAGTGGTGCACCTGCCGCACGAACAAGCCGCCGCGCACCTCGAAGCTGATGTCCAACGTCGACGCGTAGGCCTTCGACATCTCCACACCGCGCAGCGGCTGGTAGACGCCGTTATAGGTCACCTCGGTCATCGACGGGTCGAAGAACAACGTGAGGTACACGCCGGTGAGCAGCAACACGATGAAGCTGTAGAGCGCGATCTCGCCCAGCAAGAACGACCAGTGCGTCGGGAACACCTTGTTCAGTTGCCGCCGCACCGCCGCCGACGGGTGATACCGCGAGTCGATGTCATCGCCCTGCCGGGCCAGCACCGCGCCTACGTCCAGCTTCGGCGCACTGATTTTCACACTCATGACGCAGGCTTCCAGAAGTCCCGCTCGCCGGGGTCGGTGAGTCGACGAGCGATCGCGATGACAGGCGTGTTGGACTCTTGCGAGCGCCGCTTGAGCAGCTCGAATGCGGCCTCGGCACTGATATGAAAGCGCTCCATCAGAATGCCCTTGGCTTGACCGATCGTGTCCCGAGAGCTCAGCCCTTTTCTGAACTGCTGATCACGGCTCAACATGCTCCACGTCAACGTCGTGTACGCGGCGAAGACCAACCCCAAGGTCGCCGACTCCGCACCGAACGCTTTGACGTGCTCTGAGTACAGGTTCAACGACGCGGAGCTGGGGCGGTGAGCAAACAATTGCAAAGACATCACCGAGCGAATCGGCGTCGTGGCCACCGCTTCGCGGGAATACCGCGGCCAGCGGTCCTCGGTACGCAGATCGTCCACCCGAACAAGGTGATCGTGCTGAGCCGCAAACAGACACGGCCCTTCGTTGTAACTGCGCTGAATATCGTCGAGCAGGACCGGATAACGGTCGGTGGCCGCGACGGTATCAATGTCACCAGTTCTCGTCCTGACCGTGATACCCGCATACGCCGCGCCGGGAACAAGTTGCGCCGCATTCAAGGTCAGCTCATCGAGGGTCGATCCCAAACTGAAGTCGCTGCCGACCTGGCTCTCCAGATCCCGGACCAGATCGCTCATCCGAATCAGGATCGAGTCGCCCGGTTTGAGCGACGCCACACTGGCCTGATTGACCACGGAATCCCTTTCGCAGCTAGGCAAGCGGCGACGACCGTCAACTTGACGGTCGCCGACGCTTCAACTCCGCCCCAGAGCAAAGGTCATGTGTCCCTCCCCGATCTTGCGCGCAACAGCGAACAATTTCAGGAAGTTAATAGTTAAGAATATAGGCCCAGCTGTGGATTGGCAACGGCGGCGTTGGGAGTGTTTTCGGTCACCTTGGGAACGCGTGTGTTTCTAGTTGTTGAGTGGTCGACGTAACAGAACGGCTACCACCCGAAGGAGCCGGGTCCTCCCTTGAACGGCCCGGTGATCCAGCTGTTGACCCAACCGCCGTAGAAGCCGCCGGGTTGCGCCGTCACCTGTTCGCCGTTCACCGTGCAGCGGTCGACGTTGGCAGCCATCACGGCGATGGCGCCCGCGAGTTCGGCGAACCGCGGGTTGGGCTGGTCGTAGGTCCATGCGGCGCTGGCCGCCTGTCGGGCCGCCGTCACCAGATCGTAGTAGGCGGCCCGGCCCTTCCATTCGCACCACGACGACCCACTGGCGGGACGTAAGACGCTCTTGGCGAAAGCGTCACGAGGCAGGTAGTAGCTGGGCGGGTGACTCGTCTCCAGCACCCGCCAGGCCCGAGTCGTCGACGCGATGATCTCATCGCCCAGTTCTACGGTGATCTGGCCGGTGAACCGCTCCAAGCGCGGCGGGCGAGGGTAGTTCCAAACAGACTCCTGCCCGGGACCCGGCACGTCGGGCTTGGGCCAGGGGTTCATGAATCTTGCCCCGCGGCGCGGATGCGGATAGGCCCGCGCATCGGCCGGTGCGGATCGCGCACAACGCCGCCCTGCAGAATCTGCACGTCTCCGGCTCGGGCCAACTTGACGGCGGTTTCCCGGCTTTGGGTGGTCAGTTCACGCCAGTTTTCGCCGCCCACGGCCCGGGCGGCATCGGAGGGACAGATGCTGCCTCCCGGAGCACGGTGCTGTGCCAGCGCCAGGATCGCCGCCTGCAGCCGCGAGGCCACCGGCCCATCGCCGAGCGCGGTCCGTGCCGAAGGTGCCGCCGGGCCTCCGCTGCCGGCGACTCGGGACAGTTCTGTGTGTAGCCGTGCTGACCCGGTTGGCATAGTGACAGGTTAGGCGGACAGCGATCCGCCCGGCGCACCCTGCATCGATGCGCCGCAGCTCACTGACGATGGGAACGAGCCATGTCGGCACACGATGATCAAGGTCGCCACTTCCCGTACCGCTACGACGTTCGGCTGGCGCCGCTGTGGGGGGTGTTTCGCGCCTGGCCGGATCGGCAGGGTGTCACGTTGACCGACGACCGTCGTCTCGTGGCCGTTTACGGGCCGTTCCGCGTCGAGGTACCGCTGTCACAGGTGGTCGATGCGCAGGTCAGCGGGCCCTACCGGTGGTGGACGGCCGTCGGCCCCAGGTTGTCGTTCGTCGATGACGGCCTTACCTTCGGAACTAACGCCCACGCCGGTGCCTGCATCCGTTTCGAGCCGCCTGTCCACCGCGTCCTCGGTTTTCGTGACCATTCGGCGCTGACCGTCACCGTCGCCTACCCCGACGCACTGGTCTCGGCGATCAAAAGCTCCATCTGACGCCTGAGGTTGCCTAGAATCCTGGTCAACCGGTGGTGGTTCGCACTGGCGCCAATACGTTCGAATGTATCGCTGAGAAGGATGCGGTCAGGTGGCCAAACGCGGCAGCAATGTACCGCTCAGCCGAGCTGAGCTGGAAAAGCTGATGTCGGCTGATATGCGGGCGGTAACTGCGCAGTCCGACCGCATAGGTCGTTACTTCGCCCGCCGAAACGACGTGAGTGGCGGAGATTTTCACGCGTTGCTGCACATCATGGTGGCTGAAACGGCGGGCATCCCGCTGACATTGGCCCAGTTGCGGGAACGGATGGACTTGTCGTCGGCCGCTATCACCTATCTCGTCGACCGAATGATCGAGGCCGGGCACATCCGGCGTGAAGCCGATCCCGGTGACCGGCGAAAGTCGCTGCTTCGTTATGAGCCCAGCGGGCTGGCTCTGGCGCACGACTTCTTCGGTCCGCTCGGGGTCCATCTGCGCCGCACGCTGGCAGCGCTTGATGAACGAGACCTGGTGGCCGCGCACCGCGTGTTCATGGCGATGGTCAGCGCCATGTCTGGTTTCGAGACCGAACTGCTGGACCATCGACCGGCACCGATCGTCGATCAGGCTTCGGCACCCACGGATCGACGCCGCAAGGTCGCCCGGTAATCGTCGAAAACCGTTGCGGCGCCCGGGTTCGGCCGGCAGTTGACGCCGCAGGTCACTCGGCGGCCAATTCGCCTGCGGCACGGGCCAGAATGCGTTGTTCGATCAAGTCGGCTCCCCGCGCGACACCTCCGGTCGCGGTGAAGCCGGCGGCAACCCGGCGGGCGCCCTCGACCATTGTCATCGCTTTGCGCACCGACTCGCGTAATCGCAGTGCGGTGAGCTTTTTGGCCGGCAACCGGGTGCCGCAACGCGCCACTTCGACGCGCCGTGCGACTTCGGCTTGATCGCGGGCGAAAGGCACCACGCACACCGGCACACCCCGGTCGAGTGCTTTGACGGTGGTGCCCATGCCCCCGTGAGTGACAGCGCAGCTGGCGCGTTCAAGCAGCAAGTCGTGCGGGACGAATCGGCACACCGTGGCGTTGGGCGGCCGGGGCAGGTCCGGCGGGATCCCCGCAGGGAACGTCGCGATGACATGAACCGGTTCACCGGCCAGCGCCTGCAGTGCAGTCGACCCCAGCACCGTGTCGGCCTGCTTGATAGAAGAAGTGCTCACCAGCACGATGGGCCGTTCGATTGCGCGCACCCACTCCGGCGTCGGCGTCGGATCGGGCTGAAAGGTGCAGGCGCCGATGAGGTGCACGCCCTCCCCCCACCCGACATGCGGATATTCGAACGGCTCGCCACCGACCGCCAACAGCAGCTGCGGGCGCCGCATCAGATCGTCGACACTGCTGATGGCAGGAACGCCCAGTTCGTCGCGAACAGCGTTCACCCGCGGCACTATCGGTCGATCGAACAGATACCGCACGAACGGACGCATCGACGCGTCGCGGAGCTCACCGACAATGCCCGGCAACGGCCGCAGGCCAGGACCGAACGGCGGCACTCCGCGTGCCCGCAGGTACGGGCTGAAAGGCGAGAACACCACCCATGGAATGCCCGCGGCTTCTGCGAACGACATTGCGCCCCAACAGTTTGCGTCGACAATGAGAGCATCCGGCCGAACATCGTCAATTGCCGCGCGTAGATCGTCGACCTCCAGAACCGCCCGCCGGCACAGCACATCGATGGACATCTTCAACACGCCCAACGCGTTGTGCGCAGTCCAGTCTCGCCCCACGATGGCCTCGATGCGAGGGTCGACCGGCTCGGTGTGCAGGCCGACTCGCCGCATCCGCGTAACTTCTGCGGCCATCGTGCGCAGGTGTACTTCGTGCTCGCGGTCTGCCAATTCCCGCAACAGCGCACCGAGAGGAAGGAGATGCCCGAGCGCAGGCGAGCCGTAAGCCAAGATCACTGCCATGTCTGCACACCCGCGGCTAATGGGAGGGCTCGACGCCCACGTCGCTCAGGGTGGTCAAATCCGCTGCGCCGCAACCATGTAGGGATATCTTGAGTTCTTCGACGAACCGCTGGAGCCATTCCGCTGCGGCATCGGCGGATTCGATCGCCGGAGCCAGCAACGGCCGTGCCACTGCAACGACGTCGGCCCCGAGTGCGAGCGCCTTGGCGGCGTCCATGCCCGAGCGGATGCCGCCGGAGGCAACCAGCGGAATGGCCGGCAACGCCGCGCGGACCTCGACGATCGCACGCGCTGTGGGGACGCCCCAGTCCGCCAGATCGGGGTAGCGTAATCGGCCGTAACGAACAAACTGCTCGACGCGCGACCAGGATGTGCCACCTGCTCCCGCGACGTCGATGGCAGCGACCGGCGGCTCGCCCGACGGCTGAATCAGTTGCGCGACAGCGGCGCCACCGATGCCGTGCCCTACTTCCTTCAGCATCACCGGGTACGGCAGTGCCGCAGCGACGTCTCGCAGCCGCTCCAACGACCCGGAGAAATCGGTGTCACCGTTGCGCTGCACTGCTTCTTGGAGCGGATTGGTGTGCACTGCCAAAGCGTCAGCCCCTACCCGGTCAAGCGCTTTGGCGACGTCGGGTAATGCCGATTTTGTCAATTGAGCCAACCCGATATTGCCCAGCAGCAACACATCTGGGGCCACGTCTCGCACGCTGAAGCTGTGTGCGGCCCGCTCGCCGAGCACGCTGTCCAGCATGATCCGCTGCGACCCGAGCATCATCCCGATGCCCAGCTCTTGTGCGGCTGCGGCCAGGTTCCGATTGATGGTGCCCGACATGTCCGCGCCGCCAGTCATCGCGCCGATCAGTACCGGAGCCTCCAAGGGCACACCGAGGAAGGTTGTGGACAGGTCGATGTGGGCGAGGCTGGTCTGCGTCAACGCGTTGTACGGCAGCCGGAAACGCTCCAAGCCGGTCGTCACGCCGCAATAGGACACCGCCTCCTCGAGGCACACATCGATGTGGCGCCGCTTCCGCGTTTCGATCTCGGGTTGGTCAGGCGTCATGCCGGTTCGTTTCTATTCATTACGTGCAGATGAGGTGATGTCGCGGCAGGACAACCGAGCCCTGTAGCCGCTAGACTTCCGCGGCTTTGAGTTCATCTTGGTAGCGCCGCATGGCAGTGATCAACGCGGTGAATACCCGATGCCCGGCGGCTAAATCGTCGTCGCCCAAATCGGCCAAAGCAGCCTTGGAGTGCATCCCGAGCGGGACGAAGAACGCGCGCGCAGTGTCGAACCCAGGTTCGGCGTAGCGCAACACCACTTTGCGGCGGTCGGCCGGATGGGTTTCCCGCCGCAGGTGACCGGAGTCGATCATCCGGTCCACCATGTAGGTGATCGCCGCACCGGAAAGCCCCATCAACTGCCGAAGGTCACCAGAAGTAATGGGCTTGCCGGCGGTTTCGGCCACCATGATATGCAGCAGGGCCCGGAAGTCGGTCGAGCGTACATCGTGGGCCGCAGCGAACAGCCGACCGATCTGGTCGGACTCCGCCGACAGCACGCGCAGGTCAGCCGAAATCGTCGACTCCAGCGCAGCGCGCCCGTTTGAGTGCTCGTCAGTGGCCATGGCGGTAACAGCATATCCGTAATTCCCCTGTTCATTCAGTTGATTAATACTTAAATTACTGAAATGATGTGTGGATGGTAACCAGCGGAAATCTGGTAGACAAAAAGACCCTTTCCGCAACGACACTGGGGGTCGCCGCGGCCGCCGGTGTCGGTACGATCGCCAACCTGGGTCAGCAACCCGCTTGGTATGCCCAGTTGCGAAAGCCGTCCTACGTGCCACCCGATTGGGTGTTCCCGCTGGCCTGGACCACCCTCTACACCGACATCGCAGCTACCGCCGCGGTCGCTGTCGACCGGTTGCGGGCCACCGGTCAGCGAAATGCACTGCGCCGATACGTCGGCGCGTTGACCATCAACCTGGTGCTGAACGCCGGCTGGAGTTGGCTCTTTTTCAAGTACCGCAAACTCGGGTTGTCCGCTTTGGGCGCCGGTGTCCTGGCGGTCAGCACGACCGACCTCACCCGCCGGACCGCCGATGCCGCGCCACGGACCGGCCTGGTGTTGCTGCCCTATCCGCTCTGGTGTGCCTTCGCCTTCCTGCTGTCCGTCCGTATCTGGCGGCTCAATCGGTGACTGCTGTGCTGTGGTTTCGTCGTGACCTACGGTTGCGCGATCTGCCGGCGCTGCAGTCCGCCGCCGCTGACGGACAAGACGTGCTGGCATGTTTCGTGCTGGATCCGCGACTGGAATCATCGGGTCCGCGCCGGATGCAATTCCTATGTGACTCGCTGCGGCGATTGGCCGACGACCTGGACGGCCGACTGCTGGTGGCTCGTGGGCTGCCGGAGCAGTTGATCCCGTCGATCGCCAAGGATGTCGAGGCGTCCGCGGTGCACGTGTCGGAAGACTTCGCGCCGTTCGGGCGGCGCCGTGACGAGCGGGTGCGGGTGGCGTTGGGTCAGGTGCCGCTGGTGGCGACGGGGTCGCCCTATCTGGTGTCGCCCGGCCGGGTGACCAAAGACGACGGCACTCCCTACAAGGTGTTCACGCCGTTTCTGCAGCGATGGCGAAACACCGATCGGCGGCCACCGGCCAACACTGGTCCGGAATCGGCGCATTGGGTGGATCCGGCGAAGCTCAAGGCCAAATGCGCCA
Organism: uncultured Actinomycetota bacterium; assembly: GCA_963808345.1. GTDB lineage: Bacteria > Actinomycetota > Actinomycetes > Mycobacteriales > Mycobacteriaceae > Mycobacterium. The sequence continues at coordinate 496,544 of CAWEFM010000001.1, read as the reverse complement.
AACGAACCCAGATCCCCGACCCCGGCGTCGAACTCGACCTTGCCGCCGGTGAAGCGGCTGCGCTTGGGCTGTGGACGGAATTTCTCGAGCGCGGAATCGACCGCTACGCCAAAGACCGCAACCGGCCGGACCTACACGGCACCAGCCGGATGTCTGCGCACCTCAAGTTCGGCACCATACATCCGCGAACCATGGTCGCCGACCTGAATCTGCGCCGGAACAGTCCGCAGGCGTATCTGCGGGAACTGGCTTTCCGCGACTTCTATGCGACGGTGCTGCACTACTGGCCGCGCAGCGCCTGGCGGAACTGGAACGAGGACTTCAACGCGATCGAAGTCGATACCCGTGCCGAGGCCCAACGTCACTTCGAGGCGTGGAAAGCCGGCCAAACCGGATATCCGATCGTCGACGCCGGCATGCGGCAGCTGTCCGGAATCGGATACATGCACAACCGGGTCCGGATGATCGTGGCGTCGTTTCTGGTCAAAGACCTGCACCTGCCATGGCAGTGGGGCGCCCGCTGGTTCCTCGAGCAGCTGGTGGACGGCGACATGGCCAACAATCAACACGGCTGGCAGTGGTGCGCGGGTTCGGGCACCGACGCCGCGCCGTACTTCCGGGTATTCAATCCCACCACGCAAGGCGAGAAATTCGATCCGTCGGGTGACTACATTCGCCGCTGGGTGCCTGAGCTCGCCGACGTCGCGGACGTGCATTCCCTCACCGGCGAGCGGCCGGCGAAATACCCGGCGCCAATCGTCGATCACCGCGCTGAGCGGACCGAAGCGCTGCGCCGCTACCAGCGCATCTGACCGCCGTCAACCAGCCAGGGTCAGCGTGCGGCCTTTTTGCGTTCGATGTCGGCCAGTGCTGCGGCGAGCTGAGCGCGCTGGGCCGCCGATGTCTCCCAGGCCAGTTGGCGGTTTTTCACCACTTTGGCTGGTGCGCCCACCGCGACCGAGTAGTCCGGTATGTCGCCCTTGACCACCGCGTGCGACCCCAGCACGCAGCCCCGCCCGACCGTGGTGCCGCGCAGCACCGTCACCTTCGTGGCGATCCAGGTATCCGGCCCGATCCGCACCGGGCTCTTGATGATGCCCTGGTCCTTGATCGGCAGGGTGATGTCGTCCATCCGATGGTCGAAATCGCAGACGTAACACCAGTCCGCCATCAGGACGGAATCGCCGAACTCGACGTCGAGGTAAGTATTGACGACGTTGTCGCGGCCGAGGACCACCTTGTCGCCGAACCGCAGCGAGCCCTCGTGGGCCCGGATGGTGTTCTTGTCGCCGATATGCACCCAGCGGCCTATTTCCAGTTGAGCGAGCTCCGGCGTCGCGTGGATCTCGACGCCCTTGCCGAGGAACACCATGCCGCGGGTGATGATGTGCGGGTTGGTCAGCTTGAACTTCAGCAGCCGCCAGTAGCGGACGAGATACCACGGTGTGTAGGCCCGATTGGACAGCACCCATTTCAGCGACGCCACGGTGAGGAAACGGGCCTGGCGTGGGTCCCGCAGTTTTGAGCCACGCCAACGGCGATGCAGCGGCGCGCCCCACATGCTCGTCATGGCCGGAAGCCTAACCTCTTGGTCAGACCGCCACGAGCTACCCTCACCTGTACCCGCTGGCCTTGCCGCCGCGCTTCGAAAGGATCTGGAGCCCCACCGTGTTCTGGCGACTCCCCCGCCGTCGTCCGCCGAGTGTGCGGGTTATGGAGGAAAAAAGCCCGAATCGTCGCAAGAACCCGCACACTGGACGCGCGGCGGGGGCTGCAGCGCTGCGGCGATGGCTCTCGATGATGTCGGCGACGGCGCTCACCGCCGCGGTGGGCGGCTGCGGTAACACCGACTCCTGGGTCAACACCGCCCCCGCGCCGGGCTGGCCCGCTCAATACGGCGACGCGTCCAACAGCAGCTACACCGCGACCGCCGGTGCGACCTCGCTGGCTCTGCGGTGGACCCGCTCGGTGAAAGGCGAACTGACCGCCGGCGCAGCGCTCAATGGCCGCAGTTGGGTCGCGCTCAACGCGCAAACATCCGGCGGGTGTTCGCTGATGGAGTGGGAAAACAACGACAACGGCCGGCAGCGGTGGTGCACCCGGTTGTTTCAGGGCGGCGGCTTCTCCAGCCCGCTGTTCGACGGTTTCGACAACGTCTTTGTCGGCCAGCCCGGGGCGATGCTGGCGTTCCCGCCCACCCAATGGATTCGGTGGCGCCGGCCGGTGATCGGGATGCCGCTGACACCCCGGATCATCGGCAACGGACAACTCCTGGTGGTCACCCACCTCGGACAGGTGGTGGTCTTCGACGCCCACCGTGGAACTGTGGTCGGCAGCCCGATGGATTTGGTCGACGCCGTCGACCCCACCGACTCGGCCCGCGGACTGGCTGACTGCGCGCCGGCGCGTCCGGACTGCCCGATCGCGGCCGCTCCTGCCTTCTCCGCGGCCGGCAACCTCGTGGTCACCAGCCTGTGGGAACCCGGCGCCGGGGCCGCGGTGCTGGTGGCGCTGAAATACCATCCCGGTCAGCACCCGCTGCTGACCCGCGAGTGGACCAGCGGCGCGGTCAGCGCCGGGGTGCTCGCCAGCCCGGTGCTGTCTCGCGACGGCGCGACGGTCTACGTCAACGGCCGCGACAACCGGCTGTGGGCGCTGCACGCCGCCGACGGGAAACCGAAATGGTCGGTCGACTTGAAGTTTTTCGCGCAGACCCCGCCAGCCGTGCTGCCGTCCGGGCTGATCGTGTCCGGCGGCGGCCCCGACACCAGACTGGTCGCCGTCAAGGACGCCGGCGATCACGGCCAGCAGGTGTGGCGCCGCGATGACGTCAGCCCGCTGTCGTCGTCGAGCCTGGCCGGAAGTCATGCCGGCTATGCCGTCGTCGCCGGTGGACCCGGACCCGGGTCGACAGGCCTGTCGCTGCTCGTCTTCGATCCGGCCGACGGCCACACTCTCAACGGCTACCCGCTGCCAGCCGCATCCGGCTACCCGGTCGGGGTGTCGGTGGGAGCAGACCGCCGGGTGGTGGCCGCCACCAGCGTCGGGCAGGTGTACAGCTTCGCGCCCAGCTGAGCGGTTGGTCGAGCGGTACCGGCGCCGGCACTGAGCCTTGAGCCTTTTGCCTCTACACCGTCAACGGCGGCAGCGCGCTGCGCGGCACGCGCGCCCGGCTGGTACCGGCGGAGGACGGCAACAGCTCACCCGGCGCAAAGTAGAAGATCACGTCGTCGTCGGTGATCGCGAAGTTCTGGTAGTGCGTCGGATCGAGGCCGGTGCCGGGCGAAATCGCTGCGCCCAACCCGTTCTGGCCGACCTCGCGCTGCACGATCGGGTAGATCGCGTCCAGCGGTTTGCTTCCCGGCGCGAACAGGTTGTCGAACGTGACGGGATGGCCTTTGCCGAGGTCGTAATTAAAGCCTTTGTAGGACGTGGACGGCCGGGGGCCACCGAGGTCCTCGAACACCTTGAGCATCACGCTTTGGGTGCCGTGCGGCGGTTGGCCGGAGCGAAACTGCTCGGCGGTGACCTCCATCTGGTAGGGCACGTCACGGGCACCGGAGGTCTGCGCCACATTGACGAAGCCGTCGCGGTTCTGCGACAAAAAGTCAGTGAGCGCCTGCTGATCGGGGTAGTCGGTGGGAAAGGTCAAATTGAGCGTGTAGCTGGGGCCCGACGCCGCCACGTGACAGGACTGACCGCTTTCGATGCTGCCGCCCAGCGCAGCGCACGACGGTTGCGCGACGGCAACCCCGTCCACGGCTCCGGTCTGGGCGGGCAGCAGGGACGCGACCGCCACCATTGCGGCAGCCACTAATTTTCGCATCGTGAAATTGTCCTTGCAGACTCAACAAGCGGCCGAGCACCCGGGAAAGTGACTGCTGACTACCTTACCTTGGGCTCAGCTGGACGGTTTGCAGATGAACGCGGCGGCCGCACCGGCCGCACCTGTTCCGATCCGGGTGACGACGACCGCCATTGACCGGCTGCCGCGCAGCCGGAGTCGGCGCCGCAAGACGTCCGGATCGACGTCCACACCTCGCACCAGGATTTCGACCGAGCCGCAGTCCAGCGCCGACAACGCTTTGCTCAGCCGCTTTGCATCGAACTTGACTTGGTCGAGGACTTCGAAGCCCCGCACGCCTGGCGGCAGCCGGTTCCCGGACAGGTAGGCGATGTTCGGGTCGAGCTGCCACAGCCCGTGCCGCGCGGCGTAGTGGCGGACCAGCCCGGCGCGCACGACCGCGCCGTCGGGATCGACGATCCACTGCCCCGCGGGCGCTGTCGGGCAGTCATCGGGCTCGGCATCGGTGAGCTGTTCGCAGCGGTCGAGGACGCTCGCCCGGCGACGCACCCCAGGCTCGGTGAGAGCCGCCGACCACAGGCAGGCCTCCCGCACCGATCCGCGACACGAAGTCACCTCGATCTCCCCGTCGAAGCCCAACTGACGGATCTGGTCGAAGTCGATTCCGGGGGCACACTTCACCACCAACCTGCGATGCCGGTACACAGTCAGCAACCGGTCCAGCGCAGGCTGATAGTCACGCGGATGGAACCGCCGGCGGCCGGCGCTGCGCCGCCCGGGATCGACGACGACGGTCGTCTCCCGCGTCACCGGATGCAGTGCGTCGGCGCGGCACAGGTCCACGGCGTCGCCGAGGTTGTGCTGCGCCATGGCCAGTCGCACCGGGTCGATATCACTTCCCACCGCCCGTACCGCCGAGCTGCGCAGTGCGGCCAGCTCGGTGCCGATGGAGCAGGTCACGTCGTGCACGACGCGGCCCCCCAGCCGCTGTGCCCGATGCAGTGCGACTGGGGCGGCACTGGCTTGCTGCAGCGCTTCGTCGGTGAACAGCCAGTCGTCGGTGCCGGGCAGTTCCGCCAGTTTCAGGGCCGCGCGCCGGCGCAGCAGCACCGTTTCCACGAGCGCCGGTGTGCGCTCGCCGAACTGCGCGCGCAGTGCGGCCACCTCGGCGACCCGATTGGTCAGGGCGAATTTCGCAACCACCTCCAGCGCGGCGGCGCCCGCCTCCGACGTCAGGTAGGCGACATCGTCGAGCCCGAAGTTCAGGACGGTTTGATTCCCGTGATCATGACGTTGTAGAACCAGCCTTTGGGCACGACGCGGCGCCACACCATGGCGTCCACCCAGCTCAGCGCCTTCCAGCCGTTGAAAGCGAAATGCGCCCAATTCCAACCCAACCGTCCGGGCGGGACGGTTGATTCGAAGGTGCGGACCGGCCAGCCCAGCATCGCCGCGGTGAATTCCTCACTGGCAGTGTGAACTTGGGTCGCGCCGGCGTTGGTGGCCATCGTCTCCAGCTCGCGTGGCGTGAAGGTGTGCAGGTCGACCACCCACTCCAGCGCGGCCGCCCGTGAGTTCTCGTCGAGCTCCGCCTGCGCGAGGCGCCAGGCGCCCAGACCGGGCAGCTTGACAACCCGGATGGTGGTGTTCCAGGTGAGGTCTGCCAGCGCACGGGCGTATCGGTTGCCGACGGTGGTCGGTTCGCCGGCGAACACGAACCGGCCGCCGGGTCGCAGTACCCGGATCACCTCTCGCAGCGACAGCTCGACGTCGGGGATGTGATGCAGCACTGCGTGCCCGACCACCAGGTCGAAGGTGTCGTCGTCGTAGGGGATGCCCTCGGCGTCGGCGACCCGGCCGTCGATGTCCAGGCCCAACGACTGACCGTTGCGGGTGGCGACCTTGACCATGCCCGGCGACAGATCGGTGACCGAACCGCGCCGAGCAACCCCGGACTGGATCAGGTTGAGCAGGAAAAAGCCTGTGCCGCAACCGAGTTCGAGGGCGCGGTCATAGGGCAGGTTGCGGATTTCGGTGTCCGGCACAATCGCGTCGAACCGGCCGCGGGCGTAGTCGACGCAGCGCTGGTCGTAGGAGATCGACCACTTATCGTCGTAGCTCTCGGCCTCCCAGTCGTGGTAGAGCACCTGGGCGAGCTTGCTGTCATGCCGGGCGGCTTCCACCTGCTCCGCAGTGGCATGCGGCTGCGGTGCCGGATTGCTACTCGTCATGGTCAGCCAGCCTATCGGCCGCCCGCCTTGGCTGTGCCGGCAGCGACGCTCAACTGGGCTCAGATCGACGCCAGCAGCGAGTTGGCCGCCGCGCTCGAGAAGTCACCGCCCAGCGCGTTTACGATGTCCCCGATCACCGCGCCCGGAAACTGCTCCGTCGCCGCCAGGATCTGATTGAGGCCGGCGTCGATCGCGCTGGTGATCGTTGGGGAGCCGTTGACCAACGCCTCGTAGATGTCGTAAGTCGCGAACTGCGGCGCCTCGATCAGGTTGCGGGCATCGACGAACAGTTCGGTCGGCAATCCCGGATCTTGCGGAACCGCTATCCCGTCATAGCTCGTCAGGGTCCAATCCCCGGGTTCGCCTTCGACCACGACCTCGCCCGTGTTGGGCAGCAGCTGTCCCGTGTCGAGCAACGTTGTGAGGACAGCGGAGAAGTCGGGATTGTTGACGTTCATCAGCGTCCAGGTAGTGATCGCACCTTCGCTGGAAAAGGCTACGTCGGTCGGACTGCTGTCACCGCTCGCGACGGTGTTGCCATAGATCGTTTGAACGGCGTCACTAAAGCGTTCGTCGAACGCTATCCCATTGGGGTCGGTGGAGCCCGGGATCGGCACGAACTCTGCTCCGAGCGTCCACGCAGCCGGGGCCAGTAAGTACAGCAGACCCTCGAGGCTGTACACCGGTGAACCTTCGTAGATGCCGGCATTGATCTCGTTGAGGCCGGATAACACCTGCGGGGTCATGTGCGTCAGGTCTGCCAAGCACCCTGGTACGCACCCTGCGGTCTCTTGCGTCCGTAACAGGTCCGAATCGTAGAGCCCGGCGAAGGGGCTCTGCGGAGCGAGCATGGCGCCGACGGTCATCGCCTCGGTATAGCCGAGGGGAGTGAGTTCATCACCGGGCGGCGTCGTCTCGATCACGCCCGCCGCATTGGCTGCATCCTGGCCGTGCCGAACGAAGTCTATGACGACCGACTCCTCGGCCCAGGCCGTCGCCGACGAGAACGCCAGGGGCAGCACCGACAGCAGGCCGGCGACAGCGTAACGAAGAGAACGGGATACCGGCATCACTACACCCCCGCGTAGATGCTTACTGTGCAATCGCGTGCGCCAGCTTAGGACAGACCGACACGCACCGTAGTTCATTGGCCAACCCCGCCGGCGGGATGTTCAGCGCCGGCGGCGAATACCTCCACGTAACGGCGGCGCGCTGCGGCCACCCGCTCGGCCGGTGGCTTCGCAAAGACGTCGTCGACGCACGCCTTCGCGGCGGCCAGCGCGTGCGCGGGCGCGGCTACGAACCGACTCGCCCACGCCACGGCGGCCTCGTAGACGTGATCCGGCGCCACCATGTCGTCGACCACGCCCAGCGCCAGCGCCTCCTCGGCATCGAAGAACCGCCCGCTGTACACCAGCTCCTTGGCGCGTCCGGCGCCCACCGCCTGCGCCAACCACGTGAGCCCGGCACCGTCGGGAATCAACCCGGCGAGGATCTCGGTCGCGCCGAACTTGGCGTTGTCGCCGCTGATCCGCCAGTCGGCGGACAACGCCAGCGTCAGCCCGGTGCCCAGCGCGTAACCGGTGATCGCGGCGACGGTCGGCTTGGGCAGCGCTGCGACGGCTTCGACGGCGGCCCGACGGACGTCGACCCAGCTGTGGACCTCGTCCGCAGTGAGACTGCGCAACGCAGGCATGTCGTCACCGGCGGAGAAGATCTCGTGACCACCGAACAACACCACCGCGGCGACGTCGCTGCGCTTCCCCAGTCCGGCGGACGCTGCCGCGAGCTCACGGTAGACCTGGCGGGTCAGGGCGTTGGTGGGCGGCCGGGACAGCACCACGGTGGCGACGCCGGGCCGCCCGGCGTCGGTGTGGATGCTGACGAACTCGCTCACATCCATCGCCGGCCGCGCGCCCGGTTGTAACGGTCGGAGTCGAAGAACTCGAGCGCGAAGGTGTCGCCCTTGACCGCAAGATCCGGCTGAACCGGCGCGATGTTGCGCTCGGCCGCCAGCACCTCGCGCACCGTTTGGCCGACCAGTGAATCCAGTTGAGTCCAGGTCGGCGGAAGCAAAAACGTCCGGCCGGCCGTGAAGTCGTCGATCGCGTCCTGCGGCGTGGTCCAGCCGGCCCGGTCGGCTTCGGTGTTCTCCCCGTCGGCGCGCTGACCCTCGGGCAGGGCGCCGACGAAGAAGTACGTGTCGTAGCGGCGGGTGCGTTCAGCTTCCGGCGTCACCCAATTGGCCCAAGGGCGCAGCAGATCCGCACGCAGCACCAGGTTCTCGCGGCGCAGGAAATCGGCGAACGACAGCGTCCGCTCGGCCAAGGCGGCGCGTGACTCCTGGTACACAGACGCGTCGCCGACAATGCCCTGCGGGTCGTCGGCGGGACCGGCGAACAGCACGCCGGTCTCCTCGAAGGTCTCACGTGCGGCGGCGCAGACCAACGCCCCGGCCAACTCAGGTTCGACACTGAACCGCTGCGCCCACCACGCCGGATCGGGACCCGTCCACGCGATGTCGGTGTTGCGGTCGCGGTCGTCGACGCCGCCGCCGGGAAACACCATCACCCCGGCAGCGAATTGCATCGCCGAGTGTCGCCGCATCAAAAAGACCGCGATGCCGTCGGCGGTGTCGCGGACCAGCATCACCGTGGCCGCCGGCCGGACCGGCAGCGGGACAGCGGGCTGCTCGCCGGGCGAATTCACCCGCGCCTCCGGTGAGCGGCGCGGGAGCGTACCCGGCGGGCGAAGTAGCGCCCGTCGAGGACGTCGACCGCCATGGATTGCCCGAACGCCGCGGACAGGTTCTCGGCAGTGAGCACGTCGGGCAGCAGGCCTGCGGCGACGATCTGACCCTCAGACAGCAGCATGCAGTGGCTGAACCCGATCGGGATCTCCTCGACGTGGTGGGTGACCAGCACCATGGCCGGCGCGTCGGGGTCGGCGGCCAGATCGGTGAGCAGGGCCACCAGTTCCTCCCGGCCACCGAGGTCCAGGCCGGCGGCGGGTTCGTCGAGCAGCAGTAGTTCCGGGTCGGTCATCAGCGCGCGAGCGATCAGCACCCGCTTGCGCTCACCTTCTGAGAGCGTGTCGTAGGTGCGGTTGGCCAGATGCTCGGCCCCCAGATTCTCCAGCATGTCGACCGCCTGGTGATAGTCGACTTCCTCGTAGTTCTCCCGCCACCGGCCCAGCACCGCGTATCCGGCTGACACGACGAGGTCGCGCACCACTTCGTTGCCGGGTATCCGCTGCGCCAGCGACGACGAGCTCAACCCCACCCGGGCGCGCAGTTCGTTCACGTCGACGCGGCCCAGCCGCTCACCGACCACGTAGGCGATGCCCGACGACGGATGTTCGGTCGCCGCTGCTATCCGCAGCAGCGAAGTCTTGCCCGCCCCGTTGGGCCCGAGGATCACCCAGCGCTCGTCGAGTTCAACCGACCAGGTCACCGGACCAACCAGGACGCGCCCACCGCGGCGCAGCGAAACATCCCTGAAGTCGATGAGCAGATCGGGGTCGACTGCCTCGCTTCCGATTTCGGGCACTCGACTATCGTGCCGTACCGCCCCGTCACCACCGGCGCGCGGGGGTTGCCTCTTCCCGCGACCAGACGCGAAAGCACCCGACACGCCGCGGGAATTGAAGCTTTCACGTCTGGTGGCCGGGCGCGGCCCGGCGAACACCGCTAGTAGTCGGGCGGAATCTCGACGCGGCGCAACATACCGTCGACCGCGTCGGCGGCTTCGATCTCACCGCGGGTGATGCCGAGCACGAACAGCACGGTGTCCAGATACGGATAGCTCAATGAGGCATCGGCGATCTCACGCAGCGCCGGCTTGGCGTTGAACGCCACTCCCAGACCCGCCGCGGTCAGCATGTCGATGTCGTTGGCGCCGTCGCCCACCGCGACGGTCTGCTCCAGCGGCACCCCCGCCTTGTCGGCGAAGTCGCGCAGCGCCTGAGCTTTGCCGGGGCGGTCGATGATGGTGCCGACCAGCCGGCCCGTGAGTTTGCCGTCGACAATCTCCAACTCGTTGGCCGCGACGAAGTCCAGCATCAGTTCGTCCGCGAGCGGTTGAACGACCTGACGGAAGCCGCCGGAAACCACCCCGCAGTGGTATCCGAGCCGGCGCAGGGTGCGCAGCGTGGTCCGCGCACCCGGGGTCAGCTCCAGTTCGTCGGCGATCTCTTGCAGCACCTCAGCGGGTAGCCCCGCCAGGGTTTCGACGCGTTGCCGCAGCGACGCGGCGAAATCCAGCTCGCCACGCATCGCCGCTTCGGTGATCGCAGCGACTTCCTCCTGGGCTCCGGCGCGCGCGGCCAGCATCTCGATGACCTCGCCCTGGACCAACGTGGAGTCGACGTCGAAAACGATCAGCCGTTTGGCGCGCCGCGACAGGCTGTAATCCTCCACCGCCACGTCAACGCGCTGATCGGCGGCCACCCGGGTCAGCGCGGCCTGCAGCCGGCTGCCGATGCCCGGCGGCACTGAGACCCGCAGCTCCAGGCCGGTCACCGGGTAGTCGGATACACCGCGGATGACGTCGATGTTGACGCCGAGCGCCGCCACCTCGCGGGCCACCGCACCGAACGCTTCGGCGGTGATTGGCCGGCCCAACACCACGATGGTGTGCGTCGACGGTTCCCTGATGATCGGCACGTCGTCGCTGCGCTCGATCGTGACGTCCAGGCCCATCCCGTGGATGGCCGTTTCGACTTCGTGACGCAGTGCTTTGCCGTCGGTGACCTGCAGCGCAGCCGTGACCAGCACGCCCAGGGTGAGTCGGCCCCGGATCACCACCTGCTCGACGTTCAGCAACTCGACCTGGTGACCGGACAGCACTTCGAAAAGTGCGGAGGTCACACCCGGCTTGTCGACACCGGTGACGGTGATCAACACCGACACCTTGGGCGGTTTACTCACCCAGGACCGCCGCGTGCCCGAGCATCAACTGGCGTCGCGATCCGGCTCCGTCCGCGGGCCGAAGCCCTCGTCGGACTCACCGGCGGTGGCGTGCCGGCCGATATGGGCTTCCGCGCGCAACCGCTCCACCATGTGCGGGTAGTGCAGCTCGAACGCCGGACGCTCGGAGCGGATCCGCGGCAACTCGGTGAAGTTGTGCCGCGGCGGCGGGCAGCTGGTGGCCCATTCCAGCGAATTGCCGTAACCCCACGGGTCGTCGACGGTGACCACCTCGCCGTAGCGCCAGCTCTTGAACACGTTCCACACGAACGGCAGCATCGACGCACCGAGGATGAACGCTCCGACCGTGGAGAAGGCGTGCATCCAGGTGAAATTATCGCTGGGCAGGTAGTCCGCGTAGCGGCGCGGCATACCGGCGTCACCCAGCCAGTGCTGGATGAGGAACGTCACGTGGAAACCGATGAAGGTCAGCCAGAAGTGCAGCTTGCCCAGCCGCTCGTCGAGCAGCCGGCCAGTCATTTTCGGGAACCAGAAGTACACACCGGCGTAGGTGGCGAAGACGATGGTGCCGAACAGCACGTAGTGGAAGTGAGCGACCACGAAGTAGCTATCGGTGACGTGGAAGTCCAGCGGCGGGCTGGCCAGCAGCACACCGGTCAGTCCGCCCAGCAGGAAGGTGAGCAGGAAGCCGATGGAGAACAGCATCGGCGTCTCGAAAGTCAACTGCCCCTTCCACAAGGTGCCGATCCAGTTGAAGAACTTGATTCCGGTCGGCACCGCGATCAGATAGGTCATAAACGAGAAGAACGGCAGCAGTACCGCACCGGTGGCGAACATGTGGTGCGCCCACACCGCCACCGACAGCGCCGCGATCGCCAGCGTGGCGTACACCAGCGTGGTGTAGCCGAAGATCGGCTTTCGGGCGAATACCGGCAAGATTTCAGTGACGATGCCGAAGAACGGCAGCGCGACGATGTAGACCTCGGGGTGGCCGAAGAACCAGAACAGGTGCTGCCACAACAGCACTCCACCATTGGCGGGGTCATATACGTGCGCGCCCAGGTGGCGGTCGGCGGCCAGCCCGAACAGCGCGGCGGTCAGCAGCGGGAAGGCCAACAGCACCAGGATGGACGTCACCAAGATGTTCCAGGTGAAGATCGGCATGCGGAACATCGTCATGCCCGGTGCCCGCATGCACACCACCGTGGTGATCATGTTGACCCCACCCAGGATGGTGCCCAAACCGGCGACGGCGAGGCCCATGATCCACAGGTCGCCGCCTGGTCCTGGTGAATGGATGGCATCGGTGAGCGGGGTGTATGCGGTCCAGCCGAAGTCCGCCGCCCCACCCGGGGTGATGAAGCCCGCGGTCGAGATCAAGCCGCCGAACAAAAACAGCCAGAACGAGAACGCGTTCAGCCGCGGGAACGCCACGTCGGGTGCGCCGATCTGCAGCGGCATCACCAGGTTGGCGAACCCGAACACGATCGGGGTGGCATAGAACAGCAGCATGATCGTGCCGTGCATGGTGAACAGCTGGTTGTACTGCTCAGTAGATAGGAACTGCATACCCGGCGCGGCCAGTTCGGCTCGCATGAACAGGGCCATCAGCCCGCCGATGAAGAAGAAGGCGAAGCAGGTGACGACGTACATGATGCCGATCAGCTTGTGATCGGTGGTGGTGACCAGCCGGTAGATCAGGTTGCCCTTTGGGCCCAATCGCGCCGGGAATGGACGACTGGCCTCGAGTTCTCGTAACGGGGGCGCTTCGGCTGTCAAGGGGTCCTCCAAACATCCACCGTGGGCAGGGCAATCCCAGACCTCTTCAGGCAAATCCTAGCCTTCGATCGCCGCCCTGTCGGCCCAGGTCCTACAAACTGTCGTATTTCCTTAGTCGCTACCGATTCCGCTAGGCCTGGCGGTGTTACCGTCGGAGCCGTGTTATTCGGTGGCGACCCGCCGCGCCCGGCTCCGCCGCCCTTGCGATCGCCACGGTTATTCGGTGGCGACCCGCCGCGCCCGGCTCCGCCGCCCTTGCGATCGCCACGGTTACTCGGCGGCGACCCGCCGCGCCCCGGCGTCGCGCTGGCCGCAGCAGCGGTGCTGACGGCGGTTTCGGTCACGGTGTGCACCAGCTGCCGGCCCGCCCCGCCGGGCAGCCAACCGTCGGCGATTAAGTCGGCGAGAACCAGCACGACCACAATCGCCGGGGCCGGTGTATTGGGCAATGCCCGCCGGCCCGACGAGTCGTGCGCGCCGCAGCCGGCCGCGGCGGATCCTGGTCCGCCGATGCGCTCGGCGCCCAACGCCGAGGGCGTCGACCCGCCGACAGCGCAGGTCAACGCCGACCCGCAGCGCATAGTGGTGCTTTCCAGTGACCAGCTCGACGCCTTGTGCGCGCTGGGCCTGCAGTCGCGCATCGTCGACGCCGCGCTGCCCGACGGCTCCGAAAGCCAGCCGTCCTACTTGGGCGCCGTCATCCACCAGTTGCCGGGTGTCGGTAGCGGCAACGCCCCGAATCTGCCGGCGATCGCGGCCGCCAAACCGGACCTGATCCTCGGCTCAGTGGCGCTGACGCCGCAGCTGTATTCCGCGTTGGCCGCGATCGCCCCGACAGTGTTCACAGCGGCGCCCGGTGCGGCCTGGGCGGACGACCTGCGCGGCGTGGGCGCCGCCACCGGGCGGGCCGCCGCCGCCGACGAGGTGGTCAACGACTTCAAGGCCAAGGCCGAGCAGACCGGTGCGGCGCACGACGCCGCCCACTATCAAGTCTCGGTCGTCCAACTGACCGACAAGACGGTGCGGGTGTACGGCGCCGCCAACTTCCCGGCGAGCGTTCTTCGGGCGGTCGGCGTAGACCGGCCCGGTGCTCAGCGGTTCACCGACAAGCCGTTCACCGAACTCGCCGCCAGCGACGCGGATCTGGCGGGAGCGGATTTTTCAGCCGCTGACGGCGACGTGGTCTACGTTTCCTTCGCGTCGCCAGTCGCCAAGAACCGCGCGCCGACCGTGCTGGACAGCAACGCCTGGCGACGGCTGTCCGCCACCCGCGACAACCGCGTCTTCATCGTCAACAACGAGGTGTGGCAGACCGGTCAGGGCGTCATCGCCGCGCGCGGGATGCTCGACGACCTGCACCTGATCAACGCCCCGATCAACTAGCGGCCAGTTCGCAGCACTGCGCCGGACACTGCAATCAGAGAGACGACGCGCCGCTTCGATGCAGGTGTACCTGAGTGCAGTTTCGACGCGCGATGCCAGCGTCCTCGCTCCCACCCAATGTTCGTGCGCTTTAGTGCGCCTGAAGTGACGACGCCAGGAACCGTTATAATCGCTAAGGTTTTCTATGTTTCCGGTTGGTTCGACGAGGGGTCTTGATGACGACTGTTTCCGCTTATGCCGCTACCTCGCCGATCGAGCCCTTGACCAAGACCACAATCGTGCGCCGCACGACGGGCTCGCACGACGTGGCTATCCAGATCAAGTTCGCCGGGATCTGCCACTCCGACATTCACACCGTCAAGGCCGAGTGGGGTCAGCCGAACTACCCGGTTGTTCCCGGCCACGAAATCGCCGGCGAAGTAACCGAAGTCGGATCCGACGTGGCCAAGTTCAAGGTCGGCGATCACGTCGGCGTGGGCTGCATGGTGGACTCCTGCCGCGAATGCAGCAGTTGCCGGGCCGGCCTCGAGCAGTACTGCAAGCCGGGCGCGACCTTTACCTACAACGCGGTCGGCCGAGACGGTGAACCCACTCAGGGCGGCTACAGCCAGGCGATCGTGGTCGACGAGAACTACGTCGTGCGCATTCCCGACTCGCTTCCGTTGGACAACGCCGCACCGCTGTTGTGTGCGGGCATCACGCTCTTCTCTCCCCTGCGGCACTGGCAGGCCGGCGAGAACACCCGTCTGGCAATCATCGGCTTGGGCGGCCTGGGCCACATGGGCGTAAAGCTGGGCGCGGCAATGGGCGCCGAGGTGACGGTGCTGTCGCAGTCGCTGAAGAAGATGGAGGACGGCCTGCGTTTAGGCGCCAACCACTACTACGCGACGTCGGACCCCAACACCTTCCGCAACTTACGTGGCAGCTTCGACCTCATCCTGAACACCGTTTCGGCGAACCTGAACCTCGGCGACTACCTCAGTCTGCTCGACGTCGACGGCACGCTCGTCGAACTGGGGATCCCCGAGCACCCCATGGAGGTGCCCGCGTTCCCGCTGGCGCTGGGGCGGCGCAGCCTTTCGGGATCGAACATCGGCGGCATCGCCGAAACCCAGGAGATGCTGGACTTCTGTGCCGAGCACCACGTCACGCCTGAGATCGAGCTCATCGAGTCGGACTACGTCAACGAGGCCTACGAGCGGGTGCTGGCCAGCGACGTGCGGTACCGGTTCGTCATCGACACGTCAACTCTGTGAGGGAGCTGCCTCGCCGTTAGCGGCGCTCGGTTCGGCGTTGTCTTCGGAGGCGCCTTGGATACCCGCGAGCGGCCAGCCCGCAGCCGCCAGTCGCGCCGCGACCCGGGCGATGTTCTCCGGACCCGCGTCGTAGTGCGTCATGTCGGAGATGAAGTCGGCGATCACGTCGCGGTCGACTTTGCCGTTCGACAGGTCTTCCTCGTCGATGGCGTCGACGACCTCGGTGATCTGCTCTTCGGTCAGCGGGGTGCTGCGCAGCAGCGCCAGCAGCGCGAGTCGGTCCGGTCCGGGCACGCCCTCCGGGTAACCGACCTGCAGCCACCGCACCACTGATTTGAAGAACGCGACCGGAGAAATTGGGGTTATCGCCACGCCAACAGTGTTGTGGCTGAGGGGTCGGCGGCGCCAGCGTGACAGTGCTGTAATCGCACAATTCACGCGCCGTTCACGGTGGCGCCCAAACCCTAGAACAACCACCAGAACTCGGTGAACAGGTTGCTGAACTCAATAGCGGCGCGCGCAGATCCAATGTGCGGTGGCCGGCCGCCCGGGCGCTTGGGGAGAATTCCGCCTTCTTGGTCTGTCGTGGTCAGTGGCGACTGGCAGGCGGGTTCGGACGAAGAGCCGGCACGCTGCGTGTCCTGCTACGGTCAACAGGTCGATTGGGGAGCGAATGAACGTCGAGCCGGAATCCCGTGTCCGCATCGTTTGCACCGGCAGCGATGCGCTGGGTTTGCACGACGCCAGGACCATCGGAGTGGCCGCCTGGCCGGGCGGCTCTTCCGAGCGCATCGCGATTCGCGCTGCAACCGGCGGCACGCCAACAGAACTTGTCGGGCACGGCGACGACGTGTCCGCCTACGACCTCGAGTGCCCCGGATGTGCGGGTTCTGTGCGCCTCGACCTCGATGAGGCCTGGCGCGCGCGAATCGTCGCGGCAACCGATGATGTCAGCGGGGAGCTGAACGTTTCCGAGTTTGTGAAACCGGGCGGCGTGGTCACCGAGGTGCTCGAGCAAGCCGAAGCTGAGCGCGAGCAGATGAATCAACGAGAGAAGCTGGAACAGCGGCGAATTGAGGTTCCCGACGACCTCAGCGAGGATGAGGCGGTGCAGGCGGTGCAGCGCCAGATAACAGATGCCGGCCTGGACTGCACAGAAGGCGAAGCTCTCCGCATCGTGCGCGATGCGAGGGCCAGTGCGCCCGAGTGAAGCACTCCGAGTAGCCCGCGGCCACCTTAAAAGATCCAGTCCTCGTCCTCGGTGACGACGGCCTTGCCGATCACGTACGACGACCCCGACCCGGAGAAGAAGTCGTGGTTCTAATCCGGGGCCAGTTCAGAGAGCCGAAAACCGCTCTAGCAGCCAAAACACATCACAGTGATTCACACTCGATTAGGCAATTCTGTGGGCAAGTGTGGGCAAAATGTGGGCACGCTTCTAGGCTCGCGCTTATGGATGACGCCACCAAGGAGTACGCCGACAAGCTCGAAACTGACATCCGAACGGGCATCGCCGGCCACGCGCAACTCAGCAGCTTGACTGACATTGAGGTGACGGCACTCGCCTACGCCCTCGCCCAGTTCATGGGATCTCGGGACAACATCCAAGGATTCTTTCCAGCCAAACCCGAAGACGAATGCTTCACCGTTTACTGGCTTCGTGGTGATGCGATCGGCTCACTGACGGTCAGCAAGGCCGCCGGGTCGGACGAAGCGACGATCAGTGGTTGGTTCCGCTCGGTCGACACGGTCGGGAAGGTAGATCTCAGCGTGGAGGCGGCGACCGTGAACCAGGCGCCGGTGGAAGTTCGGCCCAGCGCGACGATTCACTTCACCACAGACGAAGAGTCGGTCCGAATCTCGCCGCAGAACAACGACAAGTCACGCAAGCGGGCGGCTGACTTCATCCGGCAGCTTCACCAGTTGATGGCGCGCGAGGAATAACTTGGCAGGACTTCAGCGTGCCCAAGCTGGGCGTCAGCGCTGGTGCCGACGAGAAAGGCCCTGGAACAGCCAGGGGCCGCCACTCTATATTCCCTAGATCCCCCGCGATTGCGGTAAGTGCGGGCCAGCACTGCGCGGCGCGGCCTACGGCTGAGGGCAGAGCCGGTGATGACGGATCGACCGTCAGGGGTGGCATTGCACGGGCCGGGCCGCGGGCCACATTGGGAACCAGGC
Organism: uncultured Actinomycetota bacterium; assembly: GCA_963808345.1. GTDB lineage: Bacteria > Actinomycetota > Actinomycetes > Mycobacteriales > Mycobacteriaceae > Mycobacterium. The sequence continues at coordinate 478,985 of CAWEFM010000001.1, read as the reverse complement.
GGGGCTTCAATCGACGAGGAAGTCGTCGGTCATCTCCGGGTCGGGGCGAAGCGGCGGCACGTTCACCCACATCGACGCACCGTCCGCCTTGCGGCGCTCCCGATGATCGTCCATCAGGGCGTTGACTTCGTCGATCTGGCCTGGCGAAAGATAGAACGCCACCTTCTCAATTCGGCGATATGCCCTAAAGAACCGTTCGGCGTGGACGGGTTCGAGAGCTGCCGCATCCCGCAACTCATTGAGCAAGACGACCAGCTCGGCGCGACTCATCCTTGGGCGGAGCCTTGGTAGGAGATTGATCATCCCGTCTTCCGACACCAGCAGGATGACTGTCGGCGTACCTCTCGTGGAGGAAAGATATCGCACCGCGGAGTTATACCGCGCACCGCGGGAACGGTCGCCCTCGCTGGTAGCAGTGCCGTCGAGAATGAGTCCCGCGGCATGGCATTGCCCGGATGGGTCGACAAGGACAGCGCCGTCGATACCAGTGAATTGCCGGACGAGCCCGTCGTCGAGCGTCGTCGGGTCGATAGTCAATGCTTGGCTTCCAAGCCTGGCCGCCTCATCGACGGCGCTTTCGGAGATGACGAGCATCGTTCCATGCTCAGCCTTACCTGCCGACGTGGCGAGCGCCCACAGCGCATCGGTGTTGCATTCTCCGAAGACCCGACTGCAAACATCGTCGAACTGATCGCGCCGCACCGGCTCTTCGGGCAACCGCGGTGCACCGTATTGCACGGTCGCCAGCCCGATGCCGGCGTGGCGTAGCTCCCAGGTGCCGTCACCGACGACGAGCACCTCAAACACCGACTCAGAGTCAGCGGGATATCCCTTCAACAGTCGTCCGAGCCCGTAGACCTCGTCGCCGTCGGTGAGTAGCGACTCGCCGTCACGGCTGCTGGTCTCCAGCAGCTTCCTGAGCGTTCTCGTTTCGCTGATACGGACGGGCGCCCGGAGAGTAACAGAGCGTTTGATGTGCTCTGAGCCCCGGCGAGTGACTAGCAGCGATCCGGTGCCCACCCGCTGTTCGTACCGTGCAGTCGCCACCCGGTTCAATCCGTCGAACAACTCCGTAGGCATCTCGTTGCCGGCCAGCATGGTGGCGGAGAGGGTCAGGGCCCTGCCCGCCGCCCTGGCAACGTCGGCGGGTTCGGCGCCGATGTCGAGGCCGGCGCCAGCGTCCGGCTCATACAGCGCTCGTCTGCTCAGCCGGAGGATCTCGTCAATGACGCCCTGGACAAGCGATTGCGTGACGGGGTGCCGGTCGGCCATCGTCCGGGATGCCAGGTGCGGCGCGGCGTCGAGGACCCGCTCAGGTAGCCCTACCGCGGTAAACACAAAGTGCTCGTCTACCAGGGCCGGGAGCCAAACGAAGTACCGCCAGCCAGGCCCGAGCTTTGCCTCTAGCACCTCACTGATGGCGTTGCCATAGGCGCGCTGGCGGATTGACTGCTGCCGCCGTTCGTGCACCCACGCGACGGTGTTCATCACCTTGCTGTCGGGGTCTTGGCGGTAAAGCTCGCTGGCCCGGTCATGCAGACCGTCGAAATCTGCCGGGCTGATCGGCCCTCGCTCGGGCTCTACGCAAAGCGGATGGCCCGAGCCGCCCATTCTCAATAGACCTATCAAGAAGACCGTCGGCTCGTTAGGCACACCGAGCACCTCCAGAGACTTCCGAAGCCTCATCTCCACCAAAGTTCGGAACTGGCGCTGGAAGCTCCACATGAACTGCTCAATGGTGTCGCCTTGCACCCCCCGATCGTGTCATGCCCCCTAGCCGGTGTGGGCTAACCGACGCCGATACGCGGGCGTCAGCGGTCGCTGTCGCCTGCAACCGCCTTGCGCCGCGGTTCGCCGCGCGCCGCGGTTCGCCGCGGACCCGTTCAGAAATAAAAACCGCAGGTCAGGCGTTGTATTTTGTGCCAGCGTGTCCCGGCGAAATGAGGTTCATAGGATGCTTTTCTACGCAAACGCGTTGCCGCAGTACGCGACCAAGCTGCTGCGGATTGACGCGCCGGTCACGGGTGACAGCGCCGCCGACTGGGAGGCATGGAAGCGCGCAAAGGCCGAGACGTGGCAGCCGCACACCGGGTGGAGGCCGTACTCAGGAGCGCAGGCCGAAATCCTCGGCACCGGCGACTGGGACGGGATCGCCGCCGACGAGGTGGTGGTGGCGCAGGCCAACATGATCGTGACCACCGAATGGTATGCCGCGACTTAGGCTCCGCTGCTTCGCCTTTGGGTACGGCAACGGAATGCAAGCCCCGGCTTCGGCTTGGGATTTCTCGCGCCGTGGCCACCAGGCGGCTTGACCGCGTATCGCCCGCCGGACCCCTCGGCTGTTGCCTAATCTCGGGTGCTGCCTGGTGGGCTTACTCTCGGAGCGGCCAAACGGCCGGGAAGATGAAGCTGGAGCCAGCGCGGGGCCGTCAGGCTTCGTAGGCCAGCACTTCCTCGCGGGACAAGTCGAGTGCTTCTGCGTGGGCCAGACCCAGCTTGCGCGCTTCGGCCCTCGTCCGCGTTGCCTCACGGCGCGGCCTGGCCTGCGGCGGCTGCAAGGCTTCCCCGCTGATCACATTCGGTTCCGGCTCTCCCGGCCTGGCGAAGACCGGGGCACTGCCCTGGTACTGCGGTGGCTCGGTCTGCACGCCGCCGCCGCTGAACGCGATCGAATTCCCTTTGCCTTCGGTGATTGCCATGTCAGTGTCCAACCGCTCCAGTCAGGGCGGCAGCCGCCTGAAAAAAGGCCTGGTCGCATCCAGGGAAGTGCCGCGCCTTCTCATACTTCGCCGCCACGTCGGCGGCCCACTCAGCGGCATCAACGCGGTCGTCGGGCCACACCCGCAGCCGTCGCGGTCCGCGCCCACTGCCGACCTCATCCAGCGGCGCCGGCAACGGCAACAGGTCCGCATCCTTGAAGACGTACCAACGAACACTCAGCGGTTGGCCGGCGCGCTCGGCGAACAACTCCTCGGCCAGGACGTCAGCCTCCGGGCCGGCCAGGACGCCCGTCAGCGGGTCGGAGAGCTGCTCGACGGCCTCGGCTCTGCACCACTCCCTGAGCACCGCCCGGTAGACGCCGGGCACCCGCACGGTCGGCGCCGCCGGCTCCCTGGCCGCGATCTTCCGGGCCATCTCAGCTCTCCCCTCGCGCGACGGCCTTGAGCCGATGCGACGCCCACCTAGTGTTCGCCGCGCGCTGCTTGGTCGCGTTCTTGTGGGTCTCCTCCAACTGGATGCCGGCGAGGGCGCGCACCAGGACCGCTTCGACTTGCCTCGATTCGGCCAAGCCGGGATGAAGGGCAACCCGCCCGTTGACCGTGCGACTCACGCCGTCCCTGGCGACCAGTTGATCAAGCACATCCAACCGATCGGCCAGCCGGCGGGCAACGTCGAGTAGCTGTTCCTCGCGAGAATCGGGCTCTAAGCCGTTCTTCCGCATCTCCGCGACGATGGATTTGACTAGCGAGTCACCACGCGACACCCCATTGACCTGCGGCGAAACAGGCGCCGGCGCCCGTCCGGACAGGTTAGTCACGAATTGACCCACCGCGGCCAGGTCCCGGCTGATGGTCTTCTGGGAGACCCCGAGCCGCTCCGCGATCGCCCGCTGCGACAGCGACGGGTCTGCGTCGAGCAGCTCCGCGACGGCGCGTCTGCGCTGGTCAACACTCATACGCCAAGTCTACGGCCGGCCCGGCGGCGGCCAGCGCGTTCCGATGCCGGCGCGTCCCGCACGGCCGGTGCCACCAGCAGGTTTGCTGCACGACTAAGCCGGTTTGCTGCCCACCGGCAAGCGGGTTTACGGGTGCATTGCAGCCTCGGAAATCGCGTGTTGTCAGCCATGCTGGCGGCGCACTGGGGGGAGGGGTCCAGCCCGGTGGGGGTGTCTGACCTGCGGCGATGGTGACCGTGGTGATGGGTGGCGGGGATGGTCGTCAGCGGCGTTGACCGGATGGTGGTTTGCTGTGGACGGTGCCGTGTTTGCTGTAGGTGTTGGCGTGCAGCATCATTCGGCGGTGGGTCTGCTTGCCCCTTCGGTGGATGGTGGCAGCGGTCGCCCCAGTTGGTGCGAGGGGACAGGCGTCGCGGGTGTTGTTCAGTCGGCGGATGGTGCCCTGGGTCGGGGGACTGGTGACCGGCGAGATGGCCGCCATGCTGGTGACCGGCGAGATGGCCAGCAGGCTGGTGACCACCGGCGAGATGGCCGCCATGCTGGTGACGTAGCAGATGGCCGTCATGGTGGTCAGCGGGTGTCCGCGATGTTCGCGTGCGAGAGCCGCCTGTGTCGCCAGTTGCATTCACGCAAGCAATGCCGGGGCATGAATCCCAGTGCCTAGCCGTCTCTTGGGCGGTAACGGAATTTGCTTGGCGCTGAGTGATCGTCACGTTGTGCGCTCGTCGCACACATGCTGCGCCGCGAAGTCCTCGCTACCGTAGCGGTGAACGCCGCAACGGTCGCATGAACGCGCCATGGTCGGTAGTACCTGGCCCGGTAGCAGACCCCGCAGCAGCGCCTGAGCCAGACCGTGGTGCAGTACCTCGGCCCAGACCATGGTCGTCACTGGACGCCATCAGACCTCCGCGCGTGCTTCCCGGTTCCCAGTTGACGGGCGCGAGCATCACGGCCCGTCTTGGACCTATGGCATGGCTCGCACACAGCTTGCAAGTTGCCGTCGCTGTTGTCGCCGCCGTCCGCAGCTTCCACGATGTGATCCACATGGGTGGCGACCCCACTGCACACCGGGAAGCGCAGTCGGCAGCGGTGACCGTCGCGCTCAAGGATGCGCCGGCGGATGGTCGGCCAGTTCGGGTCATTCGACGCGACCGCGCTCGCGGTCGGCGCGGCCGTCTTCCACGGCTCCCGCTTGTGTTCGTCGCAATGCCGCTGACCAGCAGGGACGACAGCACCACAAAGCGGGTGAGCGCAGAGTTTCGGGGCGCGTCGGGGCATCGCTACCTGGTGAACAGCGGGCCGGGGCCAGGCTCGTTGGCGATGTTGCCCTTCAAAGTGTCCAGGCCCGACGCAGCGTCAGGCGCCCCCGAAGCAGAGCGGTCCTGGTCGCTGCCGATCACCCTGGCCTCACCGGCGCGGGCCTGAGTAGCCGCGTCCTGCGCTCCGGTCGGTCGAACATTCTCAGCCATCGCGTTTCCTCCAATCGAATTCTGATGAACTACCAGGGCATTCCGCGCCTTGAACGTGGCACCCGTGCCGGTGGCGCTGGCGCTCCCAGCGCCGCGAACCTGCCCGCCCTGTAGGCGTCCATGATCGACATGCCGTCGGCCAACTGCGCGACGGTGACTCGCGTCGGCGTCGAAGACACCGGGACAGCCGCTGTCGGTTGTGCCTCACTCATTGCGGTGATCTCCCTTCGTGGGGTGGAAGCTGACGGCGGGGGCGGAGCCAAGTCAGAGCCGACACGAAAGGCCCTGCCTCGACGCTCGACGCCCCCGCCGCCAGTCGACGCCCGCCCAGGTGGACCACCGCGTGGTAGCAGTGGCGCAGCACCCGCCCCGAGCGGACGAGCCGGCCAGCCCAGACCGAAGGGAGGAGGACCCTTCGTCGGAAAACGCCCAAGCCAGCCGGACAATCACTATTCCGAAACCACCTTCCGCGCTGTGGGCATTGCTTATTCGCCGGTCGGGCTGTACGGCTGGCCGTTCGTGTACTCGTCGGCCGTGATGCTTGGCGAAAATGGGTCCAGCAACGGCGGCGTGGGCGTACCGGCAGCGAACGCCTTGGTGAGGCTGTTGTGGTTCTGGTTCAGCACAGCCACACGCTTGTTCTTGAGCGCGGCGTCTGCCCGCAAGTCATCGGCACCTGGAATCCGTCGCCCCAGAGCGGTATTCAGCCAGCCAGTCGGGGCGCCCCTGCTGGTCAGGTAGGACCCGATCTCTTCGGCGACCACAGGTAGCTCCGCATCGGTGGCGTTCGCGATCAACTCCCGCGCTGCCGAAACCAGCTTGCCCTGGTCCTTGATGCTGTCCAGGGTGCGCTCAGTCCTGCGCCAAAAGCGGTCAGCGGCAAGCTGTGCCGCGACATCAGTGGTGTCCACCCCCTGGCCCTTGACGGCGGCATCCACCTTGGCCTGAGCCTCCTTCGCATGAGCCTTCGCGGCGTCCAGTGCGGCGTGCAGCGCCCGACAGCGGCGTCACTCACGGACGAACCAGTTCGCCGAGTCGCGGCGGTCCTCCCCAGACACGTTGGGCGAGAATGAATTCCTCCACTGGTCGTACTGGTCCCTCGCTGCGGTCTGAGTACGCAGTGCCCGCTGTATCGGGTCGCTACCGCCGACCGTGCTGGGGTCAAACGGTGGCAGCGGCGGCGGGTACGCCTTGCGTGACGGGCTGGTGCCCGGCATCGGGTTGCCGAAAGCGGACTGAGGTGCTGCCATGGTGCTGTTTCTCCTTAATTAGGGGGTTACTGCTGTTGTCTTTAGCACGGCCACCGGCGGTGAGGGCCTCGGTTCAACGGCCTTCGGGGGACGAACCCGCACCACCAGCGCGGCCCAGTAGTCGTCATCCAACGAAGCCAGATATTGCCTCGACCGCCGCCTGCAGATCAGCTCACGAACGTCTTCGCCTCACTCGCGTATTCGATAACAACGGCTTCGCGGAAAAGCCACCGGCCGCCGATGCGGCGACCGTCCAGGTCAGCCGCCCGCCGCTGCACCTGACGCCTCGACCAACCGAGAAGAGCCGCGGCCTCAGCGGAGCCAATCCACGCCTTCGCTTCCAATTGTTGTTCGTTCCACCGACGATTTCCTGTCGCGTGCGCGACGCGCGGACTTCACTCGTCGAGGCGCCCGACCAGCGCAGCCAGCCAGGGTGGCACCGGCTGCCCGCGGAGGCGCCGGCCTCGCAGCACTTCGGATGCGCAGTAGTAGGCAGCCCGTACGTCGTCGTCGCTCAACCGGCTCACGGGTCCAGCTCCGGGGTCCAGCTGGGCGCGCTGAAATCTCGGGCCGCATCGTGCCCGCTCACGCACGCACTCCATGCACACCCTGACGCCGTCGCTGCGGATGAACACGTTCGCGCCCGCGAGCCGGTGGCGGCCGCTCGGGCACAGGCGCTTCCGGGCGCCGTGCCGGTGCGCGTCACGCAGGTTGTCGCTGTGGTTGCCGAACCGCAGATTGGCGATCCAGTTGTTCGTCTTGTCGTCGTCGTCGTGCAACACCACCTGGCCGGGCCACGGCCCGCCCAAGAACGTCTCGCCCATCAATTGGTGGACGGCGACGGTCCGCCCGCCCAAGCGGACGGAGGGATAGCGCCCCGACGCGGCGAGAATGCGGCCGGTCTGGCGGTTACGAACCCTCCCATGGGTGCTTACCTCGTAGTGGTCCTCAAACCCACGGGCCGGCAGCCACCGCTCAACGTCGAAGCTCTCCACCTCCACGCCGCTGTAGAACAGGATCGACCACCCCGCGGCGTGGCAGCGGTCGCAGCAGCACTGCCCGGCAGGCGTTCGGGCTGGCGGCACATGCCGCACCGCGCGGTCATATCGCCGGCTCCGCGTCGGCGCGTTCGGCAACGGCCGGCGTCGCGGCGAGATGGCACCGCTCGCAGAGTCCGCGCTCGATGGACGCCGGCGCCCACAAAGGCTCGCCGCACAGGGAGCACGCAGGTTGCGTGTTTGCTGTTGCCTTGGCGTGCGCCTGTTTCATGCGGTCTGTTTGGCCGGGACTGTCTGGCGCTAGAGCGCCAGGAATCGGTTCCCGTTGTGCGCCTTGACCCGTGTGCCCGCAGCCGGTGATCCCTGGCGGCTCACCGTTCACGCCGGGTTCGGTAGGGGTCTCTTTTAACCCGGAGCACCCGGATAACTCGGCTGACCCGGATACTTCACCGACCACACCGGCCATATGCGCTCCGGGTTCGCCGGGTTCGCCGGGTGCTCCGGGTTGTTGGTCGGTCACCTCGGCCCACCTCGGCCCACCTCGGCCGCCGAGGTCCGACGAGCTGACGGCGTTGACCTCGGCCCACCTCGGCGGACCCCCCGTAGGGGGCCGCCGGGCTGAGGTCAACGGGCCGGGGTCGTGAGCATGGCCCGAATCGGTTTCATCACGGGCCGGGGTCGAGGGTTGCGCCGAGGTCGCCGCGGCGACCTGATATCCCTTGGCGCCCCGCTTCCCGAACACCTCGACCAGGCGCCCGGCGATCACAAGGTCAGCCGCTGCGTCCCGGATGGCCTTGTCCCTGTATTGGTGTCCTGCCGCGCGGACTGCTGCGGACAGAAGAACCGTTGACTTCACTGACTGTTCCGGTAGCGCCAAAATGACCTCGTAGACCACATCAGTCAGGCAGGACGTGCAATCTGATGACTTCTCCTCGTCAGGCTCCGGCGCATAGAGGGCCAGGAAGTCGGGTGTGGTGTCGGTGTCGTCAACAATCAGCGTCCCGAGGTACACCGCCCCGCTGTCATTGGCGCTGCCGTGCAGTTCGACCTGACCGTTGCGGTCTTTGGTCGAATACAGCCACGCGCAGCCCCGCCGGCCACGGCCGAACCGTTCCTTTCGGACGAGCGCGAATCGCACGCCGTCGATCACGTTGCCCTTGTGCACCGTGCCGTAGGCGTCGCCGCGCAACGGGTCCGCGCTCAACGGCAGGTGATCGCATTCCAGCACCGCGGCGCCAATCTCCTTGAACGGCACGATGAGCGCGCGCCGCACCAGCGACCAGCCTTCGAGGTCGATCTTTTGGCCTTGTAGCACCATCGCTTCGTTGACGCCATCGACGACGACGAGGGTCGGCCTGCGCGCTAGGAGTTGGTCGAGCCATCCGTGGTGTAGCGGTTTGCTCGGCGCGACGAAGATCAACTTCTCGGTCGATCACGTCGGCTGGTACCCCGATCTGTCGTAACCGTTCGACGGTCGACGCCGGCGTCGACTCCTCGAAGTGCAAGTACACGACGGGATTGCCGGCGAGGATTTCGGCGGTTACGCAGGCGAGCGCGAACCACGTCTTACCCGACGCCGTGTGCGCGATCACAGCGTGTTCTAGGCCGGGGTACAGCAGCCGTTGCCCGTCTGTCCGGCAGGTCACCGACTGACGGTGTGACGGACGTGATTTCACCGCGCAGGTACGGACCGAGGTCTACCGGCTCCCACGTCGTCTCGCTGGGTGGCTTCGTTGTCGTCGCCGGCGACGTCGACGAACTCGGCGAGACCGCGGCCCGCAGCGATGTGATCGGCGGCGTCCTTGCCGACAGCCGCCTCGACCACCGTCACCGACGCCGCGGTCGGGGCCACGATGTCGTACACGTCGCGGGCGTGCTTGCGGCCCGGCTCGTCGCAGTCGGCGACTATGATCACCTGCTTGCCCGTCAACGGTGACCAGTCGAACTTTGCCGCCTTGCCCGCACCCATCGCCGAGCACACCGCCACCGCGCCCTCGGACTCGATGGCCAGTACGTCCTTCTCCCCTTCGGCGACGTACACCCGCGTCGTGTCGGCGGTGATCTTGTCAGCGTGGAACAGCGCGTTGCCTTTGGTGTCGCCCGACTGCCGGAACGTTTTCTTGCCGTCGCTGCTGCGGCCTCGGTGCACCTTGCGACCGTCTGGATACGAGTAGGTGGTGCGGTCGGAGTACGCGGCGCGCTTCAACGATTCGTCGAACAGGTCGCGCGGTGCCAGGCCGAGAGCACCGAGGACCGTCGTGTAGTCGCAATCCGCGTGACATTTCACGACGACGCCCTTGCCGTCGTCACGCGGATTGATCGACAGCGACGGGGTGTTGTCGTCGTGGGCGGGGCACTGGGCTGTGGCTTTGGCGACGCCGCGCTCGGTGACGGTTTTGCCGGCGGCGAGCAGCGCGCCGACGAGCCAGGTGTATGCGCCCTGGGCGGTCATGCGTCGTGTCCGTCGTCTGGGCGCCAGGACGGGCGTCGCGGGTGTCTAGGCAATCGCTTATGCTTTCGGTGTCGATGTTGTTGGGCCGGACCCTCGTCTCGCCGGCGGGGTCCGGTTTCTATTCGTTTCAGGGGCGGCTCGCCTTTCCCGACTCTCAGGCCGACGCGCTGGTGCTCGTGCGGGTGCGCTCCTCTAGCCACGCCTCGATGTCCGACCATCTGTAGCGGACCGCGCGGCCCGTGATCTTGATGAACTTGGGGCCGGTTCCGGCGTAACGCATTTGCGCGGCGTGGGCGACCGTCACGCCGGCGAACTCGGCGAACTGCTCGGCGGTCGCCAGCGGCTCCATCTGCGACATTCCCTTACCTCCAAAGAATTACAGTGCTGTTATTACGTTGGGCGTTTCGTACCGTGTTGTCAAGCCCATAGTTCTTTACTAGTCTGATGTGTATGACGGCACCGGCGGCGGCGCTTGTTCTGGGTCGCACGGCGCGCGCACTGCGCGGCGACCACAAGACCTCGGCGCTGGCGCAGGCGGTCACCGACGCCGGGCTCAAATGGAGCACCGGGCATGTGGCGCAGTTGGAGGCCGGCCGCTTAAGTCCAACTGTCACAACGCTTTACGCGCTTGCTAGTGCCTTTAGTGCACTGCTCGGACGCAAGGTGACACTCGGGGACATGCTCGCAGGGGACGGGTCCGTCAAGCTCGGGGACCGCACCGAGGTCGAGTTAGAGACGTTGCGCGCGGCGCTGGCCGGCAAGCCGGTTGAGCCACCCAGCCCGGCGAAGGTGGTCGCCGCGAGCATGGCGCGGTTGGAGGAGGAGATCGAAACGTGGCCCCAGCGGCTGCGGGAGCGGTTCGGGCAGATGCCCGGCGGATGGCACAAAGACACGGTGGAGACGTTCGTGGAGGCCGATTGGCGGGTCGCCCAGCAGCTCGGCATCAGTCGCTCGCGCGCGATAGCTGAAATGGCGCTGTTGTGGCACCGCTCGCTGAGCGCCGAACAGACAACCAGGCCGGCCCGGCCAGCCAGCCAACAGAAGCGGGGCCGGATTTCCCGCAAGCTCAAGCAGAACTGAGGGAGGCCATCGACGCACATGGCGACGATTGAGAAATACCAAACATCAAGCGGCGCAAAGCTTTACCGTGTCCGCTACCGCACACCCGAAACCGCCAGACCGACAAGCGCGGTTTCAGCACCAAGCGTGACGCTGAAGCGTTCGCCAACATCGGTCGAGGTATCCAAGCTGCGGGGTGAGTATGTAGCGCCCCGGGATGCGCGTGTGACCGCTCGGCGAGCTTGGGCCGGCGTGGCTGGACCGCCAACGCGGCCACCTCAAGCCGTCCGGTTACGCCGTGATAGAAACGACCTGGCGGCTACAGGTGAACCCCGTTGGGGTCACGTCGCGCTCGGCGACATCAGACCGACCGCTGTGCAGAAGTGGATCTCGGACCTGGGTCGCGGCGCACCCGACGTCAAGCCGCTCGGCGCCAGCGCCGTCAAGCGCGCGCACTACGTCTTGTCACAGATTCTGGCCGACGCGGTACGCGACCATCTTGATTGTGGGCAATCCGGCCGCCGGGGATCACGCTGCCACGCACGAGCCGCAAACGGCCCGTCTACCTGACCCATCAACAGGTCGCGGCGCTGCCGCCGCGTCAGGTGAATACGAGGGCCTGGTGTTGTTCCTGGCCTATACGGGGTTGCGCTGGGGTGAGGCCGTCGGTCTGCGGGTCCGCGATCTGGACATGCTGCGCAAGCGGGCCAGCATCTCCGAGAACGCCGTTCAATCAGGCAAGCAGATATTCGTCGGCACCCCGAAGGCCCACAAGCAGCGCACCGTTCCCTTGCCGGCTTTCCTGCTGCCCTACCTGGCCCGCCAGTGCGAGGGGAAAGACCGCGACGATCTGCTGTGGGCCGGCGACGACGGCAGCCACCTGCGCCGGCCGCACCCGGTGTCGGGATGGTTCGCCAAGGCGGTCACCGCATCGCAGGTGCCGCGCGTGACTCCGCATGATCTGCGGCATACCGCCGCCAGCCTCGCCGTGTCGCGCCGGGGCCAACGTCAAAGCCGTGCAGAAGGATGCTCGGCCACGCCTCGGCGGCGATGACGTTGGACGTCTACGCCGACCTGTTCGATGACGATCTAGAGGCGGTTGCGTCTGCGTTGGATCAGGCCCGGTTGAGGTCAACGCAAGCCGACACTAGTTGAGTTGCCGGGCATCGTTTACGGCGCTTTCTCGACATCGCACCGGCCGATGAGGTGGGCGACGTAGCTCAACACGGCCAGCATCTCCAAGCCCTCGCTGGCGTCCGGCTCGGGCCAGCCCGGGTGAGACATAAGGTTGCGGACACCCTGGAACGCACCGCGCACCAAAGCGGCCGCACCGTTCTGAGCTGATTCCCACGTCTTCGAGGAAGGGGCAACCTTGCGAAGCCGAAGGCGCGGCTCCCCTGGCGCAGGCGGCTTCGTCGAGAAGAGACCAGCCAGCTTCTCGCCCGACTCGGCGGGGCCGGCGATGGCCTGTAGTAATCCTTCGAGGGCGGTGGCAGCGGTCTGAACCGCCTGACGAAAATGGCCGTCGTCCCACAGTGTGGCGGCCGCGCCCCAGATAGCCGGGTGCAGCTCGGAGGCTGAAAGTCGGGGGCCGACCGGCCCGGTGATCGCGGCCAACTCCTCCCGCTGGTCGAGAATGGCGATGGCTTCGACAATCGCCTTGCGGGCCTGCTTGAACCAGTGCTGCATCACCTCTGAGTGCTCTTCGACTTTTAGCGCAAGTTCCTTCTCGCCCATCGCCGTTACGAGATCGCGGGCGAATCTTGTTTGCCCACGCACCTGGTCTTCGAGTTCACGCAGCTGCTGGTCGAGTGACGGGTTCCGCGCAAAGCCGCCGTGACCCCACCGCCTGTCCCAGGTCTCGTCATACCGGTCAATCAGGTCGAGCACCTCGGAGAGGCGCTTATGAGCAAGCGCGTCGTCCATAGTGAGAACAACTCCTCGAAAGAATTGTGGGCAAAATGTGGGCACGGGGCGGGTACGAGGCGTGATTCGGAGCCCCTCGGCCGTTTGCTGAATCGGAGCATAAAAGCTGCAAACAAGCCTCTGAGCTGGGCGTCTTAGAAGTCCCAGTCCTCGTCTTCGGTGATGACGGCCTTGCCGATCACGTACGACGAACCCGAGCCGGAGAAGAAGTCGTGGTTCTCGTCGGCGTTGGGTGACAGCGCCGACAGGATAGCGGGATTGACGTCGGTTTCGTCGCGCGGGAACAACGCCTCATAGCCGAGGTTCATCAGCGCCTTATTGGCGTTGTAGCGCAGGAACTTCTTGACGTCCTCGGTCAGCCCGACCTCGTCGTAGAGGTCCTGGGTGTACTCCACTTCGTTGTCGTAGAGCTCGAACAGCAGCTCGTAGGTGTAGTCCTTCAGTTCGGCACGCTTGAGTTCGTCTTCCAGGGCCAGCCCGCGCTGGAACTTGTAGCCGATGTAGTAGCCGTGCACGGCCTCGTCGCGGATGATCAGCCGGATCATGTCGGCGGTATTGGTCAGCTTGGCCCGGCTGGACCAATACATCGGCAGGTAGAACCCGGAGTAGAACAGGAAGCTCTCCAGCAGCGTGGATGCCACCTTGCGCTTGAGCGGCTCGTCGCCGCGGTAGTACTCCATGACGATTTCGGCTTTGCGTTGCAGGTTCGGGTTCTCCTCCGACCAGCGGAACGCGTCGTCGATCTCCGCGGTCGAGCACAGCGTCGAGAAGATCGAGCTGTAGCTCTTGGCGTGCACCGACTCCATGAACGCGATGTTGGTGTAGACAGCCTGTTCGTGCGGCGTGAGCGCGTCCGGGATCAGGCTGACCGCCCCGACGGTGCCCTGGATGGTGTCCAGCAGCGTCAGCCCGGTGAACACCCGCATGGTCAACTGCTTTTCGTGCGGGGTCAACGTGCCCCACGACGGGATGTCATTAGATACCGGCACCTTCTCGGGCAGCCAGAAGTTGCCGGTGAGCCGCTCCCAGACCTCGGCATCCTTGTCGTCTTGCAACCGGTTCCAGTTGATCGCCGACGTCCGGTCGATCAGCTTCATTCTCTCGGTCACCAGAACCCCACTTCGCGGTGTGAATAGCCATGTCGGAAAGCCGTTGCGGCTCGCATTTGAACGCTACCCCTAGGGTCCGACAACCGGGGGGAACACAAAGTGTTGTGTTTCGTGTCGCCAAACCCCCGCCGATAGTCGGGCGCAAGCGCGCAGGTCCGAGCTGGCCGGGCCATCGGCTCGGTGGCTTCCGCGCGCCCATCGAACTGCCGACGACGTCGACCGCGCCCAAGTGGTGTTCGGCGATGAAGCCCTCGACGGCGTCAGTGAGCGATGCGATGGTCACTTCGTCGCGCAGTGCCGGACTGTCCCCGAAGCCCGGCAGGTGCACGGCGATCACCTCGCGTTGCGCGGACATCATCGGCAACACCGGTTCCCAGGTGCGACGGCTCGACCCGAGCCCATGGATCAGCAGCAGCGGCTTGCCCGAGCCTTAACGGTCGAATCTCAGCTGCTGGCCCATCCTTGGCTCAACGTCGGCTTAATGCGATGAATCACGGGGCACTTTACGCGACAACTCGACGCTCGCCGCGGGAAAGACCGGTGCGCACGCCGAAGAATCGGTACTCGGCCGGTTTCAGCGAGCGCGTGCCGAGCCAGTACTGCCAGGTGTAGCCGCCCCACAGCACCCGGTTGTTGCCGTGCTCGTCGAGATACCAACTGTTGCAGCCGCCGGTGTTCCACACCGAACCGGCGAGCTGTTGCTGCAGCTCGTCGTTGAACCGATCCTGGGCGCCGCGAGTCGGTGCCAGCGCCTGCGCGTCGAGCCGGTCGCACGCCGCGATCGCCTCCGCGACATAGCGGATCTGCGACTCGATCATGAAGACCACCGAGTTGTGGCCCAGCCCGGTGTTCGGCCCCAGCAAGAAGAACAAATTGGGCACGTCGGCAAAGGTGATCCCGCGGTGCGCGCCCAGACCCTCACGGTTCCAGCGGTCGACGAGGTCCTCGCCGTGCAGCCCCTTGATCTGAACGTAGGTGTAGGAGTCGGTGACGTGAAAGCCGGTGGCGAAAACGATCACGTCGGCTGCACGGTGTTTCCCGTCGGCGGTGACAATCCCGTCGGAAGTGATCCGGTCGATGCTGTCGGTGATCAACTCGGTCTTCGGATCCGCCACGGCTCGGTAGTAGGTCGACGAGTTCAATATCCGTTTGCACCCGATGCGATAGTGCGGCACGAGTTTACGCCGCAGATCGCGGTCTTTCACCGAACGGCGGATATTCCATTTGACCAGCGCCTCAACCACTTTGAGGATGTTCGGGCGTTTGGTCATGCCGTAGGCCAGTGCTTCTTGAGCCCAGTAGATGGCGAGCCGCAGCGCTGCCCGCAGCCCGGGCACGTTGGTCAGCGCGCTTCGCACGACTTGGGGAACTTCTTCGTTGGTCCGCGGCACTACCCACGGCGGTGTGCGTTGATAGAGCTGCAATTCGGCGACCTTGCCGATGATCTCCGGCACGATCTGGATGGCGCTGGCGCCGGTTCCGATCACCGCAACCCGCTTGCCGGTCAGGTCGACCCGGTGGTCCCATTCGGCGGAATGGAAAGCGGCACCGGCAAAGTCATCTCGGCCGGCGATGTCGGGTGTGGACGCAATGTGCAGCGCGCCGGCCCCGGAGATCAGGAATTGCGCGACGTACTCGCGGCCGTCGGCGGTGAACACATGCCAGCGGTATTCCCCGTCGTCCCAATGCGCGCGGTCGACGAGGGAACCGAACACGACATGGCGGCGAAGCCCGTACTTGTCGGTCACACCTTTGAGGTAGTCCCAGATCTCGTCCTGATAGGAGAACAGATGCTTCCAGTCCGGTTTGGGCTCGAAGGAGAAGGAATACAGATGCGACGGTATGTCGCACGCGCAACCGGGATAGCTGTTGTCGCGCCAGGTGCCGCCGATGTCGTCAGCTTTCTCCAAGATGACGAAGTCGATACCTTGCTTTTGCAAAGCGATGGCCATTCCCAGTCCGGAGAAACCCGTGCCGATGATGAGGGCACGGGTGTGAACCGGCGGTGCCTGCGACGCGGGATGATGCATCGGCTCGGCAACAGTCATTGCGGATCGTCTTCCTGTTGGGGCGTTTCGGTCATCTTCCCGCACGCCTGACTCGGCGTAAGTATCCGTTACCCGAGGTACCGGAAAGTGTGGTCGATCGCCAGGGTGATGTCAACGGCGGCCGGCTCAGCTCACCGCTGGTTTTCGCGGCCCCGCGGCGTGGATGGGCAGGTCCGGATCCATTTTGATGCCGAGCACCTCGGCGGTGCCGTTGACGACGCCCATCATGATCGTCGTCAGGTGCGCGACGAATTCGTCGCGGGGCATCCGGCGAGGGCTGTCGGGTACGGGTCCCAGCCACCAGTCGGTGGTGGACTGGGCCGAGCCGAACGCGGCGACGGCGGCGAGTTCGATTGCGGCGCGGTCCAGCTGAACTTCCCGCAGTTCGTTGTCGAACATCTCGGCCATCGTCAGGGTGATCTCGCGACCCTCGTTGAGGGTGCGCATGGTGGCCTCGGACTGCTCGGGAAATCGCCCCTGAATGAAGAACCGCACCACGTTGGGATGCAGATCGACCAGCTTCACGTATTCCTCGACACTGCGACCGATCACCTCACGGGCCGAGTTCGTTTCGAGGTCGATGGACGGGAAGACCGCCGCCCACAGCATGTCGCGCAGGCGCTCCCCGATCGCCTGGAACAGATCGGATTTGTCGGTGAAGTGACGGTAGATCTTCGGCTTGGCGGTGCCGGCCTCTTCGGCGATCTCGCGCACACTGACATCGGGGCCTCGCCGGTCGATCGCCCGGAAAGCCGCCTCGACGATCTCGCCGCGAACTTTCTTGCGGTGCTCGCGCCAGCGTTCGCTGCGTGCGTCGACCTTGACCCCGGCATCGGCGCCGGATGTGGGTAAGGCAACTCGTCGCACGCCAAGCACCTTACCTTTGCGGGCATTGACCTGGGCAGACCGATCCACCTGTAGCAGCAAAGTGATACCGGGACCGCCGAAGCGGTCCCGGTATCAAGTACAGCTTTCGCGTCAGAACAATCCGGGCAGTTGGCTCAGGAAGTCCGTGGCGAGATCGGACATGCTGGTCGCCAGCGGGGTGGCGTCCAGCGCCCCACTGGTCAGCGCGTCGGCGGCCGACGCCCCGCCCAACGTCCATGGCTCGGACAGCAACGATTCGAGATTGGTGAAGCCGGACTCGAAGTTGGTGAAGCCGGACTGGAAGGTCTGGTAGGCACCCTCGAGGTTCTGGAAGCCTTGGGTGAGACCGGCGAAATCATTGACGATCCCGGCGTAAGTGCTGCCGAAGCCGAGTTCGTCGGCGCCCCACTGTCCAACGATGGTCAAGAAATCCTGCAACTGCGGAGTCGGCGTGTCGGTGACGCCGAAGGTATATGCCGTCTGCTCGAGCTGCTCCAGCGCCGGCGAGCTGCCGAGTGTGAATGACTTTCCGACGTCGGCTGTTGCAGCCGCCATGCCCTGTTGCATTCCCTGCTGCAGCATGGTGGCGAGGTCACTCGTGTTGACGTCGGGGAGAGTCCCGAACGGGGTGGGCACGTTGGCCGGCCCAGTATCGTAACCTTCCGTAAAGCTGAGGTTGCCGTAGCCGAGGTTCACCAGCAGTGTCGCGTCCGGCTGCAGCAGGTCGGCCATGGCGTTGCCCGGCTCGCCCAGCAGGCGCAGCGGCTCCAATAGCGGAAGATCAGTGGTGGGAATTATGAAGTAATCGCTATTGGGATCGGTGCTGTCCAGCGGGAGCGCGGACCCAATCTGGCTTGGGGTGAGGTCGGCGTAGTCGAGGTGGTCGTACAACGCTCCGGCGACGGCGTTGGCGTCCGCCAAGAAGTCACTTGGATATCTCGGGAAGTCGGCGAAGCCGTCATATTCCTGCGTGTAGATGTCGGTGTGATAAGGCAAATCGGTTGGCAGTGAGGGAACCAGGCGTTCGTAGAGCCCGCCGTCCGGGTTGCTGGGGTCGCCGAGCAACACGAAGGACAATTGGTCTGGGCTGTACGGCAAAGCGTGCCCGAGCGACGCCTGCGCCTGTAGTTGTGCCTCCTCCAAGTAGGCCACCGTGGCGCTTTCGGAATAGCCAAAGACGACGACTTGACCACCGTTCGCCTCGCCGATCGCCGACTGGATCGCGTTGTTCAGTTCGGTGGCTGCCTGGTCGACCTGCGCGTTGGCGACACCGAGACTGGTTGTGAGGACTCCTTCGGGAGTATCGACCGGAATGACATTCGAGTCCGGGACATGTAAGTCGGCGAACGGACTGCCGGTGATGCCATCGGGTACGCCACGGCCCACATCGTTGTTGAGGTATAGATCCTCAATCTGGGTGCCATAAAGAGGCAGATCGCTGACAGTCCCAAAGCCGCCGGGGCCCAGCACGAGGGCGTAGTTCGACGGCTCAACTGCCGCCGCAGCGTCGACGCCGCCATCGGCGAGCGCGGACGCCGGATGAAGCATTGATGTCATTCCCAGGATGCTGGCGCCGCCCGTCGCCAACATTCCCAGTCCCACCCAGCGGTACTTACGGTGTGCCATTGCGAGCTCCTCCAGACTCGGGCAAAAACCATGCGTTATTCGTGTATCGCGGTGGACTAGCCCCCCCGCCGGACAGAACGTAACACCACCTAACGGCTTTGTCCGCAAATCGCTAACATTCGTCTCAGGCTTAACAGGTTCGTCTCAGGCTTGTCGCCTATCCAGCATGTGCGCTGGTTAAAATGGGTGTGCCGCTGCAGACGTTTGACCTGCAGATGCCACAAGTTTGGCTTACGATACGATCTCGTTCATCTCTCAGCTAACCTGTGCGCGCTTGCCGTTGAATGTCCCGTTAAGTCTTCCATCGAGATTTCGTCACGGCCAGGGCGTCGCGAGCAAGGTGACTACAGCATGCAGGACACGCAACCTTCTACTTCGGTACCTTCCAGAGCCATCTGGCGCAGCCTGATGTAGTACAGCGTCTTGATGCCCTTGCGCCACGCGTAGATCTGTGCCTTGTTCACATCGCGGGTGGTCGCGGTGTCTTTGAAGAACAGGGTCAACGAAAGGCCTTGATCCACATGCTGAGTCGCGGCGGCGTAGGTGTCGATGATCTTCTCGTAACCGATCTCGTAGGCGTCCTGGTAGTACTGGAGGTTGTCATTGGTCATGTAGGGCGCCGGGTAGTACGCCCGCCCGATCTTGCCTTCCTTGCGGATCTCGACTTTCGACACTATCGGGTGAATCGACGACGTCGAGTGGTTGATATAGGAGATCGACCCGGTCGGTGGCACCGCCTGCAGGTTCTGGTTGTAGATGCCGTGCGCCTGCACCGACTCCTTCAACCGCCGCCAGTCGTCTTGTCCGGGGATACGAATGCCGGCGTCGGCGAAGAGTTCGCGCACCCTGGCGGTCTTCGGCTGCCAGACCTCGTCGATGTATTTGTCGAAGAACTCCCCGGACGCGTACTTCGACCGCTCAAAGCCCTTGAATTGCGAGCCCCGTTCGATCGCAATGCGATTCGACGCCCGCAGCGCGTGGTAAAGCACCGTATAAAAGTAGACGTTGGTGAAGTCGACGCCCTCTTCGGAGCCGTACAGGATGCTCTCGCGGGCCAGGTAGCCGTGAAGATTCATCTGCCCCAGACCGATGGCGTGAGACTCGTTGTTGCCCTGCTCAATTGACGGCACCGACCAGATGTGGGTCTGATCCGACACCGCGGTCAGCGCGCGGATCGCCACTTCGATGCTCTGCGCGAAGTCCGGGGAGTCCATCGTCTTGGCGATATTCAGTGAACCCAGATTGCACGAAATGTCTTTGCCCACCTTCGCGTAGCTCAAATCCTCGTTGAACAGCGACGGCGTGGATACCTGCAGAATCTCCGAACACAGGTTGGAGTGGGTGATCTTGCCCTCGACCGGATTGGCGCGGTTGACGGTGTCCTCGAACATGATGTACGGGTAACCGGATTCGAACTGCAGCTCGGCCAACGTCTGAAAGAATTCGCGCGCCTTGATCTTCGTCTTGCGGATGCGGGCGTCATCGACCATCTCGTAATACTTCTCGGTCACCGAGATGTCGGCAAACGGCAGGCCGTACACCCGTTCGACGTCATACGGCGAGAACAGGTACATGTCGTCGTTGCGCTTGGCGAGCTCGAACGTGATGTCGGGAATCACGACGCCCAACGACAGCGTCTTGATCCGGATCTTCTCGTCGGCGTTTTCCCGCTTGGTGTCCAGGAAGCGGTAGATGTCAGGGTGGTGGGCATGCAGATACACCGCTCCCGCACCCTGGCGTGCGCCGAGCTGGTTGGCGTAGGAGAACGAGTCCTCGAGCAGCTTCATGATCGGGATCACGCCGGACGACTGGTTCTCGATGTTCTTGATCGGCGCGCCGTGCTCTCGAATATTACTGAGCAGCAACGCAACTCCCCCACCGCGCTTGGACAGCTGCAACGCCGAGTTGATTGATCGGCCGATAGATTCCATGTTGTCTTCGATGCGCAGCAGAAAGCAGCTCACCGGCTCGCCGCGCTGCTTTTTGCCCGAGTTGAGGAACGTCGGGGTGGCCGGCTGAAACCGGCCCTCAATGATTTCGTCGACAAGTTTCTCGGCCAGCGCCGTGTCACCGGCTGCCAGCGTGAGTGCCACCATGCACACCCGGTCCTCGAAGCGCTCGAGATAACGCTTGCCGTCAAAAGTCTTCAGCGTGTAGGAGGTGTAATACTTGAACGCGCCGAGAAAGGTCGGGAAGCGAAATTTCTTCGCATACGCCCGATCGAGCAGGGTCTTGACGAAGTTGCGCGAGTACTGGTCGAGAACTTCGCGCTCGTAATAGTTCTCGCGGATCAGATAGTCGATTTTCTCGTCCTGGTTGTGGAAAAAAACGGTGTTTTGGTTGACGTGCTGCAGGAAGTACTGGTGCGCGGCTTCCCGGTCCTTTTCGAACTGAATCCTGCCGTCGGCGTCGTACAGATTCAGCATCGCGTTGAGCGCGTGGTAATCCGTTTCCCCCGGTAAAGCGCCGTGCTTGGTGACTGTTACAGGCTCTGCAGTTGTGACGCTTGGTGGCACGTCTTGTCCTTCCAGAAGTCAGCCAGCCCCATCCGGACGGCATCCACGTCGTCCGGGGTTCCCATCAGTTCGAAGCGGTAGAGGTATGGAACTTTGCACTTGCCGGAGACGACGTTGCCCGCGTAGGCGAACTCTGCCCCGAAGTTGTTGTTGCCGGCGGCGATCACCCCGCGCAGCAGCGCTCGATTGTGTTCGTAGTTCAAGAACGCGATGACCTGCTTGGGCACGTAGCCCCCGGCATGAATGTCCGGTGTCACCCGCCCGCCGCCATAGGTGGGCAGCACCAGCACGTAGGGTTCGTCAACCTCGATGCGGCCGTGTAGCGGTATCCGGGTGGCCGGAAGACCCAACTTGCGCACGAAGCGGTGGGTGTTCTCCGACACGCTGGAGAAGTACACCAGATTGCCCATCAGGTCGCCCGCGGACACCCCGCTCGTCCTCCTCGTGACTACGCGGTGAGCGCAGCGCCGGCCAGCGCCTTGATGCGATCCGGCCGGAAGCCCGACCAGTGCTCGTTTCCGGCGACGACGACCGGGGCCTGCAGGTAGCCCAGCGCCATGACATAGTCCCGCGCCTCGGAGTCGAGGGAAATGTCGACCTTCTCGTAGGTGATGCCCTGCTTGTCCAACGCTTTGTAGGTGGCGTTGCACTGCACACAAGCGGGCTTGGTGTACACAGTGATGGTCATCGGCGGTACGACTCCTCTGCGCTTGGAAATCGGGGGAGGGCTGGCAACTACTGAGGTGATACGACTGCACTGCTGTAGAGCAGACCGTCGAGCCCCGGAATTCGTGTCGTTGGAGTCGCATCACCCGACACCGTGGTGCCGGGTGATGCGGCCCGGCGGACCAGGCGAACCTGGGTCTGTCGGTACCCGGAACACTACACCTAGTGGTTGGCCTTCAGAAGGGATACAAGATGTTCTGAACAACATTCATGGAATTCCCTGGTCGTAAGCGTTTCTCAGGTGTGTCCTCCGGCGTGTCGCAGCTCACGGTCAGCAGATGTCGCATCACGCCGCCCGTTTTAGCAGAGGGCACCGACAAGCGGGCCGCCCGTTTCTCTTCAGCAAACGACCGGCAACTCTGCAGCTTTGTACGCGACACGCCGCGGTGTAGAAAACCGCGGCATCACCACTTCCGCCGTCGACCCTCCGCTCTCAGCCGACCTCGGCGGCCAGCTTGCCCACGACATCGCGCACATTCGCGACCAGTTCGGCGTGCTCCCGCGGGTGCTGGCCGTTGAGCGATCCGAACGGCACCGACAACTTGATCGCCTCGACAACCCCGGCGCCGGCGATGCCGAACGACTTGCGGGTCTCGTCGTGCGCCCACACTCCGCCGTATTGACCCAGGGATCCGCCGATCACCGCGAGCGGCTTGCCCTTGAACGCGCCGTTACCGTACGGCCGGGAAAGCCAGTCGATCGCGTTCTTGACCACGGCTGGAACGCTGCCGTTGTACTCCGGGGTGACCACCAGTGCCGCATCGGCGTCAGCAGCTGCAGCGCGCAGCGCAGCCACCGCCGCGGGGGCTTCGGTGTCGGCACCAACGGCGGGATCGATGTCTTCGTTGTAGAACGGCAACTCTCCCAGCCCGTCGAAGATGGTGACGATCACACCATCGGGGGCGGCGGTGACCGCCAGCTCGGCCAATTGCCGGTTGACCGACGCTGCACGCAAACTGCCCACCAACACCAAGATCTTGATCTGCACCATCCCCTGGTTCCCCTCTACTCCTGGTCACTACCTTGCAACGGTCGAACCGGACCTTAGTCCGGATTATTCCCGCCGCGCTAGAGTGCAGAGGTGAGTGTTGCCGACCACGTCGGTGAGCTGACCGTATCGGCTCCCGCGGAGCGGAACGACGCAGCGCGCAACCGAGCGCTGCTGCTTCACGCGGCCCGCCGGCTGATCGCCGAGCGGGGTGCCGATGCCGTCACGACGGACGATATCGCCGCCGCCGCGGGCGTCGGCAAAGGAACGCTCTTCCGACGGTTCGGCAATCGGGCCGGGCTGATGATGGTGTTGCTCGACGAAGACGAATGCGCCAACCAACAGGCTTTCATGTTCGGACCCCCGCCGCTGGGCCCGGATGCGCCGCCACTGGACCGCCTGCTCGCCTTTGGCCGCGAACGACTGCGCTTTGTGCAGACCCACCACGTCCTGCTCTCGGAAGCCAACCGCGACCCGAACACCCGCTACAACGCACCGGCGATGGTGATCCACACGCACATCCGGATGTTGCTGGCCGCGGCCGAAACAACTGGAGATCTGGACGCCCAGACCGACGCGCTGCTCGCACTGCTCGATGCCGAGTACGTCGATCACCAGTCACGCGACCGCGGTCATACCGTGCAGGCGCAGAGCGAGGCGTGGGAAAGCCTGGCGCGCAAACTGTGCGGGCGGTAACCGTCGCGGTGACCCGCTGGATCTTGCATGTCGACCTCGACCAGTTCCTGGCGTCGGTCGAACTGCGCCGCCGCCCCGAGCTGACCGGGCTGCCGGTGATCGTCGGCGGCAACGGTGATCCGGCCGAACCTCGCAAGGTCGTTACCTGCGCTTCCTATCAGGCCCGCGAGTTCGGTGTACGTGCGGGCATGCCGCTGCGCGCGGCCTACCGCCGCTGCCCCGAGGCGACATTCCTGGCGTCCGATCCGGCGGAATACGACGCGGCCTCCGAAGAGGTGATGGCCCTGCTGCGCGACTTGGGACACCCGGTTGAGGTGTGGGGCTGGGACGAGGCCTATGTCGCAGTGGCCGATGGATACCAGCCCGTCGCAGTCGCCGAGCAGATCCGCGCGGTCGTCGCGTCGCAAACCGGGCTGTCGTGTTCGGTCGGGATCAGCGACAACAAGCAACGCGCCAAAGCGGCCACCCGGTTTCGCCAAGCCGGCCGGCGTCTACTCACTCTCACCGACGCCAACTGGATGACCGTGATGGGCGAGCGCCCGGTCGACGAGTTGTGGGGAGTCGGTCCCCAGACCGCGAGAAAGCTTGCCGGACAAGCAATCGACCACTGTACGGCAACTGGCTCACAGCGATGTGGAGCTTGCTCACCACGACGTTCGGCCCGCAGACCGGGCTGTGGCTGCTGCTGCTCGCCAAGGGTGGCGGAGACACGTCAGTGAGCGCCGAGCCATGGGTGCCGCGGTCCCGGAGCCATGTGGTCACCTTTCCGCGCGATCTCAACGACCGCGACGAAATGACGACGGCCGTCGCAGCCCTGGCGCAGCGGACGCTCAACGACGTCGTGGCCGAAACGCGAATCGTCACCCGGGTAGCCGTCACCGTGCGGACCGCCAGCTTCTATACCCGCACCAGAATCCGGAAACTGACCGAACCCAGCACCGATCCGGACGTGATCGTCGCGGCCGCGTTGCGCATCTTGGACCTGTTCGACCTGGACCGGCCGGTTCGGCTGCTGGGGGTGCGGCTGGAACTCGCACCGCTGAGCGCGGCTCACCGCGACGGCGCAGCGGGCCGCAGCGCCCGGTAGAAGACCCGGTTGGTCTGGCGCATCGCGACGCTGTAGGGCCACCACGCCAGCCGCTTGAATGCGTAAAACGCCCGGATGTCGGCCGAGGTGTAGATCAGGAACCGGTTCTTCGCGACACCGGCCAGCATCTTCTCCGCCGCCCGCTCCGGTGTCACGGCGTGCCCGCTGAAGCGGTCCACCCAGCGGCGCACCCTTGGGTCGTCACGATTGACCCCGGCGATCTCGACGGTGTTCACCAGTGGGGTGTTCACCGCTCCGGGTACCACGACCGACACTCCGATGCGATGTCGCGCCAGATCGAAGCGAAGCACTTCCGACAGGCCGCGCAACCCGAACTTGCTGGCACTGTAGGCGGCGTGCCAGGGCAGCGCGACCAGTCCGGCCGCCGAAGACACGTTGACCAGATGTCCGCCCCGGCCGGCTGCCACCATCGCCGGCAGGAACGACTCGATCACATGAATCGGCCCCATCAGATTGGTCGCCACCATCTTGTTCCACTGCTCGTGCGAGAGCCGGTCGACGGTGCCCCATGCCGACACTCCGGCGATGTTCATCACGACGTCCATGCTTGGGTGCCGAGCGTGGATGTCTTCGGCGAAGGAGGCGACGTCGTCGTAGTGGGCGATGTCGAGAACCCGGTGTTCGGCCACCGTCGCGCCCAGCGCGCGCGCGTCGGCCACGGTCACCGCCAAGGCGTCGGCGTTGCGGTCGGTCAAATACAGCTCGGCGCCGTGGGTGGCGAGTCGCAGCGCGGTGGCGCGACCGATGCCACTGGCCGCCCCGGTGAGAAAGCACCTCTTGCCCGCGAACGTCGTCTTCGCCATGGCGGTGACGATACCGGCGCGCCGCCGGCCTCCGGCTGGGCCGATGGCGGCGACCCGCTTCGCCCGGCTTTCAGCCGCACTCCCGATCACCGCGACCGATGGCGGCGACCCGCTTCGCCCGGCTTTCAGCCGCACTCCCGATCACCGCTGGACGGGACCGCCCCATAACGCGTTGAGCCACAACTGCTCCAGTACCCGCACTCCGCGCTGAACATCGGCGTCGGGCCCCAGGAAGGTGACGTCGCCGGAGAGCATCAGCGCGGTGGTCGCCGCGAGCGTGCGAACCAGGGCCGGGATGTCGTCGCTGATCGGGTGGGCGGTGCCGGCTTTGATTTCCTCTTCGACGACACCGATGACCTGCTCGATCACGGTGTCGACCTGCTGGTCGAGAATTTCGCGGATCTCAGCGTCGGTGTTGCGGGCGACATTGCACGCCGACATCACCGGATCGTTGTGCGCGTACACCGCGGCGGCACTGCCCACCATCCGCTTCGCGAACGCCGCAGGCGACTCGTCGGGGCCTCTCGGGGCGAAGTACTGGGTGAGTTCTTCCAGTTCGTGGGTGGCCTCGGCCAGGATCTGGGCAAGCACCGAGTATTTCGAGTCGAAATAAAAGTAAAAGCCGGAGCGGGCGACGCCGGCGCGATCGCTGATCGTGCTGACCGACAGCTCCGCAAAGGGCTTCTCTTCCAGCAACTCACGTACCGCCCGCAGAATCGCCTGCCGCTGCCTGTCACCCCGCCGCTTGGGCAGCGACGCGGACCCGTTGTGGCCGGCGGCGACCGGGGGCTCGGGCTGGGTGCTCACCGTTCGACCTTGTACCACGCCGAGGCGAAAAGGAAACTTGACAGCCGTCAAATGGCATCGAAAGATGATGGAGAGTGACGGCCGCCACAACCGCGAAGGAGCGTGCGGGATGCCAACTGTTTCCAAGGCCACCATCAGCACCCCGGATTATCTTCTCGATCAAGCCCGCCGCCGTTTCACCCCGTCGTTCAACAATTTCCCGGGCATGGGCGCCGTCGAGCGCAGGCTGTTGAACACCGACTTTGCCCAGCACACCCTGGCCGAGCCGCCACCCGGCAGTGGGCTGAAGCCGGTCGTCGGTGATCGGGGCCTGCCCGTCATCGGCCACATCATCGAGATGCTGCGCGGCGGACCTGATTACCTCATGCACCTGTATCAGACGAAGGGTCCGGTGGTGTTCGGCGACTCACCGGTGCTGC
The DNA here is from genome assembly GCA_963808345.1 of uncultured Actinomycetota bacterium. Classification (GTDB taxonomy): domain Bacteria; phylum Actinomycetota; class Actinomycetes; order Mycobacteriales; family Mycobacteriaceae; genus Mycobacterium. The sequence continues at coordinate 452,442 of CAWEFM010000001.1, read as the reverse complement.
CCGGCGTCGCGGCGCTGGGCCCCGACGCCGCGCAGGTCGTCTACTCCAACCGCAACAAGGATTACTCGCAGCAGGGCTGGGTGCCGGTGATCGGGCCGTTCTTTCACCGCGGCCTGATGCTGCTCGACTTCGACGAGCACATGTTCCACCGCCGGATCATGCAGGAGGCGTTCGTCCGCTCCCGGCTGGTCGGATACGTCGAGCAGATGGACCAGGTCGTGTCACAGGTGATCGCCAACGACTGGGTGGCCAACGACGCGCGCTTCCTGCTCTATCCGGCGATGAAGGAACTCACGCTCGACATCGCCTCGATGGTGTTCATGGGCCACGAACCGGGCACCGACCACGAATTGGTGACCAAGGTGAACAAGGCGTTCACCATTACGGTGCGAGCCGGCAATGCGATCGTCCGCACCAGCGTCCCGCCGCTCAAGTGGTGGCGGGGGCTGAAGGCGCGGCAGCTGCTGGAGAACTATTTTGCCGAACGCGTCGCTGAGCGGCGTGGCAAGGACGGCAACGATCTGCTGACGGTGTTGTGTCAGACCGAGGACGAGGACGGCAACAAATTCTCCGACTCCGACATCGTCAACCACATGATTTTCCTGATGATGGCGGCGCACGACACGTCCACCACGACCACAACAGCTATGGTCTACCACCTGGCCGCGAACCCGCACTGGCAGCAGCGTTGCCGTGACGAGTCGGACCGGCTCGGCGACGGACCATTGGACATCGACTCGCTGGAAAAGCTGGAGTCGCTCGACCTGGTGATGAATGAGTCGATTCGGTTGGTGACGCCCGTGCAGTGGGCAATGCGGCAAACCGTGCGGGACACCGAACTGCTGGGCTATTTCATACCGAAGGGAACGAATGTCATCGCCTATCCGGGGATGAATCATCGGCTGCCCGAGTTGTGGAGGGACCCATTGACATTCGACCCGGACCGGTTCACCGAGCCGCGCAACGAGCACAAACAGCACCGCTACGCGTTCACTCCGTTCGGCGGCGGCGCGCACAAGTGCATCGGGATGGCGTTCGGCCAGCTGGAGATCAAGACGATCATGCACCGATTGCTACGCAGGTATCAGTTCGAGCTCCCCCGGCCTGGCTATAGAGCGAAGTGGGATTACCAGAGTATTCCCGCCCCGAAGGACGGCATGCCGATCGTGCTCCGGCCACTGTAGGGGCCGGGAGTCAGGCGGCCGACAGCAGCAGGTTCGCGCAGGCGATGACCGCGCGCAGTGCCGATTCGGCCGGATCGGCCGACCAGCCCATCCCCCAGGCGTCGTGCCGCCCGTCGCTGCCGCGGATGAAGGTTGTGGTGTCTTGACTGTCTGGGCCGGCCTGCATTTGGTGAAAGCGCAGCATTTCCACCGGCACGCCGAGTCCGTGCAGCATTTCCGTCAGCGCAGCAACCGGACCCGACGCACTGGCGGTTGTGGTTTCGATGCGATCGCCGAAACCGAGGGTGGCCCGGAAATTGCGCGCCTGCGGTCCCAGCCGGGTGGCGGGCCGCGCAGGGTCGACACATTCCCAATGGCCCAGCCGCAGCGGCCCGGTGTTCGGGGCGTAAGTGGTGATGAACGTGCTCCATGACATGGTTTTGGCGTCCTCCCGGAGCCCGCTCGGCAGCGGGACGCCACCGAAGCGAGCCGATAGTGGGTCGGGTGGGGCGGGCGCGATGTTTGCGACTAGCGGATTTGTCATGCAGGTCGTCATCTCTGGTCTGAAGGGAGCGACCGACAGGTAGTAGCTTCCGACCCACAGCGGGGGGTCGGTCTTGGATCAGACCCCGCTGCGGGTGCTGGCTACTACCGCAAAATGACGCACGATCGCCGAGGTTAGCCGCTGATCGGGCGCCCATGCAAGGGCCCGCCTGTGCGCGTTATCTGACCAGCGGGTCACGCGGCATGCCGAGGATCCGCTCGGCGATCTGGTTGCGCGTCACCTCTGAGGTGCCGCCGGCAATCGCCATGCCGCGAGCACCCATCACCATCCGGCCGGCCAGCGCACCCGGGCCTTCGGCCAGCGCGGCGTCCGGCCCCAGCAGCCCCGCCCAGATCGCGGCGCCCTCGCCCATGTGCTCCGCGAGCTTCAGTTTGGTGATGTTGCCTTCCGGGCCGGGGCCGGCTCCTTCGACGCTGCGCGCCGCCCGGCGCAGGTTGAGCAGCCGCAGCGCCTGCTCTTCGGCGAGGAAGTTGCCGACCCGGATCTCAGCCCCAGCTAACCGCTGTGAGTGTTGTCCGACCAGCCGCATCAGATGGTCGGCGACGCCCCGGTAGTACGACCCACCGCCGCCGATGCTGACCCGCTCGTTGCCCAACGTCGCGCGGGCAACGGTCCACCCGGCATTGGGCTGGCCGACGACGTCTTCGTCGGGGACGAAGACGTCGTTGAAGAACACTTCGTTGAAATCCGAGCCGCCGGTGATCTGCCGCAGTGGCCGCACCTCGACTCCGGGGGCTTTCATGTCGATGATCACCGCGGTGATGCCGGCATGTTTAGCAGCGTCGGGATCGGTGCGCACGGTCGCCAAGCCGCGCCGGCAGTAGTGCGCGCCGCTGGTCCACACCTTCTGACCGTTGATCTGCCAGCCGCCGTCGACGCGGGTGCCCCGCGTCTTGACCGCGGCCGCATCCGACCCGGCGTCGGGCTCGGAGAACAGCTGGCACCAAACTTCGTCACGGCGCAGCGCCGCCTCGACGAATCGCTGAATCTGCCAGTCGGTTCCATGCTGGATCAAGGTGAGGATGACCCACCCGGTGATCGAATAGTCCGGCCGCTTGATTCCCGCCGCCCGGAACTCCTCGTCGATCACCAATTGCTCGACCGCGCCGGCGGCAAGCCCCCAGGGCTTGGGCCAGTGCGGCATGACGTAACCGGTTTCGATCAGCTTGTCCAGCTGAGCAGCACTGTCCAGCGCGGCAATGTCGTTGGCGTGCGCCTGGATTCGGGTGCGAAGCTCGTCGGCCTCGGCCGGCAAGTCCAAGCTGCCGGCCCGGATCGTCCCGGCCGCGGTGTAGGCGTACAGGTCCTTCGCCGGGCCGTCACCCCCGAGCAGCGCACGCACGGTCAGGGCGCGCCGCAGATGCAGGTGCGCGTCGTGTTCCCAGGTGAACGCAATGCCGCCGTGCACCTGGATGTTGAGCTCGGCGTTGCGCGCGTAGGCGGGAAACGCCAGCGCGGCCGCGGCCGCGGCGATGAGGCGGAATTGTTGCTCGTCCTCGGCGGCCGCGCGCGCAGCGTCCCACACCGCGGCGATTGCCGACTCGGCGCTGACCAGCATGTTCGCGCAGTGGTGCTTGACTGCCTGGAAGGTGGCGATGGTGCGTCCGAACTGCTGACGCACCTTGGCGTATTCGACGGCTGATTCGACGCAATCTGCCGCTCCCCCAACGGCTTCGGCGGACAGCAGCGTTCGGGCCCGGGCCAGGGCGGACTCGTGGCCGCCGCGGATGACGTCGTCGGCGCTCACGCGGACCTTGTTCAGACGAACACGGCCGGACCGCCGGGTCGGATCGAGGTTTTCGGGCACGTCGACCGATACGCCGGTGCGGTTACGTTCCAGCACCAGCACGTCGTCGCCCGCGGCGATCAGCAACACCTCGGCGGACCCGGCGCCCAGCGCAATGCCGGCTTCACCGTCGGCAAAGTTCTCCGAGTCACCGTTGACCGTCACCCGGCTGTCCAGCCCCACACCGGCGGTCGTCGTGCCGTCGATCAGCCCGGGCAGCAACCGCTCCTTCTGCTCGGACGTCCCAGCGGCCGCGATTACCGCCGAGGCGATCACGGTCGGCACGAACGGGCCCGGCGCCACCGCGCGACCGAGTTCCTCGACCACCACCACCAGCTCGGGCAGCCCGAAACCCGATCCGCCGTACTCCTCCTCGACGTGCAGCCCGAGCCACCCGAGTTCCACCAGGTCGTGCCAGAACGGTGGCCGGGACTCTTCGCCGGCGTCCAACAACGACCGCGCCGCCCAGCGTGCCTTCTGCGCGGTGAGGAATGCACGCGCCACCTCGGCGAGTTGGCGGTGGTCGTCCGTCAGTGCGATGCCCATTGAGGGGCCCTCCTCCTTAACGGCCGCGAGACACAACAGACGGCTGCCGATGACGCCGGCGTCACGACCGTGGCTGCTGTCTCGCGGCGGGTGAACCGCTACTTGGGCGCAAAGCGTTGTCCCGCGTCCAGCCGCAGACATTGGCCGTTGAGCATCGGGTTGTCGACGACGGCCGCGACCAGCTTGGCGTACTCCTCAGGCCGGCCCAGCCGACGCGGGAAAGCCGCGTCTTTGGTCAGCGCGGTGGCGAACTCGTCGGGAATGCCTTTAGTCAGCCCGGTGGCGAACAGGCTCGGGGCGATCGCCAGCACCCGGATGCCCATCGACCCCAGGTCGCGCGCCATGGTCAGCGACATCCCGGCGACGCCGGCTTTGGCGGCGGTGTAGGCGACCTGGCCGATCTGGCCTTCGAACGCCGCTATCGACGCGGTGTTGATGATGACGCCGCGCTCGTCGTCCTCGGGATCGTTGCGGCTCATGTGACTCGCCGCCAACCGGCTGATGTTGAAGGTGGCGATCAGGTTGAGGTCCACCACCGAGCGAAAAGACTCCAGATCGTGCGGCCCGGACTTCGACAGAGTTCGCTTGGCGATACCGCCGCCTGCGGTTGTGACGATGACGTGCAGGCCGCCAAGGCTGTCCACCGCGGTCTGCAGCGTTTCTTCGGTGCCGGCGAAGTCGGTGACGTCGACGGGATAGAACGCGCCGTCTCCACCTTTCAAGCCGGCGGCAACCAGCTTGCCGTCGGAGGCCTCGCGGTCGAGAACCGCAACGCTCGCGCCGCGCTCGGCGAGCAGCTCGGCAGTGGCGCGGCCCATGCCCGAAGCGCCGCCGATGACGACCACCTTCTTGCCGTTGATCTCCATGCAAACCTCCAGTTTCACCGGGCCGCCGGGCGGTGCCGCAACGTCGCGACGCGTTTCTCCTGCACGCTATCCTGGCTGTTCGCGGCCCCGTCAATCAGGCATGCCAAGCTGAACTGTGCTGCTCATCGACGTTGCCGCCACCTCTCGCCAAGTCGGTGACTCCGCGGCGCGGCGCACCAAGGTCGCAAGTCTGGCCGAGCTGCTCAACCGCGCCGCAAGGGAAGCCAAGCTGGTCGAGATCGTCGTCTCGTGGCTCTCCGGTGAATTGCCGCAGCGCCAGATCGGTGTCGGCTGGGCCGCGTTGCGGTGGTTGCCGCCGGCCGCGGCGCAGCCGTCGTTGACGGTCGCCGAAGCCGACGCCATCTTCTCCGACATCGGCGCGATCGCCGGCACGGGCTCCCAGGCGCGTCGAACCGAACGCGTCACAGCGCTGTTTGCCGCCGCGACCGAGATCGAACAGATCTTCCTGCGGCGTCTGCTCAGCGGTGATTTGCGCCAGGGCGCGCTGGCGGGCGTCATGGCCGACGCGGTCGCCGCGGCCACCGGGATCGCGCCGGCCGCAATACGACGGGCGGCGATGCTCGGCGGGGATCTCCCGGCGGTGGCCGCGGCCGGTCTGACCGGGGGCGCGGTGGCGCTGGACGCGTTCACCCTGCAGGTCGGCCGGCCGGTGGGGCCGATGCTCGCGCAGACCGCGACCAGCGTGGCAGACGCCCTGCTCAAGCTCGGCGGAGCCGCCATATTCGAAGCGAAATTGGACGGCGCGCGGGTGCAGATCCACCGGGCCGGCGACGACGTGACCGTGTACACCCGAAGCTTCGACGACGTCACCGGCCGGCTGCCCGAAGTGGTCGAGGCGACGCTGGCGCTGCAGGTCGACGAGCTGATCGCCGATGGTGAGGTGATCGCGTTGACACCGGACAAGCGGCCGCAGCCTTTTCAAGTCACCGCGTCGCGGTTCGGGCGGTCAGTCGACATCGCGGCGGCCCGCGCGGCGCAGCCCTTGTCGGTGTACTTCTTCGACATCCTGGGCTGCGACGGCATCGACCTGCTCGACGCGCCGACCAGCGAACGGGTCGTCGCGCTCGACCGGCGGGTGCCGGCCCAGCAGCGGGTCGACCGCCTGATCACCGCGGACCCGGCCGCTGCCGAGCAGTTCCTCGAGACGACGTTGCGCGCCGGTCATGAGGGAGTGATGGCCAAGTCGCCGACCGCGCCCTACGAGGCCGGGCGCCGCGGTGCCGGCTGGCTGAAGGTCAAGCCGGTGCACACCCTCGACCTGGTGGTGTTGGCCGCTGAATGGGGCTCGGGGCGGCGTCAAGGCAAGCTGTCCAACATCCACCTCGGCGCGCGTGACCCGGCCGGCGGCGGCTACCTGATGTTGGGCAAGACCTTCAAGGGCATGACCGACGCGCTGCTGGCCTGGCAGACCACGCGGTTCGGCGAACTTGCCGTCGGCCCCACCGACGGCCCGGTCGTCCAGGTCCGCCCCGAGCAGGTCGTCGAAATCGCATTCGATGGCGTGCAACGCTCGTCGCGTTACCCCGGCGGTCTGGCTTTGCGGTTCGCCCGGGTGCTGCGCTACCGCGACGACAAGCCGCCGGCCGAAGCGGACACCATCGACACGGTACGGGCGTTCTACTCGCCGTGACAGCGGGCGGGCCTGTGAATCTGGTTGCCCCACGAACCGCCGCTCACCCGCCGTTCAACTGGGTTTTGCCTGTGGTTATCTTGTCCTGACCGCTTCCAGCGGTCGCCCGACCACCGATTCTGCGATCTCGATTCACAGGTTGTTCTGGCATGTTCAGCGTCGACTCGCGGTACCCAGCCCTAAAGGTGTAAGCAGCATTTCCCGGATCAGGAGTCTGCTCTGGTGTCACTGACGACAGATCGAAGCGTCGACGTCGAAGCTGATCGCGATGACGGAAAGTCTCGGGCTGGGCGAGAGCGCCGACTCACGCTGGCCCGCCGCGTCGCGGTCCTCGTGTGGGCGCTTGTGGTCGGATACCGGACCTGCACCGGCGGGTTGGCGTTCAACCGGGAACTGTTGCTGGTGTACATCGCCACCGGTCTGATTGCCGCCAGCATCGGCCGCGGCCGCAAGACGGTGATGGTGGTGCGCGACTGGCTGCCCTTCGCGTTGGTGCTGTTGCTGTACGACGTGAGCCGGCATGCGGCCACCTTTGTGGGGACACCAACGTTGTGGCGGCTGCAACCGCAGGTGGAGCGCTGGATGTTCTTCGGGTCGATTCCCACCGTCTGGTTGCAGGAGCGCTTGAAACTGCCCCAGCCGCCGTGGTGGGAAGTGATCATCAGCACGGTCTACATGTCGTTCTTCATCGTTCCCTACGTGGTCGCCGGGTTGCTGTGGCTGCGCAATCGGGAGGACTGGAAGGCATTTGTCCGGCGCTTCGTTTCATTGTCCTTCGCCGCGCTCATCGTCTATGTCCTACTGCCGGCGGCGCCACCGTGGGCGGCGGCCCGCTGCGACGCCGCCGACGTCGCTGCCGGCCCGTCGGGGCCGGCGTGCATGTTCCGCAACTTCGCGGGCGCTCCCGACGGTGGCCTGCTCGGCGCGATGCACATGAGTCAGCCGGGCGCCAACAGATTCATCGAGCGCATCTCGACGCGTGGCTGGGGCACCTTGCACCTCCAGTCCGCCGGCGTCCTGATCGACTCGGGGCAAGCCAGTGTCAATCTTGTCGCCGCCATTCCGTCGCTGCACGCCGCCTTGTCGGTAATGATCGCGATGTTCCTTTGGCGCCGCGTTGATTGGCGCTGGCGGCCGTTGCTGCCGGCTTACGTGTTGACCATGGCCTTCACCCTGGTGTACGCGGCGGAGCACTACGTCGTCGACATTCTGTTGGGCTGGGCATTCGCTGCGGTCGTCCTGCTCGTCATCGGCCGGCTGGAATCGCGCCGGCACCGGCACGGACACTCAGCCGTTCTGCGCCAACCAGCGGGCGATGGCGGCTGCAGCCTCCCCGTAGAAGGTCCGGTACACCACGTCGGCGACGTAGCCGATGTGGGGGGTGGCGACGACGTTGTCCAACGACCGGAGCCGGTGGCCGTCGGGCAGCGGCTCGACGTCGAACACGTCGAGCCCCGCCGCGGCAATGCGTTGCGACTCCAGCGCCTCGATCAAAGCCTGCTCGTCGACGATCGGTCCGCGGGAAGTATTGACTAGCAACGCTGTCGGCTTCATCAGCTGTAGCTGCTGCGCACCGACCAGTCCGCGGCTGCGTTCGCTGAGGACCAGATGGATGGTCAGCACGTCCGCGCGGCTGAACAGCTCGTCGTTGCTCACATACGATGCACCGGCTTGCTCGGCGGCGTCGCGGGTCAGGTTCGCGCTCCAGGCGATGACCTCCATGCCGAACGCCGCGCCGACCCGGGCCACCCGGGTGCCGATCCGACCCAAACCGAGCACGCCCAGCACCGCGCCGCCGAGCTGGCGACCGACCGAGGTCTGCCAGCCGCCGGCCCGCACCGAGGTGGTTTCGTCGACGATCCGCCGGGCCGCGGCGAGGATAAGCGCCCAGGTGAGTTCGACGGTGGAGTCGACGTAGCCGCCGGTGGTGCTCACGTGGATGCCGCGCTCCGCGGCGGCCGCGGTGTCGATCGACGCGTTGAACGGGCCGGTCGACGCGATCATTCTGAGATTGTCCAGACGTTCGATGATGTTGCGCGACAGGGCTGTTCGCTCGCGCATGACGCACACGACGGCGAACGGGAGAAGCCTGTGGACGACGGCGTCCGGGTCAGCCAGGTGGTCGTTGAACACCGTGATGTCGGCGCGGGCAGCGACCGCTGACCAGTCGGCCATGCTCAACGCGACGTTCTGATAGTCGTCGAGTATCGCGACTTTCATAGCTTTGTTTACGCCGCCGTATCAGCGATTGCCAGCTTGAAGCAGACAAGCATCAGCGGCGCGTCCGGTTTGTGGCATCACGTTGACACGACAAACGCATCGTCAGGAGCGGTCACACGAACACAACGTAGCCGTAGATATTCCGGCCCGGGAAAGGCGGGACGTCGGTAACGTCGCCGGCATGCTGTTTGCCGCGTTGCGCGACATGCAATGGCGAAGAAGGCGCTTCGTCATCGCGATCGTCAGCACCGGTCTGGTCTTCGCGATGACCCTCGTTCTCACCGGACTCGCGAACGGCTTTCGGGTGGAGGCGCAGCGGACGGTCGATTGCATCGGGGTCGACGCATTCGTGGTCAAGGCCGGCGCAGCCGGACCGTTCCTTGGTTTCACACCATTCGCCCAGGCCGACCTGAGCCGCGTGGCCGGTGCGCCCGGCGTCACGGCTGCGGCCCCATTGGCCACCGCAGCGTCATTGATCAGGCAAGGTACGGCGACCCGGAACACCACGGCGTTCGGGGCGCCGGAACATGGACCCGGCATGCCGCAAGTCACCGAGGGACGGGCGCCGTCGACGCCCAACGAGGTCGCGGTATCCAGCACCCTGGGCCGCCACACTGGCAACGATCTGCAGGTTGGTACGCGCACATTGCGGATCGTCGGCATCGTGCCCAACTCGACCGCGCTGGCGAAGATGCCGAACATCTTTCTCACCACCGAGGGTGTGCAGCAACTGGCGTACAACGGACAGCCGATCATCACGTCGATCGGGATCATCGGTACACCCCGAGAGCTGCCAGAGGGCTACCAGGCGCTCGATCGAGCGGCCGGTGTCAGCGACCTGATGCGTCCGTTGAAGGTCGCGGTAGATGCGATCACGCTCTTGGCTGTGTTGCTGTGGATAGTGGCGGCGTTGATCGTCGGGTCAGTGGTTTACCTTTCCGCGCTCGAGCGCCTGCGCGACTTTGCGGTGTTCAAGGCGATCGGCGTGCGAACCCGGTCGATCCTGACGGGGCTGGCTGTGCAGGCAGTCGTTCTCACCCTGCTCGCCGCGGTGGTCGGCGTCATCCTCGCGCAGCTGCTGGCACCGATTTTCCCGATGACTGTCGTGATGCCGGCGAGTGCCTATCTCGGGCTACCAGTGGTCGCGCTGGCAATTGGCCTGCTGGCCAGCGTCGCTGGGCTCAGACGCGCGGTGGCAGTCGAGCCGGCGCTCGCGTTCGGAGGTCCGTGACCGGTGGGTGACCTGAGCATTCAGGACCTCGTCGTCGAGTACTCGAGCGGTGGGTACGCAGTGCGGCCGATCAACGGTTTGAGCCTCGACGTCGCTGCGGGCTCGCTGGTGATCCTGCTCGGGCCCAGTGGCTGCGGGAAGACGACATTGCTGTCCTGCCTCGGCGGCATCCTTCGCCCGAAGTCCGGGGCAATCAAATTCGCCGATGTTGACATCGCGGCACTCGATGGCCGCGCGCTGGCGAAATACCGGCGGGACAATGTCGGCATCGTCTTCCAGGCGTTCAACCTCGTGCCGAGCCTCACCGCTGTCGAGAACGTGATGGTTCCGTTGCGTGCGGCCGGAATGCCACGCGCGTCCGCGCGCCGGCGTGCCGAGGAGCTTTTGATCCGGGTGGGCCTGGCAGACCGGATGAAGCACCGACCAGGTGACCTCAGCGGCGGGCAGCAGCAACGCGTCGCGGTCGCTCGCGCGATCGCACTGGAACCGCCGTTGATTCTCGCCGACGAACCGACCGCACACCTCGACTTCATCCAGGTGGAGGAGGTGCTGCGGCTGATCCGCTCGCTCGCGGAGGGGCCGCGTGTGGTGGTGGTCGCGACCCACGACAGCCGGATACTGCCGCTGGCCGATCGCGTCGTCGAGCTGACACCGGCTATGGTGTCGACGAATCGGCTGCCTGAAAGTGTGCACTTGAAGGCCGGCGAGTTGCTGTTTAAGCAATCCACGATGGGCGATCTGATTTATGTGGTGTCTGAGGGCGAGTTCGAGATCGTGCGGGAACTAGCCGGCGGCGGAGAGGAATTGGTCATGGAAGCCGGGCCCGGGCACTACTTCGGTGAAATCGGTGTGCTGTGTCACCTGCCGCGCTCGGCGACCGTGCGAGCGCGCACCGACGCGACCGTCGTCGGCTACACGGCGCAAGCCTTCCGTGAGCGTCTCGGCGGGCGAGGCGCGCGCGACCTCGTTGAGCATCCACAATTTGCCGGCGACTGATTCCCCGGCTGTTCACCTGCGGCGCTGAGCTGGCGCGATCGCCGAATACTGTGATGACATCTGGAACGTGTGGCCGCTGACAGTGAATCTCTGACAGAATCGTCGCACCGGCTCTTCGTGCCAGGGCTTGCCGGGTCAGCTGAGCTCGAATCGTCAAACACCACCTCTGCTGCCCGCTATCCTTTCTCAAGCTTTTGACGAATCACAAAAAGGGAAAACGTCATGACCGACTACGCACCCCCGTGCGGCTGGTTCCCAGACCCTTCCGGCGCACCAGGACAGCGTTATTTCGACGGCAAGCAGTGGACGCACTATGGGCCTCCGCCACCGCCCCAGCCGTCAATCGTCATCAACAACACGGTGGGTACTCCTGCACCTGTGGTCGTCAGCACCGGCCCCAACCATGCCCTGCATCTCGTCCTGACCTTGCTCACCTGCGGTATGTGGCTGCCGATCTGGGTGATCGTCGCCCTCGTCGGTCATCGACGGGTTTACGTCGGTGGGCAGCGGCGCTCAAAAACCGGCTTGATCGTCGCAGGTGTATTCGGCGGCCTGGTCCTGCTCGGTCTTGTGATCACCTACTGGCCCGTGTTCGTGGGGCTCGGCGTCGTTGCGGGCTTGGGATATTTGGGGTATCGGACATACGAGCGTGCCGTTGAGCGCAAGACGGAGCAGGGCAGGATCGGGTCCCGGGCGGACGCCCAGAATCAGGCATTTATGAGTGGCGACCCATCCGGCACGTACGGTCAGTACCCGCCGGCCTGAAGCCGGTGGACCGAGCGAATCGATCAAGCGCAGAGAAAATTGTGTTGCGCAGGGAAGCGTCAGCGCGCAGCTTTCGGTGGCGCCGACTCCGTGGTGGTGAGTTCGGTTAAGCCGCTGATCGTGAAAACGCGAATCAGGCGGGAGTCGGCGATGACGTGGATGCGTTCGGCGTGAGTGAACAGGGCGTTGAGGCCGGCACTGTCCAGGTAGTCCACAGCGCTGAGGTCGACAGTGAGCGTCACACCGGGGTCGGCGGTCTCGGCGCTGGCCTCGGCAACGGCCCCGGTGAGGGCCTCAACGAAAATGTCGATGTTGCTCAAGTCGATTTCACCGGCCGCGCTGAGCACGTACCTGCCGTCGTGGCCGCGCGAAGTGCCCATGGTGAGCGCTGTCGGCATCAAGTGATCCTCACGGATAGGTGAACTGTCGTTCCGGCCGTATCGGACTGGATGGCCACGTCCTGCATAAGGGCTCGCATCAGGGCGATCCCGCGGCCGCGGCGGGAGTCGATGGACGGCTGTGGCGGCTTCCACGAACCGGTGTCGGTGATGGTCAACTGCAGTTTATCGACCAGCGCGGTGGCACGCAGTTTAACCATGCCTTGAGGGCTGTGTCGGTGCCCGTGCTCGATTGCGTTGGCGACCGCTTCTCCGGCGGCGATCAGCACGTCGTAGGCCTGATTTGGGTCGACCCCGCATCGGCTCAGCCAACTGCGCACGACAGCGCGGATGCGGTCGATTTGGCTAACGGCGGCCGGGAAGTTCATTTCCAGCGGGGCGGGATGACGGTAGAGCAGCAACACCACGTCGTCCTGGTAGCCGCCGGATGGCGCGAGACGGGACATGATCTGATTGGCCAGATCTTCCAGGGTGCGCGCACGGCCGTCCTGGACGAGTGCGGAGACACGGGCGATGCCGTCGTTCAGTGAACTGCGCCGGCGCTCGACCAGCCCGTCGGTGTAGAGCAGCAGCGTCGCTCGCGCCGGAATGAATATGCGGGCTTCGGGGCGGGCCCGATCGGGCCGCAGCCCCAACGGAATGGTGTGGCCGTCCTCGAGATTCTGGGTCGTGCCGTCCGGGTGGACCAGAATGGGCGGCAGGTGCCCGGCGCTGGAGTAGACCAGTTCACCGGTGGCGCAGTTCAGCACCGCACATACGGCGGTGGTGCATTCGGCGCCGGGGAGCCGCGCAGCGAAGCGGTCAAGCCCTGCCAGAGCGGCACGGGGGCTGGGGTGGTCGAGCAGCAGCGCGCGGCAGGCGCTGCGGAGTTGTCCCATTATGGTCGCGGCGGCCAGCCCATGGCCGACACAGTCGCCGACGATCAACGCGATGCGCCCGTCTTCCAGGTCGACAATGTCGTACCAGTCGCCACCCACCTGTAAGGGCCGGCTGGCGGCCTGGTAGCGCACCGCGAAGCCGTGCGGCAGACGAGCTGGGCCCAAAATCGCGTGCTGCAGCGCCAGTGCGGTTTCGCGCTGCTGATCAACCTGGTACACCCGGTGCAGGGCTTGACCGAGGCGGCCGGCGAGCACTGTCAACAAAGTCTGGTCCTCGAGGGTGAAGAGCCGTTGTTCGGTCAGATCGATCCAGACGACGAGCACGCCCTCGGGATGCTGCAGGGCGATTCCTGCTGACCCGGGCTCGGTGATGTGAGGGATGAGGGGGCCACCGTCGCGCAGTGAGCTGAGCAACTCTTGGGTGGGCGGCGGCAGGTCGTCCCAGTGCGCCGACTCGCCGACTGACACCAGTTTCGGTGGACCGGGGGCGAATCCGGTCGACGAGCCGCGAGCCGGGAAGGTGACGGCCAGGACGCGGCGGGCGCGCCAGAGCCGGCGCAGTTCTTCCGCTGCGGCCTGTACTGCGTCATCGACGTTATCGGTCCGCGCGAGCTGCTGATTGAGCGCATGTTCGCGTCCCGCCGTCAGCGCCAGGGCAATGGCAGCGTGCCGGGCGAAGTCACTGACGAGCTGTAGGTAATCGTTGCCGAACGGCGGCTGCTGCGGGTTTCGTGCGACGGCAATGACGCCGAGCACCGCGTCGTCGGCAATCAGCGGCATGACGATCGCCGAGCGTTCACCGACGTCGGTGAACCCCTCGATCGGATACTGGAAGGAGTCGGTGATCAGCGGTATGCCGCGCCGCGCGACACCACCCGTGGTGGAGCCGCCCATGGGAACCTGCCGACCGATCACCTCCGACGCGTAGCGGCCGGCGGTAGCGGCCACGACCAGGGTGTCGACGTCGTCGGCAGGCAGATCGGGCTCGCTCGGAACCAGCAGAATGGCCTGCTCAGCTCCGGCCAATTCCAGCGCCCGGTTCACGATGAGCTGCAACGGCCCGGTCTGCGGGTCGCCGGACAGCAGCGCCGTCGTGATCTCACGGCTCGCCTTCATCCACTTCGCCGATTCGCGTTCGCGCTCGAACAGTCGTGCGTTGTCGATGGCGACCGCCGCGGCGGAGGCCAGCGCCCGGACAGCGCCCTCCTCCGAGTCGGAGAACGCCCGGCCGGGCCGGTCGTCGGCCAGGTAGAGGTTGCCGAAGTGCGCTGCCCGCACGGCGATGGGTATTCCGAGCAGGGCACGGAGCCGCGGATGGTGCTCGGTGAGTCCGCTGGACCGCGGATGAGCACTCAGATCCTCGATGCGCAGACCCTCGCCCACCGGCAGGTCACCGAGCCGCCACGCCGTGTCGTCGTCGATGCCGGCGTGGATGAAGGAGGCCATGGCACCGTCGGGCCCATGGATGCCCAGCGCTCCGTAACGGGCGCCCGTCAGGTCGATCGCCGCTTTGACGATTCGATGCAACGTCACATCCAGGTCCAGATTGGAGCCGATCTCAACGATGACCTGCACCAGTTGTTCCATCTGGTCACGGGCGGCCCGCAGCTCGTCGAGCTGATCACTCATCCGAGGTCGCCAGTTCGGCGCCGCTTCAAGGCCACAGACGCGGGTTCACCTCGGCCGCTGTCGGTAAACGCCGAATCGATCGATGAGAGTCTTGCCTTCAAAGCCACTCGGCGATGATGCAGCGGAAGCCGAACGCTGCGCTGGTTTCGGTTCACTCCCGCCAGGGCCGTTCGCCGGCGTCCCAGCTCTTCTGAAGCTCGGGGTACAGCGATGTGTGGTCGTGCGGAAGCGACGCCTTGACGTGACGGGTCCGGTCGTCGGTCAGCACCTCTTCGTCACCACCCTGAATAGCAGCCAGTGTCTGAGCCGCGACTTCGGCAGCTGAAATCTTCGCTTCCGGCACGTTGTCTGCCATGTCGGTGTCGATCCATCCCGCATGCACGCCGACGACGAGGATTCTTTGTGAGCGCAGCTCGACGCGAATCGCGTTCGTCAGCGCCCACTCGGCCGCTTTCGACGCACCATAAGAACCGTTGAACGGAGACGCGAGCCAACTGGCGATCGACAGCACGTTGACCACCGCTCCACCGCCCTGGCGAGCAAGCACAGGTGCGAATGCGCGACACATCGCCAGCGTCCCGAAGTAGTTGGTCTCCATCTCAGCGCGCGCCGCGCCCATGTCCGGCGATGCCAGTAAAGGACTCCGCAACATCGCCCCGGCGTTGTTGATCAGCACTGCGACGTCACCGCACTCAGCTACCGCGGCACCGATGTCGTCTGGTTTGGTGATATCCAGTTGGATCGGGACGACCCGGGCGTCGTCAATATCGACCGTGCCGGGATTTCGTGCCGCCGCGTACACCCGGGCCGCGCCGCCGTCAATCAGCTTCTGCACGAACGCTTTTCCGAGGCCACGATTGGCTCCGGTCACCAGCACAGACTTGCCCGCAATGGCGAGCGCCGCAACGGATTTCGTGTCCGTGTCGTCCATTCATTCCCCTTTGGCTTACGAGTCGGCGGCTGAGTGCAGTGTCGAAAGTGATCATCGCAGACTTCTGACCCGCCGATCAGGGTGAAACGGCGCTTTCGCACTTCGCCGGACCTGCCGGGCGCCGCAACGTTATGGCTATTGGCACTGCTCACCGTGGGCGTACTTCTTGCGCGCGGAGCGCTGTTGTCGAATACTCCGGGATGATGCGCATGTTGCTTTCCTGGACCGGCTCGCTCGCCGCGCAAAGCGGCATTCCTCCTGTGCACGAGTTCATCGCAGATCTTTCGCATTGGCGTGAGCTCTTCGATTCCAGCGGGACCGCCAAACCGCGGGCGCGCCCAAGCTGCGCAGCGTTGATAGCATGCCGGGCCTCGCATGGCTGAACCGTCGGCAAAAACTCCGCGGGCGAACCTGGCGCCGATCTGCGCCATCTTCTTCTGTTCGGGTATCCCCGCGCTGATTTACCAGCTTGTCTGGCAGCGCTCGCTGTTCACGATTTACGGCATCAACGTCGAAAGCGTCACGGTGGTGGTCACGGCCTTCATGCTCGGGCTGGGCATCGGGAGCTTCGCAGGCGGGCGGCTGTCGCGGCTGCGCCTACCGCTGCTGGGCGTGTTCGCCGCCGTCGAACTTTGTATCGGCGTCTTTGGCTACTTCTCGCTGGGTTTGTTTCACGCCGTGGGCGAGTTGACCCTCCAATTGAGCACGCCGCTGACGGCGCTGTTCACGTTCCTGCTCGTGCTTGTTCCCACGCTGTTGATGGGCGCCACGATGCCCCTTCTGACGGCGCATCTCGTGAAGCACTCGGGAAATGTGGGGCGCAGCGTCGGACTGCTGTACTTCGTCAACACGCTTGGCAGCGCCTTCGCCTGTTTCATCGTTGCGTCCTTTCTGATGCGCCTCTTGGGACAGCAGGGCGCGATCACGTTTGCCTGCGGCATCAATCTGGTCGTCGGTGGCGGCGCCCTGCTCGCGCAGGTGAAATCGCCCAGGGCCGACATTCAGCGTGACGCGCCGCTGGCGCAGTTCAATACCCGCGGTTTCTGGTTTGCGCTGCTGCTTTCGGCGCTCTGCGGCTACATTGCGCTGAGCTATGAAATCCTGTGGTATCGCGTTTACTCTTTTTCATCGGGAGGCATCGCGCGGGCCTTTGCGCTATTGCTGGGCTGCTACCTGCTGGGCATTGCACTTGGCTCGCTTGGCAGCCGGCGCTTCTGCCGTGAATCGGCGGCGAAGCAAATGGCTTCGCTCTCCGGCTTCGTATTGTTTGCCAACCTTGCAAGCTACCTGCTGGTGCCCGCAGCGGGACTGATCGGCTGCGCGCTGCACTGGGCAGTTTCATTTCCGCTGGTGACCGTCGCCGCGGGCTTGCTGGGTGCAACGTTCCCGCTAATCTGTCATATCGCCATTCCGCCGGACGCGCGCGCGGGCGAGGGATTGAGCTACCTGTACCTCGCCAACATCGTGGGCTCGGCGCTGGGCAGCCTTATTACGGGCTTTGTGCTGATGGACCATTGGAGCCTGGGCGGCATTTCGATTTTTCTCGCGCTGCTCGGCATTGCGCTTTCGCTCGTGCTGCTGCTAGCCGCCAACCACCGGACGCGCGAGAAGAACCTACTGGCCTCGCGCGCCGCGGCCATCGCCCTGACGGGCGTGGCAATTGTCATCCTGCAGCCTTGGCTTTTCGAGGGTGTGTATGAGCGGCTCTACTTCAAGGAGAATTATGCGGGGCAGCGCTTTGCGCACCTAAGGGAAAGCAAGAGCGGCGTAGTCAGCGTCACGCAGGACGGGCAGATCCAAGGCGGCGGCGCGTACGACGGCGTTTTCTCCACCGACCTCGTGAACGACCGCAACATGATTGTCCGTGCCTACGCCCTCAGCCTGCTGCACGAGTCGCCCCGCGACGTGCTCATGGTCGGGCTTTCGTCCGGTTCCTGGGCGCAGGTCATTGCCAACCATCCGCAGCTTGAAAAATTGACCGTGGTCGAAATCAATCCGGCCTATCTGAACATCATTTCGCATTACCCCGGCGAGGCCGGCGTGCTAAAAAACCCCAGGATCAGGATTGTCATTGACGACGGCCGGCGCTGGCTTGCCCGCAACCCCGAGCGCAAGTTCGACTTCATCGTGCAGAACACCACCTTCAATTGGCGCGCAAACACCACTAACCTGCTGTCGACGGAGTATCTCGAGCTCATTCGCGGCCACCTCAAGCCGGGCGGGGTATTCTTCTATAACACGACTGGGTCGGACGAAGCGCAGCGCACGGGCGCGCTCAAATTTCCATACGCACTGCGCTTCATCAGTTTCATGGCCGTCAGCGATTCTCCGTTTGCGCTCGACCGCCGGCGATGGGAGCGCGTATTGCGCGAGTATCGGATCGAAGGCAGGCCAGTCTTCGAGCTTGCCGACTCAAAGCAGCAAACGCGCCTTGAAAAAGTTTTGGCCTTGGCCGACTCGCTCTCGGCCGGCTACGGCCCAGCCAAGCAAACCGGCATGAACCTCGAAACGCGCGAGGGCATCCTCGCTCGCACCGAGGGTGCGCCTACGATTACCGACGACAACATGGGCACCGAATGGGGCCGGCGCAAACGCTAGACTGGCTGAGTTTCGAGCGCAATTCAGCGCGTAGCGCAATTGCAGTTCCCCGTGGTTGACCCGCCAAAAACACCCCCAGAGTGATTGAGCTCACCAGGGGTTTCGCGGGGCACATGTTGACCTGGTCAACATCGCTAACGAACGTCGGGAATGGGTTGGCGGTCAGCAGACATGCGCTTCAGCGCGTGCTCGTTACTGCCCCCCGCCAAATTATCCCTAGGAACGCGCCGAGTTCGGTGTCGGGCGAAGACCGACCGCTGCGACGCTAAAGGGCGGGATCTGCCGACCTGCGGCGTAACCGCTTGCCCCCGCATCTCCTGCGTCCCGGAGTCGCCTAAAGAAGAATTTGGGTGATATATAGCGACGATGAATTCGTGAATGTCGGCGTCGCCGACGGTCGGGGCACAGCGGCAACTCTACGCAACATCGCTCAGCTCTGATTCGCGTCTAGAATAAAAATGGTAACTTGCTTCCTGTGAGGAATCTGTGTAACGGTTGTGGCACCTAATTGGGTCAGCACCGGCGATATCTTGTTGAGCAATTCAAGTTTCCGTCTGCCTAATTCTGAATTCCGCAGTTTCGGTTACCCAGGGGTGTAGCGTTGCCCAGGTGCTCCGGCGGATGGAGCCAACTGGCGTGGCCGAAGCTAGGGGCCTCTTCGGTCGGCTAGGCGATTATGTCGTGCGGTGGCCGCTGGTTGTCATCGGCATTTGGGTCGCGCTAGCGGCCGTTCTGTCGCTGACGTCGCCATCGGTGACAGAGGTGGTCCAAAAACATCCGGTCGCTATCCTGCCGGCCAACGCCCCAGTGATGGTCACGACCCGACAGATGACCGAGGCGTTTCACCAGTCGGGGTCAGAAAATGTCCTGGTGGTCGTCCTGACGAACGACAAGGGACTAGGACCCACCGACGAACGCACCTACCGCACACTGGTCGACAAGCTGCGCCAGGACACTCGAAACGTCGCGACGCTGCAGGATTTTCTCAGCGCACCGCCCCTTCGCGAGGTTATGACCAGCAAGGATCATCAGGCCTGGTACTTGCCAATCGGGCTCGCGGGCGAGGTGGGCTCACCTCAGTTGCACGAGGCATACCGCCGAGCCGCTGACATCGTCAAAGAAACCGTCGTGGGATCCACGCTGACCGCACGCCTGACTGGCCCTGCGGCCACCGACGCCGACCTCATTGACTTCGGTGAGCGAGATCTGCATCGGATCGAGATCGCCACCGCACTCATGGTGCTCACCATCCTGCTCATCATCTATCGAAACCCGGTCACCATGTTGCTGCCGTTAATAACAATCGGCATATCCGTGGTGACTACACAGGCCATTGTGGCTGCATCCGCTCAACTCGGTTTTGGCATTTCCAATCAAATTATTATATTGATGAGCGCGATGATGGCCGGTGCGGGAATAGATTACGCCGTTTTTCTCATCAGCCGCTACCACGACTACTTGCGGCTCGGCGCGGATTCAGATCAGGCGGTAAAGAGGGCGTTGGCGTCCATCGGCAAAGTGATCGCTGCGTCGGCGGCCACTGTGGCGGTCACCTTTTTCGCGATGAGCTTCACCCAATTGGGAGTGTTCAAAGCAGTCGGTCCGGCGTTGGCAATTGCGATCGCTGTGGCGTTCCTTGCCGCGGTGACTCTGCTCCCAGCCATGCTGGTGCTCGCCGGGTCCCGCGGTTGGATCAGGCCACGCCGCGACCTCACCACTCGTTTCTGGCGGCGTTCGGGAATACGAATTGTGCGCCGGCCCAAAACCAACCTGGTCGCCAGTTTGACGGTGCTGATCATTCTGGCCGGCTGCGCCAGCCTGGTTCGCTACAACTACGACGATCGGAAGACGCTGCCGGATTCCGTCGAGAGCGCCGTCGGATATGCCGCGCTGGCCCGCCATTTCCCAGTGAACTCGACCGTTCCTCAATACCTCGTCATCCAATCATCACACGACCTGCGGAAACCAGAGGCCGTTGCCGGCCTGGAGCAAATGGTGCAGCGGCTAAGCCACCTGCCCGGTATCGCGATGGTCCGAGGCGCCACTCGACCCACGAGAGAATCGCTGGACCAGGCCACGTCGACGCATCAGCCAGCCGACGCCGGTGACGCGTTCCCCGACGTCCACGGCCTGTTCTACGACCTCGGCGCCCTACAGAACCAACTCGGCGGAGATACGACGCCTGAGGAAGTCGTCGACGCGGCCAAGCTCGTCAGCACCATGCGTGCACTCGGCTACGCCATCGCCATCGACGTCGCGAACATCGAGAACACCTTCGACGGCCCGCTGGTAACGGCGCTTGACGTCGGCCCGGTGTGCTACCTCGACGCCTCCTGCGTCAACCCCCGGTTAGCGACGGCGCGGGACGACGGAACGCTCAGCCAGATCGCTGATCTGGCTCGACAGCTACAGTCCACGCCGGACGCGCAGACCATCGAGTCAACGACGCAGAGCTTGCGCCGAGTACTCGAAACCGTCGCCAACATCCTGCGGTCAATGGGTATCGACGATCTTGGCGGCGTGCCGGACCGCCTGGCCACCCTGCAGCAAGGTGCCGATGCCCTCGCCGACGCGATCCGGCGGCTGACCGACGGGGCACAGGCGCTGATCTACCAAACCACACATGTGGGCGCAGGACTCGCCGATGCGTCGGCGTTTCTCGTCTCGCCTGATGGGCACGCGGCGCGGTACTTGATAGAAACCAAACTCAATCCCTTCAACACTGATGCCATGGATCAGATCAATTCGATCATCGATACCGCTCGGGGGGCTCAACCGAATACCGCGCTGGCGGACGCGTCGGTCTCGGTGGCGGGATTCACCGCGATGCTCCGGGACACGCGTGACTATTACAGTCGAGATATCCGATTCATCGTCGCCACGACCATCTTGATCGTGTTTCTGATTTTGATTGCACTGCTGCGCGCTGTCGTTGCGCCGCTGTACCTGATCGTTTCGGTGGTGATTTCCTACTTGTCGGCGCTTGGTCTCGGCGTCATCATGTTTCAATTCATACTCGGCCAGGAATTGTCGTGGAGCATCCCCGGACTGACTTTCATCGTGTTGGTCGCAGTGGGTGCGGATTACAATATGCTGCTCATCTCGCGGCTTCGGGATGAGTCCACGGATGGCGTGCGCTCCGGTGTTATCCGCACGGTGGGCTCGACCGGCGGTGTGATCACTGCGGCGGGTGTCATCTTCGCCGCGTCGATGTTCGGTCTGCTATTCGCCACCATCAGCACCATGGTCCAGGCGGGTTTCGTCATCGGGATCGGGCTTCTGCTGGATACTTTCCTGGTGCGCACCATCACGGTGCCAGCCATGGCCGTGCTGGTCGGGCGGGCAAACTGGTGGCCGTCAAGGCGGCGGCCGCACTTACTGGTTGGGCGGGAAGAATGAATCGGGCGAAAGCGATTCAAGAAATGCCAGAATAAGCCGACGACTACAGCCACCCGAAGTGCTACGCGTACACGAGTGGCGGATGATCCACAAAGATTTCCGGCGAACACTCTAGTGTTGCTCGGATTGATCAAGCTGTACGGAAAAAACGAATCTGATTTCACTATTCAGCACAAGACCGGCAAGAGTGTTGGCCACCCGGTGCAGCCGAAGAAGTTCAAGGTGAACATTACTGTGCCGGGATGGGCCTGGTGCAGATCGCTGGCGAGCTGCACCAAACGTCGCCCACACGGTGAGCACGCCGCTACCCCTAGAAGGCGCGTGTCGGACCTGGTCCGTAGGTGAGGAATGCACACCTCGCTACGATCTGTGGGATTTGGATTGCGCCGGCCGGCGAAGAGACCGGCTGCGTCCGCTACACACGCGCGACAGGAGAGTTTCTATGAGACTGCCCAACCCGTTCATCGACCGAAAGACAGGGCGGATCAAGCTCCCCGACCACGGCAGTCTCACCCGTCATGTGGAGCGGTGGGCCCAGACGCGTGGGGATCGCCTGGCTTACCGCTTCCTCGATTTCTCCACCGAACGCGACGGAGTCTATAAGGATCTGGCCTGGTCGCGGTTCAGCGTCCGCAACCGCGCCGTCGGTGCCCGCCTGCAGCAGATCACCCAGCCCGGCGACCGCGTCGCCGTCCTGGCTCCGCAGGGCCTGGACTACATGGTGGCGTTCTACGGCGCGCTGTACGCCGGCGTCATCGCGGTGCCGCTGTTCGATCCCGCGGAACCGGGGCACGTGGGTCGGCTGCACTCGGTTCTCGACGACTGCGCGCCCTCGGTGATCCTGACAACCACTGATTCCGCGGAAGGAGTTCGCAAGTTCTTCCACCAGCGTCCGGCCAAGGAACGACCCCGCGTCATCGCCGTGGACGCCATCCCCGACGAGGTCGCCCAAACCTGGCAGCCGCCGCCGGCGGACCCGGACGCCATCGCCTACCTGCAATACACCTCCGGGTCCACCCGCGCCCCGGCCGGTGTACAGATCACTCACCGGGCGGTGGCCACCAACTTGGCGCAGCTCATCACGGCACTGCAGGTCGAAGAGGGCCAGCGGGGCGTGATGTGGCTGCCGCTGTTCCACGACATGGGCCTGATCACCGCCATGGTTCCTTCGGTCATCGGACACTGCATCACGATCATGAGCCCGACCGCCTTCGTGCGCCGCCCCATCCGGTGGATGCGGGAGCTCGCGGTCCTGGGCGACGACGATGGCCCGACCTTCTCCGCGGCGCCGAACTTCGCCTTCGAGCACGCCGCGCTGCGCGGCCTGCCGAAAGACGGTGAGCCCGAACTCGACCTGAGCAATGTGTTCGCCCTGCTCAACGGCAGCGAGCCGGTTTCCACCGCTTCGATGCGCAAGTTCAACGAGGCGTTCGCCCCGTACGGCCTTCCGGCCACCGCCATCAAGCCGTCCTACGGCATGGCGGAGGCGACGCTGTTCGTCTCCACCACCGACATGAAGAAAAAGGCCACCACCATTCACGTGGACCGCGACGAACTGAACCGCGGTCGCTTCGTGACGGTGGCCGACGATGCACCCACGGCCGTCCCGCAAGTGGCGTGCGGCGTGGTCTCGATCGACCAGTGGGCTGCCATCGTGGATTCCGACACGGCGACCGAGCAACCCGACGGCCACATCGGCGA
Organism: uncultured Actinomycetota bacterium; assembly: GCA_963808345.1. GTDB lineage: Bacteria > Actinomycetota > Actinomycetes > Mycobacteriales > Mycobacteriaceae > Mycobacterium. Next base: position 429,119 of record CAWEFM010000001.1, on the reverse strand, counting down.
GATCTGGCTGCACGGCGCCAACATCGGTTCGGGCTACTGGGGCCGCAAGCAGGACACTGAGGACACTTTCGGCAATATCCTCCAATCACGGGCCACCCCGTCGCACACCGAGGGTGTGCCCGACGACGGCCAGTGGATGCGCACCGGCGACTACGGCACCTACTTCGGAGGCGAGCTGTATGTCACCGGCCGGGTCAAGGACATGGTGATCGTCGACGGCCGCAATCACTACCCCCAAGACTTGGAGCACACCGCGCAGGAGGCCAGCCGTGCGCTGCGTGCCGGGTACGTGGCCGCCTTCTCAGTGCCCGCCAACCAGCTGCCGTCCCAGGTGTTCAACAACCCGCACTCGGGACTCAACCGTGACCCGCAGGACTCCTCCGAGCAGCTGATCGTCGTCGCCGAACGGGCCCCCGGCGCAGACAAATCCGACATCCAGTCGATCGCCGACGATATTCGCGCCGCGGTCGCGGTGCGCCACGGAGCTACTGCGCGCGACGTGCTGCTGGTGCCGGCCGGTTCGATCCCGCGCACCTCCAGCGGCAAGGTCGGCCACGCCGCCTGCCGGGCCGCCTATATCGACGGCAGCTTACGCGGCGGCCATATCCAAGACGCCTTCGCCGACAAGGCCCGGGACCTCGAGTTTGCAAAATTGCCCCAACCAGCGGTTTCGATTCCGCTCGATCAGCTTGAGTGATTTAGCTCACCAGTGGTTTTGCAGGGCATGTGTTGACGTGGTCAACACCGCTGAACAACATCGGGAACGGGCCGCGTTCAGACTTGGGCTTCGTATTCGTTACCCCGCTCCGCCGTGTTATCCCTACGGACGCGCCGAGTTACGGCGTCGGGCGGAGAATGACCGCTGCAACACAAAAGGGACGGGTTTAACGACGTGTCAAGCAAACCGCTTGAGCTCCAGGAGGGGCGGCAGCACACGTTTCAGGTCAATCTCCGAGCCGCCTATGCATGGCCTCTCACGCAATCCGTTCGATCGCTGCAACTCGCGTACAAGATCGTCTCGCGGGCGACTTCGGCGTGATAGTGGGCAGTTCAGTCCAGTTCAGGCGTCCAATCGCTTCCGCCGTGTCGCACTCATTCGAGGCGGTTTCATGGCGTTTTATTCCCAATCTGTTCCCAAATCTGCCGGGAGTTTCAACGATCGCCGACCGCCTCGGCGCTGCCGCCGACCGTTGGTGTGTAGGTCCCAGCAGACCGTCCACGGCGATCTCGACGGTTCCATAGTGTCTTAAAGGCGTCCAGCGCTCGGTGAAGAGCGCGACTGCCCTCGCTTCAAGGGCCCAATTGCGCGACGGCGCGGTCGCTAATCAAGGCTCGGGGAGCCGACCGCTTGCAGCCTGCTCGGCGACCGGCACCAGTGCGTTAATGGCACCGCCTTCCGACTTCCCTCTCCCAGCGCAGCGCCAGCCCGGATAGCGTCCTGCGGCTGGGTTTTTCTGCGCCTCTAAGGCATTCAGGCCTAAACTTTTTCACCATGGCACCCGAACCAGAGGCACCCCCCGACTTCTCGCCGTTCCACAGGATGAGAGAGATCGAGCTTGACCCTGAATCCGTCGTGGGCAAGGAGCTGCGCGATCGGTTCGCTCAGCTCGACCAGTCCTTTACCGGAAAGAACCCTCTCTGGGCCGCCGTCGTGAAACTCATTGGCCTAACTGCTATGTGCGCGAAGGGTGTCATCGACCTCGAGAAAGAGGTGATCGAGCTGAGGCGCGAAGTGAGATCCCGCCGCGACGCATGATCGTTGGCAGGCGCGCCGCCGCGCGGGCCGGTTGCCTAGAACATCTCGCGCCGGGCTGGGATTCGTCTGCGATGATGGGGGCATGGCCGAGCGTGATCGCGACGAGGCCGGCCGACCTCGAAGCAGGCGCCCGCGGGACTCTCTCGGCCGGCCGCTTCCGAGGGGCAGTGAAGGCATTGCACGTATCCCGGATAGCTTGGAGCTGCCTCCGGTTGAAACCCTCGTCTATGCCCAGGACCTGCTAGACCGCGGATTGGCCTTCAACGCCCACGAGGTGCTTGAGGCCGCATGGAAGAACGGGCCGGACGAAGAGCGCACGCTGTGGCAAGGGCTGGCTCAGCTCGCGGTCGGCATCGCCCACGTCCAACGCGGCAACCTCAAAGGCGCGATCACGCTGCTTGGTCGTGCGTCGAGCCGCCTTGCCAGTGACGACGTGCCGGCACCGTACGCAATCGACGCCGAGGGTTTGGCCGACTTCGCTGATGCGCTGATCGACAACCTCGCTCATGGCGCCGAGATCACAGCGGAGTGCCTGCGACCTCGTCTGCTTCTGTCCTCCAACCCCACGAGCCAGCATCGCCAAACCCGTCCGGTCGACACCTCACCCGGCGCTGCGAGTAGGGCCAAGGATGCCCGGCTGTCAACTGCGTTGTCGTCAGAACTGTCGTCAGCCCAGGGTGCGAAAGGCCGGCACTCCCACCGCTTCCTCATACCCGCCGACCCTGCGCTGACGATCGGCGCTGTCAACGGTTGCGCAGCCATCACGTAGTGACGTCGAAGACAAACGAATTACTCAAAACCACCTCGCGATCGGACTCGATACTTACGAATCTTCTGTGCCACAACATGTTTAGCCACGAATCGGCCCCCTTGGGGAACCCAAGCATTTCCATCGATTCTCATTTATTGGCGGCGAATATTCGGTAACTAGTGGCGCATTCGAAGTTGCACGAAGTTAACGGTTCGACCGCCAACTTCTCGCTCAGCCCCGCTCTTCGCTCACCCGGTGCTACGGCGGTCGCCGCTGCGGTCTCGCCGGATGCTCACTCCCGGATGAAGCCGTATGTTTCGTCGAACCATTCGATAAACCCGCGGGTATTGCCCCACTGCTGAGCAATCCGCTGGTGTAGCGCCTTCGAATCGTGGCCTGGAACAAACTTGTTTGCTTTGCCGACAAATTCTCCGCATCCACAGGGGCAGGTTGGCACTCGTCCCCGCGCGTACCGCGCTGCAATGCAGTTAGCGGCCCCGAGCCTCGTGCCCCAAGTGTTGCTGGATCACCGGCAGCGGCACGCCGGCCTGGATCATCCAGGACGCGCAGGTATGTCGCAGGTCGTGCACGCGTGGTGATTTCGTCAGCCCGGCCTTCATGGCGTTGTGGCGGGCCGGTTTCCAGCCGCCGTTGAAAAACTCTTGCGCGCGAACGGGATTGCCCGCGCCGTTGGTGAACAGCAGGGCAGGTGCAGTGAGGTCGATAACCTCCAGCGCCACCGGCGGCAAGCTGATCCTGCGGATTGATTTCTTCGTCTACGGCGGGCCGATCTCCGGCCGGTAATCACCGAAATACTTCCATGCCTTGTTGATTCGGCACGTTTGGCGTCGGTGTCGATGTCGGCTGCGGTGAGCGCAGTTGCTTTCGGAGAAGCGCATACCGGTGGTTACCAACCAGGTCGCCAGATTCTTCCAACGATCGCGTTCGATGTGATCACGTAGCAGCCGGAACTCTTCTGGTGTGAGAAAGACGGTCTCCTCGACGCGGGTATGCGGGAGGCGGCGGCCCTGGCAGGGATTGGACGCGATCACCCCGACTCGTAGTGCAGCATTCAAAGCGCCCGACAAAAAGCCGTGTTTGTTCGCGATGGTCTTACCACTGCCGTCGAGCTGCTTCACCCAGCGTGCGATCGTCGTCTCGGTGACCGCCGAGACGGGCATCGAACCGAAGACGGGGTCGATATCTCGGGCGACGTAGGTCCGGTAACGCGAGAGCGTGGCCGGCTGCACGCCGGTCAGGTTGTCGATGTGGGTGTGCAGCCATTCGGTGACCGTTGGGACGTGGCGGCCGACTTCGTCTAACTCGATGATGCGCAGCGCCTCGTCGGGACCGTGGTCCTCCAGCAGTGTCTTGAAACGCTCTGCGGCGGGGTGGTTTTCGAGGGTCAGCGAGAGTTGGCGGCCGTCTCGGCGCCACAGGTTTAAAAACCGCCTTTGGACTGCGTTTTTACGGTGGAGCTAAGGGGACTCGAACCCCTCGTTTGAGTTCGCGAAAATGCTTCTACCAGCACTTTCAGTTGCACTCGATCAGTTTGAGTGATTTAGCTCACCAGGGGTTTTGCTTGTCACGTGTTGACGTGGTCAACATCGCTAACGAGCATCGGGAATGGGTTGGCTGTCACCAGACGTGCGCTTCGGCACTTGCCTGTACCGCGCTCCGCCATGTTATCCGGACGGACGCGCCGGGCCGGACACGACCTCAACGAGGATCAAACGCGCTTTGGACATTTTCATGACTCTCACCTGTGACGCGACTCATCTGTCACCTATGTCGTGAACTCACACACCCTTGGCTCACTAGTAGTACCGCAGCTGCAGAGGCGTCCAGTCGTCGTCCTTTTCGAGCTCAATGACGCCCGCAGTATCAACCGCCCATACGCGGAAGCCGCGTGTGCCGGATACGTAGCGATCCTTCCGCAGCCCCAGCTTCCACTGCTTCCCGTTCCAACCTGGCGGTGGGTCGCGGTCACCTCGTTCAACCCAATCCGGTGGGCCAACATTCTCGTCGTGCCACAGCTTCAACTCCGTGGCCTTGGTGGTCATCTCGCCTATCAGGCTTGCGCTGCGACTGTTGATCTCCGACCAAAACCAAGCCGCGAATTGGTTGGCTGCGCTCACGTATCTTTCAACGATTGGCGCGAGATCGAAGTACTCCTGTTGGACCCCCAGGAAAGCCTTGGCTGGCCCTCCCCAGCCGTCCCACCTTAATAGTTTGCCCCGGTCTAGTTGCAGCGTATTTACGGTCGCCGAACCGACGCCGCGCTCAAACGTCCATGTCGTGCTCAACTGCGGCAGCGGGATCGAGTAGTGGGTGCAGTAGTTTCGTAGCTTCGACATGAACATGCGCTCGCCGGTCTCGAATGCTTCCGTAAGCTTCTCCGAGTAGTCCTTGGATTCGAACTCCGACTTGTCTTCGTTAGACGGCAGAGGACGGCCGCAGCTGGGGCAGATTTCGGGCGCGCCACCGTCCCTCTGCCGAGGCCATCGATGCCGCATTACGATGCGCTGAGAATCAACGAGCGAGCTGACAGACGTCAAATAGTTATGTAGCCGCCGTACAAGCTCATTGACGTAGTCTTCGGGAACGTTTCGCGCGACATGGTGCGAAATCAGGAACTCCCTGATGTGCGTCGCAAGTTCGTTCGCGTTAGTCGTGAACGTGTAGAGGCAACGTTGCAGCGCTTCAAGGTCTTCCTTCAGCTGATACGCCGGGAGTGCCTCAAGGTGCGCTATCCGCCTGTTCATTTCGGCGGTAAAAGGCGAGTGCCCCGACGCATCCTCCGACACGCCCGAAATGTACCAAGCCCACCCGACAACAAACCCTAATTCGCCTGCCGGCCAAACAATAATGACGTTGTCCGGCAGTTCGGGCTGCTTCGCCGGGCTGGTGGCTCGGACAGGTTGTTCGCCACGCTGCCGTCTGTCTCGGGTATGTAGTCGCGACGCCGGACGACAGTTGGAACGGGGCGAGGGCGTGGCGCAGGTCGTGCAACCGCACCCCGCCCACAGCGGCAGCATCTTTCGTGCCGGTTGTCCATTGACAGCGGGCCGGGTGCTTCTGCGGAAACTTCCAACGGACCGCGCCGGAGAAGCGCAGCTACAAGCTTTGCGCGCCTAGGGTCCGGCGGGCTTCGCCCCCGCGTCGGCGGTCCAATTGAACCTCTGGGCGGTAGTCAAGACCTCGAAGGCAAACTGCCTTATCAGCGCCAGGTGCCCATTCTTCGGGTAGTGCGTTACCCCTTGCTCGAACGGCGGCGGACCGTCATAGGTCAGGTCACCCGTAATACCCAGGGACCAAGCACCCTTCATGAGCTCTTCGTAGAACCGCTCCAGTTTGGGGTCAACATGGGCTCCGCCATCCTTATTGGCGGCACTGCAGATCAGCCGTCTACGCGAGACCGACGTTCCGTCTGCGTTGGTGACCGAATCGGACCCCCACCAGGTTGGCAACGGGACTTCCACGAGTTGAAGATCGAGTCTCGGGATCAGCGCAGTTGGACTTGGCGACTTCAGGTCGATCCGAACAGAGAGGAAGTCGCGCCAGTCGGCGAGGTCCGTTCGCGGTGTCGAGAGCATCGTCGTATCGCTCATCGCGAGCTGCGTCATCAGCGAGGTGCTTATCGGCTTGCCGGTTTTTTTGTTGAAAGTGTCGTGGAAGAGCACGCGCATCACAGTCGCCAAGCGGAGGCCCTCTTCTTCATGCCCCTCGTCGAACGCCTTCGCAGACCGATCGAGAAAGCCAAGTTGCTCCCGCAGCTTTTCGCCCAGACGTGCATCGAGCGAACCCGTACCGCCACCGTTCGCCATGACAAACATCCTGTACTAACGCGCATGCAGGGCAGTCAGGAGCGGAAGATCAACCGCGCGCACGTAGTTTCTACGCCGCGTCGTAGGCACCGCTCAAGTGGGGCGGGCAGTTGTTCTAGCACCACTTTTCGTCGCCCATCGGCGTGTCCAGGCCACCCCAGTTGTCGTTACTCCACCTAGCTAGCCGCCTCGCTGATCTCTGCCCGAGTCCACTTCGGTTCCGCCCACGCCGGCACATCGACCGGCTCGCTCGCGCGCAGCGCGTCAATGATGTCGGCGACGCGTGAAAACTGATCCCTGAGCGTCGCAAAGGCGTCCATATTCAGCCGCCGTTGACAGATGTCGTAGCGGGCGGCATGCCCGTAGGGGCTTCCGGCAACGCATCGAAACGCGTTCCCGACCCCGGATGGGCTACTGGCGTGCTGGCTGAATGCTGCCGGGTGGCCCAGCGCCCCAACCAATCGGCGATGCGCCTCGGGGCTTCGTCAAATAATTGAGAAGCAACGGTCGCGTATTGGGGACGGGAGCACGATCCTGCTCATAGCCTCGGGACGGGTGGACCGGATACCGGCGAGCAGGCTGGCACCGACCGATCGGTCCCGTCGCTGGCGTCATTGCGGCAGCCGTGATCCGCCCGTCCGTCCGATTTAGCCTCTACGGGTGTGCTACCTGAGGCGGGTCAGGTTCGAGCAGCGTCTCCGTTCGCGGCGGCTTCGAGTGCTGCCGCAACCGCCTCAAACTCCGCGAGCGCCGCGGTGAGGTCTTCGACGATCTCTCTGGCGATGACGTCGGGCGCCGGTAGATTATCGGCATCCTCGAGCGACGCGTCCCGCAGCCAGGTGATGTCGAGGTTGACCTTGTCACGCGCGATGAGTTCCTCGTAGGTGAACGATTTCCATTTCTCCGACTCGACACGTTCGTCACGGGGCTTGTCGCTGAGATAGAAGTCGACGAACTCGTCGAGGTGATGACGGCGCAGCGGGTTCTGCTTGAGGGTGAAGTGCTGGTTGGTGCGCAAGTCGTAGACCCAGAGCTTCGTGCTCCATGGCTGTTCGGATGCTGGCTTCTTGTCGAAAAAGAGCACGTTGGCCTTCACGCCTTGGGCGTAGAAAATGCCGGTGGGCAGGCGAAGCATCGTATGTAGGTCGAAGTCGGCCAGCAGCTTTCGTCGCAACGTCTCGCCGGCGCCGCCCTCGAAGAGGACGTTATCTGGAAGGACGACGGCCGCGCGGCCGTTGATGTCGAGAATCGTCATGATGTGCTGCAGGAAATTGAGCTGCTTGTTGCTGGTCGTGACGACAAAGTCCTGCCGTTCGATCTCGATGTCCTCGCGCACCTCCCGACCATCCGCACCAACCATCGTCAACGACGATTTGCGGCCGAACGGTGGGTTGGTCAACACCACAGACCAGCGTCGGCCGGGGTCGGATATCAGCGCGTCACGAACATCGATCAGGGAGTCGCCATCAGCGGTTCCGATACCGTGCAGCAGCAGGTTCATCGCAGCCAGTCGCGCCGTTCCGTCAACGAGCTCATAGCCGGTGACGAAGTCGTCACGAAGGTGCTTGCGCTTCGTCGGAGTAAGGTTCTCAGCCCCTTGCACGGCATGGTCATGGGCGACCAGAAGGAAGCCGCCCGTGCCACAGGCGGGGTCGACGACCATATCGGCCGGCGTGGGGTCGATGACGTCGACGACCGCTCGGATCAGGTCACGCGGGGTGAAGTACTGGCCAGCACCCGACCCCTTGTCCGAGGCGCCCTTGGAAAGCAGCGCCTCATACGCGTCGCCTTTCAAATCTGTGCCCGACGCGGACCAGTTCTCTTTATCGATCAAATCGACGATGAGACGTTTCAGCTTCGCCGGGTCCTGAATCCTGTTCTGCGCCTTGCGGAAGATGGTGCCTAGCGTGCCCAGCTGCTGTGCGAGCCCGACGAGGATCTTCGTATACTCGACCTCGAGGTCGGTTCCCTCCGCGTCGAGGAGCTTCTGCCAGGAGTATTCGTCGGGAACGATCTGCTGCGGGTTGAGCTTTCTCGTCGCCCGCTCGTGTGCCATTTTCAGGAACAGCAAGTAAGTGAGTTGTTCGGTGTATTCGATGACGCCAACGCCGTCGTCGCGCAACACATTGCAGTACGACCAGAGTTTGTCGACCAGGCGGCGGGAGTCAGACATCGTGGTTTCTCTCCTGGTCAGCTGCGGACGCTGAGGTTTGGCGCGCCTCGGTAGATCGTGTCGCCAGCAAGTAGATCAAACCGCTTCGCGATCGCGCACGCGGCAATCCAACGGTCACCGGTGTGCGCCTTGTCGTGGAGTCCGTGTCCCGCCCTTCGGCATTCCGCAGTAAGCGTCGCGTAGGCATCGACGACTTCGTTATCAGGATGGATCGTAGGGGTGCGATTGAGAACGTCGACCACTTCCGCCATCCGCCGTGCACCCCAACGAGCATTTCGCGCACCCACAAGAATTTCACCTCGGGTCTGAAACGAAATGAGCACACGTTGGCCGATAAGGGACTCCCGCCAGCCCACGACGCGGGAGTCACCGACGGCCGGGAGGACATACAGCAGGCTGAACACATCTGAGTCAACGACAGTGGCCGCGACTTCACTCATGAACGAATTGCCCTCAGGAATGCGCCTACTTCGTCTTCGGTCAGGTTAAGCCCACCATCTGGGTCAGGCCCTGGAGCACTCGCCAGAATCTCCTCGCGGGAGACGACCCCTTTGCCGATGTGCTCAGCCGCTGGATCGTTAACTTGCAGCACGCGTGCATGGTCAAGCGCGAGGAGCCGACCGGATGCATGCAGTATTCCGTCGCCCTCTGCAACCACCCATTGGCCCACGAGTTGCCCTGCGGTGGTATCGCTTTGGACGTGCTTGAGGTCCACAGTTTGATCGACATCGTCGCGAAGGCGGAACTCATGCGACCGTAGGTCAACCTTCTCCAGTCGGCCGGTGGCAGCCATGATGTCTCCTGTGTGGACGCGCATGGGCGTCCAGGTTTCGACGTGCATCGCCGATGAAACGATCCGCACGTCGGCCCGCGAAGGCGCGCGGAGAACTACGGTCGGCGCCGCGGCTTGAATGGCATTGACTAACTTGCCGACACTCTCCGCGATGAGATCGGTCGCCCAATCAGGGCGACGGTCCTCGCCCATAGCCCGAACAACTTCCCAGAAGCGGTCATCCGCCACGGCCTGTTCGGGCAGGTCGACGTCGAGTTTGTCGGTCGGCCCCTTGCTGAATCGGAGCACAGTGCTTCCAGGTTCAACTGCATGAAGCCGCAGTTGCGAGAGCTCTTCCATGAACTGCTTCGTTCGGCCGGGCCCAGGCGTGTTGATTACGTCGCGGCTGATTCGAGTCGTCAATTCCTGGAGGGCAGTCGCAAGGGCAGCGAGGTCCTTGACCGCAACCTCGCCATTAGGGGCGGGAGCGTCAACGAGACGGAGCTCGATCTCCTTCATCATCGCAGCTACCTCCTTAGTCCGTGTTCCGGCGAGTCGCCACCACGGTATAGCGCGCGGCGCCCAAACCAATTGTGCCCTCACCAGCAAGAACGCTCTCCCCGATTATCCCAACGACCTCCGACCCGTCGGTAAACTCGCCCAACGGCGTCACCATCACCCGATTCTCCGGCTTTCCCACTCACCGAAAGTCCCGTCCCGGCGAGATCCAGTCGCGGCGTCCGTTACAGGAACGTCCGGGAGCGACGGCGCCTGCAATCGATGGGGAGGGAAACACGAAGTTACGAGTCACGCGGCCTTTACCGCCTTCGACCGCAATAGCGCCACCTGCGACCAACTGCTCGTGCTGCGCCCGGTAGGAGGCGTAGGCCTCCACGTTGCTATTGGCCTTGCCAACCCCGTGCCAGAAGGGCCCGATGAGCGAGCCGGCGAGCATGGTGAACTGCCCGTCTATCCGCTGCGCCTCAGCATCGACGCTGAGCTTGGTGTGCCCGAGCCGAAAGATCGGCGATTCAGTTGCTTCGATGGGCGCAGGTGCCGACGATTTGGGCACGCCGAGAACTGGCAGCATGATCTGATGGCCACAGGCGTATGGAACGGCCAGCGGTTGTCGTGGTGCCGCCAACGATAGCGCGTTTAGATTAGCCGTGCCACCGCCCTAGCGCTGATACGTGTGACAATGCAACGAAGTAAGTTTGCTGACTGGCATAGCGACTCCGGCTGTGACGACCGTACCGCTGTGGCCTACGGTGATGCGTTGCCGCGTTGGCAGAGTGGCAGGTGTGACCGTTGCCATGGGCCGATGAGGGTTTTCCCGCCGGGCTGGGGCCTGGAGGTGAGCTCGGCTTGGGTGGATTGGTGAGAAGATTCCGCGTGTCGCTGCGCGCACATGAGGCCAACATGTGCGACTCTGTGCAGCTGCCCACCAGAAGGGAGCCGCACACGATGTGACAGTACGAACGAAGGAACTGACATAGAAGACGAGCAGGAGGAAGTAGAGCGCGTACGAGAGTGGATCGGCCGGCTGGAAGGCCTTGCCGGTGCGCTTGACGACCTGGAAGGCGAGACTCCAACGGACCTCTGCGAAAGTGCCTGCGACGCCTGGCAGAGCGTCGCCATGGTAGATACTCCGCCACCCACGAGTCCAGCCATAGTGATCATCCTGGAGTCGTTCACCGCACTGACCAGGGTGATGACCACGGTGTCGACGGACTGGGCCGACACGCCCGACGTTCGGGATCGCCTGACGCGCAGTGACGTTGAGCATCTGGTGAGGGACACGCTGGATGCCATCCTCCGGGACGCACGCCAGTGGCTGACCGACGGCGTGCCCTCGGGTGACCAGGTCAAGGACCGCATCGCCTCTGCCGGCGCGGCCGTGAGTGAGTCCCTGGAATACCACAAGACCAAGACGGCCGAATTGGACGCTCAGGACGAAGAGGCCGACGCAGACCCTCACGGCGCGATCCTGATTCATCTGGACCCCAGCCGGTCTGATGCCCCAATTTGCGAGAAGGTGTGTTCGTTGACTGATGACGAGGACAAGCGTTATCGCGATGCGCACGAACGGCTTCGGCGCATGCTTGACGGCGAGCTGCTGCAGCACATCTCCGATGAGAGTGACCGGTTCTGCGAACGGCTGATGGCTATACTGATTGACCTGCGAGACAACCGGATTGGGTTGTTCAACGAGGATGCGTGGGACGAACACCGGCGCAAGGTACGGTCGACGCTGATTTCGTTCACCGCCGCCCTCTACAGCCACCGGGAGCAGACGATCAGGGCGGCCAAGAAGGCATTTGGCCGGGGTTTGGAGGTGCAGTCGGTCGAGAAGTTGTTCGACGACTTGCGCAAGGGGTCGTTTGCGTACGGCTGGCTAGAAGAGATGCGCGGCGCGCTGCAGCACGGCGACATCAACGCATTCAAGTGGGGTTTCGGAGCGTCAATGCGCGGCGAAGCCACGGCCAATGTGTACATGAGCCGGGAATTCATGCTCGACTTCACGCGACGGTCTTCGCAGAAGAAGTGGTTGAAGCGTCGAGAGTTGTAAGACATGAATTCTGATCCCAGCTTGCTGGACATGATCAAAGCGATTCAGCCGCTGATGGGTCCGCTTCAAGCGAAGCTGGACAAGATTCTGTATCCCAACGTGGCGGACGACGTAGCCACGGTGTGTGAACTGTTGAGCCGCTATCCGGGCAAGCAGGGACTGCACGGACTGCAGAGCGGTCCCGGTTTCACACGTCGCAATCTGTTTCCGAGCATGACCCCTTTGGCTCAGCGCGTGCTCGGATTCGCTGCCAACTACGAACCCGAGGAGGAACCTGACGGCGATAGCGAGCAGGACTCTGCTGTTGTCGATAGTGACGACTAGTGCCTTTAAACTCGTTGGCGTCGACTTTGATCAATCTGCGGACTTTGTAGCCGCGAAGCTTGCCCTCGGCAATGTAGGTGCGAGTGGTGCCGGGCGACACGTTGACCGATCGGCGACTTTGGTGGTGGAGATGAGTTGGCGCGAAGACATGCACTGCCCCTACTTCGAGGTGGTTCGGGCGGCGCCAACGAGATCAGCCGAGATTCCAAGTAACGGCTGTGAGCTTTAGCCTGGCTGGCGTCTTTCGAAGTTATGACGACGACCCGATCCCAGAAATCCTTCTCGCGCTGGCGATATCGCCGCCGGTGTCGGCGACTATATCGGCCTCGCCGAAGTAACACCCGGTATTGCCGACGGCTGCCTCATCGTCACGCAGCGAAATGTAGGCAACCGTGCGCTGGGCTTCGTCGCGCTTGACCAGATCCGCCAAGTCTGAACGGCTAGCCGACAGCACATCGCCGGTTCAGTTGGTGATTTCCCCTGTCGTCAATCCGCCAGGTGTGCCATCGACAAGAAACAGCTTGATCTCCTTGCCGCTCACGCGTTGACTGACTTTCCTTGCGGCAAGTCGAGCGGGGCACTGGTCAGTCGACCCGAGAAGGCGTCGGCAAGGAGAGAGCGCCGCAGGATACCGAGCCGGACCCTGAAGCTATCAATCTCAGTGCGTAGCCGATTTGTCGACATCGCCACGGCGGCGAAGGCGTTCAGCGCGTCGGACTGCATCGACTCACCGACTTTTGGCAGCAGCACCTGACGCAGCGCCACTTGGGAGATATTTCGCATCGAATCCTTCGTACCGGTCGCCGATGCCGTTATTTGCCTGCGAGCTGAAGGGCTCTGTAGTGCGCGCCAAAGCCACTCCGGATTGACGTCAGCTTTCGGGATGAGGCGCAGACTCTTGTCACTGAGCAGGAGTTTTGGCCGCACTGGGCCGACGAGAACGCTGGCACCCACATAGTCAGCCGTGTTCGCCCGGCTGACTAACAGATCGCCTTCTCGAATCTCGAAGCGCGGGTCCACCCGATCACCCGACACAGCCTTGTTTTCATCCGGATTGAACCTGCCCCAGGTCATGGCACTGACTTTGATTATGCCCCAATCATCTTCCCCCGCAGGGGAGTTAGAAGTACCGAACGACTTCCCAGCAGAGATGTCCTCGATGAGGTCGGTGAGCGGGACCCGTCTTCCCATTGCGAAATGCGTGTCGAGTGCGCTGCGTTCAAACGAATCAGTTCGCTTACGTGTCTTCAGCAATCCGTCGGCCGCGGCATCGAGGCGAGAGAGGTGGTCTTCCAGGAGATCGACGATGCGGCGCTGTTCATCTAGAGGCGGTAGGACGACAGGCACCGAACGGATGTCTGCTCCCGCAATGCCTGACTGGCCAGCAGTGGTGCGGATACGCGGCTCCAGATGTGCTCGGACCTGCGGCGACTGGAACTGGTAGTTCACAAAGCGCGAATCCGCGCGATCACAGTCGATGACAACGCGTATGAGTTTGTCCGGGTGTATCACGTGGCCATCGTGTGGAGGGACGATTCCGGAAGTTCCTACCAAATGCCTGCTGCCGTTGTAACGCGTTAGGAGAAGATCGCCTTGACTGATTGAAAACTGCTTCACCTGGCTCGCGTCGAGCCCGGTTACGAACCTTGTGTCACCGAGATTGACGTGCCCATCCCGTACGGCAGAGATGCGAAGGATTGGGGAGCCACCCGGTTCGTCGCTTGGACGTCGCGCAAAAATCCCATTTCGCACGCTGAGCGCAATCTCTCCAAGCGCAACCGTAGGCCAGCTCATGCAGTCAGTTCCGCGTTGAGCTGCTCGACGAGATCGCCGGCCCGGTCACCTAAATCGCGCAGCGCACCATCGGTCCCGCCCCGCTCGATGAACGGTGCGTCGTCAAGGTCTTCCACCCGGATACCGGCGGAGTTGGCGATCACCGACACCATGCGGTCCAGCCACCAGCGCTCGGTGTCGTTGAACACCACGCCTGCCTGCTCCTGCTGCGCCAGCCACGCCGCGTACTTCTCGCGCACCCGCTCACCGTAGGGAACGAGTTCGTCGTCGATGCCGGTGGTGTAGCGGATCAGCGAGACCAGGTCGGTGAGGGTGTGTGTGGGGCTGTTGCGCACCTTGGGTGCGTCGATCGCGGCGTAGGCGTTCCAGATGATGTCGGGCGTCCAGTTGTGCGGCGGCCGGGCGATGCGGGCGGCAAGTCCTTGGATGTAGGCGAAGTCGATGCGCTGCTCGCCGGCCTCATAGGCGACTTGGATCGCGGTGATTTCGTCGCGGTGCTCATCGAGGTAGGCCCGCCACGAATCCACGATCGACCGCGCCCGGTCCGTGTCGACCACCCCGCCGGCCTCGACGAGCTCGTCACTGCTGACCTCGTCGATGACACGATCATGGGCGGCGCGGAGTTCGAGGATGCGGTTGCGCAGTTCCGGGTTGGCCGCAATCGGTTCGATGGCCTGTTCGATAGCCTCGGCTGAGGTCGTGGACGGCTCGACAGCGTCGACGAGCGCCCTGACGATATCGCGGACAGGTTGGCCGGCAACCTCGTCGAGTTCCTGCCGCTCCTCATCGGTGAGATCGAGTTCGAGCTTCGCCAGCCGTGAAGCCAGCGTGGCCGCTTCATCCTCGGTGAGGGTCAGGGCCGCAGCCTTCTCGAGGAGCTTCTTGAGGCTGACCGACTTCTGCCGATTCAGCGGCGGCTCGACGAACGGGTGCTCGGTGACGCCGATGGCGTCGACGATGACGAACCGGGTCTTGTTCTTCGCGTCGGGCGTGACTGCCTGAAAGTCGGCCGAGGCGATCGTGCGCGCACCACGACCCTTCATTTGCTCGAAGTACTGCGCGGAGCGCACATCACGCATGAAGAACACGCACTCCAGCGGCTTGACGTCGGTGCCGGTGGCGATCATGTCGACGGTGACCGCGACACGCAGCGACGGGCTCGTCCGCAGCGCCTGGAGTTGTTCTTTGGCGTTGCGGGCGCTGTAGGTGATCTTCGCGGCGAAGTCGTTGCCCTTGCCGAACACCTCACGGACCTGGGTGACGATCTCCTCCGCATGGTTGTCGTCCTTGGCGAAGATCAGGGTCTTCGGCACGGTGGAGCGGCCCGGGAAGATCTCAGTGAAGAGCCGATCGCGGAATGTTTCTAGAACGGTGCGGATCTGGTCGGTGGCGGTCACGGCGCGGTCGAGGTCGGCGGTGCCGTATTCCAGGTCCTCGTCGAGGGTTTCGAGTCGCTGTTCCCGCGTGCGGCGGTCCACTTTCGGCACGACCGTCCCGGCTTCGATCCGAGAGCCCTGTTCGCTGATCCGGGTGCGGATCCGGTAGATATCGAAGTCGACGTTGACGCCGTCGGCGACGGACTCGGGGTAGGTGTATTCGGAGACGAGGTTCTGGCGGAAAAAACCGAATGTCTGCTTGCCTGGCGTGGCGGTCAGGCCGATGACGTGGGCGTCGAAGTACTCCAAGACGCCGCGCCAGACCCCGTAGATGCTGCGGTGGGCCTCGTCGACGATGACCAGGTCGAACGTCTCCGGTGGTAGTGCCATCACTGTAGGAGACCGTGACCGGGGCATCCGGGGTGAAGTCATCGAGGTTGGGGTCGTCAGCGTCGCTGACTTCCCCGTCGTTGAGGAACTTGTAGACCCGCTGGATGGTCGAGATCGTCACCTTGGTCGAGCCGAGCAGCCCGGCGCTGGAAAGCTTGGCGACGTTGTACAGCTCGGTGAAGCGGCGACCGTCGTCCGGCGTGCGGTAATTCTGGAACTCCGCCAGCGTCTGGTCGGCGAGGTTGTTGCGGTCGACCAGGAAAAGGATCCGGTTGAAGCCACCGTGTTTCAGCAGCCGGTAGGACTCGGTGACCGCGGTGTAGGTCTTGCCCGCCCCGGTCGCCATCTGTACCAGTGATCGGTCGAACTGCTGATCGGCCAGACTCTTCTCGATTCCGTTGATGGCTTTGACCTGTGCTGGGCGCAGCGGGTCGGTATCGATGGCACGGTAGATCGCGGACCTTGGCGCGCCACGTCGGGTGCTCGGGCGAGGCATCAGCGTCACGCAGGATGCGGGCCAACGTTGCCGGCTTGGGAACGTTGAAGACTAGACGCGCCCGCGGCTCGGGATCGAAACCGTTGGTGAAGTGGGTCTCCACCCCCGACGCCTCGAACACGAACGGCAGGCGGCCGTTGCGGGTCTTTGCGGCGAGGCGCACTTCAGCCGGAAGCCCGTCGGCGTACATGGCCGACTGCCACTCCACGCCCGAGAGCGGCGTGCCCATTGGTTTGGCCTCGATGACGCCGACCACGGCCTTATCCACGTACAGCAGGTAGTCGACCCGGCCGTGACCGGGCTTCATCACGACCTCTCGGACGGCGATGCCCTGTGCCGCGAAGAGGTTCAGGTCTTTTCTGTCCTGGACCTTCCAGCCTGCCTGGGTCAGCTGCTGATCGATACGCACACGCGCACGCGTCTCCGCGGGAAGAAGGCGGGCACCGTCATCACGACTCATGGCGTGGCAAACGTTACCGATGCCGACCCAATCCCTGTCAGGAATCGTCGGCTGAACGTCCTTCCTTGATCGCCGCGGCGTGTCAGTGGCAAGCGCCCGTCGCCAGTTCGCCGACACGCTGATTTCCGGCGATCAAAACCCATCACACCTAGTGCATACAGGTCACGGAGTGGTAACTTTTCGTCGGACGAAACAGATATTAGGGGACCTGACAAAAACTCGGCGGTGAAGCTGTGAGCGACGAAACCGGCTCCAACACTGAAGCGCTCTGGGAGCCGGGGACATGTCCCCGCTGTGGCGCAAACGTGTGGCGGGCCACCTTGCCAACCCGTGGACGGCGCCAGATCTGGTGCTCCACGGACTGCCGCCGCGCCGCCCACGCAGAACGCGTTGCCGCCCAGCGCGCGGGAGCCGCAATCAGGGTCGTTGAAATACCCCGCGCGGTCGTTCGTGTGCCGCAGGCTCCGGTGGTTGCTGCTCGTCCGCTTACTTCCGAAGAAGCTGCTGCGCGGGTCTTGTCCGACGCCGCCGCCTTAACCGAGGTACTTCAGTCTCTCACCATTCAGGCGCGGCAGAAGAAGCTAGACCGCACAGTATTCGACGCGGCTAGGGAACTCGCTCGGGCGGTGTTGCCGAAGGCAGCCAGCCGCTGACAGAGCGCTCCGAAAAGACTTCAAGAACGCCGGCGCGTCCGTGCCCAATCACGCACCACCGGATGCCAAGCAGGACCGCTTTGTAACGCCCGCAATTGAATGTCGGAGGCAGCCGTTATGGTCACTGAAATAGCGCCCGGCCGCTCATTGGCTCCAAGCACACCAGAGGAGGAGCAGCCGACACCAGTAGTCGACTTGAAAGGCACGCATGCATCCGGAAGTTCCCACTCAGTTGGCTCAAGTTTTGGTGTCGGACCCGGTACCGCAAAGGGCATTCCGCTGGGTTCCTGAGGGCTGGAATAAGGCTTGCCACGAGCGTCCAGAGATTCTCGATCGTCTCGCGCAACTGCCAGAGCGCGTCGACCGCGGCACCGTGCGTGAGGCCGTGTTGTCGGATGTCGGCGACGGCCATGTCCTCTCGGCTTTCGTTAGCGCGATGATTTGGGGATTCGGGGATGCGGGCTATGGGCCGGCACGCGTCCGGTGGATACTCACCGGGATTCGCGGCTCCGAAGCCTACGGTGCGCCCATCCGAACCGATGTTGAGGGTCTGCTCGGCAGTGCGATCGACGTGGTGCGCAGTGAGGGCGCTATCGAGGGCTTCCGCTACATGAACAACGCAGGCCGGATTAAGCATCTTGGTAGCGCGTTTTTTACCAAGTGGCTCTACTTCACTTCTGCGACTGAGGGTCCCGACGATCCGCGTGCCGCCGCGATCTTGGACAAGCAAGTTGGCGACTGGCTGAGGGACAATGCCGGCGTCACCCTCGATATCCGCCGAACACCGGAGTACCAGCGGTACATCGAGATTTTAGGTACTTGGGGGAAGATGTACAGCCGCGCTCCGGTCCAAGTTGAGAAGGCAATATTCGGTCTGGCTACCGGCCGCACGTAACCTCAAACCGACTCGCACTTGTTGGGGTTCCGGTGCCCGTGACACTCAGTGCGCCGCCGTTACGACGCAAAGCGCCGCCGGCTGGTCGAGGTCAAACCTGACGAACTCACGTCCACACGCTCGACCTGTTCCTCTAGCGAAATCGGCTGCGGCATAACGCGAAAGCTCTCGACGGCCATATCGATATCGCCAGCCGTCATCCGCCAGCTCCGGCCGACTTTGCGTCCCGGTAGCTTTCCCGCGCGAAGTTGAGCAGCCAGCCACTTCTCTGACACTCCGCCGATTCGCTCGGCGGCTTCGGTGAGGTCATACGTCAGCGGTTCGGTCACCATAACTCTCCGCCGCGTAAGTGAAATCCTCGTCGACACAGGCCGCCTTCACGGACAACGAACGGCGTTCGTTGTCTTGCCGGGTAATCCGTGCCGGACGTTCCATTCATCCACGATAAAGGCGGGGTCGGCGTTGCGCGACGTCCGACGAGCACGAATTTTTTTGACCCGCACATCGGTGCTACACCCCTGCTGCCAGTCGAGCGCTGATGGCGTCAGCGGCGGCCTGCGCGCTTCGCCGGTCCAGGTGTCCGTAGGTGCCCACGGTGGTCTCGATCGACTCGTGGCCCAGGTGCCGCTGCACGACCGCCAGGGGCACGTTGTCGGCGATCATCCATGACGCGCAGGTGTGCCGCAGGTCGTGGATTCGCGGCGACTTGGCAAGTTCCGCGCGGATCACGGCCGGCGCCCAGACTCGTCGATTGAAGCCCTGCGCTCGCACGAAATCACCGGCTCGATTCTGGAAAAGCCAATCACCGGTGTAGTCCAGCTTGGCCAGGACGCTGTTGGCGACGTTGATGGTGCGGACCGATCTGGCCGATTTGGGCGGGCCGAGTTTCGGCCCCTCGTCGGTGACTTTCCACGCCCGCGAGATACGAACAGTGCCCTGCTCCTGGTCGACGTCGCCGGGCCGCAATGCCGTCGCCTCGCTCCATCTGGCTCCGGACGCGACGAGGAACGTCACGAACGGCCGCCAAAACTCGGTGACAGCATTCAGCAGAATGGCGAATTCAGATTCGGTCAGGAAGACCATCTCGCGCCGCTCCCATCGCGGCAGTCGCACTCCATGGCACGGGTTCTTCGTGACGTGGCCGGCCGCGACGGCCGCGTTCAATGCTCCGGACAAGAACCGCTGCTTGTTGGCGATCGTCTTGCCGGAGGCGCCCTCCTCGAACATCGCGTTCACCCATAGCGCGATGTCGTCGCGAGACAACGCCGGCAGCGGTGTGGCACCCAGGCTGAACGCGATGTCGTTGGCCAGATACGACCGATACCGCCGGATGGTTTCCTGCTCCACACCGGTGAGGTGGTCGATGTGGTGGCCGATCCACTCCCCGACCGTTAGAGCCGACCCGCTGCGCTCGGTTGCGGCAACGACCTCGATAGCCTTTGCCGGGCCGACTTGGTTCACCAAATCCTTGAACCGGACTGCCTTCGCGTGGTCGTCGAAGGACAGCGACGATTGCTTGCCGTTTACCCGAAACAGCACCGACGTGTACGCGCTGCCATCCTTGCGGGTCCGCAGCCGAAGCGTCGCCATGCAGGCAGAATACGCCCAGATGTTGACCATGTTGACCGCAATGTTGACCAGAGATTCCCGAAAGCGCTCTGAGCTGCGTTTTACGGTGGAGCTAAGGGGACTCGAACCCCTGACCCCCACACTGCCAGTGTGGTGCGCTACCAGCTGCGCCATAGCCCCGTTGAGGTGTGCCCATCGAAGCTACACCACCGGCAATCGGCGTTCAAAGTCGCTGACCAGCCGATCATCCGACAACTTTGTCGACTATCTCCTGGGCTGCGCGTTGCACTTCGGCCAGATGCTCCGGTCCCCGGAAGGACTCGGCGTAGATCTTGTAGACGTCCTCGGTGCCCGACGGGCGGGCCGCGAACCACGCGTTGGCCGACGTCACCTTCAGTCCCCCGAGCGGCGCGCCGTTACCGGGAGCGTCGGTGAGCTTGGCGGTGATCGGCTCGCCCGCCAGCTCGATGGCGGTCACCTGCTCGGCGGACAGCTTGGCCAGCCTGGCTTTCTGTTCGCGGTCCGCGGGTGCGTCGATGCGGGCGTAGATCGGCGCACCGTATTCCTCGGCCAGTTCCGCGTAGCGCTGCGACGGGGTCAGCCCGGTGGCGGCCAGGATCTCCGAGGCCAGCAGCGCCAGGATGATGCCGTCTTTGTCGGTGGTCCACACCGAGCCGTCGTGGCGCAGGAACGACGCGCCCGCCGACTCCTCTCCGCCGAATCCGATCGTGCCGCCGATCAGGGGGCCGACGAACCACTTGAAGCCCACCGGCACTTCGATGAGCTTGCGGTCGATGCCGGCGACCACCCGGTCGATGATTGAGGAGCTGACCGCGGTCTTACCGACCGCGACGCTGGCCGGCCAGGATGGCCGGTGGGTGCAGAGGTAGTCGATGGCCACCGCCAGGTAGTGGTTCGGGTTGAGCAGCCCGGCGTCGGGGGTGACGATGCCGTGCCGGTCGGAGTCCGCGTCGTTGCCGGTGGCGATCTGATAGCGGTCCGGGTTGCCGATCATCGTCCCAATAAGCCCGGCCATCGCGTTGGGCGAGCTGCAGTCCATCCGGATCTTGCCGTCGGTGTCTAACGTCATGAACCGCCACGTCGCGTCGACCAGCGGGTTGACCACGGTCAAATCGAGGCGGTGCCGTTCGGCGATCACCGCCCAGTAGTCGACACTGGCGCCACCGAGCGGGTCGGCACCGATCTGCAGCCCGGCGTCGCGGATCACGCCGATGTCTACGACGTTCGGCAGGTCGTCGACGTAGGTGTGCAGGTAGTCGTAACGCTGCACGGTGCTCAACGCGTAGGCCAGCGGAACCCGCTTCACCGCGGACAAGCCATCGCGCAGGATCTTGTTGGCGCGGTTGGCGATTGCCGTGGTGGCGTCGCTGTCGGCCGGTCCGCCGTGCGGCGGGTTGTACTTGAAGCCGCCGTCGGTTGGCGGGTTGTGCGACGGGGTGACGATGATGCCGTCGGCCAGGCCGTCAGCGCGGCCGCGGTTGTGATTCAGGATGGCGTGGCTAATGGCGGGGGTGGGCGTGTAGCGGTCCGCGGAGTCGATGACCGTCACCGCGCCGTTGGCGGCGAGCACCTCTAGCGCTGACGCCCAGGCCGGCTCGGAAAGTCCGTGGGTGTCACGACCGATGAACAGCGGGCCGGTCGTGCCCTGGCGGGCGCGGTACTCGACGATGGCTTGAGTGATCGCGAGGATGTGCGCCTCGTTGAACGCCCCGTTCAGCGCTGAGCCGCGATGCCCCGACGTGCCGAACACCACCTGCTGACCGACGTCGTCGGGGTCGGGCTCAACGGTGTAGTAGGCGGTCAGCAGGTGGGGCAGGTCGACGAGGTCCTCAGGCTGGGCCGGCTGACCGGCACGCGGGTTGACCACCATGACCCGATTCTGCCCGCGCACGCGCCGCGGCGTGCCGGCGCAGACAGCGAAAAGACCACGCGAGTGTTAAACCTGCACTACCGCGAAGCGTCGTTGACCGGAACCTGCAGACAACGGACAAGCCCCGCCAGCGCAACGAAGCACTGGCGGGGCTGTCCGCAGGGTCCGCTAGGCGCGCGGCGTTTGACCGCGGGTGACAGTCCCTAGCCCGCTGGTCTCCCGGCGTCCTCGCAATCCTGCGAGCCCGCCCAAGCCGAGCAGGCCGAGCAGGCCCCACAATCCGGTTTTGTCGCTCTTCTGGTTCTGATCGTTGTCGGGCGCCGCTACTACCGTCGTCGTTGTAGACGAAGGAATGGTCGAACTTTCGACCGCCGCATTGGCTAACCCGGCGCCGCCGAATAACAGTGCACCACTCAGTGACACGACAGCAATACTCTTTCGCATGACATCCTCCAAATGACTGAATCGCAACTAAAAGAAGCTCGGTTGGACCGATTGGCTGTGGTCCTCCGGCAACGAAACGACGCATCTGCAAAATTCAACGTCGAAGCAGCGAGGTTACCCCACTGCACCCGATGTTAAACATTTACCAGCGCCACGGTAACCGCGAATTCTTACCATCAGTCGCCACCCGATGAGGCTCATCAAAGGCGTTTAGCCCCGCCGCCGCGCCGGGTACCTGCTCAACTAACAGGGGCACAGCCCATGGCCCCTTTCACCGGCCCCCAGACAGTCGGAGGTTTTCATGGCGGAAATGCTTGTCCAGACGCCCGACGAAGTCATCGCTTTCCTCAAAGCCCAGCACGACCTCATCGAGGAGATGTTCGACGAGGTGCTGCTGGCCTCGGACCCGCGGGCGCGGGAAAAGCCGTTCCTGGAACTGCGCCAACTCCTTGCCGTGCACGAGACGGCGGAGGAGATGATCGTGCACCCGCGGGTGCGGCGCGAGGTTGAAGGCGGCGACGCGATCGTCGACGCCCGACTGGAAGAAGAACACGCGTCCAAAGAGCAGTTGTCGAAGCTCGAGGGAATCGACGTCACCACAGAGGAATTCATCGACGAGTTCACCAAGCTGCGCGACGCGGTGCTCAACCACGCCGGGCAGGAGGAGACCGAGGAGTTCCCCAAGCTCCAGCAGCAGCTCGACGAAAACGACCTCAAGCGGCTGGCAGTCGCGGTGCGGGCGGCTGAGAACATTGCGCCGACTCGTCCGCATCCGGGCGTGGAGTCGGCGAAGCTGAACTTCGCTGTCGGACCGTTCGCGTCGATGCTCGACCGTGTTCGCGACGCGATCAAACAAGCCCTGAGCTGAGCACCGGCCGAGAAGGAGGACAGATGGGCAGCACCGAACCGACCCCGGCGGCAGATGAGGACGCCACCGAGGCCGTTGCTGAACGAGGCAGCGACGACAGCATCGTGTCGCCGCCGGCCTACCCGGCTTATTCCACTCCTCCCCCGGAGGGCCTGCACACAGCCGAGGACGGTTGAGCACCCTCCGTACCTTGGACGGGGTGAGTGTCGCACCGGAAACCGCCTCGAGTACCGCCGTCGTTCTGCAGGATCGTTTCGCTCGAGAACTGCCGGAGTTGGCTGTCCGTTGGCAGGCTGAGCCGCTCGCCGACGCGAAACTGCTTGCGCTCAACGAGGCCTTGGCCCGGGATCTTGATCTCGACCCGGTGGGGCTCCGCACTCCGGACGGACTGCGGTTCCTGGCGGGCAACCTGCTTCCGCACGGTGCCGCTCCGGTCGCCCAGGCCTATGCCGGACACCAGTTCGGCGGTTACGTGCCGCGGTTGGGCGACGGCCGCGCGTTGCTGTTGGGCGAGATCCTCGATGCGGCCGGTCGGCCGCGGGATATCCATCTGAAAGGTTCAGGCGCCACACCGTTCGCGCGCGGCGGTGACGGTCTGGCGGCGGTCGGACCGATGTTGCGCGAGTACATCGTCAGCGAGGCGATTCATGCTCTCGGCATCCCCACGACCCGATCGTTGGCCGTCATCGGCACCGGACACCGGGTACAGCGCGAGACGCAACTGCCCGGCGCCGTGCTCACCCGGGTGGCCAGCAGTCACCTGCGGGTCGGCAGCTTTCAGTTCGCCGCGCAGGACGTCGACCTCCTGCGCCGCCTGGCAGACTTCGCGATCGCCCGCCACCATCCGAGCGCCGCAACGGCCGAGCTTCCCTACCTGGCGCTGTTCGACGCAGTGCTCGAGGCGCAGGCGTCGCTGGTCGCTCAGTGGATGCTGGTCGGGTTCGTGCACGGGGTGATGAACACCGACAACATGACGATCTCCGGCGAGACCATCGACTACGGACCGTGCGCCTTTATGGAGGCGTACAACCCCGAAACGGTCTTCAGCTCAATCGACTTCTGGGGACGCTATGCCTACGGCAATCAGCCGGCGATGGCCGCCTGGAACCTCATCCGGTTCGCCGAGGCGCTGCTGCCGCTGTTCTCCGACGACACCGAAGAAGCCGTCGCTCTCGCCGAAGCGACTTTCGAAAAGTTCCAGCCGCGTTACCACTCGGCTTGGTCGTCGGGCATGTGCAACAAGCTGGGCATGTCCCGCGGCGTCGATGCCGAGACCGTCGTGACGCTGGCCGATGAACTGCTGACACTGTTGCAGCACAACCACATTGACTACACGTCGTTCTTCCGCCATCTCGGCCTGGCGGCGCGCGGTGAAACCGAGCCCGCGCGTGGATTGTTCGTCGACCTCGCCGGCTTCGATGGCTGGCTGTCGCGGTGGCAGGCCATGAGTCCGGACGCCGACTCGATGGACCGCATCAACCCGATCTACATTCCGCGCAATCACTTGGTCGAGGAGGCGCTGATTGCGGCGACGGCGGGCGACGTCGCTCCGCTCGAGCAGCTGCTGCGCGTGCTGGCCGCCCCGTACGACGAGCGGCCAGGCCTGGAGCGCTACGCCGGCCCGGCGCCGGAGGAGTTCGGCGCCTACCGCACCTTCTGCGGCACTTGAACCTGGTGCACCGGTTCGTGTTACGAGTTCGACCTGTGCTGAGCCGTCAAGACTGCAGATCAAGCGCCGCGCCGACCAGCGCCAGATGGCTGAGTCCTTGCGGCAGATTCCCCAGAAACGAATTGTCAGCAGGATCGATCATCTCGCCCAGCACCCCGACATCGTTGGTCAGTTCAACCAATTCGGTCATCAGCTTTCGCGCTTCAGCGTCTCGATCCACGTGGTGCAGCGCCGACACCGCCCAAAATGAGCAGGCGACGAACGTGCCCTCCTGTTCTTCGCGCGCGCCGCTGAAGCGGTACAGCAGCGGTCCGGAGCCCAAGGCGCGTCGCAGCGCGTCGATCGTCGACGACATGCGCGGTCCACGGTCGTAACCGCTGCCCGCGTGCAACAGGATCGAGGCGTCCAACTTGCCGCTTCCCGGATACCACTCGTAACTTCCCAGATCGTCCGACCAGCATTCCCGCTCCACCCATTCGCGGATGCGGTCGGCCTCCCCGGCCCAGCGGTCCGGATCGCCGGGAATCTGTCCGAGCTCGGCAAGCTTGACCGCGCACCGCAAGGCGTGCCAACAGCCGAGCTTGGAAGTGGTGTAGTGCTCGAGCTGCTCGAGCTCCCACATCCCGGCGTCGCGGCTGCGCCAGGCATCGCACGCTTGGTCGGCGAAATCGGCAAGCATGTGACCGGTGTCGGTGTCCAAAGCGTGACCCGCTTCGACGTACAACCGCACGGTACTGAACAGGTCGGCATAGATGCTCAGCTGCAACTGGCCGGCAGCGCGGTTGCCGGTCACTACCGGTCCGATTCCCCGCCAGCCCGACGCCTCATGCTCGACGACGGGATCAATCGCCGAGCCGTCCAATCGATAGAAGACACCGGTGCCGGCGCCGTGCCGGCGAACGGTGCGCAGCAGCCAACTGATCGCGGCGTGAGTTTCTTCTCTCAGCCCGAGCCGGCGCAGCACGTCGAGGGTGTAGGCGGTGTCACGAACCCAGGCATACCGGTAGTCCCAATTCTGCTCTCCGGCAAGTCGTTCGGGGAGCGACGTCGTGGCCGCCGCAGCCACCGCCCCGGTCGGGCTGTAGATGAGCTGCTTGAGGATCAGCACGCTGCGCTGCACCGCATAGTTCCAGGAATCGTCACAGTCGAATTGGGCGGACCAGTCCGTCCAACTACTGATTGTGCGGTCCAGGCCGCGGTCGATGTCGTCCGCGGGTGACAACATCAGTGGCTCCGCGTCGGTGGCCACCAGCCCGATCACCCGACGTGCTTCCGCGCCGACCGTGAACGAGCCGAACAAAGCTTGGTCAGAAGCCTCCAGCTCCATCCCGTCGGAGGTGCACACGCCGATGTTGAGGTTTTTGATGCGCAGAATGATGCCGTGCGGGGTGCTCCGCGCCCACGGTGACGCGGTGTTGAAGCAGGTCCCCGGCGCTACCCGCCAGCGCATAGGCACCTCACCGTCCACACCCTCGACCCGGCGCACCAACTCGGTCCACGGCAGCCGTCCGCCGTGCCCGAGGTTGAGCGCGTCGATGACCCGCACGCAGCCGGACTCGGTACGGAAGGTTGTTTCCAGGACATTGGTCTTCGGCAGGTAGCGCCGCCCCGACGAGAACGGAATCGAGGGCGCTAACTCGAGTCGGCCGCCGTTGAACGGGTCTACCACGGCAGCGAACACCGGCACGGAATCCAGATAGGGCACCGGAAACCAGTCGATGGCGCCGTCTCGAGCTACCAACGCAATCGTGCGTCCGTCCCCGATCGGTGCGTAGCTGCGTAGAGTCGCGAAACCGTCTTCACGACAAGGTGATTCGCTCGACGTCGATATAGTCGGGTCGAGCTCCGGGGCCGGCACGCCATCAGGTTCCCGTGATTCACAGCCAATAAACACGGCCGGGCCTGCATGACTCGTCGGTCAACGGGTAGTCGGAAGCCATGGCGAAAATCGGTTACTTCTTGTCCTGCGAGCAATACTCTCCCGCGGAACTCGTCGACCAAGCCAAGCGCGCGGAAGCCGCCGGCTTTGAAGCGCTGTGGATCTCGGATCACTTTCATCCGTGGAACGACAAACAGGGGCAGAGCCCGTTCGTATGGGGAGTCATCGGCGCGCTCTCACAGGTGACGACGCTGCCGGTCACCACTGCGGTGACATGCCCGACGATCCGCATCCATCCGGCGATCATCGCCCAAGCCGCCGCGACAGCGGCAGTGCAACTCGAAGGGCGTTTCGTGCTGGGTGTGGGCAGTGGCGAGGCGCTCAACGAACACATCCTCGGCGATCCCTGGCCGTCGGTCGGTGTACGCCAACAAATGCTCGAGGAGGCGGTCGACGTCATCCGGCTGCTGCACAAGGGCAACGAAATCAGCCACCACGGCAAGTTCTACGAAGTTCAGGAAGCTCGCATCTACACCCTGCCAGACAAGCCCGTTCCCATTTACGTGTCCGGTTTCGGGCCGCAGGGTGCGGCATTAGCCGGCCGAATCGGGGACGGATTCTGCATCGTTTCGCCGGAGGAGGACCTGGTCAAGGCTTTCCGCGAAGCCGGCGGCGGTGACAAACCCGTCCAGGCCGGTACCAAAGTCAGCTGGGACCGCGATGCGGACAACGCCCTCAAAGTGGCGCATCAGCTGTGGCCGAATGATGCGCTGCCCGGGCAGTCGGCGCAAATCCTTCCGCGGCCAAAGGACTTCGAGGCGGTGGGCTCACTGGTCACCCCGGAGCAGGTCGCCGAAGCGGTCGCCTACGGACCGGACGCCGATACGCATGCCGCCCAGATTCGCAAGTACATCGACGCGGGCGTCGACGAGGTGTACGTCCAACAGGTCGCTCCTGACAGCGAAGGGTTCTTCTCGACCTACGAACGCGAGGTGCTCCCGCAGTTCAAGCAGTAGCGCCGGCTCACTGGCACGCTTGTGGCTGTGACCTACCCGAACGATGCGGCCGCAAGTATCCAGTTGGCGATCAACGTCATGGCGGCATATGTCGTCGGCGACGACGCCAACCTGTCCTGGGCCAAGGTCGAGGACGCCATGAAAGAGGAGCACGGCACCTTCCGGTTGCTGCAAGGCTTCATCGGCTTGACCGGAATGCTGTTGCAGCAGTTCGAGTTCAGCGTTGATCCACCCGTCCGCCCGGAGACGATGCTGCAGAGGCTGGCGGACCTGGCCCGCGAGCAGCAGTCAGACTAGGACTATCGCTCTATTTAGCGGAGTAGTCGAAGACCGTCGCGCCGCTACCGGTGGTGTCGACGTAGATGGGGCCTTGCAAGAACGGCTCGTTACCGGTGTCGAAATCTCCGCTGGAAACGATTGTCGGCGATTCTGACGCATTGGTGATGGTGTATTCGTACAGCAGGTTTGCTTGGTCGGCCACGGGCGCGTCGTAGACCTGAATTTCTGTTCCGACCGGCAGTGTGCTGTCTGAGGCGAGGTTGACGGGCAGAACAGATTCCGGAATCGCCCCGTACACGCCTCCCGAGTCGAAGTCTGTCGCAACCTCTACCGGGGCTCCGTGATCGATTGATACGTAAGCGTCCGAGATCGGCGCGCCCTCAAGCGTATGCACGGCCGTATCCGGATTGGCGCTGTCAAAACTGATCTGGTTGCCAGGCTCATTGATCAACACGCCCCCGTTGTCACCGGTCGCGGCAGGAAAGTCGTTGGTGATGATGTCGGGTCCGGGTCCCACCGAGTTGGGCCCGATGCCCAGGATGCCGTCGCCGGCCCCGCCCAGGAACTGGTTGAGATCGAACGGGCCGCCGAGAGTCGTCGGGAACTCGAAGAGCGCGACATCGACCGGGCCGTCGGCCGTAGCTCCGTCGATCGTCACCGGAAGATCGAACGTCAGATAGAAGTAGTCCAGGCCGCCGCTGTAAGAACCAAGGCCGAAGTTGACCGGAAAGCTCAGGGCTTGTAAACCAATGTCCTGGATGGGTATGACGAGACCTGTCGAACCGGTGTCGACCAGTACGGGAGTTTCGGCGCCACCGTTCACCGCGACATTGATGACCGGTTCAGTGGTATCAGCCACGGTCAGCGGGCCGGAAGCGGCCGCTGCGCCGGCCTCAGTCGACAGGTCGGGCAGCGCGAGGCTGTTCAGGTCCAGAGCACTCGAGATACCGCCCAGATCGAACGTCGAATCCAACGCACTCAGCAGACCTGGATCCACCGCGCTGAAGGCCGAACTGACGGCGTCGATGACAGGCTGGATAATCAAGTCCTCGAGGTCGGCGTGCGCTTGCGGCGCGGTAGCCGAACTCATACCCACCGCCCACAGGGCCCCGGCCGCAGAACCGGCGATGACCAGGCCGCCGCCGTATCGTCGGGCACGGTTCCCCCGCGGACGACGCTCCTCCCCCACTTCGCGTGACCGGCGTGGCATCGATACCTCCTGACAGACCCCAAGCATCGACGAAGGTCGATGTTCTCAGTGAATCTTAAGCTACCCGATTCTTCACCGCGACTCGTGTGACCTGAGTCACATTGATGCCCAAAAAGCGGGTGGCGGTGTGGTCGATTGTCAAGACGATAGACAGCCGGGAAACGCTGGCTGAACTCGTGAATTCAGCACTGAGCGAGCGTAAATGCTGTGCAGGTGATCTTGTTAGCATGCCTCATGCCTGCCCGGGAGACAGCAGTTCGGCGGGCGACTTCGAGATCACTTGCTCATGCCGGCAGTCGGATTGGTGCGGCGCTGGTCGTTTCGACCACAATCGTCCTCTCAGCGTGTAGCGGACACGATAAGGCTGCGGATAAAAGCCCAACTTCAGCTACGTCTCCGGCGAAGGTCAGCTGCGGCGGCAAGCCGGCTTTGACGGCCAGTGGTTCGACAGCTCAGAAAAATGCGATGACCCGTTTCATCACCACCTTCCAGCAGGCCTGCCCGGGCCAGTCGTTGACCTACACCGCCAACGACTCGGGCGCCGGAATCGGCGACTTTCTGGGCAGTCGGACCGACTTCGGTGGCTCGGATTCTTCGATGACCAGAGATGAGTCGAACAGCGGACAACAGCGCTGCGGCTCGCCGGTGTAGAACTTCTGGGTTCCCGATCAACCTGCTCAGCTACTTGGCGCAGAACACCTCAGCGCAGGCATTGCAGGGTGTGCAGGGCCAGATCGGTCAAGGTCTGACGGAAGGTGAGTCGGCGCTAGGACCGTTGGGCGCGGGACTCGGTGCACCGGGTGCTGGACTCGGTGCGCCGGGTGCAGGTTTGGGTGCACCCGGAATCGGTGCGTTCGGCGGAATTTCCGAAGCGCCGACGGCGGCAATGGGGTGCGGGTTGGTCGGTGGGAAAGCTGACCGCCCCGCCAGCGGTAGGGACGCTGTTGCCCACTTCGCAAGCGGACGTGCGACTTGCTTCGCTGGCATCGCCGCTGCCGGTGGGTCAGTCCGGGACGCCGATGCTGCCGCCGCTGATGCCGCCGCCGATCTCACCGGGCAGTGGCTGGCGCAAGCGTAAACAGCAGAAGTATGACGAAATCGAGATTGGCTTGGACATCAAAGGGAAGGTGATGCCTCGGCCGCCCTCAGCGGGATGATCGGGTTGCGTTGAAACGCAGTTGCCGTCAGCTTTGTCCGGTATGCCTCGGACAAAACGCGGCAACGCTGACACCGACGAAGAAGCCGGCGTGGTAGCCGTCGAGGTTACTGCTGCCCATCACGTCATTTGCGACATCGCTTACCGCTCTGCTGGAATCGAGTTCATCGCAGACCTGGTGACCGGCGATGATCGCGGCTTGCGGTGACGCGAAGTTGATGCCCTTGGCTTGCAGCGCCGAGATGAAATTCGTGTCGATCGCGTCGGCAAGGACGGCGGGGGCCTGCACTACCGCGAAGCTGAGCAACGCGACGAACAATGTCGTGCCGGCCGATAGGGATTGCACAGGACTGGGCGAACGCACGTGGGTGGTCGTCCTTTCGGGTCGGCACTGCGATCATTGCATGCCGGCACGCCAGCGGCGAAGCTTCAACGCGTCCATCATCAGCGGGTCAGTTCGATAACTTTCCTGTCGTGTCGTGGGCATTCTGCGTCCGCATTCCGGTCACCATCACGCAACCAACGCTGGGTGAAAACCTTGCTGTCGTCGTCGCCGTCGTTGTCTATAACGGCGGCGGTGAGCTCGGCGCCGCCAGCGTGCGGCGGTAGTCCGCAGTACCACGAGCGTCACCGGTTATGGCGCATCTGAGCTGCGGGCACGAGCTTCAGCGCCGCTGATCGCAGCGAGGTCGACGTCGCGGTAGGCTGCCGAATCGAAGTTCGACGCGTCGCTCGTATCGTCTGCCGTGTCGGAGCCGCTCACCTCGGCTACACCAGGTCGCCCCAAGCGCGCCGTCGCGAACAGGACGAGCAGAAAAACCGCCGTGAGCGTCCATGCGGCGCCGAGCAAGTGCTCGAACGGGTTCCACAGCCGCTCCCGATCGTTGTCGTTCGGCAAGAAGTGCCAGGGTGCCGCCAGCACCACAATTCCGACGACCAAACCTGCAACAAGGTCGCGGACTCCTCCAATAACGCTCCAGCGAACCAGAAAGTACACCACCGTTACTGACAGCCACACCCAGTGATGACCCCAGGACACCGGCGAGCAGAGAAGACCGGTCAGCGCGGCTGCCAACATGGCCGCGACCGTCTCGCCGGAACGCCGACTGACTTCGATCGCGACGGTCGCCAGCGCCACGACCAGCACCGTCGCCACCGCCCACACGACGCCATGCGTGGAGTCCAGGACAGGGATACGCATCAGGACGCCTCGTAACGATTGATTCGAAGCAAACGTCAACCGGCCGAAGCTTTCCGGATCAGTCACCATCGAGGTCAAGTACCGGGTGGTGTCCGAGGGACAAATGAGCCAGCTCAGGACCATTGCCGACGTGGCAGTCGCCAGGGACACGGCCAGCGCTCGCCACTGCCGCGTCACCAGGAAGTAGCCGACGAAGACGGCGGGCGTCAACTTGATCGCTAGTGCTAAGCCAACCAGCAAACCACGTGGCCAGGGCGTGTGCGGCACCAGGATGTCGAGCGCCACTGCGGCGGCCAGTATCAGGTTCACTTGGCCAAAGCCGAAGGTGGCCTCAACCGGAATGCTGAGCACAAAGACCACAGCCGCGGCAAACACGACGGTCGCAGTCTTGACCGGAATCGGCGAGGTCAGCGAACGCCAGCTTCGAAGCCGGCCCCAATCGTCGAGCGCCGCAACCACTACGACTCCGAAAAAGATAGTGCAGGCGGCGGCGTTGAGCAGCACCATCAACGCTTTCGCGAGGCCTGCCGGCACGATGGCCAGCGGGATGAAGAGAAGCGCGGAGAACGGCGGATAAATGAAAGCCAAGCCGTACGGAGAGTGGTTGACTGCGGCGAAGTCGTGCGCGTAGAGCGAATGGCCGGCGAGGATCGCACGGCCGGCCGCGCGGTAGACCAGCAAATCCTCAAAGCCCAAATCATCGCCGTGGACGCCGAGCAACGCGACAAGGAAAGACGACGCAAGCACCACAGCCGTCGCCGCGAGCAGCGCCAGCGGGATCCATCGAGCCGCGCGGTTGCCCGCAGGGCACACTTGGCGTTGACGAGCCGATGCCATGAGGGGAGGTTACCGTTACTTAGCTGACGACTCCTCGAAGACGGCACCACCGGGGTAGGCGCTTTGCCGGTTGAGGTGGAGTTCGCTCGGAGTGGCCTGTCCGTGCCGTGGGGTCCGCCCAGCGTCAGCCTGCTCGAATTCACCGAAAGCTGTGACGTGCCCACGAGGTGGTCATGTCGGGCTGGCGTGTGCCACAAGTGCGAGACGGCGCTGCTTTCCGGCAGCGTCCGTTACGATCCGGCGCCGCTGGAACCGCCGGCCGACGGCCATGTCCTCATCTGCTGCTCGACTCCGACCGAGCCGGTAGTGCTGGATTTGTGATCGATCGGCATCACTTCAGATCGTCAAAGTCAGAGCCGCCGCAGCACGATCACGTTGTCAATGAGCACCGCTTCCTGCCCACCCGGTCCTACGGCGTTACGCTCGACCGCCGCGACCCTGACTCGGTCCCAATGCGATTCGTCGAGATCCAACGACGTCACCACTTCGTCCGCCGTCGGGAATTCAAGGTGATGGTCATCCAGCTTCGACGCCCACGGCGGCGCCCCGCCGTGATCCACGATCACCAGCGCGCCTCCCGGGGCGACGGTCTCGGCGGCGCGTCGCAGCAGTCGAGGGCGATCCCACGGGACCGTCGAATGAAGAAACTGCGCCGACACCAAGTCGAACGCGCCAGACGGAAAACTTTGCGTCAAATCGTGGCGCTGAAAGTCGATTTGCGCCGCGAGATCTCGGGCCACGGCGTCGGCACTTGCCCGGTCCAGAGCGGTCTGGGAGATGTCCACCGCCGTCACCCGCCAGCCCTGCTCGGCGAGCCACATCGCGTCGCCGCCCTCTCCGCAACCCAGATCTAGCGCGCGGCTCGGTGACATTTGCTCGACCAGTTCGGCCAGCCGCACGTTCACCCGTCCACTCCACATTCGCTCGTTTCGGCCGTAGTGCTCTTCCCAGGCCTGTTGTGCGTCGGAGATCGTCATGTGTGCACCTTGGCCGCCGCAATCCCTATATGGCAACGTTTATTGCCATGCTGGCAAACGACAGCGTGGAGGTGCTGGTACGGCGCCGACTGCGCCAGCTTCGCCTGCAGCGCGGCCTGACACTCGAGGAAGTCGCGCAAGAAGCGCGGATCGACGTGTCCACGCTGAGCCGATTGGAGTCGGGAAAACGCAGGCTTGCACTGGATCATCTACCACGACTCGCGGCGGCGCTCTCGGTCAGCACCGACGAGTTGGTGCGCGAACCCCCAGCCGATGACCCGCGCGTGCGCGGAAGCTCGCACCTGGTGAGGCCGTTAAATTCTCGACGTGGACGCCACACTGGTTCGGCGTGGTCGACGCCCCGGTGGAGGCGGTGATGATGTTCGGACCGCACGGAGAACGGCTGCACCTGCACAACCCCTGATTAAATGATTGTCACGACGACCAATTGAGCGGGGCAGCGTCTGGGCAGAGATGATCATGTGCCTCTTTGATGATGTCTTCAGACGTGGGGTTGCTGTATGACGTCACTAGCTGTCGCTCCACTGTCCTTGCGGACTGACCGGCTCTCAGCATTTGACACGTTTGCCGTCCCACATTCAAGGCTTCAGAGTCAGAATGAATATCCGTCTGCCCCGGCTCGATTACACCATAGCCGTGTAACGCATGGAGATAACCCTGGGTGTCATCTGCGTGGGCGGGCGCGGAAAGCCCTACTCCTACGGCCAGAAAGGTCATGGCTGCTAGCGCGACCCGTGAGGGGTAATTAATCTTGATCTTTTTCCTGTCTCTCAGTCATAGATGTTGTTGGCCAAGGAAACTTTTACATTCGCCTCAATAGCCGGGCCATCAACGTGATCGAAGGCATTACTGCACGCGATCCTTGAGCCCATTATTTGATTTCCTTCACCCAATGTGCTTAGCGGCGACAACTTGAAATGGCTTCGTCAGAAACGCGCCGAGGTTTTTATCCGGTTCAGCGAGGAGCCTAGCTGTATGAGTGTACGGCTCGCAGCCGTTCGGTCATCCATTCGCAACTTCGAATGGCTTGGCGACGTCTAGCCTGCGACCAGTCGTTTACCGCGCCGCTCAGTGATCCTCTGTTAACGTCCCCGTCAACTGCATTGAAGACATGAAGGGAGGCGATGAATGAACAAAGCCGGGATAGTATTCGCTGCTCTGGCCATTGCGGCGAGCGCTGCCGCGAGCGGTAATGTCACCAGTCCGCCAAGCGCCCAAGCCAATCCGAACGTCGACCCGGAGTGGCAGCCGCACGAAATCAAGACGGGTGTAACTTGGAGCATCCCGCGTCTCGGTACCGGCCCTCGTTGCCTCGAGGCCGAAATACCGTCGGAGGCCAATCCAAATCAAACCGTCGCCACTTCGGTCTGCAAGAACGATGACGGCCTCACGTACCGAACTTCCTATCTCGAGAAGACTGACGGCGAATGGGTCGGACTGCGAGCAACCCCGCCAGACGGAGTCTCCGCGAAATGCTGGCTGGTGATAGATGGCTCGACCGTCCGAGACGTCGAAGGTCCGGTCGGCCAGTCGGTCGATTGCCTCAAGAGAGTGTGATGAGCACTATGAAACATATTCTGCGGGTCGCGGTGGCGGCCCTTACTGTTGCAACAGGACTGGCGTTTGCAGGCGCGGCTCAAGCCGACGCCGAAGCGTACGTCCAGGCGATGCGGAGCGACCACGTGGTTCCCGGCAACATCTCCGAATCCGACGCCGTAAATGAAGGTATGCAGGCGTGCCGAGCGATGCGGAACGGCCAGTCCGCCAAGGCGCTGGCCTATCAACTTGCGAACACACACGACGATGCCACATCAGGAGACATCGTCTATGAAGCGCATCAACACCTCTGCCCCGATGCGCCTCCCATCGACTGGCTGCAGCCCGGCCAGTGCCCGCTCTTCAGGCGTTGTTGAGTCGGCTTAACGCGTCGTTTCTCGTCTGCTGGTGAAGTGTTCGACGAGGAGTTGGAGACGTTCCGAGCCGTAGCCAGCGCGTAATCGTCCGGCTTGGCGTAAACCGCAGGGTTGTCGCGGGCAACGTTGAGGTAGGCGCGACCGATCCGGGTGAGGGCCCTGTGAACTGCGGAGACGCTGAGTTGGACGACGGGAAACGACGCCAGATCACGTGAAATGACCTGCCGATACTCGCCGAGTAGCGTTGGCACCGGACTTGCCTAACGAAACCGCTTATCGGAGCGGTCTTGTGGGGATGGAAGCAAGCGGTGAGGACACGTCCTAATTGACGTCTTATCAGCGGCGGGGTGCAGTGCTGGCGGGAATACTCGCAGCGGGTGTCGTGCTGGTGCAGTGCACCGCCGCGCCGCCACCTCCCGCGGCTACACCATCAGCGTCTTCGACACCGTCACGGTCGGCCGTCGCGCCGTCGTCAGCCAGCGCACCGCCATCACCTGCCGCTGCGACCGCGGCGCCGGTCACTGCCGCCGAACTCGGCGCAAGCTGGCGACCGGGTTGCCCCGTCGAGCCGGGGCAGCTGCGACGGGTCGACGTTAACCACGTCGGTTTCGACGGCCACACCCACCGCGGCGCGTTGATCGTGCACGAAGACCTGGTGTCGAAGGTCATCACCATCTTTGAGCAGCTCTACCGACTGGGCTATCCCGTCGAGAAGATGAGCACGGTCGACCACTACCCGGACGCTGATGATGAGTTATCCATGGAGGACAACAACACTTCGGCGTTCAACTGCCGAACAATCCCAGGCACCGACCAATGGTCTCCACACGCTTACGGTCGGGCGATCGACCTCAATACGCTGCTCAACCCGTGCCTTTACGCCAGCGGGTATTTCGAACCGCAGAACGCGGCGGCCTACCTGGACCGCAGCCGCACCGACCCGGGACTCTTACACGACGGCGACCCGGCCCTGCGCACCTTCACAGATCGTGGCTGGCGGTGGGGTGGCGACTGGATGACTCCCGACTACCAACACTTCGAGTGGCCTTGAACCTCGGCCTCTGCTCGGCGTTGCCCCTGCTAAGAAACTATCGGGCGCGCAGCCTCCCGCACCGCAAACCGAATTTGATCAAGCTTTGCTAGGGACCTGCCGTCCCTCACGAAAGGATGCGCGCAGTGATACTGGCCGTCGACCTTGGCAAGACGTCCTGCCGGGCCGCGGCATGGGGCCGGCGGGCCGAGGGGGCGGGCGCGCCGGGGCTCGCGGCGCCTGGCGGCGTAGGGGCCGCGGAGGCGGCGATCCTGGCCCTCACGCGCGAGCTGGGCCCGGTCGACGAGGTGATCGTGGGCGCCGCCGGGGCGCTGACGGCGCCGGACGCGGCGCGCGCGTTGGGCGATGCGCTGCTGACCTCGCTGCGGGCGGAGCGCGTCGCGGTGACCAGCGACGCCGTGATCGCGCACGCGGGCGCGCGGGGCGGGGAGCCGGGCGTCGTGTTGATCGCCGGCACCGGCGTCGTGGCGCTCGCGATCGGCGTGGACGGCGCGCTGCGGATCGCCGACGGCTGGGGCCCGTGGCTGGGCGACGAGGGCGGCGGCGCGTGGATCGGCGCTGCCGGGCTGCGCGCAGCGCTGCGCGCCCACGACGGCCGCGGCGAGTCCACCACGCTGCTCGACGCCGCCCGCGCCCGCTTCGGTGCGCCGGAGACCTGGCCCGCTCAGCTCACCGGTGCCGCCGCGCTCGCGTCCTTCGCGCCCGACGTCCTCGCTGCGGAGGGTGATTCCGCGGCGGCGGCGATCGTTAGCGTCGCCGCCGAGGTGCTCGCCGCGACCGTCCGCGCGGTAGGGGATGGTCCGGCGGTGATGGTCGGCGGCCTGGCGGGTGTCGAGGCGTTGCGCGGTCAGCTCGACCTCGTCCCAGCCGTCGGCGACGCGCTCGACGGCGCGCTGCGGCTGGGGGCGATTCACGAGCCGTACGTGATCCGCCTGCAAGCGGCCCCCAAGGCGTCCGCCGCCTCGCACCGGCTCGACGGCCTCGCCACCGAGGCCGTGCGACCAGACTTGGACGACCTCGACGCGCGACCTATCGGCGAGGTCGTCGCGCTGCTCGTCGCCGCCGAAGGCCAGGCGCACGGCGCGGTGGCGGCGGCGGTCCCGCGGATCGCCGCGGCGGCCGAAGCGATCGCCGCGCGGCTCGAGCGCGGCGGCCGCCTGATCTACGCCGGCGCCGGAACACCCGGCCGGCTCGGTGTGCTCGACGCGGCCGAGTGCGGGCCCACGTTCGGCACCGACCTCGTGCGCGGCGTGATCGCCGGCGGGTCGGCGGCGCTGACCGCGGCGATCGAGGGCGCCGAGGACGCGTTCGACCCCGCCGATCTTGCCGACCTCACCGCCGCCGACGCGCTCGTCGGGATCACGGCGTCGGGCCGCACGCCCTACGTGCTCGGGGCGCTCGAGCACGCGCGCGCGGCGGGCGCGCTGACCGTCGCGATCGTCAACAACCCCGGCAGCGAGGCCTCTGCCGGCGTCGTGATCGAGCTGCTGACCGGGCCCGAGATGCTCGCCGGTTCCACGCGGCTGACCGCGGGAACGGCCCAGAAGGTAGTGCTCAACGCGCTCTCGACGAGCGTGATGATCGCGCTCGGCAAGGCCTACGGACCGCGGATGGTCGACGTGCACCCGACCAGCGCGAAGCTGCGCCGCCGCGCGGTGCGGATCGTGCGCGACGCGGCCGGTGTCGACGAGGAGGCCGCGACCGCTGCGCTCGCCGCCGCGGGCGGTCACCCCAAAACAGCGATCGTCGCGCTGCTCGCGGGCGTCGACACGGCCGAGGCCGCCGTCCGGCTCGACCGGGCGCGGGGACGCGTGCGCGACGCGCTCGGTAAGACATGAGGGTGGTCGGGCTGATGTCGGGGACGTCGATGGACGGCCTGGATGCGGCAGTTGCGCAACTCGAGTGGGATGGCGGCGCGGTCGCGATGTCACCGCTGCGTCACATCGAGCGGCCGTGGCCGGACGAGGTGCGCGAGCGGCTGCACGGTTCGCTGGGCCCGACGACGGCGGGCGAGCTGTGCGAGCTCGACCAGATGATCGGGCAGGCGTCGGCGGAGCTCGCCGCCGAGTTGCTGCCCGCCGACCTCGTCGTCAGCCACGGGCAGACGGTCCACCACTGGGTACAGGACGGCGCGGCGAAGGGGACGCTGCAGCTCGGGCAGCCCGCGTGGATCGTCGAGGCGACCGGGCTGCCGGTCATCTCCGACGTCCGCGC
Organism: uncultured Actinomycetota bacterium; assembly: GCA_963808345.1. Classification (GTDB taxonomy): domain Bacteria; phylum Actinomycetota; class Actinomycetes; order Mycobacteriales; family Mycobacteriaceae; genus Mycobacterium. The sequence goes on along the minus strand of CAWEFM010000001.1, from coordinate 390,688 downwards.
GCGCGATATCGCCGCCGGCGGGCACGGCGCACCGCTCGCCGGGATCCTCGACGACCTGTGGCTGCGGGGCGAGCACACGCGCGCGGCGCTCAATCTCGGCGGGATCGCGAACGTGACGATCGTCCACAGCGGCGGCCGTCCCCCGCTCGCATTCGACACCGGCCCGGCCAACTGCCTGCTCGACGAGGCGGCGCGCCGCACCACCGGCTGGCCGAGCGACCAGGACGGCCGGCTCGCCGCCCGCGGCACACCGGATGCGACGCTCCTCCGAGGCCTGCTCGACGACCCCTACTACGCGTTCGCGCCGCCGAAGTCGACCGGCCGCGAGCACTTCCGCCTCGGCGACCTGCCGGATCTCGCGCCCGAGGATCTGCTGGCGACGCTGACAGAGCTGACGGCGATCACGGTGGCCGACGCGCTCGCGCCGTACGCGCCCGCCGAGGTCGTCGCGTCCGGAGGCGGCGTCCGCAACCCGGCGCTGCTCGCCGCGCTCGCGCGCCGCCTCCCGCTCGTCGTCAGCGACGAGCGCGGCCTGCCCGCGAAGACCAAGGAGGCCTACCTGATGGCGCTGATCGGCTTCCTCTCCTGGCACCAGGTGCCGCTGCTCACCGGACCGCACGTGCTCGGACGCATCTGTGCCGGCGACGCGCCGCTCGTGCTCCCACCGCCGGCCGCCCCGCCCACCGACCTGCTCATCCGACCGGCGTGAAACCGACGGCCGAATGCTACGAGACGGCGAAAGACGGAAGTTTCCTATTTAACCGAGGTGTTGTGCCAGGCAGTATCGAAATCGTGGCCGATGGCGCACTGCTTTAAAGACGCAGGGCGTGGGCTGCCGCCGTCGCAACTTCGCCTCGCAGATTCGACATCGGTGGACTGCCTCGGGTATGGATTGAGTTCGAGAGCAGAACTATGTAGGTAGCTGAACCCGGGTCTATCCAAAGCGAGGTTCCGGTGAATCCTGTATGGCCAAAGCTACCGACGGGGAAGACCACGCCTCGCGGCGTGGAATGGGCCGTATCGATATCCCACCCAAAGCCGCGCAGGTATTGCCCCGCGACCGCCGGATAGTGCGGAGCAAGCAGCGGATCTGCTGTATTCGGCCTCCTTGCGACTGCATCTCGGACTGCATCGTTCGCTGCTTCGAGTTGTTGCGCGCTATGTCCCGGCTGCTGCGGAGTCGTCATCAACGCCACAGCCGCTTCCGTCAATGGAAACTTGCTCGGACGGCCTGCGAGCCGGTCAAGCAAGGCCTGCGCAAAGATGCTTACATCGTGTGCCGTCGAGAACACGCCTGCATGCCCAGCCACTCCACCCATGCGCCGCGCCGTCGTATCGTGCACTGTGCCGCGAAGCAGGTGATCAAGATCGGGATTCCTGCTCGGGTCGGCTCTGCTCTCTTCGTCGCGTGCTGTCGGTGCGATGCGCGGCAAGAGACCGGCGCTCCAGTTACCCGCAGGACACGCATCCGGCACCCGGTCTGTTGGCGCGGGAGCCCAGGCAATCGCAGCTCCGATCGTCGTGTGCGGACCGCATGCCTTACTCGGGGGTAGGTAGTGGGTGTCTTCCATGCCAAGTGGCTCGAATACGTGTCGCGCAACGTAAACGTCCAGGGCCGCACCTGTGACCTTCTCGATCAGCGCGCCAAGCAGAATGAAGTTGATATCGGAGTAGCGGAAGACCTCGCCGGGAGCCGATTCCAGCGGCGTGGTGAGCGCACGATGAATGCCTTCTGCTTTATCGGCTCCGTCCAGTCCCCACGGATCTTTCAGATCGACATCCCCCGTTTCGCCTGAGGTGTGCGTGAGCAACATGCGAACAGTCGCCTTTGCGCGTCGTGGATCGTTCGCGGTGTTGAAGTCAGGCAAGTACTGCTGCACGGGATTATCGAACGCAACGTTGCCCTGTTCGTAAAGCTGCATGACGGCAGTCGTCGTTGCAAGGCTCTTCGTCAACGACGCCAAATCGAAGATCGTGTCCTCGGTCATCGGCTCCGCAGGTGCGGGCAAACCATCTAGTCCGGGTTCGCCTGCAAGCTTGCGCGAGCCGTAAGCCTGGTGGAAGGCGATCGTGCCACCGTGCCCGATCACAACCACAGCACCTGGCAGTTTGTTGGCTGCGATCGCATCGTTGATCAGCTTGGAGACCGTCGCGAAATCAGCTGCGGTGGCCGAATCGGGCAGCTTGGGGATTGTTGCGAAATCAGGTGTTGAAGCCGCAGCCGGCACCTGCGTTGTCTCCGTTCTGTCTGTTAACGCCGTGTGTGCTGTACCACCACGCGAGCAAGCCGCACTGACTGCAAGAAAAACAGTTCCTACGGCAATGGCCTTTCGCATTGATTTACCGAGGGCAAGGCCGCTAAGCGAGCTGTCGTCGTCCACGTGCTTCCCCGCCGCCGCAATCACGGAATTCCACAGGTAGTCGTCCCGCCATGATGGTGGGTCGGGCGGAGCGGCTTGTCAAGCATTCGTCAAGTGCAGGTTGGGCGAAGGCGCATGGTCTCGGTCCCCACGGGTTCGAAGTTCGCTACCCACCCAAGCATGGCGCCTCGCTCGCGAACCAGAAGCGCGGTATGACCTCGACGGCAGCATCGCTGACACTGGCGTCAGTGACCCCGCCGCGAGATTTGAATGGGAAAAGAGAAATGCGCCCTTCATCAGGCCTGCCGCGCCGGTGCACCCTGTGGCCGTGAACGGTGTCGCTGAATCGAGCGTTGGTGCGAATTGTCCGGGTCGGGGCGCCTACGTTTAGCTGGCAGAGACGATGCGCGTATACGGAAGGAGTCGGCATGGCCGGAGTGGTGGCGATGAAGCTGGAGGCCATGGTCTCGACCGCGCAGGTCCTCGCGAATCAGGCTGATGAGCTGCACGCGGAGTTGGATAGCTTCACCCGCGATTGGCGCGAATTGTCGTCAACCTGGACTGGTGTTGCGGCGTCGGCGTTCGATCCTCCATGGATTGAGTGGCATTACGGCGCGCAGACAACGGTGGCGATCTTGCAGGAACACTCGGATCTGCTGATGCGCTCGGTGGCGCTCATGGCGCAGCATGAGAGCACCGCGGCGTCCGCACTGGGCGCAATAGCCGGAAAAGGATTGTCGCTGTGAGCCAGCATTACACGGTCGATTTGGATGCGTTGCTGGCTTTCGCCGATCGAATCACCACGTTCAATGCCCGTGCGGAGGAGATCGCGACCGCTGTAGACCAATACATCGCCGAGTTGCACACAACGTGGCTTGGCGACGGTGCCACTGTCGAACGGGAATACCACGAGAAGTGGATGGCCGCGGCGAAACAGATGCGCGAAGGAGTCGTCGAGCTACGACGTAACGCCCAAGCGGCACATCGTAACTACACCGAGGTAATCGTCATCAACACCGCGATGTGGCCTTGACCCAAGATGTCGACCCGCGGGCCATCAACCAGGCCGGCGATGCATGGCGTGAAGTTCACTACGAGGCGGCTGCCGCGGTCACCCGGTTGGCCGGCGTGCTCAAGGGTTCAGCCGGGATGGCCGGCACCGATAACGGGGCGCACGCTTGGGCGTCGAAATACGACCCGCTCTGCTGGTGGCGCGACGGCGCGAGCGGTGTCATGGAGTGCGCTTCTGTGGCCGTGCTCGCTGCCGGGCGGGTCACCGACCTGCTGCACGCGACGGCGGTCAACCACGCCAACGCCGACCAACAATCTGCGATCAACAACCCCAATCCACCCGCGGTTCCTCCCGCCAGCGTTCCCGAATTCCGGGAGCCCGATATCCCGTCGGCAGAAGGTGAGCACGGCGACGTGCCTGGATGGTGGCACACCATTCAGGCGTACGTGCAGGGCGAGCTATGGCCTAACGGTCACCAAGACCAGCTGCGCACCGCCGCCCAAGCCTGGCGAAACGCCGCAGCGGGACTCCGCGCAGCCACCTTCCTGGCGAACAGCGCAACACCCTATTTGGCGCATCAGAAGTCCCCGGAGATACCGGCCGCCATCGCCAATTGCAACCAGACGCGGGACGCGATCAACTCTGCTGCCGAAGGCTGCGACGTCGCGGCCAAATGCTGCGACGATTACGCATCAGCCATCGATGAAGCACACCACAAGATCATTCACGAAATGGAAATGCTGGGCGCCACCGTCGCCGTCACGGAGGTTGTTGCCGCCGTGCTGATTCCCTTCACCGCTGGGGCCAGCGAGGGCTTGTCAAAGATCGTCGATGTCAGCAGGCTGGTCGAAACAGGGGCTCGCATCGCCGAAATTATTCGGGTGTTCCGGGTAGCGGCCGAAATGTCGGCCATGCCCGCCGTGAGTGCAGCCGGCGCCGCCGCTCGCTCAATATCTGAACTGGGCCCACTTCTCGCGGCGCGGCCGACTATCTATGCGGCAGAGACGGCAGGCCGTGGCGGCGCCGGCGCGACCCAAGCGGCAGAGGCAGCCAGGCTTTCCCAAGAAAGTGTAAGAGACAAGCTCGAAAGGTACTTGCTTGATCCAGACCATGAAGTAGGCGGACCGAAAGCAAAGTGGTTCGAACAGGCGCTGGGTTTCACCCGCCAGAATGCACCCGACCTATCAAAGCAAATCGTCTTTGCCGAAAGCAGAGCTGTATTCACCGGCGTTACCGAGTTTGGCACGAAGTACAACCAAATAATACCGATCACGGGGGCAAATGGAAAGATTATCGATGTGACATTCGGTTGGATACGTAACAATGATGGAGTTGTGCGATTGGTAACGGCGATTCCTACCAGCAGATGAAAGAATCGAAGTGACATGAAACCCGAAGAATACGACGTAGTCCGGTTGCTGCGGCCGCTGCCGGAGCACAACCTTCCGGCCGGTTCGAGAGGGGCCGTCGTCATGGACTATACGAAGTATTCAGATAAAGACCTCCCGCCGGCGTATGAAGTAGAATTCATGGACTCCGACGGCGTCACCCAAGCCGTCGTCACCATATACGAAAAGGACCTCGAAGTAGTGTGGCGTTACAATCCGGATGAATAGCCCTCGCTGACGGCGATGGCGGCGTTACCGCAGGCGGTGTAACAGTGGCCTGACAAAGAGTTCCCCTGCCATAAATTCGAGCCACCCCGAAGGCACAATGATCGTTGAAACCCGCGACCGCGCCCGGCGCACACCCGTCTGCGATGAGCGGGCCAAAACCGCCGGAACGTTGATGCGGCTCAGGCCGTTTGGCTGATTTGCTGCTGAGCAGTGCTTTCTGTTGTGGAGCTGCCGGGATTCGAACCCGCTATGGAAAACGCGCTGACCTGCGGGAACATGAAATTTGAGTACGCGAAACAACACGAAAAGACGTGAAACGACCTGCGGATACGCGAGAGGTGTTGACGGCGTCAACACACGTCAAACCTGTCAATGGTGAGCGGTGTTATGGGGGCGCCCCCGATTGAGATTCGGCGACATAGTGCAGGACGGCTGGTGATCCGAAGACTTCGTCTTCAACCGAGGGCCGCGGTCTTTCGCGCTATTCGAACCATCTCTGCCCAGACGACAATCGGGTCGAACTGGTCCGCTCGAACGGCACGGCTGCCGGCTAGGTGGTCTTGCTCGAACAGGGCCGCCAGTCCCGCAAATGCGGCAGGTCCGGCGTCCGAGCGAAAAATGCTCGAATTGCCGAACAGGAGCAAGTGGACTCGGAGTCCACCCTGGGTTGAAGTGGTGGAAATCTGTGCCCCCTTAGGGCGAAGGAAGACCCCGCATCCTGGCTCGGGGGTATTGGCCATCAGCGTCAGCAGCTTCCGCTCGTTGTTTCCACGGCCCGTGGGTGGAAGCAGGTCAGGTTGCAGGTGGGTGCGGGATGGAGGAGCACGTGCTTGACTAGCGCACCCATCGAGTTGGGGTTATCGAGGCGCAGCGTGCCGTCGCGATCACCTCGGCAACTCGGTTAGGGTCGGGTGGCCGCCCTGCCGGCCCGGATCTCGGCCCGCAGCAACTCGCCGATCAGGAACCGTAGAGCTCGAATGCCGGGCCGCTGTCGACGCTGAGCAAGGGCAGCAGAACCTCGGGTTCGCTGCGCAGCAGGCGGTGGACAATGGGTGGCGGCTCACGAAGCTGACGGTACTTGCAAGCCGGAAGCCCGTGGCGGCGGCGGAAACAGGGTCTAGGATCCTGGAGGGGCGGCCAGTACGCGCCAGTATCAGCTGGCCCGGGTGCGAGGCCTCGGGGCTTCGACCGCGAAAGGCCAATCAGTGAGCGATAAGCCGAATGTCCTGATCATCTGGGGCGACGACATCGGGCAGAGCAACCTCAGTTGCTACAGCAACGGGCTGATGGGATACCGGACCCCCAACATCGACCGCGTCGCCGCCGAGGGTGTGCTGTTCACCGACTATTACGCGGAGCAGAGCTGCACCGCCGGACGGGCGGCGTTCATCACCGGCCAGAACCCGTACCGCACCGGTCTGACCAAGGTGGGCCTGCCCGGGGCGCCGCTGGGCCTGCAGGCCCAAGACCCGACGATTGCGACGGCGCTCAAGGCGCAGGGCTACGCCACCGGCCAGTTCGGCAAAAACCACCTCGGCGACCGCGACGAGCACCTGCCCACGATGCACGGCTTCGACGAGTTCTTCGGCAACCTGTATCACCTCAACGCCGAAGAGGAACCCGAACTGCCGGACTACCCGAAGGATCCCGAGTTCCGCAAGAAGTTCGGGCCCCGCGGCGTGCTGCACACTTTATCCAACGGCGACGGCACCCAGCGCATCGAGGACACCGGCCCGCTCACTAAGAAGCGGATGGAAACCTGCGACGGTGAATTCCGCGACGCCGCAGTTGATTTCATCAAGCGCCAGCACGAAGCCGAAACTCCGTTCTTCGTGTGGTTCAACACCACGCACATGCATTTCCGCACCCACACCGAGCCCGAGAGCGTGGGCCGCGCAGGGCGCTGGCAGTCCCGCTACCACGACACGATGTTGGATCACGACGACACCGTCGGCAGCCTGCTGAATCTGCTCGACGAGCTGGGCATCGCCGAGAACACCATCGTCATGTACTCCACCGACAATGGTCCCCACATGAACAGCTGGCCCGACGCCGGCATGACCCCGTTCCGCAACGAGAAGAACTCCAACTGGGAGGGCGCCTACCGCGTCCCGGCGCTCGTGCGGTGGCCGGGGCACATCCCGGCCGGCTCGGTGTTGAACGGCATCGTCAGCCACGCCGACTGGTTTGTCACGCTCTTGTCAGCGGCAGGTGTGCCTGACATCGCCGAGCGGCTGCGCGCGGGCACCGACCTGAACGGCACGACCTACAAGGTGCATCTCGACGGTCACGACCAGCTGGCGTACGTCACGGGCGAGACCGACGAGAGCCCACGCAAGCACTTCTTCTATGTCTCCGACGACGGCGACCTCACCGGACTGCGCTTCGACAACTGGAAGTTCGTCTTCCTCGAGCAGCGCTGCGTCGGAACGCTGCAGATCTGGGCGGAGCCATACGTTGAGCTGCGCGTGCCTAAGTTGTTCAACCTGCGGACCGATCCGTACGAGCGGGCCGACATCACGTCGAACACCTACTACGACTGGATGATGGACCACATCTTCCTGTTCGTTCCGGCTCAGGCCTACGTCGCGAAGATGCTTGAGACGTTGGTCGAGTTCCCGCAGCGACAGAAATCGGCGAGCTTCAGCATGGATCAGGTGATGGCCAAGCTGCAGGACGCCACTACCCGCAGCAGCTGAGCGACTCCGGTGGAACGCAACGACCCGCTCCCGTCCTGGCGCCCCGGCGACCCGCGGGACGCACTGGAGGCGTTCTTGACGGCGGCCGAGGAGGTGCCGGTCGCCGATCGGGTCGCCTATTTTGACAACGACGGCACGCGTGGTGCGAACGGCCGAGCTTCGTACAGCTCGACTTCTTCCTCGACGCACTGCGCAGACGCGTTGCCGAGGACCCGTCGATCGGCGAGAGTACCGAGTTCGCCGCCGTGCTCAGTGGTGATCAGGCGGCGGTCGCGGGGATCGGGCTGGAACGCATCGCGCTCGCGCTCGCCGGTCTGTTCGAGGGCATGGCGCCGGAGGATTTTGCTACCGCGGCAAGGGACTTCATGGGGGGTGCAGCGCATCCGACGCTGGGCCGACCGAGGCGCTCGGTGACCTATCAGCCGATGCGGGAACTCATCGCTGAGCTGCGGCGCCGCGACTTCACAGTCGGGATTGTCACCGGCGGCGGCACCGAGTTTGTCCGGGCGATCAGCGACGACCTCTATGGTGTGCCGGCCGAGTTGGTGGTGGGCACCCTCATCGGCTACGACGTCAGCCGTGACGGCAATGGTCCACCGGTCATCCGGCGCACCAGCGGCCTGCTCGGCGTCGCGAACGAAGGCAGCGCCAAGGTCGCCAACTTCCAGACTCAGGTGGGCCGCCGCCCGATCCTGGCCGCCGGCAACTCCGGGGGCGACCGGGAGATGCTGGAATGGGCGCAGGCCGCCGGCTCTCCTAGCCTCGCGTTGCTGATCGACCACGACGACGCCGAGCGCGAATTTGAGTACACCAGCACGGCGCAGACGTTCGCCGAGACCGAGCCGATCACCGACGTCGGGGCACGCCTGGGATGGACCGTCGTGAGCATGGCCCGAGACTGGGACGTCTTATTTCCGCCGGTCTCTTGATCGGATTTTTTTGCGCGGCCATCGACAGCACCCCGTCGGATGTTTTCGGCGGCTGTCCCGGTGTCATGGCCGGGTCGTGCGTCAGTTTTCGCCGCGCCCATGCGGTAGGCCGGGTGGTGGAGACTTGTCGGTGCGCGTTGCGGCGTGCGTTTGGGTTGGTAGGCCGTTGAAGCACAGACGGATTCCCAGCGGGGCGGTGATGCTGTGTACGACGAGGCTGAGTGTTACGGTCACCACAACCACCTGGGTGATCAGATTAGCGTTGCGAATTTCGCTCGTGCCGATGACCAGCAGCCCCAGCACGAGAGTCCCGATACCCCGCGGTCCGAACCATCCAACGAAGAACGTCTGTCGTGGTGATAAGCCACTGCGCAGCAGCGCGATCGCGACTGCGGCGACCCGCACCCCGAAAACCGCCAGGGTGGCGAACAGCAGCACATGCCACCCGATCTGCCGCCAGGACTGCACGACGGCGAAGCCGCCGAAGACGGCGAACACCAGCAGCTCCAGAAGCTGACCAGTCGCATCGGAGACCTGGGTCATCGGCGCACGGGCGCCGCGCCTGGGCAGCACCACCGCGTAGGCGAGGCCGGCGACGAAGGCGGCCACGAATCCGCTGGCGTGCAACCGCTCACCCACGCCGAAGCAGACCAACGCGACCGCCAGCGTCGCCAACTGCGCCCAGGTGTCGCGCATCCAACCGCGCGAACTGGATCGTGAAATCACCAATGCAGCAGCAAGTCCGATGACAACGCCGACCGCCGCGGAAACACCCTCCATGCGGAACGCAAACCACGCCCAGCGGGCCGGCGCAGGGTGTGTGTGCTCGGAAGCCAGCGCCAAGGCCGCGAACAACACCGCCAACGCGAACCCGTCATAGAAGCCGCTTTCGACCGATAAGGCATTGCGGACCCGCTCCGGGATGCTGCGGTCATCGGTCAGCGCATCGACCAACGCCACGTCGGTGGGGGCGACGATCACCGCCAGGCACACCGCCTCCCACAATCCGAGCGTCGGCAGAACAACTACCGCCACCAGTGTGCCAAGGGCGATTGAGACCGGTATGCCGATTGCCAACAGCCGCAACGCCAGACGCCCTCTACCGAACACAGTTCGCACATCAAGCATCGATGCTTGATTAAACAGAATCACCGTCAGTGCGAGCTGGGACAGAATGGTGAAGGCCAGCGTTCCGGCGTCGACTCGGATCACGTCGACACCCGATGGGCCCAACACCAGACCGAAAACGACAAATATCAGCGCCGGCGCGACATACCAACGCTGAATCAGTCCGGACACCACCGCATAGCAGAGAACCAAAATGGTGAGGACAAGCGCAGACTCGCTGTACATCACCGCCACCTCCTGAGCACCGGTCCGGTGAGGGTGGCACACCCGGACGTCAGGCGCGATGAGCGCGCAACTCTTCGAACAGTCCAGAGCGCGCCAGAATCAGGCCGCTGACAATAAGCACCCAAATAGGGAACGCCATACTTACCCACATGCTCACGTCGCTGAGAATCAGCAAGGCCACGGCGGCCAGATAACTCACGGCGACGAGCCAGCGGGGCATCAAACCAGTCTTCAGCCAGATCGTGGCCAGCGAGATCATGAACACCGCCGCCATCCGCACCGCGTAGGTCTTGCCGACTGACAGCACCACCATCTTGCCGAACTCGATCACCTCTCTGTGCGCCGGCATGTCGACGACGCCGGAGTTGCAGGCGACCAGCCCGGCTGCGACTGCGGTCGACACAAACATCATCGCCAAAAACAGCAGCCCGCTGCCGAGGAGTACCGAGGCGAAAAACCGGTCCTCATAGCGACCGAGCCCGTCGCGCACCACACCGATGAACCACAAGAAACTGATGCCTGCGAACGGCATCAGCACCGCCGCGACCGCGATGCCACCCCCACCCTTGTGCAACCACTCGGTCGAACTGTCAATGCCCTCAGGCATTTTCGTACGGATCAGGATCAGAACGGCGCCGAACAGTAGCCCGAACAGCACGCCAGCGAGCGCCGCCGCCCGCGGCGTAGATAACTGACGCAGCGCTGCACCATCCGCTGGCCGTTGCTGGGATGGTGTAGACACTGCGTCATCTTGTCAGAGCGACCCTGCTATCGACGCAGATTTCGCCAGCTGCAGTAGCGTCCGAGCTCAGCATGGGACGGGCTCAGCCACTCAAACAGTCAGCGCCGCAACCACCCCGCTGCCGGCGCGTGAAGCCAAGCGCGGCAAGTATCGTAGATTCGATTAGACCGCCGATCGTCGCGAATCCTGGTCGCGGGTGTTGGCGTTGAGCTGGGGAAGGCGTTATGGCGGAGGCGGATAGTCTTCGGGCAGCGGGGCGTAGTACGCCGGCGGCGGGGCGTAGTTGGACACGGCACCGGCGACGTTCCAGCACCCACCCACCGAAACCCGTCGGCCAACGTTGGCGCAGACATCGGCCCGCGCCGACCCGGGCTGCGCGGTGGCGAAAACTTCAGAACCGGTCAGAACCGCCAATACAGTCAGGATGGCTGCGGCCCAAGAGCGCCTCGATCGCCTGGATCAAGCAGCGCTTTGCCGGCCTGCCGGCGCCGGAGAATTGTTCGTCGATCCCGCCGGGCAACCCGTTGGAGCCGATTCCGATGCCGTCCCCACCGGCCAACTCTCCCACGTAGCCGCCGACCCAACAGACATCGTGCACGCGCAGCAGCGGCGGCGGGACCTACGTGGAACTGGTCAAGATTGCGGCTCTGAATCCGCGCTTTCTTAGTGGAGCTGCCGGGAATCGAACCCGGGTCCTACGGCATTCCCTCAAGGCTTCTCCGTGCGCAGTTCGCTATGCCTCTACTTGGATCTCCCGGTCACGCGAACAAGCCGAGATGACAATCCCAGTCGCTGTATATGTCCCGATGCGTCCCGCGACCGAACCCATCGGTGGATCCCTCTAGACGATGCCAGGGTCCGGGCCGAGGGCGTTCCCGGTCTGACAGACTAGCTGTCGCTTAGGCAGCGAGAGCGTAGTCGCGCTGATGTGAATCGGCGCTTAATTGGTTGCAACGACGCTTACGGTGGTCTCTTGCCTGCACCGGCACGCTTCCCTTGATTCGATGCGCGAAGTCGAAACCGTTCAGCCCCTCGCACCCCCGCCGGTTTTCGGCAGGACAATTCATAATACGCGGGTACAACGACACATCAGCGAGCACTCATCCGCGTCGGCTCAGATTGTGTAGTTGAGGTGCTCGACGGTGCCGGCGGCGACCTCATCGTCTCCGGCCAGTTCGACCGAGCCGGCCGGCGCGCTCTGAATCCGGCCGCTGGCCAGCCGGGTGAACAGCAGTCCGTCGCATGGAATCGTCGACGTGGGCACCTGACCGCCGAAGTCCTCGACAACCCGGCCCCGACCCTCGATGTTGACGAAATGGTGCGCCAGTGGACCGGTCAGCTCGATCATCACCCCCGACCATCGGGCGCCTTGCCCAGCTTGCCGACGACGAGCAGCCCGAGGACAACTCCGATCAGATCATGCCCTTGACGCGTCGCCCCAGCTCTCGAACCACTTCACGCTGGGCATCTCGCCGAGCGAGGTCCTGGCGTTTGTCGTGCGCCTGTTTACCTCGCGCCAGCGCCACTTCGACTTTCACTTTGCCGCCCAGAAAATACAGCGACAGCGGGACCAGCGTGTAATTGCCGTCGCGCAGCTTCCCGACAAGCGTGTCGATCTGGCTGCGGTGCAGCAGCAGTTTGCGATTTCGCCGGGGAGCGTGGTTGGTCCAGCTGCCGTGGTGATACTCCGGGATGTGCAGGTTGCGCAGCCACACCTCGCCGTCGTCGACGGTGGCGAACGCATCAGCCAGCGAGGCATGCCCTTCGCGCAGGCTTTTCACTTCGGTGCCCATGAGCGCTATCCCGGCCTCGTAGACCTCGATGATCGAGAAGTTGTGCCGTGCTTTGCGGTTTGAGGCGACGATCTGTTTGCCGTCGCCGCGCGGCTTCGCCGCCGCTTTCTTGACCATTTGCTAGCGCCGCACGTACACGCGCAGGGTGGCATACGCCGTCAAACCGGCCATAGCCACACCCACCAGGAACAGCCACGGGGAAATATAGAGGATGTCGGCGTAGTCGACCCGGGCGATCAGATTGGCTTGATAGAACTGGCTGAGCGCGTTGTCCAGGAAAAGCGCCCGCACCAGTAGTAAGCCGATGACGGCGATCAGCACACCGACGGTGGCGGCCAGCATCGCCTCGACCAGGAAGGGCAGCTGGGTGTACCAGCGGCTGGCGCCGACGAGCCGCATGATGCCGACTTCGGTGCGCCGGGTGTAGGCCGCGACCTGAACCATATTGGCAATCAAAAGGATTGCGCCGACCGCCTGCACCAGCGCGACCGCAAAGGCGGCACTGCTCAATCCGTTCAGCACCGCGAACAGCCGGTCGATCAGATCTTTTTCGTTGATCACCCGATCGACCCCGGGCTGGCCCTGCATGGCGGCGTCGAAATCTTTGTGCTCTTCCGGATTCTCCAGCTTGACAATGAACGACGCCGGAAACGAGTCCTTGCCGGCGACATCCTTGAATTGCGGGAACTTGCGGATCGCGTCGGCGTATGCGTCGTCGCGGTTGAGGAACCGCCACGACTTGACGTCGCTGCGGCGGTCAATCTTGTCCTTGAGCACCTTGCACGGGTCCCCTGCGCAGGTCAGATCATTGGCCGACACGTCGTTGGTCAGGATCACCTGGGACTCGACCCGATCCAGATAGATGGCACGGGAGTTGTCGGCCAACCGGATCACCAGCAGCCCCGCGCCGAACAACGCAATCGAGATCGCCGTCGTGAGGATCATCGCCACGGTCATGGTGACGTTGCGACGAAGACCTGTCAGGACTTCGTTGATCAGGAACCCGAAACGCACTAGCGGTCCATCCCGTACACGCCGCGCTGTTCGTCGCGCACCAACCGGCCCAACGACAGTTCGACGACGCGCTGCCGCATCGAGTCGACGATGTGATAGTCGTGCGTGGCCATCAGCACAGTGGTCCCGGTGCGGTTGATCCGCTCCAGCAGATCCATGATGTCGCTGCTGGTGTCGGGATCGAGATTGCCGGTCGGCTCGTCAGCCAGCAGCACCAGCGGCCGGTTGACGAAGGCGCGGGCGATCGCGACGCGCTGCTGCTCGCCGCCGGACAGCTCGTTGGGCAACCGAACGGCTTTTCCGGACAGACCGACCATCTCCAGCACTTCGGGTACCACCCGATTGATGGTTTCCCGGCGTTTGCCGATGACTTCCAATGCGAACGCGACGTTTTCGAACACCGTCTTCTGTTCCAGTAACCGGAAGTCCTGGAACACGCAGCCGAGCACCTGGCGCAGGCTGGGGATGTGCCGGCCGGGCAGCTTGTTCACATGAAACTTCGACACCTGCACGTCGCCGGTCGTCGGCTTCTCCGCGCCGAGCAACAGCTGCATGAAGGTCGACTTGCCCGAGCCGGACGGACCGATCAAGAAGACGAACTCACCCTTTTCGATCTTGACGTTGACGTCGTCCAGCGCCGGGCGCGCCGATGATTTGTAGTGCTTGCTGACGCGGTCGAGGGTGATCATCACGGCACGCCAGTGTAGCTGTGAGCGATGGCGGGGCCGGCCACGCTATCTCCCGAGCGGTGGCAGGCCGGGGATCGGGCCGGGCGCCGGACTGGAGCCCGGGAGTGCCGTCGTCGGCGTCGTGGTGCCTGGGCCGAACGGCGGCGGCAGCACAGGTAGCTGGAACAGCGGCGGCGCAGTCGTCGTAGTCGTGGTAGTCGTCGTCGGTGGCAAAGTGGTGGTCGTCGTCGGCTCAGTGGTGGTCGGTGTCGGCGTGTAGTAGGTGGGCGGCGGCTGCTGCACCCTGGTGCGCGGCACCCAGGTGTAGTTGGGGTCGGGCAAGAAGCCCGGCGGCACCACCTGCGGGACGGGTTGGGATGACGGCGGCGGCGCAGGGCGGTAGGTGTCGTAGAGCCACCACACGGCAAGAAACACCACGATAAGCACCACGGTGGAGGTCCGCACCCGGCCGCCCAGCAGGTAACCCGGCCAGCCGCGTTCCGCTTCGCGGCCCAGTTTCTTGAGCTTGTTGAGACTGAGCGTCACCGGTTCTGCACCGCGCCCTGCGCCTGGTCCTCGGCCTTGCTGGCGATCGCCCCGATCGTCGGCGGTGACTCAGTCGGCGTGACGATGCCGGCCCGCCTGAGCGCCCGGACGACCAGCACCCGCAACCGCCGCCCTGCCTCGAACTGCTTGCCGGGCAGCGTACGGGCCACCATCCGCAGAATCACCGTGTCGACTTCAATGGTTTCCACGCCCATCAGTGACGGGGTGTCCAACAACACCGCTTTCAGCGCCTCATCGTCCTGCGCATGCTCGCACACCTCATGCAGTACGTCGTTGACCACATTGAGGTCGTCGCTGGAGGGTACCGGGATATCGACGACCGCACGCGCCCAGTCTTTGGAGAGGTTGATCGATTTGACGATCTGTCCGTTGGGTACCGTGAACACCTCGCCGTCGCTGGAGCGCAGTCTGGTCACCCGCAGCGTGACGTCCTCCACGGTGCCGGCCGCATCCTTCGTCGATCCGGAGATGGTGAGCTCGACCAGATCACCGAATCCATACTGCTTCTCGGCGATGATGAAGAAACCGGCGAGTAAGTCTCTGACCAGTTGTTGAGCCCCGAACCCCAGCGCGGCACCCAGCACCGTGGCCGGCGCAACCAGTGAGCGAACCGAGAATCCGACAACGTCAGCGATCTTGACCGCGACACCGACACAGATGAGGACCGTCGACACCCACGAGATCACCGCCGCCACAGCCTGCCGGTGCTTGGTGGCCTCCGACCGGACCAACGCATCGCTCTCGGCGAACCCGACGTCAAGGCGTCGCGTGATCTTTTGCGCTGCCCAGTTGACGAGGCGGGCGGCCAGCACCGCCCCGATCAGCAGCAGCACCACCCGCAGCCCGTTGCCAATGATCCACTCCCCGATGTCACCCCGCCAGAATTCGTGCCAGCGGTGCGCCGTGGAAGCGGCCGATACGGTTTTGTTAATCGTCATCTTTTCGATTGCGCCAACGAATACCTGCTTCCAGGAACCCGTCGATGTCTCCGTCCAAAACTCCGGCCGGGTTGCCGACCTCGTAGTCAGTGCGCAAATCCTTCACCATCTGATACGGGTGCAGAACGTATGAACGCATCTGATTGCCCCAGGAGCTGCCACCGTCACCTTTTAACGCGTCCAGTTCAGCGCGTTCTTCTAAGCGCTTGCGCTCCAATAACTTTGCTTGAAGAACTCGCATCGCTGAAATCTTGTTCTGCAGTTGCGACTTCTCGTTCTGACAGGTGACGACGATACCGGTCGGCAGGTGGGTGAGTCGAACCGCGGAGTCGGTGGTGTTCACCGACTGGCCACCGGGTCCGCTGGAGCGGTAGACGTCGACGCGTACGTCGCCTTCGGGAATGTCGATGTGGTCGGTGGTTTCCACCACCGGTAGCACCTCGACTTCGGCGAACGACGTCTGACGCCGGCTCTGGTTGTCGAACGGGCTGATCCGGACCAGCCGGTGAGTGCCCTGCTCGACCGACAACGTGCCGTAGGCGAACGGAGCGTGCACCGAAAACGTGGCGCTCTTGATGCCGGCTTCTTCGGCGTAGGACGTGTCGAACACTTCGACGGGATACTTATGTTGCTCGGCCCACCGGATGTACATGCGCATCAGCATCTCGGCCCAGTCGGCGGCGTCGACGCCACCCGCACCGGAGCGGATGGTGACCAGCGCCTCGCGCTCGTCGTACTCGCCGGACAACAGGGTCCGCACTTCCATGGCCTCGACGTCGGCGCCCAGCGCGGTCAATTCCGCGTCCGCCTCGGCCCGGGTGTCGGCGGCTGTGGCGCCGTCCTCCTCGTCCGCGAGTTCGTAGAGCACCGGCAGGTCGTCGAGTCGGCGGCGCAGCTCTTCGACACGGCGCAACTCACCCTGAGCGTGCGACAGCTCACTGGTCACCCGCTGTGCGTGCGCCTGGTCGTTCCACAGATTCGGATCCGACGCCTCCTGCTCGAGCTTCTCGATGCGGTTGCGCAGACCCTCGACGTCAAGCACCCGCTCCACCGTCGTCAGGGTGGAGTCAAGCGCGGCGAGGTCAGCCTGACGGTCGGGTTCCACAGCTGCTCAGGGTACCGGCGGAGTGCCGGGCCGTGACGACGCGGGCTGCGGCGGTTGCGCGCCGGGCAACCCAGAATGGCGGAGCTACCAGCGAGTAGGCGTTTAGCATCAATCGATATGCGTCCATACCATGTCGCGATCGTCGGCTCCGGTCCATCGGGTTTCTTCGCCGCCGCCTCGCTGTTGAAGGCCGCCGATTCGTCTGACGACATCGACGTCGCAGTCGACATGCTCGAGATGCTTCCGACGCCGTGGGGTTTGGTGCGCTCGGGCGTCGCCCCCGATCACCCGAAGATCAAGTCGATCAGCAAGCAGTTCGAGAAGACCGCCGGCGATCCCCGCTTCCGATTCTTCGGCAACGTCGTGATCGGCGAGCACGTCGAGGCCATCGAGCTCGCCGAGCGCTACGACGCGGTGGTCTACGCCGTCGGCGCTCAGTCAGACAAGCCGTTGAACATCCCCGGTGAGCACCTGCCCGGCAGCATCTCCGCCGTCGACTTCGTGGGCTGGTACAACGCACACCCGCACTTCGAGGAGAAGACGCCCGACCTGTCCAACGGCCGCGCCGTAGTTATTGGCAACGGCAACGTCGCTATCGACGTCGCACGCATCCTGGTGACCGACCCCGATGTGCTGGCGGCCACGGATATCGCCGACCACGCTCTGCGATCGCTGCGGCCGTGCGGCATGGAAGAAGTGGTGGTAGTCGGGCGGCGGGGTCCACTACAGACGGCGTTTACCACGCTGGAGTTACGCGAGCTGGGGGAACTCGAGGGCGTCGACGTGGTGGTAGACCCGGCAGATTTCGAGGGGATCAGCGACGACGACGCAGCGGCCGCCGGCAAGACCACCAAGCAGAACATCAAGGTCATGCGCGAGTACGCGGGCCGGCAGTTGCGGGCCGGGCACCGACGAATTGTGCTGCGCTTCTTCACCTCCCCGATCGAGATCAAAGGCGGCGAGAGGGTGGAAAGCGTCGTTTTGGGCCGCAACGAGCTGGTCAGTGACGACAACGGCAGGGTTGTCGCCAAAGACACCGGCGCTCGGGAGGATCTTCCGGTGCAGCTGGTAGTGCGCTCCGTCGGGTATCGCGGCGTGCCGACGCCGGGCCTGCCGTTCGACGACAGGAGTGGCACGATTCCGCACACCGACGGTCGGATCGAGGGTAGCCGCAACGAGTATGTCGTCGGGTGGATCAAACGGGGACCGACCGGTGTGATCGGCACCAACAAGAAGGACTCTGCGGAGACGGTCGACACACTGCTGGGCGATCTGGCCGGCGTCCGCGATTCCGGCTTGGCGGACTTCGGCGACGATCACGCCGATGAGCTGACCGAGTGGCTGCTTTCGCGACAGCCGAAGCTGGTCACCGACGCGCACTGGGAGCTCATCGATCGCTACGAACGAGACGCCGGCGAGCCGCACGGCCGTCCTCGCGTCAAACTGTCCAACCTCACCAAGTTGCTGCATATCGGCCACGGGTGACGCGTGTCGCCGGCTTTCTGCTAGTATCGAACACATGTTCGAGGAATTGCTGGCGGTTGATCCGCGCGCCGACGAGCAGGCGCTGGTGCGGCGCATCGCTGAGTTGGAGCGGCTCAAGTGCGCTGCGGCGGCCGGCCAGGCCCGCGCGGCCGCGGCGCTCGATGCCGCCCGGCGACTCACCGAAGCTGCCGCCGGTGTGCCGGCCGCTCGCCGTGCCCGCGGTGTGGCCAGCGAGGTCGCGCTCGCGCGGCGTGACTCACCCGCCCGCGGCAACCGCCACCTGGGTTTCGCCAAGGCTCTGGCCCACGAGATGCCGCACACACTGGCCGCGCTCGAGTCCGGAGTTCTCTCTGAGTGGCGGGCGACGTTGATCGTCCGAGAAAGCGCATGCCTGGAAGTCGAGGACCGGCGCGCTCTGGACGCCGAGCTGTGCGGCGAGCCGGCCGGCCTGGACGGCATGGGCGATGCGCGGGTGGCGGCCGCGGCTAAAGCCATCGCCTACCGGTTGGATCCGCACGCTGTCGTCGAGCGCGCCGCGAAGGCGGAGAACGACCGCTGCGTGACGATCCGCCCGGCCCCGGACACCATGACTTATCTGACCGCGCTGCTGCCGGTCGCCCAGGGTGTGTCGGTGTATGCCGCGTTGCGCCGCCAGGCCGACACCACCTTCGACGACCGCTCACGCGGACAGGTGATGGCGGACACCTTGATTGAACGCGTCACCGGACGAAGTGCGGCAACGACACCACCGATCGCGGTCAACCTCGTGTTGTCGGACGACACGCTGCTCGGCGGCGACGACACGCCGGCCGAGGTCGGCGGCTACGGCCCGATCCCCGCCGCGGTGGCCCGCCGCCTGGTGGCTGCCGCGGTCAACGACCGCGGTTCACGGGCGACGCTGCGCCGCCTGTACGCGCACCCTCGGTCCGGGGCGTTGGTCGCACTCGAATCTCGGGCGCGGTTGTTTCCGCGCGGGCTGGCCGCCTTCATCAAGCTGCGTGACCAACGTTGCCGCACTCCGTACTGCGAGGCGCCGATTCGGCACAGCGACCACGCCCAGCCCTTTGCGAAAGCCGGCCCTACCAACGTGGTCAACGGTATCGGTTTGTGCGAGCGCTGCAATTACGTCAAAGAAGCCGCCGGCTGGCAGGTCACCACGTCTGTCGACGACACAGGAGAGCACACAGCGCACTTCACCTCGCCGACGGGCGAACGCTACCGCTCCAGCGCTCCGCCGCGTGGCCCCACCGTCACCGTCACCCAACTCGAGGTCCGCATCGGTGTCGCCCTGGCCCGTCACGCCGCCTAGTTCAGGGGCGGCTCGGACGGCGCGAAGACCCAGCGATCCGGATTCTTCGGCGAGTACATCACCGGGATCAGCTGCCCCACCGCCGGCCAGTCGTCGACGTCGACGGCCATCCGCTGGTACACGGTGTACTCATCGACTGTCGGGCCGTTGATCACCCCGGAAATCGTCACGTAATGCTGGCCGGTGGCATCGGGTCGCGGACTGACTCCGGTGAGCAGCAGGGTGCCGTTCACGCTGTCTTGCGGGTTGCGCCGGAACAGTCGGGGTGCCAGAAACACCACCAGCCCCATAACCAGCAACACCAGCACACCGGTACTCCACACTCACGCCATGGTAGGACTGCTGCCGTGAGCCGACACGACCTCGCTTTCGCGCTGGGATTGGCTGATCAAGCCGACGCAGTGACGCTCGCCCGTTTTGGCGCGCTGGACCTGCACATCGAGACCAAGCCAGACTTGACCCCGGTCACCGATGCCGACCGCAATGTCGAGTCCGCGCTGCGTGCCGAACTGGCCCGCTTACGCCCCGCCGATAGCATCCTCGGAGAGGAATTCGGCGGACAACCGACGTTCAGCGGCCGGCAGTGGATCATCGATCCGGTCGACGGCACCAAAAACTTCGTCCGCGGTGTGCCCATCTGGGCCAGCCTGATCGCGTTGCTGGCCGACGGCATCCCCGTCGTCGGGGTGGTCAGTGCACCCGCACTGCACCGCCGGTGGTGGGCCGCCGCCGGAGAGGGCGCGTTCGCTGCGGTCGACGGCAAGGCGCCGCGTCGACTGTCGGTGTCAGCGGTGGCCGACCTGGCCTCGGCAAACCTGTCATTTTCCAGTTTGTCCGGCTGGGCCGAGCGTGGCTTACGGGACCGATTCGTCGAGCTGACCGATGCGGTGTGGCGGGTTCGCGCCTTCGGCGACTTCTTGTCGTACTGCCTGGTCGCCGAGGGCGCGGTCGACATCGCCGTCGAACCGGAGGTCTCAGTCTGGGATCTGGCACCGCTGGACATCCTTGTCCGCGAGGCCGGCGGCGCGTTCACCGGCCTTGACGGCGCGGCCGGCCCGCACGCCGGCAGTGCGGTGGCCACCAATCGCCTGCTGCATGATCAAGTGCTCGGCGCGCTTCGCGCCGGATGAATCGGGAAAGCGGGTGTGAACTATCTAACAGCCGGGCGTACCTTACTCCGGAGTAAGGTAGCCGTAACGCTCTAGCCATCGACCGAGGCTGCTGACATGACAAACACGCTTTCCACCACTAATGGAAAAGCCAAGCGCACTGGGCGCGGATCCGCGGTCGGCGAGCACAAGCACAAACGGACGGGCATCGACATCGTTCTCGGACTGCTCACTCCGCTCGTCGGTCATCAATTCCTGGACACATTTCATCTGCGCGATCCGCTGAATCGGACGCTGCGATACGGCGTCAAGACCGGCTTCTCAGCCGCAGGCACCGCTAACCGCCAATTCAAACGTGTGCAGGGACGGCGCAGCGGGCCCACCAGGCTCAAGGCCAGTGGTCAGGACTACTTCGATTTGACCCCCGATGATGACCAAAAGCTGATCATCGAAACCGTTAGTGAGTTCGCTGAAGAGATCCTGCGGCCCGCCGCCTACGACGCCGACGACGCCGCGGCCTACCCGCAAGACCTCATCGCGAAGGCCGCCGAACTGGGCATCACCGCGGTGAACATTCCCGAAGACTTCGACGGCATCGCCGCGCAACGTTCCAGCGTGACCAATGTGCTGGTCGCCGAGGCGCTGGCCTACGGCGACATGGGTCTGGCACTGCCGATCCTGGCGCCTGGCGGTGTCGCGTCGGCTTTGACGCACTGGGGCAGCGCCGAGCAGCAGGCCACCTACCTGCCCGAGTTCGCCGGCGACAACGTGCCGCAAGCCTGTGTGGCGATCGCAGAGCCGCAGCCGTTGTTCGATCCCACGCACCTGAAGACGACGGCCACCCGCACGCCCAGCGGCTACCGACTGGACGGAGTCAAGTCACTGGTCCCTGCAGCCGCCGAGGCCGAACTCTTCATCGTCGCCGCCCAACTCAACGGCAAGCCGGCGTTGTTCGTCGTCGAGTCGGCCAGCTCAGGCCTCACCGTCAAAGCGGACCCGAGCATGGGTATCCGCGCGGCCGCGCTGGGCCGGCTCGAGCTGAACCGGGTAATTGTGCCGTTGACGGCCCGCCTGGGCGAGGAGCACGCCAGTGACACGGACTATTCCGAGGCGATCGCGTTGGCCCGCCTCGGCTGGGCGGCGCTGGCGGTTGGCACCGGTCACGCGGTACTCGACTACGTCGTCCCCTATGTCAAGGACCGCTACGCGTTCGGTGAGCCCATCGCTCACCGGCAGTCCGTGGCGTTCATGTGCGCCAATATCGCCATCGAACTCGACGGCCTGCGGCTGATCACCTGGCGTGGAGCCGCACGAGCCGAGCAAGGCCTGCCGTTCGCGCGGGAAGCCGCACTGGCCAAGCGCCTGGGCGCCGACAAAGGGATGCAGATCGGCCTGGACGGCGTGCAACTGCTCGGTGGCCACGGCTTCACCAAGGAACACCCGGTCGAGCGCTGGTACCGCGACCTGCGGGCCATCGGCGTCGCCGAAGGTGTCGTCGTCATCTAGCCGGCCATCCCCTACTTCAGCGAAAGACCTGTCATGACTATCAATCTCGAACTTCCAAAAAAGATGCTGACCGTCGTGGACAAGGCGCACCAAGGCGCCGCGGAGGTGATGCGTCCCATCGGCCGCAAATACGACCTGCGGGAGCACGCCTATCCGGTCGAACTCGAGACCTTGTCCGAAATCTTCGCCGGAGTTACGGAATCAGGCGCCACGGGCATGGCCGGAGCCGAAGCGTTCCGGGCCGGTGGGGATACTAAAGAGAACCGCAACGGCGCCAACATGGCAGCGGTGTTGTCGGCACTGGAAG
This sequence comes from uncultured Actinomycetota bacterium, assembly GCA_963808345.1. Lineage (GTDB taxonomy): Bacteria > Actinomycetota > Actinomycetes > Mycobacteriales > Mycobacteriaceae > Mycobacterium. Next base: position 368,176 of record CAWEFM010000001.1, on the reverse strand, counting down.
CCGCCTGGGGTGACGCCGCGATGCTGTTGTCAATGCCCTACCAGGGTTTGGGCAACGCGGCAGTCTCCGGGGTCGCGACCGACGAGCAAATGCAGCGGTTGGGCCGGGTCTGGGCGGCAATGGCGATCACCGAGCCGGATTTCGGCTCCGACTCCGCGGCGGTGTCGACCACTGCCAAACTCGACGGCGACGAATACGTGATCAACGGTGAGAAGATCTACGTCACAGCAGGTTCGCGCGCCACCCACATCGTGGTGTGGGCGACGCTGGACAAGTCGAAAGGCCGCGCGGCGATTAAGTCGTTCATCGTGCCGCGCGAACATCCGGGTGTGACGGTGGAACGCCTGGAGAACAAGCTGGGCATCAGAGGCTCCGACACCGCGGTGATCCGGTTCGACAACGCCCGTGTGCCGAAGGACAACTTGCTCGGCAACCCCGAGATCGATTCGGGCAAAGGGTTTTCCGGGGTGATGGAGACCTTCGACAACACCCGCCCGGTGATTGCCGCGATGGCGATCGGAATCGGCCGCGCCGCGCTGGAAGAATTGCGGAGGGTCCTGACCGAGGCGGGAGTGGAGATTTCCTACGACAGGCCGTCGCACGCCCAGAGCGCGCCCGCGGCAGAGTTTCTGCGACTCGAGGCCGACTGGGAAGCCAGCTACCTGCTGACGTTGCGCTCTGCTTGGCAAGCCGACAACAGGATTCCCAACTCCAAAGAAGCGTCGATGGGCAAGGCGAAGGCCGGTCGAGTAGGCAGCGACATCACCCTCAAAGCCGTCGAATTGACCGGCACCACGGGCTATTCGGAGCAGACGCTGTTCGAGAAATGGGCACGGGACTCCAAGATCATGGATATCTTCGAAGGCACTCAGCAAATTCAGCAGTTAGTCGTCGCCCGCCGCCTGTTGGGCTTGTCGTCGTCTGAGCTGAAGTAACTGGCTGTTGCCGCGAAGCCGGTGGCGCCGAACGCCGCTGCGTAGTGTCAACCGGCCATGCCGGTCAGGCTGGCTTCCGTGTCTTCGTCGAGTTCGATGTCGGCAACGGCGAGGTTCTCCTCCAGATGTTGCACCGACGACGTGCCGGGGATGAGCAGGATGTTCGGCGCCTCGTGCAACGTCCACGCCAGCGCGATCTGCGCCGGCGTGTATCCGAGCCGCTCAGCTGCTCGTTGCACCGCTTCGTTGCCCAGTACCGGATTCGGCTGTGCGAAAGCCGATCCGAGGGGGAAGTACGGCACGAAGGCGATGCCGCGGGCCGTACATTCCGCCAATAAGGGACCCGATGAACGTTGCGCGATGTTGAAAGCATTCTGCACACAGGCGATGTCGGTGCGCTCGAGCGCGCGCAGCAGGTGGTCGAGAGTGATCTCGCTGAGCCCGATGCCGCCGATCAACCCTTCGTCGCGGGCGGCGATCATCACCGAAAGCTGCTCGTCGAAGTACTGGTCGGGCGCGCAGCCTTCCATCAGCCGCAGGTTGACTGCGGCCAGCTGATCGACGCCCAAGGCGAGCAGATTCGCCTCGATATCCCTGCGCAGATCGGCCGGTTCGTCGAGCGGCAGCCACGCCCCGTTGTCGTCACGACGAGCACCGACCTTGCTCACCAACGCCAGGTTTTCCGGATACGGGTGCAGCGCCTCCCGGATGAGCTCGTTGGCCACGTCCGGGCCGTAGAACTGCGCGGTGTCGATGTGGTCGACCCCGAGTTCGACAGCTCGCCGAAGTACCGCCAGCGCCTGCTCGCGGTCGCGGGGCGGCCCGAACACACCGGGGCCGGGCAACTGTATCGCGCCGAAGCCGATGCGGTGGACGGAGTACTGACCAATCGGGAAGGAATCCATTCCGAAAGGCTAGCGGCCTGCCGATAGGCTGTTGACGCTCCGGCCGGAAGCTCTCCGGCCGCTGACGGCGGAGGTGGTATGCGCGCGGCACAGGTGACTCGGTTGGACGGTCCGGACGCGGTCGAGGTGACCGAGGTCGACGAACCTGAATCGCAGGGCGTCGTCGTCGACGTCCGTGCTGCCGGAGCGGCGTTCCCGGACGCGTTGCTCACCCGTGGGCTCTACCAATACCGGCCGGACCCCCCGTTCGTGCTGGGCGCCGAGATCGCCGGGGTGGTGCGCTCAGCTCCCGAGGACGCCGATGTAGGTCCCGGCGACCGAGTCGTCGGTCTGACGATGCTCATCGGTGGCATGGCCGAAGTCGCGGTGCTGGCGCCGGAGCGGACCTTCAAGCTGCCCGACAACGTCGGCTTCGAAGCCGGCGCCGGTCTGCTGTTCAACGATCTGACGGTGTATTTCGCGCTGACCACCCGGGCCCGGCTGCAACCCGGTGAGACGGTACTGGTGCACGGCGCAGCCGGCGGGATCGGCACGTCGACGCTGCGACTGGCGCCGGTGCTGGGCGCGTCCCGCACTATCGCGGTGGTCAGCACCGAGGAGAAAACCGAGATCGCCAGGGCCGCCGGTGCGACCGACGTGGTGCTCGCCGACGGGTTCAAGGACGCGGTCAAGGAGTTGACCGACGGGCGCGGGGTCGACGTAGTGGTCGACCCAGTCGGCGGTGACCGATTCACCGACTCGCTGCGCTCGCTTGCTCCGGCAGGACGGCTGCTGGTCGTCGGCTTCACCGGCGGTGAGATTCCCACGGTGAAGGTCAACCGGTTGTTGCTGAACAACATCGACGTAGTCGGCGTCGGCTGGGGCGCCTGGACCGGGAAGCATCCGGGCGCGCTGGCCGAACAATGGGCCGGTCTCGAGCAGCTGCTCAGCTCCGGCCGGCTGGTCCCGCCCGAGCCGGTGGTCTACCCGCTCGAGGACGCCGCCGCGGCGATCGCTTCGCTGGAGAACCGCACCGCCAAAGGTAAGGTCGTCGTGCGCATCCGGGACTCACCGCCGCCGTAAGGTAGGCGGATGAGCGCCACCGGCCCGTTGCAGGGCGTGCGGGTACTCGAGCTGGGCACCCTGATCGCCGGGCCGTTCGCCGGCCGGCTGCTCGGCGACATGGGCGCAGAGGTCATCAAGATCGAAGCACCCGGCTCACCTGACCCACTGCGTAATTGGGGCCAAGCCGAACTCAACGGGCACCGCTTCTTCTGGACTGTGCACGCCCGCAACAAAATGGCCGTCACCCTCGACCTGCGCCGGCCAACGGGAAGAGAGCTTTTCCTCGAACTGGTCGACAAGTCCGACATCGTGGTGGAGAACTTTCGACCCGGGACCCTGGAGAAGTGGAACCTCGGCTATGACGTGCTCTCGGCACGCCACCGCGGCATCATCCTGGTCCGGGTGTCGGGTTACGGACAGACCGGCCCGGATGCGCAGAAAGCCGGCTATGCGTCGGTTGCCGAAGCGGCCAGCGGGCTGCGTCACCTCAACGGTTTCCCCGGCCAGCCGCCGCCCCGGCTGGCGCTCTCGCTCGGCGACAGCCTGGCTGGAATGTTCGCTGCCCAAGGAGCATTGGCGGCGCTGTACCGGCGCGCCGGCACCGGCGAAGGCCAGGTGGTCGACGTCGCGCTGACCGAATCCTGTCTCGCCATACAGGAGTCCACCATCCCCGACTACGACGTCGGCGCCGTGGTGCGCGGGCCGTCGGGCACTCGGCTGGAAGGCATCGCACCGTCGAACATCTACCGCAGCGCCGACGGCACCTGGGTGGTGATCGCGGCCAACCAGGACAGCGTCTTCGCGCGGCTGTGCGGACTGATCGGCCGGCCGCAACTGGTCGACGACGAACGGTTCGCGACCCACGGCGCGCGTGGGCACCATCAGGACGAGCTGGACGCGATCATCGGAGACTGGGCCGCGCAGCGACAGCCCGCCGACATCATCGAGACGCTGTCCGCCGGCGGCGTCATCGCCGGACCGATCAACACCGTCGCCGAGGTCGTCGAGGACCCGCAACTGCGGGCCCGCGACATGATCGCCGCGCACTACGACGAACGAATTCAACGGTCCGTTCTGGGGCCGGGGATCATGCCGGTGTTCTCCGAGTCTCCGGGCAGCATCCGGAGCGCAGGTCCCGCCCGACCGGGCCAGCACAACGACGAGGTGTACCTCGGGCTGCTGGGCAAGTCCGCGGCGCAACTGGAATCGCTGCGTGCCGAGGGAGTGCTATGAGCGAACTGCCTTCGCATGTCGACATCCGCGAAGTCTCGCTGCGGGACGGACTGCAGATCGAGTCGCCAATCCCGTTGTCGGCCAAGCTCGAACTGCTGGAGGCTGTCGCCGCCACCGGAGTGCGTGAAGTCGAAGCCACCGCATTCGTGTCGCCGTCCAAGGTACCGGCGATGGCGGACGCCGCTGACGTGGCCGCCGAGTTGCACCGCTATCCCGGCATCAAGTTCTCCGCGCTGGTGGCCAGCCCCAACGGCGCTCGGCGGGCGGTGGCCGCGGGAATGCAGGCAATCGAATTCGTGGTGTCGCCGTCGGACACCTTCAGCCGCGCCAACGTCGGGCGCAGCAGCGCGGAAGCCACCGCGCAGATCAGCGAGATCGTCGGCATTGGACACGACAGCGGCGCGGAAGTCGAGGTCATCATCGCCACCGCGTGGGACTGCCCCTACGAAGGCCCTACCGCGCCGCAGCGCGTCGTCGACATCGTCGCGGCGGCCCGCGAGCACGGCGCCGACCGGGTCTCGATCGCCGACACCATCGGCACCACGGTCCCCGGCCGGGTGACCAGCTTGATCGCCCAACTGCGCCCGGTAATCGGCAACCTGCCCCTCGGCGGGCACTTTCACAACACCCGCGGCAGCGGCCTGGCCAGCGCCTGGGCCGCCGTGAGCGCCGGGGTCACCCGGCTGGACGCGTCGGCCGGCGGGCTGGGCGGCTGCCCGTTCGCGCCGGGTGCCACCGGCAACATCGCCACCGAGGACCTGGTTTATCTGCTGAGCGACAGCAACATCGGCGTCGACATCGACCTGGCGGCCGCCATCGAGGCCGCTAGCGTCGCGAAAGCGCTTGTCGGGCACGCGCTTCCGGGTGCGCTGCTGCATGCCGGGGACCGCAAACGCAATGGCCGTTGAGGGAGATCGTCGTGGACTTCACCCTGCCCGAGCATCTTCTGAGGGTACTGGCCGAGATAGACGCCTTCATCGAACGAGAGATCACTCCACTACAGGCCGAGAACGAACAGTATTTCGACCATCGCCGCGAATTCGCCCGCACTGATCTGGAACACGGCGGCATCCCGTCGCGGGACTGGGAGGACCTGCTCGACGAGATGCGCAGACGGGCCGACCAGGCCGGTTGGTTGCGCTACGGTCTCCCTTCCGCACTGGGCGGCCGGGACGGCACCAACCTCGACATGGCCGTCATTCGTGAACACCTGTCGCACCGGGGACTTGGGCTGCACAACGATCTGCAGAACGAATCGTCGATCGTCGGGAACTTCCCATCGGTCATCATGATGGAGCGCTTCGGCAGCGAGGCGCAGCGGCGGCTTTGGTCCGAAGCGCTGATCACCGGAGAGCGTTCGATGGCGTTCGGGCTCAGCGAACCCGCCCACGGCTCCGACGCGACCTGGCTGGAGACGCGTGCCGTGGCCGACGGCGACGGCTGGGTGATCAACGGCGCCAAACGCTGGAACACCGGTGTGCACCGCGCCACCCACGATCTGGTCTTCGCGCGCACTTCCGGCGAGTCGGGGCAGGCTCGGGGCATCACCGCGTTTCTGATTCCGACCGACGCGCCGGGGTTCGCCGTGCCGTACTACTGGTGGACGTTCAACATGCCGACCGACCACGCCGAAGTGGAATTGACCGATGTGCGGGTGCCTGCCGACGCGGTGCTCGGCGACGTGGACCGCGGGTTGGACGTGGCGCAAACTTTTCTGCACGAGAACAGGATCCGGCAAGCGGCCGGCAGCCTCGGCGCAGCACAGTACTGCATCGACCGCGCCGCGGACTACGCGACCAGACGAACGGTGTTCGGCAAGCCGCTGTCAGTCAACCAGGCGGTGCAGTGGCCGCTGGCCGAACTGCAGACCGAAGCCCAAATGGTGCGGCTGCTGGTGTATTACGCCGCCTGGCATTTGGACCGCAACCATCACCTCGAGGTCTCCGACAAGGTGTCGATGGCCAACTACCGAGCCAACCGATTGGTGTGCGACGCCGCCGACCGGGCGATGCAGATCTTCGGCGGCCTCGGCTACAGCCGCCACGAACCGTTCGAGCACATCTACCGTCACCACCGCCGCTACCGGATCACCGAAGGCGCCGAGGAGATTCAGATCCGCCGGGTGGCCCAGCGACTGTTCAAGTTCGGCTCGAAGTGACCGACAGTCAACGGTTGGCGCGCGCGCTGGCGCCCGTGGTGGCCAGCGCGCTGGGCACCGACGCGACGATCGAGAATCTGCGCGCGCTGACCGGTGGGGCCAGCCGCAGCACCTGGGCGTTCGACGCGGTGGCCGGCGATGCGCGGCACGCACTGATCCTGCGAATCGGGCCGCCCGACAACGTCCATGCCGGCATGGCATTGGAGGCGCGCGTGCAAGCCGCCGCCGCAGCCGCCGGCGCGCCGGTACCGCGCATCCTCGTCGCCGACAATTCTGCTGCGGCGCTGGGCAACCCGTACCTGATCTGCAACGAGATCAACGGCGAGACAATCGTGCGACGCATCGATCGTCGGCTCGACGACAAAGGCCGCCCGCGGCTGCTGCGTGAGTGCGCTCAAGCGCTGGCCGCCATCCACCGAGCCGATGCGCAGGACGCAGACCTGGACAACGAAGACCAACTCGGGCACTGGCGCGACCGACTGGACAGCATGGCAGATACCACCGCGACGTTCGAGTGGGCTTTTCGCTGGCTGGCCGCGCACCGGCCCGTGACGTCCCCGAAAGTCCTGGTGCACGGCGACTTCCGGATGGGCAACCTGATCGTCGACGGTTCGCGGCTGGCCGCGGTGCTGGACTGGGAACTGGTTCACGTGGGCGAGGCCTACGAGGACCTGGCGTGGTTCTGTATCCGGGCCTGGCGTTTCGGCGCCCCGGCCGACCGCGGCGCGGGCGGCCTGGGCAGCGTCGAGGACTTCCTTGCGGCATACCAGCAGGCCGCCGGCGTGTGCGTCGACCGGGCGGCATTGCACTGGTGGCTGATCCTGGCCACCCTGCGCTGGGGAGTGATCTGCCGCTACCAGGCCGAGCGGCACCTGAGCGGGCAGACCCGCTCAGTGGAACTGGCGGCGATCGGCCGCCGGGTCTGCGAGACCGAGTGGGACCTGCTGAACCTGCTCGACGCAGCTGCGCCCGATGCCGAACCGAGCCGCGTACCGGCCCGGGCAGCAGCCGGGCACTCCGACCCGACCCCGCCGTACGGCCGCCCGACCGCCGCTGAGCTCGTCGCCGCCGTCGCCGAATTCCTTGAGACAGACGTCCGGGAATCCACCACCGGGCAAATCAACTTCCACGCGCGGGTGGCGGCTAACGCGCTGCGCATCGTCGAACGCGAATTGGGGGCCGGCGCGGCCACCGAGGTCGCCGATGCGGTTGCCGGGTTGGGCTTCGCCGACGAAGCGCAGCTGGCCGCGGCCATCCGGCGCGGCGCGCTCGACGAGTGCGGCCAGGACGCCACCCGCTGTTTGCGTGCAGTAGTCGGTCACCGCCTCACAGCAGCGCATCCGGGCTATCAGCACGAGTAGCCGATACGGTCACCCGGCGCGGCGTTGTCGCCGCCGGGCACGCCGCGGCCACCGTCGAACCGCCGATGAGTAAGGAGCCGAAGAGTTACGCTCAGCACGACGGAGGTGCTCGATGACGACGGTGGAGACGCTGCTGAGCGATCCCGACACCGCGGGGGTCTGGAACCTTGTGCCTGACCGCTCGACCTTCGCTTTCAAGATCAAAAACATGTGGGGCGTGCTGAACGTCAAAGGCAATTTCACCGACGTCAGCGGCGACGGGCAAGTCACCGCCAAGGGTGCGGTCTTCGGCCGTGTCGACATCGGCGTCGCATCACTGAACACCGGTATCCGCCGCCGCGACCAGCACCTGCTGTCGGCTGACTTCTTCGACGCCGAGCGCTTTCCGCAGATCAATGTGGTGGTGACCGCCGTGCAGCCCGACACCGGCAACCGCGCCGAATTGCGGGCGGCGTTCACGATCAAGGGCGTCACCGCTTCGGTCCCCCTGCCCGTCACAATCACCGTGCTCGGCGACGGCACAGTCCGGATGACGGCCAACCCTGAGATCGACCGGGCCGAGTTCGGCTTGGACTGGAATCGGGCGGGCATGGTCGGTCGCGCCGCGACGGCCACGGTGGAGGCTTACTTCGTCCGAGCGGACTGACTGACCCCGCCCAGCGACGTCCAGGTGGGTAGCATCTAGCACCGTGCCTGCCGACGACACCTTGCGGATACTCGTTTACAGCAACAACGCCAACACCCGCGATCAGGTGATGCTGGCGCTGGGCAAACGACCGCACCCGGATCTGCCCGCGGTCAGCTACGTCGAGGTCGCGACCGAGCCGGTAGTCATCCAGCAGATCGACGCCGGCGGCATCGACCTCGCGATCCTCGACGGCGAGGCGTCGCCGGCCGGCGGGCTGGGCGTGGCCAAGCAATTGAAGGACGAGGTCGCGAAGTGCCCACCGATCCTGGTTCTGACAGGTCGCGCCGACGACGCGTGGCTGGCCAATTGGTCGCGCGCCGAGGCCGCCGTATCGCATCCGATCGATCCCATCGTGTTGGGCCAGAAGGTGGCCGAGCTGCTTCGCACCCCGGTGCAATAGCCCGCGCCAAAGCGCTCCCGAAGCTTGGCTTTTCGTATCAAGGCCAAACCCGCCACCAGCATGGGGCTTCCGGCGGTCCGGCCGGTGCGCCGCTCGCGGCGGCTGTGGGTGAACTCACATCCGGGGTCGAGAGCGGAGCAGCTGACTCGATCGTTAGGCTGTGTTTGACCTCACAACCAGCCGATAAACACTTCAGGAGCGTCGCTGCAGGATGAATCTGTACACACCCATCCTGGTCCTCGGGGGGATAGCCGCCGGATTTGCGGTGTTCTCCGTGATCGTGGCCTTGATTGCGGGCCCGACCCGGTTCAACCGGGCGAAGCTCGAGGCCTACGAATGCGGGATCGAACCGAGCAGCCAGCCGGCCAACGCCCCAAGCGCGGGCAGCGGACAGCGCTTTCCGGTGAAGTACTACCTGACCGCGATGCTGTTCATCGTCTTCGACATCGAGATCGTTTTTCTGTATCCATGGGCAGTGAGCTACGACTCGCTGGGGGTGTTCGCGCTCGTCGAGATGGTGGTGTTCATGCTCACGGTATTCGTGGCCTACGCGTACGTGTGGCGCCGCGGCGGCTTGACTTGGGATTGAGGTAATACGTGGGCATCGAAGAGAAACTGCCCAGCGGTTTCCTGCTGACTACCGTCGAAACACTGGCGGGTTATTTTCGCAAGAACTCGCTGTGGCCAGCCACGTTCGGATTGGCGTGCTGCGCAATCGAGATGATGTCGACCGCCGGTCCGCGGTTCGACATCGCACGGTTCGGCATGGAGCGATTCTCGGCGACGCCGCGGCAGGCGGACCTGATGATTGTGGCCGGCCGGGTCAGCCAGAAAATGGGTCCGGTGCTGCGGCAGATCTACGACCAGATGGCCGAACCGAAATGGGTGCTGGCCATGGGCGTGTGCGCCTCGTCGGGCGGTATGTTCAACAACTACGCGGTGGTCCAGGGTGTCGACCACATTGTTCCCGTCGACATCTACCTGCCCGGTTGCCCGCCCCGGCCCGAGATGTTGCTGTACTCAATTCTCAAGCTGCACGAGAAGATTCAAGAGATGCCCCTGGGCGTCAACCGGGAGCGCGCCGTCGCCGAAGCCGAACAGGCGGCCCTGGCGGCCCGGCCGACGATCGAGATGCGCGGACTGTTGCGATGAGTTCTCCCGATCAGGAACCCAAGGAAGCGGTGGGCCGCCCAACCGACGAAGTGATCGACGTCCGGCGCGGAATGTTCGGCGCCAAAGGCGTCGGTGACACCTCCGGGTACGGCCGGCTGGTCCGCGAAGTCACCCTGCCCGGCAGCAGCCCGCGCCCCTACGGCGGCTACTTCGACGAACTGGTCGACGAGATCGGGGCAGCGCTGGGGCGCGTCGACGTCCTGTACTCCAGCGCAATCGAAAAAGTGGTGGTGTACCGCGACGAACTGACCCTGCATGTGCACCGTGACATGCTGCCGCAGGTCGCCGGCCGGCTGCGCGACGACCCCAAGCTGTGTTTCGAACTGTGCCTGGGCGTCAGCGGCGTGCACTACCCGCACGAGTCGGGCCGCGAACTGCATGCGGTATACCATTTCAGGTCAATTACGCACAGCCGTAGCATCCGCCTGGAAGTCTCTGCGCCAGACGATGATCCGCATATTCCGTCGCTGTTCTCCATGTACCCGACCAACGACTGGCATGAGCGCGAGACCTACGACTTCTTCGGCATCATCTTCGACGGTCACCCGTCGTTGAGCCGTATCGAAATGCCCGACGACTGGCACGGACATCCGCAGCGCAAGGACTACCCACTCGGCGGCATCCCGGTCGAATACAAGGGCGCCCAAATTCCGCCGCCGGACGAGCGGAGAGCTTACAACTGATGAGTGAAACCATTAGCACGCCAGCCGATCAGGGCGGCAGCGCTGAGACTGTCTTTGCCGTCGTTGGTCAGGACTGGGAGCAGATCGTCGAGGCCGCCCGCAGCGGGGATCCCGGCGAGCGCATCGTCGTCAATATGGGACCTCAGCACCCGTCCACCCATGGTGTGCTGCGGCTGATCCTGGAGATCGAGGGCGAAACGGTCACCGAGGCCCGCTGCGGAATCGGCTACCTGCACACCGGGATCGAAAAGAACCTGGAATATCGGTACTGGACACAAGGCGTCACGTTCGTCACCCGAATGGACTACCTCTCACCGTTCTTCAACGAGACGGCGTTCTGCCTCGGCGTAGAGAAGCTGCTCGGAATCACCGACCAGATCCCCGAGCGGGTCAACGTCATCCGCGTGATGATGATGGAACTGAACCGGGTGTCGTCGCACCTGGTTGCGCTGGCCACCGGTGGCATGGAGCTGGGTGCGATGACCGCGATGTTCATCGGGTTCCGGGAACGGGAGTTGGTCCTCAACATTTTCGAGCTGATCACCGGGTTGCGGATGAACCACGGCTACATCCGGCCCGGGGGGCTGGCCCAGGACCTACCGCCCAACGCGGTCAGCGAGATCCGCGAATTCCTGGACCTGATGTCCCACCGGCTGTGCGACCTGGAGAACCTGCTCAACGAGAACTACATCTGGAAGGCGCGCACCCAGGGCGTCGCTTACCTGGACCTCACCGGCTGCATGGCACTGGGCATTACCGGCCCCTGCCTGCGCTCGACCGGTTTGCCCTATGACCTGCGGCGCAATGAACCCTATTGCGGATACCAGGATTACGAGTTCGACGTAGTCACCGACGACGGCTGTGATGCGTACGGGCGCTATATCATTCGCGTCAAAGAGATGCGAGAGTCGCTGAAGATCGTCGAGCAGTGCCTGGAGAAGTTGAAGCCCGGCCCGATCATGGTCGAAGACCGCAAGATCGCCTGGCCCGCCGATCTCAAAGTCGGCCCTGACGGCTTGGGTAACTCGGAAGAGCACATCGCCAAGATCATGGGCAGCTCCATGGAAGCGCTGATCCACCACTTCAAGTTGGTCACCGAGGGCATTCGCGTTCCGGCAGGCCAGGTCTACGCCGCGGTGGAGTCGCCCCGCGGCGAACTCGGCGTGCATATGGTCAGCGACGGCGGTACCCGCCCCTACCGGGTGCACTACCGCGATCCGTCGTTCACCAATCTGCAAGCGGTCGCCGCGATGTGCGAAGGCGGAATGGTCGCCGACGTGATCGCCGCGGTCGCCAGTATCGACCCGTTGATGGGCGGGGTCGACCGATGACCGAAGCGCAGGCTCCCGCCGTCGGCTCCTCGGGCGAGCGGGTCTTCATCCAGCTCGGCCCGCCGCCGGAGGAACCCGGGCAGTTCGTCGTCGACGGCGCACCGCAGTCCTACTCCGACGACGTGCTGGCACGCCTGGAGGTTGACGCCAAGGAGATCATCGACCGCTACCCCAGCCAGCGCTCGGCGTTGCTGCCGTTGCTGCACCTGGTGCAGGCAGAAGACGGCTACCTTACGCCGGCAGGTTTGGAGTTCTGCGGATCCCAGCTCGGGCTGACCGGGGCGGAGGTGGCCGCGGTGGCCAGCTTCTACTCGATGTACCGCCGTGGCCCCACCGGTGACTACCTCGTCGGTGTCTGCACCAACACCTTGTGCGCGATCATGGGCGGCGACGCGATCTTCGAGTCGTTGAAGGAGCACCTGGGTATCGACAACGACCAGACCACCGACGACGGCAAGGTGACGCTGCAGCATGTCGAGTGCAATGCCGCCTGTGACTACGCGCCGGTGGTGATGGTCAACTGGGAGTTCTTCGACAACCAGACTTGCGAGTCGGCGCGCGCGCTCGTCGACGGCTTGCGCTCCGGTGACCTTCCGAAGCCGACTCGCGGCGCTCCGCTGCGTAGCTTCCGGGACTGCGAGCGGCTCCTCGCGGGGTTCCTGGACGACCGCCCCGACGGCGGCCAAGGCAGTGTCGGCGAGGCCACCTTGGCCGGTCTGCGCGTCGCGCAAGAACATGAGATGACGGCGCCGCCACCCGATGCGACGCCGGCTGAGGAAGGCGAGGAATGACTTCAACCGTGCAGAGGACACCGTTGACTCCGGTGTTCAGCCGCTACTGGGACGACCCGGAGTGTTGGAGTCTGGAGACATATCGCCGCAACGACGGCTACCAGGGCCTGGAGAAGGCCCTGAAGATGAAACCCGACGAGGTGCTGCAAACCGTGAAGGATTCCGGGCTGCGCGGCCGCGGCGGCGCCGGTTTCTCCACCGGCACCAAGTGGAGTTTCATTCCGCAGGGCGACGAGGGGCCGGCCGCCAAACCGCACTACCTGGTCGTCAACGCCGATGAATCCGAGCCCGGCACCTGCAAAGACATGCCGCTGATGTTCGCCACACCGCACTTTCTGGTCGAAGGCAGCATCATCTCCGCCTACGCGATCCGGGCCCATCACGCCTTCATCTACATCCGCGGTGAGACGGTGCCGGTGCTGCGTCGGCTGCGAAAGGCGGTGGCCGAAGCCTACGAAGCCGGTTACCTGGGCCGCGACATCGCGGGTTCGGGCTACGACCTGGAAATGATCGTGCACGCCGGCGCGGGCGCCTACATCTGCGGCGAGGAAACCGCGCTGCTGGATTCGCTGGAGGGCCGGCGCGGTCAGCCCCGACTGCGCCCACCGTTCCCGGCGGTGTCCGGGCTCTACGCCTGCCCGACGGTGATCAACAATGTCGAGACCATCGCCAGCGTGCCGCCGATCCTGCAGAACGGGGTGGATTGGTTCCGCTCGATGGGCACCGAGAAGTCGCCGGGCTTCAACCTCTACTCGCTGTCCGGCCACGTCACCAAGCCCGGCCAATATGAGGCTCCGCTGGGCATCACGCTGCGCGAACTGCTGGAGTACGCCGGCGGCGTCCGGGCCGGGCACCGGCTCAAATTCTGGACGCCGGGCGGGTCGTCGACGCCGCTGCTGACCGAGGAGCACCTCGACGTCCCGCTGGACTACGAAGGCGTCGGCGCGGCCGGCTCGATGCTGGGCACCAAGGCCCTGGAGATCTTCGACGAAACCACCTGCGTGGTGCGCGCGGTGCGGCGCTGGACCGAGTTCTACCAGCACGAGTCCTGCGGCAAGTGCACCCCGTGCCGGGAAGGCACCTACTGGCTGGAGCTGATTTACGAGCGGCTGGAAACCGGCAAAGGCATCCACGAGGACCTCGAGAAGCTGGCCGACATCGCCGACAACATTCAGGGCAAGTCGTTCTGCGCGCTGGGCGACGGCGCGGCGATGCCGGTGATCTCGTCGCTCAAATACTTCCGCGACGAGTACGTCGCGCACGTCGAACAGGGCGGCTGTCCGTTCGATCCGCGGGCGTCCATGCTCACGGCAAACGGAAAGGCCTGAGAGCTTCAGATGACCACCGCCGGCGACGATGCAGAGCGAAGCGATGAGGAGGAGCGGCGCACATGACGAGTGTGTCTGATGTGCCCCGATCGGAGGAGTACGGCGAGGCGCCGCCACCGGATCTGGTGACGCTGAGCATCGACGGGGTCGAGGTCAGGGTGCCGAAGGGGACGCTGGTGATCCGCGCGGCGGAGTTGATCGGTGTTCAGATCCCGCGGTTCTGCGACCATCCGTTGCTCGACCCGGTCGGCGCCTGTCGGCAGTGCATCGTGGAGATCGAGGGCCAGCGCAAGCCGATGGCGTCGTGCACGACACCGGTCGCCGACGACATGATCGTGCACACCCAGCTCACCTCCGAGGTCGCGGACAAAGCGCAGCAGGGCGTGATGGAACTGCTGCTGATCAACCATCCGCTGGACTGCCCGATGTGCGACAAAGGCGGCGAGTGCCCGCTGCAGAACCAGGCGATGTCCAACGGCCGCGCCGAATCCCGCTTCACCGACGAGAAACGCACCTTCACCAAGCCGATCAACATCTCCTCGCAGGTGTTGCTCGACCGCGAGCGGTGCGTATTGTGCGCCCGGTGCACCCGGTTCTCCGCACAGATCGCCGGTGACCCGTTCATCGAGATGCTGGAGCGCGGGGCGCTGCAGCAGGTCGGCATCTACGCCAACGAACCGTTCGATTCTTACTTCTCCGGCAACACCGTGCAGGTGTGCCCGGTCGGCGCGCTGACCGGCACTGCCTACCGGTTCCGAGCCCGGCCTTTCGACCTGGTCTCCAGTCCCAGCGTGTGTGAGCACTGCGCATCCGGGTGCGCGCAGCGCAGCGACCACCGCCGCGGCAAGGTGATGCGGCGGCTGGCCGGTGACGATCCCGAGGTCAACGAGGAGTGGAACTGCGACAAGGGCCGGTGGGCGTTCAGCTACGCCAGCCAGCCGGACCGGATCACCACACCGCTGATTCGGGACAGTGACGGCTCGCTGGTTCCGGCGTCCTGGTCGCAGGCGCTATCGATCGCGGCCGACGGGCTTGCAGCGGCGCGCGGCCGGGTCGGGGTGCTGGTCGGCGGCCGGTTGACGCTGGAAGAGGCCTACGCGTATGCCAAATTCAGCCGAATTGCGCTCGACAGCAACGACATTGACTTCCGAGCTCGGCCGCATTCGGCTGAAGAGGCGGACTTCCTTGCGGCCCGGGTCGCCGGCCGTCCGGTCACTGTCAGCTACTCGGACCTGGAGTCGGCGCCGGTGGTGCTGCTGGTCGGGTTCGAGCCGGAAGACGAGTCGCCGATCGTGTTCCTGCGGTTGCGCAAAGCCGCCCACAAGCACCGCGTGCCCATCTACGCCATTGCGCCCTTCGCCAGCCGCGGGCTGCAGAAGATGCACGGCCAGCTGATCCAGACGGCTCCCGGCGCCGAGGCGTCAACGCTGACCGACTTGAGTGCGGCCGGTCACGCAGAACTAGCCGAGTCACTGCGCGATCCCGGCGCGGTGATCTTCGTCGGCGAACGACTGACCGCCACACCCGGGGCGCTGTCGGCTGCCGCGCGACTGGCCGACACCACCGGCGCCAAGCTCGCCTGGGTACCGCGACGCGCCGGGGAACGCGGCGCGTTGGACGCGGGCGCGCTGGGCGTGCTGCTGCCGGGCGGTCGTCCGCTGGCCGACGCTGCGGCGCGCTCCGAAGTCAGCACGGTGTGGGGTGTCGACGACCTGCCGTCCGCACCGGGACGCGACACCGCGGGCATCCTGGCGGCCGCCGCCGATCAGAGCCTCGGCGCGTTGCTGGTCGGCGGTGTCGATCCGGGCGACCTGGCCGACCCCGACGGCGCACTGGCGGCGATTGACGCCGCCGGGTTCGTCGTCAGCCTGGAGCTACGACCCAACGCCGTCACCGAACGTGCCGACGTGGTGTTCCCGATCGCGCCGCCGCCGGAGAAGTCCGGGACCTTCGTCAACTGGGAGGGCCGCCACCGCACCTTCACCGCAACCCTGCAGCAGGGCGCCATGCCGGACCTACGGGTGCTGGGCACCCTGGCCGACGAACTGGGTGTCGACCTGGCGCTGCCCAACGCCGAGGCAGCCCGTGCGGAATTGCTTGAACTCGGCGGGTGGAGCGGTGAACGCGCCGCTGATCCCGGCGTCGCCGCCGAAGAAGCGCCGCAGCCCAGCGAGGGTGAGGCTGTGCTGAGCGGGTGGCGGCTGCTGCTGGACTCCGGTCAACTGCAGGACGGCGCCCACCACCTGGCCGGCACCGCCCGGACCCCGGTTGCCCGGCTGTCCGCAGACACGGCGGCCGCCATCGGTGCCGCCGACGGAGACAAGGTCACGGTGAGCACGTCGCGCGGGTCGATCACCCTGCCGCTGCTGGTGACCGACATGGCTGATCGGGTGGTTTGGTTGCCGCTGAATTCGCCGGGCTCGGCGGTGCACCGGCAGTTGGGCGTCACCGCGGGTGCCGTGGTGAAAGTCCGCGCCGGTGACGATGCAGAGCGCAGCGATGAGAAGGAGCGGCGCAATGACTGAGGTCGGTGAAGATGCAGAGCGCAGCGATGAGAAGGAGCGGCGCAATGGTTGAGGCGGGCCGCCCGTGAACCTGACCGCCTTCGGGCACGACACCTGGTGGCTGCTGCTGGGCAAGGCTGTCGCCGTCTTCGTGTTTCTGGTGCTCACCGTTCTGGTGGCGATTCTGGCTGAACGAAAATTGCTGGGCCGCATGCAGCTTCGCTGGGGCCCCAACCGGGTGGGCCCGCGCGGATATCTGCAGAGCCTGGCCGACGGAATCAAGCTGGCGCTCAAGGAAGCGATCATTCCCTTCGGGGTGGACCGCCCGGTGTTCCTGCTCGCGCCGATCATCTCGACCGTGCCGGCGATCACCGCGTTTGCGTTCATCCCGTTCGGCCCGGAGGTGTCGGTGTTCGGCCACCGCACTCCGTTGCAGTTGACCGACCTGCCCGTGGCGGTGCTGTTCATCCTGGGGCTGTCGGCCATCGGCGTCTACGGCATCGTGCTGGCCGGCTGGTCGTCGGGCTCGACCTACCCGTTGCTGGGTGGGGTGCGCTCTACCGCGCAGGTGATCTCCTATGAGGTCGCGATGGGTTTGGCATTCGCATCGGTGTTCCTCTACGCCGGAACGATGTCGACGTCGCAGATCGTGGCCGCCCAGGACCGGATCTGGTACGCGTTCCTGCTGCTGCCGGCGTTCATGGTTTATCTGGTGTCGATGGTCGGCGAAACCAATCGTGCACCGTTCGATCTGCCGGAAGCCGAGGGGGAACTGGTCGCCGGTTTCCACACCGAGTACTCGTCGCTGGCCTTCGCGATGTTCTACCTGGCCGAGTACATCAACATGACCACGGTTTCGGCGTTGGCCGCCACTTTGTTCTTCGGCGGCTGGCATGCGCCGTGGCCGCTGAACATGTGGGACGGCGCCAACAGCGGATGGTGGCCGGTGCTGTGGTTCACCGCCAAGGTGTGGACTTTCCTATTCATCTATTTCTGGCTGCGGGCCACGCTGCCCCGGTTGCGTTACGACCAGTTCATGACGCTGGGCTGGAAGATTCTCATCCCGGTGGCACTGGTCTGGGTGATGATCGCCGCCGTCGTCCGGACGTTGCGCGACCAGGGCTACCCGCACTGGACCGCCGTATTGGCAATCAGCAGCGCGGTCTTCGCTGCGGTGCTGCTGTTATATCTGCGAAGACCATTCAGCGGCATCGGCACTCAGGTACTCGGGCGGACCCCGGAATCGTTGCGCGGTAGGGGTCCGGCCGCCGAATCAGCATTCCCGACACCACCGCTTCCGGGTGAGGCAGCGGTGCCGGCGACCAAGGAGAGCGCACATGGCTAAGCCCAGATCGCTGGAAGCCCTTGCCGGCTTCTACGTCACCTTGAAGGCGATGTTCAAACGGCCCATCACTGAGCAGTATCCGGAACAGAAGCTGCCCACCGCACCGCGGTATCACGGCCGTCACCAGCTGAACCGGTACGAGGACGGCCTGGAGAAGTGCATCGGGTGCGAATTGTGCGCATGGGCCTGCCCGGCCGATGCGATTTACGTCGAGGGCGCCGACAACACCGAGGAAGAGCGGTTCTCCCCCGGTGAGCGTTATGGCCGGGTCTACCAGATCAACTACCTGCGCTGCATCGGCTGCGGTTTGTGCGTCGAGGCCTGCCCGACCCGGGCGTTGACGATGACCAACGACTACGAGATGGCCGACGACAACCGCGCCGATCTGATTTACGAGAAGAACCGGCTGCTGGCCCCGATGCAACCCGGCATGCAACAACCGCCGCATCCGAGAGCTCCCGGCGCCACCGATGCCGACTACTACCGCGGCAACGTGACCGCGCAAAGCCTGTCCCGCGACGCGGAGCCGACGGGCGCCCAGCAGTGACGACGGTGCTGGCATCCGATCTGGCATCGGACACCATCACCCGGACGTCCACCGGCGAGGCGGTGCTGTTCTGGGTGCTCGGCGCAGTGGCGCTGATCGGCGCGCTCGGTGTGGTGTGGGCCGCCAATGCGGTGTATTCGGCGCTGTTCTTAGCAGCGACCATGATCAGCCTGGCCGCCTTCTACATGGCCCAAGACGCGCTGTTCCTCGGTGTGGTGCAGGTGGTCGTCTACACCGGCGCGGTAATGATGCTGTTCTTGTTCGTGCTGATGCTGATCGGCGTGGACTCCGCGGAATCGCTGGTCGAAACGCTGCGCGGGCAGCGCGTCGCCGCGTCGGTAGCCGGCGTGGGATTTGGCATCCTGCTGATCGCCGGCATCGGCAGCGCAACCATTCCGCCGTTTCACGGCCTGACAGCGGCCAACGCCGACGGCAACGTCAACGGTCTGGCGACGCTGATCTTCTCCCGTTACCTTTGGGCCTTCGAGTTGACCAGCGCGCTGCTGATCACCGCGGCGGTCGGCGCGATGGTGTTGGCGCACCGGGAACGGTTCGAGCGTCGCAAAACTCAGCGTGAGCTGTCGCAGGAACGCTTCCAGCCCGGCGGTTACCCCACCACCCTGCCCGCGCCCGGTGTCTACGCCCGGCACAACGCCGTCGACGTCGCCGCGCTGCTGCCCGACGGGTCCTACTCGAGATTGTCGGTGTCCCGGGTGCTGGAAAGTCGCGGTGTCGGCGACGGCGGCAACAACGGCCCGAACGGTGCCAACGGCTCCAACGGCCCCGGGGGCAGCGCGCCATGAACCCGGCGAACTACCTGTATCTGTCGGCGCTGTTGTTCACCGTCGGTGCCAGCGGAGTTCTGTTGCGACGCAACGCGATTGTGATGTTCATGTGCGTAGAGTTGATGCTCAACGCCGTCAACCTCGCGTTCGTCACCTTCGCCCGCATGCACGGCCAGCTCGACGGACAGATGATCGCCTTCTTCACGATGGTCGTCGCCGCGTGCGAAGTCGTCGTCGGCCTCGCGATCATCATGACGATTTTCCGCGCCCGCAAATCGGCCTCGGTAGACGACGCGAATCTGCTCAAGGGTTAGGGCCACTCGATGACACATCTGACTTGGCTGCTGGTGGCCCTGCCGCTGGCCGGTGCCGCGATCCTGCTGCTCGCCGGCAGGCGAACGAACCGGTGGGGGCACCTGCTGGGTACGGCCGCGGCGTTGGCGTCGTTCGGGGTGGGCGTGGCGTTGCTGCTCGACATGCTCGGCCGGCCCGGCGATGACCGCACCATTGGCCAGATCCTGTTCCGGTGGGTGCCGGTCGGCGGATTCCAGGTCGACTTCGGGCTGCAGCTCGACCAGCTGTCAATCTGTTTCGTCCTGCTGATCACCGGCGTCGGCTCGCTGATCCACATCTACTCGATCGGCTACATGGCGCAAGACTCTGAGCGCCGCCGGTTCTTCGCTTACCTCAATTTGTTTCTGGCGGCGATGCTGCTGCTGGTGGTAGCCGACAACTATCTCGGCCTCTACGTCGGCTGGGAAGGCGTCGGCTTGGCGTCCTACCTGCTGATCGGCTTCTGGTACCAGAAGCCGACGGCGGCGACCGCGGCCAAGAAGGCGTTCGTGATGAACCGGATCGGGGACGCCGGTCTCGCGGTAGCCATGTTCGTCATGTTCGCCACCTTCGGGACGCTGTCCTACGGCGGAGTGTTCGCCGCAGCGCCGGGCGCCGGGCGCGGAGCGTTGCTCGCGATCGGGCTGTTGCTGCTGCTGGGCGCCTCCGCGAAATCCGCGCAGGTCCCGCTGCAGGCCTGGTTGGGTGACGCGATGGAAGGCCCCACCCCGGTGTCTGCACTGATCCACGCCGCGACGATGGTGACCGCCGGGGTGTATCTGATCGTGCGGTCGGGTCCGCTGTACAACCTGTCGCCGGGCGCCCAACTCGCCGTCGTCATCGTCGGCGCGGTGACACTGCTGTTCGGGGCCTACATCGGTTGCGCCAAAGACGACATCAAACGCGCCCTCGCCGCGTCCACGATGAGCCAGATCGGCTACATGGTGCTGGCCGCCGGCTTGGGACCGGCCGGCTACCCGTTCGCGATCATGCACCTGCTGACCCACGGCTTCTTCAAGGCCGGCCTGTTCCTCGGCTCCGGCGCGGTGATTCACGCGATGGACGAAGAACAGGACATGCGCCGCTACGGCGGGTTGCGCAAGGCGTTGCCGATCACCTTCGCCACTTTCGGGCTGGGCTATCTGGCGATCATCGGGATGTTCCCGTTCGCCGGGTTCTTCTCCAAGGACGCGATCATCGAAGCGGCACTCGGTGTCGGCGGGATTCGCGGCTACGTGCTGGGCGGTGCCGCCCTGCTCGGCGCCGGGATCACCGCGTTCTACATGACCCGCGTGATGCTGATGACGTTCTTCGGCGATAAGCGTTGGGCGCAGGAAGCCCACCCGCACGAAGCGCCGGCCACAATGACCTGGCCGATGATCTTGCTCGCCGTCGGCTCGGTGTTCTCCGGTGGCCTGCTGGCTATCGGCGGCACCTTGAAGCACTGGCTGGACCCGGTGGTGAAAAGCGAGGAGAGCGCCCATG
This sequence comes from uncultured Actinomycetota bacterium, assembly GCA_963808345.1. GTDB lineage: Bacteria > Actinomycetota > Actinomycetes > Mycobacteriales > Mycobacteriaceae > Mycobacterium. The sequence continues at coordinate 347,147 of CAWEFM010000001.1, read as the reverse complement.
CGCTGTCCGCGTGGGTGCTGACGCCGATCACGCTGGGCGTCGTGGTGGTCGGAATATTCGTGGCCTACGTGTTCTACGGCCGCCGCACGGTGCCGGACACGGCGCCTGCGAAAGTTTCGGCGTGGACGGCTGCCGGCCGCCGTGACCTCTATGGCGACACGTTCAACGAGAGGGGTTTCATGCTGCCGGGCGCTATCTTGACCGCGGCGCTGGTTCAATTCGACAACAAAGGCGTCGACGGCTCGGTCAACGGACTGGCGAACCTGGTCAGCCGGACCTCGAATCGCTTGCGCGGGCTGCAGACCGGCTTTGCCCGCTCCTACGCAGCATCGATGTTCGGCGGCGCGGCGCTGGTCGCCGTAGCGATCCTGGTGGTGCAACTGTGGCGATGACGCTCCCCTGGCTCAGCGCGCTGTGGCTGATCCCGCTGGCCGGTGCAGTCGTGACCATTGCGCTGCCCGGCCAACAGAAACAATTGGCGAAATGGGTCGGCCTGGTCGTCGCGCTCGTGGTGCTGGCGGTGTCGCTCGTGATTGCGGTCAAGTTCCAGCCCGGCGGCGCGGCATTTCAGTTCGTCGAATCCCACCGCTGGATACCGGCATTCGGCGCGGGCTACACCGTCGGCGTCGACGGCATCGCCGTCGTGCTGGTGTTGCTCACCACGATAGTGGTGCCGGTGCTGCTGGTGGCCGGCTGGAACGACGGCGGGCAGCGGAGCCGTGGCCCGCACGCCTACATCGCGTTGACGCTGACCGTCGAGTCGATGGTGCTGATTTCGCTCGTCTCGCTGGACGTCCTGCTGTTCTACGTGTTCTTCGAAGCCATGCTCATCCCGATGTACTTCCTTATCGGCGGTTTCGGCCACGGTTCGGAGCGGTCGAAAGCCGCGGTGAAGTTCCTGCTGTACAACCTGTTCGGCGGTCTGATCATGCTGGCCGCGGTCATCGGCCTGTACGTGGTGACCGCGCAGCGTGGTCCTGGCACCTTCGATTTCCGCCAGATCGTGGCAGCGGCGTCGACGGGGCAGTTGGGTGCTTCGTCGGCGGTACTCAAGGCGCTGTTCCTGGGTTTCATGTTCGCGTTCGCGATCAAGGCCCCACTATGGCCGTTCCACCGCTGGCTGCCCGACGCCGCGGTCGAATCCACCCCTGCCACCGCGGTGCTGATCACCGCGGTGATGGACAAGGTTGGCACCTTCGGCATGCTGCGCTACTGCCTGCAGTTGTTCCCGGACGCCTCAACGTACTTCCGTCCGCTGATCGTGGCGCTGGCGATCGTCGGCGTGATCTACGGCGCGGTCGCGGCCATCGGCCAATACGACATCATGCGCCTCATCGCCTACACCTCGATCTCGCATTTCGGGTTCATCATCGCCGGAATCTTCGTCATGACCACGCAGGGCCAAAGCGGGTCGACGCTGTACATGCTCAACCACGGCCTGTCCACCGCCGCGTTGTTCCTCATTGCGGGTTTCCTCATCGCCCGCCGCGACGGCAACCGGGTGATCTACGCCTACGGCGGCGTTCAGAAAGTCGCGCCGGTGCTGGCCGGAACGTTCCTGGTGGCGGCACTGGCGACGCTGTCGCTGCCGGGTCTGGCGCCGTTCATCAGTGAATTCCTGGTGCTGCTGGGCACTTTCGATCGGTATTGGCTGGCCGCGGCGTTCGGTTCGACCGCTCTGATCCTGTCGTCGATCTACATGCTGTGGCTCTACCAGCGGCTGATGACGGGCCCTGTGCCCGAAGGCTGGGAAAAGGAAGACCGCATCCGCGACCTGGTGCCGAGGGAGGTCGCCGTCGTCGCACCGCTGTTCGTGCTGTTGCTGGTGTTCGGCGTGTATCCGAAGCCTCTGCTGGACATCATCAATCCCGCGGTCGGTCACACCATGACCACGATCAACCAGCACGACCCCGCGCCGAGCGTGCCGGCCGGGACGGCGCCGCGAACAGCCGAAGGACCTCGCCGATGAGCATGCCTACCCCCAGCGTCGAGTATTCGCTGATCTCCCCGGAACTCATCGTCTTCGGCGTTGCGGTGGTCGCAGTCCTGGTCGAGGCCTTCCTGCCGCGCCGGTTCCGCTACGGCGCGCAGGTGGGGTTGACCCTGAGTGGATTGATAGCCGCTTTCATCGCGGTGATCGACGTCGCCAACCGGGTTCCGTCGTCCGGTCAGATCGCGGTGTTGCGAGCTGTGGCGGTCGACGGCCCGACGCTGGTGCTGCAGGGCACCGTGCTGCTGGTGGCAGTCCTGGCCGTGATCCTCTTCGCCGAACGTAGTCGCAATACGACTGCCGCCGTCGGTCCCGGCGCCGCTACCGCCACTGTCGCCGGCAGTTTGGACTCTTTCACGCCACAGGCTTCAGCCGTGCCGGGCAGCGTCGCCGAGCGGCAGGCCGCCGGTGCCGGTGCGTGCCAAACCGAGATCTTCCCGCTGACGCTGCTCGCGGTCGGCGGGATGCTGGTCTTTCCCGCCGCCAACGACCTGCTGACCATGTTCGTGTCGCTGGAAGTGCTGTCGTTGCCGCTGTACCTGCTATGCGGGTTGGCCCGGCACCGCCGCCTGCTGTCCCAGGAAGCATCGCTGAAATACTTCTTACTGGGCGCGTTTTCGTCCGCGTTCTTCCTCTACGGTGTGGCCCTGCTCTACGGCGCGACCGGCACACTCACACTCCGTGACATCGGCGCTGCGCTGGCGGCGCATCCCGACAACTCAATCGGCCTGATCGGGGTCGGACTGCTGGCAGTCGGCCTGCTGTTCAAAGTGGGCGCCGTGCCGTTCCACTCCTGGATTCCAGACGTCTACCAAGGCGCGCCCACCCCAATCACCGGGTTCATGGCCGCCGCAACGAAAGTCGCGGCATTCGGCGCGCTGACGCGCGTCTTCTACGTCGCATTGAGGCCGCTGCATGACCAGTGGCGACCGGTGCTGTGGGCCGTTGCGATCTTGACGTTGGCGGTGGGCACCGTCACCGCGATCAACCAGAACGACGTCAAACGGCTGCTGGCGTATTCTTCGGTGGCGCACGTCGGTTTCATCTTGATCGGTGTGATCGCCGACATTCCCGCGGGCGTCTCGTCGACGCTGTTCTACCTGGTGGCTTATAGCTTCAGCACGGTCGGCGCGTTCGCGGTGGTGGGTCTGGTCCGCAACGGCGACGGCGACGAAGACGCCGAAATGATGCACTGGGCTGGGCTGGGGCGGCGTTATCCCGTTGTTGGAGCGCTGTTCTCGATGTTCCTCCTAGCGTTCGCCGGCATCCCGTTGACCAGCGGGTTCGTCAGTAAGTTCGCGGTCTTCAACGCCGCCGCCCGCGGTGGGGCAGTGCCGCTGGTGATCATCGGTGTGATCGCCAGCGGTGTGGCCGCCTACTTCTATGTGCGGGTCATCGTGCTGATGTTCTTCACCGAGGCGCCCGCCGATCCGCCGCACCTCATGATCCCCAGTGTGTGGAGCAAAGCCGCGATCGCGGTGTGCGCGGCGGTCACCATCGGGCTCGGCGTGTTCCCGCAGCCGCTGCTCGACTTGGTCGACCACGCAGCACACTTCGCGGGCTGACCCTCGGCCCGCGGCGCCCCTCACCACACTCGGGCGCCCTCATCAGGCTCGGCGTCGGCGGCTGAACGGACGAACGGCGGCAGATGAGTTATCTCGGCCCTTCTGCGCTTGCCGTCATCACCGGTTGCAGATAAGGAAACGTTCGGGTGAACCGCGATGGATCGGGACCGATGCCGGTGCCCAGCGCCGAGTTGGTGAGCAGCGACAGCATGTTGTCCATCACGTTGTCGCGGAGCGAGCGGCCGTTGAAACCCGTGTAGTCGAACGATGCGACAGAGCCGAGTTCATATGGCAGAGTCAGCGATCCGAACAACTCAGCGACGCGACGGGCGTACGCGTCGGGATCGGCGGTGGAACCCGCTTTGGTGGTGTACTCGGCGACGGTCGAGACGATGCTTGATGTGAATCGGGAAATCTCTTCAGACGGGCGAGTTCGGTTGAACTGCTCGCGCAAGTCGACGTCCCCGAGATACAGGTGGGTAAGCAGTGGAAGTCCCCAGCGGGCGACCTGCTGCTCAGGTGCGTGTCCGTACAGCGAGACCGTCGTCCAGGAGTTCACGCGGGCAGTATGAGCAATCAACCGGTTCGGCACTTCGAGCACAATCGCCGCGACGGTGCGGTCGTGGAAATAGTTGACCCGATTCCGGAACGCCTCGGGCGTGTAGTCGCCGCGCACGAACGCGGCCTTGAACGCTTCCAGGGCCGCCGCATCACCGGCGAAAGGATCATTAACGACGCCGGCGAATACTTGCGAGCGATCTTGCCCGTAAACAATCTCGTTGGTGCGACCGGAAGCGAGCAGCTCTCCGTCGAGGCCATTGGGAGCATGATCGGCTCGACGGATCTCGAATTCTTGAGCGTGTCCAGGTTCTGCCGTGCGTGAAGGAAGGTGAACCACGTCGCCGAATCGCACCTTGAACGACACGTCTTCGCATCGGTCGTTGTCGGTGTCAAAACGGAAAGCGTAGACAGCCTCGTCGCGAAATGGCGCCGCGGTACCGCCATTCGCGGCGGGGTTGATTGTCATCACCATGACCGTTGTCCCAGCGTCCGCACCGGCGAACAGGTAGAAGTCACAAAGATTCAACCGGGGATCTTCGCGGCCGGTTGGAGTGTCGAAATGATGGGACAAGGCGACGCCCTCCTTCGATGGCAGTTTGCCGGGCAGGGTCGGTCAATCCGGGAGAAGCGAAGGATTGATGTTTCACTTTTTGTGGTTGTCTGTCGGCAGGTCGCTAGCCGACGAGCGCGGGGAATCGGGCCGCCACTACTCGTGATCACCCAAGAACGGCCGGGTGGCGAGCAGATATATCGCAAAGACTGCCAGCGGGGCCAGCAGCGGCAGCCACGGCAACCGCAGCGGAAACGCCGTCGCCGCTAACCCGACGACCGTAAACCCCAACGCCGCAACCAATGTCGGAGCACTGGCGGTCACCACCTGACCAGCGGCGTGCCGCAGCACCAAGTAAAGGGTTGCGGCGAGTCCGGACACCGCAGCAAGCATCGGCGCGGGATCAGTCAAAGCAATCGCCGCGAGCGCAAGCACAACCGCCAGCGTCGCCGCCGGGCGGAACATCATCCCCACCGCCACAGCGGCCAGCGCAAACGAGGCGGCAATGAACGCGGGCCCGTGAGGCGACTCAACACCGGTAGCCGCGATCATCAGCAACCCGAATGCCGGTGACATCCATCGAACGATCATGTCCTCGCCTTGCCCGCGCGCCGGCGCCGTCGATCAGGTACCGCGCGCATCGACTGGTCGAGCGTCAGGTCCGGCCGCCAAGCCACTACGTCCACGCCGGTAGTGGCCATGTCGCGGTACATGGCCGACCGCTGCAGCGCCCACAACCGCCCGATCATCGGGTCCTGCTCATTGTCGAACGGAGAGCCTTGCAGCACGTCGACGGCGATTACGACGTGGCCACGCTTTCTCAAGTCGATCAGCGCCAGGGCGAATTCGGTGTCGAGCATGGTGGAGAACGCGATGACGATTGCGCCTGGCGGGACGGCCGCCCGAGGTGCCAGCGTTCCCGTGGTGGTCTCGAACCGCTCGCCGGCCGCCAGCACCGTGTCGAGTATCCGATAGAACTGGCGCTGTCCGATGTCAGCCCCGAGCCAGCGAGGACGGTGACCGCCGAGCGCGACGACACCGGCCCGGTCCCCGTTTCGCAGCGCGGTCTGCACCACTTGCGCGGCACCCCGCACCGTCCGCTCGGTGGCTTCGCTTGCCGGGCCGGCGGCTTGCGGGTAGGTGTCGATCAGCGCCACCACGTCGGCGGCGCGGTCAGTGAATCGGCGCGTGACATGCAGCCGGCCGCGCCGCGCACTCACCGGCCAGTTCACTGTGCGCAGCTGGTCACCGGGCACATAAGCGCGGATGTCGGCGTACTCCACTCCTGGACCGGTGCGACGGGTGAGGTGGGTGCCCAACCGATCGAGGAGCTCGGTTCGCGGGATCGGCGTCGACTGCGGCGGAGCCTCGGGAAAGACGATGATGTCGGCGGCGTCGACGGTCGCCGACCCCAACAGCAGGCCACCGCGTGCGACGACATCGAGCTTGGCCCTGATCGGGTAACGGCCCCAGCGTCCGGCCGAAACCAGAACCGATTGCCTTGCCTGCGAGGCTTGCTCGACCACGTCGAGCTGCATTCCGACAAGCGCGGCGACGGTGAGTGTGACCGCAACCCCGTCGGGCTCCGTCGTCGCCCACACATCAACCCGGCTCTGCTCCGTCTCGAAGCAGCGTCGTGACGCCGGCGAAGCGTGCAACTTGAGCTCGGGGACCGGGCGCTGCCAGGTCAGCGAACACAACACACCGAGCAGCGGCGCGGCGAACGCGACGAGCTGCCAACGTGACAAGATCACCGCGACGGCCAGGGCCAGCGCGGCGCAAGTGGCGATTGAACGCGTCATGGGCGATGCGCGCCATCGCAATTCGACTCCGACGCTACGTTTCTCAGTCACCCCGCACCGTGCTCAGGTCGTTCCGCGCGCCCGCGGCACCGGCACCCGCCGCAACAATTCTCCGATGACATCGGAGCCCTGAATCTTTCGCACCCACATCTCCGGCCGCAGCGTGATGCGGTGCGCCATCGCGGCCGTGGCAAGCGCTTTGACGTCCTCGGGTATCACGTAGTCCCGGCCGAGCAGCAGAGCGCGGGCACGGGCGAGTTGCATAAGGTCCAGTTCTGCGCGTGGGCTGGCACCGACGGCGACCTGTGGATGATGCCGAGTCGCCGTCGCCAGCGACACGACGTAGTTCAAGATGTCGTCGTGCACTGTCACCTGCTCGACTGACTCGCGCATCGCCACCAAGTCGTGCGCGTCCACCACATGATTGACCGTCGGCTCTGCCGAACCGCGGTCCAGCCGTCGGCGCAGCATCGACGCCTCGTCCGATTCGGACAAGTAGCGCAGTTCGAGCCGGATAGTGAACCGGTCCAACTGCGCTTCAGGCAACGGGTAGGTGCCTTCGTATTCGATCGGGTTGTCGGTGGCAAGAACGATGAAAGGGTCTGGCAGCCGGTATGTTTGACCGTCGATGCTCACCTGCCCTTCAGCCATCGCCTCCAGCAGCGCCGCCTGAGTCTTGGGTGGTGTGCGGTTGATCTCGTCGGCGAGCAGCAGATTGGTGAAGATCGGCCCGCGGCGGAATTCGAAACGCCCGGACTGCATGTCATAGATTGTCGAACCCAGCAGGTCGGCAGGCAGCAGATCCGGGGTGAACTGCACCCGGGTGAACTCCAGGCCCAGCGCGGCAGCGAACGACCGCGCGATCAGCGTCTTGCCCAGGCCGGGCAGATCCTCGATGAGCACATGGCCGCGAGCGAGCACCGTCGTGAGAATGAGCCGCAGCGCTGAGCGTTTCCCCACCACCACATGGGCGATCTCGTCGAGCACCGCCTCGCAATGTGCGGTCGTCGTCGCTGCCGGCATGCTCATTCCCGCTGTCATACTCGCTCCAAGCGTTGCAGTATTTCCTCGAGTACTACCCGCCCCGGGCCAGGCTCGTCGCCGCCGGTACTCGAGACGTTGTCGGGGTTTACCCATTCCCAAAGTGTCGGCCCGAACAGCAGGCGGCCGGTCGCGTGATAGGCAGCCGGGTCTTTGAATTTTCGTGCCCGGGTCGCCGTCTCAAAGCGCCCGGCAAGTATCGGACGCAGCCGGCGGTCCCAGTCTGCTCGAGTCTGTTCCGACCAACGGATCTGCTTCTCGGTGCGCGACAACCAACTGCGCAGCGACTCACCGTGGACATCCCTGGTCGGCTGCACCGACGCCGAACCGCGATCGCTGCCCAGGAATTGCCGCACCTCCAGCAGCACCACAGCCACGGCCGCCCCGGACAGCCACAACACCAAGCGGCGATCGCGAACCAACAGCGCGAGCAATTCGACGGCCACCACAGCGCAAAGACCGAGCACCACCCGCCGTTTCATACCGGACTACCCGCTTGCGCCGACAGCTCGGTCAACACCAGGTGCAAGGCGCTGACGGCGTTTTCGCGATGTTGCTCATTCATCACGTGCGGGCTGAACCGGGCTTCGGCGAACAGGTTCACCAGTTGTGTGGCGTTCTGAGGGCTCAACGACTGGTTTGCGACCGCACGGGCCAGCACTTCCGTTGCGGTGTCGAAGTCCCGAGGAGCGGACCTGGGTGTCTGCGCGAGCTCGCGTTCCATTGCTGCGTAGCAGGCGATGATCGCCTCACGCGGTTCACGGCTGACATCACCGATTTCAGCGAGCCCGCGTTCGGCGGCGCGCGCCAGGGACTTCGGTCCTGGCGGTGACGCGGGGGCGTCGTCGCCAGCGTCGTTGTTCAAGGCCGCCACCTCGTTCGGGCGCTTGCGGGATGCGACGGCGGTGCCCCCGATGAGAATCACCAGCAGCAGCACCGTGCTGGCGGCAAGGTAAGCCAGCACCTGTTCCCCGCCATGGTCCGGTCGCGCTTTCGGCGTTGCTGTCGGCGGTGCGGTGGTGCCGTGTGCCGCCGCTGTCGAAGCGCTGGAGCCGGTCGGTGGGATGTGCCCGCCGGCCCCGCGCTGCAGCAGGTGCGTCGACAGCACCAGCAACAGCAGCCATGCGGTGATCAGCGCCAAACCGATCAGCACCACCCGCCAGCTCGGCCGACCGGTTGTGCCGCCAAGCCCCAGCGACAGGCTGCCGGCGGCGGACGCGGCGGTGGGCGGCTCTCGCAACCGGGCGATCACCGCGACGACGATGACGGCAAGTGACACCGCGAGCAGCGCGGCGATGAACGCCAGGCTCGCCGCTCCGTTCTCCGCTGGCTCGCGTGGCGCTGTCCGCTGATTGCCGGGCAGGTAGCCGCGCAGCGCGGCCGAAACCACGATCAACAGCACGAACAGCGCGATCACGCGACTCGTTGCTCTATCCGGCATAAACACACCACTCGACCGGTTGGGGCCGCCACTGCGGCACCGCCTTGCGCCATACTGGCACGTTGCGGGCGTGCACCGCCACAAATGAGGTCGTCGGCCAACGGGCACCGGATGACCTACTCATCCCGTGCGCAGCGCTTCGATTCGGTCGGCGAGCATTGCCGTCCACTGTGCGACGTATTGCTCGTCCCCTATGCTCGGTGCGGTGCGCGAAACAAGGTGCTCGTCGCCCGTTGACCATGCAGTGCATTCAGCGCGATTGCGGCCAGGACCGCGGCATCCTGCCGGCTGATCTTCGGTGCCCAGTTTTACATGCAGTCAGCTAGTTCGGAGTAGAGCCCCGCAGCGATCTCACACGGCTCGCGCTCATATTCGAAGACCACACGTCGCGACCGCTCTATATGGGCCGGCAAAGCCGCATCGCCACGCCCGACCAGAGGCTCATCTGCCACGCCCGTGACCGCGGCCGCACTCATCCCAACTGCCTGGAACCGGGCTACCGCTCCGAGGTTCACCATTTGCCCGGACTGGTCAAAAGGCGGCAAAGCGACGCGGACACGCTGTTTTTCGCCTGCGGCTCACACCACGGGAGAGTAAGTCGCGGCGAACTTCACACCTCGGTCACAACGGCTGGGCGGCTTAGCTGGACCGACGGCACCGGCTTACCCCAGGTCAACCGCGCTCACCACCCCGACGAGCTACTCCGGAACGACCCCGATCTGCCCGAAGACCAAGCCCGTTGACACAACGGCATTGATACAACGGCATTGGGCCGTCAGACTTTCGGTCGCCACACCCCGAATCGGTTGCCCTGCGGGTCTTGTAAGTGCGCGAATTCGATCTGACCGTTGTCAGTGAACGGCACGACCACTGCCGCACCGAGTTCGGCGGCTTTCCCGATGGTCGCCTGCACGTCGTCGACCTGAACGTAAAAGATCGCCCATGACCCGCCGCCAGTCGTGGCGGTGTCCCACACCCCGCCCTTGTCTCCCTCGACCGCGCGGTAGCCGCCGGACTCTGCGATATGCCAGTCGAACAGGCTCCCGTAGAACGCCGCGGTGGCCGCCACGTCGGGCGTCCCGATCTCGAAGTAGTTCACAACCTCGCTCACATCGGCATCCTTTCATTCGAGACTGACTTCGGCATCTTTGGTGACGCCGTGCACCACGATCGCGGTCGTTTGCGCAACCCAGGCATCGTCGAGCCGCTCGTCCGGACGCAACAGCAGCCGCAGCAACGTCGCTCCCCCGATCAGCTCGATCAACCGGTCCGGATCGACGTCCGGATGTACCTCACCTCGGGCGACAGCATCGGTCAGCCGCTCCCGCACCGTGGCGAACAAGCCCGAAAAACGAAATAGCACGCGGGTGTTGAGGTCTGAGTCTGCGGTCATGTCGGCGACCAGACCGGGCAGAGCTGCCCGAACCACCGGGCTGGTGAACACATCCCGGGTGGCTGCGACCATCGCTCGGATATCGGCCGCCATATCGCCTGCCGGAGCAACCAGTGCGGTCGGCGCCACCGGAAACGCTGCCTCGTGCACCAGCTCAGCCTTGCTCGACCATCGACGGTAGAGCGCGGTTTTGGTGGTATCGGCCCGCCGTGCGACAGCAGCCAGCGTCAGATTCGAATAGCCAATCTGGACAAGCAGTTCTGCGGTCGCCGAGAGTATGGCAGCGTCGATACGCCGATCCCGAGGCCGTCCAGCGCCGGGAGCCTTGTCAATAACAGACGGCTCTGCTTTCATAACGCTACCTACCGTATCGTAATTGCCTCAACGAAGGAGGCGCCCGTGGCCAGCCGACCCACTATCGGAGAGGTCGGCCGCCTGCAGCGGTCGAGCCGCGATGTCGCCACCGTGCCGGCACTGATTTCGCGGTGGCTGTCGACGGTCTTGCCGGACGGGGTGACGCCGCAGGTGACGGTGGAAAGCGGCGTCGACACCACCGGCATGTCGTCGGAGACCATTATCTTGACCGGCCGCTGGGACGAGAACGGAAAGCCGGTCGAGCAGCGCTGGGTCGCCCGCGTCGCGCCCACAACCGAAGACGTACCGGTGTTCCCGTCGTATCGCCTCGATCACCAATTCGATGTGATGCGTCGGGTGGGTGAGCTGACCGACGTGCCGGTGCCGGGGATGCGCTGGCTCGAGCCGACCGGCGAAGTCCTCGGCAAGCCGTTCTTCCTCATGGACCACGTCGAGGGCGTGGTTCCCCCCGACATCATGCCCTACACCTTCGGCAACAACTGGTTCGCCGACGCGCCCGCCGAGCGCCGCCGCGAGCTGCAGGACTCCACCGTGGAAGTGCTGGCCAAGTTGCACTCAATCCCGAGCGCCGAGCGCACATTCGCATTCCTCAACGAGAACCTGCCCGGAGACACGGCGCTGCGCCGGCACTTCGCTTGGGTGCAGCACTGGTATGACTTCGCGGTGCCCGACATCGGCCGCTCTGCCCTGCTGGAGCGCACCTTCGACTGGCTGCATCAGCACTGGCCGGACGAGGCAGCGGCTGGCGACCCGGTGCTGCTGTGGGGCGACGCCCGGGTCGGCAATGTGCTGTACCGCGATTTCCGGCCGGTGGCGGTGCTGGACTGGGAGATGGTGACGGTCGGGCCCCGAGAACTTGATGTGGCTTGGATGATATTCGCGCACATGGTGTTTCAAGAGCTTGCTAGCCTGGCAATGCTGCCCGGCCTACCCGACGTGTTGTGCGAGGACGACGTCCGCGCGACGTATCGTCGGCTCGCTGGAGTCGAACTCGGGCAGCTTGACTGGTTCTACGCCTATTCGGCGGTGATGTGGGCGTGTGTGTTCATGCGCACCGGCGCTCGGCGGGTGCGCTTCGGCGAAATGGAAAAACCCGACAACGTCGAGTCGCTGTTCTATCACGGCGCGTTGCTCAACCGCCTGATCGGAGAGGATCACTGATGCTAGGCCCGCTCGACGAGTTCCCGGTTCACCAGTTGCCGCAGCCGATCGCCTGGCCGGGCCCCTCGGACCGCAATTTCTACGACCGCTCCTATTTCAACGCCCACGACCGCACCGGCGACATCTTCCTGATCACCGGCATCGGCTACTACCCCAACCTCGGTGCCAAGGATGCGTTCGTTTTGATTCGCCGGGGCGACACCCAGACCGCGGTGCACCTGTCCGACGCCATCGACGCCAACCGGCTCAACCAGCAAGTGGGCGGCTACCGGATCGAAGTCATCGAGCCGCTGCGCAAACTTCGCGTCCTCCTTGAGCCAACCGAAGGTATCGCAGTCGATTTGACATGGAACGGCTTGTTCGACGTCGTGCAGGAACAGCCGCACGTGATGCGCTCGGGCACTCGGGTGACGCTGGACGCGCAGCGGTTCGCGCAGCTGGGCTCCTGGAGCGGACGGATCGCCATCGACGGTGAAGAGATCGTTGTCGACCCCACGACGTGGCTCGGCACCCGTGACCGGTCCTGGGGCATCCGCCCGGTCGGCGAGCCGGAGCCCGCGGGCCGACCGGCCGATCCACCTTTCGAGGGCATGTGGTGGCTGTATGTGCCGGTGGCGTTCGACGACTTCGCCGTCGTGCTGATCATTCAGGAGGCACCGGACGGGTTCCGCTCACTCAACGACTGCACGCGTATCTGGCGTGACGGCCGGGTCGAGCAGCTGGGCTGGCCGCGGGTGAGCACAAGCTACCGGTCGGGCACCCGCATCCCGACCGGTGCGGTGATCGAGGCCAGCGCCGCCGACGGCACACCCGTGCGCTTCGACGTGGAGTCGAAGCTGGCGGTGCCGATCCATGTCGGCGGCGGCTACGGCGGCGACTCGGATTGGCAGCACGGGATGTGGCGGGGCGAGAAGTTCATCGAGCGGCTCACCTACGACATGACCGACCCGGCGATCGTCGCGCGATCGGGTTTCGGGGTAATCGACCACGTCGGCCGGGCGGTGTGCCGCGACGGCGATGGCGCGCCGGTCGAGGGGTGGGGCCTTTACGAGCACGGGGCACTGGGCCGGCACGACCCCTCGGGCTTCGCCGACTGGCTCACCGTCGCGCCGTAACGACCCGCCAACGTCGATTTGTTCGCGCATCTCGTAGCGGTCTGGCCCGTCAAGTCGACGTTCGGCGAAGCTAGTTGCGCCGATATCGTGCGCCGGGATGGTCGGCTGACAACAGCGGTCCCGGCCCGCCGAGCCGCTCGCGCAGCGTCCCGGGCTGCGGCCGGCGCGGAACGCGCCCGCGGCGACGCAACTCGGGCACCACGAACTGCGCGAAGTCGACGAAGGTGCCCGGTGTCGTCACGTAGGCCAGGTTGAATCCGTCGATGTCGGCCTCGTCGACCCAGCGCTCGAGTTCGTCGGCCACCTCGCCCGCTGAGCCGGTCAGCACCGGACCGCGGCCGCCTATGCCGATCTCCGCGGCGAGTTCGCGCACGGTCCAGGATCGGTCCGGTGCGGCGGTAGTGAACGACGCCAGCGCGGAGCGGTTGGCGTTCGTCTCGACGTACTGCAGCAACTCGTCGGGATCGAGTTCCGCCAGGTCCACGCCGGTCCATCCGCCGAACAGCGCCAGCGCGCCGGGCGTACTGACGTACTGCCGGTAGTCTTCCAGCTTGGCGACGGCCAGTTCATGGGTGTCGGCCACCACCGGGGTGACCATCGAGAACACTTTGATCGCGCGGGGATCGCGGCCCTGCTCGGCGGCCGCTTCCCGCAGCGCCTGCACCGGCCCGCGAACCACCTGGGGTGTCGGCCCGGAGACGAACACCGCTTCGGCGTGTGCCGCCGCGAATTGCACGCCCCGCGGTGAGGCACCGGCCTGAAACAGCACCGGGGTGCGCTGCGGCGACGGCTCGCACAGGAACGGGCCGGGCACCGAGAAGTAGCGGCCTTTATGGTCGATGTCGTGCACCTTGGCCGGGTCGACGAAGATCCCGCGTTCGCGGTCTCGCACGACGGCGTCGGATTCCCAGGACGCTTCCCACAGCTTGTAACAGACCTCGAGATACTCGTCGGCGATCTGGTAGCGCTGATCGTGTGGAATCTGGGCGTTCAAGCCGAGATTGCGTGCCGCGCTGTCCAAATACGAGGTGACGATGTTCCACGCCACCCGACCGCCAGTCAGGTGATCCAGCGTGGAAAGCCGGCGGGCCAACGCGTAGGGCTGTTCGTAGGTCAGCGACAACGTGATCCCGAAACCCAGCCTTTCGGTCACCGCCGCCATCGCCGACACCGCGGCCGTCGGGTCGTTGACCGGGATCTGCGCGGCGTCGGCGACTGCGGCGTCCCGCGATCCGGCGTAGACGTCGTAGACGCCGAGAACGTCGGCGAGAAACAGCGCATCGAAGCCACCGTCTTCCAGGATGCGCGCCAGGTCGGTCCAGTAGCCGAGTTCGCGGTAGCGGTAGCCCTGGTCGTCGGGATGACGCCACAGGCCCGCCGACTGGTGCCCGACGCACGCCATGTCGAAGGCGTTGAGATAGATCCGTCTGCTCATGGCGTTATTTTCCCTGCGCGCGAACGTCGAGTTGTTGGCACTTCATGGGCTGGATCGGCGCAACGAGTCGACGTTCGCCGGTGTCAGGCTCGGCACGGCTCGGCGGCGTCGGTGAGGCCGTACAAGGCGGTGAAGACCTTCACCCGCGCAGCGTACTCACTGCTGACCATCACCCCGGTGAGGTTGACTGGTGCCCATGGCGTCTGAGCCCGCGGTCCCGGTGGCGGATCGGACCGTCGACGTCGTCGTCGTGGGCGCCGGCTTCGCGGGGCTGACCGCTGCGCGGCAGCTGACACAACTGGGTTACGACGTGCTCGTTCTGGAAGGCCGCGACCGGGTCGGTGGACGGTCGCACACCGGGCATGTGGCGGCTGTCCCCGTCGACTTCGGCGGCACCTTCGTGGGTCCGACCCAGGACGCAGTGCTGGCGTTGGCCGCTGAACTCGACGTCGCGACCGTGCCGACCTACGACGACGGCGCCAATCTGATCCGGTGGCGCGGTGCGGTCCGCCCCTACCGCGGCACCGTCCCGAGGATTTCGCTGGGCGGGTTACTCGATATCGGTCTGGTGCGCTGGCGATTCGAACGCGTCGCGCGCAAGGTTTCGCTGTCGGAGCCGTGGACCGCCCGGCGCGCGGTGCAGCTGGACAGCCAGTCGCTGGCTCAGTGGTTGCGGTCGGTGCACGCCGGGGCCACCGCTCGCGATTTGTTGGCCATCGCGGCGCGGGTCACTTGGGGCTGCGAGCCCGACGAGGTGTCAATGTTGCACGCCGCCCGCTATGTGCGGGCAGCGGGTGGCCTGGACCGGCTCCTCGACGTCGACGGCGGCGCGCAGCAGGACCGGTTCGCGGAGGGCACCCAGCAGATCGCCGAAAGGTCAGCGGCTGAACTCGGCGACCGGGTCGTGGTGAGCGCCGCCGTCCGTCGCATCGAGCAGCACGCCCACGGTGCGACCGTCAGCTGCGACAAAGGCCGAGCTGACGCCAGATTCGTCATCGTCGCCGTTGCCCCGGCGCACCGCGCCGGCATCGAGTTCGCACCCGCGTTACCCGCTGAATATCAGCAGCTTGCCGCCAGTTGGCCGCAGGGCCGGCTCAGCAAGGCCTACGCCGCCTACACCACGCCGTTCTGGCGGTCCGACGGGTACTCGGGGGAAGCACTGTCCGATCAGGGCCCGGTGTTCATCACGTTCGACGTCAGCCCGGGCGAGGACGGGCCAGGCATCCTGCTGGGTTTCGTCGACGCCCGCACCTTCGATCAGTTGCCGGCTGACCAGCGCAGGCAGCAGGCGCTGACGTGTTTCGCGTCGCTATTCGGCGACCAGGCGCTCAAACCCCTCGATTATGTCGATCACCGATGGGCCGCGGAGAAATTTGCGCCGGGCGGTCCGACAGCTGCGGTGCCGGTCGGTTCTTGGACACGCTACGGCCCGTGGTTGCGCCGCCCGGTCGGCCCCATCCACTGGGCCGGCACCGAGACCGCCGATGAGTGGACCGGCTTCCTCGACGGCGCCGTCCGGTCCGGACAACGCGCGGCCGGCGAGGTCGCCGCCCGGTTACGAGCTCAGGCGCCGCTCGGTGGTGACCGACTCAACGAGTGACCGCAGCTCTTGGTTGACCCGTTGCGGCTGTTCCAGCATGGTGCAGTGGCCACCGGGCAGCTCTACGAGCCTGACACAGTGCGGAAGAGCGCGTGCGATCCTCCGGGACTGGCTGATCGGGGTCAGCCGGTCCCGTTGACTGCCCAAGACCAGCGTCGGCACCGTCAGGCCGGTCAGGCTGATGTGACGGCGACCCACCCCGGCGGCCAGCATCTTCGCGCAGCCTCCGCGGCCCGCCGGTGAGGTGGCTGTGAACAGCTCGTAGACAAGGGCCGCGACGGCCGGGTCGGCCTGCGCGCCGACGGCCAGCATCTTCACAAAAGTGCGGGTCGGTCGCCCGAGGGCGGTCGGCATGTCGATAGAACCGAAGGTGCTGATCAGCTGGCGCGCCGCCAGCACGCGGGCCGCCGAGAATTGCCGTGGCACCGGAATCAGGTCCACCTTGCTCAGCAGGTCCCCGTTGGTGGTGTTCAGCAATGCCACCGCGTCGACGCGCTGCCGGACTCTGTGCCGGTAACGGTCCGACCACGCCATCACGGCCATGCCGCCCATCGAATGCCCGACGAGGAGCGCGGTTTCGCGCGGCGCAAGAGTGGCCTCAAGCACGGCGTTTAAGTCGGACGCGAGGTAGCTCAGGCTGTAATGGCCGCGCGGGGGAAGGCCACTGCGCCCGTGGCCGCGTTGGTCGTACGCGATCACCCGGTAGTCGGCGGCAAGCTCGGCGATCTGGTAGCGCCACACGCCGGTGGCGCAGGTGAACCCGTGGGCCAGCACGATCGGATAGCCGT
The DNA here is from genome assembly GCA_963808345.1 of uncultured Actinomycetota bacterium. Classification (GTDB taxonomy): domain Bacteria; phylum Actinomycetota; class Actinomycetes; order Mycobacteriales; family Mycobacteriaceae; genus Mycobacterium. Next base: position 330,330 of record CAWEFM010000001.1, on the reverse strand, counting down.
GGGGTGGGCCGAAGATTTCGGTGTGTAATTTGGTGCCGTCAGTGGCACGAACAGCGAGCGTCCGCTGTGGCGCGATCTTGTCGGATGTCGCGGTCGATGGGCCGCGGTAGCCAGGCCGGCGAGGAATCATTGCTGCTTCTCCTCAGCTGCGGCATCGTCGCCGCACAGGCTGAGCTTACATTTCTTTCAGCTTTCTGGAGCACAATTCTGACTCCTCGACCCGGTGGTCCGTCCGAGGTGGGCCCGGAACGACCTGGTCACTGCACCAGTTCGCCGGTGCGGGTTTTCCCGGCCGCTGCCTGGGAAACCACTTCGGGTGCCACACCCCCAATACCCGCCCGATTCGCCGCCCCGCGTAGCGGTGCTCGGAGATTGTGTGCTGGACCTTTGGCTTTCCGGGGCGTGTCGGCGCCTGTCCCGGGAAGGCCCGGTAGCGGTCGTCGACATCGAACAATCCACCGCTCGACCCGGCGCTGCCGCCAACACCGCCGCGAATCTGGCGGCTCTCGGTGCCCGCACCGAGCTCGTCACGGTGGTCGGCGACGACGGCGTGGCCGCCGCACTGCTGGACGGCCTGCACCGCCACGGCGTCAGCACCGATCACGTGCTGACCGTCCCGGGGCGCACCGCGAGCAAGAACCGTGTCATCAGCAGGCGGCCGGGTCTTGGTGCGCTTCGACGAGAAAGCTGACAACCTCGCAGGTGCCGGCGTCTACCAGCGGCTGGCCGAGCGCCTCACCGACGCGCTGCGGACGGCGGACGCGCTGGTCATCTGCGATTATGGTGCCGGTATCGCGCACCCCGCCGTGATGGCCGCCGTTGCCGAGGCACGGGCCGCTCTTCGGCTTCTTGTCGTCGACGGCCACGACTTAGCCCCGTGGCGTTCGCTGCAGCCGGACCTGGTGACGCCCAGCGCAGCAGAGGCGCTACACCTGCTGTCCCCGCAGCACCGAGACGCCCAATGCAGCGGTGAAGCTCGAGCCGACTTCTTCGTCGAACACCGCCAACACCTGGCAGCGGCGACGGGCGCCGCCGTCCTCGCCGTCACGCTCGACAGCGACGGCGTGCTGCTGCTCGGCGGTGACCACACCGGCTACCGCACCGCGACCCGGCCGGCTCAGGAGGAGCACTGCGCCGGTGCGGGCGACACCTTCACCGCCGCGGTCACTGTCGGCCTGCTGGAAGGCATGCCGGCTGACCAAGCCGTCCAGTGTGCCCAGCTGGCCGCCGACGTCGTCACCGCGCAACCCGGCACGTCGGTGTGTAGCAAGACAGAACTGGCGGACCGGATGGCCGCGGCGGCAGGCCTGCCGACTGCGCAGGACGAGCTGATCCGCCGGATCATCGGTCACCGCGAGGCGGGCCGGCGCATTGTGTTCACCAACGGCTGCTTCGACGTGCTGCACCGCGGCCACGTCGCTTACCTCAAAGAGGCCAAGCAGGCCGGTGATGTGCTCGTCGTGGCGATCAACAGCGACCAGAGTGTGCGCCGGCTCAAGGGTGCTGACCGGCCGATCAACAGCGCCACAGACCGGGCTGCGGTGCTCGGCGAGTTGTCGTGCGTCGACTATGTGACCGTCTTCGACGGCGACACTCCGGCGCCGTTGATCCGGCAGCTGCAGCCTGAAATCTACGTCAAGGGCGGCGATTACACCGCCGACATGCTTCCGGAAACGCCGGTGGTGCGAAGCTACGGCGGCGACGTCCGCACCCTGGGCTATGTCGCCGAACATTCGACGACGGACACCATCGCGCGCATCCGCGCATCGGTGGATAACTCTCAGCCCAACAGGTCACGCACCTCGTGCAGTACCGCGTCAGATGAGATGTCGGCCACGAACGACACGTCGTGACTACAGCCTGGGGCGTCGGCCGACACGCAGTCACTGTCGCACACCGGGCAACGGGTGGTCCATGACATCAACGCGCGGTCTTTGCAGCGGCCGAACGGGCCATAGTGAAGGAGGTTGCTTGGCAGGAAGATTCCGACGGTCGGTGTGCCGACGGCCTTGGCGAGGTGTCGCACACCGCTGTCGTTTCCGACCAGCACGTCGCACCGGGCCAGCACTCCGCACAGCCCCGAGTAATCCAACCCGCACCGCAGGGCGATCGCGTCAGCCTCCGTCGCCGGCAACTCCGCGCGGGCACGCTCGGCGATGTCGCGCATCAGCGCTTCCTCGCCGGGCGTCCCGAGAATGACCGCACGCGCCCCACCTTTTACGCAGTCCACCACAACTGTAGCGAAATGCGTTACCGGCCAACGGCGGCGAGCGTCTCGAGCGCCCGGATGTACACCGATCACCGGACCGGATGGCCACGGCAGCACCTGCTGCGCGCACCGGCGGTCAGCATCGGTGACCACGACGGACGGTTCGAAGGTGACCGGCGGCGCCCCGGCCAGCCCGGCGACTTCCAGCCACCGCAGCACCTCGTGCTGATAGAGCCGGTAGGGAATGTATCGGGTCAGCGGTTCGGCGTCCTCGGCGCGCGCTCCGACCGTCCAGGTCGGTTTGAGGCTTTTGATGAACGGGTTCGACGACGCGCCGCCGCCGTGCAGCTGGACACCCAAATCGATCGGGTGGTCTTCTACCCATTCCGGTAAGGCGTTGCGTCGCTGCGGATCACCGCCATCGGCCGACGGGTCGTAGACGCCCTTGGCCGGTGGCAACGGCATCGCCCGGCTCACCGGTGACGGACGGCCGGTTAGTAGCCCGACAAGCGACGGCGCGCACAGCAGTACCAGGTCTGCATCGGGGTAGGCGGCGCTGAGTGCCTCCATCGCGGGCACCGCCATCAGCAGATCACCCAGGCCGCCCCCGCGCAGCACGGCGATACGCTGCACGCCGGACCACCGCGGGTGCACTTGTCCCACGGAGATGCTGGGCGCCGACACGGCTGAGGCGGTTACCCACTCGGGGTCCGGCGGAAACTCCAGCGCCCAGAGCCCATTACTCGTAGTAGCGGACTTCGACCACGTTGCCGTCGGGGTCAGGGAAGTAGAAGGCCTGCGGCGCAAACCCTCGAGCGCCGTAGGAGTGGTTGAGCCGGGCGCCGGTGTCGACCCCTACAGCCTGTAACCGTTGGTCTAACGCGTCGTATTCGGCCTTCGACATCGCGATGCATACGTGGTTGACGGGATGCCCCGCGCTGCCGGCGACTTTGGTCATCGACTCGGTTCCACCGGCGTTATCCACCGGTATCAGGTCGATGATGGAGTCCTCTGACACGCGGACGCTGGGAAACGGCGCCTCGCCCGTCTGGAACTCCTCGAGCCGCAACGGACTCAGCCCGACCACCCGGGTGTAGAAGTCCACGGATGCGCGCGGATCGGCGGTCCACAGCACGACGTGATCGAGCCGTGTCATCTTTCTCCTGCCTTCACCCGGTTAACCGTATGGTACGGCGCGCCGGGCGAGGGCAGCGTCTGGTTCGCCTGCTCGGGGCGGCGGTCATCATGTACGCACCACAACGTGAGCCACCTATGCCGCCAGTTCGGTGTGCGTTGAGATCCGCAGGGTTTTTCCCTCCGACCACTACACGGCTGTCGCCCCTTTCCGTCCACCCGCGGGCGCTTCGACCGGCTGGCCGGGGCGTTGGAGTTGATTACCGGGATGTGGAAAATGCCGAGCGGACAACGCTATTCGTTCGGCGGCAAGCATTACCGTTTGCAGGACTCCCCGGCCCTCCGAAACCCGCGCAACAGTCGGGTCCGCCGATCATTCTCGGCGGGAAGGGCAAGAAACGCACGCCCTCGACAGCGGCCGCAAAGCCGAGACGTGGCAGACCAGATCGAGCGGCCAAGGTTCTTTCCCAGCTGGCAGCGCCCGGCAGGCCATAGCCGCCCGCGGTTCAACGGGGATGCACGACGCCATTGACAACGTCGCGCACCGGCTGCCATAGTCGTGGCACGGTACATGAAAACGCTGTTCTCAGATGACGGCCATCCGTGACTCCGGCAGAGGCGGTGGAGATGTGAGCGCCGACCAGCGGCCGACGGCGTGGCTTCCGCACTCGATTGCCGAGGCCTACGCGGGCACACCGGGCCACGAGGACATGGAGCTTTCCGAGGCGTGGTCGGAACTGCTCCGCGCGCTTGCGGGTGCGGCGCAGATCGTCGAATCAGGCTCGGCGCGGCGCAATCCCGTCGACTTCGCGGCCGGCATGCGGCACTTGCTGGTGTTGCTCGCCGTTGGTATCGACGAGGCGTTGCGGTTCGACCTCGATCCACTTTTGAGTGTCCAACGCGCGAGCACGGACGACATTCTGACCTGGGGAATGGAGTGTCCGGACTGCCTCTACACCCGCGCCACGATGCGCGGTGGTGAAAGTTATCGACTGTTCGGCAACCGTGGCACGGCCCGATATGTGGGTCTGCAGACGATGAACGGTGTCGCCTCGACTGCGAACGCCTTGGTCGACGAACTCGTGGTTGACACCAACGGCGACTTCGAGGTGGTGCTTTCCGCTGAGGAGCATCAAGGAAATTGGCTGCCGATCGAGGGTGCCCATCCCACGGTGACGGTCCGGCACTTCTTCTACGACTGGGATACCGAGGAACCGTCGTCATTGCGAATCGAACGGATCGGCGACCCCGTCGGCTACCACAACACCGCTGTTGATCCTGACGTGGTGGTGTCCCGGCAGCTGGTCGCCCTCGGCGACTTCGTGCGCGACAATCTGCAATTCTTCCTGCAGTTCGGCGCGGCAGCGCCACCGAACGGTTTTCTTCCGCCAATCGATTACACCGCGATCGGCGCGGCCGCCGAGAACAGGCCCGTAATCGGTCGTTGGGAACTCGGCCCCGAAGAGGCGCTCATACTGGAAGTCGAGCCACCCGAAGGAGTTTATTGGAGTTTTTCGCTCGGCAACCCGTGGTGGGAAACCGTTCACTACGGTCGCCACCAATCCAGTCTCAACGGCCATCAGGCGGTCGTGGATTCCGACGGGCTGGTGCGGGTAGTGATATGCGGGCCCGATCCAGGAGTAGCGAATTGGCTCGAGACCGCCGGGTTCAGCAATGGTGCGATCATCCTGCGCTGTGTGCGCACAGCCACCGCACCGACACCGCGCGCCACGGTGGTGCCCTTCGACGAAATCCTGAACGCGCTGCCCGCCGACACCGCGAAAATCGTTTCAGATCAGCGGGCCTCGATTTTAGAGCGACGCCGGTGCGCAGTACAGGAAAGGTTCGCGCGGTGATGTTCTCCGCCGACGAGCTCGAAGACGGCGCTCGCGCCGCAACCGGACTGCATGACTTCGGATCGCCCTACTACCGGGAAGGTTTGGAACGCACCGTTGAAGCGCTCAACAGCGAAGCAGATTTGTCGGAGATGGGCCGAGTCATCCAACACGCGACGATAAGCAACGCCCTCATTCAACGCCTCAAGATCGAGCACACCTGTACCTTGCATCCTGAGATCGACGACGAGGTGGTGGGCGGACCGGTGCTTGTCATCGGCTTACCCCGCACCGGGACCACGGCGTTGAGCCAACTGGTCGCTGCTGACCCTCAGTTCCGTTCACTGCGGATGTGGGAATCACAAGCCCCGACCCCGCCGCCGGAAGCTGCCACCCAGCACAGCGATCCACGCATCGCCCAGGCCGAAGAAGGTCTGAAGATGATGCACGAGATGTTTCCATTGATGAAAACGCTGTACAACTCCGAGGCGACGGCGGCGACCGAATGTCAGGACCTGATGGGAATGAGTTTTCGCACCTTTCATTTCGACGGTGTCGTTCGCGTCCCGAGTTACCTGGCGTGGCTGATGCGCTGCGACATGCGCGAGACCTACACGTTTCACCGCCGGGTGCTGAAACTGCTTCAGTGGCACTGTCCGCCGACACTGTGGCATCTGAAAACCCCCGTGCACATGTTCGCCCTCGACGCGCTCGCCGAGGCATACCCGGACGCGAAATTCCTGTGGAGTCACCGAGACCCGGCCAAGGTCATGGCTTCGGTATGCAGCCTCATCCGGTACGTTCGCAGCTGGAGTAGCGATCGCGACGATCCCGAGGAACTGGGCGCAGAGCAGCTCGACAGCTGGGCGGAGGCTACCCGCCGGGCGATGACTTTCCGCGAACGCGCCGGTGACGAACGGTTTTCCGATGTTGCCTTCGCCGACTTACAAGTTGACCCGGTACGCACCTTGCATTCCGCCTACAGTTCGTTGGGTTTGACGTTCTCTGACGCCACCGCGAGTTCAGTCGAGCGGTGGGCTCGCGAGCACAGACCAGGCTCGCGCGGCCCTCACGACTACGATCTGGCCGACTACGGTCTCACCCCCGAGGGTGTCCACGAACGGTTCGCAGCCTACCTCGACACCTACGACGCGACCGCATGACTAACCGACTTACGCGGCGGCGGAACAAGCTTGCGCCTGACCCTGAGGTGCGCCGTACCCTTATTGCCGCGGCGTCGGAAACGTTGCGCGAACAACGAGTGCGCGGGTTGAGCATCGCCGCAGTGCTCGATCGCGCAAAGCTGTCGACTCGGGCTTTCTACCGGCACTTTCAGTCCAAGGACCAACTGGTCGCCGCTGTGTTCCTCGAGATAGCGCAAGTCGAGAAGCGCAGATTGGCGAAGAAGATGGCGCAGGCCGCCAACCCGGTTGAAGCGGTCGCCGCTTGGGTCGACGGACGCCTCGACTTGGCGTTCGACGAGAACATCAAATCTGATCTGCGTGACCTTTCCGCAGAAGCCCAATCACAGATGTTTGCAGCACCTGAGCTCATCCAGCCCGCTTACGCCGAAATGCTGCAGCCACTCATCGAGCAACTTCACCGCGGTCTGGTGGACGGCGTTTTTCGCGACATCGACCCGTCCACTGCCGCCCAGGCGATTCAGGGCGTGGTTTGGGCTGGAACTGAACGACACTGGGCAGCAGGCGATTGTGAGCGTGTCGAGGTTCGCGAAGGTGTTCTGCGTTTCTGCCTGCGCGGACTGGGCGTGGCACCCGAAACCATCGCCGCTGTCGTTGTGCGGCACTGACTTTCAGGAGCAATGGTGGATTTGGGTTTAGCCGGATCGAAAGCGGTGGTCACCGGCGGCAGCAAAGGTATGGGACTGGCCATAGCGCAAGCCTTGGCGGCCGAAGGCGCCAGCATCGCCGTGATGGCAAGGACCAGAACGTCGTTGGACACCGCGGTCGAATCGCTGAAAGCGGCAGGCGCTCCCGACGCCGTCGGGGTCAGCGTGGACATGGCCGATGCCGGGTCGATCACCGCCGGCTTCGCCGCGGTCTTCGAACGCTGGGGTGAGCTGAACAGCCTTGTCCACACAATCGGACCGGGTGACGGGTACTTCGAGCAGATGGACGACGCCAATTGGGATGCAACATTCACGCTTGGCACCATGTCGGGTGTCCGCTCGATCCGCGCTGCGTTGCCGATGCTGCGCGCCGCTGACTGGGCCCGCATAGTGACGCTGTCTGCGCACTCCATTCAGCGGCAGAATCCGCGCATCGTCGCCTACACCGCATCGAAGGCAGCACTGTCGAGTGTCACCAAAAATCTGTCGAAGAGCCTCGCCAAAGACGGGATTCTGGTCAACTGCGTCTGCCCTGGCACGATCGTGACCGCCAGCTTCACCGAGCAACTCAAAGACCTGCTCGCCGCCGAAGGACTCGATGCCGCCAATCCACACGATGTGATGACGTGGATCGACCACAATTTTCACCAGCCATGCGATCTTGGCCGCGCCGGGCTGCCCGAGGAGGTCGCGTCCATCACCGCCTACCTGGTTTCCCGACGCAACGGCTATGTCACCGGCGCCACGGTCAACGTCGACGGCGGCTCAGATTTCGTTTGATCAGCATGGCTGAGGGCGTGGTCCGGGGCCGGACGGCACGCAGAATCGAAGGGCTGGACATGGTTCGCAGCGAGAAACTGTTCACGCCGTCTCACGCTTTGGAACCCGGTGCGAGGTACGGCGTGCTGAGCGGGTTCGATCCCGGCACGCGGGTTCTGCCGGCGGGATTTCAGCTCGCACCTGAGTTCAGGGCCCTGCCGGTCGACATCGTGCTCGACAAGGATGTCGAGGTCACCATGCGTGACGGTGTGAGGACTTACGTCGATGTCCTGCGGCCGGTGGGCGCCGAGAAGGTGCCGGTCATCGTTGCGTGGAGCCCATACGGCAAGGGTGAGGGAAGCTCGCCAGCTGCGAAGGGGGTGTTCGAACTCGTCGGTCTCGGCCACGGGCTCGTGTCGGGCCTGCACAAGTTCGAGGGACCCGACCCGGCGTATTGGTGCGCCCAGGGTTATGCGATATGCAATCCGGATGTTCGAGGCGTCGCCGAGTCAGAGGGTGACAGCGTGCTGTGGGACCGCCAAGAGGGCCAGGACTGCCACGATTTGATCGAGTGGCTGGCCGTCCAGGAATGGTGCACTGGCAAGGTCGCTATGAGCGGCACTTCCTATCTCGCGGTTGCACAGTGGTTCGCCGGAGCCGAGCAGCCGCCGCACTTGACGGCGATCAACCCGTGGGAGGGCGTCAGCGATGTCTACCGCGACCTCGCGATGCGCGGCGGCATGCCGGACATCGGGTTCGCAGTACAGTTGCAGGACAACAGTTTCTGGGGCAAGAACCGCAAGGAGGATATCCTCGCCGAAACTGAGCGCTATCCGCTGTTCAACGACCTCTGGGACGACAAGATCCCGCGCGTCGACCGGATTACCGTGCCGGCGTATGTGGTGGCCAGTTACTCCAACACGCTGCACACTGCGGGCACCTTCCGTGCTTGGCGGCGGATCGGGTCGAAGGAGAAGTGGTTGCGCATTCACAACAGCCAGGAGTGGCCCGACTACTACGACGAGTCCAACAGGGAAGACCTGCGCCGGTTCTTCGATCACTTCCTGAAAGCTGCGGACAACGGCTGGGAGCACATCCCGCGCGTTCGGTACGCGGTTCTCGACCTTGAAGGCGGTGACGAGCTGAATGTGCCCGCGAATCAGTTCCCGCCGGAACGAGTCGCCTACACCAAGTACTACCTCGACGGCGGCGCACGCACGCTGCGCACGCAGCCACCCACCGAGGAGATGACGACGGCCTACAACGTAGCGGCCAACCCGAACCTCGTCTCCTTCGTCATCCGCTTTGACCAGCGAACCACCATGGTCGGTTACCCCAAAGCGCGTCTGTGGGTCGAGGCGAAGGGTGCCGACGACATGGACCTCTTCGTCTTCGTGCAAAAGCTGAATGAGCAGGGGACGCCGCTGCAGCAGTTCACGGTGCCGAACCAGGGCGCCAAAATTCACGACGTCACCGAGCGCGGAGCATCAATTCTGCGATACAAAGGCTCAAACGGCCGTCTGCGCGTGTCGATGCGGCACCTGGACGCGACGCTGTCGACCGACGAAGTGCCTGCACACAGCTTCGACAGGGTCGAGAAGCTGCACCCCGGCGAAGTGGTTGACGTTGAGATCGACTTGGCTCCAGTTGGTTTGGCGTTCTACCCAGGCGAGCAGCTTCGGCTGGTCATCAGTGCGCAGAACCTGTTCGGGCCTTGGATGCCAGCACTAAGGGAATACACGCCGCACAACACTGGGCAACACGTTGTCCATACCGGAGGATCCCGCGCCTCCTATCTGCAACTGCCGATCAGGACCGATTGATCAGCTGTCGGCGGTGCAAGATTCAGCGTGCCGCTGCCACTTTGGCTTTCAGCGCAGCCAATTCCGTTGCTGGGTAATGCCTTCCCGCTCTGACAACGGCACTGATCCGATGCAGATTTTCGACACTTTCCAGCGGATTGGCGTCGAGCACCACTAAGTCGGCTTGCCGACCCGGCTCGACAGTCCCCATGGTGTCCTGCCGTCGGAGGTACTCGGCGGGGTTGATGGTGGTCATCTGCAGAATTTTCAGCGGTGAAAGACCCGCATTGGCCAGTTCGGCGAACTCCTGACGAAGGGTCAAGCCGGGCGCCATCATGGATCCGCCGTCCGTACCGGTCATCATCGAGACACCGTGATCGGCAAACAGTCTGGCGAGGTTGAGTTGGCGGGGGTATAACGCCCGGTACGTCGCGCGGGCTTCGGCCGGCAATTCCAGAAACTTCTGCGTCACTTTGCGCCATCTCTTGATGTTTCGCACCGGCAAGTAGGCCAGCGTTTCGTCGCATTCGTATTCCGGTGCGCCGGCGTACTGCATGCTTCGCAGCCGAACCAGCGTCGGCACCTGCCAGGTGTGGTGTTCGGCGAGTTGTGCGGCCAAGGCGGCGGCTCTGTCCTCGCTGTAGCTGTCCAGCGCACGCTGTATCCGGGCGACGTCGGCGGGATCGGAGAAGGCGGATGGGTTGACCAACAGCTTTTGCATCCGCCAACCAACGATGCGTTCGAGAAAAGGAATCTTGAAAGGCGGCGCCTTGACGACCGTTCGCTGAGCGGCCTGCCGGCGTAACTCCTCACCGAGGGTGGAGCAGGACGCCCACACCGGCGAGCCCGGTCCGAGATGCTCGATTGACCGGAACCCGGCTCGGGAAGCGGCCACCACGTCGACGCCTTCTTGCAGGTGACCCAAAATCGGGACGCCGACGGCAACGGCTTCCCGGATTGCTGCCATGAAAACGTCGGGGTCGGCCAGGACAATCTTCACGAAGTCGGCGCCTTGGGCGTGCTGGCGTCGAACCTCCTCGGCGACGGCTTTCTTCGACCCGGCGTTGAGGGGCGTGAGGATGGTTCCGGGCGTCTCCAGCAGGGCCGGTGTCGCAGGGCCCATCGCCAACGCGTGCTCACGCCGTTTCTGCAATAGCGCCGGCGAACCCGACATCTGCCGGAACCCCGTGACGCCTTCGGCGAGCATCAGCGCCAGGCTTCCCGACGGATCGCTGAGATTCAGTGCGTGCGAATGCATATCGTTATAACCCGGCACGATGAACTTGCCCGCGGTATCGATGCGATGCGTAGTCGGATCCTGGTGAGGCGCTCCGCTCGGAGACAGGTCGACGATGCGCCCGTCTCTTATCAGGACGTTCATATCGGCGGCGATGCTGCCGTCGCGGGGATCGACGATTGTTCCGCCGTCGAGAAGCAGAGCGCGAGAGGAGGCGGTAGGGGACGAATCCGGCGAACCTGCCCGTTCGCTCCGATGCCTGAAAGGCGCCGTCAGTCTGACTGGCTTTGCGGATAAAGGCTGCTGGTAAGCGCAGCATGCGCAGCCAGTCGTTTGCACCTTCCAAACTATCCTCGGCATCTCACCGGTAAACCAGATCTCGCTTATCCTTCTCTCGTGACCAAGCAGCTGCCCGGTGGCGTTGTGCACGCACTACCGGCGGACCTGCGCACGGCACTGACCGCCAACGCCCCGGCACTCGCCGCGTGGAACGACATCACGCCGCTGGCCCGGAACGAGTTCATCTGCTGGGTCGAGGACGCCAAGAAGGCGGCCACCCGAGAGCGCCGTATCAGGCGGACCCAGGAGGAGTTGGAGCAGGGCCTGCGCAGGCCCTGCTGCTGGCCGGGATGCAGACATCGCGAACGGTAGTGACGACATCGCGTGTTACTGCGCCGTTGACAGGGCCACGCATAACCGGTGAGCGGCGGACTCCGCGGTTTATCCTCGTAGTCAGACACCACCGCCATCTGCGTGCTTACACGCAGTCCGATGGAGACAGGAGCGAAGCGATGAACGACCTGCTCAACAAGACGAGAATGCGTGCCTTGGCCATCGTCGCGGCCGCCGCGATAGCATCGGCGGCAATGCTTTTCCCAGGCGCCGGATTGGCGCACGCCGCGAATCCGGTGCAGTTCACCAATGACAGCGGCACCCTCGAGGTCATCTACGGCGGTGGCGGTCTCGGCGTGTTCGCCACCATCGTCGACACCGCGAATCCGCCGGGCGTGACGGAGATCTGCCACTACCACTCCGTCGGGGTGGAGCCGCCGACGCTGCCCTGGGACGCCGACAAGCTGGTGACCGGGCCTAATCCCTCGACTCCGCTGATCGTCGTGATTCCCTTGCTCGGCGCACAATACAGCGTCGCCGTGACCTGCAACGGCACCGGAAATTCCGCGTCCTACGCGCCGGTGCTCTACAACTGACGCGGGCCGACGCGCGTCAGATGTAGTACATCTCCTGCCCCGTCGGGTATCCCCCGCCGTCGGTGGCGATGTGAACGTGATCGTAATGGTTGGCCGTTTCGTTTCCCAGGTTCGCCGTCCAACTCGGGGCACCGATGCCCGGATAGTAGGCCTGCCTCCAGATGACGTGCAGCACGCCCCAGCGTTTCGCGTTCGCCAATGCGAAACCGGCGATCTGGTTTCCGAGCTGAACTCCCTCGCCACTGCGGTAGTTCGGGATCATCACGTCGATCGCCAAGCCGTTGGGATGCCATTTCAACGCATCCTGGCGGAACCCGCCGATCGTGGTGATTTCCGGAAACAGCACGCTGATGGCGCGGGCCGCTCGAATCGTGTGAACCTGCAATCCTGCTTCCGGGGCGACGCCGGGCGGTAATGCGAACGGGAATTCCCGGCTGCTGAGAGGTTCGCTGGCGGCCAGTAGTTCTGCGGGCGTGGGTGCGACGACGGCCGGTCCGCCGGTCGGCAAAGCCGCTTGGCTCGTCGGGATCGCTTCGGGCATCTCCACGCAGCACCGCGGCTGTGTGCTGTGGGCGTGAAAGATCGCGACGCAGGCGGCGATCGAGGCCGCCAACGCCAGCCAGCGCCCTCGCCCGTTGGCTAACACGACGCTGCTCACCCGCAGCACGTTACTGCTGCGTTTAGTGTGGTGGGGCGGTTTCGCCGTCGAGCTTCAGCGCGGTTCGGCTGGTTCCAGGTAGGCGACGATGGAGTTGGTCAGCCCGCGGCGGGCCTCATCAAGGTCGGCATAGGTGCCGAGTTGGCGTTCGGACACCAGACCGCGCATGGCACCGGGGATGAGCGCGGCTACTTCGCGAACCCGTTGCGGGTCGACGTGCAGATCGGCGAACGCCTTCTGGCAGGTCTCGTGCCAGCTTCGTCCCCAGCAGCGAAGCTCTGCTGCTGTTTGCGGATAGAGACGTTCCAACTCGGCGGGGTCGCGCGGCAACGCAGCGCGCAGGTTCTCGATCGCCCGCGAGTCAGGGGCGTCTAGTCCGTCGTAGAGGGTGTCGACGATGTCTGCGACACGCGCTCGCAGCGAAAGCGCGGTGTCGGTATCGGTGAACAGGTTGGCGCGGCGCTCGGCGGTGAAATGCAAGACGGCCGACCACAGTCCATCAGCGTCGCCGAACTGGTACTGGATGGTCCCCCAAGTGACGCCGATCTTCTTGGCGACGCGGTTGGCCGAGACCGCTGCCCGGTCGCCGGTCGCGAGCGCCTCGGTCGCCGCCGCCAATAACGCCTCACGCGTAGCCAATCCACGCCGATTGGACCGTCGAGTAGCGCTGTCCGGTTCGGGCACTGTCTGATGGTAGCGCTGCGGATCCGCTTTCATTGACACCTCTACGAAACTTTTCTAGAGTCCGTGGTGACTCCCACGGTGCCGACCGAAAGGATAACCGGTGATGGCCAAGCCGCCGCTGTCGATGGAACCGACCGGCTGGTTCCAGGTGGCCTGGTCCGACGAGATCGCGATCGGCAGCGTCCACACCATCAAGTGTTTCGGTCAAGAGTTGATCGCGTGGCGGGCGGAGTCGGGTCAGCTGACTGTGATGAACGCTTACTGCGAACACCTCGGTGCGCACCTGGGATACGGCGGAACGGTGAAAGGTGATGTGCTGCAATGCCCGTTCCACGGGTGGCAGTGGAGTCGGCAGGGCCGCAACGTGTGCATACCGTACGAGGATCGACCCAACCGGGGCCGGCGCATCCGCACCTATCCGGTGGTCGAACGCAATGAGTCGGTGTACATCTGGCATGACACCGAGGGCCGCGAACCGTTCTTCGAGGCACCGGATATCTTCGCCTCGTTCTCCGATGACCGCAGTGCCGCCGACTATTATCCGCAACAGCGATTGGTCCGAACGGCCCTGGAGATGCACCCGCAGTATGTGCTGGAGAACGGCGTCGACTTCGCGCATTTCAAATACGTTCACAACACCCCGATCGTCCCGATCTTCACCCGCCACGACTTCGAGGACCCGGTGTCCTTCGTCGACTTCACCATCACCTTTGAAGGCGCTGACGACCAGAAGATCGAAGACGTCAGCAGCGGCGTCGAAGCCATCAACGGCGGACTCGGTATCGCCGTGACCAGGAGTTGGGGCATGGTCGACAACCGCACAATCTCGTGTGTGACGCCGGTCGACGAGTACACCTCCGACGTTCGGTTCACCGTCTACATCGGCCGGACTCCCGGCAAAGACACTGAACGCGCCGCGGCGAAGGCCCGGTTGTTCGGCGATGAGGTCATCGCGCAATTCAGTCAGGACATCTACATCTGGTCACATCAGCGTTACTCCGACCCGCCGGCGCTGACCGGATCAGAGTCAGAGGGCTTCAATGCCATTCGCCGGTGGGCGCGGCAGTTCTATCCCGACGCTAAAGGCGGGCGTGCCGCCGACTTAGCCGCTGCCAACTGACGCCACTTCTTACGTTCGAGGAAGGTCACGCCCTGTGAGTCAGCCGATCAGAGTCTTCCAGGTGGCCACCGGCAACGTCGGCACCGAAATGATCAAACGCATCGCCGCCCAGCCCGACTTGGAGTTGATTGGTGTGCACTGCTATTCACCGGAAAAGGTCGGTAAGGACGTCGGTGAGCTGGCCGGCGTGGCGCCCGTCGGCGTCAAAGCCACCGGCTCCGTCGACGAGATCATCGCGGCCAAGCCAGATGTTCTGACCTTCCACGGCGTGTTCCCAGACGAAGACCTTTACGTCGAGGTGCTCGAAGCCGGCATCGATATTGTCACCACCGCCGATTGGATCACCGGCTGGCACCGTGACCGCAACCATCCCCACCAATCCGGCAAGCCGGTCACCCAGCTGCTCCAAGAAGCATGCGAAAAGGGCGGTTCGACGTTCTACGGCACCGGCATGAACCCCGGGGTGAACCAGATCCTGGGGGTGGTGTGCTCAGCTGACGTCGCCGAGATCGAGAACATCACCACCATCGAATCCGTCGACGTGTCCTGTCATCACTCGAAGGACACCTGGATCGAGGTCGGTTACGGATCACCGGTTGAAGATCCCGACGTGCCGGCCAAGCTCGAGAAGTACACCCGCGTCTTCGCCGACAGCGTGCTCATGATGGCCGACTGCTTCGGCCTGCAACTCGACGAAGTGAAGTTCAGCTACGAATTGGGCGCATGCACCAACGATGTCGACCTGGGCTGGTACACCTTGCCCAAAGGCTCACTGGGCGGCAATTACCTCAAGTACCAGGGCATCGTCGACAACGTGCCGAGAATCGAAACGCACCTCGAATGGCAGATGACTCCTTACACGGACCCCAGCTGGGATATCAAGGGCTGTTACATCACTCAGATCAAGGGTGACCCGAACATTTACAACAAGCACATGATCTTTCCCAAGCCCGGCGTCGACCTGTCCAACTCGGATTACTTCGCCTCCCTCGGTATGACTGTGACCGGTATGCCTGCGCTCAACGCGATCACGTCGGTCGTCGCCGCTCCGCCCGGACTGCTGACGAGTGCGGACCTGCCGCTGCGCGGATTCGCCGGACGGTTCAAGCTGGACTGACGGCAGATCGCCAAGCCGAAGAAGCACGTCTGCTCGGCGTACACGCTCGTGCGTCAGGAGGTGGTGATCAACACCCAAGAGCTGGGCGCCGGCTACCTCGCCGGGCTCGACTAAAGGCTCGACCCGCTGCGGCGAGACCTCGACCCCCGACTCGTCCAGTTGCGGTCGCCGGCGCCCGGTCTAGACAGGGCCGGTTGCTTCCTGTTATGAAAAGCACACCGGGTTGCCTTCAGCAGGTAGGGCGGACCCTGTCACGGCGTCCGCGGGTGGCCGCGGCGTGCGCCAACTCGCGGTGATTGCGGCGGACTGGCGACGGCGTCGGCCGCAGCGCCGACATCGGTGCCCGACCCAGCGGCGTTGCGGTTGCCGCCGAGACAAAAAACCGGCCCACAATGTGTTGACCCGACAAGTTTTGTCAACACTGGGGCTGCCGATGAGCAAAAATCGGACATCCCGACGCGGAACTGGCTAAGCCCGTAACGTGTTTTTTGAGTGAAAGGGCAAAAGTAGACGTGAACACACGACGCTGCATGAATCGACTGGTGATCGGCGGACTCGCGGCCGCTGCGACGCCGGTGCTGGCTTGTCTACTTCCGGGTTTCGGAGCGAGCGCGCGGACCGCGTCCGCGGCGCCCTGCCCGGACACCGAGGTGCTATTCGCCCGTGGCACCGGCGAGGCGCCCGGCCCGGGCCCGACTGGAGACGCATTCATCAACGCCCTGCGTTCCCGCGTCGGAACGGTCTCGGTGTACCCGGTGAACTACCCCGCCAGCGACGAGTGGTCCACCGGCGTCGAGGGCATCAGAGACGCCGCGACGCACGTGGTTGCCACGGCGAACAACTGCCCACAAACCAAGATGGTGCTCGGGGGTTACTCCCAAGGCGCGGCCGTGATGGGGTTCGTCACCTCTGCTGCGGTACCCGACGGCATCGACCCGGCGACCGTGCCGAAACCACTGTCGCCCGATGTGGCGAAGCACGTGGCCGCCGTCGTCTTGTTCGGAACACCGAACGTTCGCGCAATGAACTTCCTCGGCCAGCCGCCGGTCGTCATCGGCCCGGTCTACCAAGCCAAAACCATCAAAGTGTGCGTCCCGGAAGACCCGGTGTGCTCTGACGGATTGAACTTCGCCGCGCACGACACCTATGCGACCGATGCCAATTTCATCGACACCGGGGCAGACTTCGCCGCCAGTCGGCTCGGAGCGCCTCCCGCTGCGCCGCCCCCGGCTCCTGGCATTCCCGGGTTTGCACCGCCGCCTCCACCACCCGGGGAGCCGGCCCCCGACGCTTCGCCGCCCGGGGCTCCAGAGTTGACGTCCGCCGGGCAGTAACAAGCCCGGCCCACGCGATGATTGCGTCGGGCAACCGCCCTCCAGACCGGAAGCCAGAATGAGAACGACCCCCGGAGAGAACTCCGGGGGTCGTTTCACGAATCCGCGCGCCGGCCGGGTGCCGCCACGAGGGATCGAGCAGGGCCGGAATAGCGGACGCAGCCCCTCGCAGCCGAGTGAAGGACGATTTATGGACGCTGACGTCATCGTCGTCGGCGCCGGCTTGGCCGGCCTCGTCGCCCCCACGAACTGACCCGAAAACTCTGGGTGGCATCCAAACCGACCTGGCGTCACGCGCCCTGGCCGCAGACCGCAAACCCATCCCCGGCCTTTTCGCCGCAGGTGAAGTCGCCGGCTTCAGCGGTGGCGGCGTGCACGGCTACAACGCGCTGGAGGGCACGTTTCTCGGGGGCTGCATCTTCTCCGGCCGCGCCGCCGGTTTGCTTGGCCGACACGCTCTAATTCACGGTCGCGAAGCTGCCAACCTCGGGATCTCCGCACGCACCTGCTGCAGCTCGCAACTTTGCGGCTCTCTTCCGTCATCGACACTGCTGTAGCAGCCGCCGCTGGATGCGTTGGCTCGGTCACTCTGTCGGCGAGGAGCAGCAGCCGGGCGAATCGCGGGATCAACACGCTGCTCACCCGCCCTGCGGTCGCGGGCGGCCGCCGCCCGCAACGGCTGCGTCTACGCTCGAAGATGCACAAGGAAAGGTACGCAATGCTCGCAGCGTTCGGATTCGAAGCCCTGGGTGTGGTCGTCGGGGACATGTACTTCATCGACCCGGTCCCCCTCGCCGGTCAAGAAACCCCAGAACGGGGAGTCAGACTGGAACTCCGCCTCGTCGATCGGGCCGAGCCGCAAGGATCGATCTACGCCGGCGTACCGATTTCGTTCACCCGCCCGGTCTGGCGGGTAGACATTTTCGGGTCCACCGAAAGTCCGCCCGGCACGCTGGACCGGGCTCATCACCACCCCCGTTTCAACGGTTGGGAACCCGGACCCCGGCACTTCGTTCCCGAGCTGTCCGCCGACCCGCTGGCCTGGCTGGCCGATGAGCTGGCCGACCCGGCCGCCGTACTGATCCGAGCAGGCGTCGATGCCGAGGAGGTCACTGAAGCCGACAGGACCGGGCTCGTCGCGGCGGCCCCGGAAATTGTCGCCGCAGTGAAGAGGATGCTAAACAGCGTTTGGAACGGCGAATTGGCCCCCGCCCCGGCCGAGCCGGTTGCGGCCGCGCGCACCGGCTGGCTCTAGGGTTCGTTGCCCGCGTGGCAGTTGGACGCCGGCCGCCTGACGCACTCGTTCAGGCACGCAGTATCCAGCGCACGGCATAAGCTGCGGCGCCCGCGAGTAAAACGGCAGCGCCAACGAGCACCGAGCTCAGCGGCAGCGCGCAAGCCAATACAAGACAGCCGATGAATCCCAGCGTCGGGATAGTTTTATTGCCGAGGGTCAGCGCCGAGGCATTGGCCAGGCAGTAGTACACCAGGACTGCAAATGATGAGAAGCCGATCACCGCGCGAATGTCGCTGAGGGCGGCCACTACGGCCACGACGATGCCTAACGCGAGCTCGGCGCGGTACGGCACCTTTGTTTTGGGATGCACCACCGAAAAGTGGTGTGGCAGGTGGTGATCGCGTGCCATCGCGAATGTTGTGCGCGAGACACCGAGCAGCAGCGAGAGCAGTGAGCCGAGTGCAGCCACCACCGCGCCGACCCGCACGAGCGGCTCCAATCCTGGCGTCCCGGTGATCCGGGCCACGTCCGACAGTGGAGAGGTGGCATGCGCTAGGCCGTGATTGCCCAGCACAGCCAACGCGGCGATCGCGGCGACTGCGTAGAAGATCAGGGTGACGCTGAGCGCGAACGAGATCGCTCGCGGGATGATGCGGGCTGGATCGCGCACCTCCTCGCCCAATGTCGCGATCCGGGCATATCCGGCGAACGCGAAAAATAACAAGCCGGCCGCCTGCAGCACCCCGTAGGCGCTGACGTCGGAGCCGATTTCGAGCCGGTCAAGGTGGGCGCTGTCGGACGTTAAACCGATGACTGCGACCGCTGTGAGCACCATCAGCACCACCGCGACGATGATGCGGGTAACCACGGCGGACTTGTGGATGCCGGTGTAGTTGATTGCTGTCAGCGCCAAAACCGCGCCGAGGGCGACCGCATGGGCTTGTCCCGGCCAGGCATAGAACCCGACTGTCAGCGCCATCGCCGCGCACGACGCGGTCTTGCCCGTGATGAATGCCCAGCCGGCCAGATAGCCCCAGAAATCGCCGAGACGCTTGCGGCCATACACATAGGTCCCGCCAGATTCGGGGAAGCGGGCGGCACAGCGTGCCGATGACAAGGCGTTGCAGTATGCGACGACGGCCGCGGCTGCTAGGCCGATCAGCAACCCGGTCCCGGCGGCCGAAGCAGCCGGCGCCAATGCGGCGAAGACGCCGGCGCCGAACATCGATCCCAATCCGATGATGACCGCATCTGTCAGACCCAGGCGGCGCTCCAACTGCGGGCCTGTCATTGCAGATGTCGGTACTTGCCGATAGGCGATGACATGTTCATGAGATAAGAAAGACGCCCTGAGCTCTTGAACCGTTCACCACCAAATCGAAGTTAGCCTTATCAGAACGCTCTACCCACTCCGACGCTTCGGTGAGAGACTTGCCGCCGGCTGTCTGCCGTGCAATAAGGCGGTCGCGGCAAACCTCCCACCCGACGCTGAGGAACCAAGCGCGATCCAAGTACTGCCAGACGTTCTTCCAGTCGCCAAATTCCAGCAACAGGTAGTTGCCTTCGACTACAATGATGTCTGTTTCCCCCGTAATGGCAATACTCGCCGCGATCGGTTCGTTGAGGACTCTACTATAGTCGGGCACATACAACGTATCCTGAACTGGTGACCGTACTCGAGAAAGGGCTAAGACGAATCCGTTGACATCGAATGTCTCTGGTGCACCCTTAATTTGAGCGATGCCCTTTTTTTCGAGTTGAGAATTCGAAAGATGGAAGCCATCCATCGGTAAGACCGCGGCGGTGCTGTCTCCGTGCCTGTTTATTTCGTCGACGACGTAGCCTGCCAGCGTTGACTTTCCGGATCCCGGAGGACCGGCCAAACCGATGACCATACGCTCGCCACGATGGAGCTCGATATTCGCGATTAGCTCCGAGAGGTCTGGGTTGACATAATTCAGGTCCACATTGATATTATATCCATCACTTCAAGCGCGCTTTTTCGAGATTTTGTGCTTTGAATTCTTCGAGGCGGCTTAGAATCAGTTGCGGTGACTCTCCTTGGGTGCGCTACTCATGAAGTAAGTTCATAATCCAAATTTGCTGATGCCAAAGATGGTGGTCGCAACGATAAGCGTCAGAACCACCGCGCCGAGTCCGAAGCAGAACGCAATCATTGCGAGTGGATGGTGCGGCGCAGCCCAGTTAAGAAAGGTAATTATCGCGGCTGAAAAATATCAGCGCCGAGTGGCAGCACAATGCCGTTAGGTAGGCGCGACAACTGGGCGAAGTCTCTCGGTTCGTGGGTTTCGCCGTCGATACGGTAAGCGGGCATAAGTTCGCCGCTGTGTTGGGCCATATAGCGAACGTCCGGTATCACACTGGACTCAATCTTCATATGCGCGTTTGACAGGAACGACAAAAAGCCTGTTACATTCCCAACATTCCCAGCATGGGCATGATGTCGATCAGGAAGTTTGCGCCGGTCGCGTTCGCGTCGAGCATGTTGCCCAAGTCGGCGGCCAGGTCGAGGTTACCGGGGGCAGTAAGGGCGGAGCCGGCGAGGGCTTGGCTGCTGTTGCCGAAGATGTCGGCAATGTCGCAGTTGCCCGTCGCGAGTGCGTCGCCGCCGGCCCGGTCGAAGTCTCCGGCGCCGTAAACAAAGGCGGAGTTGTCGAAGCCGAAATCGGCGAAGACGTTGTCAGGGCTGCTCGGGGTAGTAGCCGGGTCGACGGCGGTGGCGCCGTTGAAATTGCCGGCGCCAGCAACCACGTTGATGTCGGGGCCGAGGCCGCCGGCAAAGTCGAGGTTGCCGGGGACGCCGAAGGCGGCGCCGGCAAGGGCGTTGCTGTCGGTGCCGCTGGCGAACGCGATATTGAAAATGCCGCCGGTGGCGGTGGCGCTGCTGTTGGCGCCGTCCGCGATCGCGAAGTCCCCGGCGCCCGATGTAGCGGTGGCGGTGCCGCTCTGGAACAACGAGAACCCGTCGATTGACACGGCAAAATCGTTCGGATCGAACAGGCCGGTGTCGGCCGAGGCAACCCCAGGCGTGGAGGCCACCGCGGCCCCAACTCCCAGACCCACCGCCAACAAGCCCAACCGACCGACACCAAGAGCGTTTAGCATCGTTTTTGCCTTTCTTCTCGGCCGCACCCAGATGCGATTATCCTTAGAGAAAGTTAAAATCTTGCTGAGACGGCCTGTCAAGAGTCCGGCAAGCATCGTGAAAAGGCCCGCGAAACGCCGAGATGCGAGGTAGAGTTGACACTTGTGTTTTGCGACGGGCAGTTGTAGGCCACGGTCGTGTCACTGCGATGGGAGACCTAGCGGGGCGGGAACCAGATCGCCACTAGTCCGCATCTGAGTAGTTACAGGGCCGCGAAGTGTTCCCAAGAGGCATAAAAACGGCCCCCGGAGGAGTCTCCGGGCAGTGTCGCACCTTTTTTGGGCAGTTTGGCGGAGTTTGTTCCCAAATTTGTTCCCAAATCTTGCGTTGAGGCCGAATCAGCCGCTAATCGAAGGAGCCACTCGGGTTCGGCAACCAATTAGACCTGGTGTGGCTCAAATTCCACCAACTATGGTGAGTCGGTCACTTGGTATTCGGGTAGTCGTTCCGCCAGCAGGCCGAGGTCCTGACCTGCGCGCCGCAGGCTTGGTGACACCCACACCGCAGCGTCGCCCCAAGTCGTCCTACATCCGCTTTGCCCCGAACAGCCCAACGAGCTCTGGCAGGCCGACTTCACGCACTGGTCACTCGCCGATCACACGCACGTCGAATCCTGGACTGGATCGACGACCACCCCGCTACGCCCTTTCGGTCACCGCCCATCACCGCGTGACCGGCCTATCGTCCTGGCTGAATTCCGCAAGACTGTTGCTATCCATGGCATTCCGGCAGCTACGTTGACCGACAACGGCATGGTGTTCACCACCCGCCTGTCCGGCGGAAAAGGAGGCCGCAACGGCTTTGAACACGAACTACACCGCCTCGGCGTAACCCAAATCAACTCCAACCCCAACCACCCCACCACCTGCGGGAAGGTGGAGCGCTTCCACCAACCCCTCAAAAAATGGCTCAGCTACCAGCCCCGCGGCGCCACCATCGACCAGCTACAAACCCAGCTCGACACCTTCATGAAGGCCTATTACCACCGCCGCCCACACCGCTCACTACCGCATCACGCCACCCTGCCACCGCCTACACCGCCCGCCCCAAAGCCGACCCAGCAACCAGAACCGACACCCACTACCGAGTCCGCAGCGACCGCATCGACCAAGCCCGCGTCATCACCCTGCGCGTCGCCGGCCGGCTGCACCACATCGGCGTCGGGCGAACCTACAGCCGCACCCGCGTACTGCTGCTTATCCAGGACCTACACGTAAGGATCATCCACGCCGCCACCGGCGAACTGCTCCGCGAGCTAACCATCGACACCGCCAAGGACTACCAACCCAACGGCGCCCCCAAAGGCCCAAATCCAAAAAGGCCCAAACCTAACGCAGGTTCAGACCTATTCCGATGTCTTGAGACATCTACAATGGTAGCGGGGACAGTGTGTGATTCCAGGACATAGTTGGCAGCTGTCTCGCGACATAGTTGACACCTCTGCAAGCGCTGGGGAGGTCGGCCATGTCGAAAGCGCAGCTCGTCATCACCGCTGTGGTGCTGCAAGGACGCAGCAAAAGCGAGGTCGCCCGCGACTACGACGTCTCCCGCCAATGGGTCCAACAGTTGTGCAGACGCTTCCAAGCCGAGGGCGATGCGGCCTACCTGCCCCGTTCACGGCGCCCGCACACCAGCCCGCAGGCCGTCACCATCGAGGTCGAAGACCGCATCGTGCGGCTGCGCAAGACCCTGACCAAACGTGGCCTCGACGCCGGCGCCGACACCATCGCCAGCCATCTGGCCACCGACCCCAACATCACCAATGTGCCTGCCGTTTCGACGATCTGGCGAATCTTAAAACGCCGCGGATTCATCACACCCCAACCGCACAAACGGCCCCGCTCGTCCTGGAAACGCTTCTGCGCAGAGCTGCCCAACCAATGCTGGCAAGCCGACGTGACCCACTGGCACCTCGCCCACGGCGGCGGCGCGGAAATCCTCAACATCATCGACGACCATTCCCGGCTGGCCATCGCCAGCCTGGTCCGGCGCACCATCGGTGGCCGCGACGTCACCGACACCTTCACCACCGCGTTCACCACCTGGGGCACGCCGGCCTCAGTGCTCACCGACAACGGCGCCATCTTCACCGGAGCGCCCCGACGCGGCGGCCGCACCGCTTTGGAAATCACCCTGGGCACTCGGGGGATCCACTACCTGACCTCACGGCCCTACCACCCTCAGACCTGCGGGAAAGTCGAACGCTTCCACCAAACTCAAAAGAAATGGCTGACCGCACACCCTGCAGCCACGATCGTTGAGCTCCAACACCTTTGCGACCAATTCCGCGCCTATTACAACCAGCGCAGACCACACCGCGCGCTGGACAGACGCACCCCAGCCCAGGCCTACATCCACCGACCCAAAGCCACCCCCACCGGCTACCTGATCCCCGCCCACTGCCGCGTCCGCACCGACACCATCGACGCCGCCGGCGTCATCACCATCCGCTACAACAGCCGCCTACACCACATCGGCCTGGGCAAACGCCGCACCGGCACCAAAGTCACCGTGCTCATCAACGACCGCGACATCCACGTCCTCGACCGCCACACCGGCCAACTCATCCGCAAACTCGTCCTGGACCCCACCCGCGACTACCAACCACGCGGCGTCAAATGCGGAAACTCACCAGAAAACCGGCTAACGGTGTAAACCATGTCTCGGGACACCTGTCAACGATGTCCCGAGACATGACAATGGTAGCGGGGACAGGATTCGAACCTGCGACCTCTGGGTTATGAGCCCAGCGAGCTACCGAGCTGCTCCACCCCGCGTCGGTAAACGCAAGGTTACCCAAAACGTGGGACGGTCGCCAAATCGCGCGTTGACCCGCCTACTTGGTGTTGTCGAACTTGGTCATCGCGTCGTCGAGCCGCTGCAGCGCAGCGCCGTACCCGGCGAAATCACCCTTCTTCTGCGCATCGCGGGCGGCATCGATCGATGTCTGAATGTCCCGCAACGCCGCGGCTTTTGCTGGCGACAGCTGAACCGCCCCGTTGGGCGACGGCGGCAGCGCCGCGGCCGGTGCCGGCGGCCCGTTCGGCGCGGCATCAGCCGGTGTCGGCGTCCCCCGTGACTGGTTCTGCGGTGACCCCGATTCGGCGGGAGCGATCCCCGTCGCGGTCGCGCCGGCGCCCGGACCGAACAGTCCGGTGAGCGCATCGCTCACCGTTGGGCCGTAGCCGATCTTGTCGTTGTACATCATCGCTACCCGAATCAGCCGCGGATACGACGACGCCGCGTCGCTGGCACCGGGCGAGGCGTAGACGGGCTCGACGTAGAGCAACCCCCCCTGGGCCATCGGCAGGGTCAGCAGATTGCCCCAGCGGATCCGGTTTTGGTTGTCCCGCCCGATCACCCCGAGATCCTGTGACACCGCGGTATCGGTGGTGATCGCATTGTTGGCGAGCTTGGGCCCGTTGACCTGAGTCGGGATGGTGAGCACGGTGATTTTGCCGTACGTCGCAGGATCGGAACTGGCGCTGATGTAGGCCGCCAGATAATCACGCTTGAACCTGTTCATCGCGCTGGTCAGCTGGAACGACGCCGAGGCACCGTCGCGCACAATGTTTTTGGCGACGATGTAGTACGGCGGCTGATAGCTGCTGGCAGTCGGGTTCGGGTCGAGCGGCACGTCCCAGAAGTCCGAGGTGGAGAAGAACGTCACCGGGTCATTGACGTGGTATTTGGCCAGCAGCATCCGCTGCACCTTGAACAGGTCTTCCGGATAGCGCAGATGTGCGGCCAGTTCCGAGGTGATCTCGCTTTTGGGCTTGACTGTGCCGGGAAAGACGCTCATCCATGCCTTCAGCACCGGATCGCGGTCATCCTGCGCATAAAGGGTCACGGTCCCGTCGTAAGCGTCGACGGTGGCCTTCACCGAGTTCCGGATGTAGGAAACCTGCTTGTCAGGGCCCAACCGGTTGAACGCGACTTCGTTGGAGTCCGCGGTCGCCGACGACAGCGAGGTGAGTTCGGAGTACGGATAGTTGTCCAGCGTGGTGTAGCCGTCGATGATCCACACCAGTCGCTTGTTGACGATCGCCGGGTACACGTTGCTGTCGGTGGTCAGCCACGGTGCCACCGCCTCCACCCGCTGCGCGGGATCCCGGTTGAACAAGATCCTGCTGTTCGAGCCGATCACGTTGGAGAAGAGGAAGTTTCGCTCGGCGAACTTCGCTGAAAACACCGCACGGGACAGGCCGCTGCCGATCGGTACTCCGCCGGAACCGGTATAGGTGTAGTTCTTGGTTTCGGTGCTGGTTTCGTAGTCGTATTCCCGGTCTGCGCCGGTCTTTCCGACGATTGCATAGTCCGCGGGTGTATTGGCGATGACCGGTCCGAAGTACACCCTGGGCTGGTCGAGCCGGGCCGGTCCGTCAGACACCACACCGCCGTTGGCGCCGACGACGTTGACCAGGAACTCCGGGTAGCCGCCGCTCTGGTTAGGATCGTTGGCGATTCCGCGCACCGTGTTGGCCGGTGACGCGATGAATCCATTGCCATGGGTGTACACGGAGTGCCGGTTGATCCAGTCGCGCTGGTTGTCGATGAGCCGGTCGGGGTTGAGTTCACGGGCGGCGACGACGTAGTCGCGCAAGTGGCCGTCTCGGTCCAGATAGCGGTCGATCGAAAGTTGATCGGGAAAGTAGAAGAAGTTCTTGCCCTGCTCGAACTGGGTGAAGGCCGGGCTGATGATGGTCGGGTCGAGCAGCCGGATGTTCGACGTGGTGGCGCGGTCTGAAGCCACCTGTTCTGCGGTGGTTTGAGTGTCGCCGCTGTAATTGCGGTAGCTCACCACGTTATCGGTCAGGCCGTAGGCCTGCCGGGTCGCGGTGATGCTGCGGCTGATGTATTCGCTTTCCTTCTGCGCGGCGTTGGGCTTGACGCTGATCTGCTCGACGACTAGCGGCCAGCCGGCGCCGACGATCAGCGACGACAACAGCAGCAGCACCAGACCGATCGCCGGAACCCGCAGGTCGCGCAGCACAATTGCCGAGAACACCGCGGCCGCGCAGATCAATGCGATGGCCAACAGGATCAGCTTGGCTGGCAGGACTGCGTTGATATCGGTGTACCCGGCGCCGGTGAACGGCTTTCCCGCGCGCGTGTGCGACAGCAGTTCGTAGCGGTCCAACCAGTAAGCGAACGCCTTGAGCAGCACCAGCGTACCCACCAGGCTGGTCAATTGAATGCGTGCAGAGCGGCTCAGCGCACCGGTCCGCCCGGAGAGCCGGATGCCGCCGAAAATGTAATGCGCTAACAGGTTTGCGAATAAAGCCAGGAACAGCGCGACGAACAGGTAGCTGACCACCAGCCGGTAGAACGGCAAGTCGAAAGCATAAAACCCGAGGTCTTTGCCGAACTGCGGATCGTTGATACCGAAATGGCCGCCGTGCAGGAATAACTGGATGCGCACCCAGTAGGTCTGCGCGATCATCCCCGCCAGCAGCCCGATCACGGCCGGTATGCCGATACCGAACACCCGCAGCCGCGCCAACACGACGCTTCGGTAGCGCGCCACCGGGTCGTTACCGTTGCTGGGCACGAACACCGGCCGAGTGCGGTAGGCCAGCGCCAGCCCGGCGAACACTATGCCGGCGACCACCGATCCGACCACCAGGAACACCACGATGCGGGTCATCAAGACGGTGGTGAACACTGATCGGTAACCGAGCTCGCCGAACCACAACCAATCCACGTAACCGTCGATCAGACGGGGGCCGACCAGCAATAGAACGATCACCGCGAGGGCAATCGCGATCAGAATCCGGCTGCGACGAGTCAGCTTCGGCATCCTCGCTGCGGGTCGCATCCCCACTGGCTACGCTCCCTGTGCAATTCGGTCCCGTGGCGCCGCTGAAACCGGCTGCTGTCGGGGTTTGTTTCGACGGTCACAACTCTACGCACCGGCGACGCCGGTTTGCCGAGTCCGTCCGCTGGATCTGATGGCCCGACTCCTCCTCATCGCGCTGCACGCTCTGCATCGTCGTCGGGCTGAATCTGATGGCCCGACTCCTCCTCATCGCGCTGCACGCTCTGCATCGTCGTCGGGCTAGCAACTCGGCGGGCGACCGCCGGCGGTGACGGCGTGCAGCGCGTCGACCGCTTGGCCGAGAGTGCCGACCTTCACCAGCTGCAAACCGCCGGGAACGTCGGAGTTAGCTTCATAACAATTCTTGGCCGGCACCAAGAACACCGTCGCGCCGGCCTCCCGGGCGGCGACCATCTTGTGCGTGATGCCTCCGATCGCGCCTACTGTGCCGTCGAGTCTGATGGTGCCCGTTCCCGCGACGAACTTCGATCCGGCGAGATCACCGGTGGTGAGCTTGTCGATGACGGCCAGGCTGAACATCAACCCCGCCGACGGCCCGCCCACGTTGGCGAGGTTGAAGTCGACGACGAACGGCGCCCACGGTGCGTCCATCACTGCGACGCCCAGGAAACCGTAATTACGGTCCGGGTGAGCGCCGAGCGTGACCCGCGCGCTGCCCGGCCGGCGCATTCTTGCGCCGGTAGCCGATGACCGCGGTCTGGCCTGCTTTGGTGTTTTTCAGCAGCGATGTGAACTGGTCGACAGTGGCGACCGGGGTGCCGTTGACCGCTTCCACAGCGTCGCCGACGTGCAGCTTGCCGGCCGACGGTCCGGGGTCGTTGACGGTCGCAACCGTCACAGCCTTTGGGTACTTCAGATAGCCCAGCGCGGCGTATTCAGCGCTATTCTCGGACTCCTTGAAGTCCGCGTTGTTGGACTGGTCGACTTCGTCACGTGACTTACCCGGCGGGTAAACCAGGTCGCGGGGCACCAACTGCTCGCGCCCGGACAACCACAGCGTCAGTGCCTCCCCCAACGTCAGTTCGTCCCGTTGGGACACCGTCGTCATGTTGAGGTGACCGGACGTCGAGTGGGTCTGGGCGCCCTCGATGTCGACCACCTGCTTGCCGTCGAGTTGCCCGAGCGTGTCGAACGTCGGGCCGGGACCCAGCGAGACGAACGGAACTGTCACCACCGCCAGCAGCACACCGAACACCACGATCGGCACCAGCGCGACGATCAGCGTCATGATCCGCCTGTTCACGCCGCCTACATTAACTGGGCTCTTCAACTGGGCCGGTTCACTCACAGCGTGATTGCGCGGCGCGCGCCCGGCGTTGCTGATGAGTACCGTTGACGTATGGCCGACCCGCCTTTCGGCTTCTCCGCCGGAGACGACCCCGACCGCGACAAGCGGAACAACAACGACCCCGAGTCCGGCTCGGGGTCCGCTGACCCGTTCGGTTTCGGTGGTGACTTCGACATGGCCGACCTCGGCCAGATATTCACCCGGCTCGGACAGATGTTCAGCGGCGCCGGCACCATGACGGCCACCGGCGGCAAGGATTCCGGCCCGGTCAACTACGAATTGGCCCGGCAGTTGGCGTCGACGTCGATCGGGTTCGTCGCGCCGATTCCGCCGGCGATCAGTTCGGCGGTCACCGACGCGGTGCGCTTGGCCGAGACCTGGCTGGACGGGGTCACCTCGCTGCCGGCGGGCACCACCCGCGCGGTCGCGTGGAGTCCGACCGACTGGGTCGACAACACCTTGGACACCTGGAAGCGGCTGTGTGACCCGATGGCGCATCAGATCTCGACGGTGTGGGCCTCGGCGCTGCCCGAGGAGGCCAGAGGAATGGCCGGTCCGTTGATGTCGATGATGTCGCAGATGGGCGGTATGGCTTTCGGCTCCCAACTGGGCCAGGCGCTGGGGCGGTTGTCCCGTGAAGTGCTCACCTCGACCGACATCGGGCTGCCGCTGGGACCCAGGGGCGTGGCGGCGCTGCTGCCCAACGCAATTGAATCGCTCGGCGCGGGCCTCGAGCAGCCGCGCAGCGAGATCCTGACCTTCCTGGCCGCCCGGGAAGCCGCCCATCACCGGCTGTTCAGCCATGTGCCGTGGCTGGCCAGCCAGCTGCTGGGCGCTGTCGAGGCCTATGCCCGCGGCATGAAGATCGACATGAGCGGAATCGAGGAGCTGGCGCGTGATTTCAATCCGGCGTCGCTGTCCGATCCGGCGGCCATCGAACAGCTGCTCAACGAAGGCGTTTTCGAGCCGAAGGCAACGCCGGAACAAACCCAGGCACTCGAGCGGCTGGGCACTCTGCTGGCGTTGATCGAGGGTTGGGTGCAGACCGTTGTCACCGCCGCGCTGGGCGACCGGATCCCGGGCGCGGCCGCCCTCGGCGAGGTGCTGCGCCGGCGCCGGGCCACTGGCGGACCCGCCGAGCAGACGTTCGCGACGCTGGTCGGCTTGGAGTTGCGGCCGCGGAAACTCCGCGAGGCCGCCGCACTGTGGGAACGGTTGACGCAAGCCGTCGGCGTGGACGCCCGCGACGCGGTCTGGCAGCACCCCGATCTGCTGCCCGAGGCCGCCGACCTCGATGAGCCCGCCGCTTTCATCGACCGGATCATCAGCGGCAACAGCAGCGAGATCGACGACATGATCGCCCAGTTCGAACGTGACCTCGATCCCGGTTCCGGCCAGGACGGGCCGGGCGGAGCTGTGGATAACTGAGCATCCCGGCGGCCCCGGCGGTGGCACAGTGCCGAGATGTCGCATGAGGCCCGCACCCTTTCTGAGCCGGCTCCCCGTTACGCGCTCAACCCCGCGATGCCGGTGTTGCTGCGGCCCGACGGCGCCGTCCAAGTGGGTTGGGATCCGCGCCGCGCAGTCATGATGCGCCCGCCCCGCGGCCTGACCGCTGCCGCTCTGGCCGGGCTGCTGCGGTCGATGCGATCCTGGGCCGGTCTGGGCGAACTGCAGCGCGCGGCCGCCGACCACGGACTGGCCGAAGCCGGCGAGCTGGCCCACCTGCTCGCGGCAGCTGGTGGACGCCGGTGTCGCCAGCCAGGCTTCGCCGCAACGTACTGGCCGGTCGGCCTCGATCCGGGTGCACGGTCGCGGGCCGTTGTCCGACCTGCTTGTCGACGCACTGCGCTGCTCGGGCGCCCGGGTCAAGCACAGCAGCCAACCGCATGCCGCGGCGTCTGGGGCGGGCACCGACCTGGTGGTGCTGTCGGACTACCTGGTGGTCGATTCGAGGATGCTGCGCGATTTACGCGCCGAGGGTGTTGCTCATCTGCCGGTTCGCGTGCGCGACGGCACCGGGTTGGTCGGGCCGCTGGTCATTCCGGCGGTGACGAGCTGCCTGGTGTAGCACTAGCCGAGGCAACTGTTGATGACCCAGACCAGGCCGAAGATCATTCACGGCTGTTCTAGCCGTTCATTACGCGACATGGCGAAGTCATAAGCGCCGCCTTGCCTTGGGATCGAGTAGTCGACTACTCATGCGGTTGCGCTTGGTCACGTAAAAGTTGAGCAGTTGAAGTATCTCGGAAAAGAACAGTCGCGTTAATATTTAGAATGGTCGCCAGCGTCAATTGAATGGCACCGACCTAATCTAACGAAGCGGTTGTTTACAGCCAAAATCATGTCATTATTTGTTCGAGGTCACAAACTTCGGGGGTTGCAGAGCGAAGGAGGTGTACCTATGAAGATCGCAGCAGCGGTAGCGAGTGTCGCCATGCTCGCGTCCTTCGGCGAGTGTCGCACTACGCCCTGAACCGCCCTAGTCCTCAATGTCACGGCCTCTCGCCGCAGTAAATCACCCAGCGCAGTCGGGACAGCAAAGCCGCCGTGTTTGCACAGTGCCTTAAATTCCGCCGCCTGACTGCAAAGGGGCAGCGTCTGACCAGCTCTGTCTGTCGTGATGGAAGTTACCGCTGGTGGCGGCGTAGATGGCCGAAACCCCATTTGACCGATCCTACAAAGCTTTGAGTAGCGGCATTTCCCTGCCGCTATCAACGAAGGGTTGAATATGAAGATCAAACGAGCGGGACTTACTCTCGCGGCGACAGCCGCTACCGCATTCGCGCCGCTTGGCGCGCTGACGATCTTGGCGCTGACGCCCATGGTGCCCGTGGCCCAGGCGTGTCCGGGCCCTGACGGGAGCGGTAACAACTGGGTGCCAGCGCACAACGCCTGCTGCGCCGATATACGAGCGGGCGCGACGGGAGATCCCTCTGGCTGTGACTACACGGCAGTAGATCCCAATGCGGGAAAGGGCGGGCCAGGACTTGACCCGACTACCCGGCGCAATGCCTGCATTGAGGGCATCACTGCGATCTGCAATTCGCCGGGGTGAACATGAACATCACAACAGCGTTGACGCTCCCGGCGGCAGCCGCCATCGCCTTCGCACCGTTGTTCGTGGGGCAAGCGCCCCGGGCGTCTGCGGGACCGATGTGCCACGGTAGCCAGGTTATGACCACTGATGCGGGAGGTAATCTGACTTGTGTCGAGGTGCAGATCGGGCAGTGGCAGCTTCCACCGTTTTACACAGGTGGTGCCAATGCGGATGGAACGTGCCCGGTCTATAAGTATCACTGTGTGGTGCCTTGCCACCTGATCAATGCGTCCCAGAACAAGGAGGAGGTGAATCCTGCAATGAAGCCGCAGGAGGACCCGAAGCCAGGCGACCCACCACCATGCCAAGACAATTGATGAACAGGGCAGTAGTGATGCCCGCCGTCCTTGTGGCGGCGGGCATCGCCTGCGCCCCGCTCGCCCACGCGGACGACCACGACCAAATGTTCATCTCATTCCTGGACAGCCACAACGTTCGCGTGCCCGACATGAACAACGCAGTCCAGTCGGGCCACCTGGCCTGCCGGGACTTGGCCACAGGGAAGAGCGAGATAGACACCGAGCTCGACGTGGCGGGCGCGAACCCTCCGGGCATCAGCCGCGCCGACGCGAGCTGGGTGATCGCCGCCGCGAAGAGAGCGTTTTGCCCGTAATATCACCCTCCGGGAGCGAGATAGCCCATGTTCAAAGCAGTAGCGATGCCAGTCGTAATGGCGGTGGGCATCGCCTGCGCTCCGTTGGCGCAAGCTGATGTCGGTGATCAAGCCTCAGCTGAGCAGGCTGTGACGGCCATCTATAACCAGGTGCAGGCTCGCTGCACACCGCGTACTCCGCCAGCCCTTCAGTCGATCAGCTGGAACGACTTCTACCCAGCTGTCGGCGGGACCGGCACTATCCGTGACGCCAACGCCGGTCTGGGCGGGCCGTTCAAGGTGTCCTTCTGGAACCCGAGGATCGGGCCTGCGCATGACGGCGCCGCAGGTCGGGCGTACGGGCAGTGGTCGGTGGATCTGCAGTTTTGCTAGTGACCGGCAACTAGCGCAGCCAACAGCTACTGGTTAGCCAAGTTCGAGTGCTGCTGATCAACACTGATCTACTGCCGGCTGGGCGTCACCGAGTTGACGGCGGACGGCTTCCCGCGCCGCTGCACCCCGCTTTCACAGCGTGTGCAGAATCCGAGCAGCTGGCGAGCAGCCGCCGATCTGCCCGCTGGACGTAACTCCATCTCGGGGCCTGACGATTTGCAGTAGACCGCGACGCCGCCAAGTTGCGACCGCGGGACGAGACATCGTTGGTCACAGCTCGAGCGCGACCTAGACCCCCGGTTCCGGCCAGGACGGGCCGGGCGGAGCTGTGGATAACTGAGCATCCCGGCGGCCCCGGCGGTGGCACAGTGCCGAGATGTCGCATGAGGCCCGCACCCTTTCTGAGCCGGCTCCCCGTTACGCGCTCAACCCCGCGATGCCGGTGTTGCTGCGGCCCGACGGCGCCGTCCAAGTGGGTTGGGATCCGCGCCGCGCAGTCATGATGCGCCCGCCCCGCGGCCTGACCGCTGCCGCTCTGGCCGGGCTGCTGCGGTCGATGCGATCCTGGGCCGGTCTGGGCGAACTGCAGCGCGCGGCCGCCGACCACGGACTGGCCGAAGCCGGCGAGCTGGCCGCACCTGCTCGCGGCGCTGGTGGACGCCGGTGTCGCCAGCCAGGCTTCGCCGCAACGTACTGGCCGGTCGGCCTCGATCCGGGTGCACGGTCGCGGGCCGTTGTCCGACCTGCTTGTCGACGCACTGCGCTGCTCGGGCGCCCGGGTCAAGCACAGCAGCCAGCCGCACGCCGCGGCGTCTGGGGCGGGCACCGACCTGGTGGTGCTGTCGGACTACCTGGTGGTCGATTCGAGGATGCTGCGCGATTTATGCGCGGACGGTGTTGCTCATCTGCCGGTTCGGGTGCGCGACGGCACCGGGTTGGTCGGGCCGCTGGTCATTCCGGGGGTGACGAGCTGCCTGGAATGCGCCGATTTACACCGCAAGGACCGCGACCCGGCCTGGCCGGCGCTGGCCGCGCAGCTGCGCGGCACCATCGGCACCGCCGACCGCGCCACCCTGCTGGCCACCGCGGCATTGGCGCTCAGTCAGGTTCACCGGGTGATCGGGGCTGTGCGCGGAGAAGACGCGGGCGAGTCCGGTCCGCCGACTGCGCTGAACGCCACGCTGGAAATCGATCTGCATGCCGGCTCGATAATTGCGCGTCAATGGAGCAAGCATCCGCTGTGCTCATGCTGAAAGCCCTGTTGAGAGCGTCGACGATCGTCGCCGTCAAACTGTGATGGATGATGGTGAGGTGGCAGACATCAAACGGGGGCGGGCCGCACGCAATGCGAAGCTGGCCAGCCTGCCCGTTGGCATCGCAGGGCGGGCAGCGCTCGGGTTCGGCAAACGCCTGACCGGCAAGTCCAGAGACGAAGTTAACGCCGAGCTGATGGAGAAGGCGGCCCATCAGCTGTTCACCGTGCTGGGTGAGCTCAAGGGCGGTGCGATGAAGGTGGGTCAGGGGCTGTCGGTGATGGAAGCCGCCATACCCGACGAGTACGGCGAGCCCTACCGTGAAGCGCTGACCAAACTGCAGAAAGACGCGCCTCCGCTGCCCGCGAACAGGGTGCACCGGGTGCTCGACGCGCAGCTGGGTACCAAGTGGCGCAGCCGGTTCAGTTCCTTCGAGGACACCCCGGTGGCGTCGGCCAGCATCGGCCAAGTGCACAAGGCGGTGTGGTCGGATGGCCGCGAGGTCGCGGTGAAAATCCAGTACCCCGGCGCCGACGAGGCGCTGCGCGCGGACCTCAAGACCATGCAGCGCATGGTCAGTGTGCTCAGACAGCTCTCACCGGGAGCCGATGTGCAGGGCGTCGTCGACGAGCTGGTGCAACGCACCGAAATGGAACTCGACTACCGGCTGGAAGCCAAGAACCAGCGCGCCTTCGCCAAGGCGTACCAAGATGACCCGCACTTCGCGGTGCCGCACATCGTCGCCAGCGCGCCCAAGGTGGTGATCCAGGAGTGGATCGACGGCCTGCCTATGGCGGAGATCATCCGCAACGGCACCACCGAACAACGGGATCTCATCGGCACCCGGCTCACCGAACTCACCTTCGACGCGCCGCGGCGAGTGGAGATGATGCACGGCGACGCCCATCCTGGAAACTTCATGCTGCTGCCGGACGGCCGGCTGGGCGTCATCGACTTCGGCGCCGTGGCGCCGCTGCCGGGCGGATTTCCGGTTGAGCTGGGAACGACAATGCGGTATGCGCGGGAAAAGAACTACGAGATGCTGCTGCCGACCATGGAGAAGGCCGGCTTCATTCAGAAGGGTCAGCAGGTATCGGTGCGCGACATCGAAGACATGCTGCGCCAGTACGTCGAGCCGGTGGAAGTCGAGGTTTTCCACTACACCCGCAAGTGGCTGCAGAAGATGACGGTGGGTCAGATCGACCGGTCGGTGGCGCAGATCAAGACGGCTCGCCAGCTTGACCTGCCGGTCAAATTGGCGATACCCATGCGGGTCCTCGCCTCGGTCGGCGCCATCCTGTGTCAGCTGGACGCCCACGTGCCGATCAGGGCGTTATCAGAGAACCTGATCCCGGGCTTCGTGGAACCGGACGCCGCGGTCGTCTGAGATTGGTGGTCAAAGGTTACGCGGCCACCGGATTTTTTCGTGGACGGCCGCGGGCTCGCTTGCTCCGGACGACCGAGCCCCGGTCGAAGATTTCACCGCCCCACACCCCCCACGGCTCTGCGCGGTCGAGCGCCGCGGCCAGGCACTGCGACCGGACAGGGCATTGTCCACATAACGCCTTGGCGTACTGCAGCTCGCCCGGATCCTCGGAGAACCACAGGTCGGGGTCACCGATGTGACAGGGCAGCACCGGCAGCGCTTCGTCCGGAACTGTTGGGATCGACATGTCCTGGTCACCTACTTCCTGGTCGATGAACATTTCCGAAAGGACCCGGACCAGGTGTTGACGGCTGAAAAAAGCAACTGGCCACGGATCCTGCTGACTTCGGGTCCGTGGCCGGGGGTTATCGAGTCGGGCTTAGCCGAACCCTCGTTGCACAGACGCGTCGGTCGCGGCGGCGACGCGGCAGCGATGGGCTGCCGTCGACGCGGCGGCTGCGGCGTGGAAGGCGCCGGCTGCGCACCCACCGGGGAAGTGGCCGAACATCGTCGCCGCCTCCTCTCGTGGGGTAGTCGAAAATAACGACGCCAAAGTTGCGATCTGAGCGTAGACGGCGGCGACGCGACGCGACAACCGATTTTCTTCCCGGCGATGGAATCTGCTACGCACGGACGCCGCGGTCGCGGACCAGTCGCAGAACATCGGGCCCGTACTGCTCGAGCTTGCGGGCGCCGATGCCCGGGATGGCGACCAGTTGCGCGTCGTCGGTGGGCAGCAGCTCGGCGATCGCGATCAGGGTGTTGTCGGTGAACACGACGAAGGCCGGCACGTTCAGCTCCTTGGCGGTGCGCAGCCGCCATTCCTTGAGTTGCAGCAACAACTCCTCGTCGATCTCTGCAGCGCAGCTCTCGCAGCGGCGCAACATGACCGCGGCAGGCGTGGTCAGCGGGTTGTTGCACACCCGGCATCGTGACGCGCTTCCCCGGTTGCGCCGGATCCGGTCCGGCGTCGGATTCGCTTCCGTTTGCGGGGCGATCCCGTTGAGGAACCGCGACGGCTTGCGACTCTGCCGGCCGCCGGGATTTCGGGCCAACGCCCAACTGAGTGCCAACTTCGCTCGCGCCCTGGTGATCCCGACATAGAGCAGCCTGCGTTCCTCTTCGACCGCTTCGCTGTCCGCGCCATGAGCCAGTGCGTGTGAGATGGGCAGTGTTGCGTCCGCGACGCCGACCAGAAACACCGCATCCCACTCCAGCCCCTTCGCGGCGTGCAGCGACGCCAGCGTGACGCCCTGCACCACCGGCGGGTGGCGGGAGTCGGCGCGCAGCCGCAGCTCGGCCAGCAGCGCAACAAGATCCAACTGCGGGCGCTGCGCCACCTCGTCGTCGACCAGTTCGGCCAGCGAAGTGAGCGCCTCCCAACGTTCGCGCGCCCGCACACCGGCGGGTGGCTGCGCCGTCAAGCCCAGCGGTTCGAGGACTTCGCGCACCACCTCCGCCAACTCGCCGGCCACACCGCGGTCCGCCGCCCGTCGCAGCGCCAGCAACGCCTGCCTGATCTCCTGACGACTGAAAAAACCTTCACCGCCGCGGACCTGATAGGGAATACCGGCCTCGGTCAACGCCTCCTCGTACACCTCGGACTGTGCGTTGATCCGGTAAAGGATCGCTATTTCGGCCGGCGCGGTGCCGGATTCGATGAGCTTGGCAATCGACGCGGCCGCCCCGGCAGCCTCGGCGACTTCGTCGGAGTATTCGTGAAACGTCGGGGCCGGCCCGGGGTCGCGCTGGCCGATGAGTTGCAGCTTGCTGCCCGCCACCCGGCCGCGGGCGGCGGCGATCACCCGGTTGGCCAGCGACACCACCTGCGGTGTGGACCGGTAGTCGCGCTCCAGCCGCACCACCGTGGCGTCCGGAAAGCGCCGCGAGAAGTCCAGCAGGTAGCGCGGCGAGGCACCGGTGAACGAGTAGATGGTCTGGTTGGCGTCGCCGACGACGGTCAGATCGTCACGGCCGCCCAGCCAAGCCGAAAGCACCCGCTGCTGCAGCGGAGTGACGTCCTGGTACTCGTCGACGACGAAGCAGCGGTACCGGTCGCGGAATTCGTCAGCCACCGAGGGATCGTTCTCGATGGCCGCAGCGGTGTGCAGCAGCAAGTCGTCGAAGTCGAGCAGCGTGACCCCGTCACCGCGCGATTTGAGCGTTTCGTAGGTCGAGTAGACACCGGCGACCCTGGCGGCGTCCAACGGGATGTCCCGGCCGGCCTGAGCGACCGCGGTCGGATACTGCTCGGGGGTGATCAACGACGCCTTGGCCCATTCGATCTCGCCGGCCAGATCGCGCACGTCGTCGGTGCTCAGCTGCATTCCGGCGCGTGTCGCCGCGCGCGCGACCACCGGGAATTTGCTGTCCAGCAGTTGCCAGCCGCTGTCGCCGACCAGCCGCGGCCAGAAGTACCGCAGCTGCCGGTGCGCCGCGGCGTGAAACGTCATTGCCTGCACCGTGCCGACGCCGGCCTGTGCACCGGCGCCGAGCACGCGCAGCCGGGCGCGCATCTCGCCGGCAGCACGCTGGGTGAACGTCACCGCCAGCACTTGTCCGGCGGCGACATGGCCGGTGGCGACCAACTGAGCGATGCGGTGAGTGATGGTCCTGGTCTTGCCCGTTCCGGCGCCGGCGAGCACGCAGACAGGTCCGCGGGGCGCCAGCACCGCCTCGCGCTGCTCGTCGTCCAGGCCGGCGATCAAGGGGTCAACGGTCACCGGCATGGCGTCCATCTTGGCAGCAGTGCCTGACAACTTCTTGCAATGGTCAGTCGGCGCAGCGCCACACCCCTAGCCCCTTTCGGGGCAATACCGAGCCGACCGGATACGTTGAGAACACCATGACTACTGCTGCGCTCACGATGTACACGACGACTTGGTGCGGGTACTGCCATCGGCTCAAGACGGTTCTGAAGGGTGCTGGCATTGGCTATGACGAGGTCGACATCGAACACGACGCCGCGGCCGCGGAGTTCGTGGGTTCGGTCAACGGCGGCAACCGCACGGTTCCGACCGTCAAGTTCGGCGACGGTTCGACGCTGACCAATCCGAGCGCCGCGGAGATCAAGGCCAAGCTGGCCGAACTGGGCAGCTGAGCTCAGCAGGTCATTCAGCCTGCCGCCACCCATGATTCGATGATCTGCCTGGCGATCGAAATCGATCCCGGAAGAAGGAGTTGGGATTCCGAGCCGCTGGTCCAGTCACCGGCGGTTAAGGCGGCACGGACCTCCGCGCGAGTGAACCACGCCGCCTCGGCGATCTCGCCGTCGTTGAACGCGAAAGGCTCCGCCGGGTTGGCGATCGCATGGAAACCGACCATCAACGAGCGGGGAAACGGCCAGGGCTGGCTGCCCAGGTAGCGGACGTCGCGCACGGTCAGACCGATCTCTTCACGGATTTCCCGCACCACGCACAGCTCGAACGACTCGCCCGCTTCGACGAATCCCGCCAGCAGCGAGAACAGCCGCGGCGGCCAGACCGTTTGCCGGGCCAGCACAGCCCGATCGCCGCCGTCGTGCACCAGGCAGATCACCGCCGGGTCGATCCGGGGGAATTCCTCTTGACCGGTCAGCGGGTTCAGGCGCGCCCAACCATGCCGGACCGGTCTGGTCGGCGACCCATCGACGGCGCTGAACCGGGCGTTGTCGTGCCAGTTGAGCAGTGCGGTGGCGCACGAGACCAGCTGGGCGCCGACGTCATCCAGCACCTGGCCACCCCGACGCAGATCAGCGACCTCGGCTTCGACGTCGGGGTCTTCGGGTGGCTGCAGCGGTCCCCGGACCGCCCAGACGTGCCGGCCGTCCCCGAGACGTCCCAGAAACACCGCGTCCAGGGTCGGCTGATCGGCCAATTCGTGCGCGGCGCCGAGCACAACCCGGCCGTCGGCGACGAGCACCTGGTTGCGCGCGTTCACCCGCAGCAGCGCCGCTTGCGCCCAGCCCGCGCCGGCGGCCTCAACATCGGTGCGCAACTGATCGGCCCGGTCGGCGCCCACCCGCGACAGCAGTGGGATGTCTCGCAGCTGAAAGTCCACGCGACCGTCCTTTCTCGTACCGACCCGCTGCGCCCGGCTCCGCCGCGCTTGCGATCGCCACGTCCTTAAGCGCCGACGCTGCGGATGTAGAGCAGCCGGTCGTTGGGCTCGATCGCATCGGCTTCGGGCTCGTCGACGCGCAGCAGCCGGCCGTCGCGGACCACACCGAGCACGATGTCGCCCAGATGCCGCGGGGAGCCGCCGACCTCGGCCTGCTCGACCTCCCGTTCGGCGATCGCGAACCCGGCTTCCGGCGTCAGAAGATCCTCGATCATCTGCACGACGGTAGGTGTCGTCGTGGCAATGCCGAGCAGCCGGCCGGCCGTCTCCGAAGACACCACCACCGAATCAGCTCCCGACTGCTTCAAGAGATGCTGGTTCTCCGCCTCCTGGATGGCCGCCACGATCTTGGCGGCCGGCGCGACTTCTCGGGCCGTCAGCGTGACCAGCGCGGCCGTGTCGTCGCGGCCGGTGGCCACGATGATCGCGGCGGCGCGCTGCGCGCCGGCCAGCCGCAGCACGTCGGATCGGGTTCCGTCGCCCCGCACGGTGACCAGCCCGCCCGACGACGCATGGTCGAGGGCCGCCTGGTCGGTATCGACGACGACGATGTCCGTCGAGCCGGCCGCGTCGCTGAGTACGGCGATGACGGCCGTCTTGCCTTTGGTGCCGTAGCCGACCACGACTGTGTGGTTGCGCACTCTGGTCCTCCAACGTTGGATCTTCCACGCCTGCCGGGATCGCTCAGTGAGCACCTGAAGCGTCGTCCCGACCAACACCACCAGGAACAAGATCCGCAGCGGGGTGATGATCAGGATGTTGAGCAGGCGCGCGGATTCGCTGACCGGGGTGACGTCGCCGTAGCCGGTGGTCGTCAGCGAAACCGTCGCGAAGTACAGGCAGTCCAAAAACGAAAGTCGCTGCTGGCGGACATCGGTATAGCCGTCGCGGCCGAGATAGACGGTGATCACCGCGACCAACAAAGCCATCAGTGCCACCGCCACGCGTCGCGAAATGGCTCGCGCTGGGCTGATGCGGCTCTCCGGTATACGCAGCACCCC
This sequence comes from uncultured Actinomycetota bacterium, assembly GCA_963808345.1. Classification (GTDB taxonomy): domain Bacteria; phylum Actinomycetota; class Actinomycetes; order Mycobacteriales; family Mycobacteriaceae; genus Mycobacterium. The sequence goes on along the minus strand of CAWEFM010000001.1, from coordinate 289,991 downwards.
GACCAGTTCGTAGTCGGGCAGTGCGGTCAGCCTCTCGTCGAGACTACGGCGCCGCCGCCAGTTAAATCCGCCCACTATTCGTCGGCTCGACCAGGCGCACGACACAATGTAACCATGACCGCCATACCAGCAGTGGACGCACGCCGCGACAGTCGAACAACCGCATACCGTTTGGCGACAATGCTGATCGGGGTGGGTTCGGTGCATTTCCTGGCGCCGAAACCCTTCGACACGATCATTCCCGCCGAACTTCCCGGAAGCCCGCGGGCCTACACCTATGTGTCGGGTGTCGCCGAGATCGGCATCGGCACGCTGCTGCTGTTTCCGCGCACTCGCCGATCCGCGGCGCTTGCCGCCGCCGCGCTGTTCGTCGGCGTCTTCCCGGGCAATTGCAACATGGTGCGGCTGTGGTGGCCTCGGTCGTGGCCGTGGCGATTCGCCGCGCTGGCCCGGCTACCGCTTCAGGTCCCGATGATCACCACCGCGCTCAAAGTCAGGCGCACGGCCTAACCCTGCTGGTCGAGTAGCCCCGCCAGTTCAGCGAATCCCGGCAGGGTGTCCGGGACGACGGTGACGCCGCTGCGCACATAGTGGAAAGCCGTGCGAACCGCGGATTCCGGGCAGCCCTGCAACGCGGCCCAAGCCAGCCGGTACACGCCCAGCTGGATGGCGGCCTGACGGGCGGCTTCCGGGCCTCGCGGTCGTTCACCGGTCTTCCAGTCCACGACTGTGGCACCGCCGTCGGGATCGGCGTACGCGGCGTCGATGCGGCCCCGCACCACGGTGTCGCCGATGGCCATCTCGAAGGGGACCTCGATGGCGACGGGTGTGCGGGCCGCCCACGGCGACTTGCCGAACGCGGTCTGCAGCGCCGCTAATTGCGCGCTGTCGACTTCGGCGCTGTCGGCGTCTGCCGCTCCGGGCAGATCGGCCAGCTCGATCAGCCGCTCCGCGCCGTAGAACCGCTGCACCCACTCGTGAAACGCGTTGCCCAGCAGCGCATGCGGATCCGGGCGGGCCGGTAACCGGCGAGCCAGCCGTTGCACGGCCCCGACCGGGTCGCGGGCCAACTCGACCAGCCCGCTGACGGACAGTTGGGGCGGTAATTCCGGCGCGCGGTTCAGCGCGTGCTGTCTGCTGCGTTCATGTTCCGCCAGCAGCGCATCGACATCGGCCACCAAGCCTTCCGGATCGGCGGGCGCCGGTGCGGTCGACGGGCCCGTCGACATCGCCGCGGCCACCAGTGCGGCTCCCCGCTCGACATCCTCGCGGCCGGAACCCAGCGGATCGACCGGCCACACCGCCTCGACGGCCATGTCGCGCAACGGGTTCGGTTCCCCGTCGGGAGGTGCGGGAGCCCAATGCTCCACCACTCCGCAGGGCTGGCCGGCGGCCTCGGCGACGTCGATGGCGCCTTTGAGCTCGAGGAGGAAATCCGACGCGCCGCGCGCTTTGATCCCGCTGACGCCCCAGTGGTAGCCGGAGAGCAGCAGGGTGTCCTCGGCGCGGGTGATCGCGACGTAGAGCAGACGGCGCTCCTCGTCGAGGCGACGCTGGTCGAGCTGGTGGCGGTGTGCGGATATCGCGTCGGACAGCTGCTTTCGGTTGGTGACGTCGGAGGTGTCCAGCACCGGCACCCCGGGGGCACCCGCCGAGGTGCGGTCGCCGCGCAGCAGCGGTGGCAGGTCGGCGGCGTCGGTGAGCCAGGTGCGGGTGGATGCGGTCGACGGGAAGACACCTGTCGACAGGTGCGGCACCGCCACCACCTGCCACTCCAACCCTTTGGCTGCATGCACGGTCAACACCTGAATTCTGTGCTGTGTCACGGTGAGCTGGGCGGGCGCTAAGCCGTGTTCCGCTACGGCGGCAGTGTCGAGATAGGACAGCAGACCGGCTGCCGTGGCCGGGAACAGCCCGGCCGGCGCGGCGGCCCGCTGGGCGTAGAAACCGACCACGTCGGCGAACGCATCGAGGTGCTCGGTGCCCGTCCAACCGGCGGACGCCGCTTCTGCGCCGCGGGATCGCACGTTGCGGGCTGCCCGGACTTCGCAGTCGATCCGCATCACCCGTCGGATCTCGGCGACGAGGTCGGGCAGCGAGTGACTGAGATGCCCGCGTAGCGCGGTCAGTTCCGCGGCCAGCGCGGTGATGCGCCGAAATCCCGCGACCGAATATGCGCCGGCAGGTCCTGGGTCGGCGATACCGTCGGCCAGGCATGCGGTGTCGAAATCCGGCTTGCCGCCAGCGTCGGCGCCGCCGTCGCCGTGCAGCGCGACGGAGCGCCGCCACAACGCCGCAACGTCTCGCCCGCCGAGCCGCCACCGTGGACCGGTGAGCACCCGCAGCGCCGCCGGACCCGCCGCCGGGTCGGCGACCAATCGCAGCATGGCGACGACATCGGCGACCTCCGGGATGGACAGCAGGCCGGCCAGGCCGACCACCTCGACGGGGAGGCCCCGCGCGCGCAGCGTCTCGGCCATCGGCGCGGCGTCGGCATTTCGGCGCACCAGCACCGCGGCGGTGGGCGGGGCGGTGCCGTCGACACGGGCCCGCTGATAGTGGTCGGCCAGGACATCGGCGACCCAGTCGCGTTCAGCCTGCACGTCGGGCAGCAAAGCGCAGCGAACGGTGCCAGGCGGGGCGTTCGGGCGGGAACGCAATGCCTGCACCGCCACCGAACGTCGCCGCGCCTGCGCAGACACCGCGTTGGCGAGCTGCAGTACCCGCGGCGGGTTGCGCCAGCTGGTGGGCAGCTCGAGCACCGGCGCCGGGGTGCCGTTGGAGCGCGGGAAGTCGGTGGCGAACCGCGGCAGGTTGGTGGCGGCGGCGCCGCGCCAGCCGTAGATCGATTGGATCGGGTCACCGACGGCGGTCAGCGCCAACCCGTCGTCGGCACCGCCGCCGAACAGCGCCGACAACGCGACGCGCTGCGCGTGACCGGTGTCTTGATACTCGTCGAGCAGCACCACCCGGTAGCGGTCGCGCACCTGCCCACCGACCTGCGGAAAGAGGGCCACCAGTTGCGCCGCCGACGCCATCTGCCGGCCGAAGTCCATAACTTTCTCGGCCCGCATCCGCTGATGCAGCGCGTCGATCAGCGGCACCAATTCGGTGCGTTCGCTCTGGGCGGCCAGCAGCCGCAGCAACCACTGGCTGGGGCCGCGCTCGCGCTGGTAAGGCCCCGGCGGCAGTGTGCGTATGAGTCGTTCCAGCTCCACGTGGGTGTCCTGGAGCTGTCCGGTGTCGACGAGGTGTTCGGCGAGCTGACCAGACAGCCGCAACACCATCGACGTCACCGCGGCCGGATTCTTGTCTGTGTGCAGTGCACCGCGGTGGCCCTTCACGACGTCGAAAGCCAGCTGCCAGAGCTCGGTTTCGCTGAGCAACCGGGTCTCGGGCTCGACACCGAGCAGCACGCCATAGTCGCGCAGTAGCTGCCCGGCGAAGGCGTGGTACGTGCTCACCGTCGTTGGCTGAACAGGCCCGTCGGGCGCGTCGAACGCCAGGCCGGCACCGGCCAACCGGCCCAACCGGGACCGGACGCGGCGCAGCAGCTGGCCGGCGGCTTTCCGGGTGAACGTCAAACCCAGCACCTCATCGGGGCGCGCGTAGCCGTTCGCGACCAGCCACACCACCCGAGCGGCCATCGTTTCGGTTTTGCCTGCGCCGGCCCCGGCGATCACGACCAGCGGCCCGGGCGGCGCGGCGATGACGGCGGCCTGCTCTGCCGTCGGCTGGAAAACGCCTAACGTGTCGGCGAGTTGGGCCGGGCTGTAGCGCGCGACGAAGGCTTTCATGCCGGCTGGCCTTCTGCACCGCCGTGCGCGGGGCACGTCGGGCGCACCGGACAGTGCGCGCAGCCATCGTTGACCCGGGCGGCGAACTCCGGCCCGGCGGTGGCTGCTGCGGCGCGCTGCAGAGCCGCACGCCATTCGTCGCGTGCGGCAGGCGTCAACGGGTCTTGTTCACGTTCGGTGGCACCACCGCTTCCTGTCTTGCCGAGATAAACCAGGCGAGCGCCGCCCGGCTGGTCACCCTGCGGCAGCAGTCCCTCGGCTATCGCGAGCTGATACATCGCCAACTGGGCGTGCCGCTGCGCATCGTCTTTACTGACCGGCGTTTTGCCCGTCTTGACGTCGACGACCACCAGCCGGCCGGCGCCGTCCCGCTCGACGCGGTCAGCCCGGCCGCGCAGTCGAACCTTCGGGCCGCTGGCCAATGGGACGTCGACGACGCCCTCGACTTCGACCTCGACTCCGACCTCGGTCAGGTGCCGGCGGGTGTTGACCCGCCAGCCGACGAAGTTCTGGATCATCGCCCGATACCGCGCGAGTTCATTGGCCGAGAACCACTGCGCTTGGAACGGCAGCTGCTGCCAGGTCCGATCGAGTTCGGCGAGCAGCGCGGCCTCACTTCTGCTCGGATCGGCGATCAACGCGTGCAGCACTGAACCGGTCGCCGAACGCAGATCGGGTGCCCCGGCGCCGCCGTGGCGTTCGGCCAGCCACCGCAGCGGACAGTCGGTCAAGGTCTGCAGGCTCGACGGTGTCAGCGTGACCACGTGGCTGTCGTCGCTCCACATCGGCTCCGCGGTACTGACCGGTGACATGCCGTACCACTCGGCAGGGTCGGCTCCAGCCACACCGGCCTTGGCCAGTCGCGCCAACTGCGTCGCGGCGCTGAGCCGGGCATGATCGTCAACCCTGCCCTCGGGTGTGCACACCACACTTCGGAGCCGGCCCACCACCGCCGGCGCGGACAACAGCCGCGGTACGCAGACCGGTTGCAGTGCAGTCGCCGCGGCACTATCGGCGTCCGAGGGTGCGATCTCGGAGAAGAATCCTGACGGCAGTTCCGCTGCGCCTCCCGACGCCGCGATGTCCCCGTCGACCGCAGTCACGACGAGTCTGCTGCGGGCCCGGCCCATCGACGCGACAAGCAGCCGCCGCTCCTCGGCCAGCAGCGGTGCGCGCATCGAGGCGTCGCCGCTGACCCCGTCGATGACGTCGAGCAGCCGCTGGGTGCCCAGGACGGCGCCGCGCGGAGCAATATTGGGCCACAACCCTTCTTGCAGACCGGCGATGATCACCCGGTCCCATTGGCGTCCCAGCGCGGCATGCGGGGTGAGCACACCGACCTGATCGGTCGACGTCGACTCCGCGCCGGCGGCCGGCAATTGGAGGGTGCCGACGTAGTCGATGAGTGACCGCACCGAAGCACCTGCGGTGCGGGACACGAACTGGTCGGCGACGTCGAACAACGCCGTGACCGCGTCCAGGTCCCGGTCGGAGCGGACGCCCGCCGGCCCGCCCTGTGCACTGGCAGTCAGCCAGCGGCGTTGCAGCGCCGATCGCTGCCACGCTTGCCACAGCGTGTAACGCGGGTCCTGGCCTTGGCGGTGGCTGTTGGCAGCCGCGGCCAACACGGCCCGCACCCGGCGAACGGGTCGGGCCTGCGCGGCAGGTAGCCGCACCGGCGTGTGCGCGGTCAACGCCGCAACCAGAGAGTCCTCCGAACCTGTTGCAGCTTCATTGACCTCAACACGGCGCAACGCACGGCGAAGCTGACGAAGGGCGATCGGATCGACCCGGCCGATCGGCCCGGTCAGCAACCTGACCGCTTGCTCGGCGTCGAGCCCGTCCGCTGTCGCCGCCAGCACCGTCAGCAGCGCCTGCACCGCGGGGTGTTCGGAAAGCGCCCCGCCGACCGCCGGAAGGGCGACGGGGACGCCGGATCTGGCGAGCGCCTGCGTGAGCCCGACGCCGACGCGCGGCATCGACCGCACGATGACTGCCATCTGCGACCACGGCACCCCGTCGACCAGGTGCGCGCGACGCAGTTCGTCGGCGATCAACATCGCCTCGGCGTGCGCCGACGCCGCCAGCCGCGTCACCACCGAACCTGGTTCGTCTGCCGCGCCGGTGATTTCGGCGCTGGTTGCGCCCGGAAGGCGCCGCGTCATGGCGTTGACGGCGCGCGCAACGGCAGCAGAGCAGCGGTGCGACTGCGTCAGAGTTATCATTGGCGATCCGTCGTCGAGCAATGCGGCGGGTTCACCACCCCGAAAGCCGAATACCGCCTGGTTGCGGTCACCGGCGATCAGAGCCAGGTCCGCGCCTCCGGCCAGCACTCCGACCAGACGGGCCGCCTGCGGGTCGAGCTGCTGAGCGTCGTCGACAAGAAGGATCCGGATGCGGTCACGTTCAGCCGCCAACAACGCCGGGTCGGCGGCGAATGCTTCCAGCGCAGCCCCGACGAGTTCAGCCGCCCCGAGCGCCGGCACAGTCGCTTGCGGGGCCGCAAGTCCCACAGCCGATCTCAGCAGCATCACCTCCTCGTATTGCTGGGCGAACTGGCCGGCGGCGGTCCATTCCGGACGCCGGTGCAGCCGGCCCAGCCGCTGCAGCTGCACCGGGTCGACCCCGCGCTCGGCGCACCGGGTGAGCAGGTCGCGCAGCTCGGCGGCGAAGCCCGCCGTGGACACCGCCGGCCGCAGCTGACCGGGCCATCTGTGCAGCGGGGCGTCCAGATCGCCGGCCAGCAGTTCCCGGATGACGGCGTCCTGTTCGGCGCCGGTGATGAGCCTTGGCGGCGGATCACCTGCGCGCTGAGCAGCCATTTGCAGCACCGCGAAGGCATAGCTGTGCACGGTGCGCACCAGCGGTGTCCGGATCACGGCGCCGCCGGGCACGCCGGCGTCCGAACGCAGCAATCGCGTCGTCAGGGCGCTGCGCGCTTGCATCCGGATTTTGCCGGTGCCAGTGAACAGCAACACCGACTGCGCACTGGTTCCTGCAGCGATCTGGGCCGCCGCGGCCTCGACCAGCAGGCTGCTCTTGCCGGTGCCCGGCCCGCCGACGATGCGCAACCGGCCGCGCGCGGTTGGGTCGAGCGCGGCCCGAGCCTCAGTGCCCCAGCGGTAAACCATGACGGCATGAGACCACGGGGGGCCGACAAGTTTGTGTGCTGTGTTCGGCGGTGCGTAGTACGCATATCGGCGGCAGCCGTTATCGGGCCGCCGCCGGTATGGCTAGTTGGGAGTTGTCAGGCGTTGATCGGGGTGCGTTCGCTGTCGTGATTGATCTCGATCCGACGAGGCTTGGCCCGTTCGGCCACCGGAATCGTGAGCCGCAGCACACCGTCGTGGTAGCTGGCCCCGATTCTCTCGGTGTCCAGATTGTCGCCCAGGAACAGCTGCCGGCTGAACACGCCGCGCGGTCGCTCGGAGGACACCATTTCCCGGCTCTGGTCCAGGGCGGGACGCACGGCCCGCACCGTCAGCACGTTGCGCTCGACATCGAGGTCAAGCGAATCCGGCTGCACCCCAGGCAGATCGAATTCAACGATGAACTGCTCGCCGTCACGCCAGGCATCCAGCGGCATCACTGCCGGCCGGGCTGCAGTGCCGAACACCTGCTGGGTCCAGCGGTCCAGGTCACGGAACGGGTCGGTACGCATCAGCACCATGTTTCACCTCCAAAGAGGACCGATAAGTTGTGTCTGTTGACACATATAGTTGATAGCATCGCTCTAGCCAAAATGCAAGAGGCTGACACAAGTTTCTGTACAGGCCTGACCAGATGTTCTGTGTCAACAGGCTAATGTTAAATGTGGGTTCGTGGTATGGTTTCTTCGACGTTTCGCTGCCCGTCGGACGGAGAAGCAAGTGGCCGCCCACTCCAGCTCGAGATCTGCTCGCGGCGTGTACGGCATTTCCGTGGCTGCCGAGCTGTCCGGCATCGGGCCACAGACACTGCGGCTCTACGAGCGCTGGGGGCTGCTGACTCCCATCCGGACCGCCGGCGGCACCCGCCGTTACAGTGACGACGACCTCGACCGCCTCAAGCAGATCGCCGATCTCGTCGACCAAGGCGTCAACCTTGCCGGCATCGCCCGCATTCTCGACCTGGAGACCCGCAACAGCCGACTCGAGTCGGACAACACCCAGCTGCAACTCGACAACGCCAAACTCAAGGCCGATCGACGGTCGGCGGCAGGCGGTGTCGGGTCGAGAGCAGGAATGCAGAGTCCCAGAAGATGACCCTCGCCGGCCTCTTGTCCTTCGTTGACCAAGCCGACGGTAGTTCAGGTCGTGTGAGGGCGGCCATCGACGCGTGAGCGGTCAACTTCATGTGCACCGCTACGGTCCGCCGGGACCGGTGCGGGTGCTGGCGATTCACGGCCTGACCGGGCACGGGCAGCGCTGGCAGCGCTTCGCCGCCGAGCACCTATCTGACTTACCCTTTGCCGCACCCGATCTGCTGGGCCACGCCAGGTCCTCGTGGGCAGCGCCGTGGACCATCGACGCCAACGTCGGTGCGTTGGCGGCGTTGCTCGATGAACAGGCCGACGCTGCAGTGCTGGTGGTCGGGCATTCGTTCGGCGGTGCGGTGGCCCTGCATCTCGCGGCGGCCCGTCCGGACCTGGTGAGCGCGCTGGTGCTGCTTGATCCGGCGGTCGGGTTGGACGGCGGCTGGATGGCCGAGATCGCCGACGCGATGCTGGGCTCGCCGGACTACCTGGATGCGGCAGAAGCGCGGGCTGAAAAAGCCACTGGCGCGTGGGCCGAGGTCGACCCCGCCGTCCTCGACGACGAACTCGAAGAACACCTTGTCCCAACGCCGGACGGACGGTACCGCTGGCGAGTCAGCCTGCCTGCGATGGTGTCGTATTGGAGCGAGCTCGCCCGCGAGGTGGTACTGCCCGCGCCGGGAACGTCGACGACGCTGCTGCGGGCGAAGTGGACGACGCCGCCCTACGTGAGCGACGAACTGATCGCCAGCCTGCGCCAGCGACTGGGCGCCGACTTCCGGCTGTTGGACGTCGAATGCGACCACATGGTGGCACAGGCCCGCCCGGCCGAAGTGGCGGCGGCGATACGCGAGGAGTTGCCCTGACGGTGGCGCCGGTCACCGACGAACAGGTCGAAAAGGTGCGCGCACTGGTCGCCGGTATTCCCGCCGGCCGGGTAGCCACCTACGGCGACGTCGCCGCCGCTGCAGGCCTTTCCAGCCCACGGATCGTGGGCTGGATCATGCGCACCGATTCAGCGGATCTGCCCTGGCACCGGGTGATCACCGCATCCGGTCGGCCGGCGGCAAACTTGACCAGCCGGCAGCTCGAACTGCTGCGCGCCGAAGGGATTCTCGCCATCGACGGCAAGATCGCGCTGCACGAGGTCCGCCACCGGTTTCGCGCCCGGCCCCGCTAGAGAACAAGCCGCACCAGGGCCGCGGTGCGCGCGAGTCCAGGAAAGGCCGCGGCGGTAGAACGGGGATGCAGTGCGTGCACGGCGAGTCGAAACATCAAGGCGCGCAATAACATCTGCGGCCACTCCGGGAGAGCGTTCCAGCGCTCGATGAGTCCGTCGTCGGCCTCACCCCAAGACAGCGCGTCCACGACCGCCACGCCCGCGGCCCAGGACGCGGGCCGCCAGTACGGCGTGACGTCGGTGATCCCCGGTGCGGCGGTGCCGGCGAACAGCACGGTTCCGTACAGGTCACCGTGCACCAGCTGATTCGGGCTTTTGGTGGGCTTGCGCAGCGCAGCCAGCTGGTCGATCAGGTCAGTCGAGCGCTGGGCCTCGGCCGTCGCGGGGGCCGCCGGCGTGCCCGGCGCCACCGAGTGCAGCGGACGCTCCTCCCACGCGGCGCGGTCGGCGGCGATGAAGACGTCGACCTCGGCCCACGGTGCTGTCGGACCCTGGGTGAGGAAGCGGGGACGCTCAAGTTTGCCGGTGGCCTCGTGCAGCCGCACCGCCGCCGACACCACCTCGTCGTGGCGCGGCTCGGGCGCGCCGGCCACGAATGTGTCCGCCCGCCAGCCGGAGACAACGTAACGCCCGTCGGTCGAGCGCACCGGCCTGGCCAGTCGGACGCCGTCGACGAAGAGGGTTTCGCGGACCCGCGCCGACCAGGTGGCGCGGGCGTGATCAGCAACCAGCGACAACACTACTTCACCGCACCGCCAGCCGCCTTCCCAGCTGGCGCCCAGTGGCACCGGCCGCGCGTCGTTGAGTCCGAATGCCGCCAGCACGTGTTGAGGCGGCGGCTCCAGAGTCACACGGTCAGCGTAACGGTGCCCGTCCTGGCCGCCGGGCCGGACACGACTGCCCACCGGACCTGATCGACCCGGGCCGGCCGCGATGCCGGGTCAGTACATCACCATGTCGGGCTGCACCTGCTTGGCCCACGCGACGATTCCGCCCTGCAGGTGCACAGCATCGGAAAACCCGGCCTTTTTCAAGTCGGCCAGCGCTTCTGCCGACCGGATGCCGGTTTTGCAGTAGAGCACCGGGGTATGGTCCTGCGGCACCTTGGCCAGCGCCTCACCCGAGCTGATCAACGCCTTGGGGATCAGCTGCGCACCGTCGATGTGGTTGATGTCCCATTCCACCGGCTCGCGGACGTCGATCAAGGCCACTCTCTTGCCGGAGTCGAGCAGATCGCGCAACTCACGCGGCGTGATCGACGAGTCAGCCGACGCTTCGGCGGCCTCGTCGGAAACCATTCCGCAGAAGTTTTCGTAGTCGATGAGCTCGGTGATCTTCGGCGTGGACGGATCCTTGCGGACCACCACGCTGCGGTAGCTCATCTCCAGCGCATCGTAGATCAGCAGGCGGCCCAGCAGCGGGTCGCCGATGCCGGTGATCAACTTGACCGCCTCGGTGCCCATCACCGACGCGATCGACGCACACAGGATTCCCAGCACACCGCCCTCGGCGCAGGAGGGAACCATTCCCGGTGGCGGCGGTTCCGGGTAGAGGTCGCGGTAGTTGAGGCCCCGGCCGTCGGGAGCGTCCTCCCAGAACAACGAGACCTGGCCTTCGAAGCGGTAGATAGACCCCCACACGTAGGGTTTGCCGGCCAGCACCGCGGCGTCGTTGACCAGATAGCGCGTCGCGAAGTTGTCGGTGCCGTCCAAGATTAGGTCGTACTGCTCGAACAGTTCGACCGCGTTGTCAGGTTCGAGTCGCAGCTCATGCAACCGCACCTGCACCAGCGGGTTGATCGCGGCGATCGAGTCGCGGGCGGACTCCGCCTTGGCCCGGCCGATGTCGGCGACGCCGTGAATGATCTGACGCTGCAGGTTCGACTCGTCGACGACATCGAAGTCAACGACGCCGATCGTGCCGACGCCGGCGGCTGCCAGATACAGCAGTGCCGGCGAGCCCAGCCCCCCGGCGCCGATGACGAGTACCCGCGCGTTCTTCAGCCGCTTCTGCCCGTCGGCGCCGACGTCGGGGATGATGAGGTGACGGCTGTAACGCGCGACCTCTTCCCGGGTGAGCTCAGCTGCCGGCTCCACCAGCGGCGGCAACGATGTCGACACCGATATCTCCTCGATCCGAAGTTTCACGTCTGTCGGCTTCAACCCATCACATCAGCAGTCCGCTGCGCCGGCAATTGAATGCATCAACGGCAGCCAGCCAGGTTTACTTCCCGCCCGGCCGAATCGCGTGGTTAGGCGATCGGGTTAGGCCAGGGGTTGAACCGGCACGTCTTGCCGTCTGGTTTGACCCATTCCGGGTCGAACTTGGCCTCGTCGTCATCGGCCGTGGAGAAAGTCTGCTGCATCATGATCGGGGCCAGGGCGCCTTGCCTGTCACATGGCGCGTGGCGCTGGTAGCCGATGGCGTGGCCGACCTCGTGGTTGATCAGGTACTGGCGGTATGAACCGAGGTCGCCTTCGAACGGAACCGCTCCGCGCACCCAGCGCGCTTCGTTGATGAACACCCGCTGTTGCAGGCCGGCCCCGAAAACTGGGTTGTAGCAAGAGGTTTCGAGCGGAATTTCGTAACCGCAGCCCTCCCGCACCGTCATGGGTGAGCTGAGCGAGATCCGAAAGTCCGGGACACCGCTGTCAACGCGGATGAACGCGAATTGCGGGTCGTGCGTCCAGCTCTTGGGGTTGGCCAGCGTCTGGTCGACCATCCGGACAAAAGCGTCGTCACCGCCGAACGTCGAGACGTCCACACCGTCTTCGACCTCCACGGAGTACTTGAAGACCTTGGCAGTGCCTTGACCGATTTGGGCGGTGCCGCCCGGCACGATATGCCAGGTCTTGTTGCCGGCCGGGGTGATCGGCCCGCCCTCCGGCAGCAGACCGGTGGGTAGGTTGGCGTCGAATTCAGTCAACCCACGCGGCGGCGCGTCGACGATCGAAGTGCCTCTCACACCGATAGTCGGCGGCTCCTGCACCGCGGCCTTCGGCGCCGACGTCGACGCGCCCGTTCCAGTTGCGGTCTGGTACATCACCACCACGGTGAGCACCGCCAGCACCGGCAGAGCGTAGGCGCGCCAGCCGTAAGTCGATACAAACCGGCCCAGCCAGCTCTGCTTACGCCAGCGACGGCGGTCCGCCCGGTTGCTGCGCGGGCGGCCGTCAGCGCCCCAAGCGAGCGGGTCGCGCTGTGCGCGCAGCGGCTCCCGCCAGTCGTCGCGCACCACCGGCACCCGGCCGGTGGTGTGCGCACGCCGCGGCGGTGAGGTCACGGCTTCCAGGATGGCACAGCTGCCCTGGCTGACGACTCTCAACGCGCCCGAGGGGTCATCTAACCGTCCTCAGACGGCGCGGACGGTCTGCGCGGCGACTCTAATAACGTCAGGTGAAGATGAACACAACGGCCGGGATAGTAGTGTCGGACCGACGAGCTGCGCGCGGCCAGGCCTGGTGTGCGGCTACGTAGCGGAATGGGGACCTAATGAGCAGCGATCTGGCGAGGACCGGCGCCAAACCGCGCAGTGATCGATCGGTGGACCGCACCGGCCCATCAGGTCGGCGCGGTAATCGGATGCCACGTAACGAACGCCGCGGACAGTTGCTCTTCGCCGCCAGCGAAATTTTCGTCGACCGCGGTTACCACGCGGCCGGCATGGATGAAATAGCCGAGCGCGCAGGTGTAAGCAAACCCGTTCTCTACCAACACTTCACCAGCAAGCTCGAACTGTACCTGGCGGTGTTGGCGCGACACGTCGACAACCTCGTGTCGGGCGTTCGGCAGGCGTTGCGCACCACCACCGATAACCGGCAACGGCTGCGCGCTGCGGTGCAGGCGTTCTTCGACTTCATCGAGCATGACGGTCAGGGCTATCGGCTGATCTTCGAGAACGACAATGTCACCGAGCCTCAGGTCGCCGCGCAGGTTCGGGTGGCTACCGAAGCGTGCATCGACGCGGTGTTCGATCTGATCAGCGCCCATTCCGGGCTCGACCCGCACCGCGCCCGGATGGTTGCGGTGGGCCTGGTGGGTATCAGCGTCGACTGTGCCCGGTACTGGCTGGACAACGACCGTCCGATCTCGAAGGAAGACGCCGTGGAAGGCACCGTCTACTTTGCTTGGGGCGGTCTGTCACACGTGCCGCTCACCCGGTCTTAGCCGACTCTGCGGTGATGCCGAAGCCGACGCGTCGCGCATCGGCCTGGCCGATCTCCACATACGCGATCTTCGCACCGTGAACCAGGAACCGACGACCCCGCTCGTCGGTGATGCTCAGCAGTCCCGCACCGTCGGCGAACGCCGCGGCAACCTGCTTTTCGACTTCGGCGGGCGTCTGAGGGCTGTTGAACACCAGCTCACGCGGGCTGTCCGTGATACCGATCTTGACCTCCACGCCGGGTTCCTCCGTTCGACTTCACTCGCGGGCGTCTTAAGCATGCAGGCTAGCTGCGATCACGAGCGCGGCTGAAAGCCGGGGCGAAGTGGGTCGCCGCCATCAGGCTAGCTGCGATCACGAGCGCGGCTGAAAGCCGGGCGAAGTGGGTCGCCGCCATCAGGTTAGTGGACGAGATGACGGCGCACCTGCACCAGCCGCTCGCCCTGAGAGAACACGACTGCCTGCAATGGGCGGCAACAACCCGACACGCCACCCGGAGAGCTGCGCCCCTGTAGTCACACGGATAACATCAGCAACATCAGTACCATAAACCACCTCGGACACGACGTCGAGGACTACCCGGACGACGACCTTTACGCCGACGACGACGATGCCGGAGCGCCTGACAGACGCTGGCGCCCGGTGGCGCTCATCTCCGCCGGCATACTGATCCTTGCGGTGATCGCCACCGCGCTGATCGTCAAGGGCGGCGACAGCACCTCCACGTCGGCCACAGTGGGGCCGGCACCGAGCAGAAGTGTGCTTGCCACCCCGCGACCGCCCCGATCGACGGCGCTGGCACCGAGCACCTTGCTTCCGCGCGAAACAGTCACGACGGTGACCCCGCCGCCAAGCGCGCTGCCCACTAAGACCCCGGCGCCCGCCATCCGGCAGACTCCCCCGTCGCCGGTGCCCGCGCTCAATCCGCGCACCGTGGTGTACCGGGTCACTGGCACCAAGCAGATGCTGGACTTCGTCAGCATCGTCTACACCGACGCGCGGGGTTTACCGCACACCGACTTCAACGTGTCGCTGCCGTGGTCGAAAGTGGTCGTCCTGGCGCCCGGCATTGCGGGCAAGTCCCTGATCGCCACCAGCCTCGGCGGCCACCTCGATTGCGCGATCACCAACGCCGACGGTCAGATGATCGTCGCGTCGACCACCAGCACGATGATCGCGACCTGCACTCAGTAGCCGGTGCTGTTTCTTCGGCCTAAGTCAGGCCGAGTTCGCGCATCCGTTCGCCGTGGGTGCGCTGCAGACGTTCGAAGAAGTCTGCCAGCTGCGGCAGGCCCCCCGTTCCCGATATCACCAGACCGACCAGATCGTCGTGGTCGGCGAGCACATATTGGGCCTGGGTAATCGCTTCACCGAGCAGGCGACGCGACCACAACGCGAGCCGGCTGCGTTGCCGGGCACTGCTGGTCACCGCGGTGCGCACTTCAGCCACAACGAACTGGGAATGTCCCGTCTCCGAGAGCGTTTCCCGCACCACGCCGGCCACTTCGTCGGGCAGGCCGTCGGCGACCTCCAGATAGAAGTCGGCGGCCAGAGCGTCACCGATATAGGTCTTGACCAACGCCTCCAGCCAAGTGCTCGGCGTGGTCAGGCGGTGGTAGTTGTCGATCACCGGGGCGAACTTCACCATGGACGCCACCACGTCAACACCGCGGCGTTCCAGCGCGTCGCGCAGCACGTGGTAGTGACCCATCTCCGCGGCCGCCATGCTGGCCATCGAGATCCGGCCGCGCAGGTTGGGCGCCATGCGGGCTTCGTCGGTAAGCCGGTAGAACGCGGCGATTTCACCGTAAGCCAGCAGCGCGAGCAGTTTGGTGACGCCGGGGTGATCTGCGGCCAGCCCGGATGCCGACGCATCGGCCAGCGGGTCGGCAGGCGCACGCGAAGTCATGACCTCACTCTAAGCGGCAACACTGGTGACTCGCTGAGCGCGGCGCAACCAGCGGCCGCCAGCGCCGACCGGCTATGCTGGTGGGAGGTAGTGGCTCGTTGGCTACCTGAATGTGTGTGTGCACGCAGTTGGCCCGCCGCCTCAGGGCGGAGCGGGGCCCGCGAATCGGCGACCTATTCGGAGTCAGAGTTCGTGCGCGCAGGAACCGGAAAACCGCGACGAGATTGACCGCACCTAACACCGAAAGGCTCATCGCCCAAGCATGTCCCCCATCCTGAACCCGCACCCGCTCAGCTTTGCCCAGCTCGGAGTCCGCGACGAAATCGTTCGCTCGCTCAGCGAACGGGGCATCGAACATCCCTTCGCCATTCAAGAACTCACGCTGCCCCTGGCCATGGACGGCGACGATCTGATCGGCCAGGCCCGCACCGGAATGGGCAAGACCCTCGCGTTCGGCGTGCCGCTGCTCGAGCGCATCACCAACGGCGAACAGGCCCTCGACGGCATTCCCCGCGCGCTGGTGGTGGTGCCGACCCGCGAACTGTGTCTGCAGGTCTTCAACGACCTGGCCGGCGCGGCCAAGTACCTGACCGCCGGAACCGACGGCGAGCGGCGGCTGTCGGTGGTGTCCATCTACGGCGGACGCCCCTACGAACCCCAGATTGAGGCACTGCGCGCCGGCGCCGACGTGGTGGTGGGTACGCCCGGGCGGCTGCTCGACCTGGCTCAGCAGGGTCACCTGCGGCTGGGCGGCCTGTCGGTGCTGATTCTCGACGAGGCCGACGAGATGCTCGACCTCGGCTTCCTGCCGGACATCGAGCGGATCCTGCGTCAGATCCCCGACGAGCGGCAGTCGATGCTGTTTTCGGCGACGATGCCCGGTCCGATCATCACCTTGGCCCGCACCTTCATGAACCAGCCCACCCACATCCGGGCCGAGGCGCCGCAATCCTCGGCGGTTCACGACGCCACCGAGCAGTTCGTCTACCGCGCTCATGCCCTGGACAAGGTGGAACTGGTCACTCGAATACTGCAGGCGCGTGAACGCGGCGCCACCATGGTCTTCACCCGGACAAAGCGCACCGCCCAGAAGGTGGCCGACGACCTGGCTGAGCGCGGCTTCGCCGTCGGCGCGGTGCATGGCGACCTGGGCCAGGTGGCTCGGGAGAAAGCCCTCAAGGCGTTCCGCACCGGCGGGATCAACGTGCTCGTCGCCACCGACGTCGCCGCCCGCGGCATTGACGTCGAGGGTGTCACCCACGTCGTCAACTATCAGTGCCCGGACGACGAGAAGACCTACGTGCACCGCATCGGCCGCACCGGACGCGCCGGGCGCACCGGCGTCGCCATCACCTTGGTGGACTGGGACGAGCTGGCCCGGTGGGCGATGATCGACAAAGCGCTGGACCTCGGCTGCCCCGACCCCGCCGAGACCTACTCCAGCTCGCCCCACCTGTACAACGAGCTGGGCATTCCGGCCGAGGCCAACGGCAACGTCGGCGACCCGCGTCCGCCGCAGGGCAGACGGGCAGCCGGTGAGCCCCAGGAATCCGGGTCGGCACCGCGCAAGAGCAACCGGTCGCGCCGCCGCACCCGCGGCGGCAAATCGGGGAGCGGGCATCCCGCCTCGACAACGGCAGCCAACGGCGACGCGGCGTCCGAGGAAGAAGCCGGCGCACCCTCCGGTGATGCCACGCACGCCGGGCGTCGCCGCCGCCGGCGTCGTTCCCGGCCCGCAACCGGCGTCACCGCAACCGCCAACTGAACCCCGGCGCCGCGGCCTGATGGTCAAACCCGAGCGCCGCACCAAAGCCGATGTGGTGGCCGCCGCGGCGATTGCGCTGGTGGTGGCTGCGGCCGCGGCGCTGATCTGGTACACCAGCGACGCGCGGGCTACCGTGAGCCGGCCCGCCGCCATACCAGCCCCGAACGCCGCGCCGGCCCGCCAGGTCCCGGCTGCGCTTCGTCAACTCTGGACCGCGGCCAGTGCCGCGACCAGCAGACCCATCGTGGTCAGCGGGATGGTCGTCACCGGTGATGCCCGCCAGGTCGACGGCCGCGACCCGGCCACTGGCGCCGTCCGCTGGCATTACGCACGCGACAGCGACCTGTGCGCGGTGTCGTGGGTGTACCGCTACGCAGTTGCCGTCTACCGGGATGACCGGGGCTGTGGGCAGGTCAGCACCATCGACGGGTCGACCGGACGGCGCGGACCTGCGCGCAGCAGTTACGCCGACGACCACGTCGACGTCACCTCCGACGGGACGACTGTGCTGTCGGCGGGCAGGACCCGGCTGGAGATGTGGCGATCAGACATGGTCCGGATGCTCGCCTACGGCGAGACCGACGCCCGGGTGAAACCGTCGACGCAGGGACTGCACACCGGATGCACCATGTTGTCGGCTGCAGCCAGCTCGTCGGCGGTGTCGGTGCTCGAGGAGTGTCCCCGACAGCACGACCTGCGGCTGGCACTGGTGCGGCCCAGCAAAGAGGACGACGAGCCCGAGCAGCACGACGTTGAGGAGCCCGGCGTCGACGCCGGATCAGGGGCGCAGGTGCTGGCTGTCTCGGAGACCAGCACGGCGCTCTACCTGCCGGCACCGCAGCCCAGGGTCGACATCGTCGACGACACCGGCACCACGGTGGCGTCCACGCCGCTGCCCAAGCGCCCGTCGCAGCCCGGCGCGGTATCCCGACTCGGCAGCGTACTGACCTGGTGGACCGGTGAGAGCGTGCTGGTTTTCGACGCGATGAACTTGACGTACCGCTACACCATCACCGCGACGGGGCCGAGCGTTCCGCTGGGTCCCGCCGCCCTGATGGCCGGGCACCTGCTGGTGCCGGTCTCTGATGGCATCGGGGTCCACGACGCTTTCACCGGCGTCAACGAACGCGTCATCCCGGTGAGCCGCCCACCAGGGACGTCGAAAGTCATCCCCGCGGTGTCCGGGTCGCAAGTGATCGAGCAACGCGGCGGCACGCTGGTCGCCCTGGGGTGACCGAGCCGGACTGAGGCTCAGACCTCCGGCGCGAACGTCGGCAGCGACTTTCCCGATTTCCAGTGCTTGAGCAGCGCTTGCGCCAGCTCCCGGTAAGCCAGGGCACCCTTGTTCTTCCGGCCCGCCAGCACCGATGAGCCCGATGCGCTGGCCTCGGCGAACCGCACTGTGCGCGGGATCGGCGGCGCCAGCACCGGCAGGCCGTAGCGGTCGGCGACATCGAGCAGCACGTCGCGGGTGTGGGTGGTGCGCGGGTCGTAGAGCGTCGGCAGGGCGCCGAGCAGTCGCAAGTCCGGATTGGTGATCTGCTGGACATCGGTCACCGTGCGCAAAAACTGGCCGACGCCGCGGTGAGCCAGCGTCTCACATTGCAGCGGTACGACGACCTCGTCAGCGGCCGTCAGCCCGTTCAGCGTCAGGACACCCAGCGACGGCGGACAGTCGACGATCACCACATCGAACTGGTCGCTGACCTTGGCCAAAGCGCGTTTCAGCGCGTACTCGCGGCCGGCCCGCATCAGCAGCATCGCCTCTGCCCCGGCCAGGTCGATGTTGGCGGGCAGCAGCGTCATCCCCTCCGCCGTCTCGAGCAGCGCCGCGTTGGGTTCTACGTCGCCGAGCAGCACCTCATGCACCGATACCGGGAGCTTGTCGGGATCGTGGCCGAGCGAAAACGTCAAACAGCCTTGCGCGTCGAGATCGACCAGCAACACCCGGCGTCCCGCATCGGCCATCGCTGCGCCCAGCGAGGCCACAGTGGTCGTCTTGGCCACCCCACCCTTCTGGTTGGCCACCGCCAGTACCCGCATCTGCGCCATAGCAGCCATCCTGACATCTCCTGGGTCATACCCGTCGGACGATCGCAAGGAGTTTCGGGCAGAATCGGCGTACATGGGCGTCGAGGATCACCGACTGCTGTTGCTGCGCCACGGTCAGACGGAATGGTCGAAGTCGGGTCAGCACACCGGTCGTACCGAGATCGATCTGACCGAGGCGGGCCGGGAACGCGCGCGGGCCAACGCTGAAACGATCAAACAGCTCGGCCTGGACGACCCGTTGGTGATCAGCAGCCCCCGCCGGCGCGCGGTGGACACCGCCGAATTGGCGGGCCTGCACGTCGATGAGGTCACCGAAGGGCTCGCCGAATGGGACTACGGCTCCTATGAGGGTCTGACCACCGCACAGATTCGGGAGTCGACGCCGGGCTGGCTGATTTGGACGCATGGTGCTGCAGACGGCGAAAGGGTCCCCGAGGTCAGAGATCGCGCCGACGCATCTGTCGCTTTGGCGTTGCGAAACATGGAGAGGCGTGACGTGGTATTCGTCGGGCACGGCCATTTCTCCCGGGCGGTGATCGTGCGGTGGATGAAACTGCCGGTGGCTGAAGGCGTCCGCGTCGCGATGCCTGCCGGCGGGATCGCGGTATGCGGGTTCGAACACGAGCAGCGCCAATTGGCGCGTTTGATTTGAGTAGCTTTCGGCGTGGCTGACGAGCCGCCGTTTGTGCTGTGCGCACCGGATGAGGTCTTGGTTGCGGAAGGCATCGACCAGCTTTACCCGAACGTGACCGCGGCCTGCGCCGACCTCCGATCAGGCGCAGTGCAAATAGTGTTGGGCGCGTTGCCCTTTGACGTCGACGCGCCCGCCGCGCTGGTGGCGCCGCGGAGCGTGTGGCGCGGTGCCTTTCTGCCCGACTGGCCGACCGCGCCGCTGCCGGCGATGCACATCGCGGCCGAGGTACCCAGCCGCGAGGAACACCGCGCCCGGATCCGGCGGGTGCACGATCACCTGACCAGGGCGGGCGGCCCGCTGCACAAGATAGTGCTGGCCCGCGCACTTCGGCTGGCTGCCGACGGGCCGATCGACGCCCCGGCCGTCCTGCGCCGGCTGATGGCCGCCGACCCGGCTGCTTACGGCTACCTCGTCGACCTCACTCCGGCCGGTGACCGCTATCGCGGAGCGGCGCTGGTCGGCGCCAGCCCGGAACTGCTCGTGGCCCGCGCCGGGCACCGGGTGACCTGTCAGCCGTTCGCCGGCTCCGCACCGCGCAGCGTCGACCCCGATCTCGACCAGGCGACCGGCGCCGCACTTGCCCGGTCGGCCAAAGACCGTCACGAACATCAACTCGTCATCGACGCGATGCGGACGGCCCTGGGTCCGCTGTGCGACGATCTGGTGATCCCGGCGAGCCCCCAGTTGAGCCGCACCGCCAAGCTCTGGCATCTGAGCACACCCATCAGCGGAGTACTGCGCGAACCGGCTACCAGCGCAATCGATCTGATGCTGACGCTGCACCCGACTCCGGCGGTCGGCGGGGCGCCGACCAAGAAGGCGTGCGAGTTGATCGCCGAAATTGAAGGTGACCGCGGGTTCTACGCCGGAGCGGTCGGCTGGTGCGACGCCCGAGGCGACGGCCGCTGGGCAGTGTCGATCCGGGGCGCCGAACTGGCCGCCGACCGCCGCTCCGCTCTGGCCCATGCCGGCGGCGGGATCGTCGCCGAGTCCAATCCCGATGACGAGGTCGACGAGACGACAATGAAGTTCGCCACCATCTTGACCGCGCTAGGATTCGAGCAGTGATCCGCCGGGCGCAGGCCGTCGACGTCGCCGACATCACCGCGATGATCCACGAACTGGCCGACTTCGAGAGCGCTGCGCAGTCGTGCACGGTCACCGAGGCACAGATCCGCACTGCGCTGTTCGACGACCCGGTCACACTTCGCGGCTACGTCGCCGACGTCGAGGACCGGGTCGCCGGAATGGCGTTGTGGTTCCCCAGCTTCTCGACGTGGGACGGCGTCGCAGGAGTTTATCTGGAGGACCTCTATGTGCGTCCGTCGTTTCGGCGCCGGGGCCTGGCCCGCCTGCTGCTCTCGACGCTGGCGCGCGACTGCCTCGACAACGGCTACACCCGGCTGTCGTGGTCGGTGCTGGACTGGAACGTCGACGCGATCGCGCTGTACGACTCGGTCGGCGGCCGGCCGCAGCGCGAGTGGATCACCTACCGGGTGTCCGGCCCGGAGTTGGCCGAGCTCGCCGCGTCGCGGTGACCGCTCGCGGCCCAGCGCACCGAACTCGGATTGAACAACAACACCAGCGCACTCACCGCCACGACGGCCACCGGCGCCCCGAACACCGGCCGGTGTGAGCCCACCGCCAAATACCACGCGACCGGCAACAACAGCAACTGGGTGAACACCACCAGACCGCGGCCCCATCGCTTGCCGACGGCCAGCGCAGCCCCCGCAGCCAGCACGCCGCAACCCGCCACGGCGAAAAAGATCGCCGTTCCGAAGCCGTTCACCACCCGCTGGTCGGCGCCGCCCACGCCACGGGTGACCAACGACGCGGCTATTACCAGCCCCACCACACCTTCGACTGCCGCGGTCACTCCGGCGACACGCAAGCTGGCCGGGGGCGAAGCGATCACAACGCCAGAGTAGCCAGTCTGGTCAGTAGGCTCGGGCCTCATGCGCGCAGTGCTGATCGTCAACCCCACAGCCACTTCCACTACGTCGGCGGGACGTGACTTGTTGGCGAACGCACTCAAAAGCCGCCTGCAGTTGACTGTCGTCCACACCACGCACCGCGGGCACGGCGGTGAGATCGCGCACGCCGCCGCACAGGACAGCGTCGATGTCATCGTCGTGCACGGCGGTGACGGCACCGTGAGCAACGTCGTCAACGGCTTGCTCGGCGCACCGGGGCAACTGCCGACCGGCCACATCCCGGCGGTGGCGATCGTGCCGGGTGGGTCGGCGAACGTGGTGGCCCGGTCACTGGGAATATCACCGGACCCGACCATGGCCACCAACCAGCTGATCGCGTTACTCGATGACTACGGGCGCCGTCAGACCTGGCGCCGGATCGGGGTGATCGACTGTGGCGAGCGGTGGGCGGTGCTCAACGCCGGGATGGGTGTCGACGCCGAAGTGGTGGCCGCGGTCGAAGAGCAACGCAACAAAGGTGTCACGGTCAACGCCACGCGCTATTGGCGCACCGCGATCCCCATCACCATCCGCTATACGCGCCGCGAACCGGTTCTCACGCTGCGGCTGCCCGGCCGCGAGCCCATCTCCGGCGTGCACTTCGTCTGGGTGTCCAACGCCAGTCCATGGACCTACAGCAACGACCGGCCGCTGTGGACCAACCCCACTTGCACCTTCGAGTCGGGCCTCGGAGTGTTCGCGCTCACCGGGATGAAGGTGATTCCGACCCTGAGATTGGTCGGCCAGATGGTGTCGAAACGGCCGAAGCTGGAGGCCAAACAGCTCATCCGCGACGACGATGCGGCCTGCCTGGAGGTCACTTCAGACGGCCCTCCGATCGCCAGTCAGTTCGACGGCGACTACCTGGGTTTGCGCGAGAAAATGACGTTCCGATCGGTGCCCGGTGCGCTGCCGGTGGTCGCTCCGCCCGCCAAAAAGCCGTTTGAACTGCGATGACCGCTTCTCCACCGGCACTGTGAAGGCACAGGTAGCGTTTAAGTGTAGTACAAAGGAATAAGGCTTTCGGTAACGGATCGCAACAGTGAGATTGCCCACGCGGGAACGCACGCTATTGACATCCGTCGAGCCTGTGAAACGATCGAGAGATCGCTTGCAACAGTTCGGTAACGTTTGTTGTGCACGCGTAACAGCCGAAGAAAAATCGCTCGTGCGCATTGCTGCGCACACAGTAAGGAGTAAGGACCTATGGATTGGCGCCACAAAGCAGTCTGTCGCGACGCAGACCCCGAGCTGTTTTTCCCGGTGGGAAACAGCGGGCCTGCACTCGCCCAGATCGCTGACGCGAAACTGGTCTGTAATCGCTGTCCGGTGACCACCGAGTGCCTGTCCTGGGCACTGAACACCGGACAGGACTCCGGCGTCTGGGGCGGAATGAGCGAAGACGAGCGGCGCGCGCTCAAGCGCCGCAACGCCCGGACGAAAGCACGCACCGGAGTCTGACCGCAGCCCCGGCGTATTGCGGCCCTGACGCATCGTCGGGGCCGCAATACTGTGTAAGTCCCTCTTACGGCACCTTCATTGCGCCAATCGGGCGCGCCGGCCGATCGGAACGCGCAGCACCACGTCGGTGCCGCCGTCGGGGACTTCCTCCATGTGCAACGATGCGTCCAATTCGGCGGACACCAATGTTCGGACGATCTGCAGACCGAGCCGATCCGAGGCGTCAAGGCTGAATCCTTCGGGCAGGCCGCGGCCGTTGTCACGCACCACTACGTCGAGCCAGCGCGCCGACCGTTCCGCGCGAATCGTGACGCACCCTGTTCCGCAACCCGCGGACCCGCCGGCCACCGCCGGCTCGAAAGCGTGCTCGATCGCGTTCTGCACAAGCTCGGTGATCACCATGATCAACGCTGTCGCGCGGTCGGAGTCCAACACCCCGAGAGCCCCGACCCGGTTGATCCGGATGGGCGTGTCGACCGTCGCGACGTCGTTCATGATCGGCAGGATGCGGTCGATCACCTCATCGAGATTGACCTCCTCGTCCACCGACATCGACAGCGCGTCATGCACCAGCGCGATGGACGACACCCGACGCACCGACTCGATGAGCGCTTCGCGCCCTTCCACGTTGGCCGTGCGACGGGCCTGCAGCCGCAGCAGCGCCGCCACCGTCTGCAGGTTGTTCTTGACGCGATGGTGGATCTCCCGGATCGTCGCGTCCTTCGACATCAACGCGCGGTCCCGGCGCTTGACCTCGGTGACATCGCGAATCAGCACCGCGGCGCCAGCGGCCCGCCCGCGCACGACCAACGGCAGCGTCCTGAGCAGCACGGTGGCGCCGCCGGCATCGACTTCCACCCGCATACTGGAACCGCCGGCCAGCGAGTCGCTGACATGCTCCGCCAATTCTTGGGCCTCGAACGGGTCGGAGATCAGTGGACGGGTGACCCGGATGAGGTTGTGGCCCGCCAATTCAGAGCTCAAGCCCATCCGGTGATAGGCCGACAGCGCATTGGGGCTCGCATAGACGACGACCCCGTTGCCGTCGAGGCGGATGAAACCGTCTCCGGCGCGGGGGCTGGACCGCGACATCGCCACGTCGCCGACGTTGGGGAATGTCCCTTCCGACAGCATGTGCATGAGGTCTGCGGCACAGTCGATGTACGCCGTCTCCAGCGGACTGGACTTGCGGTGCGCTTCCAGGGCGGTCTGATGCGTCAGCACCGCCACGACCCGCTCGCCGTAACGGACTGGTACGGCTTCGACGGAAGGTGCTGGTCGCTCGGCCGAATCCCGTTGCGGCTCAACAGTGGCTGCGCGTCCGATGGCACCCGACTCGAAGGCTGCGGCAATCAGCGGCATCTGCTCGGCGGCGTAGAGGCTCCCCACCGCGTCGCGCAGGATGACCGTCGGAGCGGTGTTGGGCCGGCACTGGGCCACACACACCAGTGCACCGTCGTCGCGGCGAACCCACATCAGGTAGTCGGCGAAGGCCAGGTCCGCCAGCAGTTGCCACTCGCCGACCACTGCGTGCAGGTGCTCGACGGCGTCGCCCGGCAGCACGGTGTGTTCGGCTAGCAGATCACCAAGGGTGGACAAGGGCTGACCCGCCGGCTGTCAGCTGATCACGGCAATGAGATCGCCCGCCTGGATGACGTCTCCCACCGATACGCTGACCTTGCTCACGGTGCCCGCGACCTCGGCCAGAACCGGAATCTCCATTTTCATCGACTCGAGCAGCACAACGGTGTCACCGGCGTCGATCTGATCGCCTTCGTTGACGACGACTTCGAGCACGCTGGCTACAATCTCGGCCCGCACATCCTCGGCCATCATCACCCCGTTCATCACCCAAGCGGTGTCGCGCATTCCAATCGCTTCATCGAACCACAGTCGGGCTGCTCCGGTGAGCAAGGCACTTGCCGCGGCGCAGGGGGCGAAAGTAAGCGAACCGCAAGATTAGTAAGGGCGCCTATAGAGTTCGTTCCGTTATCCCGTCGTGTTTCTGCTGTGACTCGTAGACACCATGGTTACAGGAGTGAATTGAGTGACGTTCGTGACTCAACGGAGATGATGTGGCGGAGATAGGAGTTCTCTTGAACACCAGCACGATCACGATCCTGAAGTCACGCCGGACGCTGGCCCGGGCGACCGCCGGACTGGGCCTTGCAGTGACCGCCCTCGGGGTGATCGGTTTTGGTGCCGGGACCGCCGCGGCCGAGCCACCGTCGCCTGTCTCAATGGACGACCCTGTTCCGGCCCCAGGGGTGCCCAATCCCGCAGCGGCGGTCGACGTCGCCAATGCCCTTCTGGCGCCGCTGAACTCGTTGATAAGCTCGTTCATTCCGGGTGGCAGTGCGTTGATTCCGGGCGCCTCGGGTGGCGGCGGCCCCCTTTCGCCGGCGGCGGCGGGCCAAGCGCCCGGCTTACCGGGCTACCCCGGCGGTGCGATTCCCGGACAGCTACCCGGACAGCTACCCGGACAGCCCGGCTACCCCGCCGCTGTACAGGTTCCCGGGCAGCCGGGTTATCCCACCGGCGTGGTGCCGGGTCAGGTGCCCGGGCAGCCCGGTTACCCGAACGGCGTCGCCCCCGGGCAGTACCCTCCTGCGCAATCTGGCTACGCCAACGGCGTACCGCCCGGGCAGGCGGCTAACCCGGGCGCTGTAGCGCCCGCGCCGTCGCCGCCGCGCTCACCGGGACTTCGCCCGCCCGTAATTTAGGGCGATTGGCCGCCCGTCTGCGACTCGTGAGAGACTGACGCGCCGACGCGAAGGAGGACCGTCATGGCCAAACGTGGCCGTAAGAAGCGCGACCGCAAGCACAGCAAAGCCAACCACGGCAAGCGACCCAACGCTTAACCGCTAGGACGGCCAGAAGGCCTGACTATGGATGATCGTGGTCCGGCTGATCTCCACCCGCAACCGCTCGCGGAGGCTTTCCGGGGCTACTTCGCCCCGACACTTCATCGCGATCAAGGATTTGATGCGCTCCTCGAGTCCGTAAAGCCGCAGACACGGCGGGCACTTCTCGAGATGATCCCGCAGTTTCTCCCGAGTCTCAGCGGTGCACTCACCGTCGAGCAGGGTCCACACCTCAGCGATCACATCTGCGCATTCGGCCGGGCCGGGCGATGCGGAGAATTCAGTCACGACGACACCTCCTCAGGCGCCTGCTCGCCGCGTGTGAAGCCCCGCTCTTTGGCCACATCGGCCAGTAGTCCGCGCAGCTGACGCCTGCCGCGGTGCAGCCGGGACATCACCGTTCCGATCGGCGTGTCCATGATCTGGGCGATTTCTTTGTAAGGGAAACCTTCGACGTCGGCGTAGTAGACGGCCATCCGAAACTCCTCGGGCAGCGCCTGCAGCGCTTCCTTGATCTCGGTGTCGGGCAGCGCCTCGAGAGCTTCGACCTCAGCCGAGCGCAGGCCGGTGGAGGTGTGTTCGGCTGTCGCTGCCAACTGCCAGTCGGTGATCTCATCGGTCGGATACTGCGCCGGCTGCCGCTGCTTCTTGCGGTAGCTGTTGATGTAGGTGTTGGTCAGGATCCGATACAGCCAAGCCTTCAGGTTTGTGCCTGCACGGAACGATCGGAAGCCCGCATAAGCCTTCACCATCGTCTCCTGCAGCAAGTCTTCGGCATCGGCCGGATTGCGTGTCATGCGCAGCGCGCCACCGTAGAGCTGATCGAGCAGCGGGATCGCGTCCCGCTCGAATCGGGCCGTTAGCTGCTCGTCAGTTTCCCCGGAGCGCACCGGCGTAGCGGATCTCGCCCCGTCCACCGCCTCGAATCCGCTCGCGCCATCGGTGTCGGCCATTGTGATTAACACAGTCCCTTCTGTCGCGATGTCACCAAAAGGGCCCGGTACCGACACCGGACGCTCGAGGTACCCGGTCAACCGCTCGTCGTCGACGAGGCTCAGCGCCGTTGACACCTGACCCCCTCTCCCAATCTAAGGGCTGCAACCGACAGTGTCTTGTTCTGCTCTGTCAACAGCTCCGCGCAACCGGCTATTTCCGCCGCTCCGAGTGGGCGCGGCGGCGCGCTGCGGGCCGGTGCACGACGCGATCAGCGCGGGGTTAGTGTGACGCCATGTCTTTGCAGGGCAAAACCATGTTCATCTCGGGCGCCAGCCGCGGCATCGGCCTGGCCATCGCCAAGCGGGCCGCACAGGACGGCGCGAACATCGCCCTGATCGCCAAGACCGCCGAGCCGCACCCCAAGTTGCCGGGGACGGTGTACACCGCGGCCAAAGAACTTGAGGAGGCCGGCGGCCAGGCGCTGCCCATCGTCGGCGACGTCCGCGACCCGGAGTCCGTCGAGTCGGCGGTGGCCAAGGCCGTCGACCAGTTCGGCGGCATCGACATCGTGGTGAACAACGCCTCAGCGATCAACCTCGGCTCGATCACCGAGGTGCCGATGAAGCGGTTCGACCTGATGAACGGCATTCAGGTCCGCGGCACCTACGCGGTGTCGCACGCGTGCATCCCGCACCTGAAGGGACGGGAGAAC
Organism: uncultured Actinomycetota bacterium; assembly: GCA_963808345.1. Lineage (GTDB taxonomy): Bacteria > Actinomycetota > Actinomycetes > Mycobacteriales > Mycobacteriaceae > Mycobacterium. Next base: position 262,246 of record CAWEFM010000001.1, on the reverse strand, counting down.
CCGCACGTCCTGACGTTGTCGCCGCCGGTGCTGCTGGACAGCAAGTGGCTCAAGCCGACCGCATACATGATGGCCAAGTTCGGTATGACGCTGTGCGCGCTGGGCATCGCCGAAGAGTTGCGCGAAGAGGGCATCGCGTCGAACACCCTGTGGCCGCGCACGCTGGTAGCCACCGCCGCGGTGCAGAACCTGCTGGGCGGCGAAGCGGCGATGGCGCGGGCCCGTAAGCCCGAGGTGTACTCCGACGCGGCCTACGTCATCCTCAACAAACCCTCTAAGGAGTACACCGGCAATACGCTGCTCTGCGAGGACGTGCTGGTGGAGTCCGGTGTCGCCGACCTGTCGGTATACGACTGCATGCCGGGCGGCGAGCTCGGGGTCGACTTCTGGGTGGACGACGTGAACCCGCCGGGGTATCACGCCTCGTAGCGCTCCGGTGACAGCCCGTCGAGTCGACGAGCGTAACGCCACTGCCCCCGCGATACCGCGCTGGCGTTAGGCTCGCGCGCAGGCGCGCCGGGCTACAGCAGGGTCGCCTGCTCGGGTCGCAAACCGGCCGGTTCGATCAGCTGTGGGCCGTTGTTGCGCACGTTGTTGACCAGCGTCGAGATCTCCCGCAGCTCGATCTCCCGCACGTCGGGCGCGTTGGACAGCAGCTCGAGATCGGCCGGAAGATCCGGGTCAAGCCAGCGGTCCCAGTCGTGTTCGGGCAGCACCAAGGGCATCCGATCGTGGACCTCAGCCAGCACCCCCACCGCATCGGTGGTGACTATTGTGCAGCTCAGCAGCGGAGCTGGGCCATGCTGGTCCTTGGGGTCTCGCCACACCGACCAGAGGCCGGCCATGAAGAGCATGTCGCCGTCGCAGCGATGTATATAGAAAGGCGTTTTGGGAATTTTCTCGCCCGGGGTCGCCCGCCACTCGTAGTAGCCGTCCATCGGCACCAGGCAGCGCCTCGACTTCGCACTCGAACGAAACGCCGGCGAAGTGGTCACTTTCTCGGCACGGGCATTGATCAACGACGGCCCTTTGGACTCAGGGGCCCCGTTGGCGCCGGCTTTGGCCCACGGCGGAACGAGCCCCCACCGCATCAGCCGCACCCGGCGGGTTGGGTTGTCGTCGGGTTCGCTGTGCCGCGTCACCACCGTTGCGATCGTGGTCGTGGGGGCCACGTTGTAATTCGGCGCCGGGGCGGTTTGGGTCGAGGTGGCCTCGTCGATCGCCTTGATCTTCTCGGCCAACAGCGCCGGATCGGTCGTCACCGCGAATCGTCCACACATGCATCCATGGTGCCTGGCGGTTGGGTGCAGTAGTGGCGGGCAGGCAGGATGAAAGCCGTGACCAGCATGCTCTGGACCGCCCCGTACGCATCGGCACCGGTGTCGGCGACGGTGACGCTGCCCGGCTCGAAATCACAGACCAACCGCGCATTGGTGCTCTCGGCGCTGGCCGCCGCTGCCGGTGGCGGCACCTCCACCATCAGTGGAGCGCTGCGCAGCCGCGACACCGACCTGATGATCGACGCGCTGACCACATTGGGCTTGCGGGTGGACGGCACCGCCTCGCGGCTGACCGTGAGTGGGCGCCTCTCCCCTGCGCCGGACGCCCGAGTCGACTGCGGCCTGGCGGGCACGGTGCTGCGGTTCGTCCCACCGGTCGCGGCGCTGAGCGCGGCAACGGTTGTCTTCGACGGCGACGAACAGGCCCGGATGCGGCCCGTCACGCCGCTGTTGAACGCCCTGCGCAGCCTCGGTGTCGACATCGAGGGTGACGGCTTGCCGTTCCAGGTCCGCGGCGCCGGGTCGGTGACCGGCGGTTCGGTGACCATTGACGCGTCGGCGTCCTCGCAGTTCGTATCCGGGCTGCTGCTGTGCGCGGCGTCGTTCAGCACGGGCTTGACCGTGCTGCACAGCGGTCCGACGCTGCCCTCGGCGCCGCACATCGCCATGACGGTGACCATGCTGCGCCAGGCCGGCGTCGACGTCGATGACGCGGTCCGGGCGCGCTGGCAGGTAGCACCCGGCGCGGTGGCCGCACGGCACTGGGTGATCGAACCCGACCTGTCCAGCGCCGTTCCCTTTCTGGCGGCGGCGGTGGTCACCGGCGGCACGGTTCGAGTCACCGGTTGGCCGGCGGTGAGCATCCAGCCCGCCGGCGTCATCGAGGGCATCTTGCAGAAAATGAATGTCGTCGTGCAACACTCTGATTCACTGCTGGAGGTGCGCGGACCGGAAAGTTACGGCGGGTTGGACGTCGATCTGCGCGATGTCGGCGAGCTGACGCCCTCAGTCGCCGCGCTCGCCGCGCTGGCCACTCCCGGATCGGTGTCGCACCTGACCGGCATCGCTCATCTGCGCGGCCATGAAACCGACCGGCTGGCCGCGCTGAGCACCGAGATCAACGGGTTGGGCGGAAAATGCGAGGAGACGCCTGACGGTCTGACGATCACCGCGACGCCGCTGCGCTCGGGCACGTGGCATTCGTACGCCGACCACCGGATGGCGATGGCCGGCGCGATCGTCGGTTTGAAAGTCGACGGAGTCACGGTCCGCGACGTCGCGACCACCGCCAAGACGCTGCCCGACTTCCCGCGGCTGTGGGCCACCATGCTGGCTGACCAGGGGCCGGTCGGGTGAGGCCGGGCGACTTCGACGAATCCGACGTCAAAGTCCGCTCCGGGCGCGGTTCGCGGCCACGTACCAAGACTCGACCCGATCACGCCGATGCGAAGTCTGCCATGGTCGTCAGCGTCGACCGGGGCCGCTGGGGATGTGTCCTCGACGGCGACCCGGGGCACCGCGTGACCGCCATGCGGGCCCGCGAACTGGGCCGCACGCCGATCGTCGTCGGCGACGACGTCGACGTGGTCGGCGACCTGTCCGGCCGCGCTGACACGTTGGCCCGCATCGTGCGGCGGGGCGTGCGACAGACCGTGTTGCGCCGCAGCGCCGACGACACCGATCCCACCGAGCGGGTAGTGGTCGCCAACGCCGATCAACTGCTGATCGTGGTGGCACTGGCCGATCCGCCGCCGCGCACCGGATTCGTTGACCGTGCGTTGATCGCCGCATACGCCGGAGGACTGACCCCGATCCTGTGTCTGACCAAGACTGACCTGGCCGCGGCCGAGCCGTTCGCCGCGCAGTTCGGCGGCCTGGGCTTGACCATCGCCACTGCCGGTCGCGACGACCCGCTCGACGCCGTCGCTCCGCTGCTGACCGATCAGATCACCGTGCTGCTGGGCCACTCCGGGGTGGGCAAGTCGACGTTGGTGAATCGACTTGTGCCGCAAGCGGATCGGGCGACAGGAGACGTCTCGGGCGTCGGTAAGGGCCGGCACACCTCTTCGCAGTCGGTGGCGCTGCCGCTGGGCGGGCCGGGGTGGGTGATCGACACGCCCGGCGTGCGGTCGTTCGGGCTGGGCCTCATCGCGCCCGACGATGTGTTGCTGGCGTTCTCGGATCTGGCCGCAGCGATCGAAGACTGCCCGCGCGGCTGCGGTCATCTGGGGCCGCCGGCCGATCCGGAGTGTGCGCTCGACAAGCTGACCGGCCCGGGGTTGCGCCGCGTCGACGCGGCACGGCGACTGCTCGCAGTGCTCAACCAGGCGTGACCAGCCGCATACCCACCTCGTCGGGCGGCACCTGATGCCGGACGGCACAACGGACCTGAAGTTCGACTTCCGCGCCGCAGTCCAGGGCTGAGCCGGAAGTCATCAGCGCCCGAGTTTTAGGTCTCGACCGTCATGTGCCGGCTCGTGGGCTATTGCGTCGGCGTCAACGGTTGCCGGTCGGCCTCTGATGGCGGTGAGGGTGATCGAAGCTCCGGCGATGAAGAAAGCGGCCGCAACGAGAAATGCGGTGGTGTAGCCGTGGGTGAGGGCGTGGGCGCCGGCATGGATGAGCGCGGGGTTGTGCATTGCCAGTCCGCGGAAGAAGGTGGCCGCCGCGTCGGGCAGCTGGTGGTTAGCGGCGCTGGTGGCGATGGTGGCCAGCACCGCCAGGCCGAGAGCCCCGCCGATCTGCTGGACGGTGTTGAGCAGTGCGGAGGCGATGCCGGTGTCCTCGTCGCGGACGTGGCTGACGGCGGCCAGTGTCATCGGGACGAAGCTGAGTCCTAATCCGACAGCGGTGATGAACATGGCAGGCATCAGGCGGGTGAGGTAGGCGGACTCCGGTTGCAGTGTGCCCAGCCAGACCATACCGGCGGCGGCGAGCAGAAGACCGGGTGCGGCGATCCTGCGGGCCTCGGTTCGCTCGACGAGTTTAGAACTTGCGCCCGCCGCGATTCCCATCCCGACGCTGAAGGGCAGATAGGCGAGTCCGGTCTTGACCGGGCTGTAGCCGAGGACTTGCTGCATATAGAGGGTCAGAAAATAGAAGGTGGCGAACATGCCGGCACCGATGAACAGGATCGTGGCGTAAGCACCAGAACGCGAGCGGGAGCGCAAGAGCCACAGCGGCATCATGGGTTCGCTGCTTCTGGTCTGCCAGAGGACGAATGCGACCAGCAGGACGCCGGCGGCGGCGAAGCAGCTCACCGTGACGGCGTCGGTCCATCCGTGGTCGCCGCCGCGGGTGATGGCGTAGACGAGTGCCAGCAGTCCGGTTGTCGCGGTGATGGCGCCGGGGAGGTCGAGTCGGCCGCGGTTGCGGTCTCCTTCATTCAGAACCAATGTGCCAACCAAGACCAGGGCGCCGATGGGCACGTTGACGAAAAACACCCAACGCCAGCTGAGATAGTCAGTCAGCATACCGCCGAGCAGCAAGCCGATGGTGGCGCCGAGCCCGGCCATCGCGGCATACACGCCCATCGCCCGGTTGCGTTGTGGGCCTTCCCGGAAGTTGACGGCTATCAGTGACAGTGCAGTGGGCGCGGCAATCGCTCCGCCGATGCCTTGAAGAACTCGAGCGGCAATGAGGAAGGCCTCGGTGGTGGCCATGCCTCCGAGCATGGAGGCGGCGGTGAAGATGACGATTCCGATCCGAAACATCCGCCGCCGGCCGAACAGGTCCCCGGACTTGCCGCCAAGCAGCAGCAGTGAGCCGAATGCCAGCGCGTAGGAGTTGACGATCCACGCCAGGTTGGCGGCCGGCACGTTGAATTGTCTTTGGATGGAGGGCAGGGCGATATTGGTTATGGTGCCGTCGAGGACGACCATGAGTTGAGCAGCGGCGATCACGCTCAGGGCCAAATCTGGACGCGTGTTCCGTAGCGGGGAGTCGTGCTCACGCGACGGCGCAGCATGGGCGGTTGTGGGCGACTCTGGGAAGTTCGCTGTGGTCATCGCTCCTGCTCTTGACGGGGGGCGCTGGTGTAGCAGAGGGGCATTGCGTCGTAGATACCGCCTTATCGGTTTGGCAAAACATCGGGAGCCGGCTGACGGCGACGGGGCCGAAGCCGAAGCCGCGACCGAGCGATTGCCACGGCGCCGACTCAAGACAGGTTGGCCGCGCGCATGCGACGATTTGCCCCATGACGCGCACGTTCGATGAGCTGGTCGCGGAGGCCGACGCGGTTTCGGTGGACGGGTGGGACTTTTCCTGGCTGGACGGTCGAGCCACCGAACAGCGTCCCTCCTGGGGCTACCAGCGGATGTTGCGTGAACGCCTCGCCCGGGCGGCCGCTGCGCTCGACATCTACACCGGTGGCGGTGAAGTGCTGGCAGGAGCCGCCCCCTTCCCGCCGACGATGGCAGCGACGGAGGCTTGGCCGCCGAACCTGGCGTTGGCCACCCGGCTGCTGCATCCACTGGGTGTCGTCGTGGTCGCCGCCGGCGACACACCGACACTGCCGTTCGCCGACGCGGCTTTCGATCTGGTGACCGGTCGGCACCCGTCGGCGGTGTGGTGGGACGACATCAACCGGGTGCTCAAGTCGGGCGGCGTTTATTTCGCCCAGCACGTCGGAGTCATCTACTTCCGCAGCCTGATCGAGCACTTTGTCGGGCCGAGGCCGCCCACCCGGATTCGTGCGCAATTGGACCCGGATACCGTCGCCACCGACGTCGCCACAGCCGGACTGGAAGTAGTCGACCTGCGCCACGAGCGCATACGCCTCGAGTTCTTCGACATCGGCGCGGTGACTTACCTTCTGCGCAAATTGATCTGGGTGATTCCAGGTTTCACCGTCGCAAAATATTGTGACCAGCTGCTCAAGCTGCACCGGCAGATCGAAGCCGAGGGATCGTTCGTCACCCACAGCTCGCGGGTGCTGATCGAAGCTCGTAAGCCCTGCTAGATCGTCAAACATCGGCTGCCGACTCGCTCGGCGCCTAAACTGCCACCTCGAGAAGCTCACCGAGCAGCCAAGGGAAGGCGCTGTTGGTGGACGAGCCGCCGGTCGACGAGACGACCGCGGAGTGGCGCACCGCATCGCGGTTCGGCCCCTACACACTCAAGCGGTTGTTGGGCCGCGGCAGGTTCGGCGAGGTGTAGGCGGATCGTGCAGCAGGTGCGGCAGGACGGTGACGTCAGCGGGTGACCTGGGCGGTGACCCAGTCGAGGTTGGCTTGCATGTTTCGCCGCCACTCGGCCAACCGGCGGGCGACGATCCGCGCTTCTTTCGCCGGCTGGGCGGTGATTGCCGGGGTCAGCCCGGACGGCCCGGGGCCCATCCTCGCCCACTGCCGGATCAGCACACCGTCGCTGGCCGGTTCGACTTCGAAGGCCCATGTTGCGCTGACGCCGTCGGGCCCGACGACGTTGTACACCCACCGGCGCTCCTCTTCGACTTCGACGACCTCGCACACCGTCGACCAGTCGCCGAACGCCTCGTGCTTGTTGCGGCCCCGGAATCGAGCACCGACCTTGACACCGTCCGCATCGCCCAGCCACTCGACAGTCTCCAGCTCTGAAGAGCAACGCGCCGGCAAGCCGATGTCCGTCACCACGTTCCAGGCGGTGCGCACATCGCACGGAACGCGTTGAGTCACTTCGATTGTGGGCTGGTCGCGGTAGCGCATCACCGAAACCTTTCTCTGGTGGACCCTCGTCGTCTGGTTGCAGCATGCCAGAATCGACAGCGATGAAAGTAGCCGCGATGATCGAACCCCGGCTGCCCGGTGCGGCGGACTTCGCGGTGGCCGCCGAACGCATCGGCGTCGCGTCGTTGTGGATTCCGGAAGTGTGGGGCTATGACGCGCTCACCGGATTGGCGTATCTGGCGGCCAAAACCACCTCGATCGGGCTGGGCACGTTCGTCGTGCAGCTCGGTTCGCGCAGTCCGGCTCTGCTGGCGACCTCGGCGTTGAGTCTGCAGGAGCTGTCCGGCGGCCGGTTCCTGCTCGGCGTCGGCACGTCCGGCCCGCGGGTCATGGAGGGCTGGCACGGTGTGCGGTTCCGCAAGCCGGTGCAGAGCACCCGGGAAACCATCGAGATCATCCGGATCGTCAGCCGCGCCGAGCGACTCGAGCATCCGGGCGAGGTCTATCCGCTGCCGCTGCCCCACAGCCGCGGGACTGCGCTGAGACCGCTGGTGCGGCCCGCCCATGTGCCCGTCTACGTCGCGGCGATGGGCCCGCAGAATTTGCGGCTCACCGCAGAACTGGCCGACGGCTGGCTGGGCAATGCGTTCATTCCCGAGGCCGCCGACGTCTATCTGAATCCGCTGCGAGAAGGGGCCGAGCGCGCCGGCCGAGCACTCGAGGACCTCGACCTCGTGGCACCGGTCGCCGTGGAGTTCCACCGCGACAAGGCCGCAGCAGATGCCGCTGCCCGCCGTCATGCCGACGGTTACGCGTTCACGATCGGAGCCATGGGGGCAGGTGAAACAGGTGGCCGCAACTTCTACAACGACGCGTTCACCCGGCTGGGCTACGGGTCCGAAGTGGACCGGGTCCGGCAGCTCTGGCAAGCCGGACGGCATGACGACGCCCGCGCCGCGGTGCCGCTCGATCTGGGTGGCCTGACGAACCTGCTCGGCACACCTGAGACCGTCGCTGATCGGGTGCGCCGCTACCGCGCCGCGGGCATCACGACGTTGCTGGCCAAGCTGGACGGCGATCACGCCGACCAGCTGAGCACCCTCAAGCAGCTGATCGACGTGGTCGCGGCCAGTTAGGCGGCCAGATCTTCGCGACGGTGCGCCGCGTCAGCTTTCGTCCGTTTCCTGTCCTGCCGCCGGGCGCGCACCGCGGCGATCGCGGTCTTGAGCCCACGCCGACGGCCGGTCGCGGCGTCGAGAGCAGCGAAGTCCCGCTCGAGGTCGGCGAACATCCGCTCGCTCCGGGTCTCCGGGGCATTGTCTGCGGTGGCGCGCAGGTACTTGTCGGGTAGCGACAGCTTGGCGATCGTGCGCCACGTCTTGGCGTATTGCACCAGGAACGGGCCGGTGGTGTAGGGCAGGTCGTATTTATCGCAGATCTCCCGCACCCGCACAGAGATCTCAGCGAGCCGGTTACTCGGCAGATCGGGGTACAAGTGGTGTTCGATCTGCAGGCAGAGGTTTCCGCTCATGAAACGCAGCGCGGGCCCGGCGTTGAAGTTGGCACTGCCGAACATCTGCCGCAGATACCACTGACCTTTGGACTCGCCGATCATGTCGGTCTTGGTGAACTTCTCGGCGCCGTCGGGGAAATGGCCGCAGAAAATCACCGCGTTGGCCCACACGTTGCGAATCACGTTGGCCAGCGCATTGGCCGTCAACGTCGACTTGTATGTTGCGCCGGGTGACAGCGACGTGAGCGCCGGAAACGCGACGTAGTCTTTGAACACCTGTCGGCCGGCTTTGACCAGGAACTCGTCGGTCCGTTGCCGGGCCTCTTCCTGATCCGCCCGGCCCTTGACGATTTTGCCGATCTCCACGTGCTGCAGGCCGACTCCCCACTCGAAGGCCAGCGCAAGGATGGAGTTCCACAGCACATTGAGCAGGTTGAAGCGCTTCCAGCGCTGGTCGCGGGTGACACGCAGCATGCCGTAGCCGACGTCGTCGTCCATGCCGAGGATGTTGGCGTACTTGTGGTGCAGGAAGTTGTGCGTGTAACGCCAGTGCTTGGACGACCCGCTCATATCCCACTCCCAGCTCGAGGAGTGGATCTCCGGGTCGTTCATCCAGTCCCACTGGCCGTGCATGACGTTGTGGCCGATTTCCATGTTTTCGACGATCTTGGCCACGCCCAGCGTCACCGTTCCGGCCCACCACCCTGACCTGCGTGAGCTTGCCGCCAACAACACCCGACCTGCCACCTCCAGCGCGCGCTGAGCGGCAATCGTGCGGCGGATGTAGCGAGAGTCCCGCTCGCCTCGGGAGTCTTCGATGTCCTGCCGGATGGCATCCAGTTCGGCCGCCAGGTTGTCGATGTCGGAGTCGGTCAGGTGCGCAAATTCTTCGACGTCAGTGATCGCCATGGTCTTGCCTTCCCCGCAGTCCTGTTGGAGTCTCTGACCTACGCTATCGTAACCTACGAATCCGTAGGTTACTAGTAAGTAATTAGACGTCTACGGTGCAATTGCCGGACGCCGACGACACGCACGTCTGAATCCGGGTTCCCGGCTCGCGTTCGTAGCCGGTACGCAGATCGCGGACATGGCCGTCCAAGAGCTCGACCACGCAGGACTGGCAGATTCCCATCCGGCAGCCGAACGGCATCTGCACACCGGCCTGTTCGCCGGCGTCCATCAGTGAGGTCGCAGCGTCGGTCACCGCGCTTTTCCCGCTTCTGGCGAACGTCACCGTCCCGCCGGCACCGGCCGGGGCCGCGCGGGACACCGCGAACCGCTCGAGATGCAGTCGCGCGGCCTCCCCGGCCGCCGACCACACCCGCTCAGCCTCGGTGAGCAGAGTTTCAGGGCCGCAGGCCCAGGTCTGGCGCTGCCGCCAGTCCGGCACTTCTTGGTCGAGCCGCTGCAGAGGGAGCCGGCCCTGAGCGCGGGTGGTGCGCACCCGCAACTGGTATCCAGGCTGACTGCGTGCCAGCTCCGCCAGCTCTGGGCCGAACATCACCTCGTCGGCGGTGGGTGCGGAGTGCAGGTGAACCACGTCGGTGATCTGCTCGCGGCGGATCAGCGTGCGCAGCATCGACATCACCGGTGTGATCCCCGAACCGGCCGTGATGAACAGCACGGCCGGCGGAGCCGGGTCCGGCAATACGAAGTTGCCCTGCGGCGCCGCCAGCCGCAGGATCGTTCCCGGCGCCACGCCGGCCACCAAGTGGCTGGACAGGAAACCCTCGGGCATCGCCTTGACCGTGATCGTCACCGTGCGCGCGCCTTTCACCGGGCTGGACGTCAACGAATAAGACCGCCACCGCCAGCGGCCCTCCATCAGCACGCCGATACCGATGTACTGACCGGGCTGGTAGTCGAAGGCGAAGCCCCAGCCCGGTTTGATGACCAAGGTGGCCGAGTCTTCGGTTTCCCGGCGCACTTGAAGCACCCGACCGCGCAGCTCACGCGCTGTCCACAGCGGATTCGCCAGATGTAAGTAGTCGTCCGGCAGCAGCGGTGTGGTCACACGCGCGGCGACTCTGCGCAGCAAATGCCAACCGGGGTGCCGGTCGGTGCCCACGATCGTCGGCCGTCTGGTGTCCACCACGTCGGCGGTGACCTTCGCGACTTTTTTGCTCACAAGAAGCTCCTGGGCCCATTGCGGTGGCGATCAGTGACCATTCGTACCCTAACCTACGGTAGCGTAGGTTACCGCCGCGGAGCTAGCCGCTCGTCAGAGCAGCTCAAGCAGAAACGGCAGCTCCTGCGTTGCATACCAGGCTAAGTCGTGGTCCTGAGCGTCGCCGACAAGCAGTTCGGCGTCCTCATCGCCGAGGTCGGCGGCGTCCACCACCTCGATCGCCGCCGTCACCGCCGGTTCGGCTGCGGCGTTGTCGACGAAGGCGGCGACGACGTGGTCGGCCGCGACGGGCCCGCCGAGCCGAACCACGGCATCGTCGAGGTCGGGCCGCAGCGTCACGTCGTCGGTATCGGCCACCAGCACCGCGCGCCGCGCCGGCACGTTGTCGCCGGCCACGTCGCCGGCACCGGCCAGCAACCGCAGCGACGCCAGCGCGGCATCGCGCAGCGCCACCTCACTCAGCTCGTCGTCGCCGCCTTCGGCGTAGGCCTCCCGCAATCTCGGTGTCACCGCGAACGCGGTGCCGTTCACGGGCCACAGCGAACCGTCGGCGACCAGCCGTTGCAGCATGGTCAGGGTCGCCGGAATGTAGACCCGCATCAGGCGACTGTAGCGACCTACTGGGCGGCCTCGAGCAGCTCGTCGAGCGACTCCTGCAACAACGCCGGAATCACGTGGACGTCGCTCATCGCCTTGCGATCGGCGTTGATCGCGAAGTACAGCATGCTGTTGTAGGAGGTCACGCCGAAGGCGAGGACCTGATTGTGCAGCAGCGGGGGCACCGTATAAGCCTCCAGCAGCTTGGCTCCGGCGATGTACATCTGCGACTGGGCACCTGGGGCGTTGGTGATCAGCAGATTGAACAGCCGCGCCGAGAAGTTGGTGGCGACGCGAACCGCCATGGCGTTCAACGTCGGCGGCGCGAAGCCGGACAGCGTCACGATGGTATGGGCGTCGACGCGGCTGGCGGCCGTGGGGTGTGACTCGGTGGCGTGCGCGATATGGGACAACCGCACCACCGGGTTGGCTTCCCCCACCGGCAGGTCGACCAGAAAGGGGGTCACCTGCCCGATCGCCTGACCGGGACTGACCAACTGGGCGTGTTCTTCGGGGTAGACCGACAGCGGCGCCATCGCCCGGACCGTCGAGGTTGGCGATACCGCCTCACCGCGCGACAACAGCCAGTTCCGCAGCGCGCCGGTGACGACCGTGAGCACCACATCGTTGACGTCGCAGTCGTAGCGGGCTCGCACGGTTCGGTAGTCCTCGAGGCGTCCGCGCGCCACCGTGAACAACCGGTTGCGGGAGACCGTGGCGTTCAGCGGGCTGCTCGGGGCGGTGCCGCGCGCCAGCGCGCGGGCCCGGTCCATAAACCGCCGCCCCGTCTCGGCCAACGACCCCGCCGTTGCCACCCCGGTGACCGCGGAGCTGACCGCCTGCAGCTGGGTCCGCGGCGCCGACACCCAGTCACCGACCGCGCCCAGCAGCAGCTGCGGGGCCGAGGGTTCGCGGCCCGGGACCCAGATGTCTTCGGCGAACGACGGCGGGCGTCGCGTCCGGTCAGCTATTACATGCCCGAGCGCGAGTGCCGTCACCCCGTTGACCAGCGCCTGATGCGATTTCGTGTAGACGGCGAGCCGGCTTTTGGCCAAGCCCTCGACGAGGTACATCTCCCACAGTGGCCGGGCCCGGTCCAGCGGCCGCTCAGCCAGCCGGGCGATTAGTTCGTGCAGTTGCTCGTCGCTGCCCGGCGACGGCAACGCCGACCGCCGGATGTGATAGGTGATGTCGAAGTCGCGATCGTCGATCCACACCGGCCGGGCCAAGCCCATCGTGACTTCACGGACCTTCTGCCGGTAGCGCGGTATCTGCGGAAGCCGCCGCTCGACGGTGGACAGCAACGTCTCGTAACTCAGGCCCGCGCGCGGCTTGCGCAAGATCAGCAACGTCCCGACATACATCGGTGTGTCGGTGGTTTCCAGCCAATAGAAGGACGCGTCCGCAGTGGATAACCGCGCCACTTCTGTTCTCCTTCGCTCGTCTGGCCACCGACAATCCGCTCACGGTAGCCGCCTGCGCAGGTGTCTGCCGCGCGAGTACGCCGTTCCGCCGGTTATGCAATGATGCTCACAGCCATCTGCCACTCTCCAGCAGACTTGCACCACGTTTGACCGATCGCTGGAGACTGCCGTGCCGTCTATCGACTTTTCTGAACAAGCAAAACACGCCGTCAGGCGCGTCGTCGACTACGAGCCGCCAGCCCGGGACGTCCGGCAGTGCGTGCAGATTCCCGCGGTCGTCCGGCGCCGCCACCCGCGGCGCACCGGCGGCAAAGATTGCGGGATCTCCGCCGACGCGATGTCGACGGAGCTGCGGCCGGCGGCGGTGTTCGCCGAGGCCGCCCTGCGCCGGGTGCTGGAGGTCATCGACCGCCGTCGAGCGCCCGCCCAGCTCCGTCCGCTGCTGGCGGCTGATCTGGTCGACTCCGTCCTGGCGGCGAACCAGATGACGGCGGCCCGCCAAGCCGCGGCGGTGCTGCGACGGGTGCGACTGCAGGCCGTCGGCGGTGGTGACGCGTCGGGGACTGTCACCGCCGCCGAAGTTTTCGGTACTTACAGCCGCGGGCCCCGGGTTCACGCCCTGGCCTGCCGGGTCGAGCAGCGACGTGCGACCGACGGACCGCGGTGGCAGGTGGTCGCCTTGCACATCGGTTGAGGACCCTTCGGCGAGGCGCCTCGACTACGTCGGAATCGGCGACCCGCTGCGCCCGGCTCCGCCTCGCTGGCGATCGCCTCTACGTCGCGGGCGCGCTACGCGGCAGCGGACCACCGGTGAAGCGAGCCAATATCGGGCCGACGGTCGCGACGACGAACACGTACGACATTGCCAACGGCGCCAGCCCCGGCATGGTGTCGCCGATCAGCCCGATGATGATCAGCGAGAACTCGGCGCGGGCGATGAGCATGGTGCCGGCGCGCCACTGGCCGCGGCGCGCCACCCCGTCGCGGCGGGCGGCGAACACGCCGGTGGCGACCTTCGTGATGCCGGTGACCACCGCCAGCGCGATGCCGGCCGGTAGCACCGGGACCAGACTCTGCGGATCGACCGCCACCCCGACGCCGACGAAGAAGACTGCGGCGAACAGATCGCGCAGCGGGCTCAGCACGCGCCGGGCGCGGTCCGCGGTTTCGCCGGTCAACGTCAGGCCCACCAGGAATGCGCCCACCGCAGCCGAGGCGTGCACGTATTCGGCCAGCGCCGCGACGATCAGGGTCAGACCCAGCACCCGCAGCAGCAGCTGCTCGGAGTCTGGGTGTCCGACCAGCCGTCCGACGTGGTGGCCCCAGCGCAACGACGCGGCGAACGCCAGAAAGAACGCGGCTACTGCGACGACCATGCCGCCCAAAGCCAGCAACCAGGTGCCACCTGAGGCCAGCACGGCGAACACTGGCAGGTATGCCGCCATCGCGAAGTCCTCGAGCACCAGCACCGCCAGCACGGACGGCGTTTCGCGGTTACCCAGGCGGTGCAGATTTTCCAGCAGCCGCGCAATCAGACCCGAAGACGACACGTAAGTGACCCCCGCCATCGCCAGGATGCCGATGCCGTTGAGACCCAGCAGGCAGCCCGCGATCGCACCCGGTGTCGCGTTGAGCGCGATATCGACCGCCGCAGAGGGCAAATGGTGACGAAGGCTGCTGGCGAACTCCGGGGCGGAGAACTCCAAGCCCAGGGTGAGCAGCAGCAGAACCACACCGATCGGTGCGCCGGTGGAGATGAATTCGTTTGCGGCGGCCACGGGGTCGATCCCGCCGTTGCCCAGCGCAAGTCCTGCCAGCAGGTACACCGGTATCGGCGACAGTGCGAATCGCCGTGCGACAGCGGCTAGCAGAGCAAGTGCGGTGAGAACGGCGCCGAGTTGCAACAGCAACGGCACCGCGACTTCCACAAATTCAACCCTTTTCGATAAGGCGTTCGACTCCGACGAGACCGTCGTTGGTGCCGATCACGATCAACACATCGTCTGCGTGCAGTTCCTCAGCGGGCGTCGGCGAGGCAATGACCCTGTCTTGACGAACGATGGCCACGATCGACGCGCCGGTGCGGGCGCGTGCCTGCGTCTCGCCGAGCGGGCGGTCGACGAACGGGCTGCCGGCCGGCAGGCGGATTTGCCGGGAATCGATGCCAGGCAGTTTCTTGGTCAGTTCGGTGAACTTCTCGGCGATGCGGGGCGCGCCCAGGATCTGAGCGAAGGCGTCGGCCTCGTCGTCCGTCAGGTGCAGGAGCAAGCGAGCCTGATCGGGGTCGTCGAAACCGTATCGGACGATTTCGAAGTCACCGTCGCGCCGCCTGACGACGCCGATCAAGTCACCGTCCTGGCTTTTGAACTCGTAGCGCACACCTATGCCGGGCAGCAGGGTTTCGTTGACGTCCACGTCTGAAGATGATTGTCGTGAATCAGCGTCGTTTCGCCGATTTGGCTGCTTTGACTCCACGACCCTGTCGCCGCGCGGCTTCCCGTCGCTCACGTCGGGTGGTTCCGGCCTGCACGCCGGCTGCTGCCTTGTGTCTGTCGCCGCCGTTGCGTTGCAACTGCGCCGAGCCGTCTTCCGCAGGACCGGAGTAGGTGAGCGCCGGCGAATCGTTGTCGATACCTTTAGCTCGCAACAAATTCGAAGCCGCATGACGCCCGCCCGAGCCGGCAGCGACATGCTGCTCGGCGCCGGCCGCCGCGGCGGTGGCAAATTCGGCGAGTCCTTCGGGTTCGGCCACCGATGCCACTTGCGGTGCGGGCACGGCTTCGACCGTCACGTTGAACAAGAAGCCGACCGACTCCTCCTTGAGACCCTCGAGCATGCCGACGAACATGTCGAAGCCTTCCCGCTGGTATTCAACCAGCGGATCGCGCTGGGCCATCGCGCGCAAGCCGATGCCCTCTTTGAGGTAGTCCATCTCGTAAAGGTGCTCGCGCCACTTGCGGTCGATGACGTTGAGCAGCACGTTACGTTCCAGCTGGCGCATCGCCCCGTCACCGGCCAGCTGCTCGAGCTCCTCCTCGCGAGCGGTGTACGCGCGTTCGGCGTCTTCGATCAACGCGTCGAGCAGTTCCTCGCGGGTCAGCTCGCCCGGCTCACCGATCGCCTCGGAATCGATCAGATCTTTGTGGTCGATGCCGAGCGGGTACAGCGTCTTCAGCGCGTCCCACAGCTTCGGCAGATCCCAGTCCTCGGCGTAACCCTCAGCCGTCGCACCGTCGACGTAGGCGATGATCACATCGCGCACCATGTCCAACGCCTGCTGTTTGAGGTTTTCGCCCTCCAGAATGCGGCGGCGCTCCTCGTAGATGACTTTGCGCTGCTGATTCATCACCTCGTCGTACTTGAGGACGTTTTTGCGGACCTCGAAGTTTTGCTGCTCGACCTGGGTCTGGGCGCTCTTGATGGCGCGGGTCACCATCTTGGCTTCGATCGGCACGTCGTCGGGCAGGTTGAGCCGAGTCAGCAGCGACTCCAGCGCGGCACCGTTGAACCGGCGCATCAACTCGTCGCCCAGCGACAAATAAAAGCGGGATTCACCGGTGTCGCCCTGCCGCCCGGAGCGGCCGCGCAGCTGGTTGTCGATACGACGCGACTCGTGCCGCTCGGTGCCCAGTACGTAGAGCCCGCCGGCTTCGATCACTTCCTTGGCCTCGGCGGCGGCCTTTCCCTTCACCTTGGGCAGTTCCTCATGCCAGGCGTGCTCATAGTCCTCGGCGGTCTCGACCGGGTCCAAACCCTGCGAGCGCAGCCGTAGGTCGGTCAGAAAGTCGACGTTGCCGCCCAGCACGATGTCGGTACCGCGGCCGGCCATATTGGTGGCGACGGTGATCGCGCCGCGGCGGCCCGCCTCGGCGATGATGCCGGCCTCCTGCTCGTGGTATTTGGCGTTGAGCACGTTGTGCGGGATGCGTCGCTTGGTGAACTGCCGGGACAGGTACTCCGAGCGTTCCACGCTGGTGGTGCCGATCAGCACCGGCTGTCCTTTCTCGTAGCGCTCGGAGACGTCGTCGACGACGGCGATGTACTTGGCTTCCTCGGTCTTGTAGATGAGGTCGGACTGGTCGGTGCGGACCATCGGCTTGTTGGTGGGAATGGGGACGACGCCGAGTTTGTAAATCTCATGCAGCTCCGCCGCCTCGGTCTGGGCAGTGCCGGTCATGCCGGCCAGCTTGTCGTAGAGGCGGAAGTAGTTCTGCAGCGTGATGGTGGCCAGCGTTTGGTTCTCGGCCTTGATCTCGACGCGTTCCTTGGCCTCGATGGCCTGGTGCATGCCCTCGTTGTAGCGACGGCCGACGAGCACCCGGCCGGTGAACTCGTCGACGATGACCACGTCGCCGTCGCGGACGATGTAGTCCTTGTCCCGCTGAAAAAGCTCCTTGGCTTTCAGCGCGTTGTTGAGGTAGCTGACCAGCGGCGAATTGGCGGCCTCATATAGGTTGTCGATTCCGAGCTGGTCTTCGACGAATTCCACGCCGAGCTCATGCACGCCGACGGTGCGCTTGCGCAGGTCGACTTCGTAGTGGACGTCCTTCTCCATCAGCGGGGCCAACCGGGCGAATTCGCTGTACCAGTTCGAGGCGCCGTCGGCGGGCCCGGAGATGATCAGCGGCGTGCGGGCCTCGTCGATCAGAATCGAGTCGACCTCGTCGACGATGGCGAAGTTGTGCCCGCGCTGCACCAGGTCCTCGAGCGTGTGCGCCATGTTGTCGCGCAGGTAGTCGAAACCGAACTCGTTGTTGGTGCCGTAGGTGATGTCGGCGGCGTAGGCGACGCGGCGCTCGTCGGGCGCCATCTGCGCCAGGATGACGCCGACGTCGAGACCAAGGAACCGGTGCACCCGGCCCATCCACTCGCTGTCGCGTTTGGCCAGGTAGTCGTTGACGGTGACGATGTGCACGCCCTTGCCCCCGACGCCGTTGAGGTAGGCCGGCAGCACCGAGGTCAGGGTCTTGCCCTCACCGGTCTTCATCTCGGCGACGTTGCCGAAGTGCAGCGCTGCGGCGCCCATCACCTGCACGTCGAAAGGCCGCTGGTCCAGTACCCGCCAAGCCGCTTCCCGGGCCACCGCGAAAGCTTCGGGCAGCAAATCGTCGAGGCTTTCGCCGTCGGTGTGCCGCTTCTTGAACTCGTCGGTCTTGGCGCGCAATTCCTCGTCAGTGAGCTTTTCGATATCGTCGGCCAAGCTACTGACATAGTCGGCGACGCGCGCGAGGCGCTTGATCATGCGACCTTCACCAAGGCGCAGCAACTTCGACAGCACAGCTATGTCCCCTGTGGGTTAGACGGATCCTCCGACCCGTGTCAGCTTCCCCATCCTAGGTGACGAGCTTCCTCGGGCGGCGAACGTCGACTCGTTGCGCCGTCTCGCCGCGAACGCGCCGGTAACTCGACGTTGGGCGGTGAGCGCGTCAGGCGAGTCGGATCAAGCCGTAGTCGTAAGCGTGCCGGCGATAGACGACCGACGGCCGTTCGGTGTGCTTGTCGAAGAACAGAAAGAAGTCGTGTCCGACCAGCTCCATTTCATAGAGCGCGTCGTCGACGGACATCGGGTTGGCCGGGTGCTCCTTCGTGCGCACGATGCGCCCCGGCTGGTGCTCGCCGGCGTTGCGTTCGTTCGGCGGGTCGGATTTCGGCACGCCGTTCTGCTGTGGCGGCGGTGCGGCGGTCGCCTCGCACACCGAGATCGGCGTCTTGTCGCCGTAGTGGACTTTGCGACGGTCCTTGACCCGCCGCAGCCGGTTCTCCAGCTTGGCCGCCGCCGACTCGAACGCAGCGTAGAAGCTGTCCGCGCAGGCCTCGCCGCGGATCACCGGTCCGCGGCCCCGGACGGTGATCTCCACACGTTGGCAGAATTTGCGCTGTCGACGGTTAGGCGCGTGCTTGAGCTCGACGTCGAAGCGATAGATGGAGCGGTCGAACCGCTCCAAGCGGGCAAGTTTTTGCGAGACGTAGACGCGATAGTGATCGGGGATCTCAACGTTGCGGCCTTTGACGACGGCCTCGGCTTTCAGTGTCGGTTCGGCCTGCTCGTCGGTGTCGGCCAGTAGCTGGCCTTGATCCACGGTTTCCGTCGACATGCTTGGCAACTCGTTTCTGTCGCATCGCACGCGCTTGGCGTGCCGGCTGTTGATTGCTGGCGCCGACGGGTTCACAAGGGTTTGACGCAGTCCGCCCGCCGGTGCAAGGTGTCGAGAACTCACCCCCTACCGCTGTCGGTGACTCTGCGCCTCGATCGATGGCGACCGCCGTGGGTGCTCACGGTTGCTTGTCCCGAAGGTAACCCTTGTTCACCTGTGAGTGCCACTACTTTCGCGTAGCTGTTGCGAGTTCTTCACTTCTCGACGCGGTGTTGATCGCCGTCGCTGACTCATCCTCCCGCTTATGCGTGGGCAATGCTGAGCAGGGCGGCAACCCGAACGCCGGCCAATCCCAGCGTGCGCACCGACTCGCGCGCCGTCGCGCCGGTGGTGACGATGTCGTCGACCAGGAGCACCTCGTGGTCGACCGTGATACCGCGGCGCCGCAGCAGGACCGCGCCCGCGAGGTTGCGCTCGCGGGCGGCGCTGCCCAAGCGCGCTGAGTCGCGCGCGAATGCTTTGATCCGCAAGGCCTGGACGACGTCGATGTCCGGATGCTTGGCGACCGCTGCTGCCGCCATTCTGGTGACGGGATCGCCACCGCGCCGCCGCGCCGCCGCGCGCCGCGTCGGGGCTGGGACGATGGTCAACGGCAGGTCGATCATGCCCCACGTCAGCATGCGGTGGATGCCTGCGGCCAACGCCCGCGACAGAGGCGCGATGAGGTCGGTGCGGCCGCGGTCTTTCACGGCGATGACCGCTTGTCGACGAGCGCCGGCGTAGCGGCCGAGGGCGAACACCGGCACGCCCGGATCGATGCGCGGGTTGATCACATGCGGCTCGTCCGCGTTGATGGTCAGCTCTGCGGCGCAGACATCGCACCAGCGTGTGGATGGTGCGCCGCAGCCGCCGCATTCGAGGGGAAGGATCAGGTCAAGCACAGCTGCGAGTGTTGCGTGCGGGGGGTGACAGTCAACTCACCCCGGCAGCACCGGCACCGCGCCGGCCGCCATGAAAGCTTCCACCGCCGCCCAACTCTGCTCGTTCTCAGCTGCCGAGCCCGACAGCTGCAGCACCCCGCGCGGGTCGGACACGTACACCGTCGATGGACTTGCGGCGATCGCCGACAGCGGGATCAACAAACCACGGCTCGGCGCATCTGAGTTCACGCCGTCGAGATTGACGTAGGACACCGGATGCTGCGGATCGGTGCGGGTCACCGCGATGTCGTCGTCGGTTCGCCACGCCAGCGACACCACCGAGGAGCCCAGTCCGAAGCCCAGCCGGCGCGGGAAAGTCAGCGCGAACTGGCCGGCCTGGGTCTGTTCGACGCTGGCGAGGATGACGCGCCCCTCGATGACCATCGCCACGCGCGTCCCGTCACGAGACAGCTGCAGATCACTGATCACGCCCGGGAAGCGGGTGGCCACCGCGCTGGAATCGACCGGAATCCGCGCAGGCTGCCCGGACGCGGGTTCCTCGATGGCGCGGAGCACATTGGCCCCGTCGACCACCACCCACACCGTGTCGTCAAGCGACCAGCTTGGCCGTGACATGGCGTGCCCGTCCGCCGATTGCACCGCTGCCCCGCCGACGTCACCGATCCACAGCGACGCCGCCATGTCCGGGTCACCCGGCTGCAGCGTCACCACCGACGCCACCCGATGCCCGCTGCGCGACAACGCTGCCGATGTCTGGTCGCGCATGGCGCCGAACTGGCCCGCTACCGCCGTCGCGTGCTGACCGTCCAGCGCCACCAGCGACCCACCCACCAGCGCATGCAAACCGGCGCCGGCGCCGTCGGCCACCCCGGGGTCGGTTGCAGCCACATCAGAGGTGGTCCACCCGTCATTGAATCTGCCGTCGAGTGCGACGCCGTCCGCGTTGATGACGTAGGGCCCCTTGATGTCAGCCCGGGCCAACGTCCAAATGATCTGCGCCGCAACCAGTTGCTTGCTGTGCGGATCGGTGGTGCCCAAATTCTCCAGATCGATCCGCGCACCGCCGTACCCGCGGCCGACGCCACTTTTGCCACCGTCGGCGCGGGTCACCGGACCACGCAGCCGCAACGGCGGGTTCAGCAGATTGCGAACAGCTTTGGCCAGCTCCGGTCGCGGCCCGGCGATCAGCTTCGAAACCAACTCCGTGGCAAGCTGGTCCGAATCAGACACCGCGACGTACCGCGGGTCGGGAACTACCGTCTTACCGGTCGGGTCAGCGAAATACAGTGTGTTGCGTTTGTAGGTGGCCTGGAACTGCTGCCAGTCCAAGAACACTCCGTTGGGCACGTGATCGATGCGCCAGCCGCCCGGTGTGTCGACCAACTCGATTGAGCCCGGGTCCGGAAGCAGCCCGTCAGCGGTCTCGAAGACACCCATATCCGACAGCGAGCCTAAGATGTCGGCGCGCATAGTGACCGAAACCCGCTCGGCGCTGCGGGTTTCGACGAACACCACGTGGTCGATCAGCAGTGCGCTACCGGCATCGTCCCAAGCGTCGGACCCCGACTGGGTGAGGAACTGCCGCGCCGCCAGATGCCGGTTCGCCGGGTCGGCGGTGGCTTTGAGGAATTCCCGCAGCAGCACGTCGGGATCCATGCCCGGTGTTGGTTTGGGCAAATTCGACGGCGCTGCCCGCGCGATGGTGCCGATCGCCTGCGGCGCCGACGAGCTCGGCACGCCCGCGCAGCCCGATGCCAGCGTCACCACAGCGAACAACAGCACTATCAGCCGGCGCATCAGGCACCCCGCTCGGCGGGCTCGCGTTGCCGTGTCAAGCGTTCTTTGCGTTCAGCGGTAAAAGGCTTCATCGGCAGCGGGCTGGTCGTCACCTTGTGGCCGCGCACCAGGGGAAGGGTCAGCCGGAAGCAGGCACCGCTGCCCGGTTCACCCCACGCCTCGAGCCGGCCCTGGTGCAGACGCGCGTCCTCGACGCTGATTGCGAGGCCCAGACCGGTTCCGCCGGATCGCCGCACCCGCGACGGGTCTGACCGCCAGAACCGGCTGAACACCAGTTTCTCTTCGCCCGGCCGCAAACCCACCCCGTAGTCGCGCACCGTCACCGCGACGGTGTCCTCGTCGGCGGCCATCCGGATCCGCACCGGTTTGCGCTCGGCGTGGTCGATCGCGTTGGCGATCAGATTGCGCAGGATCCGTTCGACTCGGCGGGCATCGACTTCGGCAATCAACTCGTCGGGCGGCATGTCCACCAGCAGGTCGATGCCGGCTTCCTCGGCGAGGTGACCCACGTTGCCCAGCGCGCTGTTGACCGTCGACCGCAAATCGACCGCCTCCACCGACAATTCGGCGACACCGGCGTCGTGCCGTGAGATCTCCAGCAGATCGTTGAGCAGGGATTCGAACCGGTCCAGCTCGTTGACCATCAGTTCGGTCGACCGCCGCAACGTCGGATCGAGGTCTTCGCTGTGGTCGTAGATCAGGTCGGCTGCCATCCGCACGGTCGTCAGCGGGGTGCGCAGCTCGTGGCTCACGTCAGAGGTGAAGCGGCGCTGCAGGTTACCGAACTCCTCGAGCTGAGTGATCTGGCGCGACAAGCTCTCCGCCATGTCGTTGAACGACACCGCCAATCGCGCCATGTCATCTTCGCCGCGCACCGGCATCCGTTCGGACAGGTGCCCTTCGGCGAACCGTTCGGCGATCCGCGAGGCCGAGCGCACCGGCACCACCACCTGCCGCGAAACCAGTAGCGCGATACCGGCCAGCAGCACCAACAGAACCACCCCGCCGGTGGCCATGGTGCCGCGAACCAGCGCAATGGTGCTGGCCTCACTGGCCAGCGGAAAAACCAGGTAGAGCTCAAGATTGGTCACCCGCGACGACGTCGGCGTGCCGATGATCAGCGCCGAGCCGGAGAAGCTGTCGGTGTGCACAGTGGCGTACTGGTAGCTCACCTGACCGGCTTTGACGAAATCCCGAAGCGTTGACGGGATCTGATTGACCGGGCCGACCGCCGTCGCGGCCCGCGGGCCGTCACCTGGCACCACCAGCACCGCGTCGAACGTCCCGGCCGAACCCGCTCCCGACGCCGCCTCGGTTTTCGACGTCAGCGTGTTGCGGGCCAGTTGCAGGCTGCTGTCGAGCGAACGGGCCTCCTCGCCGCTGACGATCCCGCTCACGGTGGTGCGCGCCCGCTCGATCTGCTCAGTGGCGGCGCGGACCTTGACGTCGAGGACCCGGTTGGTGACCTGGCTGGTCAGCACGAAGCCGAGGACCACGATCACCGCGAAGGAAAGGCCGATGGTGAGTACGACCACCCGCAGCTGCAATGAGCGGCGCCAAGCCGTGCCCACCATGCGGCTCAACGCGCTCATGCCGCTGGCCATCGGGCCGGAGCGCCCCCAGCGACCCCGCATGCGCCGCCTCGAGCCCCACATCACCAGCGCCGCTTCTCCTCACCGCGACGCGCTGAATCGGCGTCAGCTGCGCGGGTCCTTCCCATCGCTTCGCTCCGCATCGTCGCGGGGCTACGGAGGTCCGGCTTTGTAACCCACTCCTCGAACGGTCAGCACAACGGTCGGGTTCTCCGGGTCCTTCTCGACTTTGGCCCGTAAACGCTGGACATGCACATTCACCAAGCGGGTGTCTGCCGGGTGGCGGTAGCCCCACACCTGTTCGAGCAGCACATCACGAGTAAACACCTGTCGCGGTTTGCGCGCCAACGCCACCAACAAGTCGAACTCCAGCGGCGTCAGCGAGATCTGCTCGCCGTTGCGGGTGACCTTATGAGCCGGCACGTCGATCTCGACATCGGCGATCGACAGCATCTCGGCGGGCTCGTCGTCGTTGCGCCGCAGCCGCGCCCGCACCCGGGCGACCAACTCCTTGGGCTTGAACGGCTTCATCACGTAGTCGTCGGCACCGGACTCCAAGCCCAGCACGACGTCGACGGTGTCGGTCTTGGCGGTCAACATCACAATCGGCACACCGGAGTCCGCCCGCAGCACGCGGCACACATCGATCCCGTTCATGCCCGGCAGCATCAGGTCGAGCAACACCAGATCGGGACGCAACTCACGCACGGCGGTCAGCGCCTGGCTGCCGTCACCGATGACCGCAGTATCGAAGCCCTCACCGCGCAGCACGATGGTGAGCATCTCGGCCAGCGAAGCGTCGTCATCGACGACGAGAATCCTTTGCCTCATGGTGTCCATGGTGTCACCACAACGGAACAAAACCCGGTTACTACACGGTGTTTCTTGTGGTAATGCCGATTGGTTACCTTTTGGAGGTCAGCGTCGCGGCCAGGCTGCCGGGGTCGACGTCGGCGCCGACCACCTCCCAGGGCCCGCCCCAGCCCGCGGCCGCCAGCTCGGCGTACACCGCGCCGGTGCGCCGCTGCAACCCGTCGTCGCGCTCGTAGGCATCCCTTGCCCGGCCCGCCTCGACGCTCGCTCGACGGCGCGCCCGCCGCCCAGCCAGTTCGACCGGAATATCAAGCAGCAGTTGGTAGTTCGGCGCGGGCAGCTCCAGGCGCTGATATTCCATCTCGTACACCCAGGACACCGCCGCACCGGTCGCGTCCTGATGCAGGCGCGCCGCACTGTAAGCGGCGTTGGACGCCACGTAGCGGTCCAGGATGACCACGTCGTAACCGCCGCTGAGTTCTTCGATCTCCGTGCGGGCGCCCGCGCGGTCTAATGCGAATAGCAACGCCATCGCATACACCGACGACGCAAGGTCACCGTGTCGGCCGTGCAGCGCCTCGCCCGCCACGTCAGCGGTTAGCGACTGCCCGTAGCGCGGGAACGCCAGGGTGGTGACCGACTTTCCCGCCGCCGCGAAGGCTGCGGTCAAGCCGCTGGACAACGTGCGCTTTCCCGCGCCGTCGACACCTTCGATCGCGATCAACACGCCGCGAGCCTATCGGCCTCGCCCGGCTGCCACGCTGGCGTGACGTTCGACGTCGACTGCCACGCTGGCGTGACGTTCGGCGAGAAGAAAGCGTCGCTCAGTAGCGGTAGTGATCCGGCTTGTAAGGCCCGTCGACGTCGACGCCGATGTACTCGGCCTGCTCCTTGGTCAGCTTCGTCAGCTCGCCGCCCAGTGCCGCGACGTGCACGCGGGCCACCTTCTCGTCGAGGTGCTTGGGCAGCCGGTAGACCTCGTTGTCGTACTCGTCGTTCTTGGTCCACAGCTCGATCTGGGCGATCACCTGGTTGGAGAAGCTGTTGCTCATCACGAACGACGGGTGGCCGGTGGCGTTACCCAGATTCAGCAGCCTGCCCTCGGAGAGCACGATGATCGACTTGCCGGTGTCGGGGAAGGTCCACAGGTCGACCTGCGGGCGGATGTTGGTTTTCGTGGCGCCAGACTTCTCCAGTCTGGCGACCTGAATCTCGTTGTCGAAGTGGCCGATGTTGCCCAGGATCGCCTTGTCCTTCATCGCCCGCATGTGCTCCAGGGTGATGATGTCCTTGTTGCCAGTGGTGGTGATGACGATGTCGGCCTCACCGATTACGTCCTCGACCCGCTTGACGTCGTGGCCCTCCATCAGCGCCTGCAACGCGTTGATCGGGTCGATTTCGGTGACGGTGACGCGTGCGCCCTGGCCCGCCAGCGACTCCACCGAGCCCTTGCCGACGTCCCCGTAGCCGCAGACGAGCGCCTTCTTCCCGCCGATCAGCACGTCGGTGCCGCGGTTGATCCCGTCGATCAGCGAGTGCCGGCAGCCGTACTTGTTGTCGAACTTGGACTTGGTTACCGAGTCGTTGACGTTGATCGCCGGAAACGCCAGGTCGCCGGCCGCGGCGAACTGGTAAAGCCGCAGCACGCCGGTGGTGGTCTCCTCGCTGACGCCCTTGATCGACTCGGAGATCTTGGTCCACTTGCCCTTGTCGGTCTCGAAGCGCTTACGCAGCAACTCCAGGAAGACCTTGTGCTCCGTGGAGTCGTCCTCCTCGGCCGGAGGCACCACACCGGCCTTCTCGTACTGCGCACCGCGCAGCACCAGCATGGTGGCGTCACCACCGTCGTCGAGGATCAAGTTGGCCGGCTCATCGGGCCAGGTCAGCGTCTGCTCGGCGGCCCACCAGTACTCCTCGAGCGTCTCACCCTTCCAGGCGAAGACCGGCACGCCTTTGGGCTCCTCTGCGGTGCCGTGCGGGCCGACGACGACCGCGGCGGCGGCATGGTCCTGGGTGGAGAAGATGTTGCACGACGCCCACCGGACTTCGGCGCCCAGCGCGACCAGAGTTTCGATGAGCACCGCGGTCTGCACTGTCATGTGCAACGAACCGGAGATGCGCGCGCCCTTGAGCGGCTGCACATCGTGATATTCGCGACGCAGTGACATCAGGCCCGGCATCTCGTGCTCGGAGAGCTCGATGTCCCGGCGACCGTAGTCGGCCAACGACAGGTCGGCCACCTTGAACTCGATGCCGTTACGGACGTCGGTGGTCAACGATTCTTCGGTCGTCGTCATGGGTAACTCAATCCTTCGTCGGTCAACTAGTTAGCTTGCATATACATTAGTCCGGCCGCGACGGTAACCCGTCGCCGGGTCAGTCGGACTCTCTCAAGACACCGTAGCGTTCGGCCGCCGGCGTCATCAGCCGCGCCAGATCAGCGGCCACATCATGATCAGCCTCCGGCGGCATCGACACGTAGCTCATGGCCAGGCGCACGATCGCCCTGGCCAGTATGCCCGCGTCCGCTTCGCTGGCCTTGACCCAGCTGTCCATGAACGACGTGGTCAACCGCTGTGAACAGCGCGTGATGATCGGGCCGCTGCCGGTGGTGATCAGCTGCAGCAGGTCGGGTTTGGCGACGCCGGTCAGCAGCGAGATCACCAGCGGGTCAGCGGCCGACTCGGCGAAGAAAGCCCGGAAGCCCTCCAGAAAGGCGGCGTAGATGTCGCCGACGTTGGAATGGATGGCGCTGTCGACGAGACTGGCCAACCGGTCGGCCAGCCGCAGCGCGTAGCCCTGAGCCAAACCCTGCCGGGACCCGAATTCGTTGTAGATCGTCTGCCTGCTGACGCCCGCGGCACGGGCGACGTCGGCAAGCGTGATGGCCGACCAGTCGCGACTGAGCAGCAGCTCGCGCATCGCGTCCAGGACTGAGTCGCGCAGTAGCGCCCGGGACGCCTCGGCGTACGGGACCCGCTTGACCGGCGCGACATTGGTCGTCACGGGCGAGCGACTTCCTCCATCTCGAAGTCGGACTTGGCCGCACCGCAGTCCGGACAGCTCCAGTCGTCGGGAATGTCATCCCAGCGGGTGCCGGCGGCGATGCCGTCTTCTGGCCACCCGACGGCCTCGTCGTATTCGAAGCCACACTGGATGCAGCGGAACAGCTTGTAATCCATATGTCTTCACTCCTTCTGCGAAGTCGGTCAGGCCGCCGAATGGCGGGCCAGCAAAGCCTTCCGGCGGCGCGGATGCACGTTGACCCGGGTGATGTCTCCGTCGTAGTGCGCGAGCACCCGATGATCCATGACTCTGCGCCACAGCGGCGGAACGTAGGCCAACGTGATCATCGACGCGTACCCGCTGGGCAGGTTGGGCGACCCGTCGATGCTGCGCAGCGTCTGATAGCGCCGAGTCGGATTAGCGTGATGGTCGCTGTGCCGCTGCAGGTGATACAGGAACAGGTTGGTCACGATGTGGTCGGAATTCCAGCTGTGCTCGTGGGTGCAACGCTCGTACCGCCCGTTGGGCATCTTCTGTCGCAGCAGTCCGTAATGCTCGAGGTAGTTGACCGTCTCCAGCAGCGAGAAACCGTACACCGCCTGAACGATCACGAACGGGATCAGCGCCGAGCCGAAAACCGCGATCAGCACCCCCCACAGCACAACCGACATAAGCCAGGCGTTGAGAACGTCGTTGTCTAAGTAGGTCTTCGGATGCCAGGGGTTCTTGTTCAGTCGGCGCAGCCGCTGCGCTTCCAACCGCCACGCGGAGCGCAGGCTGCCGATTACGCTGCGCGGCAGAAATTCCCAGAATGTCTCGCCGAAGCGAGCTGACGCCGGGTCTTCCGGCGTCGCCACCCGCACGTGATGGCCGCGGTTGTGCTCGACGTAGAAATGGCCGTAGCAGCTCTGCGCCAGCGTGATCTTGCACAGCCAGCGCTCCAGCGAGGCTTTCTTGTGGCCCATCTCGTGCGCGGTGTTGATACCGACGCCGCCCAGCGTGCCGACCGAGAGCGCCAGACCGATCTTCGCCGGCCAGCTGAGCGCCCCGTGATACCCGAGCCAACCGAGGTCGGACGCGGTGAACAGGTAGGCCCCGGCGATGACGCTGAGGTACTGGCACGGAATGTAGATGTAGGTGCAGTAGCGGTAGTACCTGTCGTTTTCCAGACGCTCCACCACCTCGTCGGGCGGATTCTGCCCGTCCGGTCCGTAACGCAGATCGAGCAAGGGCAGCAGGAGATAGGTCAGCACCGGCCCGATCCAGAACAGCACTTGCGAGGCGGTCTGCCAGCCTGCGCGGTTCAAGACACACACGATCGGAAGGACCGCCAGCAGCGCACCCGGAGCGATGAGTCCCATCAGCCAGAGGTGACGCTTTCTGTCCCGCCAGGTTTCGGCAGCAATGTCCGTGCTCATGTCGCCCAAGCTCCTCGGTGAGTGCTAATCATTGCGTTGGACAATAACGCTCGTCACGTCCTATGTCTAGACATCAGATGCCAATTTGTAAACCCGTTACGACGAGGACAGGTCAGCGCTGGCCGGGCTTTCGGCGTCCGCAGCGGCCTCTCGTCCAGCCATCACCGAGTGCCGCCGCCCGTAGCCGAGGTAGATGACCGCTCCGATAGCCATCCACACCGCGAAGCGAATCCAGGTCACCCCGGTGAGGTTGAGCATCAGCCACAGGCAGGCCGCCACCGACGCGACCGGAAGCAGCGGTACCCACGGCGCCCGGAAGCCTCGCGGCAGGTCCGGCCGCGAGCGCCGCAACACGATGACACCCGCTGAAACCAGCACGAACGCGAACAGCGTTCCGACGTTGACCATCTCTTCGAGCTTGTCCATCGGAAACAACGACGCCGTCACGGCGACCACCACCGCGACCAGCACGGTGATGCGCACCGGCGTGCCGCGTGAGCCGGTCCTGGCCAATTGCCGCGGCAGCAGCCCGTCGCGCGACATCGCGAACAGCACCCGGCACTGGCCGAGCATCAGCACCATCACCACAGTGGTCAGCCCGGCCAGCGCGCCGACGGAGATGATCCCGCTGGCCCAGTGCACGCCGTTGGCGGTGAACGCCGTCGCCAGGTTCGCCTGCCCGCCGTCGGGCGTGTCCCGCAGCCTGGTGTAGGACACCATTCCGGACAGCACTACCGAGACCGCGACGTAGAGGATCGTGACGATGCCCAGCGTCGCGAGGATGCCCCGCGGGAGGTCACGTTGCGGGTGCCGGGTTTCCTCGGCCATGGTCGCGACGATGTCGAACCCGATGAACGCGAAGAACACGATCGACGCCCCGGCCAGCACGCCGTACCAGCCGTAATGGCTGGTGTGCGCGCCGGTCAGCAACGACAGCACCGACTGGTTGACACCGGTACCCGCATGGTCGGCTTCTGGGGCCGGGATGAACGGTGTGTAATTGGCGCCCTTGATGTAGAAGGCGCCGACAATCACCACCAGCAGCACCACTGAAACTTTGATCGCGGTGACCACTGCGGAGAACCGGGACGACAATTTGGTGCCCAGGGCCAGCAGGGTCGTCACCACCGCGACGATCAGCAACGCGCCCCAGTCGAGGTGCAACGAGCCGACAGCCAGCGTGCCGCGGGCGAACGGGAACACCGTGCCCAGATATGTCGACCAGCTCTTGGCCACCACGGCAGCACCGATGGCCAACTCCAACACCAGATTCCAGCCGATGGTCCAGGCCCAGGCCTCACCGAACGTCGCGTAGGAGAACGTGTAGGCACTGCCGGCGACCGGCACGGTCGAGGAGAATTCGGCGTAGCACAGGGCCGCCAGACCGCAGGTGATCGCGGCGATGAGAAAGGACACCGCGATCGCCGGGCCGGTGACGTCCCCCGCGATCGATGCCGTAACGGTGAAGATACCGGCCCCGATCACCACCGACACCCCGAAGACGACGAGGTCCCACCAGTGCAAGTCTTTGCGCAGCCGGGTGTCCGGGTCGTCGGTGTCGGCGATCGACTGCTCCACCGTCTTGGTGCGCCGCCTACCGGCCATCCGAGAAGTTCCTTCCTCGTCTGACGGCAATGTAGCGGGTACGCTGCCGAAAATGCATGAGCGCGGGGATGAAGCGGTGCGGAGCGCCCGTCAACACGCCATAGTCATCGGAGCCAGTATCGCCGGGTTGTGCGCGGCGCGCGTGCTCTCCGATTTCTACGACCGGGTCACGGTCTTCGAGCGCGACGAGCTGCCGAGCACACCGGACAACCGTGCGGCCGTGCCGCAGGGCAGGCACGTGCACCTGCTGATGGCCCGCGGCGCAGCGGAGTTCAACGAGCTGTTTCCGGGCATCCTCGACGAGATGGTGACGGCTGGGGTTCCGATCCTGGAGAACCGGCCCGACTGCATCTACTTCGGGGCTGCCGGTCATGTGCTGGGCACCGCGCACCAATTGCAGGACGAGTTCACCGCCTACGTGCCGAGCCGCCCGCATCTGGAATGGCAGATCCGACGCCGGGTCGCGGGCATTCCCAACGTCGAGATCCGCGGCGGCTCGGTGCGCGAACCGCTCTTCGACGCCCGCGCGCAACGGGTGACCGGGGTGCTGCTGGACTCCCCCGGCTCCGCGGAACCCGAGCAGGTCGGTGCCGCATTGGTGGTCGACGCTGCCGGTCGGGGCACCAGATTGCCGGTGTGGCTGGAGCAGTGGGGTTTCCAGCGGCCACGAGAAGACACCGTCGACGTCGGCATCGGCTACGCGTCGCACCAGCTACGCATCCCCGACGGCCTGATCGATCAGAAGGTCGTCGTCGCCGGGGCGTCCCGAGAGCAACCGCTCGGCCTGGGGCTGCTGTGCTACGAAGACGGCATCTGGGTGTTGACAACGTTCGGGGTGGGCAAAGTCGAGCCGCCGCACACCTTCGCCGAAATGCGGGTATTGGCCGAGAAGCTGTTGCCCGAGCAGTTGTCCGCTGCGATCCAGCAGGCCGAGCCGATCGGCGATGTGGCGTTTCACCGCTATCCGACCACCCGGTGGCGCCGCTATGACAAGTTGGACCGCTTTCCCGCCGGAATTCTTCCGTTGGGCGACGCGGTGGCCAGCTTCGACCCGACTTACGGACAGGGCATGACGATGACGTCATTGCAAGCCGGGCACCTGCGCCGAGCGCTGCAGTCCGCCCCCGACGACCCGGCCCGCGTACTGAACCGCGCCACCGCGAAAACCACCTACCCGGTGTGGGTGATGAACACGATCGGCGACTTCAGCTTCCACCACGCCATCGGCGACCAGCCGTGGTGGTACCGGCCGGTCGGCAACCTGTTCGACCAATTCCTCGGCGCGGCGGAGACCGATCCCGTTCTGGCCGAATGGTTTTTGCGTCGGTTCAGTCTGCTCGACAGCCTCTACATGACGCCGTCGCCGGCGTTGGTTGGTCGCACGATTCGGCACAACATGCGGCTGTGGCTCGGCGAACGCCGGGAGCTGCGGCGAAAGCGCGGGGATAAGCTGCGAACGCCTTCGGCAGCAGGGTGATCACACCCCCACAGTGGCGCGGAAAAGCCGTGCCGGCTCGCGGGCGAGCAGCCGGATCGGGCCGTCGTCTGCACCCACCCAGGCAGCTATTCCGCGGCTGAGCAGAAGCGTCTTTGACTTCCCGTGCACGCTCGTGGCACCTTCGATACACAACAGGATCTGCGGGCCGTCGTGCCGCGAGGGCGCGTCCACCTCATGACCCAGGTTCTCACCGTCGAGTGTCAAAATCGATCCCGCGAATTCCTCCGTAGGGCAGTCGAATACGAGGCTTATGCCGTCGCAGTGAGTGGGTGGACTGAGCTGCGCCTCGGTGGTCGGTGTGAAGTTCAGCACCCGGAGCAGCTCCGGCACGTCGACGTGTTTGGGTGTCAATCCGCCGCGTAAGACGTTGTCGGAGTTGGCCATCACTTCGATTGCGACGCCACGCAGATAGGTGTGCAGATTGCCTGCCGGCAGGAAAATCCCCTTCCCCGGCGCCAGTGTGATCCGGTTCAGCAGCAGCGACGCCAGCACACCCGCATCGCCCGGGTACCTCTCCCCCAACTCCAGGACCGTTCTGGCTTCAGCGGCGAAACGGGTAGCACCAGAAGTGATGTAACCGATGGCGCCGTCGAGCACCGCGGGCACCAGCACATCGATGTGCGGCTGAGGAGCGGTGATCCACGTGGTGAACAGCGCGCGCAGACCGTCGGCGTCGGACTGGTCGTTCAGCAGCTCGATGTAGGGATTCAGTTCGGCGACGGCCAGCGCCCGTAGCAGCTCGATCGTCAACGCCGCCGGCCGGAAGCCGGCCAGCGCCTCGAAGGGCTCCAAGGCGACCAGCAACTCGGGTTTGTGACTGGCGTCGCGGTAATTACGCACCGGTGAGGTGACCGGAATGCCGAGCTTCTCCTCCCGCCGATACCCCTCGACCGCCTGCTGCCGGCTCGGATGAGCCTGCAGCGACAGCGGCTCGTCGGCCGCGAGCACCTTGACCAGGAACGGCAGCGCATCACCGAAGCGGGATCGCGCCACCGAGCCCAGCTGCCCGTCGGGGTCGGCGACCAGAGTGTCCAGCAGCGAGACGTCGCCGTCGTCGGTGTCGAGGCGGGCCGGGTCCTGCGGATGCGCGCCGAGCCACAGTTCGGCTTCCGGATGGGCCGCCGGCACCGGACGGCCGGTGAATTCAGCAATGGCGGTGCGCGACCCCCAGGCGTATGTCCGTATCGCCCCGCGTAGCAGTTCCACGGTCGTAGTTATCCCCGCACCAGTCGCAGATAAACGGCGGCCATCTCCAGCCGAACGGCCAATATTGCCAGTTGCTCCTCGGCCCGTCGTGCACTGGCCGGCGTCGACGCTCCGGACGGGCTCTCGATGAGCTCCGGCACGTCCGCGGCGCCGACCAGGTCGACATCGGTCAGCCCGGCGATTCGGGCGGCTACCACGGGGCGTTCGGCCGCCAAGGTCAGCGCCAGCACACGCAGCCGTTCGAGCAGCGGGCCGTCGATCTCCTCATCGTGGAACAGCGCGTCAGCCGGGGCGCCGAATGCGGCGCTCTGCTGCACCGCCATCAAGGCGTCCGACAGCCCGCTGGCCGCAGCGACCTGGTGGCCGAACCGCAGCAGGACCGACGAACCGTGCCGCGCCAGCGCCAAGGTGGCGGCACTGTCACCGGCCAGCACGAGCCGACGCCCAGACATCCGCTCGGCGAGGGCCTTGGCCGGGTTGGTGAAGACCTCGCGGCCAGCACTGTTTCGCAGCGCTTCGCTGTCCAACTCGTCGGCGAGCCTGGCCAGGTCGGTCTGCAATCCGGCATCGACGCGGTGCAACACCGCCAGCCCGGCAGCCAGGTAGCGGGACAGCTGGAACTCGTCGGGCACCCGGACCCGGGGTTCGAGCACCGCGACCCGGCCGGCCGTGGTGTCCCGCAGCGGGCCCTCGTAGGGCGCCGCGACGACGACGCGCGCGCCGCGGCGGACCCCGCTCGCGGCCGCGTCGACCAGAGCGGGATCACCGGCGTCGGCACCGGCGATCACCATGACGTCGAGCGGTCCGATCCATGGCGGCGCCTCGGCGGCGACCACAATCGGTTCGGCAGCCAGCCCGCCGAGCGCGGCGGCGAGCATCGCGCCCGCCGTTCCCGCGGTACCGCGGCCGGCCACCCACACCACGGTGCGCGGCCGGTCCTGGCCGAGCACCGAGTCCAGCGCCCCCTCGTCCAGCGCGGCCGCAGTGGAGCGCACCTGCGCCCCGGCCGTCGCCGCCGAGCGCAGCAGAGCCTCGCGATCGGCGGCGATCAAGCTTTCGGTGTCGTCGATGTCGATCGTGGCGCGTAGGGCATTCACGTGAGCGCCTCAAAAGGCCTTGGTGTTGCGGCCGCGATCTCGGCACGGACTTGCTCGACGATCGCGTCGACGTCGGCTGTGCTGCGGCCTTCCGCGTTGAGCCGCAGCAGCGGTTCGGTGTTGGAGCTGCGCAGATTGAACCAGCTGCCGTCACCCAGATCGACAGTCACCCCGTCCAGGTGGTCAATGGAGTGAATGCGCTGGCTGAAAGACTTCAACACCGCGTCGACGCACGACGCCGCGTCGTGCACGGTGAAGTTGATCTCCCCGGAATACTCATAGCGCTGATAGTCGGCGGTGAGTTGCGACAGCGGCCGCTGCTGCTCGCCGAGTGCGGCCAGCACGTACAGCGCAGCCAGCATCCCGGAGTCCGCGCCCCAGAAGTCGCGGAAGTAGTAGTGCGCCGAGTGTTCACCACCGAAGATTGCGCCGGTGTCGGCCATCAACGCCTTGATGTAAGAATGTCCGACGCGCGAGCGAACCGGTGTGCCGCCGCGCTCTGCGACCAGTTCGGGAACGGCCCGCGAGGTGATGAGGTTGTGAATCACCGTCGCGCCGATCTCCCGGTTCAGTTCCCGCGCAGCAACCAGCGCAGTCACCGTGGACGGCGACACCGGCCGGCCGCATTCGTCGACCACGAAGCAGCGGTCGGCGTCACCGTCGAACGCCAGCCCGATATCAGCGCCGGTGGTCTGCACATGCTCCTGCAGGTCGAGCAGATTGGCCGGGTCGAGTGGATTGGCCTCGTGATTGGGAAATGATCCGTCGAGCTCAAAGTACAGCGGCAGCAACGTGATCGAGCCGATCATGCCGAGCACAGCAGGAGCAGTGTGGCCAGCCATCCCGTTACCGGCGTCGACGGCCACCCGCAGCGGACGCAACCCGGAAAAGTCGACCAGCGACCGCAGATATGTTGCGTAGTCGGTCAGCACGTCCTGGTCGGAAATAATTCCCCGCGGCCCGTCATAGCCGGCGACCCCGGCGATCAAGTCGTCGCGGATGGTGCTCAGGCCGGTGTCCTGACCTACCGGCTTGGCCCCCGCCCGGCACAACTTGATCCCGTTGTATTCGGCCGGATTGTGGCTGGCGGTGAACATCGCGCCGGGACTGGCCAACACACCTGAGGCGAAGTACAGCTGATCGGTCGAGGACAAGCCGATCCGCGTG
The DNA here is from genome assembly GCA_963808345.1 of uncultured Actinomycetota bacterium. Taxonomy (GTDB): domain Bacteria; phylum Actinomycetota; class Actinomycetes; order Mycobacteriales; family Mycobacteriaceae; genus Mycobacterium. The sequence goes on along the minus strand of CAWEFM010000001.1, from coordinate 227,424 downwards.
ACGTCGAGACCCTGAGCCGTCACTCCGGTCGCGAACGCGGCGGCCAGCACCGGGGAACTGTCTCGCATGTCGTACCCGACTGCGACCCGGCGCGCGCCCTCGTCGCGCATCAAGCGGGCGAAGGCCGCGCCGCAGTCCGCGGCTAACGACTCGTCGATCTCCTCGCCCACCAGGCCACGCACGTCGTAGGCCTTGACGACCTGGTGAACAGCCGCTGCGGGCCGAGACATCACAGGGCTCCTGACGAAGGGGTTCTCTTGGTCGTCAGCCTAGCTCGGCGACGATGCAGAGCGCGCAGCGCGATGAGGAGGAGCCGGGCAATCAAACCTAGCTCGGCGACGATGCAGAGCGCGCAGCGCGATGAGGAGGAGCCGGGCAATCGAACCTAGCTCGGCGACGATGCAGAGCGCGCAGCGCGATGAGGAGGAGCCGGGCAATCGAACCTAGCTCGGCGACGATGCAGAGCGCGCAGCGCGATGAGGAGGAGCCGGGCAATCAAACCTAGCTCTCGGCGCCGGATGACTAGGTCGGAAGATCCGGCAACACCCGCAGATGGCCGCGCCGACGCCCGTTACCTGGGGGGCGGTGCGGACTCGGCGCAAGCGCGCTGTTGCCGAAGACGGTGGCGGGTGCGCCGTCGGTGGGGCAGCCCGGATCGGAAAAGGCGTTGACCGGCGGGCGCACCGCAACCAGGTCCCGGCCCTCGCGCACCGCGTCGGCCAGCGCGATCAGGTCGTCGTCCTCCGGAGGTGCCACGAATTCACCCGCGTGACGGACCAGCTGCCAGTTGCGGGGCGCGGTGATCCGGCTGGCGTGACGGACGCACAGATCCCACGAATGCGGCTCGTTCACGGTGGCCAGCGGACCTATCACCGCGGTCGAATCGGAGTAGACGAACGTCAACGTCGCCACCGCGTAGTGCGGACACCCGGGCCGGCAACAGCGACGGGGAGCATTCACGTTCGAGAGGCTATCGCGGGAAAACGTCACCGCAGCGGCGGACACGCGCATGGGGCCGGGCTGCGATGTCCAACCGTTACCATCGCCCAGTGGGCGATTCGCGCAGCTACCGAAACGGCCAATCGGTCCGCAGGTTCACTTCCCGGCGCGGTCGGGACATGCGCGGTCCGCTGCTTCCGCCGACGGTGCCGGGCTGGCGCAGTCGCGCTGAACGGTTCGACATGGCGGTTCTGGAGGCCTACGAGCCCATCGAGCGGCGCTGGCAGGAGCGGGTGTCTGGGTTGGACGTGGCGGTCGATGAGATTCCGCGAATTGCGGCGAAGGATCCCGAGAGCGTGCAGTGGCCACCTGAGGTAGTCGCCGACGGCCCGATCGCGTTGGCCCGGCTGATCCCCGCTGGCGTAGATGTCCGCGGCAACGCTACCCGGGCGCGAATCGTTATATTTCGCAAGCCTATCGAGCGGCGCGCGAAGGACACCGTCGAACTTGCCGAGCTACTACACGAGGTGTTGGTGGCTCAGGTCGCGACTTATCTGGATGTCGAACCATCGGTGATCGACCCGACGATCGACGACGAATAGGTCGCAGCGGGCGCTAGCGGCTGTGGTCCGCTCGCTAGATGATGCCGCGCTTGAGGCGACGGCGCTCGCGCTCGGAGAGGCCGCCCCAGATGCCGAAGCGCTCGTCGTGTGCCAGGGCGTACTCCAGGCACTCCGAGCGGACCTCGCAACCGAGGCAGATTTTCTTGGCCTCGCGGGTCGAGCCGCCCTTCTCGGGAAAGAACGCTTCGGGGTCGGTTTGCGCGCACAGTGCGCGGTCCTGCCATTGATCGCTGCTGATTGGCTCCGGCTCGAATTCCGGTGCCACACAGGGAGTGAGGACCAAGCTCAGATGGGGACGGGTGACCGCCCCGGACATGGGAGCCGCCGCACTGGCGGCAGTTTGCGCTATGCCCCCAACTACGCCGCGTAAGTGTTCAAAAGACATCGGCCCGCCTCCTGACCTGAATCGGTGATTGTGAATGTCGCCCGCTGTTGTGCTGTGTGCCCTGCGGTCATCTCGATTCGAACATATGATCGAATCTCGGTCTGCGACACCGAATCCGGCTGGCAACCAAGGAAATGACACTGCTGTGATTACACACGCGTGAGCATCCGTGGTCAAGCGTTGGAACGAAATTGAATATCATGTCGTGACCGAATTTTTGCGGCACTGCGGCTGTTGCGGTCTCGGCGTGTCGGTCACAGCAGTCCCTTCTGCAACTTGGATGTTGGAGCCCGATTCGACGTCCGGGCGTAGGGTCGTGCGATGTGAAGGTCACCGTTCTGGTCGGCGGCGTCGGTGGCGCCCGGTTCCTGCTGGGTGTGCAGCGGCTTCTGAGCCTTGGGCAATATTCGCCCGCAGCGGCGGCTGCCCCCGGCCACGAGCTGACCGCGGTCGTCAACATCGGCGACGACGCCTGGATGCACGGCGTTCGCGTCTGCCCCGATCTCGACACCTGCATGTACACCCTCGGTGGCGGCGTCGATCCGCAGCGCGGCTGGGGACAGCGCGACGAAACTTGGCAAGCCAAAGAGGAATTGGCGCGCTACGGCGTACAGCCCGACTGGTTTCAGCTTGGCGACCGCGACTTGGCCACCCACCTGGTGCGTAGCCAAATGCTGCGCGCCGGTTACCCACTCACAGAAGTCACTGCCGCGCTCTGCGACCGCTGGCAGCCGGGCGCTCAGCTGGTGCCGGCCAGCGACGACCGCTGCGAAACCCACGTCGTCATCACCGACCCCGCCGACGGCGGTCAGCGGGCGATCCACTTCCAGGAGTGGTGGGTGCGCTACCGGGCTCAAGTGCCCACCCACAGCTTCGCTTTCATCGGCGCTGAAAAGGCCACCGCTGCAACTGCAGTCGTCCAGGCGGTCCACGAGGCGGATGCCATCTTCCTGGCGCCGTCAAACCCGGTGGTGAGCATCGGCGCAATACTGGCCCTTCCCGGCATTCGATCAGCGCTCCGGTCCGCAACCGCCCCAATCGTCGGCTACTCCCCGATCGTCGACGGAAAGCCTTTGCGCGGCATGGCCGATGAATGCTTGGCGGTGATCGGCGTGGAGTCGACATCCGAAGCGGTGGGCCGCTATTACGGAGCCCGCAGCAACACCGGACTGCTGGACTACTGGCTGATCAGCGACGACGACCACGCGGAGATCGACGGAGTGGCAGTGCAATCCATACCGCTGCTGATGACCGATCCGGAGGCCACCGCTGCGATGGTCAGCGCAGGCCTGAAGCTTGCCGGCTTGGCAACATGAGCTTCACCGACCACGGCACCGCCTCGGCGTTGGAAATCACTCCTGTGCACGGGCTGCCGGAATTCCGGCCCGGCGACGACCTGGCTGCGGCCGTCGCGCAGTGCGCGCCGTGGTTGCGCGACGGCGACGTCGTGGTGGTCACCAGCAAGGTGGTTTCCAAGTGCGAGGGCCGGCTGGTCTCAGCCCCACTGGCAGCCGCCGCACGAGATGAATTGCGGCGCAAGCTCATTGACGCCGAGGCGGTCCGGGTGTTGGCGCGCAAAGGTCAGACGCTGATCACCGAGAATCGGATCGGTCTGGTGCAGGCCGCCGCCGGGGTGGACGGCTCCAACGTCGACATTGCCGAATTGGCGCTGCTGCCTGAGGATCCGGACGCCAGCGCCGCGGCGCTGCGCGCCGGCCTGCGCGAACGCCTGGGCCTCACGGTGGCCGTGGTGATCACCGACACGATGGGCCGTGCCTGGCGCAACGGTCAGACCGACGCGGCGGTCGGCTCGGCCGGCCTTGCGGTGCTGCACGGGTACGCCGGTGCAATCGACCGGCACGGGAACGAACTGCTGGTCACCGAGATCGCCCTGGCCGACGAGGTGGCGGCGGCGGCCGATCTGGTCAAGGGCAAGCTGACCGCCGTCCCGGTCGCGGTGATACGCGGGCTGCGCTATCACGACGACGGGTCGACGGCGCGTCAGTTGGTGCGCGGCGGCACCGACGACCTGTTCTGGCTGGGCACCGCCGAAGCGCTCGACCTTGGCCGCCGGCAAGCCCAACTGCTGCGCCGGTCCATCCGCCATTTCAGCGACGAGCCGGTGCCCGAGGGCCTCATCGAGTCCGCCGTGGCCGAAGCGTTGACGGCACCGGCCCCGCACCACACCCGGCCGGTGCGCTTCGTTTGGCTGCGCACCGCCGGGACCCGTGGCCGGCTGCTCGACCGGATGCGCGACAAGTGGCGAGCCGACCTCACCGGTGACGGCAGACCCCTCGACGCGGTCGAGCGGCGGGTGGCGCGCGGCCAAATCCTCTACGAAGCACCCGAAGTCGTCATTCCGTTCCTGGTGGCCGACGGGGCGCACGCCTACCCCGACGCGGCGCGTACCCAGGCTGAGCACACCATGTTCACCGTCGCGGTCGGTGCAGCCGTTCAGGCACTGCTGGTCGCGTTGGCGGTGCGCGGAGTGGGCAGCTGCTGGATCGGCTCGACGATCTTCGCCACAGACCTGGTCCGCGCGGAGCTGCAGCTGCCAGCGCAATGGGAGCCGTTGGGTGGCATCGCCATCGGCTACCCGCAGGAGTCTGCGCAGGAACCCCGACCCCCGGCGCCGCTGGACGGCCTGCTGGTCGTCAAGTGAGCGTGCGGGAGTCGGCGATCGCCGTCCTCACCGACTGGCGGGCACCCAACCCGGCGCAGAATTCGCTTCGGCACGCGGTTTTGGCGTTCGTGCATGCTCGCGCCGACTCGTGCCAACGCGAATGCGTGGCCGGTCATGTCACCGCCTCCACACTGGTTGTCGATCCGACCGGGCAGGTGTTGCTGACACTGCACCCCCGGTTGGGTCGCTGGGTGCAGTTGGGCGGCCACTGTGAAGACGGCGACGACGACATCCTGGCCGCGGCGCTGCGGGAGGCCACCGAGGAATCCGGCGTCGGTGGGCTGCGCATCGACCCCGCAACTGATCGCGGTGCACGTGCCACCCGGTCATCTGCTCGTTGGGTGTGCCGACCCGTCACCTGGACCTTCAATTCGTCGCGCACGCACCCGCCGACGCCGAGATCACCGCCAGCGATGAGTCGGAGGACTTGCGCTGGTGGCCGGCCGGCGCGCTGCCCGACGGCACCGACGAAGCGCTGGCTTTTCTGGTCGCCCGGGCGACTCAGACGTCGGAGCTGTAGCGGATTCCACCGTCGGGCAGAGACACCCCGGGCCACACCCGCGCACCGCGCAGCAGTTCGCACCGCGCGCCGATGTCGGCGCCGTCACCGATGACCCCGTCGCGAATCAGCGCCCGCGGGCCGATCCGGGCACCGAAGCCGACGATCGACCGCTCGATCACGCAGCCGGCCTCGACGCGGGCACCGTCGAAGATGACCGCGCCGTCCAGCCGGACGCCAGGACCGATTTCGGCGCCGCGCCCGACGACGGTGCCGCCGATCAACAGAGCTCCCGGCGACACCGCAGCGCCGTCGTGCACCAAGTGCTCGCCGCGGTGACCCCGCAGCGCCGGCGAGGGTGCGATGCCGCGCACCAGATCCGCTGAGCCGCGCACGAAATCCTCCGGCGTGCCCATATCGCGCCAGTAGGTCGCGTCGACATAGCCGCAGACAGTAACGCCGCCCTCGGAAAGCAACGCGGGAAACACTTCCCGCTCGACGGAGACCTCGCGACCGCCCGGGATGCGGTCGATGATCTTCCTGGAGAAGACGTAGCAGCCGGCGTTGATCTGATCGGTCGGCGGATCCTGGGTCTTCTCCAGGAAAGCGGTGACTACACCGTCTTCGGTGGGCACACAGCCGAACGCCCGGGGGTTGGACACCCGGGTCAGGTGCAACGTGAGGTCAGCCTGATGGCTGTGGTGGTGCTCGAGCAACGACTGCAGATCGGCGCCGGAAAGCACGTCGCCGTTGAACACCAGCGCGGTGTCGTGCCGCAGGTGGGACGCGACGTTGGCTATTCCGCCGCCGGTGCCCAGCGGCCGTTCCTCGGTGACGTATTCGATGTGGAGGCCGAGTTTCGAGCCGTCGCCGAACTCGGCCTCGAACACCGCCGGCTGGTAGGAGGTGCCCAGAATCACGTGCTGGATGCCGGCCGCGGCGATCCGCGACAGCAGGTGGGTCAGAAACGGCAGTCCGGCCGTCGGCAACATCGGTTTGGGCGCCGACAAGGTCAGCGGCCGCAGCCGGGTGCCCTTCCCGCCGACCAGCACCACCGCGTCAACGTCGGGTCGCGTCACCGGGCCCGCCGCCTTCCTGCCGATCTGCGTCGCTCACCGCGCACCATCAAACGGGCGCGCACCGCCAAGCCGGCTCGCATCGCCCACCGCAGTGGCGCCCGCCGCCAACCGGAATGCCGGTCGGCAAGGAATATATAGGTGCTCCTGTGGTGGGCGGTGAGATTGTGCCCGGGTTCGCGCCTGGTGGCGTGGCCTTTGTGGTGCAGCACTTCGGCCGACGGGACGTAGACGTTGAGCCAACCGGCTTTCTGCAGCCGGTCCCCGAGGTCGACGTCCTCGAAGTACATGAAGAAGCGCTCGTCGAAGCCGCCGACCTGATCGAAGGCCGTCCGGCGCATCAGCAGGCAGGACCCGGACAGCCAACCCACCGGCCGCTCGCTGGGCTCCAGGCGTTCCTGCCGGTAGGCCAGGGACCACGGGTTGCTGCGCCACGTCGGACCCAACACTGCGTGCATGCCCCCGCGGATCAGACTGGGCAGCTGCCGCGCCGACGGGTACACCGAGCCGTCGGGCTCTCGGATCAGCGGACCCAGCGCCGCCGCCCGGGGCCAGCGGTCAGCCGCCTCGAGCAGCGCGTCGATGCTGCCGGGTCCCCACTGCACGTCCGGGTTGGCCACCACGATCCACTCGTCGGCGGCCCCGCCCTCCCGCGTGAGCTCGGCGACCGCCCGGTTGATCGCGGTGCCGTAGCCGAGGTTGGCACCGGTGGCGAACAGCCGCACGTTCGGATAGCGCTCGACGGCGGCCTGCGGTGTGCCGTCGGTGGAACCGTTGTCGGCCATCAGCACCTGCACCGGGCGCTTGGTGGCCATCGGCAGCGAGGCCAGAAAGCGGTCGAGGTGTGGGCCCGGCGAATAGGTCACCGTCACCACCGACAGGACGTCACTCACGCGTTGAGGGTAACGGTCAGCGGCTCATTGCTTCGGATAGTGCCGCAGCAAGCGCGTCCCGCCACGGCCGTAACGGCGATAGTCCAGCTTCGGCAAACTGCCGGCCGGACAGCGCGGAGTAGGCGGGTCGGCGCGCGGGACGGGGATGACGATCGCTACTTACCGGCCGCACCCGCTGCGGGTCGGCGCTCACGCCTTCGAACACCGCCCGGGCCTGCTCGAACCGGCTGACCGCACCGATGTTCGCGGCGTGTACCAGTCGGCTGCGCACCCGCCGGTCGGCCACCTGCAGCAGCGCCTCCGCCAAATCCGCCGCGTAGGTCGGTGAACCGGTTTGGTCGTCGACGACCTCGACGGTGCCGTCACCGGCCGCCAGCCGGCGCATCACCGCGACGAAGTCCTTGCCGCCGGCGCCGGTGTAGACCCACGCGGTGCGCACCACTGTCGCCTCCGGCGAGGCGGCCAGCACGACCAGTTCGCCCGCACGCTTGCTGCGGCCGTAGACGCTCAACGGCTCGGCCGGGTCGGAGGGTTCGTACGGATGCGGCGACGATCCGTGAAAGTCGCCGCTGAAGACGTAGTCAGTGGAGAGGTGCACCAACCGGGCACCGGCTTGCGCGCAGGTCCGGGCCAGGTGGCCGGGCGCGGTGGCGTTGACCGCGTAGGCGGCCGACTCGTCGCTCTCGGCGAGATCCACATCGGTGTAGGCCGCGCAGTTGATCACCACGTCGTCGCGCTCGATAATCCGGTCGGCGGCACCGGCGTCGGTGACATCCCACTGCGCCGACGTCAACGCCACCACGTCGCGGCCCTGCCGGGCGCCCGCCGCAGTCAGAGCGGTGCCGACCTGTCCGCCGGCACCGGTGATCACAATCCTTCCGGCGGCGCGGGACACGGTCTCAAGCTACCTGGCTTATCGGCGAGTCAGAAGTAATCTCAAGTGATGCCTGCGCAACGTGTGACTCGTGTGATTACGGCCGTCGCGGCGGTGCTGGTCCTCTTGAGCACCGGGGCGGCGTGGAGCAAAGTCCGGTCCTTCCAGGACGGGATCTATCACATGTTCGCCCCTTCGCTGGGGCACGGCGGCGACGACGGCGCGATCGACATCCTGCTGGTCGGTATGGACAGCCGCGCCGACGCCCATGGCAACCCGCTGAGCTCCGAGGAGCTGGCGGCGTTGCGGGCCGGCGACGATGTGTCGACGAATACCGACACCATCATCCTGGTGCGGATCCCCAACAACGGGCGGTCGGCCACCGCCATCTCCGTTCCCCGCGACTCGTACGTTTTGGCGCCCGGTTTGGGCAAGACCAAGATCAACGGCGTCTACGGCCAAGTCAAGGAAGCCAAACGGGTCGGTCTGGTGGAATCCGGCGCGCCGCTCGACGAGGCGGAAGCCCGTGGTACCGAAGCCGGCCGCGAAGCGCTGATCAAGACGGTCGCCGATCTCACCGGTGTGACCGTCGACCACTACGCCGAGGTTGGGCTGCTCGGCTTCGCGCTGATCACCGACGCCCTCGGTGGCGTCAACGTGTGCCTGAAAGAGCCGGTCTTCGAACCGATGTCAGGCGCCGACTTCCCGGCGGGCTGGCAGCGGCTCACCGGTCCGCAGGCGCTGAGCTTCGTCCGGCAGCGCCACGACCTGCCGCGCGGCGACCTGGACCGGGTGGTACGACAGCAGGCGGTGATGGCGGCGCTGGCGCATCAGGTCATCTCGGCCAAGACGCTGTCCAGCCCGGCCCGGCTGGACCGGCTGCAGCAGGCCATTCAACGCTCAGTCGTGCTGTCATCGGGCTGGGACATCGTGGACTTCATGAAGCAGCTGGAGAATCTGGCCGGCGGCAACGTCGCCTTCGCCACCATCCCGGTGCTCGATGAGGCCGGCTGGAGTGACGACGGCATGCAAAGCGTCGTGCGGGTCGATCCCGGCCAAGTTCAGGAGTGGGTCGCCGGCCTGCTGCACAACCAGGACGAGGGCAAGACCGAGCAGCTCGCATTCACACCGGAAAAAACCACCGCCGACGTGGTCAACGACAGCGATATCAACGGTCTGGCCGCCGCGGTCTCAGGTGTGCTGACAGGCAGAGGTTTTCATGTCGGCACCGTCGGCAACAATGACGCCGGCCACGTCAACGGCAGCCAGGTACAAGCGGCCAAGGCCGACGACGTGGGCGCGCAGGCGGTCGCCAAAGACCTCGGCGGCCTGCCCGTGATCGCCAACGCGGCGTTGCCTCCGGCGTCGGTGCGGGTGCTGCTGGCCGGTGACTACAGCGGCCCCGGCTCCGGCCTGGGCGGCGGCGGCGGCTCGACAGTGCCGGCCAGCTCGTTGGACTCCGGCACATCCGACTCCGGCTCTGCGCAAGGCGCTACTCCCCCGCCGTCACCGATCCTTACCGCAGCCTCCGACAAGCCCGAATGCGTCAACTGAGTCTGAAGTGACGACCCTCAGCGCAGCGGTCCTGAACCCGATGCTGCGCGCCGATCCGGTCGGCCCGCGCATCACCTACTACGACGACGCCTCCGGTGAGCGCATCGAACTGTCCGCGGTGACGTTGGCCAACTGGGCCGCCAAGACCGGCAACCTGTTGCGCGACGAGTTGGGCGCCGATGCAGCCAGCCGCGTCGCGGTGCTGCTGCCGGCGCACTGGCAGACCGCGGCGGTGCTGCTCGGCGTCTGGTGGATCGGCGCCGAAGTCGTGCTCGACGGCGCGGCAGACGTCGCGTTGTGCACCGCCGAGCGGCTGGCTGAGGGAAACGAGGCGGTGGGCACCGGCGAGGTGGCGGTGCTGTCGCTGGACCCGTTCGGCCGGCCGGCCTCCGACCTGCCGATCGGCGTGACCGATTATGCGACCGCGGTGCGGGTGCATGGCGACCAGATAGTCCCCGAGCGCCGGCCCGGCCCGGCGCTCGCCGGCCGCTCGGTCGACGATGTGCTGGCCGCCTGCGCAGAGTCCGCTCAGGCACGGCAGTTGACGGCGGCTGACCGTGTGCTGTCCACCGCGTCCTGGCTCGGATCGGATGAGTTGATCGACGGCCTGCTGTCGGTCCTGGCGGTGGGCGCGTCGCTGGTGCAGGTCGCCAATGCAGATCCCCAGCTGCTGGCGCGGCGCATCGCAACTGAGAAGGTCACCCGAGTGCTCTGAACCAGCGCAGCCAATACATGTTGGTATCGCAATACCTTTATGTTAACGTCGGCTTTCTGGGATACGCACAAGAGAGGCTCAGCCGATGGCAGTCCAGGGACTATTCGCCAAGGCCGCCGGCACGGTGGTGACCGGACTGGTCGGGGTGACCGCTTATGAGGCAGTGCGGAAAGCGTGGGCGAAAGCACCGGTGCACGAGACTGCGGTGACCGCCGCGGAATGGGGGCTGCGCGGCACCCGGCGGGCTGAGGAGGCCGCCGAGTCGGCGCGGCTGAAGCTGGCCGACGTGATGGCCGAGGCCCGCGAACGTGTCGGCGAAGAGGCGCCCACCCCGGCAATCACCGATGTCGACCTGCACGAACACTGACCTGCTCGTCGTTTCCGACGCGGCCGGCCGGATGCGCGTCCGGGTGCCCTGGGTGCGCTCCGACAATCGCCGCGCGGTCGCAGTAGAAGAGGCGGTCGACCGGCAACTCGGCGTCCGGGTGGTGCACGCCTACCCGCTGACCGGGTCGGTTGTGGTGTGGTACTCGCCGAAACGTTGTGACCGCGCCGCGGTGCTGGCGGCCATCGACGAAGCCGCCCACGTCGCCGCTGACCTGATCCCGGCTCGGGCGCCGCACTCGACGGAGATCCGTAACACCGATGTGCTGCGCATGGTCGTCGGCGGTGCGGCGCTGGCACTGCTGGGCGTGCGCCGCTACGTGTTCGCGCGGCCGCCGCTGCTGGGTGCGACGGGGCGGTTGGCCGCGACCGGCATCACCGTCTTCACCGGATATCCGTTCCTGCGCGGAGCGCTGCGATCGCTGCGCTCGGGCCGCGCCGGCACCGACGCTCTGGTCTCCGCCGCGACCATAGCCAGCCTGGTGCTGCGCGAGAACGTGGTGGCGCTGACCGTGCTGTGGCTGCTCAACATCGGTGAGTATCTGCAAGACCTGACGCTGCGGCGGACCCGGCGAGCCATTTCCGACCTGCTGCGCGGAACCCAGGACACCGCCTGGATCCGCCTCACCGTGGGGCCCGAAGCCGGTACCGAGATTCAAATGCCGATCGACACCCTGCAGGTGGGGGACGAGATCGTGGTGCACGATCACGTCGCCATCCCCGTCGACGGGGAGGTGGTCGACGGCGAGGCGGTGGTCGACCAGTCCGCGATCACCGGAGAAACGCTGCCCGTCAGCATCGTCGTCGGGGCGCGGGTGCACGCCGGTTCGGTGGTGGTGCGGGGGCGTCTGGTGGTGCAGGCCCGCGCCGTCGGCAACCAGACGGCCATCGGCCGCATCATCACCCGCGTCGAGGAGGCCCAGCACGACCGGGCACCGATACAGACCATCGGTGAAGACTTCTCCCGCCGCTTCGTTCCGTCGTCGTTCATCGTCTCGGCGATCACTCTGCTGCTGACCCGAGACGTGCGGCGCGCCATGACCATGCTGCTGGTCGCCTGCCCGTGCGCGGTCGGGTTGGCGACCCCGACCGCGATCAGCGCGGCGATCGGAAACGGCGCCCGGCGCGGCATTCTCGTCAAAGGCGGCTCGCACTTGGAGCAGGCTGGCCGGATCGACGCCATCGTCTTCGACAAGACGGGCACGCTCACGGCCGGGCGGCCGGTGGTCACCAATATCGTTGCGATGCATCCTGCTTGGCAGCCTGAACAGATTCTCGCCTACGCGGCGAGCTCGGAGATTCACTCCCGTCACCCGCTGGCCGAAGCCGTGATCCGCTCGACCGAGGAACGCCATATCAGCATCCCGCCGCACGAAGAGTGCGAAGTGCTGGTCGGCCTCGGCATGCGGACCTGGGCCGACGGCCGGACCCTGCTGCTGGGCAGCCCGTCACTGCTGAACGGGGAGGACGTCGAGGTTTCCCGGGAAGCGGCGGACTGGGTCGACAAGCTGCGGCGTCAGGCCGAGACACCGTTGCTGCTGGCCGTCGACGGCACGCTGGTCGGGCTGATCAGCCTGCGCGACGAGGTGCGACGTGAGGCACCCGAGGTCGTTAATAAGCTGCGCGCCAAGGGTATCCGTCGCATCGTCATGCTGACCGGCGATCATCCCGAGATCGCCGAGGTGGTCGCCGGCGAACTCGGCATCGACGAGTGGCGCGCCGAGGTGCTGCCTGAAGACAAACTGCAGGTGGTACGCGAGTTGCAAAGCGGAGGTCACATCGTCGGGATGGTCGGCGACGGCATCAACGACGCTCCCGCGTTGGCCGCCGCGGACATCGGGATCGCGATGGGACTTGCCGGAACCGACGTGGCCGTCGAGACCGCCGACGTTGCGCTGGCCAATGACGACCTGAATCGCCTGTTGGATGTGGGGGATCTGGGCGCGCGGGCGGTCGAGGTGATCCGGCAGAACTACGGCATGTCGATCGCGGTCAACGCGGCCGGGCTGCTGATCGGCGCCGGCGGTGCGCTATCACCGGTGCTCGCCGCGATCCTGCACAACGCTTCGTCGGTCGCCGTCGTCGCCAACAGCTCCCGGCTCATCCGTTACCGGTTGGATTGAGCCGGCCACTTCGGTCAGCAACCGCAGTCTTTGCCGCGCCAGGAGCGAACACCTTGCCAGATCGCCACGCCTGCAATCCCGAGACCGATCAGCGGGTCGAACCACCAGCAACCGGGCCGGGCGGCGGTGACGGCCAGGCCGATCAGCACGGCCGCGGCCTGCGCTCCGCACAGGTAGTTCTGGGTGCCTTCTCCGGCGGTGGCCGCCGAGCTCAACCGCTCGCCCAGCCTGTGCTTGATCCGGCCGAGCAGCGGCATCAACACCAAGGCCACCGCGGTCAGTACGATGCCGGTTACCGACGTCTCGGCGTGGTGCTCGTCGAGCAGGTCGCGCACCGATTCTGCGCCGATATAGGGGGCGGTCAACCAGAACGACAGCGCCACCCCCCGCTGGGCGCGGCGCTCGGCGACCTCGGACAGCGTTCGTGCGCCGGTGAAGCGCCAGATCACCATCGCACTGGCCAAGCCTTCCGGCACGCTGCCCAACGCCCACCCGGTCAAGGCGATGGACCCGACCGCCAAGCCTTGCCACAGCCCGATGACGCCTTCGGTGAGCATCGCAGTCAGGCTGACCCAGGCCAGCCGGTGTGCCCACCGGGCGCGTCGGTGCCAGGCCGCGTCGTGGCTGAGAACACCCCCGTGCGAAGCGTGGCCGCAGGCGTCAGTACCGGGTTCGGAGGCGACGGGACGCGAAGAGGTCACTCGGCGATGGTAATGGCTGGTCGCCGCGGCGCGGCTGAGCGGCGTACGACCAATCCGTACGCTGGCCGGTATGGCGCGCACTGACAACGACACCTGGGATCTGGCAACGAGTGTGGGGGCGACCGCCACCATGGTGGCCGCGGGCCGGGCCCGCGCCACCGCGGCTGAGCATCCACTGATCGAGGATCGATTCGCCGAGCCGCTGGTGCGGGCGGTCGGCATCGACTTCTTCACCCGTTGGGCCACTGGTCAACTCGACTCGGCCGAGGTGGACATTCCCGGGCATGCCTGGGGCATGCAGCAGATGACGAATCTGCTGTCGGTGCGCACCCGGCACATCGACGAGTTCCTTGCCGCCGCCACCGCGGCGGGCATCCGGCAGGCGGTGATCCTGGCGTCCGGTCTGGACGCACGCGCGTACCGGTTGCCGTCGTTGGCGGGAACGACGGTGTTCGAGATCGACCAACCACAGGTGCTTGAGTTCAAGGCCGCCACGGTGGCGGACCTCGGCGCGGAGCCGACCGCCGAGCTGCGCGCAGTGCCGATCGATCTGCGTGACGACTGGCCGGCGGCGCTGCGCGCCGCCGGCTTCGATGCCACCCGCCCGACGTCATGGGTCGCCGAGGGCCTGCTCGCTTTCCTGCCGCCGGAAGCCCAGGATCGTCTGCTGGAGAACGTGACCGCGCTGAGCGCCGAGGGCAGTCGGCTGATCGCCGAGGTTTTCTGGAACTCCGCGGAATCCGTCGAAGTCATGAAGGCGGCCACCGACAAGTGGCGCGAGCACGGCCTCGACGTCGCACTGGATGATTTGGGCTATCCCGGCGATCGCAGCGAGGTCGCGGCTTATTTGGAACAACACGGCTGGCGCACGACCCGCACGCTGGCCCGGCAGCTTCTGTCCGACAACGGTTTACCGCCGATCGAGGGCCACCTCGACTTGGCGAACAACTACTACTGCTCGGCGCAGCTCGGCGCTGCCTGAGGCAATTCGGTCGGTTCGAAAGAACCGTCGGCAACCCGGCGTGTGCCTTTCTACGATGTGCGAGACCACGAAAGGACTGACGCCGATGCCCTCGACTCCGCTTGACCCGGTCGCCAGTGAACGGCTGTCGCACGCCGACAAGCTCTTCACCTCCGACTTGTCGATCAACGAATTCGCCGTCCTGCACGGCGCCGGTTTCGAACCGATCGAGCTCGTCATGGGCGTCTCGGTGTACCACGTGGGCTACCAATTCACCGGTATCCGGCAGCAATCAGAGCTCCCGGTGCTCACCGAAGCGACCTACCGCGCGCGCTGGAACGCCATGAGTCGCATGCAAGCCGAAGCCGATGCGCTGGGTGCCGACGGTGTCGTCGGCGTGCGGCTGGAGTGGCGTCAGCAGGGTGCCGAATCCGAGCACCTCGAGTTCATCGCGGTGGGCACCGCGGTGCGCTACACCGCCAAACCCGGGGCGTTCCGGCGCCCCAACGGGCAGGCGTTCGCCAGCCACCTGTCCGGGCAGGACATGGCCACGCTGCTCCGGTCCGGTTATGCACCGGTGGCCTTCGTCATGGGCAACTGCGTTTTTCACATCGCCGCCCAGGGATTCATGCAGACCTTGCGCCAGGCGGGACGCAACGTCGAGATGCCGCAGTGGACGAAGGGCAACTACGAGGCACGCGAACTCGCCATGTCGCGGATGCAGAGCGAAGCCGAACGCGACGGCGCGAACGGAATCGTCGGAGTGCACTTTTCCATCCATAACTACGCGTGGGGCTATCACACGGTGGAGTTCTACGCCGCCGGCACGGCTGTGCGGCACAGCGGCTCAGCGGAAACCATCGTGCCCTCGTTCATCCTCCCCATGAGTGACTGATGGCGGCGTTCGACGCCGAGCGGGTGAGCCGCACGATAGCGGCCGCACTGGCCGGCCCAGGCGGAATTACCCTGGTGGTCAACGTCTTTGCGGGCCTGCCTGGAGTCGCTCATACTCCGGCGCGGCGTGGCGTGTTCCGGTCGCGGCCCGCACGCGTGCAGATCGCCGACTGGCGCTACGAGGTCACCACGGACGGCCGGCTGAGCGCAGCCCATGTGGTCAACGGCATCGTGATCGCCGAGGAGATCCTGCTGGCTGCCGCGGTCGGCCCCCACCTCGCCCGGTCACTCGGGCAGATCGTCGCGCGTTACGGTACGGCGGTCATGCCGAACGTCGAGGCTGCTCTGGACGCCTTGAGCGCCAGCGCGGGGTGAAATGATCGGCGGCCTCGGGCCGCGATCCGAGCCTGAGGAGAATCGTCTGATGAGCCGATTGAGTCAATCCGTTGGGCAGGTCAGCGCCCTGGTGGCGAACGCAGATCTGGCCGACGTCGAGACCATTCGAGACCTGCTGGAGCTGACCACGCAGCGGCGTCGACTCGACCTTTCGGACCTCTCGCTGTCCGAGCAAGCGGAGCTGGTGGCGTCGCGCTCCCAGGAACTGCAGCCCTCTTTGCAAGCGCTCGTCGCACGGATGGAAGTGGCCGAAAAGGCAGGGCGGCCGTTTGTCGCGAAGTTCGGCATCGACCCGACGGGCCACGAGGTCCATTTAGGTCACGCCGTACCGATGCTCGTGCTCAGCCGGTTCCAGCGAATGGGCCACCAGGTGGTGTTCATCGTCGGGGATATGACCGCCAAGATCGGGGACCCGTCAGGCCGCAACGACGAGCGCCCGCAGTTGACCGACGAAGACATCGCCGAAAATCTGGCCACCTACCGCGATCAGGTGACACCGTTTTTTGATTTCGAGCGTGCCCTCTTCCGGCACAACGGGGACTGGCTGAGCGAAGTCACGCTGCCGAGGATGACCGAAATCCTGTCGCGCATCCCGGTCTCAATGTCGCTGCAGCGCGACGACTTCCGTAAGCGGCTCGATGACGGTCACGGGCTTTCCCTCGCCGAGCTGCTCTACTCGGTGGTGATGGCGCTGGACTCGGTGGAAACGGCATGCGACCTGGAGGTCGGTGGAATCGACCAATTCCTCAACATGCAGATGTGCCGGCGCGTGATGGAGATTTGCGACCAGGAGCCTGAGCTGGTGTTCGCTACGCCGCTTATCGAAGGTACCGACGGAACGGGCGCGAAGATGAGCAAGTCCCGCGGGAACTACGTCTCGCTGACAGCGTCGGCGGGAGAGGTATTCGGCAAGCTGATGTCAGTGCCCGACCGGCTGGTGCCTGGCTACCTTGCAGCCCTCTCGGAACTGCAAGACTCCGAAATCGAGTTACTCACAACCGGAGTCGCGGCGGGCCGAATCCACCCGATGGACTTGAAAAAGTTTCTGGCCGGCGAAATCACCGCGTCATTGTATGGTGTTGTCGCTGCGATGCAGGCCCGCGAGGAATTCGTCGCGCGGTTCTCCGCACGCCGTTACGCCGCGGCCGGCACCCTGCCGAAGATCACCAACCTGAGTCTTTCGGTCGTTGATGTGCTGAAAAGCCTTGGCTTCGCCCGCAGTAACGGCGAGGTGCGCCGGATCGCTCAACAGGACGGGCTCCGGATCATCGTCGAGACCCCCCGCCAACAGCGCCAGGTGACGCTGTCCGTGCAGAGCACCCACGTATCGCTGGCCGACGTGCTTCAGGACAGTTTTGGTGATGAGACGGGTGATTTCTACCTGAAATTGGGCCGCAAGCTCGCGCGGATCGCGCCCTAATCCTGCGACACCAACCCGGCCAGCGCCGCACGGTTCGGCAGGTCAGCACCCGCTCGTCCGACGGTGAGGGCAGCCGCGGCGCTGCCCGCCTCGAGTGCGGCCGTCAGCGCCTTGATGTCCAGCCGGGTGAGTTCGGCACGCCGCTCGGCGCCCAACAAGCCCGCGCTCCACAGCGCATCGAGCAGGCCGACCGCGAACGCGTCACCGGCGCCGACAGTGTCGACCACCTGCACCGGCCGGGCGGCTACCCGCGCCACCCCGGCCGCGCAGAACGCCGCCGCACCGCGGTCGGCCATCGTCACTGCCACGATCGCGGGACCCAACGCCAGCCAGGTCTGTGCAGTCTGCTCGGGCGGGCGGTCGGGGTCGATCCAGTGCAGATCCTCTTCGCTGACCTTGACGATGTCGCTGCGCTCGACGAGGTGCTCGATGCGTGCGCGCGCCGAAACCCGGTCGGCGATCAGCGTCGGCCGCACATTGGGGTCGAACGACACTGTGGCGGAGACACGATAGCTGTCGATCGACGCAGCGACCGCCCAGCACCCCGGCTCCTGCACCGCGGCGATCGATCCGGTGTGGACGAAGACGGGCGGTCCGATCCGCGGCGTACCGGGCAACTGCCAGTCGAGATCGAACTCGTAGTCGGCCGACCCGTCGGGACCCACGGCGAGCCGGGCCGTCGCCGTCCGACCCTTGACCTGGCTGCCGGGGACGAGGCGCACACGAGCACTTTCGAGGTATTCGGCGATCCGCCGGCCGTACCGGTCATCACCGATTCGCGTCAGGAAATCGACGTCGTGGCCGAGTCGGGCCAACCCGACGGCCACGTTGAGTGGACTACCGCCGACATGCTCGTCAGGGCCGCGCTGGCCGTGCTCGACGATGTCGATGAGCGATTCGCCGATGACCAGCCCGCCGGTCAACGTACTAAAGCTTCAAGCGTCGCCCGAGCCCCTTTGCGATGCAACGACTCCAACGCCCAGCAGTACGGTTGAACGAAGTGTGGCTGCTGAGCCAGGTCCCCGAAGACGGCGTTGATCTCGATGAAAGCGGTGGGCTTCTCGTACTGCGACCGGGCGATCGGCACCAGCGAGTCGGCCAGCTGGTCAACCACCTCGAACGGGTGCCCCCACTCGTCGGTGCCCTCGGCATAACGCGCCCAACTTGCCACCGCCGCTGCGGCCAGCCGAACCGACCCGTCGTTGGCCAGATTGTCGAAAACAACCGGGAGCAGCCACTTCGGGATGCGGTCCGACGAGTAGGCGCACAGCCGCGCAACGGTATCGCGCACGCCCGGATTGGCGAACCGCTCGATCAGCGTGCGACTGAAGTCATGGAGGTCGATCCCAGGCACCGGTGGCAGCGTCGGGATCGCCTCGGAGTCGAAATAGGCGAGCAGGAACTCGGCGAACAACGGATCACGCGCCGCGTCGTGGACGAACTCGTAACCGCACAAATGGGCGAAGTAAGCCAGACACTCGTGCCCGGCGTTGAGCAGCCGCAGCTTCATCAACTCGTATGGGGCGACATCGTCGACGAGCAGCACGCCCGCCTGCTCCAACGGCGGCCTGCCATCGGCGAAGTCGTCCTCGAGAACCCAGGCGGTGAACGGCTCGGCGACCACCGGCCACCGATCGGCGACACCGAATTCGCGGCGCACCTCAGCGGCCATCTGGAACGTCGTAGCCGGCGTGATCCGGTCAACCATCGAATTTGGAAACCGGGTGTTTGCCGCTACCCATTCGGCAAGATGCTGATCCCGGCCTTCGGCGTGGGCGAGCACAGCACGGCGCGCGACCTCTCCGTTACCCTCGACGTTGTCGCAAGACACAATCGTCGGTGCGGCGATCCCGCGCCGGCGCCGCCGCGCCAGAGCTTCGATGATCAACGCGAACGCAGGTCCGTCAGGGTCGCGGTAGCCGCCTTCGGTGATGGTCAGCGAAATGATTCGGGTCGTCGCCGCGCTCAACACCTCCAGCGCTGCCTCCGGATCGTCGGGAGCGTAGCGGTAGTCGATGATGGAGCCGATCACGTGCGCGTCCCGGCCGCCGTCAGGCTTCTCCAGAATCAGCGTGTAAAGCCCGTCCTGGTCACGCAACACGTCGCGCATGGTCCAGTCGGCGCGCATCACCCCCACCCCGCAGATGCCCCACTCGCGCGCCAGGCCCCGCTGCAGCAACTGGTCGATATACATGGCTTGATGCGCGCGGTGGAAATGACCAGCCCCGATATGGGCAATACCGACGCCGACACTGTCGCGGTCATAGTTCGGCGCCGGAATCGGCAACCTGTTAAGCGCGGCGTTGTTCAGGTTGATCGCGTCATGCACGATTGTGCAACTCCTCCCCGGGTCACAGCCCGTGCTACGTGAGCGAGCAACCTCCACCTGTCACCGTCGACAACATGAGGAAGTCAGCAAGAGCCTGCCACGAATCGGTGAGCGCCACTGCGCCGGCATCCACCAATTCCGCGCTGCGGCCAGGTCGTTCGTCGGCCGGCACGAACATAAGGTTACCGACGGTGCGGTAGCCGGCGGCGACTGCGGAGGTGACACCCGCCACGGAGTCTTCGACGGCCAGGCCGTGGTGTGCCTCGATGTTGAGCACCCGGCCGGCGTGCAGATACACCGCGGGATCGGGCTTGCTCGTCGGCACCGGCAGGGAATCTTCTGCGCTGAAGCGCAGAGCCGTTGGGATCAGCGGATCGAGGTCGGTGGCGGTGAAACAGGCGTTCAGCCGCGTGCTGGCACTGGAACTGACCGCCGCCAACGCAAATCGGGACGCCAGGGCTCGCAGTGGGTCGAGCACCTCTCGATCCGGCTTCAGGGTGGCGGCCAGATGAGCGGTGACTTGTTCACGCTCCTGACGCACCCATTGCTCGAGTTCTTCGCTGCACACTGCGCTACGGCTTGCCACGTCGCTGTCCGAAGCCACAACAGCTGCGGGTCGACCATTGGTCAATGTCTGCTCGATGGGCACTTCACAAAGCACCGCCAAGTCGAGAGCGGTGCTGCGAAAATTCTTGCCGGTCGCCCGCTTGCGCAGCTCTTCGGCGGTCACCGGGGCCGGCACGCCGAACCTGGCCAGGAAGCGATTGGTGACTTCGGTTGAGGCGGCGAACGCCGGAGCCTCAGAGGGAAACAGGTTGTCGTCGGCGTCGCAGAGCAACGTGGTGACCGGGCAAGCGTCGAATGCACGCACAATCTGCAATTCCGGCGAACTCATCACGACACCAGCTCCCGGGTGTCGTTTCGCAACGCTCGGCGCAAGGTCGGTAGGACCCCGCGCTCATCGAAGTCCGCGATCATGCCGCCGAACCGGTCCGCGAAGGTCGGCACCGGACGTAATTCGGTGAAGATCTCGTGCCGGAGCAACGAATCGGGACGGTTGCCATCCGCGGTCGCCAGCCTGGTCAACAATTCTGACTGCGGATCGTCGATGCGAATTGTCGACCCCTGCAGGTCGTAGCCGCGCAGATACCGGGCCCACCCGGCGAGAGCCAACATCAGCAGGGTGTGCGGTCTGCCCTGCTCGATCGCCTCGAGTAGGGACGGCAGCAGAAACGACGATATCTTCGTCGATCCCCGGCGGGCCAGACGCGACAATTGGTCGCTCATCCGCGGATTACTGAGCCGAGTGAGCAACGAGTTGCGATAGCCGGGTGTGTTCATTTCAGGTACCGCCGGCAGCAGTGGCTGAATCTCGTCGCGCATCAGCTGCTCGACGTAATCGAAGATGACCTGGTCCTTCATCGCTGCGTCGGTGCGCTGGTAGCCGGCCAGCGTGGCCAAGCATGCCAGCGCGATGTGGGTTCCGTTGAGCAGGCGGGTTTTGACCGTCTTGTGGTCGCTGACGTCAGTCACGAACTGTGCGCCGACCTGATCCAGCGGCGGACGGCCGTCGCTGAAGAAGTCCTCGATGATCCATTGGCAATACGGTTCGGTCAGCACCGGCCACTTGTCGTCGATGCCGAATGTGCGCTCGACGAATCGGCGCTCCGAATTCGACGTCTGAGGAGTGATGCGGTCGACCATGGTGGACGGGAACGCGACGTGAGTGTCGATCCAGCGGGCGAGCCCGGGGTTTTTCAACGCGGCGAACGACACCAGCGCGGTCCGGGCCGCCTGGGTGTTGTCGGGGATGTTGTCGCAGCACAGCACGGTGAATGGCGCGGTACCGGCGCGGCGACGCCGCTCGAGCGCCTCGGCCAGGTACGCCCACGCGGTGGTGAACGACTCGGACGCGAAGAGATCTGCGCGCACGTCGGGGTGGTCAGCGTTGAACTCGCGGGTGGCCGGATCCAAGAAGTAACCATTGCCGGTAATTGTCAGGCTGACGATATGGGTCTGAGGATCGGCCAGAGCCGCGCGGACCGCTGCGCCGTCGTTGGGTGCATAGTGGTACGAGCCGATCGAGCCGACCACCCGCGCCGATTGGCGGTCCTGGCCCCGTTGAACGACCGTGTAGAGCCCGTCCTGGGTTGACAACACGTCTTTGACATCGCGGGAGTGCAGGCTGACGCCGGTGACTCCCCATTCCGTCGAAATGCCCGAACGGGCAAGGTCATCAAAGTAGACGGCCTGGTGGGCGCGGTGGAAATTGCCTGCGCCGATGTGCACGACACCTCGTCGCAGAGTCGACCGGTCATAGGTTGGTACGTCTATTCGTTCCGAGTGGTGTCGCAGTGTGGCATCGCTGAGCGGAACACCGCCGCCCGGGCTTAAGGGAATTACGTTGCGCATTTAGCCGCGTGCCCGCTGGCATACAGAAACTAAACGCATTCGCGGAAAATTGTCACAAACTGATTACGGCGACGGCGTCGTGCTGGTGGGATTCGAACCGGCATCGGTCAGCACGGACAATGGCCGCGGTGTGGATAACGCGACCCTGCCAAGAAGTGTGTGTCGTTAGAGTCTTATCTTGACTCAAGAAATTAGCAGGCTTTCGGTCAGGATTGGTTGAGAATGGGGCCACGAGTCACACCGCAACGATCCACAAGTTGCGACCCTGCCAGGAGATTCGCGTCAGTAGATTCTGCTAGTATCGAACGTATGTTCGAGGATGTGGCCGACGCCGTCATCGTGGCGACCATCGGCGATTCGGCGCGCGCCGAGAACGTGGCGTGCGCACGCCGGCTGGCTGCGATAGCCGAACTCTACGAACGTCGGCAGATCTCGGTGCAGGATGCAAATGGCCGGGAGATGTGGCGTATCGACCCTTGGGAGGCGGTCGCGGCAGAAGTTGCTGCGGCACAATCTATTACGGCCGCAGCGGCCGGTGCTCAGATGCACGTCGCGATCTGCCTGCACGAGCGGTTGCCGAAGGTCGGCGCCCTTTTTGCCACCGGCGCCATGTCCTATCGAACCGTCAGCACGATCGTCGCTCGCACGTTGCTGGCCCTCGACCCTGACGCGCTCGCCGCCATCGACACTGAATTGGCCGAGGAACTGACAACCTGGGGACCGTTGTCGCTGAACAAAACTGAGCAGGCCATTGACCGCATCGTCGAGCGCCACGACCCGAACGCGCGACGGCGCACCGAGTCCGCGATGCGTTCCCGCTACATCGACATCCAGCAGCGCCATGGAATCGCCTCACTGTCCGGTGACATGTACCCAACCGATGCGACGTTGCTGGACCGACGGCTGACCGCGCTTGCCCACACAGTTTGCGCCGACGACCCGCGCACCCTGGACCAGCGTCGCGCCGATGCGCTGGGCGCGCTGGCCGCTGGCCACTCGACGCTGGCCTGCGCATGCGGCCGGACTGATTGCCCAGCGGGAGACGACGAGGCGCCGGCGGTAGTAGTGCATGTGGTCGCCGAAGCATCCGCGCTCGAAGCGGCTCACAGCGGCGAGGTGCATGGCCGGAAAGCAGGCGACGGTGGACCCGAAGTCGTCTCCGACCCTGAACGTTTCGCCGAACTCA
Source organism: uncultured Actinomycetota bacterium (assembly GCA_963808345.1). Lineage (GTDB taxonomy): Bacteria > Actinomycetota > Actinomycetes > Mycobacteriales > Mycobacteriaceae > Mycobacterium. The sequence continues at coordinate 204,377 of CAWEFM010000001.1, read as the reverse complement.
TTCGCCAGCGCGGGAGTACGGAGCCGGCCAACCCGCCCGCCGCCGCGGGTCCGCGCCTGAACCCGGGTGTGGTGATCGGCGGGCCGGTAGTGCCGGCCGAGCTGCTGGCCGATTTGGTCGCCCGAGGCGCGGTCGAGCTGCGGCCGCTTATTCACCCCGGTCAAAGCCCGCCCGAACCGCGGTACCGGCCGTCGAAAGCACTGGCCGACTACATTCGTTGCCGCGACCTGAGCTGTCGGTTTCCCGGTTGCGACCGGCCCGCCGACGTGTGCGACATCGACCACACCATCCCCTACCCGCACGGCAGGACTCAAGCGTCTAACCTCAAACTACTTTGTCGAAAACATCACTTGCTTAAGACTTTCTGGTCCGGTGCCGACGGCTGGCGGGACAGGCAGTGCCCCGACGGCAAGGTGGTGTGGACTTCGCCGAGCGGCCAGACGTACAGAACTTGGCCAGGCAGTCGGCTGCTGTTTCCACCTCTTTCCTTACCGACCGGCGAGGTTTCGGCCGCCAATGCAGCGCATCAGAGGGACGCTGTCCGCGGTGTCATGATGCCGAAACGGCGCCGAACGCGCGAGCAGGACCGCGCATACCGTATCGACGCCGAACGCGCGCTGAATGAAAGTCAGCGCAGCAGCGCCCGCGACATCACCACGCGCTGAATCTGGTTGGTGCCCTCATAGATCTGGGTGATCTTGGCATCGCGCATGAACCGCTCGACCGGGAAGTCGCGGGTGTAGCCGTAGCCGCCGAACAATTGCACGGCGTCGGTAGTGACCTCCATGGCCACATCGGAGGCAAAGCACTTCGACGCCGCCGAAATGAAGCCCAGTCCGGTCTCCCCCCGCTCAGCGCGCGCGGCGGCCGAGTACACCATCAGCCGGGCGGCCTCCACCTTCATCGCCATGTCGGCGAGCATGAATTGCACACCCTGAAAGTCGCTGATCGGCTTCCCGAACTGCTGACGATCCTTGGTGTAGCCGATCGCTGCATCCACTGCGCCCTGCGCGATACCGACGGCCTGCGCGCCGATCGTTGGCCGGGTGTGGTCCAGCGTCGCCAGCGCGGTCTTGAAGCCGCTGCCCGGCTCGCCGATGATCCGGTCACCCGGAATGCGGCAGTCCTCGAAGTACAGCTCAGTGGTCGGCGAACCCTTGATGCCCAGCTTGCGTTCCTTCGGCCCCACCGAGAAGCCCTCGTCGTCGGCATGCACCATGAACGCCGAGATGCCGTTGGCCGCCTTCTCCGGGTCGGTCACCGCCATCACGGTGTACCAGGTCGACTTGCCGCCGTTGGTGACCCAGCACTTCGAGCCGTTCAGAACCCAGGAATCGCCCTCGGCCTTGGCGCGGGTGCGCATCGAACCAGCGTCGCTGCCTGCGCCCCGCTCAGACAGCGCGTATGACGCCATCAGCCCCTCGTCGGCCAGTGACGGCAGCACCTGCTTCTTCAACTCCTCTGACCCCCGCAGAATTAGGCCCATGGTGCCCAGCTTGTTGACGGCCGGGATCAGCGAAGCCGACGCGTCGACGCGCGCCACCTCCTCGATCACGATGCACGCCGCCACCGAGTCCGCGCCCTGACCGCCGTACTCTTCGGGAATGTGCACCGCGTTGAAACCCGACGCGTTCAGCGCCGTCAGCGCCTCCTCCGGGAACCGCGACTCCTCGTCGACGTCGGAGGCATACGGAGCGATCTCCTTCTCCGCCAGCGCGCGGATGGCCGCCCGCAATTCCTCGTGCTCTTCGGGCAACTGAAATACATCGAATGATGGGTTACCGGCCCATCCAGCCATGATGCCTCCTTGCGGCACACTGAGTTACTTGTCAGTAACTTTACCTTGTCGGCTCTTCAGCGCCACGTCCTTGGCCCGCACCGACTGCGCGAGCTGCTGCTGAAAAGCCACGATCCGGCCCCGCAGCGCCGGATCCCCAGAACCCAGCACGCGCACCGCCAACAGACCGGCGTTGCGTCCACCGCCGATCGACACGGTGGCCACCGGCACCCCGGCGGGCATCTGCACGATCGACAGCAACGAATCCAGGCCGTCCAGACGTGCTTGCGGCACCGGCACCCCGATCACCGGCAGCGGCGTCGCGGCAGCCACCATCCCCGGCAGATGGGCGGCACCTCCCGCGCCGGCGATGATCACCTCGACGCCCCGGTCGGCGGCCTGCCGCGCGTAGTCAAACATCAGCTCCGGCGTGCGATGAGCGGAGACCACCCCGACTTCGTAGGGAATGTCGAACTCGGTCAGCGCCTCGGCAGCGTCCTGCATCACCGACCAGTCGCTGTCACTGCCCATGATCACGCCGACCCGCGGCTGGTCAGTCATAGGCGCCGCTCCTTTTCATCGCTGCGCTCTGCATCGTCACCGGCGGTCATATGGCGCCGCTCCTCCTCATCGCTGCGCTCTGCATCGTCACCGGCGGTCATAAGTGTGGATCCCACCCGTCCGTCCACTGCCCGTGTGACAACCAGTGTGCCGCCCGGGTCGCCCGTTCGCGCAGATCGGCAACCCGGCTCAGGTCATCGCCCAGCAGGTTGACGTGCCCGATCTTGCGGCCAGGCCGCTCCCCTTTGCCGTAGAGGTGCACACGGGTCTCCGGCATCCGCGCGAACAGGTGATGCAACCGCTCGTCCATGCTCGTCGCGGGTGCCTGCGCGGCACCCAGCACATTGGCCATCACCGTGACGGGCACGACGGTGTCGGTGTCGCCGAGCGGATAGTCCAACACCGCGCGCAGATGCTGCTCGAACTGGCTGGTGCGAGCCCCGTCCATGGTCCAGTGCCCGGAGTTGTGCGGACGCATGGCGAGCTCGTTGACCAGCAGCTCGCCGTCAGCGGTTTCGAAGAGCTCGACAGCCAGCACCCCCACCACACCCAGCTCCGCGGCCAACCGCAACGCCAGGTGCTGCGCTTCGGCACCCAGAGCAGCCGGCAGCTCCGCGGCGGGCGCGACGACCAGCACGCAGACGCCGTCGCGCTGCACCGTCTCCACCACCGGCCACGCCGCGCCCTGACCGAACGGCGAGCGTGCCACCAGCGCGGACAGCTCGCGGCGCATCACCACCCGCTCCTCGACCAGCACCGGTACACCAGCGTTCAGGAAGCCGCCGGCGATGTCCCGCGCCTCCTGCACGCTGCCGGCCATCCGCACTCCGCGTCCGTCGTAGCCGCCCCGCACCGCCTTCACCACGACCGGACCGTCGACACGGCCGACGAACTCGTCAATGTCCCGCAGAGCGTCCACCGCGGCGTAGCGCGGTACCGGGGCACCGAGCGCCTCGAGCCGCCGACGCATCACCAGCTTGTCCTGGGCGTGCAGCAGCGCTTGTGGCGGCGGTGCCACGTTGACGCCTTCGGCGACCAGCTTGTCGAGCAGCTCGGCGGGGACATGCTCATGATCGAAGGTCAACGCGGTCGCGCCGACCGCCACCCGGCGCAGGTCCTCGAGGTCGGTGTGCGAGCCGATCACCACGTCGGAGGTGACCTGCGCGGCGGGGTCGTCAGCGTCGGCGGCCAGCACCCGCAGGGTCTGACCGAGCGCGATCGCCGCCTGATGGGTCATCCGGGCGAGCTGGCCGCCACCGACCATGGCGACCAGCGGCAAAGCGGTAGAGCGACTGGGCACACCAATCATCGTGTCACGGCGCTGTACGCTCTTCTGCGCACAGCACAGCGGTGGACCGTACACTCCGGAGTTGTGTCCTTCGCCGATGCCACGATCGCGTTGCTGCCCAGGCCGATCCGGCCCTACGCCGAACGCCATCACGAGCTGATCAAGTTCGCGATCGTCGGGGCAACGACCTTCGTCATCGACTCCTCGATCTTCTACGCCCTGAAGCTGACGATTCTGGAGCCCAAGCCGGTGACCGCCAAGGTCATCGCCGGCATCGTCGCGGTCATCGCTTCCTACATCTTGAATCGGGAGTGGAGCTTCCGCGACCGCGGCGGCCGCGAACGCCACCACGAGGCCCTGCTGTTCTTCGCGTTCAGCGGCGTCGGAGTGCTGCTCTCGATGGCACCGCTGTGGTTTTCCAGCTATATCCTGCAGCTGCGGGTGCCGGCAGTGTCGCTGACCATGGAGAACATCGCCGACTTCATCTCGGCTTACATCGTCGGCAACTTGCTGCAGATGGCGTTCCGGTTCTGGGCTATCCGGCGCTGGGTCTTTCCCGACGAGTTCGGTCGTACCCCAGGCAAGGCGCTGGAGTCGACCTTCACGGCCGGCGGTATCGCCGAAGTCTTCGAGGACACCATCGAGTCCAGCAACGTCACCTTGCTGCGCGGCTGGCGTCCTCGCGCCGGCCGGTCCGGTCAACGAGGCGACTCGTCAGAACCTGAAGTTTCGAAAACCTCGTAACACAGCAGTGCGTGCACCTGGCGCACCCGGGGGATGTCGTCGAACCACAGCGGTTCCTGGGACGCCGACTCGATGACCAAGGTGCCGGTGCGCAGCATCCGGTCGATGAGGCGATGCTGAAACCGCACGTGCACGATGCGGGCCAGCGGCAGGTCGACCCCGCTGCGGGTCAGCACTCCGCGACGAAACATCACCCGCCGGTCGGTGACGACGAAATGCGTGGTCAACCACGTGGCGAACGGCCCCAACGTCAGCCAGCCCACGACGATCGCCCACACCGCCCAGATGACCGCGAAAATCACCGTCTTGGCGTCGGCGTGCCAGTCCGTGGCGTTGACGATGGCGGCGACGAATGCGCCGAGCGCACTGGCCCCGATCAGCACCGAGACACCCGGGATCAGGCGCTTCCAATGCGGGTGCCGGTGCAGCACCACCTGTTCGTCGTCGGCCAGCGCGTTTTCGGGGTAGCGCCTCACCCGCTTGGCCGCAGGTGGGTGATGTCACCGGCCGACACCGTCACCACTTCCCCACCGGCGTCGACCTGCAACCGGCCCATCTCGTCGACCGCGCTGGCCAACCCGACGACTTGCCGGTCACCGGGCAGGGTGGCCCGCACCCGGGTGCCCAGCGTGCGGCTGTACCGCTGGTAGTCGGCGAGCAGCGCCCCGTCGGCGCCGCCGGCGGTGCGCCACCGGTCGATCCGGCCGGCCAAATTGCGAAGAATGCGACGAGTCAGCACGTTTCGGTTCTCCGGCGCAGACCCGAGCAGCAGCAGCGACGTGGCCGCCGGATCCGGTGCCTCCGCGGCGCTCAACGTCACATTGAGACCCAGCCCCACCACGATCGTCGACGTGGGCGCGGCGACTTCAGCCAGAATCCCGGCCAGCTTGCCGCCGTCGACCAGCACGTCATTGGGCCACTTGAGCCCGGCGGACACGCCGGCCATGGCATCCAGCGCGTCCGCCACCGCGACACCGGTCGCCAGCGGCAACCAGCCCCAGCCGGTACGGGGCACCGCTGACCCGTCGACTCCGACGGACAGGGCGATCTGCGTGCGCGGCGGCGCCGACCAGCGCCGGCCGTGCCGCCCGCGCCCGGCACTCTGATACTCGGCCAGCAGGACCGATCCGTCGACGTCCCCGCCGCGCGCCGCACGATCGAGCAAATCGGCGTTGGTGGACCCGGTTTCCGCGACGACTTCGAGGCGGCGCCACGGCAGACCCGGCCCCACCAGGCCGTCACGCAGCGCCGCCGGGTCCAGCGGCGCGGGCTGCGGACTTGTGTTCATCGCTGCCCAGCCTAAACAGCGTGCAGCCCGGCGGCCGCTAAGCTCGACACCCATGACGAGCGTTACCGATCACCACGCGGAACCGGCCGCCGAGCACACGATCGACATTCACACCACCGCCGGTAAGCTCGCCGAGCTGCGCAAGCGGACCGACGAGACGCTGCATCCCGTCGGCGAGACCGCCGTCGAGAAGGTGCACGCCAAAGGCAAATTGACCGCGCGCGAGCGGATCTTCGCGCTGATGGACGAGGGGTCGTTCGTCGAACTCGACGCACTGGCCCGGCACCGCAGTACCAATTTCGGATTGGCCGAGAAGCGCCCGCTCGGTGACGGTGTGGTGACCGGCTACGGCACCATCGAGGGCCGCGACGTCTGCATCTTCAGCCAGGACGCCACGGTGTTCGGCGGCAGCCTCGGCGAGGTCTACGGCGAGAAGATTGTCAAGGTGCAGGAGCTCGCCATCAAGACCGGCCGCCCATTGATCGGCATCAACGACGGCGCCGGGGCGCGCATCCAGGAGGGCGTCGTCTCGTTGGGTCTGTACAGCAAGATCTTCCGCAACAACATCTTGGCCTCTGGTGTCGTCCCGCAGATCTCACTGATCATGGGCGCCGCCGCCGGCGGGCACGTCTACTCTCCGGCTCTGACCGACTTCGTGGTCATGGTCGACCAGACCAGCCAGATGTTCATCACCGGCCCGGACGTCATCAAGACGGTCACCGGCGAGGACGTCACCATGGAAGAGCTCGGCGGCGCCCACACCCACATGGCGAAATCCGGCACCCTGCATTACGTCGCGTCCGGTGAGCAGGACGCGTTCGACTGGGTGCGTGAGCTGCTCGGCTACCTGCCGCCCAACAACTTCACCGATCCGCCGAAGTATCCGGCGCCGCTGCCCGAGGGCTCCATCGAGGACAACCTCACCGCCGAGGACCTCGAGCTGGACCAGCTGATTCCGGATTCACCGAACCAGCCCTACGACATGCACGAAGTGATTACCCGCATCCTCGACGACGACGAGTTCCTGGAGATCCAGAACGGTTACGCCCACAACATCATCGTCGGCTTCGGCCGCATCGAGGGTCGCCCCGTCGGTATCGTCGCCAACCAGCCCACCCAGTTCGCCGGCTGCCTGGACATCAACGCCTCGGAGAAGGCGGCCAGGTTCGTCCGCACCTGTGACTGCTTCAACATCCCGATTGTCATGCTGGTCGACGTGCCCGGCTTCCTGCCCGGTACCGGCCAGGAATACAACGGCATCATCCGGCGCGGCGCCAAGCTGCTGTACGCCTACGGCGAGGCCACCGTTCCGAAGATCACCGTGATCACTCGCAAGGCCTACGGCGGCGCCTACTGCGTCATGGGCTCCAAGGACATGGGCTGCGACGTCAACGTCGCCTGGCCGACGGCGCAGATTGCGGTAATGGGCGCTTCAGGTGCGGTCGGATTCGTCTACCGCCAGCAGCTGAAGGAAGCCGGCGAGGACGGCCGGGATGTTGATGCGCTTCGCTTACAGCTACAGCAAAGTTACGAGGACACCCTTGTCAACCCGTATGTCGCGGCCGAGCGCGGCTATGTCGACGCGGTGATCCCGCCGTCGCACACCCGCGGCTACATCGGGACTGCGCTGCGGCTGCTGGAACGCAAGATCGCGCCGACACCGCCCAAAAAGCACGGGAACATTCCGCTGTGAGCGAGCCGGTGATCGAGGTACTCAAAGGCAATCCGAGCGAGGACGAGGTGGCCGCGCTGGTCGCGGTGCTGGGCAGCCTCGGCGGCGGCACCGGCGAGCCGGCGCAACCACCCGGGCGCACGAACTGGGGCCTGCCGGTCGACAAACTGCGGTATGCGCCGTTCAGTTGGCAGCTCATCACGCTGGTGCAACGGGTGCACATGCGCCGGTGACGCGGCGGAAATGACGCGCGCCGACGACGATGATGCCGGCGAAGCCGGGATCGAGGAGTGGCGCGAATGACGCGCGTCGTGCTCGGGTCGGCCTCGGCGGGCCGGCTCAGGGTGCTGCGCCAAGCGGGCATCGATCCGCTGGTCCGGGTTTCCGGGGTCGACGAAGACGGGGTGATTGCGGGGCTGGGTGCCGCCGACCCCGCAGATGTCGTCTGCGCGCTGGCCCGCGCCAAAGCCGAGCGGGTGGCCGGTGATTTAGCGGCCGCAGTCACGGCGGATTGCGTTGTGATCGGGTGCGACTCGATGCTGCATTTCGACGGCGCGTTGGTCGGCAAACCCGGTTCGGCCGACGCCGCACGCAGGCAGTGGCAGTCGATGGGCGGCCGCAGGGGCGAACTCGTCACGGGGCACTGCGTGCTGCGCCTGAGCGACGGCCAGAGAATCGGCGAACAAGTCCAATCCGCACGAACGACAGTGTATTTCGGCGTTCCGACCGTCGATGATTTGGAGGCTTATCTGACCGGCGGTGAACCGCTGCAGGTTGCGGGCGGGTTCACTATCGATGGGCTGGGTGGATGGTTCGTCGACCGGATCGAGGGCGACCCGTCCACCGTCATCGGGCTGAGCCTGCCGCTGACCCGGCAGCTGCTCGCCGCGGTCGGGCTGTCGGTCAGCGAGCTATGGCGTGATTAGACCTGGCGGTAGGCTCGACGTGTGCCGCTACCAGCAGACTCCAGCCCCGTCTTGGCGGGCTATGCGCATCCGGAACGGCTAGTCACCGCCGATTGGCTGGCCAGCAGCATGGGCAGACCCGGCCTGGCCATCGTGGAGTCCGACGAGGACGTGCTGCTCTACGACGTCGGCCACCTCCCCGGCGCGGTCAAGATCGACTGGCACACCGATCTCAACGACCCGCACGTGCGCGACTACATCAACGGCGAGCAGTTCGCTGCGCTGATGGACCGCAAAGGAATCTCGCGCGACGACACCGTCGTGGTCTACGGGGACAAGAGCAACTGGTGGGCGGCTTACGCGCTGTGGGTTTTCACGCTGTTCGGCCACCCCGACGTGCGGCTGCTCAACGGCGGCCGAGACCTGTGGCTCGCCGAAGGCCGCGAAACCACATTAGACGTGCCGGCCAAGACCTCGACCGGTTACCCGGTTGTGCAGCGCAACGACGAACCGATCCGCGCCTACAAAGACGATGTGCTGGCAACGCTGGGCTCGCAGCCGTTGATCGACGTCCGCTCGCCACAGGAATACACCGGTGAGCGCACCCATATGCCGGACTATCCCGAGGAGGGCGCGCTGCGCGGCGGCCACATACCCAGCGCGCGGTCCATTCCGTGGGGCAAGGCCGCTGACGAGAACGGCCGCTTCCGCCGCCGCGACGAGCTCGAGAAGCTTTACGGGTTCGTCCAGCCGGATGACAAGACGATCGTCTACTGCCGCATCGGCGAGCGGAGCAGCCACACCTGGTTTGTGCTGACCCATCTGCTCGGCATTCCCGGAGTGCGCAATTACGACGGCTCGTGGACCGAGTGGGGCAACACCGTCCGGGTGCCGATCGTCAGCGGCGAGCAGCCGGGAGCCGTACCGGTCTGATGAGTCTGCCCGCGCCGCTGGCCGAGGTGGTGTCTGACTTCGCCGAAGTGCAAGGCCAGGACAAGCTGAAGCTGCTCTTGGAATTCGCCGACGACCTGCCACCGCTGCCGAGGGACCTGCAGGAGGCGGCGATGGAGCCGGTGCCCGAGTGCCAGTCGCCGCTTTTCCTGCACGTCGACGCCAGCGACCGCGGACGGGTGCGGCTGCACTTCAGCGCGCCGGTCCAAGCGCCCACCACCCGCGGATTCGCGAGCATCCTGGCCACCGGACTCGACGAGCAGCCCGCCGACGACATCTTGGCGGTGCCCGAAGACTTCTACACCGACCTTGGCCTGGCAGCGTTGATCAGCCCACTTCGGCTGCGCGGGATGTCGGCGATGCTGGCCCGGATCAAACGCCGGCTGCGCGAGTGCGCCTGACCTTGCCCTGAACAGACACCGCCTCAATGCGTGTGCGGCGCGCCGCCTAAACTTCCCTCGAAATAGTTGTAAGAAATTCTCTTAGAGACTCCAGAAGTGTCCAGCCACCCAGGAGGCGCAGTGCCCAGTCACGCCAGCTCGAAGATCACCAAGGTTCTCGTCGCCAACCGCGGTGAGATCGCGGTCCGGGTGATCCGGGCGGCCAGGGATGCCGGCCTGCCCAGCGTGGCGGTGTACGCCGAGCCGGACGCTGATGCACCACACGTCCGGCTGGCCGATGAAGCGTTCGCGCTCGGTGGTCAGACATCCGCACAGTCCTACCTCGACTTCGGCAAAGTACTCGACGCCGCGCAGAAGTCCGGTGCCAACGCGATCCACCCCGGTTATGGCTTCCTTTCGGAGAACGCCGACTTCGCCCAGGCGGTGCTCGATGCCGGCCTGATCTGGATCGGCCCCAGCCCGCAGTCGATCCGCGACCTCGGCGACAAGGTCACCGCCCGGCACATCGCCGCACGTGCGCAGGCCCCGCTGGTACCCGGCACGTCCGAACCGGTCAAGAACGCCGATGAAGTGGTGGCCTTCGCCCAGGAATACGGTGTGCCCATCGCGATCAAAGCCGCGTTCGGCGGTGGTGGACGCGGCATGAAGGTGGCGCGCACCATCGAGGAGATTCCTGAACTGTACGAGTCAGCGGTGCGTGAGGCCGTCGCGGCGTTCGGCCGTGGTGAATGCTTCGTCGAGCGCTACCTGGACAAGCCACGCCACGTCGAGGCGCAGGTGATCGCCGACCAGCACGGCAACGTCATCGTCGCCGGCACCCGCGACTGTTCGCTGCAGCGCCGCTTCCAGAAGCTGGTCGAGGAGGCGCCGGCGCCGTTTCTGACCGACGCTCAGCGCAAGGAGATCCACGAATCCGCCAAGCGGATCTGCACAGAGGCGCACTACTACGGCGCCGGGACGGTCGAATACCTGGTCGGCCAGGACGGTCTGATCTCGTTTTTGGAGGTCAACACCCGGCTGCAGGTCGAGCACCCGGTCACCGAGGAAACCGCGGGCATCGACCTGGTGTTACAGCAATTCAAGATCGCCAACGGTGAAAAGCTCGACCTCAGCGAGGACCCGACGCCGCGCGGGCATGCCATCGAATTCCGGATCAACGGCGAGGACGCCGGACGCGGCTTTCTGCCCGCCCCCGGCCCGGTGACCCGCTATGACATTCCCACGGGGCCCGGCGTCCGGCTGGATTCCGGCGTGGAGGCCGGTTCGGTCATCGGCGGTCAGTTCGACTCGATGCTGTCCAAGCTGATCGTCTACGGCGCCAGCCGCGAGGAGGCATTACGACGCGCACGTCGTGCCCTTGCTGAGTTCCGCGTCGAAGGGCTGGCGACCGTCATCCCGTTCCACCGCGCGGTGGTCGCCGACCCGGCGTTCATCGGCGACGACAACGGCTTCTCGGTGCACACCCGTTGGATCGAAACCGAATGGAATAACACAGTTGAGCCGTTCACCGGCGGTGAGCCCCTCGACGAGGAAGCCCGTCCGCGGCACAAAGTGGTCGTCGAGGTCGGTGGCCGCCGACTCGAGGTGTCACTGCCCGGCGACCTCGCATTGTCCAACGGCGGCGGCGGCGACCCGGCCGGGGCGATTCGCAGAAAGCCCAAGCCGCGCAAACGCAGCGCGCTGGCCGGCGCCGCGGCCTCCGGTGATGCGGTGACCGCCCCGATGCAGGGCACCGTGGTCAAGGTGGCCGTCGAGGAGGGGCAGCAGGTCGCCGCCGGCGATCTGGTGGTGGTGCTTGAGGCGATGAAGATGGAAAACCCGGTAACCGCGCACAAGGACGGCGTCATCACCGGCCTGGCTGTGCAACCCGGAGCCGCCATTACCCAGGGCACGGTGCTCGCCGAGATTAAATAGCGGGCTGCCGCGGGCAGTTTGTAACCATTCGGAATACATGGTTGTCGGCCCCTACCAGCGGGCGTATCTTCGGGGCAGGTTGAGCTCGCAGCCGCCCGGAAAGCCGTCAACGACGGGCACGGAGGCTGATTTCCTGCCGTCGGCTTTTTGACGCAATCCTCAGGACGAACATTCGTCGACTGATGGAGTCACCATGTCTACTGCCGGAGCCAGAGACCCTAGGTGGGCGAATAGCGAGTCCAACGGTGAGTTTCCGTCTCAGCCCTGGGAAAACCGCACTTCCCGCTTTGCCGCTCACCAGGAACCGTCCGCGGTCGTGGTCACCGCGCACGGCGAGCTCGACGCTGTCAACGCCGTTGCGCTGGCCGACTATGTTCAGCGTTGTGCCGGCTATTCCAACTGGATAATCCTCGATCTTACCAAACTCAAATTCTTTGGCACAGCGGGGTTTTCGGCGCTGCACACCATCAACGTGCGCTGTGCCGGCGCCGGTGTGCAGTGGACGGTGGTGCCCAGTCCGGCGGTTACTCGCCTGTTGCAGATCTGCGATCCCGACTACGCGCTGCCGATCTGCGTACTGGTGAACGGCGATTCGGTCAACCATGAGGAACCGCGCCGCTTACTCAAGCTGATCCCGCAACCGCGTTAGCGATTTCGCCAGCAACCGGGACACGTGCATCTGCGAGATACCCACCCGCTCGGCGATCTGCGTCTGCGTCATCGACTCGAAGAACCTGAGCACCAGTACGGTCCGTTCCCGCTCGGGCAGCGCATCCAGCAAGGGACGCAACGCTTCTCGGTTCTCAATGCGCTCCAGGCTGGAGTCCACATCACCGAGGGTGTCGGCGATGGCGCGCGCGTCGTCGTCGGCGCTTCCGCCGCCGCTGTCGATGGACAAGGTGTTGTAAGAGCTTCCCGCGACCAGACCTTCTACGATCTCGGTGCGGTCCATGTCCAGTTCGCCGGCCAGTTCCGACGCAGTGGGCGCCCTGCCCAGTCGTTGGGACAGATCGGCGGTTGCGGTTCCCAGGCGCAAGTGCAGTTCCTTGAGGCGCCGCGGCACCTTGACTGACCAGCTGTTGTCGCGGAAATGCCGCCGAACCTCGCCCATGATGGTGGGTACGGCGAACGACACGAAATCTGATCCGGTTTCGACGTCGAAGCGCACGACGGCGTTGACCAGTCCCACCCGGGCAACCTGGACGAGATCATCGCGCGGCTCACCCCGGCCCTCGAACCGACGGGCGATGTGATCGGCCAGCGGCAAGCACCGCTCCACGATCTTTTCGCGCTGCCGCTGGAACTCCGTGGAGTCGGTCGTGATCGTCGCCAGCTCACGGAACATGTCCGGAACGTCGGCGTATTCGTTCGGTCGCGAGCTTGAACCGCCGACGGCTCGCGCTGTCACCTGGTGGAGCCCGCCCGCCGCGTCGTCAACGTGATTCCGAATAAGCCGCCGCCGTCGTCTGATTCAACACCGTCGCGGTAGGTGTGGACGTCGTCGGCCAACGAGGTGAGAACATGCCAGCTGAAACTTCCCGGCGTCACCACGTCGTAGTTGCGGCAGGTGGTTGAGGCATTGATCACCAGTTTGTCGTCGTGCGGGTCGACCGCCATCACCAGGGTGGCGCCTGGAGTGGCTGACCGGATCAGCCGAGTACACACCTCGTCGACCGCGAGTCGCAAATCCGCCACCGCGTCAAAGTCCAGATCCTCGAAGGTACCCACCGCGCCGACCAACGTACGCAACATCGCCAGGTTCTCCAAACGCGCAGCAACCCGGATTTCTACCGCGCGGTCCCCTCGTTGTTGCTCGTCACCCCGGGGTTTGCTATCGGACATCTGGTCTCCCGGCGATATCTGCCTGACACTGCCCGGGCGTCCGGGCCGGTTAGTCACTGCCACCGCCGGGTATGTGACCCGCCGTGGACGAGCCTGACCCAACCGACACCCGTGCGCGCCGTTTGCGGCGCGTGGCGGTGATCGCCGGGATTACGCTGGTCGTCTTGGTTTTGGTCGGGGTGGCGATTTACGTCATCGCGTTCATAATCCTCGCCCCGATGATGGGGTGAGCAGGGCTTCAAGTTTGGAGCCATCGGACTGGTCATGGTGAAAGTTCAGTACCCGCTTGTCACCGCGGGTAACCCGGCAGTGCGCACCGAACCCGGTATCGGAGGCCAAGGATTGCACGACCGCGATGACCTTCCTGGATGTGGGCGCACGAGGGTCCAGTCGGTTCGCCGGCTGGGCCTTCGCTCTGAACGCGAGCGCTATAGCGCGAATGCGGGCCCGGCGATGCCGGGCGCACCGGCGGTGAGGGTGATCAGCATGAGCATCATCAGGAACCACCCGGCGCCCTGCCATCCCCACCAGGTGCCGCCGTCACGCCACACGCGGTAGGTGCGCACGAACGCCCACAGCCCTCCGGCAAGCAGGAGGGCCGGCGCCCCGAACGCCAGCAGAGTCCGCTGCGGCCTGCCACAGGCCGCGGTGTCGACTGCCATCGCTCCATGGCAGGTGCTGACCCACACCGCTGCCAGGATCACAAAGCCGACGCCGACTGCGGCAGCAGTAGTTGCGAACCGGACGGCTTGCCGAACCTCGTGGTCGTCCTGGCCCAACCGGTCATCGTGTGCACTTTGACGTGACTGCATCTGCGAACCTCTATCGTGCGTTCGGCTGCTGTTGATCCCATCGTTGGATCGGACTCGTCAGTTACAGTCGTAACCCGCTTAGCCGTGCGACCCGCTCAACTTTGCAACACTACCCGCTGTTTGGAGACACCAACCGGGACAACGGCAGGGTGCTCGTGAGCTGCTTGCCTGGTCGCGGAAGGTTCAGCTACTGCCAACTGTATGTGCACGTAACATTCGGGACATGCCAGCGACGAGGCGGCGGCTCTCCCCAGACGATCGGCGCGCTGAGTTGCTTGCACTCGGCGCCGACGTTTTCGGTAAGCGACCGTACGACGACGTGCGCATCGACGAGATCGCCGAACGCGCCGGCGTGTCCAGGGCGCTGATGTATCACTACTTTCCGGACAAACGGGCGTTTTTTGCCGCCGTCGTCAAAGAACAGGCGGACCGCCTCATTGAGGCGACCGAACACCTGCCGTTGCCCGGGCAGTGCTTGTTCGACGAGGTGCGTTGCGGGGTGCTGGCCTACATGGCTTATCAGCAGCAGTATCCGCATTCGGCGTGGGCGGCCTACGTAGGTATCGGCCGATCCGACCCGGTGCTGCTGGGAATCGACGACGAAGCCAAGAACCGCCAGCTCGAACACATCATGAGCCGCATCACCGACCTGGAGGGGCCCAGCACCAAGCTGGATCACGATGTCGAGCACAATCTGCGGGTGATCGTCAACGGCTGGCTGGCGTTCACCTTCGAATTGTGCCGCCAGCGGATCATGGACCCGTTGACCGACGCGGAACTGCTCGCCGACGCCTGCGCGAATGCGCTGCTGGACACGGTGGCGCGGCTGCCCGGCATCCCGCTGGAGCTGGCCGATGCGATCGCGGCGGAGCGGCCAGATGAGCACGCCACGCGCTGACCCGTTGCAGCGGTTCGGTGCGATCACCCGCGACTGGTTCACCGGTACCTTCGCTGCGCCCACCGCGGCGCAGGCCGGCGCCTGGAACGCCGTAGCCGACGGGCACAACACGCTGGTCATCGCGCCGACCGGGTCCGGCAAGACGCTGGCGGCTTTTCTGTGGGCGATCGACAGCCTGGTCGGCGGCCAGGGAGCAGGCACCAAGGTGCTGTACATCTCGCCGCTCAAAGCGCTGGCCGTCGACGTCGAACGCAACTTGCGCGCCCCACTGGTCGGCATCGCCCGGCTCGCTGAGCGCGACGGCCTGCCCGCCCCGAAGATCAGCGTCGGTGTCCGCTCGGGCGACACGTCGCCGGGGCGCCGTCGTGAACTCATCGCCAAGCCACCCGACGTGTTGATCACCACACCGGAGTCGCTGTTTCTGATGCTGACCTCAGCGGCACGCGAATCGTTGACCGGCGTGCAGACCGTCATCGTCGACGAGGTGCATGCGGTGGCCGGCACCAAACGGGGGGCGCATCTGGCGTTGTCGCTGGCCCGGCTCGACGAGCTGTTAGAGCGGCCTGCGCAGCGCATCGGGCTATCGGCGACCGTCCGTCCGCCCGAGGAGGTGGCCCGGTTCTTGTCCGGTCAGTCGGCGACGACGATCGTCGCACCGGCATCGGACAAGACGTTCGCGTTGACGGTGCAGGTCCCGGTGCCCGACATGGTCAACCCGGCGGACAACACCATCTGGCCGGAGGTCGAGGCACGCATCGCCGACCTGATCGAGTCACACACCTCGTCGATTGTTTTCGCGAACTCACGTCGGCTGGCCGAGCGGCTGACCTCACGGCTCAACGAGATTCATGCCGAGCGATCCGGTATGGAGCTGGACGCGGGACCCAATCAAAAGGTGGCCGGCGGAGCCCCCGCGCATCTGCTGGGCAGCGGCCAGACCTTCGGTGCCGAGCCACTGCTGGCCCGGGCCCACCACGGCTCGGTCAGCAAGGAGCAACGCGCCGTGGTCGAAGAAGAGCTCAAGAGCGGCCGCCTCAAGGCGGTCGTCGCGACATCGAGCCTGGAGCTGGGCATCGACATGGGCGCGGTCGACTTGGTGATCCAGGTGGCCGCACCGCCGTCGGTGGCCAGCGGGTTACAGCGCATCGGCCGTGCCGGTCACCAGGTTGGCGAGATTTCCAGCGGAGTGCTGTTTCCCAAACACCGCACCGAGCTGCTCGGCTGTGCGGTGACCGTCGAGCGGATGCTGGCCGGCCAGATCGAGACGACCCGAGTGCCCGCCAATCCGCTCGACATCCTGGCTCAGCACACCGTGGCGGCCGCCGCGCTGGAGCCGCTGGACGCCGATCGCTGGTTCGACACGGTTCGGCGCAGCGCGCCGTTCGCGACGCTGCCGCGCAGCGCTTTCGAAGCGACCCTCGACCTGTTGTCGGGGAAGTATCCATCGACCGAGTTCGCCGAGCTGCGGCCGCGCCTGGTGTACGACCGCGACAGGGGAACGTTGACGGCCCGGCCGGGTGCGCAGCGGTTGGCGGTCACCTCCGGCGGCGCTATCCCTGATCGCGGGCTGTTCACGGTCTACCTGGCGACCGAGGCCGAGAAGCCGTCGCGCGTGGGTGAACTCGACGAGGAGATGGTCTACGAGTCCCGTCCCGGTGACGTCATCTCGCTGGGTGCGACGAGCTGGCGGATCACCGAGATCACCCACGACCGGGTGCTGGTCGTTCCGGCGCCGGGGCAGCCGGCCCGGTTGCCGTTCTGGCGCGGCGACGACGTCGGGCGCCCCGCCGAGCTCGGCCGGGCTCTCGGCGCGTTCACCGGTGAACTGGCCGGGCTGCGGCGAGCCGCGTTCGACGCGCGCTGCACAACTCTGGGATTTGACGAGTACGCCGCCGACAATTTGTGGCGGCTGCTCGACGATCAGCGATCAGCCACCACGGTGGTTCCGACGGACACC
The DNA here is from genome assembly GCA_963808345.1 of uncultured Actinomycetota bacterium. Classification (GTDB taxonomy): domain Bacteria; phylum Actinomycetota; class Actinomycetes; order Mycobacteriales; family Mycobacteriaceae; genus Mycobacterium. The sequence goes on along the minus strand of CAWEFM010000001.1, from coordinate 187,367 downwards.
ACGCTGCTGGTCGAGCGGTTCCGCGACGAGCTGGGCGACTGGCGGGTGATCCTGCACTCGCCGTATGGGCTGCGGGTGCACGGCCCGCTGGCGTTGGCGGTCGGTCGACGGTTGCGGGAACGCTACGGCATCGACGAGAAACCCACCGCTTCCGATGACGGCGTGGTGGTGCGGTTGCCCGACACCGTGCAGGAGTCGGGCGACGCCCCGCCGGGTGCCCAGCTGTTCGTGTTCGATGCCGACGAGATCGATCCAATCGTCACCGCTGAGGTGGGCGGTTCGGCGTTGTTCGCGTCGCGGTTCCGGGAGTGCGCGGCCCGGGCGCTGCTGCTGCCGCGACGTCATCCGGGTCGCCGCTCGCCGCTGTGGCATCAACGCCAACGCGCAGCTCAGCTACTCGACGTGGCCCGAAAGTACCCCGACTTTCCGATCGTGCTGGAAACCGTGCGGGAATGCCTGCAGGACGTGTACGACGTACCCACCCTGACCGAGCTGATGGCCGGCATCGCGCGGCGGCGGGTGCGGGTGCTGGAAGTCGAGACCGCGACTCCGTCGCCGTTCGCGGCGTCGCTGATGTTCGGCTACGTCGGGGCGTTCATGTACGAAGGCGACAGCCCGCTGGCCGAGCGCCGCGCCGCCGCGCTGTCGCTGGACACCTCGCTGCTGGCGGAGCTGCTCGGCCGGGTGGAGCTGCGCGAACTGCTCGACCCGGCGGTCATTGCGGCCACCGGCCGGCAACTGCAGCATCTGGCACCGGACCGGGCCGCCCGCGACGCCGAGGCAGTCGCCGATCTGCTGCGGCTGTTGGGCCCGCTGACCGCGGAGGAAGTGGCTGCCCGCGCCGGCAGCGCTGACGTCGGCGGCTGGCTGGAAGGCTTGCGCGCGGCCAAACGCGTGTTGGCGGTGACGTTCGCCGGGCGCACCTGGTGGGTAGCTGTCGAAGACGTCGGCCGGCTGCGCGACGGCGTCGGCATCGCCGTGCCGGTCGGCATCCCGGATAGCTTCACCGACGCGGTCGCCGACCCGCTCGGTGAGCTGCTCAGCCGCTACGCCCGCACGCATGCGCCGTTCACCACCGCTGAGGCGGCCGCCCGGTTCGGGCTGGGGCTGCGGGTCGCCGCTGACGTGTTGGGCCGGTTGGCGGCCGACGGTCACGTGGTACGCGGCGAGTTCACCGAGACCTCGGGGAGCGGTGAGCAGTGGTGCGACGCCGAGGTGCTGCGGATCCTGCGCCGACGGTCGCTGGCGGCGCTGCGGGCCCAGGTCGAACCGGTCAGCACCGCCGCCTACGCCCGGTTCCTGCCGGCCTGGCAACAAGTCGGCGCCGCGACGAAAGGCCAACCCAACTCCGGTCTGGATGGGTTGCTCGCGGTGATCGACCAGCTCGCCGGCGTCCGGATACCCGCCTCGGCGGTCGAACCGCTGGTGCTGGCGCCACGGGTCCGTGACTACTCCCCTGCCATGCTCGACGAACTGCTGGCCGCCGGTGAGGTGACCTGGGCGGGTGCGGGGTCGATCTCCGGCAGCGACGGCTGGATCGCTTTCCACTCCGCCGACTCCGGGCCGCTAACGCTGACCGCCGGTGACGAGATCGAGTTCACCGACGCCCACCGCCACATCCTGGACACCCTTGCGGGCGGCGGGGCGTTCTTCTTCCGCCAGCTCCTGCCCGGCGGGGCTATCGGGGAAAGCGACCTCAAAACGGCCCTGTGGGAACTGATCTGGGCGGGCTGGGTCACCGGCGACACGTTCGCGCCGGTGCGGGCGCTGCTCGGTGCGCCCGGCGGCCGCAAACGGGCCGCGCCGGCGCACCGGGTGGGCAGCGGAGCGCGCCGCGCGCCGAGGTTGAGCCGCTACAGCGTGGCGCTCGCGCAGACCCGCGCCAGCGATCCGACGGTGGCCGGGCGATGGTCGGCGCTGCCGGCGCCTGAGCCGGATTCCACCGTGCGGGCCCACCATCAAGCCGAACTGCTGCTGAGCCGGCACGGTGTGCTGACCCGCGGCGCGGTGTCGGCCGAAGAAGTGCCCGGTGGCTTCGCCACCTTGTATAAAGTGCTGACGGCGCTGGAAGACGCCGGGCGCTGCCAACGCGGGTATTTCGTCGAGTCGCTGGGCGGTGCGCAATTCGCGGTCGCCTCGACAGTCGACCGGCTGCGCAGCTACCTCGACGGTGTCGACCCCGAGCGCCCCGAATACCGGGCGGTGGTGCTGGCCGCTGCTGACCCGGCCAACCCGTACGGCGCGGCGCTGCCGTGGCCGTCGCGGATCGCCGACGACGACGGTCCTGCGCGCCCGGGCCGCAAAGCCGGGGCGCTGGTCGTCCTCGTCGACGGCGAGCTGGCGTGGTTTCTCGAGCGCGGTGGGCGCTCGCTGCTGACTTTCACCGACGACCCCGACGCCCATCAGGCGGCGGCCGCGGTGCTGGCCGAGCTGGTCGGCACCGGGCGGGTCAAGTCGATTCTGGTGGAGCGGGTCAACGGCGCGGCGGTGCTCGATCCGCATGCCGGCGGCCCCACCCAAGTGGTCGCCGCGTTGGTCGACGCCGGGTTCGCGCGCACGCCGCGCGGTTTGCGGTTGCGCTGATGCCCGAGGGCGACACCGTCTTCCACACCGCCGACAAGTTGCGCAAAGCGTTGATCGGCCGCACGGTGACCCGCAGCGATATCCGGGTGCCGCGCTACGCCACCGTCGACCTCGCCGGTCACCCCGTCGACGAAGTGATCAGTCGCGGTAAGCACCTGTTCATTCGGATCGGGCCGGCCAGCATCCACTCGCACATGAAGATGGACGGCAGTTGGCAGGTGAGCACCGCACCCGGCCGGACAAATCACCGGGTCCGCATCGTGCTGGAAGCAGGTGATGTCCGCGCCCTCGGCATCGACCTCGGTGTGCTCGAGGTCCTCGACCGCGACCACGACGCGGAAGCCGTCGCGCACCTGGGTCCTGATCTGCTGGGCGAGGACTGGGACCCGGCGGTTGCCGCGGCGAACTTGATGGCCGCACCGGAGCGACCGCTCGCTGAGACGCTGCTCGATCAGCGGGTGCTGGCGGGCATCGGCAACGTGTACTGCAACGAGATCTGCTTCATCGTCGGACGATTGCCGACCTCGCCGGTCAGCGCAGTCGGCGACCCGCTACGACTGGTCAACCGCGGTCGAGAGATGCTGTGGGCCAACCGATTTCGCTGGAACCGCATCACCACCGGCGACACCCGCGGGGGCCGTCAGATGTGGGTGTACGGCCGGGTCGGCCAACCGTGTCGCCGCTGCGGCACGCCGATCACACAGGACGACAGCGGTGACCGGATCGCCTACTGGTGCGCGTCGTGCCAACGGTAGCTGACGCGAACCCACTCAACGGTGGTGCCGGATGGTGACGACCTCATCGGTGCTGATCGGGGGCACCGGGGAAAGCGCTGCGACGGCGTCCTCGACGATGCTGCCCAGATACAGCGAGCCGTTGTACTCGCGCACGCCGGTCACCATCCGGTAGCCGCAGCGTCGGGTGCCTTCGATCCGGGCGACGACATCGCCGTCCCGGTCGACCGCCAATATTCGTGCCGGCACCCTGGGCGGGTGATCGACTCGGGTGGCGGCCCGCCCGATCAGCCGGCGCAGGGGCCGCGGCGCGCGGTGCAGCAGGTGCAACAACCCGAACATCGGTGAGGGGATGGCCACCCAGATCCGGCCTTGCGAGCCCGTCGACAGGTTGTCCGGCATGCCCGGCAGATCTCCGAGGAAAACCTCGGATTGTCCGGCGTTCGACCCGGTCAGCCACACCCGCAGCACCCGGGCCGCACCGGTCTCAGCGACCGCGACGAACGACTCGTCGTCGGCCAGGGCGACTCCGTTGGCGAACTCCAGTCCGTCGAGCAGCACCTGCACTTCACCGGCGGGATCGCGACGCAGCAAGCGACCCGATGCAGTGCGTTCGATGACGTCGCTCTGGTAAGCGTCCAGGCCGTAGCGGCGTGACGAGTCGGTGAAGTAGATGGTGCCGTCGGCGGTGACAGCGGCGTTGTTGCACAGGTTGATCGGCTCGCCGTGGATGGCGGTGTTCAGCGGTTGAACCGCGCCGCCGTCCACCCGCAGCAGACCGCGCTGCGCATCGCAAACCAGCAGCCGGCCGTCGGGCATGGCCTCGATCCCAAGCGGACGACCACCGGTGTCGGCTACCACCTGGACGTCCGAGCCGTCCGGGTTGAAGCTCAGCACCCGACCGTCGGCGACACCGGTGACCAGACGGTCACCGAACACCGCGATGTCCTCCGGGCCGTGGCCACCGATCGGCAGCCGTTGCAGGGTCGGCGCAGCGCTGGTGGCCATGGAAGTCTTTACCCCACTCGCCGGCTGACGAACCGGCGCTGCCGACCGTCGATCGGATCGACGAACTCCATGGTGTGCGCCAGCAACCGCAACGGTGAGCTGAAGTCGTCGTCGGCGACGGAGACAACGTCGGGATAAAGCGGATCACCCTCGATCGGCAGGCCCAGCGACGCCATGTGCAGCCGCAACTGGTGGGTGCGTCCAGTGCGCGGGGTGAGCCGATAGAGCCCCTTCCCCAGAGCTTCGATCAAAGTCTCGGCGTTGGGCTCGCCAGGCTCGCAGACCGCCTGCAGGACGCCGCGGCGTTTGACGATGCGGTTGCGCACGAGCCGCGGGAAAGCCCCCTCCGGAGCGGGCGCCGCGCGCGCCAGATATGTCTTGCACACCGCAGCGCGGGCGAACAGCGTCTGGTAAGCCCCGCGCAGCTCTCGCCGGACAGTGAACATCAGTACGCCGGCGGTCAGCCGATCCAGCCGGTGCGCCGGACTCAGCTCGGGTAGGTCCAGCTCCCGGCGCAGCCGCACCAGCGCAGTCTGCGCGACGTGCCGGCCCCGCGGCATGGTGGCCAGGAAGTGCGGTTTGTCGACGACGACCAGGTGAGCGTCGCGGTAGAGCACCGGAATGTCGAACGGCACCGGCACCTCGTCGGGCGGGTCGCGATAGAGGTAGACCACCGACCCGGCCGCCAGCACTGTCGTCTGGTGCACCACCGCGCCGTCCGCGTCGACGACTTCCCCGGCATGCACCTTGGCGACGGCGGGCGGTCCGAACCGGGCGCTCAGCTCGGCCAGCACCGGCCCACCGAGTAATCGCACCCGCGCCGGCCCCAAGCCGTCCCGCACCGGCAGCGGTAGTCGCCTCATGATGGCCTCAAAGTAAGGGCACCGGTTCGAGGATCTCCATCCGCGCCTCCGGCGCGCTGGCCCGCAGCGCGTCCGCGGACGCGTCGTCGGGCCGGGTCTGCGACAACACCTCGGCCTCGACCCGCGCGCTATAGATCTCGACCTCGCGGTCGATGTCGGCGTCGGACCAGCCCAGCACCGGCGCAACCACCTCGGCGACCTCGCGGGCGCAGTCCACGCCGCGGTGCGGGTATTCGATGGAGATCCGCATCCGGCGGGCCAGGATGTCCTCCAGATGCAGCGCCCCCTCGGCCGCGGCGGCGTAGGCGGCCTCCACTTTCAGGTACAGCGGCGCCGTGGTGATGGGGTCGAGCAGGTCCCGGCGGTCCGTCGCCATCGCCAGTACTTCGCTGATCAGCGACCCGTACCGGTCCAGCAGGTGGCGTACCCGGTAGGGATGCAGCCCTTGCAGCGCGCCAACATGCTCGGACTGGTTGATCAGCGCGAAGTAGCCGTCGGCGCCCAGCAGCTGCACCTTCTCGGTGATCGACGGCGCCACCCGGGCCGGAATGAACTGCGCCGCGGCATCGATGGCGTCGGCGGCCATCACCCGGTACGTCGTGTACTTGCCGCCGGCGATCGCCACCAGGCCAGGTGAGGGCACCGCGACAGCGTGCTCACGGGACAGCTTGGAGGTGTCGGCATCCTCGCCGGCCAGCAGTGGCCGCAGGCCGGCGTAGACGCCGTCGATGTCGGCGTAGGTCAACGGGTTGGCCAACACCGTGTTGACGGTGCCGAGGATGTAGTCGATGTCGGCCTTGGTGGCCGCCGGGTGCGCCAGGTCGAGGTTCCAGTCGGTGTCGGTGGTGCCGATGATCCAGTGGCTGCTCCACGGGATCACGAACATCACCGATTTCTCGGTGCGCAGGATGATCGCGACGTCGCTGACGATCCGGTCCCGCGGCACCACGACATGCACACCTTTGGAGGCGCGGACCTTGAACCGCCCGCGCTGCTTGGACAGCGCCTGGATCTCGTCGGTCCACACTCCGGTGGCGTTGACCACCACATGCCCGCGGACGTCGCTGACCGCGCCGTCCTCGGAGTCGCGCACCTGCACGCCGACCACCCGGTCACCTTCGCGCAGCATCGACACCACCTGCGTGGAGGTCCGCACCACCGCGCCGTAGTGGGCGGCGGTGCGCGCCACCATCATGGTGTGCCGGGCGTCGTCGACGACGGTGTCGTAGTAGCGGATGCCGCCGATCAGCGAGCTGCGCTTGAGGCCGGGACACAGCCGCAGTGCGCCCGCTCGACTCAGATGCTTCTGCGCCGGCACCGACTTGGCGCCGCCCAGCTGGTCGTAGAGGAAGATCCCGGCGGCCATGTAAGGGCGTTCCCACCAGCGCTTGGTCAGCGGATACAGGAACGGCATCGGCTTGACCAGATGCGGCGCCAGTGTGGTCAGCGAGAGCTCACGCTCGTGCAGCGCCTCGCGGACCAGACCGAACTCCAACTGCTCGAGGTAGCGCAGGCCGCCGTGGAACATCTTCGACGAGCGACTCGACGTGCCCGACGCGTAGTCACGCGCCTCCACCAGCGCGACCTTCAGCCCTCTGGTGGCCGCGTCTAGCGCGCAGCCCGCGCCGACCACTCCGCCGCCGACGACCACCACGTCGAACTGCTCTTCAGCCAGGCGCTGCCACGCCGATTGCCGATGCTGGGGCCCCAACCAGGACGCCGACCAGATCGGCGGCCTGCCCGCTGCGGGGATCGGGACGCTCACGGCAGGCAACTCCTCATGGTTACTCGTCAGTAGGCCCTGCTCAAGGTTACCGGGTTAATCCAGGTCGTCGTCGGCCATCAGCCGGCGCCCGGCTTCGGTGATCGAGCCGGACAGCGACGGGTAGACGGCCAGCGTCTGCGCCAACTGGTTGACGGTGAGACGGTTCTGCACGGCCATCGCGATCGGCAGGATCAGCTCGGAGGCGATCGGCGCGACCACGACACCACCGATGACCACGCCAGTGGCGCGTCGGCAGAAGACCTTGACGAAGCCGTACCGCAGCTCGGACATCTTGGCCCGTGCGTTGGTGCGCAGCGGCAGCATGATGGTGCGGGCCAGCACCGACCCGTCGTCGATCGCGGACTGCGGCACCCCGACGGCGGCGATCTCCGGCCGGGTGAACACGGCGGCGGCGACCGTGCGCAACCGGATCGGGCTGACCGCCTCGCCCAGCGCATGCCACATCGCGATCCGGCCCTGCATCGCCGCGACCGACGCCAGCGGCAGCAGCCCGGTGCAGTCACCCGCGGCGTAGATGTTGGGCACCGACGTCCGCGACACCCGGTCGACGGTCAGGTAGCCGCCGCGTCGCAGTTCGATGCCCACTTTCTCCAGACCCAGGCCGGTGGTGTTGGGCACCGATCCGATGGTCATCAGCGCGTGGCTGCCGGAGACCTCGCGGCCGTCGGTCAGCTTCACCAGCACCCCGTCACCACTGCGCGTCACCGACTCCGCGCGCGCGTTCTTCACCAGCTGCACGCCGCGTTCGGCGAAGATCCGCTCGAGCACCAGGGCAGCGTCGGCGTCCTCGTAGGGCAGCACGCGGTCGCGGCTGGCCACCACCGTCACGTCGACACCCAACTCGGTGTAGGCGTGCACGAACTCAGCGCCCGTCACCCCGGAGCCCACCACGATCAGACAACTGGGCAGCGCCTCGAGGTCATACAGCTGACGCCAAGTCAGGATGCGCTCACCGTCCGGCCGCGCCGTCGGCAGCTCCCGGGGGCTGGCGCCGGTCGCGATGAGTACGACGTCGGCTTCACGCACTGTGGTGGTGCCGTCCGCGGCGGTGATGTTGATGCAGTGCCGCGCCAGGTCCGGGGCCGCGTCGACCAATTCCCCGCGGCCGGCGATCACCTCCACCCCCATGCCCATTAGCTGGGCGGTGATGTCGTCGGACTGGGCGACGGCCAGCGTCTTGACGCGCCGGTGGATCTCGGGCAGCGAAATCTTCGCGTCGTCGATGTCGATGTCGAAGCCCAGTTGCGGCGCGCGACGCAGTTCAGTGCGCAACCCGGTCGAGGCGATGAATGTCTTGGACGGCACGCAGTCCACCAGCACGGCCGCGCCACCGACTCCGTCGGAGTCGACGACGGTGACCTGAGCCACTTCCGGACCGCGGGCCGCGGCGACCAATGCCGCTTCGTAGCCGGCGGGACCGCCGCCGATGATCACTATGCGGGTCGGCACAGCCCCCAAACTAGCTCGGCGACGATGCAGAGCGCACAGCGCGATGAGGAGGAGCCGGGCAATCGAACTAGCTCGGCGACGATGCAGAGCGCACAGCGCGATGAGGAGGAGCCGGGCAATCGAACTAGCCAAGGAGGACGCTGCTCGCCGTTTAAGCTTCTTCCCGTGCCGCTCTACGCCGCCTACGGGTCGAACATGCATCCCGAGCAGATGATGCAGCGCGCACCGCACTCCCCGATGACCGGAACGGGCTGGCTGCACGGCTGGCGACTGACGTTCGGTGGTGAGGACATCGGTTGGGAAGGCGCTTTAGCCACGGTCGTCGAGGACCCGGAGGCCAAGGTCTTCGTCGTGCTCTACGACATGACGCCGGCCGACGAGCAGGCCCTCGACCGGTGGGAGGGCTCCGAGCTCGGCGTTCACAAGAAAATCCGCTGCCGCGTTCACCGGATCTCCTCTGACACCACCACCGATCCGGTGCTGGCCTGGCTGTACGTGGTGGACGCCTGGGAAGGCGGTGTCCCGTCAGCCCGGTATTTGGGCGTCATGGCCGATGCCGCCGAAATCGCCGGCGCGCCGAGTCATTACGTGCACGATTTGCGCACCCGCCCGGCCAGCAACATCGGCCCGGGCCACGGCGAATAGCTGTTTAGCAGCGATCGACTGTGCGGTGTGGGATTCCAGCGTGCGTCAGTGGCGAGGATGCGGCGGGCGGACGCTAGAACGCGGCCGTCGCCTCCTCGACGATGTTGACCATCACCCGCACCCCGATCGCCAGGGCGCGCTCGTCGATGTCGAACGTCGGCTGGTGCAGGTCCAGCTGAGGTCCGTAGCCCGGCCACACGCCGAGCCTGGCCATCGCCCCCGGGATCTCCTCGAGGTACCAGGAGAAATCTTCGCCGCCGCCGGACTGGCGGGTGTCGGCCAGTGCCTCAGGCCCGACGGCTTCGATCGCGTGGGTGAGGATGCGGGTGGAAAGCTCCTCGTTCACCACCGGCGGCACCCCGCGGTGGTATTCCAGCGTGTGCTCGACGCCCAGCGGCGCCAGCAGCGCCGTCACCGTCTCGTCGATGATGCCCTCGAGGTTTTGCCAGGTCTCCCTGCTGGCGGTGCGGACAGTGCCGGCCAGCACACCCAACTGCGGTATCGCGTTGGCGGCCACCCCGGCGTTGACTGCGCCCCACACCAGCACAGTGGCTTTGCGGGGGTCGATGCGCCGCGACAGCACACCGGGCACCCCGACGATCAGCGTGCCCAGCCCGTAAACCAGGTCAGCGGTCAGATGCGGCCGGGAGGTGTGCCCGCCCGGCGAATGCAAGACGATCTCCATCCGGTCGGCGGCCGAGGTGATCGGTCCGGCCTTCACCGCGACCCGGCCGACGGCCAGGCGGGGGTCGCAGTGCAGCGCGAAGATCCGGCTGACCCCGTTCAGCGCACCCGCGGCGACCGCGTCGATCGCCCCGCCGGGCATCAGCTCTTCAGCCGCCTGAAAGATCAGCCGCACGCCGACCGGCAGCTGCGGCGCCGACGCCAACGTCAGCGCGGTGCCCAGCAGGATCGCGGTGTGCGCGTCATGCCCGCAGGTGTGCGCGACGTTGGGCACCGTCGAGGAATACGGCGCGCCGGTGCGCTCGGGCATCGGTAGCGCATCGATGTCAGCGCGCAGCGCGATCCGGGGTTGGTCCTCCGGCCCGAGATCACACGTCAGGCCGGTGCCGAGGGGCAGCACCTTCGGGTTGAGGCCGGCGTTGGCCAACCGGTCGGCGACGAACTGGGTGGTGGCGTACTCCTGGCGACCCAGCTCGGGGTAGCAATGCAGGTGCCGCCGCCACTCGACAAGCTCGTCCTGATGGGCGGCCAGCCACGCCTCGGCGGTTCCCGGCAGGCTCACGACGGCACCCGCTGCTCTCGAGCCGCCAGCACCCGGTCGCGCTGCTCGGCGGACTCGGCAAGACGAACGACGGTGCGCGCCAACATGATCGAGCCTTCGATCACAGCGCGGTCCGCACTGGGCCCGGCGGCTGCCACGGTGAACGCGGGCTGGTGCAGCGACGCACCGCCGGCGTCGACGGCCACCAACGGATGAATGCCCGGCAGCACCTGGGTGACGTTGCCCATGTCGGTGCTGCCGACCGGGAGGGCCAATTCGAGCTGTTCGGCGACCGGTGTCCGTCCCAACCGCTGCATTTCGCTGCGCACCACCGCGGCCAGCCATTCATCCGGTTTCAGCGCCTCGTAGGCGGGCTCGACCTGGTCGATGCTGTACTCACAGCCGGTGGCCACCGCACCGGCCAAAAAACAGTCCTTGACCCGAGCTTCCAGGTCGTCTAACAGCGCCGACTCAGCTGCCCGGGTCATGTACTGCAACTCGGTGTGCGCCGGGATCACGTTGGCCGCCCGGCCGCCATCGGCGACGAAGCCGTGCACCTGCTGGCCGGGAGCCAACTGCTGGCGCAGCAGCCCGACGGCCACCTGAGCGATGGTGGCCGCGTCGGCGGCGTTGAGTCCCAGAAACGGCGTCGCCGACGCGTGCGCCTCCCGACCCTCGAAGGCGACGCGCATTCCCGACGACGCCAACGACCGCGCCGCGGCCATGTCCGCCGGCCCGGGATGCAGCATCACCGCCGCGGCGATGTCGTCGAACACCCCCGCCTGCAGCAGCAAAGCCTTCCCGCCGCCGGATTCCTCGGCGGGGGTGCCCACCAGCGCCACCGTCAATGCCAGCTCGTCAGCCACCTCGGCCAGCGCCAGCGCAGTCCCGATCGCCGACGCGGCGATGATGTTGTGGCCGCAGGCGTGCCCGATGCCGGGCAACGCGTCGTATTCCGCGCAGATTCCCACCACCAACGGTCCGCTGCCGAAGTCGGCGCGAAAGGCGGTGTCCAAACCGCCGGCGGCGGCGGTGATCTGGAAGCCCCGCTCAGCCACCAACACCTGTGCCTTGGCGCAGCTGCGGTACTCCTCGAACGCCAGCTCCGGTTCGGCGTGAATTGCGTGGGAGAGCTCGACGAGGTCGGCGCCACGGCGCCGCACCGCGTCCTCGACGGCGTCTGATGCGCTGGCTACGGCCATCCTCGCAGTCTAAGCTGCCCCATTGTGACCGACGGTCCAGCCGATCCGGATGCACTCGCACGGACCGCGGCCGGCGTCGTCGCCGAGCGCACCGGTGTCGCCGAGCACGACGTGGTGATCGTCCTCGGCTCCGGATGGGCGCCGGCTGTTGCGGCGCTGGGTCCTTCGACGGCCACACTGCCGATGGCCGATCTGCCCGGCTTCACGCCACCGACCGCGGTCGGGCACACCGGTCAGCTGTCGTCGGTATGCATCGGCGCGCACCGGGTGCTGGTGCTTGCGGGCCGGGTGCATGCCTACGAAGGGCACGCCCTGCGCCACGTCGTGCACCCGGTGCGCACCGCGTGCGCGGCCGGCGCGCAAACCGTCGTGCTGACCAATGCCGCGGGCGGCGTGCGCAGCGACTTCGCGGTGGGGCAGCCGGTGCTGATCAGCGACCACCTCAACTTGACGGCGCGTTCCCCGCTGGTGGGAGCCCAGTTCGTCGACCTGGTCGACGCCTACTCGCCGCGGTTGCGGGCGCTTGCCCGCGAGGTCGACCCCGGGCTGGCCGAAGGCGTGTACGCCGGTCTGCCGGGGCCGCATTTCGAGACGCCGGCCGAGATCCGGATGCTGCGGGCGCTCGGCGCCGACCTGGTGGGGATGTCGACTGTGCACGAGACCATCGCGGCTCGCGCGGCGGGCGCCGAGGTGCTGGGCGTGTCGCTGGTGACGAACCCGGCGGCCGGGATCACCGGGGAACCACTCAGCCACGTCGAGGTGCTGGCCGCGGGCGCGGAGTCGGCGACTCGGATGGGCACCCTGCTGGCCGCTGTGGTGGCCCGGCTCCCGGAATGAACCGGCTGTGACTCCCGAGGAGTGGATCGCCCACGACCCGGACCCCGTCACCGCCGCCGAACTCGCCGGTTGCGATCCCGCGGAACTGTCCACCCGGTTCGACCGGCCGTTGACGTTCGGCACCGCGGGGCTTCGCGGTCCGGTGCGTGGCGGCCCGGACTCCATGAACCTGGCGGTGGCGTTACGTGCCAGCTGGGCGCTGGCGCAGGTGCTGAAGGACCGGGGTTTGGCCGGCTGCACCGTGGTCGTCGGGCGTGACGCCCGGCACGGGTCTGCTGCGTTTGCGCTGGCGACCGCGGAAACGTTGGCAGCGCAGGGTTTTTCAGTGTTGCGGCTGCCCGAGGCGTTGCCGACGCCGGTGCTGGCGTTCGCGGTGCGGCACATCGGCGCCGCGGCCGGGGTCCAAATCACCGCATCGCACAACCCGCCGACCGACAACGGCTACAAGGTTTACCTCGACGGGGGTGTGCAGATCGTCACACCCACCGACAGCGCGATCGAAAACGCAATCGCGGGTGCGCCGTTCGCCGACCAGGTTCCCCGACAGCTCGTCGCGGCCGCGGACACCTCGCTCGTCGACCGCTACGTCGAGCGGGCCGCCTCGTTGCGGCGTTCGGAAGGTTCGGTCCGGGTGACGCTGACCCCGTTGCACGGGGTCGGCGGAGCGGTGGCGTTGCAGACGCTGCAGCGCGCTGGTCTGGACGACCTGCACACCGTGGCTGCCCAGTTCGAACCGGACCCGGACTTCCCGACGGTGAGCTTCCCCAATCCAGAAGAACCCGGCGCCACCGACGCGCTGCTCGCCCTGGCCACCGACGTCGACGCCGACGTCGCCATCGCGCTGGATCCCGACGCCGATCGCTGCGCGATCGGTGTACCGACACCGTCGGGCTGGCGGATGCTTTCCGGGGACGAAACCGGCTGGCTGCTCGGCGACTACCTGCTGTCGGGCGCCGAGCCTGCCGGCGCGGCTGTGGTGGCCAGCACCGTGGTGTCGTCGCGGATGCTGGCCAGGATCGCCGAGCACCACGGCGCACGCCACGTCGAGACCCTGACCGGCTTCAAATGGCTGGCGCGCGCCGACGCGGACCTGCCCGGCCAGACGCTGGTGTATGCCTACGAGGAGGCGATCGGGCACTGCGTCGACCCGGTGGCGGTGCGCGACAAGGACGGCATCAGCGCCGCGGTGCTGGTGTGCGACCTGGTCGCGACACTGAAGGCGCAGGGCCGCTCGCCGCTGGACGCGCTCGACGACCTCGCCCGCCGGCACGGGATGCATGTGGGGGCGGCGGTGTCGCGTCGGCTGACCGACGCAGGTGAGGCTGCGACGGCGATGCAGCGGCTGCGCGCCGATCCGCCTGGCCAGTTGGCCGGAATGCCCGCGCGCACCACCGACTTGCTGCAGCGGCGCGGCGCGCAGCGCACCGACGCGCTGATCTTCGCCGCTGGTGACGCCGACAGCTGGGCGCGGGTCGTCGTCCGGCCGTCGGGCACCGAGCCGAAAGTGAAGTACTACATCGAAGTCGGCGCTCCGGCGGCCGGCGAGTTGGGTGTAGCCCGGCAACGGGCGGCGGTGCTGCGTGACAAGGTGGTGACGGCGGTGCGGGGCTGGTAGGTCAGCGCGGTCCGAACTGCCGGTCTCCGGCATCGCCCAGGCCGGGGACGATGAACGCATTGTCGTCGAGCCCGTCGTCGACGGCCGCGGTGAACAATCGCGCGTTCGGCGCGATTCGACTCAGCACCGCGATACCTTCCGGTGCGGCCACCACACACAACGCGGTGATGTCCGAGGCGCCACGGCCCTGTAGCACTTCGAAGGTGTGCCGCATCGACCCGCCGGTGGCCAGCATGGGGTCGAGCACGAGCACCGGCTGCTCAGTCAGGTCGTCGGGCAGCGACTGCAGGTAGGGCACCGGCAGATGGGTCTGCTCGTCCCGGGCGACGCCGACGAAACCTACGCGTGCTTCCGGGATCAGGGCGTGCGCCTGGTCCACCATGCCCAGCCCGGCTCGCAGCACCGGCACCAGCAGCGGCGGCCGGGCCAGCCGCGTGCCGACCGTCGCGGCCAGCGGGGTGCGGATGTCGACGGTGGTGGTCGTCGCGTTCCAGGTGGCCTCGAAGACGAGCAGCAGGGTCAAGTCGCGTAGCGCGGCGCGGAAAGCGGCGTTGTCGGTGCGTTCGTCGCGCAGCGTCGTCAGCCGGGCGGCGGCAAGTGGGTGGTCAACGACACGCACGTCCACGGCAGTTGACCCTAATGGCAGCGTCGGGTCGCCGCCGCTCAGGCTCCGAAGGAGTTGAGGACGTCGAAGCCAAGGCCGACGAGGTCGATCAGCGGCTGCCCGGAGATGAGCGGGCTTCCGTCGAAGATGGCGTCCGGGGCGAGGGCCGGGATGCTGGCCGTCAGGTCGGTCCAGGTGGTCAGCAGTGAGGTGTCGAGCTGGTTGGTCGCGTCGTAGCCCGCGAGCAGCGAGTTGACGAACGAAGTTGGCAGATCCGGCTGCCCGGCGGCGTTCAGCAGGTCGTTGATCGGGTTGACCAACGACTGCTCCGCGGCGTACTGCTCGCCGGCCAGCATCTGCAGCGGGTCCATCTTCGGCACGAAACCGGCGACGCCGGAGAGCATCAGTTGGCCGGTCGCGTCGACTTGCCAGGGGCCGATTGCGTCGGTGCCGTTGACGCCGACGAACGGGTCGCCCGGGTTGCCGTAGGCCCAGTCGATGTTCAGGGCCAGATTCGGGCTGAAGGCGTCGTAGAAGAAGTGCCCGGCCGGGCCGCCGTCGTACATGAACGCCAGGATCGGCAGCGGCGCCGGGATTTCATGAAATGTCGTGTCGCCGATCTTGCCGAGGTCGATGATGTCGTTGGTGTTCAGGTTCACCGCGGGATCCGGGTCCGGATAGTAAGGGTGCACGGTTTCGATGCCGACTAGGGCGTTGATGTCGGCCAGGATGTTGCTGGGGTCTTCCGGGAAATCGGCGTAGCCGTCGTATTCGCCGGTGTAGATGTCTGTCGGGAACGGGGTGGTCGGCGTCGGGTCAAGGCTCAGCGGCACGTCGAGGAACGGCAGGTGCTGCGGTGAGCCGTCCAGGCCGTCGGGGAACTGGAACCGGTCCAGGATGCCGCCGATCGGACTGTTGGGGTCGCCGAGCAACACCACGTGCAATTGACTTGGGTCCACCCCGGCGGGCAGGTGGTTCACCAGATTGTTCATCTCGACGGAGGCGACGGTGGCGCTCTGCGAGTAGCCGAGGACGGCGACGTTGTTACCAGGTTCCAGCGCCCCGGTAGGACCAACGAGCGCGTTGTTAAGGGCTTGGACGCCCTGATCGACCGACTGGCCGAACGTCAGGTCCGGCTGGCCGGCGACGCAGATGATCGGGCAGAACTGCTCGGGGGTAATTAAGGGGCTGAACTGGTAGTTATCGGGGCTACCAGGGGGAGTGAGGAATTGCTGGAGGTACAGCGATTCGACGTTGGGAATATAGGTCGGGTCCGTGCTCGGGTCGGGAAGTCCGGTGCCTCCCATGATGAAGCCTTCGTTGGCCAGCAGCGCGGCTTCGGCGAATAGGGTTTTCGCGCCGGCCGCGAACACCGGCGTCAGCATGGTCGTCGCTCCTAACGCGGCCGCGCAGATAACCGCTGTTGATGCGGAGCGCGGCGAACGCACATTCACAACCGACACGACCACTTTCCCTCCCAGGTGACCGCTTGTCAGAGAGATGATGCGCCGTTTCGTCGCCGGCCGTGGCTCACTTCACAGAATTCCCTCGGCCGATTTTTTGGGCTTTTCACAGACTGGCCCGCCCTATCCCTCATCCAGGTGTCTGCGCGGGCGTCGTTATTCTGTGCCGCATGGCTGCTGACCTCGTGCCTATCCGCCTGGGCCTGACCGATGGTGACCGTTACACGCTGTGGGCGCCGCGCTGGCGCGATGCCGGCGACGAGTGGGAGGCGTTCCTGGGCAAGGACGAGGACCTTTACGGCTTCGAGTCGGTCGCTGACTTGGTGGCGTTCGTGCGTTCGGACGCCGAGAACGATCTGATCGACCATCCGGGCTGGAAAAGTGCGACCGACGCCAACGCCCACTGGTTCGATCCCGGCGAGGACAACTGGTTCGACCTGGTTGCGGTCGAGGAGCTGGCGGCGGCTAAGCCAACCGCGAAGTCGGTGACCGCGCTGGCGAACACGTTGGCCATCGTGTCGTCTGTCGGGTCGGTGTGCGAGCTGCCTGCGGTGACGCGGTTCTTCAACGGCAATCCCAGCCTGGGCACGTTGGCCGGTGGTGTTGATTCCTTCACCGGCAAGGCGGGTCTCAAGCGGTGGCATGCGATCGCTGAGATCGTCGCCCGCAGCTGGGACGACGTGCTCAGTGCGGTCGACGGCATTGTCAGCATCCCGGACGTCGACGAGCAAGCGTCGGCCAAGGCCGCCGACGAATTGGCCGAGCCGGCGCCCGAAGAGCCGGAGGCCGTAGCTGGCGATGATGAAACGGCCGCCGCTTCAACTGAGGACGAGGTGCTCGAAACCGTTGACGCCGGCGGTGACGAGGACGCCGAAGATGCGGTGGCGGAGAGCCGCGCCGTAGCTGACGACGTGGTGCTGGGCGGCGACGAGAACTTCTGGGAAGAGGTGGGCATCGACCCGATCCAGATCATGACCGGTGCCGGCACGTTTTACACGCTGCGGTGCTACTGCGACGATCAGCCGATCTTCCTGGGTCGCAACGGACGCATCAGCGTGTTCAGCTCGGAGCGGGCGCTGGCACGCTACCTCGCCGACGAGCACGATCACGACCTGTCTGACCTGAGTACCTACGACGACATCCGCACTGCTGCCACCGACGGCTCGCTGGCGATCGACATCAGCGACGAGAACGTCTACGTGCTGAGCGGGCTGGCCGACGACTTCGCCGACGGGCCCGACTCGGTGGACCGGGAGCAGCTCGACCTGGCTGTGGAGTTGCTTCGCGACGTCGGCGAGTACGCCGAGGACAACACCGTCGACAACGAGCTGGAAGCCGATCGGCCGCTGGGCCACTTGGTGGCCGCTGTGCTCGAGCCGGATTCAGTCGACAGGCCCACGGCGCCCTATGCCGAAGCGGTGCGCAAATGGGAGGACTTGGAGCGGTTCGTGGAGTCGCGGCTGAGGCGCGAATAGCGCCGAAAGCCGGACGATAACGTGGGTCGCGGCTGAGGCGCGTGACCGGAGTGACACGTCAGCCGATCAGCACCGCGAACCGCGGCTTGATCACTTCATCGATGATCGCCAGCCGCTCGTCGAACGGAATGAACGCCGACTTCATCGCATTGATGGTGAACCGGGCCAGGTCCGTCCAGCCGTACCCGAAGGCCTCGACCAACCGCAGCATCTCCCGGCTCATCGAGGTGTTGCCCATCAGCCGGTTGTCGGTGTTGACCGTCACCCGGAACCGTGTCCGCGCCAACAGGTCGAACGGGTGCTTGGCAATGCTCTCGACGGCACCGGTCTGAACGTTGGAGGTGGGACACATCTCCAGCGGAATTCGTTTGTCCCGCAGTATCGATGCCAGCCGGCCCAGCTGCACGGTGCCGTCGTCGTCGATTTCGATGTCGTCGACGATCCGCACGCCGTGCCCCAACCGGTCCGCCCCACAGAATGCGATCGCCTCGTGAATCGACGGCAGGCCGAAGGCTTCACCGGCGTGAATCGTGAAGCGGGCGTTGTTGTTCCGCATGTATTCGAAAGCGTCCAGATGACGGGTCGGCGGGTATCCGGCCTCCGCGCCGGCGATGTCGAATCCGACGACGCCCTTGTCCCGGAAGCGAATCGCCAGCGCCGCAATCTCGCGGGACAGCGCTGCGTGACGCATCGCCGTCACCAGACAGCGCACGGCGATCGGGCGGCCCTTGGCCGCGGCGGACTTCTCGCCCTCGGCGAACCCGGCGAGCACGGCGTCGGTCACCTCGTCGAACGACAACCCGCGATTGATGTGCAACTCCGGCGCGAAACGCACCTCGGCGTACACCACCGAGTCGGCAGCCAGGTCCTCCACGCACTCATGAGCGACCCGGTGCAGCGCCTCGGCAGTCTGCATCACCGCCACGGTGTGCGAGAACGGCTCCAGATATCGCTCGAGTGAGCCGCTGGTCGACGCGGTGTGAAACCAGCGCGTCAGCTCGTCGACGTCGGTGGCGGGCAGGCCGTCATAGCCTGTCTGCCCCGCGATCTCCACCACGGTCGCGGGCCGCAGCCCGCCGTCGAGATGATCGTGCAGCAACGCCTTGGGTGCCCGACCGACCGTCTCCAACGTCAGCGGTGTGGTCACCAGGAGATCCGATCGATGATCAATGGTCGCCGCGGCGGCGGGGCATTCCTAATGCGCCAGCCGCCGGCCAGTTGGGCGACGGCAGCGCCGAAGCATTGTGGGGTGTCGGTGTACAGCGTGAACAGCGTCTCACCGGCGGCCACCGGCTCTCCCGGCCGGCGGTGAATCCGGACACCGGCGCCGGCTTGCACCTGTTCGCCCGGACGGGATCTGCCCGCACCGAGCCGCCATGCCGTCAGCCCCACTGCCATCGCGTCGATGTCACCCATTGTGCCGCTCCGATCCGCGGTGACGGTTTCTGAACATTTGCCGACCGGCAGCGGTACCGACAGGTCACCGCCCTGCGCGGCCACCAGCGCCTTGAACCGGTCCATGGCGCTGCCGTCGCGCAGTGTGCGCGCGGGATCGCAACCGTCGAGCCCGGCGAGTGCCAGCATCTCGGCGGCCAACGTCAGCGTCAGGTGCACCACATCGCCAGGCCCGCCGCCGGCCAGCACATCCAGCGCCTCGGCGACCTCCACCGCGTTGCCCACCGTCGCGCCCAGCGGTGCGGTCATGTCGGTGATCAGCGCTCGGGTGGGTAAGCCGTGTGCCGCGCCGAGCGCCACCATGGTCTCGGCCAGCTCGTAGCAGCGGGCCTGCGACTTCACCAGGGCCCCGGCACCGGTCTTCACGTCGAGCACCAACGCGCCCGCGCCTTCGGCGAGCTTCTTGCTCATCACCGAGCTGGCTATCAGCGGCATTGACTCCACTGTGGCGGTGATGTCGCGCAGCGCGTAGAGCTTGGCGTCGGCGGACGCCAACCGACCGGCAGCGAAGATCGCCGCGCCGACGTCACAAAGCTGCTCGCGCACCCGGCTGCTGGTCAGATCCGCGGTGAAACCGGCGATTGATTCGAGCTTGTCCAGTGTGCCGCCGGTGTGCCCGAGTCCCCGGCCGGAAGCCTGCGGCACCGCCGCGCCACACGCGGCGACGACGGCGACCAACGGCAGCGTGATCTTGTCGCCGACCCCGCCGGTGGAGTGCTTGTCGACCGTCGGCAACGTATTACCGCCGCGCCGCAGGTCACTGAAGTCCATCCGCTCACCGGAGGCCACCATCGCCGACGTCCACCGTGCGGTTTCCGGGTGATCCATGCCGCGCAGGAAAATCGCCATCAACAGCGCCGACATCTGTTCCTCGGCTACCCGGCCATCGGTGTAGGCATCGATCACCCAGTCGATCGCCGGATCAGACAACCGACCGCCATCGCGTTTGGTCCTGATCACGGTCGGTGCGTCGAAGGTGACGCTGTTCATCGAGGCTGCCGGGGCAAGTCGTCGGGGCCGAACGCGTCGGGCAGCAGTTCACCCAGCCGGCGGGGGCCGGCTGGATGGTCGATCAGCAGGTCGGGGCCGCCGTGTTCCAGCAGCACTTGCCGGCAGCGCCCGCACGGCATCAGCAGCGATCCCGCGGCGTCGGTGCACACCAAGGCGACCAGCCGGCCGCCACCGGTCGAGTGCAGCGCACACACCACGGCGCACTCGGCGCAGAGGCCCAGCCCATATGAGACATTCTCCACATTGCAGCCGGTGACCACCCGCGAACCGTCGACCAGCGCCGCCGCCCCGACCCGCAGCCGCGAATACGGCGCATATGCTCGCTGCGCTGCCTGAATTGCGTTGTCGCGTAGCGCTGCCCAATCAATCGCGCCGGTCACGGCAGCGAAACCAATCGGGTGGGATCGGCCGCTGCTCCGACGACCGGCGACGGTAGATTGAATTGCCCGGCGCAAGCGAATCTGGAGGGCGCTGATGACGACGGCGACATCTGCGGATCCACCCACTCCCCCGGCGCAGGACGAAACCGAGCGCGCACGACCGTCGCGCCGGAGCCTGTACCGCGGTGACCCAGGCATGTGGTCATGGGTGCTGCATCGCATCACCGGCGCGACGATCTTTTTCTTTCTGTTCGTGCATGTGCTCGACACCGCGCTGGTCCGGGTCAGCCCGCAGGCCTACGACGAGGTCATGGACACCTACAAGAACCCGATCGTCGGGTTGATGGAACTGGCGCTCGTGGCCACGGTGCTCTATCACGCGTTAAACGGCATCCGAGTCATCCTGATCGACTTCTGGTGGAAGGGCACCCGCTACCAGCGTCTGATGCTTTGGGTGATCGGTATCGCCTGGCTGTTGATCATGGTTCCCGCAACGGTAGTGGTCGGCCTGCACATTTCTGGACGATTCGAATGAGCCGGACGCTCCGGCTGAGCATGCCCGCCGAATTGGACGATCCGCGGGCGCCGCGCCGACGGCCCGGCATCCCGAACTTCGAGAAGTATGCGTGGTTGTTCATGCGCTTTTCCGGCATTGCGTTGCTGGCGTTGGCGCTGGGGCACTTGTTCGTGATGCTGATGTGGGACGACGGCGTGTACCGGATCGACTTCAACTACGTGGCGCAGCGCTGGCGTTCGCCGTTTTGGCAGCTGTGGGACCTGCTGTTGCTGTGGCTGGCGCAACTGCACGGCGGCAACGGCCTGCGCACCATCATCGACGATTACAGCCGCACGGATGCCACCCGGCTCGTGCTCAACGCCATGCTGGCGTTGTCGATGGTGTTCACGCTCGTGCTGGGGACCTATGTGCTGCTCACGTTCGACCCGAACATCCCGTCATGACCACGATCCGGCAGCACCGACACGACGTGGTGATCGTCGGCGCCGGCGGTGCCGGGTTGCGGGCCGCGCTGGAGGCGGGCCCGCGCGTTTCTACTGCAGTGTTGACCAAGCTGCACCCCACCCGCAGCCACACCGGCGCGGCTCAGGGCGGAATGTGCGCGGCGCTGGCCAACGTCGAAGAAGACACCTGGGAGTGGCACGCTTTCGACACCGTCAAGGGCAGCGACTATCTGGCCGACCAGGACGCCGTGGAGATCATGTGCCGCGAAGCCATCGACGCGGTGCTCGACCTGGAGAAGATGGGGATGCCGTTCAACCGGACTCCCGAGGGCCGCATCGACCAGCGCCGATTCGGCGGGCACACCCGCGAGCACGGCAAAGCCCCGGTGCGACGGTCGTGTTACGCCGCCGACCGGACCGGGCACCTGATCCTGCAGACGCTCTACCAGAACTGCGTCAGGCACGATGTGCAGTTCTTCAACGAGTTCTACGTCCTGGACCTGGTGCTGACGCGGACCGGCGAGGGTCCGGTGGCCAGTGGAGTCGTCGCCTACGAACTGGCCACCGGCGACGTGCACCTGTTCCACGCCAAGGCCGTGATCATCGCGACCGGCGGCTCGGGCCGCATCTTCAAGACCACCTCCAATGCGCACACGTTGACCGGCGACGGTATCGGGATCGTGTTTCGTAACGGACTTCCTCTAGAGGACATGGAATTTCACCAGTTTCACCCGACCGGGCTGGCCGGACTCGGCATCTTGATCTCGGAGGCCGTGCGCGGCGAGGGCGGCCGTCTGCTCAACGGCCATGGCGAGCGCTTCATGGAGCGTTATGCGCCGTCGATGGTCGACCTGGCGCCCCGCGACATCATCGCCCGCGCCATGGTGCGCGAAGTGCTGGACGGCCGTGGCGCAGGACCGGACAAGGCCTACGTGCACATCGACGTCCGGCATCTGAACGCGGAGGTGCTGGAGAACAAGCTGCCCGACATCACCGAGTTCGCCCGCACCTACCTGGGCGTGGATCCGGCCCACGAACTGGTGCCGGTTTACCCGACGTGCCATTACGTGATGGGCGGTATCCCTACTACGGTGACCGGCCAAGTGCTGCGGGACAATACCGCCACCGTGCGCGGGCTGTACGCGGCCGGCGAATGCGCCTGCGTGTCGGTGCACGGCGCGAACCGGCTGGGCACTAACTCGCTGCTCGATATCAATGTATTTGGTCGGCGCGCCGGTGTCGCCGCTGCTGGTTACGCCCTAGAACACGGCTTCGTCGACCTGCCGCCGGAGCCCGCGAAGACGGTCACCGGCTGGCTGAGCGGCATCCTGACCGGGCACGGCAATCAGCGCGTCGCTGACATCCGGACGGCTCTGCAGCAGTCGATGGACAACAACGCCGCGGTGATCCGCACCGAGGAGACGCTCAAGCAGGCGCTCGACGACATTCACGGACTCAAAGGGCGCTACGCGCGAATCAGGGTGCAGGATCAAGGCAAACGATTCAATAGTGAACTGCTGGAAGCGATCGAGCTGGGTTTCCTGCTGGAGCTGGCCGAGGTCACCGTCGTCGGCGCGCTGAATCGCCGAGAGACTCGGGGTGGGCACGCCCGCGAGGACTACCCGGACCGCGACGATACCCATTTCCTGCGCCACACCATGGCCTACAAGCAGGGTGCCGATCTGCTGTCCGACATCCAGCTGGATTTCAAGCCGGTGGTGCAGACGCGCTACGAACCTCAGGAACGGAATTACTGATGAGCACAGCAGACCGGCGTTCAGAGCCGCCGGTCCCCGACGGTTCGACGCCGGTCGTCTTGAAGATCGCCAGGTTCGACCCCGAAGAACCCGAACGGTACGCCGAGTCGAATGGCTGGCAGAGCTTCCGGGTGCCGTGCCTGCCGACCGACCGGCTGTTGAACCTGCTGATGTACGTCAAGGATTACCTCGACGGCACGTTGACGTTCCGGCGATCGTGTGCGCACGGGGTGTGCGGGTCGGACGCGATGCGGATCAACGGGGTCAACCGGCTGGCGTGCAAAGTGCTGATCCGAGACCTACTGCCGCGCACTAAGAAGGGCAAGCAGACAACCATCACGGTCGAACCGATCCGGGGGCTCCCGGTGGAGAAGGACCTGGTCGTGGACATGGAGCCGTTTTTCGACGCCTACCGGTCGGTCCAGCCGTACCTGGTCAACGACAGCGAGCCGCCGGCGCGGGAACGCCTGCAGAGCGAGGCCGACCGGGTCCGCTTCGACGACACCACCAAGTGCATCCTGTGCGCGGCCTGCACCACCAGCTGCCCGGTGTTCTGGCACCAGGGCAGCTACCTCGGGCCGGCCGCGATCGTCAACGCGCACCGCTTCATTTTCGACAGCCGCGACGAGGCCGCCGCCGAACGCCTGGAAATCCTCAACGACGCCGACGGGGTGTGGCGCTGCCGGACCACGTTCAACTGCACCGAATGCTGCCCGCGTGGCATCGAAGTCACCAAAGCGATCCAGGAAGTGAAACGCGCGCTAATCTTCCCGCGTTGAACGAGAACCAGCCGCCGTGCGTAACGCCCCCCGTCGCAGCGCGGCGCCCGGCGATCGGATCAGCCGTCGCCTAGTCTGCAGTCACGATGAAGATCCGACGCCCCGCAGCGTGCCTCGCAGCAGCGGCTTTCCTGCTGACGGCACCGGTCCTGCCCACCGCGGTCGCCGAGCCCAACGCAGCGCCGCCGGCCTGCCCCTACCGGGTGTCCACGCCGGCCGCGGTCGACTCGTCGGAAGTCCCCACTGCCGGTGATCCGCCGCTGCCTTTGCCGGTGCCCGCCAGCCCGGTCGGTGGCAACGCGCTGGGTGACTGTGGCGTCATCGTCGCGCCGGGCACACCGCCGGTGCCGGAGGACATCTCCGCCGAAGCCTGGGTGGTGGCCGACCTCGACAGCGGTGCCGTTGTCGCCGCGCGCGACCCGCACGGCCGGCACCGCCCCGCCAGCATCATCAAGGTGCTGGTCGCGATGGCATCGATCAACGAGCTCAGCCTGAACAAGATGGTGCCCGGCACCGCCGAGGACGCCGCCGCCGAGGGCACCAAAGTCGGCGTCGCCCCCGACGGCGCCTACACCGTCAACCAGTTGCTGCACGGACTGTTGATGCATTCGGGCAACGACGCCGCCCACGCGCTGGCCGGGCAGCTCGGCGGCATGCAGACCGCGCTGGAGAAGATCAACGTGCTGGCCGGCAAACTGGGCGGCCGCGACACCCGCGCCGCGACCCCGTCCGGGTTGGACGGGCCGGGCATGAGCACCTCGGCTTACGACATCGGTCTGTTCTACCGCTACGCCTGGCAGAATCCGACATTCAGCAGCATCGTGGCGACGCGGGCGTTCGACTTCCCCGGTCACGGGGATCATCCGGGTTATCAATTGGAAAACGACAACCAATTGCTCTATCACTACGCCGGGGCGCTCGGCGGCAAGACCGGCTACACCGACGACGCGGGCCAGACTTTCGTCGGCGCCGCCGACCGTGACGGTCGGCGGCTGGTGGCGGTATTGCTGCACGGCACCCGTCAGCCGATCCCGCCCTGGCAACAGGCCGCGCATCTGCTGGACTACGGGTTCGCCACCACCCCAGGCACCCGGGTCGGGACACTGATCGAACCCGATCCGGCGTTGGCGCCCAAACCTGTCGGCGGAACCGGCGCCGACAACGGCTCAGACACCAACGCCAGTGCCGCCGCCATCGTGCCGGCCGCCGACGCGTTGGCGGTCCGCGTCGGCGTCGCGGTGATCGGCAGCATCGTCGTGTTCGCGCTGATCCTGGTCGCACGTTCGATTAACCGCCCGCAGAACTGAGCCCTCCGCGGCGGCCACTGTGAACGCGACATGACCCGCAACCGCACCGCGTTGACCGTCGGCCTGACGGCGGCGAGCGTGGGCGTCATCTACGGCTACGACCTGTCCAACATCGCCGGCGCATTGCTGTTCATCACCGACCGGTTCCACTTGACCGTCGGCCAGCAGGAATTGGTGATGACCGCTGTGGCGGTCGGTGAGATCCTCGGTGCGCTCGGCGGCGGTGTGCTGGCCAACGCGATCGGGCGGAAACGGTCGATGGTGTTGGTGACGGCGGGCTACACGGTGTTCGCCGTGCTGGCGGCGGTGTCGGTGTCGTTGCCGACGCTGCTGGCGGCCCGCTTTCTGCTGGGCGTGACCATCGGTGTCTCGGTGGTGGTGGTGCCGGTGTTCGTCGCAGAATCGGCGCCCGCGGCCTGGCGTGGCTCGCTGCTGGTGGCCTATCAGGTGGCGACAGTCACCGGGATCATCGCCGGCTACCTGGCCGCTTACGGCCTGGCCGGTTCGCAGAACTGGCGCATGATGCTCGGCTTGGCCGCGGCGCCGGCCGCAGTGGTGACAGTGCTGGTGCTGCGCATGCCCGACACCGCGCGGTGGTACCTGCTGAAAGGTCGACTGGCCGATGCCCGCGACGTGCTGCGACGAATCGAGCAGGAGGCCGACGTCGAGCGGGAGATCAGCGAGATAGTCAGTGCGCTCGGCGAAGAACACGGCGCAGTGCTGGCCGAGCTGCTGCGCCGACCGTACCTGCGGGCCACCGTCTTCCTGGTCGGCCTGGGCTTCCTGATTCAGATCACCGGCATCAACGCGATCGTCTACTACAGCCCCCGGTTGCTGCAAGCCATGCGCTTCACCGGCAACTTCGCGCTACTGGTGGTGCCGGCGCTGATCCAGGCCGCGGGGCTGATCGCCGTCGTGGTGTCACTGCTTCTGGTCGACCGGGTGGGGCGGCGGCCGATCCTGTTGACCGGTATCGGCGTCATGATCGCCGCGGACGCGGTGTTGGTCGGCGCGGGCCGCTCCGGTGCCGCGCCGCTGGTCGGTGTCGCCGGGGTGTTGTTGTTCACCGTCGGGTTCACGTTCGGCTTCGGCGCGCTGGTGTGGGTCTACGCCGGGGAGAGCCTGCCGTCGCGGCTGCGCTCGATGGGATCGTCAGCGATGCTGACGGCTAACCTGATCGGCAACGCGATGGTGGCAGCGCTGTTCTTGACGATGCTGGATACGGTGGGCAGCGGCACAACTTTCGCTGTGCTCGGTGGGTTCGCCGTGGCCGCCTTCGTCTTCGTCTACCGACTGGCCCCGGAAACCAAGGGCCGTCAACTCGAGGAGATCCGGCACTTCTGGGAGAACGGCGGGCGTTGGGCATGACGCTCATCGGCGCGGGCGCCGTCGCCTTGAGTGGAGTAATCTGCCGGCCGGGTTGGTTGCACATTTCCGGACGACGGATCCTCGATTGCGGCGCCGGCGCACCGCCGCGACAACCCGACGTCGACGTGCCCGATGCGGTCGTCGTGCCCGGTTTCGTCGATCTGCATGTGCACGGCGGCGGTGGCGCGTCGTACACCGACGGCGACCTCGCCGACATCGGGCGGGCAGCGGCGTTTCACCGGCAACACGGCACCACCAGCACCCTGGCCAGCCTGGTCAGCGCGTCACCTGTGGACCTGCTCGCGGGTGTGCGCGCGCTGGCCGAGGCGACCCGGTCCGGCGTGATCGACGGCATTCACGTGGAGGGTCCGTGGCTGAGCACTGCCCGCGGCGGCGCTCACGATGTCGGGCAGTTGCGCGATCCGGATCCCGCCGAGGTCGACGCGGTGCTCACCGCTGGTGACGGTGCGATCCGAATGGTGACGCTGGCTCCGGAACGCCCCGGCAGCCTCGCCGCCATCGGACGTCTGGTCGACGCGACGGCCGTTGTGGCTCTCGGTCATACGGACGCCACTTACGAGCAGGCCCGGCAGGCGATCGACGCCGGCGCGACGGTGGGCACCCATCTGTTCAACGCGATGCGTCCGTTGCACCACCGCGAGCCCGGGCCGGCGCTCGCCTTGCTGCAGGATCCGCGGGTGACCGTCGAGCTCATCGCCGACGGCGTGCACGTGCACCCCGCCGTCATTTGCGCGGTGCTCGACGCCGTGGGGCCGGCGCGTGTCGCGTTCGTCACCGACGCGACGGCAGCGGCCGGCCTGGGCGACGGCGCTTTTCGGCTGGGACCGGTGCGGATCGACGTCGCGGCCGGGGTTGCGTGCGTGCACGGCACGTCGACGATCGCGGGCGGCACCGCCACCATGGATCAGCTTTTCCGCGCCGCAGCCGCAGCCGGCTCCGATCCGGATGCGGCGCTGGTCGCCGCCGTGCAGGTGACGTCGACAACGCCGGCCCGTGTGCTCGGCCTACCGGACGCCGGCACGCTCCGGCCGGGGTCGGCCGCCGACCTGGTGGTGCTCGACCAGGACTTGCAGGTTCGTGCGGTGCTGGTCGGCGGCGACTGGGTCACCGGCGGCTAGCGGCGATCGCGAGCGCGGCGGAAAGCCGGGCGAAGCGGGTCGCTGCCGTCTGGCCTAGCGGCGATCGCGAGCGCGGCGGAAAGCCGGGCGAAGCGGGTCGCTGCCGTCTGGCCTAGCGGCGATCGCGAGCGCGGCGAAAAGCCGGGCGAAGCGGGTCGCCGCCATCTGGTCTAGCCGACCCGCGCCACCGCCACAGTTGTGAAAGGCCCAGCGCGCCGAGAGCTCCCACTGCGGCAGCGGCCACTGCCCGCCCTGGTCGCAAGCCGTCGTTGACCTGGACCCGCGGGCTGATGATCGCGGGGTCGGGCGGCTCGGCGGGCATCGCCCGCAGGTTCTCCGGCGATGTCGCAGCCCAGGCGGTCGCGAACAGGATCAGCCGCGCGGTGATGTAGGCGAACACCATCAACCCCAGCACCGGCCCGAACGTCGCGGCCGCCGGGCTTCTCAGCACCGAGCGCAGATATATCGTCGCGATCTGCTTGAACGCCTCGAAGGCGATCGCCGTGAAGAAAGCGGCCCGCGCCGCGCTGTCGAAGCTGATCGACTCCCGGGGCAACCGCGCGATCATCCACGTGAAGAGCACCCAGGACACCAGCACCGACACCAGCACCGAAAGGCAACGCAGCAGCGCGTCCAGCAGCGGAAGGTAATGAATGCCCAAGACGTGCAATATTTTCGCCATCACGGAGGCGTTTCCGATGGCAGTCAGCGCGACGGTGACAGCGATCGCGCCGAACGCCGATGCCATCGCTAACAGATCCGACAACTTGGTGCGGACGAAGCCGGCCGGCTGGTGCCGCTCTTGCCACATCTGGCTCAGCGCCTCCCGCAGATTCGCCATCCAGCCCAACCCGATCCACATTGCCAACGCCAGACCGACGATGCCCACCGACGTGCGCGACTCGATCGCGGAGTTCATCAAGTCCAGCAACTGCTGTCCCAGATGACCCGACACCGAGGCTTTGACTTGGAACTCCATTCGGGAAAGCAACGCGGGTTGGCGTGACAACGCAAAGCCGGCCACCGCGAAAAGGACCATCAGCAACGGAAACAACGCGAAAATCGTGTAATAAGTCAGCCCCGCGGCGTAGAAATTGCCTTTGCGCTCGGTGAACCGCTCGTTGGCGCGCATGACGTGGTCGAACCATTCGTAGCGCGCCCGCAGCCGTTCCAAGATGCCCGGTTTGGCCGGATCGGTCATGGCAGCCTCGATCTATCGGGCATGCGGAAGAAAACCCAGCCGGTCATAGACCCGATCGATCGTCTTCGCGGCCACCTCCTGCGCCTGCGCCGCCCCACCGGCCAGCACCGCCTCCAGTTGCGCGGGGTCGGCGACGAACTCGTCGACACGACTCTTGATCGGTGAGACGAACTCGACGACGGCTTCGGCGGTGTCTTTCTTCAGGTCGCCGTAGCCACGGCCGGCATAGCCGTCGACCAGGATGCCCATGTCGACACCGGACACCGCAGACTGAATGCTCAGCAGGTTCGATACTCCCGGTTTGGCCGCCGGGTCGTAGCGGATCTCCCGTTCACTGTCGGTGACCGCCGAGCGAATCTTTTTAGCCGACAGCGCCGCGTCGTCGAGCAAGTTGATCAGCCCGGCGTCGGTGGCCGCCGACTTGCTCATCTTCGAAGACGGGTCCTGCAGATCGTAGATCTTGGCGGTCACCTTCGGAATCAGCACGTCGGGAATGACGAAGGTGTCCGGGAACCGGCTGTTGAACCGTTGCGCGACGTCGCGTGCCAGCTCCAGGTGCTGACGCTGGTCCTCACCCACCGGAACGAGCTCGGCGTCGTAGAGCAACACATCCGCGGCCTGCAGCACCGGGTAGGTGAACAGCCCGACCGTCGTCGACTCGCCGCCCTGCCGGGTCGACTTGTCTTTGAACTGCGTCATCCGCGACGCCTGCCCGAACCCGGTGAAACAGCCCAGCACCCAGGCCAGCTGGGTGTGCGCGGGTACGTGGCTCTGCACGAAGACGGTGCTGCGCTGCGGGTCGATCCCCAGCGCCAGGTATTGGGCAGCGGTGATCAATGTGCGCCGGCGCAGCACATCGGGATCCTGCGGGATGGTGATGGCGTGCAGGTCGACGACGCAGAAAAAGGCGTCGTGTTCGTCCTGCAACCCGACCCAGCGCGTGACCGCACCCAGCGCGTTGCCCAGGTGCAGCGAGTCCGAGGTGGGTTGTACGCCGGAGAAAACCCGGCGGCTTGGGGTTGGCCTCGTCATGGTGCTTCGATCTTTTCACGCTGGTGGCAGTGCTCCCCGTCACGCTTGCGATACCAGCGGTAACACCCCTATCGTCGGCTCATGCGCCTGCTCGGCTCCTCACCCGTGAGCTCCGCTCACTCGCCGTCGCCTCAGAAGACACGTCGCGAGCCGATTCATCTGGGCTCCGGAGAACCGGTGGTGCTGCTGCACCCGTTCCTGATCTCGCAGGTGGTGTGGCAAACCGTCGCCGAGCAGTTGGCCGACACCGGGCGCTTCGAGGTGTTCGCGCCGACGATGGCCGGCCACAACGGCGGCCCCTACTCCGGCAGCTGGTTCTTGAGCTCAAAGGTGCTGGCCGACCACGTCGAGCGGCAACTCGACGAGCTGGGCTGGAACACCGCGCACATCGTTGGTAACTCGCTGGGCGGCTGGGTGGCCTTCGAGCTGGAAACCCGCGGCCGTGCCCGCACCGTCAGCGGCATCGCGCCGGCCGGCGGGTGGACGCGCTGGAGCCCCGGAAAATACGAAGTGATCGCCAAGTTCATCGGAGGCATGCCGCTGTGGGTGCTGGCGCGACTGTTGGGGCCGCGTGCCCTGCAGTTGCCGTTCAGCCGTCGCCTGGCCACCTTACCGATCAGCGGAACACCGGAGGGGATCGGCGAAAAGGAGTTGGTTGCCGTCGTCGACGACGTGGCGCACTGCCCGGCCTACTTCCAGTTGCTGATCAAATCGCTGCTGCAGCCCGGTCTGCTGGAACTCACCCAGACCGCGGTCCCGACCCAGCTGGTGCTGTGCGGGAAGGACCGCATCTTCCCCCCGCCGCGGTACAGCAAGTACTTCAAGAACCACCTGCCCGAAGACACCAGGGTGATAACGCTGGACGGCATGGGTCACATCCCGATGTTCGAGGCCCCGGGGCGCATCACCGAGATCATCGCCGACTTCATCGACGAGTACGACTCGCCGTTGCAGGTGCTGGAGGCGCCGGCCAGCTAGGCTTCTCGCCGAGTACCGCTCGAATCGAGCCCCCTGGACCGTCCGCCGGTTGCACTGGGGGTGGCGCGGGTATGCGCTCCGGGCGGAGATGGATTGAAGGGCGCGGCATGGTCTCATCGGACGAGGTTGGGGCCGGAACCGTCACCGACCACGAACGCAAGCCCCGACAGCTGACCAGAACGGTACTGCTCGTCGCGCTGGTGCCGGCGATCTCGGGCTCGCTCTACGGCTACAACACTGGGATCATTTCCGGCGCTTTGCTGCAGATCACCAAAGATTTCGGTATCGCCCAAGACTGGAAACAGGTGATCGCGGCCAGCATTCTGCTGGGCGCCGTGATCGGAGCACTGGTGTGCAGCTACCTCTCGCAACTTTGGGGTCGCAAAACCACGCTGGTGTTGCTCGCCGCTGTCTTCGTCATCGGCTCGCTCTGGTGCTCGCTGTCACCCAACCCGGTCCTGCTGTCGCTGGGACGGCTGGTCCTGGGTGTCGCAGTCGGCGGGGCAACGCAAACCGCGCCCATGTACGTCGCCGAAGTCGCGCCGAAAAAGTATCGGGGTCGCCTGGTGCTGTTTTTCCAGATCGCCATCGGCGCCGGCATTCTGATAGCGACCATCGTCGAGGCGTCCGAGTCCGTCTCCTGGCGGTGGTCTACTGGCTTCGCCGCAGTGCCAGCCGCTCTGATGCTGGGCTTACTGCTGCGGCTGCCGGAAAGCCCGAGATGGCTGGTCAAGCAGGGCCACCGCGACGAGGCTCACCACGCGCTCGAGCGAACCCGCCCGCCCGGATACGACGTCGAGGACGAACTGGAGGAGATGGCGCGACTAGCCCAAGCGGAAAGCACGGCGACCAGCAGGGGCTGGGCCGGCCTCGCAAAGTCCTGGGTGCGTCCTGCCCTGATACTCGGCTGCGGTATTTCTGTCTTCACTCAACTCAGCGGCATCGAAATGATCATCTATTACTCGCCAACGATTTTGGTCTACAACGGATTCGTCACCTCTGTCGCGCTGTACGTCTCGGTTGGGCTGGGATTCAGCTACCTCCTCGCCCAGCTCATCGGGCTCGCTGTGATCGACAAGGTCGGACGACGCCGGCTCGCCTTGATCATGATTCCGGGCGCAGCGGTGAGCCTGTTTGCGCTGGGACTGCTGTTCGTCACCGGCAACAGCGAACGTGACTCCGTGCCGCTGATCATCGCTTGCCTCATCATTTTCATGCTCTTCAACGCGGGCGGCATACAGCTGTTGGGATGGCTTACCGGCTCCGAGATATACCCGCTGGCGGTGCGGCCCGCCGGCACCGCCGCGCAATCTGCGGCGCTGTGGGCGACCAATCTGATGATCACGCTGACGCTGCTCACCACGGTCAGCGCCATCGGTCTCGGCCCATCGATGTGGCTCTACGCAACGTTCAATGTCTGCGCCTGGCTCTTTGTGTTCTTCCGTATGCCCGACCTCACCGGCAGGAGCCTGGAAGAGATCGAGGCCAAGCTTGCGGACGGAAAGTTCCGGCCGGCTGACTTCCCCCGCTGACCGGTGCGCTTGACCGCCTCTGCGGCCACCAGCTAGCCCTGCGACGATGCAGAGCGCGCAGCGCGATGAGGAGGAGCCGGGCAATTCCAGCTAGCCCTGCGCCGCCTGCAGGGCGGCGTTGAAGGTCTTGCTGGGCCGCATCACCGCTGTCGTCAACTCGGCGTCAGGTGCGTAGTAACCGCCGATGTCTACCGGTGTTCCCTGCGCCTCACCGAGTTCGGCCACGATGGCGTCTTCGTTTTCGCCCAATGCATCGGCCAGGGCGGCGAAATGCTCGCGCAGCTGCCCGTCGCCGGTCTGCGCAGCCAGCTCCTGTGCCCAGTACAGGGCGAGATAGAACTGACTTCCCCGGTTGTCCAGCTCGCCGGTCTTGCGCGACGGACTCTTGTTGTTGTCCAGCAGTTTGCCGATCGCGGCGTCCAGCGTCTTGCCGAGGATCTTGGCCCGCTCGTTGTCGGTCTTGATCCCGATGTCCTCGAAACACGCTCCCAGCGCGAGGAACTCCCCGAGTGAATCCCAGCGCAGATGGTTCTCCTCGACCAGTTGGTGCACGTGCTTGGGCGCCGAACCGCCAGCCCCCGTCTCATACATTCCGCCGCCGGCCATCAGTGGCACGATGGACAGCATTTTGGCGCTGGTGCCCAACTCGAGTATTGGGAACAGGTCGGTGAGGTAGTCACGCAGGATGTTTCCGGTCGCGGCGATGGTGTCCAGACCGCGGATCAGGCGCTCCAGGGTGTACCGCATGGAACGCACCTGCGACATGATCTGGACGTCAAGACCGTCGGTGTCGTAGTCGGTCAGATAGGTCCTGACCTTTTTGATCAGCTCATTCTCGTGCGGCCGGTAGGGGTCCAGCCAGAACAGCACCGGCATGCCCGAGTGCCGCGCCCGGTTGACGGCCAGCTTCACCCAATCCCGGATCGGGGCGTCCCGAACGATCGGCATGCGCCAGATGTCGCCGGATTCGACGTCCTGGGTCAACAACACCTCGCCGGTTTCCAGGTCGACGATGTTGGCCACGCCGTCCTCGGGGATCTCGAACGTCTTGTCGTGCGAGCCGTACTCCTCTGCCTGCTGGGCCATCAGCCCGACGTTGGGGACCGTGCCCATCGTCGTCGGATCGAACTGACCGTTGGTCTTACAGAAGTTGATGACTTCCTGGTAGATCCGCGAGAAGGTGGACTCGGGGTTGACGGCCTTGGTGTCCTTCTGCCGCCCGTCGGCGCCATACATCTTGCCGCCCGCACGGATCATCGCCGGCATCGACGCGTCCACGATCACGTCGCTGGGTGAATGAAAGTTGGTGATTCCCTTCGCCGAATCGACCATCGCCAGTTCTGGGCGATGCTCGTGGCAGGCGTGCAGGTCCCGAATGATCTCGTCGTGCTGCGATGCGGGCAACGCCTCGATCTTGTTGTAGAGGTCGACCAGTCCGTTGTTGACGTTGACGCCGAGCTCGTCGAACAGCTCGCGGTGTTTGGCGAAGGCATCCTTGTAGAACACCTTGACGGCGTGCCCGAAGACGATGGGGTGAGATACCTTCATCATCGTCGCCTTGACGTGCAGCGAAAACATCACGCCGGTCTCGTAGGCGTCCTCCATCTGCTCTTCGTAGAACTCGCACAACGCCTTTTTGCTCATGAACATGCTGTCGATGATGTCGCCTTCGAGCAACGACACCTCCGGCTTGAGCACCAGCGTCTCACCGCTTCTGGTCCCGAGCACCATCTGCACGTCGCGGGCGCGATCCAGCGTCATCGACTTCTCGCCGTGGTAGAAATCGCCGCGCCGCATCGTCGCGACGTGAGTGCGCGACGCCATCGACCACTCACCCATGCTGTGCGGGTGTTTGCGCGCGTACTCCTTGACCGCCTTCGGGGCGCGCCGATCCGAATTACCTTGTCGCAATACCGGATTGACCGCGCTGCCGAGGCATTTGGCGTAGCGGTCACGAATTTCCTTCTCCTCGTCGGTCTTCGGGCTCTGCGGGAAGTCCGGGACCTTGAATCCCTTGCCCTGCAGCTCTTTCACCGCGGCCACCAACTGCGGCACCGAGGCGCTGATGTTGGGCAGCTTGACGATGTTGGTGTCCGGCAGTTGCGTGAGCCGGCCCAGTTCTCCCAAGTTGTCCGGCACCCGCTGCTCATCGGTCAAGTGGTCGGGGAACTCGGCCAGGATCCGGGTGGCCACCGAGATGTCGCTGGTCTTGATCTGGATCCCTGCCGGCTCGGCGAAGGCACGCACGATCGGAAGAAAGGAATAGGTCGCCAGCAGCGGCGCCTCGTCGGTCAGCGTGTAAATGATGGTCGGCTGTTCGGCGCACACGGTTTATCTCCCGGCGTCACTATCGGTCATTGAGGGGCTCCGTGGCCAGGTTATAGGCTCAGCGGGTCACGAGCCGGACGCAGCGGGTCGATTCGGGCGCCATCCCGGCTGCGGCGCACATGACGCCGCGCCTGTTCTCACCGGTCACCGCTGGCCGCGCCTCGGCGCCGTGCGATAGGCTGCAATTCGGTCATGAGCGCCAGCGTCAAGCCCCGGCTTGCTGGTCGGCAACCCTCCAACCGCGGTGGGGTGCCCCGGGTGATGACCAGGTTGAGTAGCCATCACGGCTACGCGGCAAGCGCGGGTCCGCCGTGTCGGGCCCCCGAGTAGACAGGGAAACCTGATGCGCACACTTCTATGGGCGGC
The DNA here is from genome assembly GCA_963808345.1 of uncultured Actinomycetota bacterium. GTDB lineage: Bacteria > Actinomycetota > Actinomycetes > Mycobacteriales > Mycobacteriaceae > Mycobacterium. Next base: position 152,285 of record CAWEFM010000001.1, on the reverse strand, counting down.
CCATGAGCGCTGACCGAAGCTCTGAAACCACCGACGACGATCCGACGGCGCATTGGTCGTTCGAGACCAAGCAGATTCATGCGGGTCAGCACCCCGACCCGGCCACCAGGGCACGGGCGCTGCCGATTTACCAGACCACGTCCTACACCTTCGACGACACTACCCACGCCGCGGCCCTGTTCGGGCTGCAGATCCCGGGCAACATCTACACCCGTATCGGCAACCCGACCACCGACGTCGTCGAGCAGCGCATCGCCGTCCTGGAAGGCGGAGTGGGCGCGCTGTTCCTCTCATCCGGCCAGGCAGCAGAGACGTTCGCAATCCTCAACCTGGCCGCCACCGGCGACCACATCGTCTCCAGTCCACGGCTCTACGGCGGCACCTACAACCTGTTTCACTACTCGCTGCCCAAGCTGGGCATCGAGGTCAGCTTCGTCGAAGATCCCGACGACTTGGACTCGTGGCGGGCCGCGGTGCGGCCGAACACCAAGGCGTTCTTCGCCGAAACCATCTCCAACCCGCAGATCGACGTGCTGGACACTCCCGGCGTCGCCGGCGTCGCGCACGACAGCGGGGTTCCGCTGATCGTCGACAACACCATCGCGACGCCCTATCTGATCCAGCCGTTGGCTCAAGGCGCCGACATCGTGGTCCACTCGGCCACCAAGTACCTCGGCGGGCACGGCTCGGCGATCGCCGGTGTCATCGTCGACGGCGGTGCCTTCGACTGGACACAGGGCCGGTTCCCCGGCTTCACCACGCCAGACCCCAGCTACCACGGCATGGTGTACGCCGAGTTGGGGCCGCCGGCCTACGTCACCAAAGCCCGGGTACAGCTGCTGCGCGACTACGGGTCAGCGGCCGCGCCGTTCAACGCGTTCCTGGTGGCGCAGGGCCTGGAGACGTTGAGTCTGCGCGTCGAGCGCCACGTCGCCAACGCCCAGCGGGTCGCCGAATTCCTCGCGGGGCGAGACGACGTCCTGTCGGTCAACTACGCCGGGCTGCCCACCTCGCCGTGGCACGAGCTGGGAAAGAAGCTGGCACCGAAGGGAACTGGCGCTGTGCTGGCTTTCGAACTCGCCGGCGGGGTGCCGGCCGGCGAGGCGTTCGTCAACGCGCTGAAGTTGCACAGCCATGTCGCCAACATCGGTGATGTGCGCTCGCTGGTCATCCATCCGGCGTCGACTACCCACGCCCAACTGACTCCGGCCGAGCAGGTGACCACCGGTGTCAGTCCCGGGCTGGTGCGGCTGGCGGTCGGCCTGGAAGGCATTGACGACATTCTCGCCGACCTGGAGCTGGGCTTCGCCGCGGCCGCTGTATCCGGTGGGAGCATCGCGCCGCGCGCCGAGGGCGCCGACCCGCACAGCGACCCGCAGGCCGTGGCGGCGTTCTGAGGAGATTCAACGTGACGATCTCCGACGTGCCTACCCAGACGCTGCCGGCGGAAGGCGACGTCGGCATCGTCGAGATCGGCTCGCTGAGGCTGGAAAGCGGTGCGGTGCTCGACGACGTCGTCATCGCCGTGCAGCGCTGGGGCGAATTGTCGCCGGCACGCGACAACGTTGTGGTGGTCCTGCATGCGCTGACTGGCGACTCGCACGTCAGCGGACCGGCCGGTCCCGCCCACCCGACGCCGGGCTGGTGGGACGGCGTGGCCGGACCAGGCGCGCCGATCGACACCACCCGCTGGTGCGCGGTGGCCACCAACGTGCTCGGCGGGTGCCGCGGATCGACCGGGCCCGGCTCACCGGCCCGCGACGCAAAGCCGTGGGGCGCGCGATTTCCGTTGATAACTGTGCGGGACCAGGTGCAGGCCGATGTCGCCGCCCTGGCCGCGCTCGGCATCACCGACGTCGCCGCCGTCGTGGGCGGGTCGATGGGTGGTGCCCGTGCGCTGGAATGGATGGTCAGCCACCCCGACCGGGTACGCGCGGCGCTACTGCTGGCGGTGGGCGCGCGGGCCACCGCCGACCAGATCGGCACCCAATCCAGCCAGGTCGCGGCGATCAAGGCCGACCCGAACTGGCAGAGCGGGAACTACCACCGCAGCGGGCGCGCACCGGATGCGGGCCTCGACATCGCCCGCCGCTTCGCGCACCTGACCTATCGCGGTGAGATCGAATTGGACACCCGGTTCGCCAATAAACCGCAGGGCGAAGAAGACCCAGTGAACCCGACGGCGGGAGGCCGTTACGCGGTGCAAAGCTACCTCGAACACCAGGGTGCCAAGCTAGTGGACCGATTCGACGCCGGGAGCTACGTGGTGCTCACCGAGGCGCTGTCCGGGCACGACGTCGGACGCGGCCGCGGCGGCGTAGCTGCTGCGCTGCGCCGTTGTCCGGTGCCGGTGGTGGTCGCGGGTATCACCTCTGACCGGCTTTACCCGCTGCGGTTGCAGCGGGAACTGGCCGATCTGCTGCCCGGCTGCAGCGGGCTTCAGGTGGTCGACTCGATCTACGGCCACGACGGGTTCCTGCTGGAGACCGAAGCCGTCGGTCAATTGGTGCGGCAGACCCTCGAGGTGGCCGGAGGTGAATGTCCCCGGTGAATGGCTCCCGGCACGCGCGTTCGCTGTCCTTCGGCCCGCAAGCAGCTGCCTACGAACGTGGTCGACCGTCCTACCCCCCGGAGGCCATCGACTGGCTGTTGCCGACCGCGGCCCGCGATGTGCTCGACCTCGGCGCCGGAACCGGCAAGCTGACCACCCGGCTGGTGGAGCGGGGACTGGAGGTGGTCGCCGTTGACCCGCTCCCCGAGATGCTCGAAGTGCTGTGCGATTCACTGCCGGACACGACGGCGTTGCTGGGCACCGCCGAGGAGATCCCGCTGGCCGACAACAGCGTCGACGCGGTGCTGGTGGCTCAGGCCTGGCATTGGTTCAACCCGGAGCGCGCGATCCCCGAGGTGGCCCGGGTGCTGCGCCCGGGCGGGCGGCTGGGCCTGGTGTGGAACACCCGCGACGAGCGGCTCGGCTGGGTACGCGAACTGGGTCGCATCATCGGCCGCGACGACGACCCGGTCCGCGACAAGGTGACGCTACCGGAGCCGTTCACCGGGCTGGAGCGCCACCAGATCGAGTGGACGAGTTACCTGACGCCGCAGGCGCTGATCGACCTGGTCGCCTCCCGTAGCTACTGCATCACGTCCCCGGCCGAGGTGCGCACCAAGACGCTGGACCAGGTCCGCGAGCTGCTGGCCACCCACCCGGTACTCGCCAACTCCGGAGGCCTTGCCCTGCCGTACGTCACGGTGTGTGTGCGGGCGACATCGTCAACCTGAGGTAACCTTAAGCCCATGACTGCGGAGCACTTCGACGTCGTCATCGTAGGGGCGGGTTTCGGCGGCATCGGTGCCGCGATCCAGCTCAGGCGGCTCGGATTTCACAATTTCGTCATTCTGGAGCGCCAAGCCGACCTGGGCGGCACGTGGCACGTCAACCACTACCCCGGCCTGGCCGTCGACATCCCCTCGACCACCTACTCGTACTGGTTCGAGCCCAACCCGAACTGGTCACGACTGTTCGCGCCGGGTTGTGAGCTCAAGCAGTACGCCGAACGCATCGCCGACAAATACGATCTGCGCCGCCACATGCGGTTCAACACGGCGGTCGAAGGTGCGCGCTGGGACGAGGACGAGCGAATGTGGCAGGTGGCGCTGGCCGGCGATGAGACGCTGAGCACACGCTTCCTGATCACCGCGACCGGCTTCCTGTCACAGCCGCGCACCCCGGATATCCCCGGTATCACCAGCTTCGACGGTACGGTCATCCACTCCGCGGCCTGGGATCATAGTCACGACCTCCAGGGCCGTCGCGTCGGAATAATCGGAACCGGCGCGACAGCGGTGCAATTGGTCCCTGAACTCACCAAGCAGGCCGCCAACTTGACCGTGTATCAGCGCACGCCGATCTACGTGGCGCCCAAAATCGACTTCACCATCCCGGTATGGCTGCGTCAACTCTTCGCTCGGCTGCCGCTGCTGCAACGAACGTTCCGGCTGGTGACCGACGCCCTCTTCGAGCTGGCAACGGTAACCGTTGTGCTGCACTACCGCGGCTTCCGACGGCTCAATATTGCCGGAGCCGACCTGGCCAAGATCAACCGCTTCGTCTGTATCCGCGACAAGGAACTGCGCAAGAAGCTCACTCCGGATTACGACTTCGGCTGCAAGCGGCCCACCTGGTCCAACTCGTATTACCGTGCCCTCGCCAAGCCGCACGTCCACCTGGAGACAAACAGCATCGAGCGCATCGAGCCGGACGGCATCCTCACCACTGACGGACACAAGACCGCCATCGACACCCTGGTGCTCGCTACCGGTTTCGACCTGTGGGAAGCGAACTTTCCTGCTGTCGAGGTGATCGGGCGGGAAGGACGCAACCTCGGGAAGTGGTGGCGCAACAACAAATTTCAGGCTTATCAGGGAGTGTCGATTCCGTACTTCCCCAACTACCTGGGTTTGGCCAGCCCGTTCGCCTTCTCCGGGCTGTCGTTCTTCAACACCATGGAATACCAGATGCGGCACATGGACCGGCTATTCGGTGAGTTACAACGACGCGGGGCAACGACATTCGAAGTCACCGAAGAAGCCAACACCCGCTTCCTGGACCGGATGACCGAGCTGCTGGACAAGACGGTGTTCCACGCCGGTGACTGCGCTACGTCGCGGTCTTACTACTTCAACCCGAGCGGAGAAGCCACGCTGCTGCGGCCGACGTCGACGCGGAACGCGGTACGGGAGCAGCTCGACTTCCCGTTGAGCGACTACGCCTTCAGCTGAGCGCTGCGCCTACCGGCTGGCCCGCCTACTTGGTGCCTAACGGGTCGATTGTCCACGCGATGTAGAACATCGCGACCGAGACAGCGGCTGTCGCCACGAAGTCGCTGCCCTTGCTGCGCACCACCAAAAGCCCGGCGCGTTCTTCGGGCAACACCAACCGCAGTAGCGCGGCCAACGAGACGCCGATGCCGATCATCAGTGCGCCGCGACGCCAGAAATTCGCCGCCGCCAACGCGAACGCCATGACGAAGACCACCACGACCAGCACGATCGGCCACTGCGCAGCGAACATCCTGCGGGTCGCCGCAGGCACATTCACTATGCGGCTCCATGGTGGTTCTCGGCTCGTTCCACCACGTTGGTCAGCAGGAAAGCCCGCGTCAGCGGGCCGACGCCACCGGGGTTCGGCGACACGTGACCGGCCACCTCCCACACGTCGGGATGCACGTCGCCGACCAGGCCGGCCGCTGTGCGGCTGACGCCGACGTCGACCACCGCAGCACCGGGTCGCACCATGTCGGCGGTCAACAGGTGCGGCACACCGACGGCGGCGACGATGATGTCCGCCTGCCTGGTCAGCGCCGGCAGGTCCCGGGTTGCGGTGTGGCACAACGTGACAGTGGCATTCTCCGAGCGGCGGGTCAGCAGCAGCCCCAACGGGCGCCCTACCGTGACACCGCGGCCGATGACGACCACATGCGCTCCGGCGATCTCGACGTCGTAGCGCCGCAGTAGATGCACGATGCCGCGCGGTGTGCACGGCAGCGGAGCCGGGTTGCTCAGCACCAGCCGGCCCAGGTTGGTCGGGTGCAGTCCGTCGGCGTCCTTGAGCGGGTCGACGCGCTCCAGCGCGGCGTTCTCGTCCAGATGCCTGGGCAGCGGCAACTGCACGATGTAGCCGGTGCATTCGGAGTTGTCGTTCAGCTCGTCGATGGTTTCGTTCAGCTTGGCCACGCTGACGTCCGCGGGCAGGTCCCGGCGGATCGACGTGACGCCGACCTTGGCGCAGTCGGCGTGCTTGCCGCGGACGTAGGCCTGTGAGCCGGGGTCGTCGCCGACCAGGATCGTGCCCAGCCCGGGCGGGTGGCCCGACGCGGTCAAAGCGGCCACCCGTTGCGTCAGGTCGACGAAGATCTCGTCGCGGGTGGCTTTGCCGTCCAGCGTGATAGCAGCCACGCCCGACATTCTCGCACCCGCCGAACTCGCCGGCGCGTACGCTGCCGTCATGTCGGCCGCCCCGGATGTGTTCGCACCGGCCAAACTGGGGCCGCTGACGCTGCGCAATCGGGTCATCAAAGCCGCGACGTTCGAGTCGCGCACACCCGACGCTCTGGTCACCGACGACCTCATCGAATATCACCGATTGCCCGCCGCGGGCGGGGTCGCGATGACGACGGTGGCCTACTGCGCGGTCTCCCCCGGCGGGCGCACCTCCGGTGACCAGATCTGGATGCGACCGGAGGCGGTCGCGGGATTGCGCCGGCTCACCGAAACCATCCACGCCGAGGGCGCGGCGGTCAGTGCGCAGATCGGTCATGCCGGCCCGGTGGCCGACGCCCGGTCCAACAAGGCCACCGCGCTGGCGCCGGTGCGGTTCTTCAACCCGCTCAGCATGCGGTTCGCCAAGCAGGCCACCCGCGACGACATCACCGACGTGCTCGCTGCGCACGCCACTGCCGCCCGGCTTGCCGTGGACTCCGGGTTCGACGCGGTCGAAGTGCATCTGGGTCACAACTACCTGGCCAGTGCGTTTCTGAGCCCACTGATCAACCGCCGCAACGACGCATTCGGCGGCTCCCTTCAGAACCGGGCCAAGGTGGCGCGTGGCTTGGTGCTGGCTGTTCGCCGGGCCCTTGATGAGGCGGGGGCCACACACGTTGCCGTGACGGCCAAACTGAACATGGCCGACGGGGTGCGCGGCGGCATCACCGTGGAAGAAGCGCTGACCACCGCGAAGTGGTTGCAGGACGACGGCGGGTTGGACGCGATCGAATTGACCGCCGGCAGCTCCCTGGTCAACCCGATGTATCTATTTCGCGGCGACGCGCCGGTCAAGGAGTTCGCCGGCGCTTTCAAACCGCCGCTGCGCTGGGGCATCCGGATGACCGGTCACAAATTTCTGCGCGAATACCCCTACCGGGACGCCTATCTGCTGCGTGACGCCCGACGGTTCCGGGCGGAGCTGACGATGCCGCTGATTCTGCTCGGCGGCATCACCGACCGGGCGTCGATGGACCTGGCGATGACCGAGGGCTTCGAGTTCGTGGCGATGGCGCGGGCCTTGCTGGCCGAGCCGGACTTGGTCAACCGCATCGCCGCCGAGGCCGATGGGCATCCCGTGCACTCGGTGTGCACGCACTGCAATCAGTGCATGCCAACCATCTACAGCCGGACCCGCTGCGTCGTCACCGGTGCACCGGACGTCCGCTAGCGCGCAGCAGTCACGTCCTTTCGTGCTGCATCGGTCGACGCCGGAGGGCGTTGGGTCACCCGCCAAACGGCGGCACACGCCGCCGCAGTTACCGTGGGTGCGATGAGTCAACCGGCTAAAGTTGGACCAATGAGTCAAGCAGCGCCGCCCGACCTGACCGTCAGTTACGACGGGTCGCAGCGCACCTTCGCCGCCGGTCACGACGTGGTCATCGGGCGCGACCTGCGGGCTGACATGCGGATCACGCATCCGCTGATCTCCCGGGCGCACCTGCTGCTGCGTTTCGACCAGGGCCGCTGGTTGGCCATCGACAACGGCTCACTGAACGGAACGTTCGTCAACGGTCGCCGGGTGCCGGTGATCGACATCTACGACGGACAGTCAGTCAACATCGGCAACCCTGACGGACCGCGGCTGACCTTCGAATTCGCCCGGCACTCCGGGGCGGCCGGCCGGCCGCCGATGACCGCGTCGATGCGGGTCGCTCAACCGTCGGCAGCGGCCCGTCCCGCCGCCACGCACGCACCTCCGGCCGGGCATCAGCCGGCCGGACCACGGCCCCCGCAGGGGCCGCCGCAAAGTCTCGCGCCGCGTCCCCATCCCGGCGCACCGCCGCACATCGCGCCAGCGCCCCCGATGCGTTCGCCCGCCGGCGGTCAGCGCCCGCCGGCTCATGCGCCCGGTCCGCCACGGCAGGCACCGCCGGCGGCGGCCAACGCGCCGGCAACTCAAAAGGCCCCAGTTGCGGTCAAGCCGTCCGGCGAATCCAACCTGGCCACCAAAATGATGCAGGCTCTGCGCGCCGGATCCTCACCCGATAAGCCGGCCGGGTCATTGACGATCGGTCGCGCCACCGACAACGACATCGTCATCCAGGACGTGTTGGCGTCGCGGCACCACGCGTTCCTGGTTGACACGCCGATAGGTACCGAGATCCGCGATGCCCAAAGCGTCAACGGGACGTTCGTCAACGGCGTGCGGGTCGGCTCGGCGATCCTGAGCGAGGGTGACGTGGTGACCATCGGCAACGTCGACCTGGCGTACACCGACGGCACCCTGATCCGTCGCACCGAAGCCGCGACCCGCACCGGCGGCCTCGAAGTCAACAAAGTGCACTTCAAGATCGACGGCAAGGAGCTGCTTGACAACATCTCGCTGACCTGCCGGCCTGGCACGCTGACCGCCATCATCGGCGGGTCTGGCGCGGGTAAGACGACACTGTCCCGGCTGATCGCCGGGTACACCCGCCCCAGCTCCGGGTCGGTGACCTTCGAGGGCCACGACATCCACGCCGAATACGCCACCATGCGCAGCCGGATCGGCATGGTGCCGCAGGACGACGTCGTACACCGCCAGCTCACCGTCAACCAGGCGCTCGGCTACGCCGCTGAGTTGCGGCTGCCGCCGGACACCAGCAAACAAGAACGCGCCCAGGTAGTCGCGCAGGTGCTCGAAGAACTCGACCTGACCAAGCACGCCGACACCCGGGTGGACAAGCTGTCCGGCGGGCAGCGCAAACGCGCCTCGGTGGCGCTGGAGTTGCTGACCCAGCCGTCGCTGCTGCTCCTCGACGAGCCGACCTCAGGTCTGGACCCGGCGTTGGACCGCCAGGTCATGCTGATGCTGCGCCAGCTCGCCGACGCCGGCCGGGTGGTGCTGGTTGTCACCCACTCGGTGTCCTACCTCGACGTCTGCGACCAGCTGCTCCTGGTCGCCCCGGGCGGCAAGACGGCGTTCGCCGGCCCTCCCGACCAGGTCGAGTCGGCCTTCGGCACCCGAAACTGGGCCGACATCTTCGCCCGGGTGGGCGCCGAGCCCGACGAGGCCAATCGCCGCTTCATGGAACGCAAGGGTGATCGCTTGCAGTCGCAGGCACCGGCTCCACAGAGCCCGGCCGACCTCGGCGAGCCGGTGCACACCGACCTGCTGCGCCAGCTGTCCACGATCGCGCGCCGGCAAGTCCGACTGGTCATCTCCGACCGCGGCTACTCGGTGTTCCTGGCGGTGTTGCCTTTCCTCATCGGTGCGCTGTCGTTGACTGTCAAGGGCCCCAAACCCGGTTTGGGGATTGCTCTGCCGAACGGGTCTGCGCCGACCGAGCCGCAGTACATCATGGTGCTGCTCAACATCGGGGCGGTGTTCATGGGGACAGCGCTGACGATCCGCGACCTGATCGGCGAACGCCCCATCTTCCGTCGAGAACAGGCGGTCGGTCTTTCCACCACGGCTTACCTCTTGGCCAAGATCGCCGTGTTCTTCGTCTTCGCGACGTTACAGGCGGCGATCGCGACCTTCATTGTGCGGCTGGGCAAGGGCGCACCGACGGCGCATCCGCCGTTCTTCGACAACTCCACTTTTTCGCTGTTCGTCACCGTGGCCGGCACCTGCGTCGCCTCGGCAATGCTGGGACTGCTGCTGTCGGCGGTGGCGCAGACCAATGAGCAGATCATGCCGCTGCTGGTGGTGTCGATCATGTCGCAGCTGGTGCTCTCCGGCGGGATGATTCCGGTGACCGGGCGGGCGGGCCTGAATCAGATGTCCTGGATCACGCCCGGACGTTGGGGGTACGCAGCGGGAGCCTCCTCGATCGACTTCCCGAGCTTGGTGAAGGTTCCGCAAATCCCGACGAACGATGCGCTGTGGCAGCATTCCAAGCATATTTTCCTGTTCGACATGTTCATGCTGGCAGCGTTGTCAGTGGCCTATTCCAGCTACATCCGGTGGCATATCCGACTGCGGCACTGAGCCGGCGGAAGTCAGCTGCCGGTGGCCGTCAGGCTCTGCAAGGCGTACTCGCTGACCGCGATCAACGCGTCCGTCGCCGATTTGCGGTCCCGCGCGTCGACGTTGATCACCGGAATGTGTTCGGACAACGTCAGCGCCTTGCGCACTTCGGCGACGGGATACCGCGAAGCACCGTCGAATTCGTTGACGGCGATCAAAAACGGCAGGTTACGGTGTTCGAAGAAGTCAACAGCGGCAAAACTGTCCTGCAGCCGCCGGCAGTCCACCAGGATGACCGCGCCGATCGCCCCGCGCACCAAGTCGTCCCACATGAACCAGAAACGGCGCTGACCCGGAGTGCCGAAAAGGTAGAGCACCAGGTCTTCGTCCAGGGTGATGCGGCCGAAGTCCATCGCGACGGTGGTGGTCCGCTTGAGCGGAGTGGCCTCGAGCATGTCGACGCCGGCGGAAGCATCGGTGACCATCGCCTCGGTGCGCAACGGCATGATCTCCGAGACCGCCCCGACGAAAGTCGTTTTCCCGGCGCCGAACCCGCCCGCGATGACGATCTTCGTCGAGGCGGCATCCCGCCTCTCAGAGTGCTCGTAAGCCACGCAGCGTCCTTCCTATCAGTTCACGGCGTTCGTCTCGGGTCGAGCGCTCGGTCAGCGTCGCCTGCACCCGAAGATAGCCCGACGTGACCAGATCACCGACCAGCACACGCGCGACACCCAGCGGCAAATCCAGCCGCGACGAGACTTCGGCGACCGACGGCCTTTTGACGCACAGTTGCACGATCTTGCCGCGCACGTCGTTGGGTGGCCACTGGTGGAACAGGGCAGCCTGCAACGTCTGAAGCGGGGCTTCCAACGGAAGTTCTACGGTGGTGTCGGTCCGTCCCGCGGTCAACGTATAGGGGCGGACCAGGCTCGCCTCAGGCTGCGGCGGCGGCTCGGGAGCGTCCATCGCGGCTTACGAATGCAGAGGTGCGCGTCGGGTCGATTGCACCACGCCGCCCACCCGTTCCACGAGAATGGCCATCTCGTAGCCGATCTGGCCGATGTCGCAGGAGGTCGAGGCCAGCGTCGCCAGGTGTGAACCGTCGCCGACCCGCATCAGCAGCAGGTAGCCGTTCTCCATCTCGACGACCGACTGCAGCACCTGCCCGCCTTCGAACAGCTGCGAGGCACCCGAAGCGAGGCTGGCCAGGCCGGAGGCGACCGCCGCCAGTTGGTCGGCACGTTCGGTCGGCAGGTGTTCGCTCGCGGCGATCAGCAACCCATCGACGGAAACCAGCACCGCATGCGCTACGCCGGGAACTTCCCGAGCAAAACTCGAGACGAGCCAATCCAGTGAATTGGCGTGCGGCGGGTTGGGCGCCGGATTAGTCCTTGGGTTCGTCACTGCGATTCAGGTCCTTGAATTGAGTCGCGGGAATGCGATCGCGCCGCGCGCACGCCGCCGAAGTGGCTGCTGATCGAGGCACGGATCGCTTCGGGGTCGCGCACCGGGGCGTGATGCCGTCCAGAAAGTGATTCGTCGTCGGATGGTAGCCCGTTGCGGTCGGCCGTCACGCGATGCTCGGCAGCCTCCGCGACGCCGTTGACCGGTCCCGGCGTTTCGGGCACCTCCGGGGTCGCCGTTCCGGGCACCAGCCGGGCGCCGGGTTCACGCACCGGCAGACCCTGATCGGTGTGCGCCGAGACGGGCACGTTGTCGGCTTCCGCTGCCGCCGACCACCCGTGGTCCCACACCGACTTCCAGTCCAGGTCAGCGCTGCGCGCCAGCTCCCGCGGATCAATCAGCCATTCCGAGAGCATCCGCTGGTAGATCAGGTCGTCTTCGTCGAGCGGCTCAGCCGCTGCATGCGGAAACGCGGCCACGCCACCAGCTTCGGTGTGCCTGCCGGCCGCGCGCGTCCGCGACGAGAAATACGCAGTGGTGTTCGACACGGTCGCAGCGGCCGGCTGTTCGGGAGCCGGCGCCGGCGCCGGCGCGCCGGTGATGCCGCTCGACCCGGGATTGCGTCGCGGCAGCAGGGAGAGCGGCGACGAATGTGAGCCGTTGCGTTCGACGGAGCCTGCTGCGGTTCCGGCCAGCGCGGCGTCCGCGTCGGCTTCTTGCGCACCGGCAGCTGACGGCCACTCCGCTTCGGCGGCCGCCGAGCTGGTTGCGGGCCGCGGCTCGGCGTCGTCGTCGCCGGCGAGCACGGTGGGCGGCAGGTACACCTCGGCCGTCGTGCCGGCGTGGACATCACCGGTTGCCGAGCCGCGCAGCCGCACCCGCAGGCCGTGTCGATCCGCCAGTCGCCCCGCCACAAACAGGCCCATGTGCCGGGCATTCTCAGGGGTCACTTCGCCGCCGGAGCGCAACCGCATGTTTGCGATGCGCCGATCACCGTCAGTCATGCCCAGACCCGAGTCGGTGATCTGGATCAGTGCCCCGGCAGCGGATGGTCGCACAACGGCGACCTGCACCGGTGCCGTCGGCGGCGAGTAGCGCAGCGCGTTGTCGATCAATTCGGCCATGAGGTGGATGATGTCACCGGCCGCGGCACCGCTGACTGCGGCGTCGAGCATATCGACCGTCTCCACGCGCCGGTAGTCCTCGACCTCCGAGGTCGCCGCGTCGATCGCCGTCGACAACGGAACCGGTCCGCGCTGTCCGCCGACGAGCTGCGCGCCGGAGAGCACCAACAGATTGGCGCCGTTGCGCCGCATCCGGGCGGCCAGGTGATCGAGCCGGAACAGGCTGTCCAACCGCTCGGGATCCTGCTCGTTGCGTTCCAGCCGGTCGATGAGCGAGAGCTGCTGGTCGACCAGCGAACGGTTGCGTCGCGACATGGTCTCGAACATGTCGTTGACGAGTATGCGCAGCCGTGCCTCGTCACCGGCCAGCAGCAGCGCCTGGGTGTGCAGTTCGTCGACCGCGTGGGCGACTTGGCCGATCTCCTCGGTGGTGTGCACCGGCAGCGGGTCCGGCGGACGCTCGTCGCCGGCGCGGACCCGGGCGATCTCTCGCTCGAGGTCTTCGTGAGCGACCTTGAGTGCGCCGTCGCGAAGCACCCGCAACGGCTGCACCAGCGACCGGGCCACCAACAAGACGACGACGATCGCGGCCACGATGGCAGCAAAAATCAAGACGCTGTCGCGGATGGCGGCCGCGCGCCGACCGGCGGCCTGGTCTTCCACCAGCTTGGTCACCGATGCGGTGGTGTGGTTGATGACCTGCCCGGCGATTTGATCGGTGGTTTGGATCGAGCGCAGCAGCGCCGGATTGTTGACCAGCGACGCGGTCGGGTCGGACACGACCGCCATCCGCGTCACCAGCTGCTGTTGCAGCGTCTTGGCATCCGGTGACCCGACACCGAGCACCTCGCTCATCCCGAAAAGAGTCGACGGCTCGGTGCCCGCCAGGGTGATCATGGAGTTGCGCAGTTCCGGTTCGGGCAGGTCACCGCCGCGAGTGACCAGCAGCTGCTGCATCAACATCTGGCCACGCGCTCCGAGCGCGCGGCTGAGCCCCTCCGCTTCGGCACGGATCTTCTCGCTGTCGACGCGTACTGAACCGTTGACGGCGTTCTCCGCGGTCAGCAGGATGGGCGCATAACCGGTCACCCGCTCGCGCAGCCCGATGCTGTTGGCGGCCACCTTGTCCAGCAACGCCTGGCCGCCGTTCATCAACGTGCCCACGCCGGATCGCACGTCGGAGGCCACGTCGGTATCGGCCAGCCGGGACTGCAGCTCGTAGCGGCGTGCTTCGTAATTCTTGCGCGCGCCTTCGACGTCAGCTCCGGTGGAGTTGGCGACCAGCGCGACGTCGAGCGCCGACATGTACTTGGTGATGACCGGAACCATCTCGGCACGGTCGGCGGCCAGCCGCAGATCACCGGCGTCGGTGACCGCGCTGTAGATGCGCAGCCCGCCGAAGACCGTGGCGAGCAGCAGCGGGAACAGCGCGATCGCGCAGACTTTCCACCGGACCGGCCAATGCCGCATCGACCATCTGGGTGGGCGTCTGGCGGTTGGTGCGGATATCGCGTCGGCCCCGGCGGTGTCGGCGGAGACGTCCTTCGCTGCGGGCGAGCCCGCCCTGGTCGGGCGGGCAAACATCGTCACTGAAGACCGGCCGTGCTAGCGACCGCTTTCCTGGAACGCACCGTTAGCGCGTCGTTCATGAGACTTCCTGGTATTTCCGCCCGCGCCGAAGGGTCAAGGCACCGCATGGCAATTCGACGAGTATGCCAGTCCTAGGCTTCACTCACCACAATTATTACTGAACAGACAGACTTCGGACCGGCTGGAGCTGACTCGGTTGACGGCTTCGAGCAAACTGCGGGAAGGCGTCGCAGTCGATCACGCGACCACCGCTGCGGTCGGGCAACCGGGGACAATGTCGGCGGCCGCCACCCCGCGTTTGCCAGCTGAGAGGACAGCGCATCGTGTTCAGGTTGATGTTCTGCTCGCCGCGCATTGCGCCGAACACCGGAAACGCGATCCGGACCGCGGCGGCCACCGGCTGCGAGCTGCATCTGGTCGAACCGTTGGGATTCGACCTGTCCGAACCCAAGCTGCGGCGGGCCGGGCTGGATTACCACGACTTGGCGTCGGTCACCGTGCATCCGTCACTGGCGGCCGCGTGGGCCGCATTGTCGCCGACGCGAGTGTTCGCTTTCACTGCACACGCCACTTCGCTGTTCACCGACGTGGACTACCAGAGCGGCGACGTGCTGATGTTCGGGCCCGAACCGACCGGGCTGGACGCCGCGACGCTGGCTGACGCGCACATCACCGAGCGGGTCCGCATCCCCATGCTGGCCGGCCGCCGGTCATTGAACCTGTCGAATGCCGCGGCGGTGGCCGTCTTCGAAGCGTGGCGTCAGCACGGCTTCGCCGGCATCAGCCGGTGACCGGGCTCGACGGTCACCAGCTGTTCCAATGCGTCAAGGCCTCAGCCGGCAGCCGCTTGGCCGGCCGGAAGTCGGTGCCCTTGGTGTAGGCGATCGGGAACAGGCCCGCCTGGCTGTACTTGTCGTAGGGAATGCCGAGCAGGTCGGCAACTTTCTGTTCACCGTCGCGCAGCAGGTGCAGCGTCGTCCAGCAGGAGCCCAGTCCCCGAGAGCGCAGCGCCAGGCAGAAGCTCCACGTCGCGGGAAACAGCGAGGCCCAGAATGACACACCGCCCAGCGGCGAGTCCTCCGGCCGACCTTCTAGGCAGGGAATCAGCAGAACCGGAGCCTCATGCATGTGCTCAGCGAGGTACGTCGCTGAATCGCGGACCGCGCCCATGCGCTCACCACGGGTGTCACCTTCCGGGTACTCCCACCTGGCCCGGCCGAGGTAGCGCCTGGCGTGTTCCAGGTAGATGTCGCCGATCGCTTTCTTTTTGTCCGCGTCCTCGACGAAGATCCATTGCCAGCCCTGCGAATTGGAGCCGGTGGGCGCCTGCAATGCCAGCTCGAGGCACTCCATCAGCACCTCGCGCGGCACCGGCTTGTCGAAATCGAGGCGTTTGCGCACCGAGCGGGTGGTGGTCAATAGTTCGTCGACGGCTAAGTTGAGGCTCATCTCTGGAGACTATCGCCCGGGTGGCACAGCGCAGCGCTGCCTAACCCGTCGAGCGTGACTGTAGCGTCACGCTGGGCGCCGAGCGTGGCTCCAGCTTCACGCTCGGCGTTATCAGCGGAAGTCGCGGGACTTCGATCCCACTGCCAGCGTGATACCGCCGATGCGTTCTGCGACGACGGTGATTGCGCCGCTGGCGTTTTGGAGCTGACCACAGATCAGCAGTGCCCGGGCCGTCTGCGCCAGCTTGCGATGCCGGGCCCACACCGCCGGCATGCAGAGCACGTTGACCATTCCGGTCTCGTCTTCGAGGTTGAGAAACGTCACGCCCTGCGCCGTACCCGGCCGCTGCCGATGGGTCACCGCCCCGGCGATCAACACCCGATCACCGTCGGGCACCGACTGCAAGGTATCGGCGGGCAGCACACCCATCGCGTCCAGGTCCGCCCGCAAAAACTGTGTCGGGTAACTGTCCGGGGAAACACCGGTGGCCCACACATCGGCGGCGGCCAACTCCAGATCGCTCATTCCGGGCAACGCCGGGATATGCGATGACGAGCCGACGCCGGGCAGCCGTCCCGGCCGTTCCGTGGCCGCAGCCCCCGCCGCCCACAGGGCCTCTCGCCGCGCGAGCCCGAAGCAGCGCAATGCTCCCGCAGTGGCCAGCGCTTCGGTCTGCGGCACGCTCAACTGCACCCGGGACGTCAGATCCAACAGAGAAACGAACGCGCCGTCGGCTTTTCGCTCCGCAACCAGAGTTTCAGCCAGGTCTTCGCCGATATGGCGGACGTTGCCCAGACCTAGCCTGACCTCCGTGCCGACGTTCTCCAATGTCGCGTGCGTCAAGCTGGCATTGACGTCCGGTCCGTGCACCACCACACCGTGCCTGCGGGCGTCGGCCACCAACGTCTGCGGTGAGTAGAAGCCCATCGGCTGGGCGCGCAACAGCGCGGCGCAGAACGCCGCCGGGTGGTGCAGCTTGAACCACGACGAGTAGAACACCAGCGAGGCGAAGCTCAGTGAATGGCTCTCCGGGAAACCGAAGTTTGCGAACGCGAACAACTTCTCGTACACCCGGTCGATCACCTCGTCGGGGGCGCCATGCATTTGCCGCATGCCATCGTAGAACCGGTCGCGCAGCCGTCCCATCCGTTCGACCGAGCGCTTTGACCCCATCGCGCGCCGCAACTGATCGGCTTCAGCCGGCGAGAAGCCGGCGCAGTCGACCGCCAGCTGCATCAGCTGTTCCTGAAACAGCGGCACTCCCAGTGTTTTCCGCAGCGTCGGCTCCATCGAGGGGTGGTCGTAGACGACCGGGTCGAGACCGTTTCGCCGCCGGATGTAGGGATGCACCGAGCCCCCCTGGATAGGTCCGGGCCGGATCAGCGCGACCTCCACCACCAGGTCGTAGAACACCCGTGGTCGCAGTCGCGGCAAGGTGGCCATCTGCGCCCGTGACTCCACCTGGAACACCCCGACTGAATCTGCCCGCGACAGCATCTCGTAAACCGCCGGCTCGGACAGGTCTAACGTGGCCAGGTCCACCTCGATACCTTTGTGTTCGGCCACCAGGTCGATGGCATAGTGCAACGCCGAGAGCATGCCCAGGCCGAGCAGATCGAACTTCACCAAACCGATTGCCGCGCAGTCGTCTTTGTCCCATTGCAAGACGCTGCGGTTGTCCATGCGAGCCCATTCCACCGGGCACACATCGGCGATCGGGCGATCGCAGATCACCATGCCGCCGGAGTGAATGCCCATGTGCCGGGGCAGGTTCTGGATCTGGGTAGCCAGGTCGATCACCTGCTCGGGGATACCTTCGATATCGGGCTCGGTGCCGTCCGCTTCGCGGGCGAGCCCGGACCAGCTGTGCAGCTGCTTACTCCAGGCGTCCTGCTGGCCTTGCGAGAAACCCAGGGCGCGTGCCATGTCGCGCACCGCGATGCGCCCCCGGTAGGTGATGACGTTGGCGACCTGCGCGGCGTAGTCGCGGCCGTGTTTGTCGTAGATGTACTGGATGACCTTTTCGCGCTGGTCCGACTCGATGTCGATGTCGATGTCCGGTGGCCCGTCGCGGACCGGCGACAAGAAGCGCTCGAACAACAGGTCGTTGGCCACCGGGTCCACCGCGGTGACGCCCATGGCGTAGCAGACCGCGGAGTTGGCCGCCGATCCCCTGCCCTGACACAGGATGTTGTTGTCCCGGCAGAACCGGGTGATGTCGTGGACCACCAGGAAGTAGCCGGGGAATTTCAGGTCGGCGATCACCTTGAGTTCGTGTTCGATCTGTGCGTAGGCCTGCCGTGCCCGCGTGCGAGACCCGTAGCGGTCGCGGGCGCCGGTGATGGCCAGTTCGCGCAGCCAACTGTCTTCGCTGTGCCCGGGCGGTACGTCGAACGGCGGCAGCTGCGGGGCGATCAGCGTCAGTGCGAAAGCGCACTGCTCCCCGAGTTCAGCTGCCGCGGTGACGGCCTCAGGACACCACGCGAACAGCCGCGCCAGCTCCGCACCGCCGCGCAGATGTGAGCCGCCCAGCGGGGCCAGCCAGCCGTCGGCCGTGTCCAAGGACTGCCGGGCCCGAATGGCGCCCATGGCCATCGCCAACCGGCCCCTGGACGGCGCGGCGAAGTGCGCACCGGTGGTGACCACAGTGCCCAGCCCGAATCGCACTGCCAGGCCGGCCAGCGCGGCGTTGCGCTCGTCGTCGAGCGGGTGGCCGTGCCCGGTCAGTTCGATGCTGACCCGGTCACTGCCGAACCGGTCCACCAGGTCGGCTAACGCCGCTGTGGCCGCATCCGGCCCGCCGTCGCACAGCGCCTGACGCACTTGACCTTTGCGGCAGCCGGTCAAGATTTGCCAGTGCCCGCCCGCCGCTTCGGTCAGGGTGTCGAAGTCGAAGTGCGGTTTGCCTTTCTCGCCGCCGGCCAGATGCGCCGCGGCCAGCTGTCGCGACAGCCGTCGATACCCTTCGGGTCCGCGGGCCAACACCAGCAGGTGCGGGCCTGGCGGGTCAGGCTGGTCGGTGCGCGCGCCGGCACCCAGCGACAGTTCGGCGCCGAATACGGTACGCATGTCCAGCTCTGCGGCCGCCTCTGCGAACCGCACCGCCCCGTACAAGCCGTTGTGGTCGGTCAGCGCGATGGCGCGCAGATCCAGCCGCGCCGCCTCCTCGACCAATTCCTCCGGTGTGCTGGCGCCGTCGAGAAAACTGAACGCCGAGTGCGCGTGCAATTCGGCATAAGCCACCGACGAACGGATCACCCGGTCGTCGCCTTCGTTGACGGGCGGCTGGTACTTTCCGCGTTTGGAAGACCACGGGCCGTCATCCGCCGGCCCCAACACCAAGGGCATGCCGGAGCGGCGCGGTTTGCCGTCGAGCACCCGCTCCATCTCCGACCATTTCGACGGTGGATTACTCCAACCCATGCCGACCAGTATATCGAACGCATGTTCGGGTAAGGTGACACCCGTTCGACCAGAGTTGTTTACACGAATTAATCTCGCTGCCACCTCCGGAGAAAGACGTGCCCCGATACTTGGATCGGGCCGATCGGTGAACGGGGTGACGGGTCATGGAGCAGCTCACCACTCTCGATGCAGGTTTCCTGATGGCCGAGGACTCGGATCGACACGTGAGCCTGGCGATCGGCGGCATCGCCATCATCGAGGGCGCGGCACCCGATTACTTGCAGTTCAAAGCTGTTCTTGCAGAACGGATCCGAACGGTGCCACGGTGCACCCAGGTGTTGCGCAGCCAGCCCTTCGATGTCAGCGCGCCGAAGTGGGTCGACGACCCGGATTTTGATCTGGCCCGTCATGTGCGGCGGATCGCAGTCCCGCGCCCTGGTGACGACGCTGAACTGTTCCGGGTCGTCGCACGTGTGCTGGAACGCCGCCTCGACCGGGATCGCCCGCTGTGGGAGTGCTGGGTCATCGAGGGCCTGAAGGGCAATCGCTGGGCGATCCTGATGAAGATCCACCACTGCATGGCCGACGGGGTCTCGGCCACCCGGATCTTGGCGCGGCTGTGTGACGACATCGACGGCGACGTGTTCGCTCCGGCAGTTGCAGCGCGTCGGTCTGTTGCAGCGCCTCCGCATCTGCGGCCGGTGCCTGATCCGCCGTCCCGTAACCCGGCTGACAAGCTGTGGCGCACGGCTGCCGCTCTCACCAACGCCGCGACTCGAACAGCCGGCGGCGTTGCGGAGATCGCTTCCGGCTTGATGCGGCCCGCCGCCGGCTCGTCGCTGGTCGGTCCTGTCACCGCGATGCGGCGTTACCACGCGGTCCGCGTACCACTGGCCGATATCGAGCGGATCTGCCGCAAGTTCGACGTGTCCGTCAACGACGTTGCGCTGGCGGCGATCACCCAGGGCTTCCGGTCGGTTCTGCTGCATCGGGGCGAAGAGCCGCGTGCGGATTCGCTGCGCACTCTGGTGCCGGTGTCGGTCCGCCCACCCAACGCCCCGGATGCGCCGGGCAACCGCATCTCGGTGTTGTTACCGTATCTGCCCGTCGAAGAACGCGACCCGGTTCGGCAGTTGCGAATCGTGCACAGCCGGTTGAGCCGCGCCAAAGAAGGGGGCCAGCGGCAAGCCGGCAGCACGTTGATGTCCGTGGCCAACTACGTGCCTTACCTGGTGTCCTCGTGGCTGATTCGGTTGATCACGCGGCTGCCGCAGCGCGGCATCGTGACGCTGGCAACTAATGTCGCCGGGCCGCGCCGACGGTTGCAGCTGTTGGGTCACAACGTGCAGCGGATTCTGCCCATCCCGCCGATCGCCCTGCGGTTGCGCACCGCGGTGGCGGTGCTGAGCTACGCCGACGACTTGGTCTTCGGTATCACTGCCGATTACGACGCAGCCCCCGACGTCGAACAGTTGGCCATCGGGATCGACAAGGCCGTCGCGCACCTGGAGGCGCTCAGCCAGGACTCGATCCTGCTGTTCGCCCGCTGATCCGCGCGGGCCGCGACGACTTGGGGTGGCTATCGTGACTGGGTGTGAGGCCCATCGCTCCACCTCATTTTCCCGCGGTGATCATCGATGCGCGCCGGCACGACGCGGTGCTGCTCGCGGTTGGATCCGGGGTGACCGACACCGAGCTGAACACCTGCAGCGAACTGACTAAAAGCTTGCGCTTCTACGGCGTCGCCGTCGATGAATTATCCTGGGTCGATTCCTCGGACGCTGCCTTCTTGGCCGAGGCTGCCCGGCGGCTGAACACCCGTCCGGGACGAAGCGCAGTGCTCACGGACTCGGAGGACGCGGTTGCAGCCGCCCGGCAAAGCGGATTCGCTCTGATCGTTGGGGTCGGCCGCGCAGGGGTTGGCGAGGCGCTGCGCCGCCGAGGCGCCGACGTGGTGGTCCCCCGGGTTCAGGACATCTCGGTACGAGCACTCAACCGACGAATGTCACAGCTCCCGGACGCCACCATGCTTTTGGATACGCCAGCCGGCTTGCTGACGAATCGACGGCCCGCATTGTTCTACGACTTCGACGGCACCTTGTCCGACATCGTCGACGACGCTGATAGGGCCGCCTTGACCGCCGGCGCCGCCGACGCGCTGCGGTCGTTGACCGCACAGTGCCCGGTCGCAATACTGTCCGGTCGCGATCTCGCCGATGTCGAGCAGCGAATCGGTCTGCCCGGCATCTGGTACGCCGGAAGTCACGGCTTCGAGTCGATTGGACCCGACGGCTCACATCACCAGAACGACGCCGCGACGCCGGCCATCCCGGTCCTACAAGACGCGGCGGCCGGCTTACGTGATCGGCTCGCTGACATCTCCGGAGTTGCTGTAGAGCACAAGCGGTTCGGCGTCGCGGTGCATTACCGCAACGCCGCGCGCAACCGGGTCGGCGACGTGCTGTCGGTGGTGCGGAACACCGGGCAGCGCACCGGTCTTCGGGTCACGACGGGTCGCGAAGTCGTCGAGCTGCGGCCCGACGTCGACTGGGACAAGGGCAAGACGTTGCACTGGGTGCTCGACCAAATCAGCGACGACAGTTCTGCTGCCCTGGTGCCGATCTACCTCGGCGACGACATCACCGACGAAGACGCCTTTGATGCGATAGAAGACCATGGTGTCGGGATCGTGGTGCGGCACAACGACGATGGCGACCGCGCCACCGCCGCGCGCTACGCGCTGGACAGTCCGGCCGAGGTGAGCGAATTCACCGGACGCCTGGCGCGACGGCTCGCCGCGAAGCGCTGAGGTAGGTAGCGCTGGTAGAAGCGGGGTCAGCACCGCCAGGTCAGCTGCGAAGCTCAGCTGTCGTCGTCGTCCTTATCGTCCTTGTCATCGTCGTCATCTTCATCATCACCGTCACCGTCTTTGTCCTTATCCGAGACCAACTCGACGG
Source organism: uncultured Actinomycetota bacterium (assembly GCA_963808345.1). Lineage (GTDB taxonomy): Bacteria > Actinomycetota > Actinomycetes > Mycobacteriales > Mycobacteriaceae > Mycobacterium. The sequence goes on along the minus strand of CAWEFM010000001.1, from coordinate 130,419 downwards.
TGGCCCAGTGACTCGGCGAGAGCAGGACACTCCATTTGCCCTCCTCGTGTCCCAACTTGAGCACGCCGTCCTCGACTACCCATTTGGTGCCGTCGTCGTAGTCAGTCTCATGTCCGTCGCTGTATGTGAGTTTGAACGCCATGGTCTGCAGAGCCTGCCATGAAGGGGCTCAGCCGGGAGTGAATTCGACCGCACCATCCTCCAGAACGACTCGTGCATCGCCGCCGTCGGCTGAAGCGGCCTCGGTGCGGAACACCGCCCGGCCCGGGTCAGTGCGCCAGATCAAGGTGGTCAGCGTCTCACCGGGAAACACCGGCGAGGTGAACCGTGCGGCGATTGAGGTGACGTTGGCGGCGTCGCCCGCTCCGAGTTCGGCGACCAGCGCGCGGCCTGACACGCCGTAGGTGCACAGGCCGTGCAGGATCGGTACGGGGAAACCGGCCAGCTCGCGGGCGAACCACGGGTCGCTGTGCAACGGGTTGCGGTCACCGGAGAGCCGGTAGATCAACGCCTGGTCTTGGCGCGTCGGCAGCGCGATGCGGGCGTCGGGGTCGCGGTCGGGCACCTCAGGAGCGACCGGGCGCTGACCCGGCTCGCCGCCGAAGCCGCCGGCGCCGCGGATGACCAGCGTGGTGAGCGTTTCGGCGACCAACGTCGAGGTGTCAGGATCGGTGCCGCTGCCGCGCAAGACGACGATCGCGTTCTTGCCCTCGCCCTTGTCCTGAATGTCCGCTACTTCGGAGACCACGGAGAGCTTTCCGGCGACCGGCAACGGCGCGTGCAGCCGCACGGACTGCGAACCGTGCAGCAGCATCCCCCAATTGAAATCACCGATCTTCCCCGCTGCGCCGAAAGCGGGACAACAGATCACCGCGTAAGTCGGCAGCGTCTGCAACCTGATCTCGTGGCTGTTCTCGGTGGTGAAAGCCAGATCATCGACGCCGGCTCCGACCCCGAGCGCATACAGCATGGTGTCGCGGTCGGTCCACTCGAACAGCGTCGGCTCGGTCACCACGCCGATGGCCTTCGGGTCGATCGGCATTGCAATCTCCTCTCAGTTCGGATTCACGCCGTTTCTCCACCTAACCATGGCAAATCCGCCCCATCGACGGCCGCGGCAGGGCAGGCTGTCTTTCATGGCTAAGCGCACTCGTAGCGTCGTCTGGAAGGCAGCCGCGGCGATCGCGGCGGCCTTGGTCTTCGGCGCCTGCTCGAGCTCACCGAACGTTCGCACCATGACGCTGACCTTCGTGCGGCACGGCGAGTCCCAGGCCAATGCGGACGGCATCATCGACACCACCGTCCCGGGGCCCGGCCTCACCCCCCTCGGGGAGGGCCAAGCCCAGCAGATCGCCCATCAACTTGGCCGCAACAACTATGACGGCATCTTCGCCTCGACGATGGCCAGAACGCAGCAGACCGCCGCGCCGCTGGCCCAACGACTCGGCAAGCATGTGCAAATCCTGCCCGGTCTTCGGGAGATCGACGCCGGCTGGTATGGGGACAAGCCGAACTCCCTGGCCAAATCGACGTATCTGGTGGCGCCGGCGGACTGGCTCAAGGGCGACCTCAGCGACGCCATCCCCGGCTCAATCACCGGCAAGCAGTTCAACGACCAGTTCACCGCCGCGGTGCAGAAGATTTATAGCAGCGGCTTGAAAAACCCCATCGCTTTTTCGCACGCCGAGTCGATCATGTACTGGACGCTGCTCAACGTGACCAACCCCAACGACAATCTCGTCAACGAGCATCCGCTGCCCAACATTGGCCGCGTCGTCCTCAAAGGTAACCCCGCTACCGGCTGGACGCTGGTCGACTGGGACGGCATCCACGACTTCAAGTACTGACGCCTCACCGGCGGCCGCGTCCAGGTGGTGCGCGGTCTGATCGACAAACCCGCGCGGACAGACGCCCCGCTGGGAACGCTGGCCGAGGTTCGCTACTGCTTCACCCCGAACGGTCCCGGCGGCCCCACCGCCTCACCCGCGCCGTCCCGCGGTTGCGCACCCCCACACCGCTCCGGGAGGGTTATGCGGATGGTGCCCGGCGTGCACCGGTGATCGGTCGAGTGGCGTTTAACCATCCCGACTTGCAGGTACACCGCCGCGGTGAGCCATGACAGCCGGGTACTTCCCGACAGGGCGGCCGAACCTGCAGCGGCCGCCATCGGAGCGCTCACCTCGGTGGGAGTGCTTGCCATGCGACCCGCCGACCTGCGCACCAGCCTGGGTGCGGCCGCCGATGAGTGGGCCCAGTTCTCGTCGCATTGGGAGGAGTTGGCGCCGGACGGCTACGCGGCCGAGTTGGGATTGCGGCGGCTGCGCCGCTACGGTCTGTATTCGTTCGCGGCCGGCGTCGCGACACCGATGCCCAACGACGTCTTCGTCCAGCCGCAGGACTCCAACCCGCTCTACCTCGACCGAGACCGGCAGTTCGATCCACTGACCGATGCGTTCGCCGAAGATCCGCTGCTGACCGAGCTGCTGACGTTGCTGGAACGCTTCGCCAGCGCCCTTGAAGACGTACCGGCATGGCTCGTCAAGGTGCACCCGTTCCGGGTCATCGCCTGCGCCGGCAGCGACGGGCAGCCAACTCCAGAAGGTCTGCACCGCGACGGCGTCACGCTGGTCACGTCGCTGCTCATTCGACGAAGCAACGCGCTCGGCGGCGAAAGCTCGGTGTTCGACTTGACCGGACGCCACCTGCTGACGACTACCCTCGCCGAATCCGGCACTCTGCTGCTGGGCGACGATCGCCGCGCCGTACACGGCGTCTCGCCGCTTCGACCGGCTGACCCGGCCAAGCCCGCGTTGCGCGACGTGCTGGTTATCACCTTCGCTCCACTTTGAGCGAAGATCCGCGGTGGAACCCCCGGGTAACGTTGCGGCGGTGAACGCAGCTCCGGTGTTCGCCGACGTCGACACCGGCGTCGATGATGCGATGGCGTTGATCTACCTGCTCGCCAGTCCGGATGCGGATATCGTCGGCTTAGCCTCGACCGGTGGAAACGTTGCGGTGCAACAAGTTTGCGTCAACAATCTGGATCTGCTCGGGCTGTGCCGGGCGGGTGATGTGCCGGTGGCCAAAGGAGCCGAGCAGCCGCTGAAGTGCCCGATGCTGCCGCCTGGCAAGGTGCACGGACCCAACGGTTTGGGCTATGCGCAGCTGCCGCGCAGCGACCACCGGCTGGTCGACTACGACGCCGCGACGGCTTGGGTCCGGGCCGCGCACGCTCATCCCGGCCGGCTGGTCGGGGTGGCCACCGGCCCGCTGACCAATCTCGCGTTGGCGTTGCGCGCCGAACCTGCGCTGCCCGTGCTGCTGCGTCGCCTCGTGATCATGGGCGGGGCTTACGACTACCGCGGCAACACCAATCCGGTCGCCGAGTGGAACATCATGGTGGATCCCGAAGCCGCGGCAGAAGTGTTCGCCGCGTGGGCTCCGGCGAAACCCAAAAAGCCACTCGAGCTTCCGATCCTGTGCGGTCTGGACCTGACCCGGCACATCGCAATGACGCCGGAAATCCTGGGAAAGCTGGCCGCCGCAGCGCAGTCGAGGACCACGCCCATGAGCGCAGGCGACGAACCGGGCACGCGGTCCGCGGCATCCAATGTGTTGGTCCGGGTGATCGAGGATGCAATGCGGTTCTACTTCGAGTCGTACCACAACCTGGGCCACGGGTATGTGGCCCATCTGCATGATCCGTTGGCCGCGGCGGTCGCGCTGGATCCAGCGCTGGTGTCGACGCAGCCGGCCACCGTGGACGTCGAACTGACCGGGACGTTGACGCGGGGTATGACCGTCACTGACTGGTCGGGACGATGGGGCCGCAAGCCCAACGCGCGGGTCGGCGTAGCGGTGGATCCCGCGACGTTCTTCGACCGATACGTCGAACGGGTCGGCGCGTTCGCCCGGCGGTTGGGCTGAGCCCGGCAGCAGTCAGACGAAGTGCTCACGCAGGTTGTGCGCGCCGCGGCCGAATGTCCACGCGATGACGTCACCCAGTCGTACCCGGATCTGCTCGTGGTGGTCTTCGTCGCCGCCGTTGAGGCGGTAGACGGCACGAGACAGATGCACGTACTCGTGCGAATGGGCCGCCACCGCGTTCGCCTTTTCCGGACCGGTGCGACCGGCGGGACCGTCGCGGTGGTCGAAGCCGATCGACTGCAGGTACATAAGGACTTGCTGGTCGAAATACCAGCACGGCTCGATACTGCCCATGACCGCTGCCCACGGCAGGTACAGCGTCACCTCGACACCGCCGCCCGGCCGCGGGGGACTTGCATCGACAGCGTCGATGACCAGACACAGCGACCTGTCGGTGTGCTCGGACAAGACGACTGACTCGGTTGCTGTCACGATTTTCTCCTCTTGCGTTTCTGCGCATCCCCGGCGCGCGCCGCACCGAACCGACCGTCGACGCTTTCAGCCTTCGCGGCATCAACGTTAGCCGGATCACCAAGCCTGAGCGTTGCCGAAAGCGACCGAAGAGTGAACAGCTTCTTAACCGTCTTCCCCCGACTTGGGATCGGCTTGCTACACAATTCGCGTGCGGTCGGCGGTCGCCTGATCTGCCCGGCTGGTATCCGGGCACAGCAGGGCAATCACGGTCTCATACCGGCGGGTCACGTCATCGCGGTCTGAGATGTCGGCCACGGTGGCCCAATTGGCTCGTTGAATGGCTTCAGCCTGGCGGATGAGTATCGTGCGTCGCGTGCGGTCGGGCGTCTGTTCGATAATTTCCACCAGCGCATCGAGTTGCCTGATCATGATGGCGGGCATACCATTCGCCGCCTGCCGAATCGTTGCGAACGCCCGCTGCACGAGCCGATCCCAATCCGGCTGATTAGCGATCACGCGTATCTCGCCCTGTGCGTCGCGCCGAATCCGTTGCGGTTGCCACGATGTCGAAATTCGGCAAAGGCCGTCTGCAATCCAGTCGACGCAGGTCATTCCGGTGAACGTGTCGTTGACCGCCGGCGACAAGGCACGCAGGGCGATCTCCACTAATTGATCGACGCCGAAGGAAATGTCTTGGGGAAGAGTGCGGTACGCACCCGCGATGTGCCCGATTTCCAGGCTTGCGCCGACGACTTCAGCCGCGCTGGGCGGCCACACCCACGCCATCACTTGGCCGGCAACGAGGAAGTGTCCGGGCCGATAGGGTAGTTGGACGACAGCACCGGCCTTCGATGCGACTTTCACCAATGTCTCGATCCGGATGACTTGTAAGTACCCGCTGCGGGGTGTGCGGATCGGGGCACCAGATTCGGCCAATCGCTTCAGCAGATCAGCAGATGACGGGCCGCGCTCGGCCTCGGTGGGCAAAGCACCGTGGTTTTGCGCCGCAATCTCGGCGTTCAGCGTCGCGGCGATGCCGGCGATAACGACCGGGAGTTGGATCATCGAGGCAACGTGATTGAGGAAGTAGATCAACACCGCCACGTTGGTGAGCGTCAGCACCAAGGCCACGGTGATCGACAGGTGCGGAACGAAATCGCCGTGCGGGCCGCCGCCCACCGACACCAGAGTGATCGTCGCGTAGCAGAAGCTTGCGACGAATGCCCCCAACGCCACCTGAGTTCCGCGGTCGCGCACGAAGTTGCGCAGCATCCTCGGCCCGAACTGGGTGGACGCGAGGGTCAAAACCACGATGGTGATTGAAAAGACAATGCCGACCACTGTGATGATCGCAGCGGCGACTGTGGCCAGTATCACGCGCGCTGAGTCGGCTGTTCCGCTGAGCACCCACGAAGGCAGCCTGATCAGTCCGTTGTAAGCGACCCGGTCGATCGTGTACGTGACGACGAAAAGCATTGCTATCACAATTGTTTCGATCACTGGAACGAACCAGAGATTCGTCCGCAGCGCTTCTCGACGCCAATCGGCTTCGAAATAGCGGTGGCCGCGGGTCAGGGGAAAACGATTGATCATCTGGTGAGATTCCTTGCTGCGTCTTCAGTGTGCGGTCGACTGTCAGCCGCAGACACCACCTGATCATCTCCCCCGCTGCGCACTTTGACCCCACGCTGAGATCAGCTTCAAACTAAGGGCGACGACGACGCGACGGCTGATCGTTGACGCTTTCTTAACGAGGTAGGCCTCAATCCTCTGGTCGACGGAGCAGGTCGAGCCAGTTGCGCGGCACGCGTCCGCGCGGGCTTCAAGGCGAATAGTGGCGCACGCGTCAAATAGTTGGCCAATTTCACTCATAGATCCCCTCCAGATACCAACGTCGTTGGCGGTAGCACAGCAGCAGCGCCCTACTCGGATCGGACCCCGGCTCGCCCGCCAGCAGTACCTGGGCCCGGGCGGTGCGACCACCTCCTTGACCGGCCGCCAACCGGTCATCCCACCACCGCTCGTCGACCGGCCACGGCCCGGCCCACCAGTGCAACCGGTCGTCCCGGTCACGGGTAGTCAGGCGCGCCGGGTCGGCGGTGAACAGTCCCCGACCGGTCACCCGTATCGGATTGCCCCGCTCGTCAAGCAATTCCACCGGATCATCGAGTAGCACGGTCGGCGACGGCCCAGGCAACTGACCGGGCCATGGCAGACACGGATCGGCCCGCAGCACCGGCTCGTCACTCAACGGCGTCAAAGTGATGCGCTCAGCCGGTCCGCGTCCGCCGCTGAGCACCGGTACCTGTACCGCTTCCGGGCCCAGCAGACCCTGCACCCGCACCAGGGCCCGACGGGCACGCAGCCGGTCCTCCTCCCCGAGGCCACCCCACAACGGCAGCTGCAGCGCCCCGGCCGACACCACCTCCACCGCATGCAGCCGCAGCAGCGTCACCGGCGCGGTGGGCCGATTGTCGGCGGTGCGGTTGTTCAGCCACCCGTCCAGCTGCCAGCGCACCCGGTCAGCGGTGGCGTCCTCGGTCAACGGCTCAGCGCACCGCCACACCCGTTGCAGCTCTTCGGAATTGGCGGTGACGGCGTGAATGGCCAACCGGGTGCATCCCACCCCGGCGGCCATCAACGTCTGATGCAACGTGCCGGCCAACGTGCGGCCGGCGAACGCCGCGGCGTCGACCCGGTCGATCGGCGGGTCGCAGTGCAGCTCGGCATCGAGTTCTGCCGGCGGCTCACGCCCGGACGGCCCGCGTTCCGGCTCACCGCGGGCGAACCGGTGCGCAACCACCGCGTCGGCGCCGAACCGGGAAGCCACATCGGTACGCGGCAGTGCGGCGAACTGACCGATGTTGCGAATACCCATACGCCACAACAGGTCTGCGAGATCTTCACGCCCCGGCCCGGACAAGCTGGGTTCGGTGGCCAGTTGCCGGATGGACAGCGCCGACAAAAATTGGGCGTCCTGTCCGGGCTCTACGACACGGCCGGCACGGGCAGCGAACACCGCGGTGGACAACTGATCGGCTATCCCCACCTGACATTCGGCGCCGGCGGCGGCCACCGCGTCGATCAGCCGCTCAGCCGCCTGCTGCTCGGACCCGAAGAACCGAGCGGCCCCGCGCATCGGTAACGCCACCAGCCCGGGCCGCAACACCTCGGCGCGGGGCACCAGATCGTCCACTGCTGCGATCACTTTTTCGAAGAAGCGGGCATCGCGGTCGGAATCCGCCGCGACGACATGCAGTTGCGGGCAGTTGGCCGCCGCCTCCCGTCGTCGCAAACCTCGCCGCACTCCGGCCGCGCGGGCGGCCGACGAGCAGGCGATCACGCGGTTGGCCAGGGTGACCGCTATCGGAGCCGTCGCGGGCAGGTCCGCAGCCGCCGCCGCGGCCACCGCAGGCCAGTCCATGCACCAAATCGCCAACACCCGAGAAACCATCGAACACCCACCCCGGCTCACCCGGTCCGCATGTGGCGGACCGCCCGTCCGCGCGCACACACGTCGATCCACACCCTGCTGATCCGTCCGAATCCGGGGGCGGCGTCGCCCATGGTGGTCTGGTAACCACCCACCCGGGCCTCCAGCCGCAGATGAGCCCCATGCCAGTCGCCGTCGACGACCAGCAGAGCGCAGCCTTTTTGGTGAGCACGGGCGGCCACCGCTCGCGCCCGGCTCGGTGGCACCGAACGCCCACCCAAGCCCAGCACCACCAGGTCCAGACCGTCCACGAGCACCGCGGCCACCTCGACCGGATCGGTCCCTGGATCCGGTATCAGCGCAAGCCGGCTCAGATCGGCGCCCATCTCCACCGCCGCGAGCAATCCGATGCCGGGCTGACCGACGATAGCTGCGTTCTGACCGGCGGCCGTCACCGCGGCCACCATGCTCAACGGCAACGACCGGGCTCCGGAGAGCACCGCCACCGTCCCCCGGGGTAACGAGCCAGGCAGCACGTCGGCCAGCGACGGCGGGATCGGCAGCTTGATCTCCGACTCCGGCAACAGATCATCGGAACGGATATGACTGTGCCGTCCCGGCTCTACTTTTCCGGATACTGCAGCCATCTGCCGGCGCAGCTGTTTGAGCTGCTCGGCGCGAGCGCCGTGCTGGTCAACTGCAACCTGTGTCATTGCCACTTCCCCGGCGCGCCGATCTTATTCGAATGCATGTTCGATAGGATGAGTCAACACCGCACTCCCGACAACGTCAAGAAACCAGAGAGGCTGTTTGTGCCAGCGATACTGGTGTGACTGAAGCGTCGCGATTGCCGTTGCCTACAGTCGGAACCACTGCGACGCATGAGTGGCGCCCGATCAATCGATGAATAGGCGTTTATAAGCCTTCCTCAATGCGTATAACCCGTTTTTTTTATGTCGAATAGGCGACGAGCCGCCCAGATCTAAGGGCGGGCACCCCGTCGCGGGACAGCTCTTGTGAGTCAACTCGCCAGGTCGGGGGGAACGGTGAGTGTTGGTGTAACTGAACCGCGCCAGCGGGTCGAGGTAGTCACATCCGGTGCATCGCAGTTCCGCGCTGTCACTCCCATTCGATCGTGCCGGGCGGCTTGCTGGTGACATCGAGCACCACCCGGTTGACCTCGGCGATCTCGTTGGTGATGCGGGTGGAGATACGCTCCAGCACCTCGTAAGGTACCCGGGTCCAGTCGGCGGTCATGGCATCCTCGCTGGACACCGGTCGCAGCACGATCGGGTGCCCGTAGGTGCGGTCGTCGCCTTGCACCCCCACCGACCGCACATCGGCCAGCAGCACCACTGGGCACTGCCAGATCAGGTTGTCCAGCCCGGCAGCGGTCAACTCCTCGCGGGTGATCGCATCGGCGCGGCGCAGCGTCTCCAACCGCTGCGCGGTGACCTCCCCGACAATCCGGATGCCCAGACCCGGGCCCGGGAATGGTTGTCGCGCAACGATTTCCTCCGGCAGGCCCAACTCTCGCCCCACCGCGCGCACCTCGTCTTTGAACAGCAACCGCAGCGGTTCAACGAGTTTGAACTTCAGATCTCCGGGCAGACCACCGACATTGTGATGGCTCTTGATGTTCGCAGCGCCGCTACCTCCGCCGGACTCCACCACATCGGGGTAGAGCGTGCCCTGTACCAGGAACTCAACGTCCCCGTCCGCGCCACCGGTGACGGCGTCGTTCAACAGATCTCGCACCGCACCTTCGAAAGCCCGGATGAACTGGCGGCCGATGATCTTGCGCTTACCCTCTGGATTGGTCACCCCGGAAAGCGCCTCGAGAAAACTCTCCGCCACATCGACGGTCACCAGGTTCGCGCCGGTGGCCGCGACGAAATCCCGCTGAACCTGGACACGCTCACCGGCGCGCAGCAGGCCGTGATCGACGAACACACAGGTCAACCGGTTCCCAATGGCGCGCTGCACCAGCGCGGCGGCCACCGCGGAGTCCACCCCGCCGGACAGCCCGCAGATCGCGTGGCCGTCGCCGATCTGTTCCCGCACCTGTTCGACCAGCGCGGTGGCGATGTTGGCGGCCGTCCACTCGGCACCGATCCCGGCGAAGTCGTGCAGGAACCGGCTGAGCACCTGCTGGCCGTGCGGGGTGTGCATCACCTCTGGGTGGTACTGCACGCCGGCCAACCGTCGGGCCCGGTATTCGAAAGCCGCTACCGGTGACCCCGGGCTGCCGGCCACCACGTCGAAGCCCGCCGGCGCGGCCGTCACCGCGTCACGGTGGCTCATCCACACCGGCTGGGACTCCGGCAGGCCCGAATGCAGCTCCCCACCGGTCACCTTCAACTCGGTTCGGCCGAACTCACTGGTGCCGGTACGCGCTACGGTGCCGCCCAGCGCCTGCGCCATGGCCTGAAAGCCGTAGCAGATGCCGAACACCGGCACATCCAAGTCGAACAACGCCGGGTCGAGTCGGGGCGCCCCCTCGGCGTAGACACTGGCCGGCCCGCCCGACAGCACCAATGCTTGCGGGTCGCGGGATTTGATCTCCGCAACCGTGGCGGTGTGCGAAATGACTTCGGAGTACACCCTTGCCTCACGCACCCGCCGCGCGATCAACTGGGCGTATTGCGCGCCGAAATCGACCACCAGCACCGGCCTGGGCGACGAAGATTCCATCGGGATCATTTTAGAGGCGATCGCGAGCGTGGCTTGAAGCCGGGCGAAGCGGGTCGCCGTGATCTCTTAAAGGGTCCGTGCAGTAAGCGCGAACCCGCCGTACGCGGCAGGCTGGCATGGTGAAGTAGACGCAAAGGAACTGCCGCGAGTGTGAGAAAGCGAGGTGGCCTGTGCTGGGTCTACCGGATGCGGTGCACGCCTGCCTGTTCGATCTCGATGGTGTGCTCACCGACACCGCCGGCGTGCACACCAAAGCGTGGAAGGCCATGTTCGACGACTTCCTGCGTAAACGTGCCGAGAGCGAAGGCGAGGAGTTCGTGCCCTTCGACCCGGACAAGGAGTATCGCAAGTACGTCGACGGGAAACCCCGGGAGGACGGTGTCCGCTGCTTTTTGGAAAGTCGCGGCATCGAGCTGCCCGAAGGCGACGACGACGATCCTCCTGACGCCGACACCGTGCACGGCCTGGGCACCCGCAAAAACGACGCGTTCCAGAAGACGCTGCACGAAGACGGTGTCAAGGTGTTCGACGGATCGCGCCGCTACTTGGAGGCGGTCAAGGAGGCGGGGCTGAAGATCGCCGTTGTCTCGTCCAGCGCCAACACCCGCGACGTGCTCGAAGTCACCGGCATCGACCAGTTCGTCGAGCAGCGGGTGGACGGCGTCACGCTGCGCGAAGAGCACATCGAGGGCAAACCGGCTCCCGACTCATATCTGCGGGCAGCTGAACTGCTGGACGTCGAGGCGAGCGCTGCGGCGGTATTCGAAGACGCCCTGTCCGGGGTCGAGGCCGGTCGAGCCGGCAATTTCGGTTACGTGGTGGGCGTCGACCGGATCGACCACGCCGACGAGCTGCGCGAAAGCGGCGCTGACGTCGTCGTCAAGGACCTGGCAGACCTGCTGGGTGACGATTCATGATCACCGAAGACGCCTTTCCGATCGAACCGTGGCAGGTCCGGGAAACCAAACTCGAGCTGAACATCCTGGCGCAGTCCGAGTCGCTGTTCTCGCTGTCCAACGGACATATCGGGTTGCGCGGCAATCTCGACGAGGGTGAGCCGCACGCCTTGCCCGGCACCTATCTGAACTCGTTCTACGAAGTGCGGCCGCTGCCCTACGCAGAGGCCGGTTTCGGGTTTCCCGAAGCCGGTCAGACCGTCGTCGACGTCACCAACGGCAAAATCATCCGGCTGCTCGTCGACGACGAGCCGTTCGACGTCCGCTACGGCCAGTTGATCGAGCATGAGCGGACATTGGACCTGCGCGCCGGGACGCTGACCCGTCGGGCGCACTGGCGCTCACCGGCGGACAAGCAGGTGAGAATAGTGTCGACCCGGCTGGTGTCCCTGTCGCAGCGCGGCGTCGCGGCCATCGAGTACGTGGTCGAGGCGATCGACGACTTCTGCCGCGTGACCTTGCAGTCGGAACTGGTCAGCAACGAGCCTCAGCCGCAGACTTCCGATGATCCGCGGGTGGCGGCGGTGCTGGACAACCCGCTGGAGGCCGTCGACCACGAGTCCTCCACCCAAATGGGGGCGCTGCTGATGCACCGCACGAGGGCCAGTGGATTGATGATGGCCGCGGTGATGGACCACGAGATCGACGTGCCCGGCCGGGTCGAGGTCAGCACCGAAGTGCGTCCCGACCTGGCCCGCACCACGGTGATCTGCGGGTTGCGGCCTGGTCAGAAGCTGCGCATCGTCAAATACCTGGCCTACGGCTGGTCGAGTTTGCGCTCGCGTCCGGCGCTGCGCGATCAGGCCGCGGCCGCGATCACCGGTGCGCGCTACTGCGGCTGGCAGGGCCTGCTCGACACCCAACGCGAATGCCTCGACGGCTTCTGGGACTGCGCGGACGTCGAGATCGAAGGCGACCCGGTCATTCAACAGGCGGTGCGGTTCGGGCTGTTCCACCTGCTGCAGGCCAGCGCGCGAGCCGAGATGCGCGCGATCGCCGGCAAGGGCCTGACCGGCAGCGGCTATGACGGGCATGCGTTCTGGGACACCGAAGGATTCGTGCTGCCGGTGCTGACCTACACCGCGCCGCACGCGGCGGCGGATGCGTTGCGGTGGCGGGCCTCCACCCTCGACCTGGCCCGGGAACGCGCGGCCGAACTCGACTTGGAGGGCGCGGCGTTCCCGTGGCGGACCATCCGCGGCCAGGAGTGCTCGGGCTACTGGCCGGCCGGCACCGCGGCGTTTCACGTCAACGCCGACATCGCGATGGCCTTCGAGCGGTACCGCATCGTCACCGGTGACGAGTCGCTGGAAGAGCAGTACGGCCTGGAAGTGCTGATCGAGACCGCCCGGCTGTGGCGCTCGCTCGGACACCACGACAGGTATGGTGTCTGGCACATCGACGGCGTCACCGGGCCTGACGAGTACACCGCAATCGTGCGGGACAACACCTTCACCAACTTGATGGCGGCACACAACCTGCGGGTAGCGGCCGACGCCTGCACCCGGCACCCGGAGAAAGCGCGCGCCCTGGGCGTCGACACCGAGGAGACCGCCGGCTGGCGGGACGCCGCCAACGCCGTCGCGATCCCGTTCGACGAGGAGCTGGGCGTGCACCAGCAGTGCGAGGGTTTCACCACCTTCGCCGAGTGGGACTTCGAGCACCACCAGAATTACCCGCTGCTGCTCAACGAGCCGTATGTGCGGCTCTACCCGGCGCAGGTGATCAAACAAGCCGACTTGGTGCTGGCGATGCAGTGGCAAAGTCATGCGTTCACCCCAGAGCAGAAGGCCTGCAACGTCGACTACTACGAGCCCCGCACTGTGCGTGACTCGTCGCTGTCGGCCTGCACCCAGGCGGTGATGTGCGCCGAGGTCGGGCATCTCGAGCTCGCCCACGACTACGCCTACGAAGCCGCGCTGATCGACCTGCGCGACTTGCACCACAACAGCGCCGACGGCCTGCACATGGCGTCGCTGGCCGGCGCGTGGACCGCGATGGTCGGCGGTTTCGGGGGCCTGCGCGACGACGAGGGCGTGCTGACGCTGGACCCGCAGCTGCCGGATGGTTTCGCATGCCTGCGTTTCCGGTTGCGCTGGCGCGGGTTTCGGTTGACGGTGTGCGCCAGCCACGACGAGGTGACCTACACGTTGCGCGACGGACCCGACGGCGAGGAGCTGACGCTCCGCCACGCCGGTGAGGAACTCACGCTGAGCACCCAAGAGCCGACCACCGTACCGGTGCGGCCGCGTAAACCGCTGCTGCCGCCGCCGACGCAGCCGCCGGGCCGGGAGCCGATGCACCGTCGGGTCGTCGCCACCCCTAAAGGACAGTAAGTCGACCGCAACACATCAACGCGGCTCGAGCATGCGTGCCATCTCTTCGCCGACAGCACGACGCAGATCTGCCTCCGGCACGTCCCCGATACCGGCCGCCGCGCGCAGGATGGGCTCGAACAAACGCCAACCAGATTGCAACGCAAGGGCGTTGGCAACCGCCAAGCGTGCGCCGGCGTCGCTGTCGTGACGCGGACGCACTTGCTCGAGCAAAGCGTCGACATTAGGGAAGCGCTGCTGCAGCTGCCCGGCTGGATAGCCGTCGAGCAGTGCACGCGCCATCACCCGCATCTGCTGATCGGCGGCCGCTTCAACCTGCTCGGGCGGCGCTCCGGCGGCCAGCAGCTCAGTGATGGTCGCGCCCAGGTGGTCGAGCACCGCGCCGACCAGTTGCTCCTTGGCGCCGAAATGCCGGAAAACCAACCCGTGATTGACCTTGGACCGCGCGCCGATGTCGCGGATTGAGGTGGCGGCTGGGCCGTGTTCGGCGAAGAGCTCGGCAGCGGCGGTCAGGATCGCGGCGGCCACCTCGGCCCGCCCGACTGGTGCGTCTGACCGTTTCGGCGTTGACACGCGCGTAGTCATCTGACTACGGTAACCGATATGCAGTTGTAGTCAAGTGACTACAACTGCCGGCGCAACGCAGACTACGACGTTTGAAGGACCAGCGATGACCAGCTCTGAAATCCCTGCACTGACCGTGACGAAGTTGGGCAGCCGCATCGGCGCCCGCATCGACGGTGTCCGGCTGAGCGGCGGTCTGGACGTCGCCGCGGTCGACGAGATCCGCCGGGCGCTGTTATCCCACCGGGTGATCTTCTTCCGCGGTCAACACCACCTCGACGACGATCAGCAGCTGTCGTTTGCCGGCCTGCTGGGTACGCCGATCGGCCACCCGGCAGCGGCTGTGCTGGCCGCCGACAAAACCCCAATCATCACCCCGATCAACTCCGAGTACGGCAAGGCGACGCGCTGGCACACCGACGTCACGTTCGCCGCTAACTATCCGGCGGCTTCTATCCTGCGCGCAATCACGCTGCCCAGCTACGGCGGGACAACGCTATGGGCCTCGACCGCGGCGGCCTACGCTGAGCTGCCCGAACCGCTCAAGTGCCTCGTCGAGAATCTGTGGGCGCTGCACACCAACCGCTACGACTACGTGCCTACCGACCAGGAGTCAGCGATGACCGACGCGCAGCGGGCGTTCCGGCAGGTGTTCGAGAAGCCGGATTTCCGCACCGAACACCCAGTGGTGCGGGTGCACCCGGAAACCGGTGAACGCACCCTGGTCGCCGGTGATTTCGTGCGCAGCTTCGTTGGCCTGGACAGCCACGAGTCGCACGTGCTGTTCGAACTGCTGCAACGCCGGATCACCACGCCGGAGAACACCATCCGGTGGAATTGGGAGCCGGGTGACGTGGCCATTTGGGACAACCGGGCGACGCAACACCGGGCGATCGACGACTACGACGACCAATACCGGCTGATGCACCGGGTCACGCTGATGGGCGATGTGCCCGTCAGCGTCCGCGGCGAACGCAGCCGGGTGGTCAACGGCGCCCCGCTAGAGGCGGTAGCTAGCTGACGCGGATTTCGTGCCCCGTCAGCCCGCTGAGCTGATCGGCTGAATCGGTAGCCAGCGCAGAGCGGCCGGCGCATCGGCCGGCACCACCGGATGGTCCGGCGAGATCGGTTCCAGCCGCTGATACGGCTGACCCTGTTTCGGCCGTAGGTCGTCCTCCTCCTTGTTCGGCCACAGCGCCGCAGCCCGCTCGGCTTGCGCGGTGATCGACAGTGACGGGTTGACACCGAGATTGGCCGAGATAGCGGCGCCGTCGACCACCGACAGGGTCGGGTACCCGTACACCCGGTGGTAGGGGTCGATGACGCCCTGTTCTGGGGTGTCGCTGATCGCCGCACCGCCCAGGAAGTGCGCGGTCAGTGGGATGTTGAATAGGTCGCCCCAGGTGCCCCCGGCGACGCCGTCGATCTTCTTGGCGATCCGGCGGGTGACTTCGTTGCCGACCGCGATCCAAGTGGGGTTCGGTTCACCGTGGCCCTGCTTGCTGGTGAACCAGCGGATGCCCAGCTTGCCCCGCTTGGTGAAGGTGGTGATCGAGTTGTCGAGGTTCTGCATGACCAGCGCGATCATGGTGCGCTCGCTCCACTGCTTGGGGTTGAGCAGCCGCAGGGTGCCGCGCGGATCTTGGCGGGCCGTCGCGATCAGTTGTCTCCAGCGCGGCACGTCGGAGCCGCCCGGGCCGGGGCCGTCGGTCATCAGCGTCTGCAGCAGCGCCATCGCATTGGAGCCTTTGCCGTAACGGCATGGCTCGACGTGGGTGTCGGACGTCGGATGAATCGACGACGTGATCGCCACCCCGTGTGTCAGGTCCAAATCCGGATCGACTTCGAATTTCCCGGCGCCGACGATCGCCTCGGAGTTGGTGCGGGTCAAAACCCCCAGCCGCTCGGACAGTCCGGGCAACTTGCCCTTGTCCCGCATCTTGAACAGCAGGCGCTGAGTGCCGTAGGTGCCGGCGGCCAGCACCAGGTGGGTGGCGGTGAAAGTGCGTTTCTGTTTCCGGACCCACCGTCCGGTGTGTGCGGTGCGAATCTCCCACAGACCATCGGGCCGCTGCTCGAAGCCGGTCACGGTGGTCATCGGATGGACTTCGGCACCGGCCGACTCAGCGAGGTAAAGGTAGTTCTTGACCAGCGTGTTCTTGCCGTTGTGGCGGCAGCCGGTCATACACTCCCCCACTTCGCGGCACCCGGTTCGCGCGGGTCCGGCCCCGCCGAAGTACGGGTCCGGCACCGTCTTGCCGGGGGCTTTCCGCCCGTCGGGGCCGAAGAACACCCCGACCGGCGTCTGCACAAAGGTGTCGCCGACGCCCATGTCCTCGGCAACTTCCTTCATGATCCGGTCGGCGGCGGTCAACGTCGGGTTGCGCACCACGCCGAGCATCCGTTGCGCCTGCTGGTAGTGCGGCATCAGCTCGGCACGCCAGTCGGTGATGTGCGCCCACTGCTTGTCGGCGAAGAACGGCTCGGTCGGCACGTACAAGGTGTTGGCGTAGTTCAGCGATCCGCCGCCCACGCCGGCGCCGGCCAGAATCATCACATCGCGCAACAGGTGGATGCGCTGAACCCCGTAGCAGCCCAGCTTGGGCGCCCACAGAAAGCGACGCAGGTCCCAGGAGCTCTTAGCAAAGTCCTTGTCGGTAAACCGCCGGCCGGCTTCGAGCACACCGACACGATAACCCTTCTCGGTCAACCGAAGCGCTGTGGTGCTGCCGCCAAACCCCGAACCGATGATCAGAACGTCATAATCCGGCTTCATCTGACCATTATGACCTTTGCCGAGCAGACGCAAAATTCCCTGACACGCCGACGGCTGAGGAGCCTATGCGTCTGGTGGCCGGGCGGGGCCCGGTGCCACCAGCTCAGCTGCCGACGGTGAGCCCCACCTTCTGGAACTCTTTGAGGTCGCAGTAGCCAGCCTTGGCCATCGACCGGCGCAGGCCGCCGACCAGGTTCAGCGAACCGAACGGATCGTCGGACGGGCCGCCCAGCACCTGGCGCAGCGGTGGGCGCTCACCGACGGCGACCTGCAGCAGCGCCCCGCGGGGCAGCGACGGGTGCGCCGCGGCCGTCGGCCAGAACCAGCCGTCACCGAGCGCCTCGGCCGCCTCGGCCAGCGGGGTGCCGAGCACCACCGCGTCGGCGCCGCAGGCGATCGCCTTGGCCAACTCGCCGGAGGTGTGAATGTCTCCGTCGGCCAGCACGTGGACGTAGCGACCGCCGGTCTCGTCGAGGTATTCGCGCCGAGCCGCGGCGGCATCGGCGATCGCGGTCGCCATCGGCACGCTGATACCCAGCACCTCGTCGCTGGTCGTCACGCCGCGGGTGGAGCCGTAGCCGACGATGACGCCGGCAGCGCCGGTGCGCATCAGGTGCAGGGCGGTGCGGTGGTCGAGCACGCCGCCGGCGACTACCGGCACGTCGAGCTCGGCGATGAACGTCTTCAAATTAAGCGGCTCACCGGTCCCATCCCGATCCTGGGCGACCCGTTCGGCGGACACGATGGTGCCCTGGATGACGAGCAGGTCGATGCCCGCCGCCAGCAGCACCGGGGTCAGCGCTTGGGCGTTCTGCGGGCTCACCCGCACCGCGGTGATCACCCCGGCCTCCCGGATGCGGGCCACCGCAGCGCCCAGCAGCTCGGGATCAAGCGGCGCGGCGTGCAACTGTTGCAGCAGCCGGATCGCCGCGGCCGGTTCGGGTTCTTTGGCGGCGGCTTCCAAGACTTGGGCGATCTTGGCGTGGACGTCGGGGTGCCGACCGATCAGACCTTCACCGTTGAGGACACCCAGGCCGCCGAGGCGGCCCAGTTCGACGGCGAACTCCGTCGAGACCAGGGCGTCGGTGGGATGGGCGATGACGGGGATCTCGAACCGGTAGGCGTCCAGTTGCCAGGCCGTCGACACGTCCTGCGACGAGCGGGTGCGCCGCGACGGGACGATGTTGACGTCGGCGAGTTCGTAGGTCCGCCGCGCGGTGCGGCCCAACCCGATCTCGACCATGTCACGCATGCGTCAACCTGCTCACCGTGCCGAATAATTAGGGGCTTCGACGGTCATCGTGATGTCGTGCGGGTGACTCTCTTTGAGGCCCGCAGCGGTGATCCGGACGAACTGCGCCTGCTGCAACACTTCGATGGTGGTGGCGCCGGTGTAGCCCATGGCGGCGCGCAGGCCACCGGTGAGCTGGTGGATCACTGTCGCCAGCGGGCCCCGGAACGGCACCCGGCCCTCGATGCCCTCCGGCACCAGCTTGTCCTCGGACAACGCATCGTCGGCGAAGTAGCGGTCTTTGGAATACGACTTGCCTTGACCGCGACCTTGCATGGCGCCCAGCGATCCCATGCCGCGGTAGCTCTTGTACTGCTTGCCGTTGACGAAGATCAGCTCACCGGGCGCTTCGGCGGTGCCGGCCAGCAGCGACCCCAGCATCGCTGTCGACGCGCCCGCGGCCAGCGCCTTGGCGATGTCGCCGGAATACTGCAGACCGCCGTCTGCGATCACCGGCACACTCGCCGGAGCGCAGGCCGCGACGGCCTCCAGGATCGCGGTGATCTGCGGCGCGCCGACCCCGGCCACCACCCGCGTGGTGCAGATCGACCCCGGTCCCACGCCCACTTTCACCGCGTCGGCTCCAGCCTCGACCAGCGCCGCGGCCGCCGACCTGGTGGCGACGTTGCCGCCCACCACCTCAACCCGGTCGCCGACCTCGACTTTGAGCTTGCCGACCATGTCGAGCACCAGCCGGTTGTGGGCGTGCGCCGTGTCGACGACCACGACGTCGGCTCCGGCGTCTACCAGCGTCATCGCGCGGGCCCAGGCGTCTTCGCCGACGCCGACGGCCGCACCGACCAACAGCCGTCCGTCGCTGTCCTTGGTGGCCAGCGGGTGCTGTTCGGTTTTGACGAAATCCTTGACGGTGATCAGCCCGGTCAGCCGGCCCCGGCCGTCGACGATGGGCAGCTTCTCGATCTTGTTGCGGCGCAGCAAACCCAGCGCGGCGTCGGCAGTAACGCCCTCCTGCGCGGTGATCAGCGGGGCTTTCGTCATCACCTCGACGACCCGCTTGGACTGGTCGACCTCGAACCGCATGTCCCGGTTGGTGATGATCCCGACGAGTGAGCCCACCGCGTCGACCACCGGTAGCCCGGAGATCCGGAATCGCGCACACATCGCGTCGACCTCGGCCAGCGTGTTGGTCGGCCGGCAGGTAACCGGGTCGGTCACCATCCCGGCTTCGGAGCGCTTGACTGTTTCTACCTGACCGGCTTGCTCGGCGACCGGCAGATTGCGGTGCAGCACGCCCATACCGCCGGCCCGGGCCATCGCGATCGCCATCCGGGATTCGGTGACGGTGTCCATTGCAGAGCTGACCAGCGGCACCTTGAGCCGAATCCTGCGGGTGAGCTGACTGGAGGTGTCCGCGGTGGCGGGCACCACATCAGAGGCCGCGGGCAGCAGCAAGACGTCATCGAAGGTCAGCCCCAGCATCGCAACCTTGTTCGGATCGTCGCCGCCGGTCGGCATCGCCTCTTCGGCCGGCCCGCCGAGGCGAAAGAACGGACTGGCGACCCGGTCAGAGCCGCCGGCAAGAGTAGACATTCGGGCGGCCTCCAAAACAGGTGCCGAAACGAGCTGCACAACGAGCACGTTCTCCAGCGGGCGAGTGACGTCCATCCTATCGGCTCACTGACCGATTCTCGGGGCATGTCGACCGGCGCGGCCGACAGGACGGCTCGCCCGGCCGGTCGCTGGCGCTGCGGCTGGCGGCCTGCGTAATCTGGTGAGGTGCGCGACCATCTCCCACCGGGTTTGCCGCCCGATCCTTTCGCCGATGACCCGTGCGATCCCTCGGCTGCGCTCGACGCCGTCGAACCGGGTCAACCGCTAGACCCGCAGGAGCGCACAGCGGTCGAAGCCGATCTGGCCGACCTTGCCGTATACGAGGCCCTGTTGGCGCACCGGGGGATCCGCGGCCTGGTGGTCTGCTGCGACGAATGCCAGCAAGACCACTACCACGACTGGGATATGTTGCGGGCCAATCTCCTACAGCTGCTGATCGACGGCACTGTGCGACCGCACGAGCCGGCCTACGATCCGGAGCCCGACGCCTACGTGACGTGGGACTACTGCCGCGGTTACGCCGACGCATCGCTCAATGAGGCGACGTCGGACGCCGACGGATACCACGGACATCGTTGAGCTTTTCTGCAGTTCCTGCTAGCCGGCGGGCGGGATGAAAGGTCCCGGGTCACGGGTGGCGACTTTCGCGGTCAACCGGTTGACCTGGTCGATCAGATCGTGTTTGCGGTTGGTGTCGTTGACGCTCTGCACAGTGTCGTTGACCGCCGCAAGTTTGCCCTGGGCCTGATCCCATCGGCCTTGGGCGATCATCTGCTGCGCCTCGGCCAGCTCGGTCTTCGCGGTCAACTCGATTTGATCGTCGTCGACCGGCGCCTGGCCGAACAGCACCGTGCGCACGTTGTACAGCGAGCCGCCGGGTTGCGCATCGCCCACCATGACCCCGAGGCCACCGAAAGCCAACACGGCAGCGGCCACCGCCGCCAGAGCCAGCCCGCGGCGCCGGTTCGCCCGCGCCGCCCGTCCGCAGCTCAACGCGGCAAACGCGGCTTCCTCGATGCCCAGCGCAGCTGACGGCGGCTGCCTGAGCTCGTCGCGCCAATCCCCGAGCAGGGCGGCCAGCACGTCGTCGTCGCGGTCGGCGTCGGCGGTCCCGATCGGGTCGGCGGCGGCGAGCGCATCGATGAATCGGTCGGTGCGGGCCAGCACATCGGTGGCCACCGGATCGAACTCGAGCTCAGACACGGTCTTGTTCCGTGGCGATGAGTGCCGATCTCAACCGTGCCAGCCCCCGGTGCTGAGCCACCCGGACGGCTCCGGACGTGGTGCCCAACGCGTCGGCGGTCTCTTCGGCGCTCAAGCCGACGACGACACGCAAGATCAGGATCTCGCGCTGCTTGGCAGGCAACACCTCGAGCAGCTGATTCATCCGGGCGACCGATTCGGCTTCGATGGCTGACTGCTCGGGAGTGCTTTGAGCAGAATAGCTTTCGGGCAACTTCTCGACCGGGTGTGACAGGTCGCGGGCAGCCGCACGGTGGGCGTCGGCGACCTTGTGCGCGGCGATGCCGTACACAAAAGCGAGGAACGGGCGGCCCTGATCGCGATAGCGCGGCAGCGCCGTCATGACGGCCAAGCACACCTCCTGCGCGATGTCGTCCGCCGACACTCCGTTCCGCTCCGCCGGGCCCAGTCGAGCCCGGCAATATCGGACGACGATCGGGCGGATGGTCTCCAACAGTTGCCGAAGCGCGCCCCGATCACCTGCCAGCACCGCTGGGACGACGGCGTCGAGACGTTCTTCTGGGTTTGTCATCGGCCGCGGTACGTCCGGCGTTACGGAGTCGGCGTATCCCGGCGCAGTGACACACGACGACGATAACGGCCGATGCCCCGTTCAGGCGGTAGCGCGCGCCCAGACACCGCCGGCGTGCCGCACCTGATCCGCGCAGCTGTCCCGCAGCACCCGAAGCGCTTCGGTGGTGTGGCCTGCGCTGCCGACGTCGCCCAGCAGACACGCCAGCGCCCAGCGCAGCGGAACCAATCCGAGCTGCCCAGCGGCTTCGAGCGCGGCGTCTCCGACGGTGCGCGCGCGGTCCAGATCCCCGGAGCTGCACAGCGCGGCCGCCAGTACCAGCTGGCTTTTGACGCGGTGGCGTTCGGACACGGCTCCCACGACCGGCTCGAACGGCTCGAGAATTGGCTGAGCCGCCATCTCGACGGCCGCCTCGGCGTGCAGCACGGCCGTCTTGCCGGCGCCGGTGACCATCGCCAGCTCGGCTGCTACCCAACTGCGGCGCACCGCCACCCGATGCGCCGCGTTGCCCGCCGTTACCCGGCTCAACAACATCGCCGCGGCGGTGAAGCGGCCGACGCCCAGCGCGTCAGCGGCCAGGCCGGTCAACGCGTCGGCGCGGGCCGCGGGGTTGTCATCGGCCAGCGTCAGCGCCCGGCCGTCGCAGCGCCGCGCCAGCGTGTGCCAGCCGAGCTGCCGCAGAAACGAACCCTGGGTGCTGTGCGCCAACGAGGCCAGCGGGCCGGCTGGAGCGCAGCGCAGCAATGTCTCGAGATCGCCGCGGGCGCTGCCGTAACGCCCCTGACCGCCGGCCGCCACCGCGCGCAGCCAACACTGGTGCGGTGTGGTCGCGGTCGGCAGTGGCCATCGGCCGGGTTGGCCGCCGAAGGCGGCGGCCAACAACGTCGCCTCGACCATGGGACGAGTATCACGCACCTGCAGCAGTTAAAATCTTGTGGTCGGTAAGTTACGGCGGTATTAATAACCGGCCGGCGTTTTCGAAATTGTGCTTTACCGGTCCGGTAGGGCTGAACTGCCAATTTCGATGATCGGCCCACGTCGCAAGGCACAGTTGGGGCCGGAAAGTCACCGCCCGCTCGTGAACGCGCCGTTAATCGGCGGCTTTCGTCGGCCGTTCGGCTGTGAACCCGGGAGTTGACTCGATTTCGGAAGCGTGTCTACGTTGATTACTGACGAGTAGTCACCGGTGATCGCTCGAAACAGTTGCACGACGCACGCGTTCGCAACCTGGCCCAGAAATGGGTGTGTAGAGAGGGATTTCACATGCCACAGCCGGAGCACTTACCGGGGCCCAACGCCGACATCTGGGAATGGCAACTGCACGGCCTTTGCCGGGGCGTTGATTCCTCAATTTTCTTTCATCCCGACGGTGAGCGAGGCCGGGCTCGGATGCAACGCGAGCGGTGCGCCAAGGAGATGTGCCGTCGCTGCCCGGTGATAGAGCAGTGCCGCTCCCACGCATTGGAGGTCGGCGAACCGTACGGCATCTGGGGTGGCTTGTCGGAGACCGAACGCGACATGCTGCTCAAGCGCGACATCGGCCGCGCCCGCGGCATCCGTCGCACCGCCTGACTTCGCGACCAGACGCGAAAGCCCCCGCCACGCCGAGCGTGCGGGGGCTTTCGCGTCTGCCGGGCAGGCGAACTTGTGCTCCACCGCAGTCCACGACTTGACTGGATCTGATACGAACGACTCACAAAGGTCAATCAGCCGCACCGACGGGAGTGCGACACTCGACGGAAGTGAACACAGTGAGCCGTAACCGTAGAGCCATCGCCCTGCTTGTGGTCGCGGCGATCGCGTTCGCACTCGCCGGTTGTGCTAAGCCAACAGCACCGCCGACCACGAAGATAGTGGCCGGCACGACCGCGCCGACGTCGGCCGCCGCAGGGCCGGCGAGAGCGGCCATGATTCCCGCGGGCGCGCAACCGCAGCTGCCGGCAGATCCCGCGCAATTGGCCGACGACCTCGTCGCCGACGAACAAGCGCTGCGTGATCCGTCGACGGCGGAGACGGCACTGGTGGCGGCGGCGCACCGCCAGCAGGCGGCCTACCGCGCCATCGGGCGGCACCCCGAGTGGGACGCGATTGCGCGCCCGCGAATCCCGCCGTCCCTACTCGAGGTCTATGACCGCAATGTCGACGCCCGCCGGCAACTCGACGCGATGACACGCCCGAGAAACACTTTGCCCGCGTGGCGCATCGAGTCCCCTGCTGCAGCGGACGAACTAATGAGCGACTACCACGATGCGGAGTCGGCGTTCGGCGTTGGCTGGAACTACCTGGCGGCCATCAATCTGATCGAGACCCGCTTCGGCAGTATCCAGGGCGTCAGCACCGCCGGCGCCGAAGGCCCGATGCAATTCTTGCCCGCCACGTTCGCCGCCTACGGCGCAGGCGGCGATATCCACTCGCCCCACGACAGCATCATGGCGGCCGGCCGCTATCTGGCCGCTAACGGCTTCGCCAACGATCGCGATCAGGCGATCCGCCGGTACAACCACTCCGATGAATACGTACGGGCGGTCAACCAGTACGGGTCAGTGCTGGCAACCGATCCTGCTGCGTTTGCCGGCTACTACAGATGGGACGTGTACTACTCCACGACCGCTGGTGACGTGTTACTGCCCTTGGGCTACGCCGAAACATCACCGATCCCGGTGGGAGAGTATCTGGCGACCCACCCTCAGTAAGTCGCCGGACTGAACAGCAGAACACCCGGCGATCAGCCCAGCGACCCCACCGCGACACATAAACCGCTGCGAAGACACGCTGGAACGCCTCGCAGTAGCTTTAATCTCGAGCATCCAAAACTACCTGCCTAGTGGTGATGATGACCGTGACCGTGACCGTGACCGTGGTCGTCTGCGTCGGCGGGCTTTTCGACAATCGCGGTCTCGGTGGTGAGCAACATCCGGGCCACCGAGGCGGCGTTGACCACCGCCGACCGGGTTACCTTGACCGGGTCGACGATGCCCTCTGCGGCCAAGTCGCCGTAGTCGAGGGTGGCCGCGTTGAACCCCTGCCCGGCGGGCAGTTCGCTGACCTTGTTGACCACGACGGCGCCGTCGAGCCCGGCGTTGGACGCGATCCAATACAGCGGAGCAGCCAGCGCATGGGTGAAGACGTCGACACCGAGCACCTCGTCGCCGCTCAGCGACGACCGCAGGTCGGTCAGCGCCTTGCGGGCCTGCAGCAGCGCGGTGCCGCCGCCCGGGATCATGCCCTCCTCGACGGCCGCCTTAGCCGCGGCCACCGCGTCTTCGACGCTTTCCTTGCGCTCCTTGAGCGCGGTCTCGGTGGCCGCGCCGACCTTGATGACGGCTACCCCGCCGGCCAGTTTGGCCAGCCGCTCTTCGAGCTTTTCCCGATCCCAGTCGGAGTCGGTGTTCTCGATCTCCGAACGCAGCTGCTTGGCGCGGTCGGCGATCGCCTCAGCGCTGCCGCCGCCTTCCACGATCACGGTGTCGTCCTTGCTGACCACGATGCGTCGCGCCGAGCCCAGCACCTCCAGACCAGCCTCGCGTAGCACCAGCCCGACGTCGGGATTGACCACGTGGCCGCCGGTGACGATCGCCAGGTCCTCGAGGAACGCTTTACGCCGGTCACCGAAGAACGGCGCCTTGACGGCGACCGCTTTGAGCGTCTTGCGAATCGCGTTGACGACCAGCGTCGATAGTGCCTCGCCCTCGATGTCTTCGGCGATGACCAGCAGCGGTTTGCCGGCTTCGGCCACTTTCTCCAGCAAGGGCAGCAGGTCGGGCAGCGAGCTGATCTTGTCGCGGTGCAGCAGGATCACCGCGTCCTCGAGGACGGCCTCCTGCGAGTCGAAGTCGGTGACGAAGTACGCCGAGACGAAGCCCTTGTCAAAGCCGACGCCCTCGGTGAATTCCAGCTCGGTGTCCAGCGTCGACGATTCCTCGACGCTGACGACGCCGTCGACACCGACTTTGGTCATCGCTTCACCGACCAGCTCGCCGATGTGCTCGTCACGCGAAGACACCGTGGCGACCTGCGCGATCGCGGTCTTGTCGGACACCGGGGTCGCCGACGCCAACAGTGCCTCAGACACCGCGTCGGCGGCCTTGCTGATGCCCTGCCCGAGTGCGATCGGGTTAGCGCCGGCGGCCACGTTGCGTAGGCCGGCCCTGATCAGCGCCTGCGCTAGCACGGTGGCGGTGGTGGTGCCGTCGCCGGCGACGTCGTTGGTCTTGGTGGCGACCGATTTCACCAGTTGGGCGCCGAGGTTCTCGAACGGGTCTTCCAGGTCGATCTCGCGGGCGACGGTGACGCCGTCGTTGGTGACCGTGGGCCCGCCGAAGGCTTTGGCCAGCACCACGTGGCGGCCTCGCGGACCCAGCGTGACCCGCACCGCGTCGGCCAGTTTGTTCACGCCGGCCTCGAGGGCTCGACGCGCGGTTTGGTCGAACTCGATTTGCTTGCTCATGGACCTTTCCTTGACATCCTGGACGGCAGAAAGCGCACCGCCCCGGAAATCACCCGCGTATCGACGCGGTGATCACCGGGGCGGAACACGCCGCTGGGTTTTCTTGGCGGCGACCCGCGGCACTCGGCTTCGCCGATTTTGCGATCGCCGCTGGGTTTTCTTGGCGGCGACCCGCGGCACTCGGCTTCGCCGATTTTGCGATCGCCGCGAGTTACTTGGAGACGACGGCCAGCACGTCGCGGGCCGACAAAATCAGGTACTCCTCGCCGTTGTATTTGATCTCGGTGCCGCCGTACTTGCTGTAGATGACGGTGTCACCCTCGGACACGTCCAGCGGGATGCGCTTGGCGCCCTCATCGTCCCACCGGCCGGGGCCGACGGCCACAACGGTGCCTTCTTGCGGCTTCTCTTTGGCGGTGTCAGGGATGACCAGACCCGACGCGGTTGTGGTCTCGGCCTCGTTGGCCTGAACGAGGATTTTGTCCTCGAGTGGCTTAATGTTCACGCTCGCCACGATTGGAGCCCTCCACTTGATCGATAGGGGTCCGCGGCCGTTGCCGCGGACCAGTGTTGATGAGGGTCCGGGAGCCAGCCCGGAACCGTTGTATTACCAGGTGTTCGGCATTCGTCCGTGTTCACGCGTCGTCGTCGCGGGTGCCGGCGCGTGGACCCTCAGATTGCCACCTAGCACTCTATACATGCGAGTGCTAGCACTCAAGACGGCCCCACTGCTTTCTTCAGAGGCGTCGGCGCGCCCGCGGCCCGCCGTCAGCGAATCTCAGCTGACCTGGGCTTTCACGACCGGTAGGCCCGGGTCACTGGCCACGTCCAGTCGCGACGGCGCGGCTCCGGCGGCGACCAGGTGGGCGGCGAACGCGGCGATCATCGCGCCGTTGTCGGTGCACAGCGCCAGCCGCGGAATGCGCAGCGCGAGACCGGCTTCCGCGCACCGCTGCGCGGCCAGTTCTCGCAGCCGGGAATTGGCGGCCACGCCGCCGGCGATCAGCAGGGTGCAGACGCCGACCTCAGTCGCGGCCCGCACGGCCTTCTTGGTCAGTACGTCGGCGACGGACTCCTGGAATCCGGCCGCGATGTCGGCGGTGCCGGCGTCGGGATGCGATTCGACGTAACGCGCCACCGCGGTTTTGAGGCCGGAGAAGCTGAAGGCGTACGGGTCGTCGGCCGGCCCGGTCATGCCTCGCGGGAAGACGATCGCCTCCCGGTCGCCGGTGCGGGCCAGCTCGTCGAGCACCCGCCCGCCGGGATAGCCAAGCCCCAGCAGCCGTGCGACCTTGTCGTACGCTTCGCCGGCGGCGTCGTCGAGCGTGCTGCCCAGTTCGTCCATCGGCTCGCTGAGCGAACGCACCTGCAAAAGGTGCGTATGTCCGCCGGAGACCAGCAGCGCGACGCACTCAGGTAGCGGTCCGTGCTCGAGCACGTCAGCGGCCAGATGTCCGCCCAGGTGATTGACGGCGTAAAAGGGGACGTCCCACGCGGCGGCATACGCTTTGGCCGCAGCAACTCCCACCAGCAGCGCGCCGGCCAAACCCGGCCCGATGGTGGCCGCGACGACGTCGGGTTTGGTCACCTGCGCGGCAGCCAGCGCGCGGCGCATCGCCGGACCGAGAGCTTCCAGGTGCGCCCGCGACGCGATCTCCGGGACGACGCCGCCGAAGCGGATGTGCTCGTCGACGCTGGAGGCCACCTCGTCCGCCAGCAAGGTCACCGTGCCGTCCGCGTCGAGCGCGGCGATCCCGACTCCTGTTTCATCACAGGAGGTTTCGATGGCCAGCACTGTGCGCGGGGCCAACGCGGCGCTCACTGGCCAGCCTCGCGTCGCATGGTGTAGGCATCGGCGCCGCTGACCCGGTAATACCGCCGGCGCAGCCCGACATTGACAAATCCCACGCTGCGGTACAGCGCGATCGCCGCCGCGTTGTCGGTGCGGACCTCCAGATAGACCACTCCCCCGACGGCGAAGTTCAACAACTCGGTCAGCAACCGTCGGCCGATGCCCCTGCCCTGGTAGCGGCGGTCCACGCCGATGGTGTGCACTTCGTGTTCGAACGGTGGCTTGCGGCCCAGTCGGGAGACGCCGGCGTACCCGACCAGGGTGTCGGCGATGCGGGCGGCCAGGTAATGGTTGTGCTCGGCGGCGAGTTCCCGCAGGAACGCCGTCTTCGGCCATGGGTCGTCGCCGGGGAAGAGTTGCGCTTCCAACTCAGCGCACCGCCCCGCGTCGGCGGCGGTCAACGCGTCGATGACGACGTGGTCGCCGGGGGGCGTCTTGGCGTCCGGGCGCCGCAGATACAGCGGCACCATCGGCTTCGGCGTCACCGACCAGTCGGGCACCGCACGAACCAGCCCGTCGGCGCTCGGACTCTTCGGACCACGACGCGGCAGGTCGAACAGCGCCGCGTGTTGGGGCGACCCGGCTACCGCGATCGCGGCACCGGTGTCGACATCCGACGGCGCGCTGACCGCCGGACCGTCGACGCGCACGCCGTCGCGGTAGCGCGCCCAGTAGACCTCGCGCCGACGGGCGTCGGTGACCACCAGCGTGTCGCCGCCGGTGCGCACGCCGATCGCATCCAGGCTGCAGACGCCATGCACCGGAACGTTGAGCGCATGCCCGTAGGCCGCAGCGGTCGCCATGCCCACCCGCAAGCCGGTGAACGGGCCCGGCCCGCAACCCACCACCACCGCGTCGAGATCGGCCATCTTCAGCCCGGCGTCGGCGAGCGCATCCAGCACGTTGGGAGTCAGCCGCTCGGCGTGCCCGCGCGAGTCAACAGAAATCCGCTCGGCCAGCACGTCGACAACGTTGTCGTACAACACTATTCCTGCGGTGACGGCCGGTGTGGCGGTGTCCAGGGCCAGCACCACTTTGCCACGGCCGATATCGGTCTCTGAATGAGTCACAGCCCCCACCGCCACGTCGCGATCCGGACGTCGGAGTCGACGACGCGTTCCAGGCGGATGTCGAGGTGGCGTTCGGAAAGCCGTTCAGCCAGGCCCTCGCCCCACTCCACCACCACGACGGCCTCGTCGAGTTCAGCGTCGAGGTCCAGCGAGTCGAGTTCGCCGAGCAGGTCGGCGTCGCCGTGATCCAGCAGCCGGTATACGTCGACGTGAATCATGATCGGTGCGTTGGCTTTACGCGACCGATGCACCCGGGCCAACACGAAAGTCGGTGAGGTGATCGGACCTTCGACGTCCATCGCCTCGGCGATGCCTCGGGCCAGCACGGTTTTGCCGGCGCCCAGCGGACCGGAAAGCACCACCACGTCACCGGCGCGCAGCAGTCCGCCCAGTCTGGACCCGAGCGCAAGGGTGTCTTCGACGCGGGGAAGCGTCGCGGTGCCGCCGCAGTCAGGCACGGCGCAGCGCCCGATCGCGCAGCCGCCGGGTCAGCGCGGTCAGCCGCCCCGGCGGATTGACCCGCTTCACCAGCCGCACCAAACCGTCGTTGACCGGGTCGGGTTTGCCCAGCAGCGCCAAGTGACCGGCGCCCTCGACCAGCACCAGTTCTGCGTCCGGCAACAGCTCAGCCATGCCCCGCGAATCGTCAGCCGGGGTCAGCAGATCGTTGTCCCCGCAAGCGATCAGCGTGGGAATTTTCGCCAGCGTCGGCAGCGCCGCGGTTTCGTCGAGAGTTTCCAGCGCGTGCAGGAATTCGATCATCGTCGGAATCGGTGTGCCGAGCATCATCTTCTGGGAGAACGTCACCACGCTCGGGCTGACGTCGGTTTCACCGTAGGACGCGGCCGCCAGTATCGGTCCGATCAACGACTTCGCCACGATGCGACCGCGATGTACCAGCTTGGGCGCGGATCGCGCCGCGAACCGGGCGGCGTCCAGCGCCGGGTTCTTCAAGATCTCGCCCAGCGGTGAGTTCGAAACCCCCTCGGCGGCAGAGGAAATCAACGCGGCGCCCACGATGCGACCGCCGTAGTGCCGCGGATGCTGGCGGGCATGCGACAACACCGTCATGCCGCCCATCGAGTGGCCGACCAACACGATCGGTCCGCGCGGTGCTGTCACGTGCAGCACCGTCTCCAGGTCCTGACCGAGTTGGGCAACCGTATAAGTCTGCGGCGGCGCCTCGCCCGAGCGACCGTGTCCGCGCTGATCGTAGAAGATCATTCGCACGCCCGAACCCCACTCCTCGCACAACCGCCTGCGCTGAAAGTAGAACGCGCCCATGCGCAGACAGAACCCGTGCGCGAACACCATCGTCAGCGGCGCATCCTCGGGTCCGACCTCGCGCACCGCCAGCGGCACCCCGTCGGGTGTCGTCACCACGGAACTGCGATCGTTGTCCAGCGCTTCGAAATCCTCGCCGGCGAGAGGATCGTCGACGACCGCACGCCGAGTCAGCTGCCGGGCCACCGACACCGCGGCGATGGTGCCGACCGCGCCGAGGCCGGCCGCGCCCGCCAGCCACGCACTGCGGGCGTGGGCATCTCTACCGCCCAATGTTTTCGGCTCCGCGGTAGGTCCTTCTGATGCGGCCGCGCGGGCCGGTCACCACTTCGTAGTGAATGGTGCCGAGCAGATCGGCCCAGTCCTGCGCCGTTGGTTCACCTTGGCTGCCGGGCCCGAACAGGATCGCCTCGTCACCCTCGGTCACGTCGGGGCGGCCAGGCCCCAAGTCGACCACGAACTGGTCCATGCAGATCCGTCCGACGCCCGGGCGCCGTCTACCGTTGATCAGCACCTCCAGACGTCCGCTCAAACCCCGCACCACGCCGTCGGCGTAACCGATCGGCAGCAGCGCCACGTTCGTGTCCCGGTCCGCGACCCAGATGTGCCCATAGGACACCCCTTCGCCGGCGCGAATCGAACGCACGAACGCGACACTGGTTTTCACGGTCATCGCGGGCACCAGTCCCATGTCGCCGCGCAGCGGAAAAGGGCTCAGACCATAGACCGCGATGCCTGGGCGTACCAGGTCGAAGGCCAGGTCAGGCCGGGCCAGGGTGGCCGAGGAGTTCGACAGGTGCGCCACCTCGAACCGCACACCTTGCTCGCGGCCCTGGGCCAGCATGTCCGACAACCTTCGGGCCTGCAGCGCATTGGTCGGCTCCTCGGCCAGGTCGGGGTAGACCAGATGCGACATGATGCCGCGCACCCGCACCGCGTCCTCGGCGAGAGCCCGGCGCAACGCGGTCAGCACCGCCGGGTATTGCGCCGCGCCGACGCCGTTGCGGTTCAGGCCGGTGTCCACTTTGACGGTCACCGTCGCCGTCCGGCCGGTCCGGCGCACCGCGTCGACCAGCTCGTTCAGCTGGCGCACCGAGGAGACGGCAATTTGCACGTCGGCGGCGACTGCCGGCGCGAAGTCGGTGCCCGGCGGATGCAGCCACGCCAGCACCGGCGCGGTGATGCCATCGGCGCGTAACTCCAGCGCCTCGTCGACGGTGGCGACGCCGAGTTCGGCGGCACCGGCGGCCAGCGCCGTGCGGGCCACCCGGGTGGCGCCGTGACCGTAGCCGTCGGCCTTGACGACGGCCATCACCTGCGCGGATCCGGCGTGCTCGCGCAGCACCTGCACGTTGTGGGCGATCGCACCGAGGTCCACCACAGCCTCGGCGAGCACGCCGGCAGCCGCCGACGCGACAGTTGACGAAGTCGTTTGCATAGTCACCTCGCTGCCGATTGTCGCAGAACCGGGCGATCACGAGCCCCGCCGAGCGTCGACTTGTTGCGCGATTTTGGCCGGATCGGCCCGAGAAGTCGACGTTGGGCCAAGGTCTCAGTGCGCGAAGTGCTGCCCTTCGTAGTGGCCGCCCGGCTTCAGCTTGTCCAGGCTGGCCAGTGCGGTGCGGGCGTCGTCGTGCAGAGCCCGGGCCAGGTCGGCGGACAGGCCCTCGCGCACGACGATGCGCAGCACCGATACGTCGGTCGCGTTGTCAGGCATCGTGTACGCGGGCACCTGCCACCCGAAGCCGCGCAGCTCATGGGAGACGTCGAACTCGGTGTAGCCGCGGTCACCGGCCAGCCGGAATGCGATCACCGGGATCGCCGAGCCGTCGGAGATCAGCTCACAGTGGTCCCCCGTGCGCAGTTGCTGTCCCAACCACCGCGCCGTCTGCGACAACGTCTGCATCACCTGGCTGTAGCCCTCGCGACCCAGCCGCAGGAAGTTGTAGTACTGACCGATCACCTGGTTGCCCGGGCGGGAGAAGTTGAGGGTGAAGGTCGGCATGTCACCGCCGAGGTAGTTGACGTGGAACACCAGGTCTTCGGGCAGGTAGTGGTGGCTGCGCCACACCACGAACCCAACGCCCGGGTACGTCAGGCCGTACTTGTGTCCGCTGACGTTGATGGACACCACCCGGGGCAGCCGGAAGTCCCATTTCAGCGAGGGGTGCAGGAACGGCACCACGAACCCACCACTGGCGGCGTCGACATGCACCGGGACGTCCACGCCGCCGGCCGCGGCCAGCTTGTCCAGTGCGGCGCAGATGTCTGCGATCGGTTCCAGCTCACCGGTGTACGTGGTGCCCAGGATCGCCACCACGCCGATGGTGTCCTCGTCGACGGCGTCGGTCACCTGCTCGGGGGTGATGATGTAGCGGCCCTCCTCCATCGGCAGGTAGCGCGGCTCGACGTCGAAATACCGACAGAACTTCTCCCACACCACCTGCACGTTGGAGCCCATCACCAGGTTGGGGGTACGGGTCTTCCAGTCCTTCCCGACTTTTTGCCGCCAGCGCCATTTGAGGGCCAGCCCGCCCAGCATGACCGCCTCGCTGGACCCGATCGTCGACACCCCGCACGCACTGCCCGGGTCGTCGTCGCGCAGTCCTTCGGCGTGGAACAGGTCGGCGACCATGCACACACATCGCTGCTCGATGGCCGCGGTCGCCGGATATTCGTCTTTGTCGATCATGTTCTTGTCGAACGTCTCGGCCATCAGCCGGCCGGCTTGCGGATCCATCCACGTCGTCACGAAGGTGGCCAGGTTAAGCCGTGAGCTTCCGTCCAGCATCAACTCGTCGTGGATGAAGCGGTAGGCGGCGTCCGGGTCCATCGACTCCTCAGGCAGCCGCAGCGCCGGCACCGGGGTGGTGAACAACCGGCTGGTGTAGGCGGGGCCGATCGAGTGCGCGGGAACGGACGGGTGGTTGGGCGGCACGGCGGATCCTTTCTAGTCCTGCTGGGGAAAATGCAGACAGGCCAGGGCGGCCCGGACGTGCGGGATGATGCGCGACGCCGACGTGGGCGCGTCGCCGGGCCCGGGGTCAGCGGCGGACAAGGCCGCTGCCCGCGCGTGAACGAACACCGCCGCGGCCGCCGCTTCACCGGGGGGCAGTCCCGCGGCGAGCAGGGCGCCGATCATGCCGGACAGCACGTCACCGGAGCCGGCGGTGGCGGCCCACGACTGGCCGGCCGGGTTCAGATAGACCGGTCCGTCCGGTTCGGCGACGACGGTGACGTTGCCTTTGAGCAGCACGGTGGCGCCGAACGCGTCGGCGAGTTTGCGGGTGGCGCTGATGCGGTCGTCCCCGGGCGGGTTTCCGGCCAGTCGGGCGAACTCGCCGGCGTGCGGTGTCAGCACCGTTGGAGCGCTGCGGTTGACGACCAGTTCGGGGTGCGCCGCCAGGATCGTCAACCCGTCGGCGTCGACGATCACCGGCAGGTCGGTGTCCAGAGCGAACCACAGCGCACCCGTTCCGATGTCGTCGGTGCCGAGCCCCGGACCCACCACCCACGCTTGCACCCGCCCGGCGGCCGCCGGGGTGGGCGTGGCGATGACTTCGGGCCATACCGCGAGTACTTGGGTGTGCGCGCTGCCGGCGTAGCGCACCATGCCGGAAGTTGCCGCGACCGCGGCTCCGGTGCACAGCACCGCCGCTCCGGGATAGGTGGCCGAGCCGGCCATCACGCCGGTGACGCCCTGGGTGTACTTGTCGTCTGTCGGGCCGGGCACCGGCCAGCGCGCCGCCACGTCGGCGGCTTCCAGTGACTGCACGTCGGATGCGGCCAGCTCCAGGCCGATGTCGACGAGCCGGACCCGGCCGCAATCAGCCAGGGCGTGCACCGGTTTCAGCCCGCCGAACGTGACGGTCAGCGCTGCGTGCACGGCGGGGCCGGTGATCGCCCCGGTCGCCACGTCGATGCCGCTGGGGGTGTCGACGGCGACCACCGGGATCTGAGCGCGGTCGACCGCGGCGAACAGTTCGGCCGCCGCCGGCCGCAGCGGACCGGATCCGGAGATGCCGACCACACCGTCGACGACCAGATCGGTGCTCGCGTCGACGTGTTCGACGAGGCGGCCACCGGCCTTGCGGAACGCGGCCAGACCCTTCGGGTGGGTGCGTTCCGGTTTGAGCAGTATCGCGTCCGCGGCCGCGCCGCGCCGGCGCGCGAACGTCGCGGCCCACAGCGCGTCGCCACCGTTGTCGCCGGAGCCGACAACCGCGCAGATGCGCCGACCCGCCACTCCGCCGGTACGGGCCTTCAGTTCGTCGATGACCACAGTCGCCAATCCGTAGGCCGCGCGCCGCATCAACGCACCTTCGGGCAGGCTGGCCAGCAGTGGCGCTTCGGCGTCGCGAATCGCATCGGCGAAGTAGTAGTGCCGCATCACCGCTCAGCATTTCACGCCGGCGGGCATTCCATTCGCCTGCATCGGAACTAGGCGCTCACCGCTCACAGCGGCCGCTCAGCGCGCCGTCCTACAGTCGGGAGCTAACCGATGGGCGACGATCAGAGGCGGACAGATGGCACGCGCAGACAACGACACCTGGGACCTCGCGACCAGCGTGGGTGCGACGGCGACGGGTGTCGCTGTGGGGCGGGCGCTGGCCAGTCGCGGGGCCGGTGCGCTGATCGACGATCCGTTCGCCGAGCCTCTGGTCCGCGCGGTCGGCGTCGACTTCTTCACCCGGCTGGTCAGCGGTGAGCTCGACCCCGCCGAGGTCGACGGCGACAACCAGTTCGGCATGGCCCGGATGCGCGACATGATGGCAATCCGCACCCGCTTCTTCGACGATTTCTTCGTGCAGGCCGCCGACAGCGGGGTCCAGCAGGCAGTCATCCTGGCGTCCGGGCTGGACGCCCGCGCCTACCGGCTGGCCTGGCCGGCCGGAACCACGGTGTACGAGATCGACCAGCCTCAGGTGATCGAGTTCAAGACCCAGACGATGACCGACCTGGGCGTCCACCCGACCGCCGAGCATCGCCTGGTCCCCGTCGACCTGCGCCACGACTGGCCGTCCGCGCTGAAGGATGCCGGCTTCGACGCCGGCCGGCCCGCCGCGTGGAGTGCTGAGGGACTGTTGCCCTTCCTGCCACCGGAAGCGCAGGACCGGCTGCTGGACAACATCGCCGAGCTGAGCACCACCGGCAGCCGGCTGGCCACCGAAAACCTGCCCGACGCCGCCCGCTCGGTGCCGGAGTTGAGCGAGCGGATGCGCCAGGTCACCGACAGCTGGCGCCAGCACGGCTTCGACGTCGAGATGACCGATCTGTGGTACGACGGCGAACGCCCCGACGTGATCGAGTATCTCAACTCGCATGGCTGGCAGGCCGCAGCCGTCAGCGCTGCCGATCTGATGGCCCAGCATGGCTTTCCGCTGCCGGCTGACGAGGGCGAGGAGCCGATGCGGTTGAGCTCGATCGGTTACGTCACCGCTAACCGGATCTAGGCGCAACCCCGGCCGTCAAGGGCCGGCTGGCACGCCGCCGCACCAGCGGATAGCAGCACAGCCCGATGAAGATGGCCGCGAAATGCCCGATGGCAGTGAAGTTCTGCTTGACGGTAAGGAGCACAGCGAAGATCAGGATGAGTATCGCCCAGTAGCCCCAGCGCCAGGGCCGGGCAATGTGATAGCCCAGCACCGCCGTTACACCCACCAGGAAGTAACTGACGCCGATATCGCGGGCGTACACCAACCGCTCAGGCGAGTCCGCTCCAAGGGATGCATAGCTGGTGGCCTTGCAGCAAACGGTCTCCAAACTCAAAAAAGCCATCACCAAACTGCGCGAGGAAAACACCACGCTGAAGCGAAAAACCAAGCCGCCGTCACAGTGCTCGCCGAACTAAGCGCCCAACTTCAATCCGTCAGCGGCCATGAGCCAGCCGGGACCGTCACGCCCTTGAACAAGGCCCGCACACCGCGCAGACACTGGCGATCCTGACTCTCGGAGAGCTGACCAAGGGAGCGACTTGCCCTCTCATCGCCCGGCGCTCGCCCGGCCATCTGCTATGACGGTCCTCACATCTTGCGGTTGGACGTCCATAGAACGGCTTTCCCTACCTCGACGAGAACCGAAAAGCGAGCGTAGCGCCTCCCGTGTCTCGCGGTCGGTCGAGTAGATGACCGTGCCGATCATCCCGCGAGTCAGCAGGACCTTGTAGACATGACGCACAAGGACGTCGAAACTGTTGTCGGGCAACGTCTTCGGATTGCGGAAATCGGGATCCTGGTTGGAATCACGGACTGTCACGAAGCGCCCGTCGCGCCACACGAGGTCCGGTCCGAGGATCACGCCGTTCCAGTCGTACTCGAACCCCTGTGCGGTGTAGATACAGCCCACCTGCTCGAATCCGCCGTCGTCGGTGGCCCACAGCGCACTGGGTGGTGCATCTCCGATTCGCCTGTCGCTCTTGCTGTTCCACGGACGTGACCACGCCCCGATCTGAACGTCAGGGACGAGGGTTCCGTCCTTGCGTGCATCGCTCCACGGCCAGCAATACCCGGCGGTGATACGCGCGGTGTATCTCTTCTGCATCTGGGTTACCAGATAGTGTTCCATCTCCTCAGGCGTCTCAGCGAGGCTGACATGGAACTGCGGATCACCGGACCACACCGTTGGTGGATGATCACCGTCGAGTCCCAGCAGTCGGACCACCCACTGCACGTATTCTTCGCTACCGCCGCACCGAAACTGCTCGCCGAGCGCAATGTGCTGAAAGTCGAGTCCGAGGTCCTGAGCGTGGTGCTCGATCTGCTCAAGGGTTCCCATTTCGCCGGGACGTACCACCTGGTGCTCATCGAGCAGAAAGACCGGAACCCGGGCAGCGGCAATGAGTTCGTCGATCTGCAGGCGATCGGTCCGTAACTCCGCGCGGGTATACCGGTCGACCGACGTTTGCCGGATGCGATGCGCCTCATCCATGATCAGAACGTCCAAGCCGTTGGGATCGGCCGTCATGAACTGGTTGAAATATTTAAACAGCGCTCGGACCTTCGGGGCTCTGACAGCCGCGACTTTCCTGAGCGTCTGAGTGAACGAGCGTGACCCCGTCGCATGGATGACGGTGCGACCCCGCCGTGCCAGCTCGCCCACGAGAGACAGCGCGATGACGCTCTTGCCACTGCCGGGCCCACCGGTCACCGCGATCACCCGCTTGGCGTTCCCGGCACGCGCGTGCTCTACTGCATGCATAACTAAGTCCACCGCCAACTGCTGGTTTCCGATCAACCGGAACTGCGAGCGGTCGCGGATCTCCGCAGCCGCAAGCTTCAGCAGCTGTTTCGACGGTGCCACGGGAGAGTTGATCAGCAAATCAGCCGCCTGCCGTCCGGGGACCGGAGCAAGCCTCGACCGAAGGAAGTCGAACATGGCTCCCTTATCGGCGGCAGTGAAGAGTCGGCCCGTCGTTGAGACCGGTACGGCGAGTAGTTCCT
The DNA here is from genome assembly GCA_963808345.1 of uncultured Actinomycetota bacterium. Classification (GTDB taxonomy): domain Bacteria; phylum Actinomycetota; class Actinomycetes; order Mycobacteriales; family Mycobacteriaceae; genus Mycobacterium. The sequence continues at coordinate 92,590 of CAWEFM010000001.1, read as the reverse complement.
TCACGAGAGCGGGATCGGATGCGTTGTGCAGGTAGGCCATTCCGGCCACCGAATTAGGACGGTCTGCTATCACTCGGGCGAAGTCGACGAGGTACTCGCAGTAGCCTCGCACCTGAATCACGGGATGCAGCCGCGGTCCCCCTAGGACGCCCGGAACTTCGACGATCTCCGGGTCGCCTTCGAAGCTGTAGGCGGCTGACCACTGCTTCAACTCGACGATGACGTATGACACATCGCCGGTTTGCGGGTGGGTGCCGGCGAGGACAACGTCGGCACGCTGAGATGTGAGCGGAAGGTGATATTCGACCAGCATCTCGACATCGCCGAGACCGGCATCGGCAAGGTCCGCGGCCAAGACTGGGAGGCTGCGGTTCCAAGAGGACTGCTCGGCGGGCGCCGCACGCCGGCCAGTTCGGTACAGCATCTGCCCGAGCAACTGCTCAACCAATGACTCAGGCGCCATACCAATAAGGCGATCCGCGGTCGTCCGGATGAGTGTCACGTCAAGTTCCCAAGGCAGCACGAACACAGTCGTGCGGGTGGGGACATATCCGAGCCGGCTATACGAGACCGAGGAAGTCCGTCGGACCGCAGAGATCATGCTAGGCCAAGGTGGTCTCGAATCCGCCGCAGTCTTCGGTTATGGGCGATCCCGTCGTCCGCTGCGGCCGCCTGGCGTATCAGGTCTGTTCCGCGGACGATCTAGTCGCCCGCGCGACCCCGCAGTTGGATAAACGGCCGAGGTCGCCGCAGCGCACCCGTCGCTGTTTGCCAATCCTGCGTAGCACGGCCACCGGCTCTTTTGGTAGCACGGCCGGCGCGGCGGCGCTTGTGCGGCTTGCACATCGGGAGCAGCCACGCCAGGAGCGTGAGGGTGATGAGACGGAATTCCGGGCATGTCCGTTCGGTCACTCCGCGCATAGCGTGCGAAGAGGCCAGAGTACTCGGCCCATAGCCGTTGGCATAGATAGAATCCGTCGTGGGAAGGTCTACAAATCACCTACCCCAACCCGATGATTTGTGTCGGCATGGACCTCACCGGGGCCATCACCTACTTCGGCAGTACCAGCGGTAGGAAACGCATCGCCGCCGATGTCTCCGAGCACCGCCTGGACGGAGATTTTGTCGGAGTCCGAGACGGCGACCGAGGCGAGGTTCGGCAGATGGAGCGTCAATACATTCGCTCGCTCGGCGCGAACAATCCGAGGATCGGACCGGGCCGCGGTACTCGGCGGGAGACAGTGTCGAGTTGGCCCGCAATTCGTCGGCGGCGGCCCAGAGCGTGCGGCGTACCTGGGCCAGATCGTCAGTCTTCACCTGTCATTCCCTTCTTGGTCCCGAGAGGCTATCGCGCTCACACTTCGTTGGTCAGCGTTTCTCCGCCGCGCCGATCCGATCGACAAATCGCTGCACTCGGTCCTTAGCCGCCTCGACCGTCTCCGCCAGCTCGAAGTGGCCGAGTTTTTCCAGCGCGCTCAACTAGATCTTGGGCCAAAGCGGCAATTCGGGCAACGCGGCGAGCGTAGGCGGCCAAAGATGTTGAGCGCGCGCGTCGAACACGGCAATGCACGCGCAGCACGTCGCCACCAGGTCGGTCCCGACCAGCAGCGGCTGCGAACAGCTTCAGGTCGATCAGGTCGTGAGTGTGGGCGTTGATCTTGGGCCTTACGAGCACGGCCGTAGCTGCGCGAAGTTTCTGCGCGACCTGCCAAGGGAGTGTCATGCATGGCACGGTGACGACAGCGGGCACGCCGACGTGGCCCAGTGCTTCGGATGCGAGGATGTCGAACTCGTCGGCGTTGCCAGGCTTCGACGGTCGAAACCTCAATCGGGACAGACGCGAACGGTTTGGCCCCGGGAGCTCAGCGTGGCTACGAACCGGCCCAGCTTAATAGGACGGCCCGGAAGGTTAATGTCCTCTGGTGCTGTGAAGATCGCTGTGCAATCCCTCCCAATTAATTTCGTCAGCTTCGGCGAGCTGTTCATGCTCGGGCTCAGTGTCTTGGCGGGCGACCGTGTCGAGGTCCTTGGGTGCGCGAGTCGGTCATCCCGCGGCGCATCCTCAGCGACGACAATAGACTGGCGGTCAGGCGGTCAGGGACAAGGTATTGAAGTGCAAGCCACGGCTACGACGGCGATCTGCCATAACCGGGCCGCGACACTAACTCAAGGTCATCTCCGCAAAGCGTCACTAGGGTCGAGGTGCTGCTGTCGATATTGCCGAACGCTACCTCGTATTCTTGAGGCAACTCTTCGCCCGAATACTCCGAGTAGTCCACGACAACGGTCCCTGTCGAGCCGGCCGGAAGATTATTCGCCGGCAGGGGCTTCAGTAGGCGGACCACATCCTTTTCTCTGGGCTTGTCACCAGAATTCAAAGGCACTTCATAATCTTGTAACGCCGCGAGCAGCTCTGCGACAGCTTCCTGCACGTCCATCTCTTCGTCCCGGGTCAAACGGTACCGGTCGTGGCCAAGCACCGACGCATAAATAATCTCAAGCCGGCCCCACTGTCCGAACAGCGAGCTCGTCCAGGATGGATCCGCAACTCCTTCGAGAGCCCAGATTATTGACTTCAGGTCTCGGTCTATACGTTGCAGTTCGGCGAATCCTCCACCGTAACTCTTTAAGGAATCAACCGCCAGCTGCCGAAGATCGGCAACCCGGTCGCGCCCACACTCTTCATTACTCATGTAGGTGCCCGTAGCTCACGGTGACAATCTCGCCACTCGGATCTTGGACGACGCTGATATTATTAACGGCATCATAGAAAATTGTCCTGCCATATTTCCCGGGTTCGATCGCTCCGACGCGTAGCGCTCTATTAACTGCACTCAACGGAATGCCGTCACTTTGCATTTCGTCAAGCGCGTGCCCTTTGAACGGTATCCCATCAATCGTTGCAGGACCGTTCGTTCCGGGCTCAACCCTCATTGGGCCACCGCGCTGACCCGTAGGCGACTGCGGTAGCGATGGATCTGGGTGGGCCCAGTACGGTGCATTTGGTTTCTCTTGCGTCTGCGCTACTGGGGCGGGCGTGTAGTCCCCGTTCCACGACTCCACTTCGCCCTCAAGCTGCGCCGCCCATGAATTGTAGTAATTGGCTTCACCGTTGTAGGCCGCCACTGCGTTCGGGTCGTAAGGGTTCGGCGGGTTACTGTTGTGGCGTTTAATCGCATCCTCTAAGTCCTGTAGATTTTGCTGCGCATTTTCGACGTCATGTGCTCGCGGCGGCGCTGTCCAACCTGAAACATCCGGACGTTGCGATGTCGGCACGCCCGGAGGCGGCGGCGGAACCGGCTGCGCCGGATCACGCGGCATGGGGATTGATGGTGTTTGTGGTAAGCGGCCAAGTCCGGTGCCCAGCATTTGGATGCCGGGGCCGCCCACACCGGGAGCTGGTGCTGGTGGGCCGTGTACAGGCGCGGCTGGTGGGTTGGCCGGTTCAGGCGGCGCTGAAGGTTGTGGTGTGAGCAGTGGGTGTGTGGGTGGGGGCGCAGTGTTCGGTGCGGTGGTTTGGGGTTGGTGGGCTGGGGCGATGTTGCCGGGGTCTAGCAGTGCTGGGTGCGGTGGCGTCGGGGTAACGGGAGGCCGAGGCGGTTCGTGGGGGACGTATGCCAGCGGTTGGGCCGCTGTGCCGGTGGCCGTGGTCGTCGGAGGCATGGTCGTGACTGGTCCGCGAAGCGCGGCGGCGTTGAGCATCCCCGGGCTCAGGCTTGTCGGGCGCCCGCCGCCGGGGGATGTGGTGAGTGGGTCGGCGGGTTTGATGACGCTGGGGGTGGCCTTCGGTGCCGGGGCGGCCGGGCTCGGTGTGGCCACTGGTCGTGGAGTCAATGTTTGGGCCACTGGCGAGTCGGCCAGCGCGGGGGCTGGTGATGGCGGTGGGGCGTGCTTTACTGCGGCGGCGAGCTGGACTGTCGGCGCTGGGCGGCCGCGGCCGGCGGGTTGGACGTGGCCGTTGTTGCCGCCGCCGAAGAGTCCTACGGCGACGTCACCGGCTTGGCGGGTGATTTCTGCGGCGACCTCGTCGTCGCAGGCCGCCAGTGCAGCGGCCCGGTGTCGCAGGTCCGCCGAATAGATTTGGGCCAGAGTCTGGCGTTGCGCTCGCTGAAACGGATTATCGCTGCGGGTGTCGATGACCGAATAATCTGCGCCAACCTCAAAGCCCTGCTCGCGGGCATTCTGCACACCATCGATGACGTTCTTCTTCAAGTACTCCAACTCGCCGGCGGCCTTGGCGGCGACGCCCGCCGCTTCCCGTAGACGATCGGCTCGGCTGATGGCGACCAACATGTCGCCGTCGGTGCGAGCCAGCATGGCGTCATAGCCCTGGCCTTGCCACGGCAAATCCTGGGCCGTGGTGTGAACGTGGCGAAACACCTTCTCCCAGTGATCGGCGGTGCTATTCCAATGGTCGGCGGCGGTCGTGAGGTACTGGACATGAAACGACTCGACCTCAGGCAGAGCCGGGATGCCCACGTTGCTCACATGCTGATTCCATCAAGCTGGCCGGCCGCCTCCGCCTCTTGCCGCACGTAGGCCACTGCAGCCTGTGTCGTCGCCGCTGCGCTGCCGCTCACCCGTGCGCCTAACACCTGACCTGCCACGCCGGTTGCGGCGTGAACTGCCTCGACCGCTGACGCGCTCGCCCAACTTTCCGAAAGCCCCACCAAAGGCAGCTGTTGTGCGGGCAGCGTCGCGCCTAATTGCTGCCACTCCGCACTGGTAGCGTGCAGCGACTCCGCTGCCACCGTCAAACGATCCGTCAACGCCATTTCAGCTCCTCAGCTAGCCGGTGAGAACAGGATAAGTCCTCATCTAGCACGTCAGTCGACACCAACTTCTGTCACTTACGGCTCGGAGACCGAACGCGGACGCGTCCCCAAACTAGGGAACCGACAATGATCGGATCTTGTCCCGGCAGAGCGAACCGCCCAGATCGAGACCAGGGCCGTCACCGGGTACGGAAGTGACAGGTGCGGCTACAGCGATCTCATCCGCTGGCCGCAGCCGCTGGGATCTATTCGACGGTAACGGATTTCGCGAGGTTGCGCGGCTTGTCGACGTCGTAGCCCCGGGCCCGCGCCACCGACGCGGCGAACACCTGAAGCGGGATCGTCGACAGCAGTGGCTGCAATAGCGTTGACACTGCTGGGATCTCGATCAGATGATCGGCATACGGGCGGACCGTGTCGTCGCCTTCTTCGGCGATCACAATGGTCACCGCGCCGCGGGTCTGGATCTCGCGGATGTTGGACAGCAACTTGGCGTGCAAGGTGGCCGACCCTTTCGGCGAGGGCATCACGACGATGACCGGCAAGTCGTCCTCGATCAACGCGATCGGGCCGTGCTTGAGTTCGCCGGCGGCGAACCCCTCGGCGTGCATGTACGCGAGTTCCTTGAGTTTGAGGGCGCCTTCCAACGCGACCGGATAGCCGACATGGCGGCCCAGGAACAGGATCGTCGACGATTGAGCGAATCGATAACCCAACGCGGTCACCGGCTCGATCGCGGCCAGCACGCGGGCCACCAGGTCTGGCATGGCTTCCAGCTCGCGGTATTCCCGCTCCACCTCGTCGGGATATTTGGTACCGCGCGCCTGCGCCAGCGCCAGCCCGAGCAGATAGTTGGCGGCGATTTGCGCCAGAAACGTCTTGGTCGATGCCACCCCGATCTCCGGCCCGGCGCGGGTGTAGAGCACCGCATCGCATTCCCGCGGGATCTGTGAGCCGTTGGTGTTGCAAATCGCCAACACTTTGGCTTTCTGCTCCTTGGCGTGCCGCACCGCTTCCAAGGTGTCCGCAGTCTCTCCCGACTGCGAGATGGCCACCACCAGGGTGCTGCGGTCCAGCACCGGGTCGCGGTAGCGGAACTCGCTGGCCAGCTCCACCTCGACGGGCAGCCGGGTCCAGTGCTCGATGGCGTATTTGGCCAGCAGTCCGGAGTGGTACGCGGTGCCGCAAGCCACGACGAACACCTTGTCGACCTCGCGCAGCTCCTGATCGGAAAGTCGCTGCTCGTCGAGCACGATGCGGCCGTCGATGAAATGCCCGAGCAGTGTCTCGGCGACCGCGGTGGGCTGTTCGGCGATCTCCTTCAGCATGAAGTACTCGTAGCCGCCTTTTTCGGCGGCCGACAGGTCCCAGTCGATGTGAAAAACCCGAGCATGCGCGTCGTCCGGGTTGCCGTGGAAGTCGGTGATCCGATAGCCGTCGGCGGTGATCATCACGGCTTGGTCCTGCCCGAGCTCGACCGCGTCACGGGTGTGGCTGATGAAGGCGGCCACGTCGGAACCGAGGAACATCTCGCCGTCGCCGATCCCGAGCACCAGTGGTGTGGACCGGCGGGCCGCGACGATGGTTCCGGGATCGTCGGCGCAGGCGAAGACCAGAGTGAAGTGACCCTCCAGCCGGCGCAGCACCACTAACACCGAGTTGACGAAGTCGCCGGCGGTCGCGCCGTGGCGATACGCCTGCGACACCAGATGCACGGCGACCTCGGTGTCGGTGTCGCTGGCGAATTCCACCCCCGCGGTTTCCAGCTCCCGGCGCAGGACGGCGTAATTCTCGATGATGCCGTTGTGGACGACGGCGATTTTGCCGGCCGCGTCGCGGTGCGGGTGGGCATTACGGTCGGTCGGTCGCCCGTGAGTGGCCCAGCGGGTGTGGCCCAGCCCCGTGTTGCCGGTAAGCGGTGTCTCGGCAAGCGCGGCTTCCAGGTTGGCCAGGCGGCCGGCGCGGCGACGTACCGTCAGGCCCCCGTCTCCGTCGACCAGGGCGATCCCGGCTGAGTCGTAGCCGCGGTACTCCATCCGGCGCAGCGCGTCGATGACGACGTCGCAGGCAGGACGATGCCCTACATAGCCGACGATTCCGCACATAGCTGACCAGAATAATGGAGCACCAGGTATCAGGGCGGAGGTGACCTGGCACGGTGGGGCAGCTGTTCGCCTCAGGCGGCTTCTGACGCGTGGAAATCGCGTTTGATATTGATCAAAGGCTCAGCCGGGCGTAGACGGTGGCTACGGTGCTGTAGCGGCGTTCCACGGCGGCGCGGTCGAACTCTTCCCGCACCGACTCGAGGTTGGCGCGCTGGATCATGGCAGCTTCGTCCATCAGCACACGGGCATGGTCGGGGTTGGTGGTCTGCTGCATGATCGAGCTAAGCGCTTCGAGTTGGCGCATCAGCAAGGCGGGCATGCCGCTGCTGGCCTGGCGGATCTTGTCGAACGACCGCTGCACCAGATTCTCGTAACTGACCTGCTCGCAGATGACCCGGACGGCGCCGGCGCGGTCGCGATAGGCCTGCGCCGGCGTCCACACCCGCCCGAGCTTGCACAGGGTGTTGCTGAGCCAATCCACGCACGTCAGCGCCGTGTATGTGTCGTTGACGGCCGGAGAGAGTGCCCGAATGGCGATCTCGACCAGTTGGTCGATGCCGAATGCCGGGTCCTGGGCGAGGGTGCGGACCGGCCCGGTGACCTGTGCGCGTTTCAGGCAGCGGGTGATGCGGTCGGCGGCTTCGGGTGGCCACACAGCGGCAAGTTCACTGTCCTCCACCAAGAAATTGCCCGGGCGGTAGGGCAAGCGCACCACCGCGTCAGCGGCCGACGCGGTGCGGATCAACAGGTTGTAGCGAATGGCCTGCAGGTATCCACCTTTCGGGGTACGGATCAGCACGCCGGAAGACTCGATCGTGCAGACCAGTGCGGCAATTTCGTCAGGGTCATCCTGCTCGTCTGGCGAAGACATCCGGATGTCGGGCTTTCGCACCCTGAGGTAGCTCGTCAAATCACCGGCGATACTGGCGATCACGAAGGGAAGCTGGATCTGGATGGCGATGTGGTGGAGGAAGTAGATGAGCACGGCCAGGTCGACCAGCACCAGCGCAAATACGACCGTAACCGAGAGGTGCGGCACGAACACGCCATGCTCTGCAGGGCCGATCGACACCAGCACCAGCACGCAGTACACGGCGGTCGCCACGAACGTGCCCAGCGTCAATTGAGTACCGCGATCGCGGATGAAGTTGCGCAGCATCCGGGGCCCGAACTGGGTCGATGCCAGCGTCAAAGTGACGATCGTGACCGAGAAGTTGATTCCGATCACCGTCATGATCGCCGCGGCGACCGCGAGGAGAATCTCGCGTGCCGTATCTGCGCTGCCGTTTTCCACCCACGCCGGCAGTGTGAGGGTGTGGTGGTAGACGGCGCGATCGATCTCCAAGGTCACGCAGAACAGCGCGATAGCCCCGAGTACTTCTAGGCTCGGCACCATCCAGAAGTTGGTCCGCAGCACTTCGCGCCGCCATTGCGACAGCCCTGAGAATGACGGCACCATTCGAGGTTAGGGTATGGCGGCAGTCGGCGTGCGGGCTGTCGCTGTTGGTGACAAACGTAACCCGCCGGCAAAGCCGGCCTATTCATCACGGACTCGCGGATCGATGGCGTCGGATCATTTCCATTGTGCCGCTTCAGAGTTGGGCAATTATGTCGCCATGATGCCCACCCGCGCGCAGTCTCCAGCAGTGACGCCGAGGCCCGTCGAGAACTGCCGCGCATCGGCGTCGACAACATCCCGGGTTCGGCGGTCGGTGGCATCCGGACGCTGGCCGACGGCCTGCCGCTGCGGTCCTATCGACGAGGTGCCCACCGGCGAAGTGTGGACTTACTGTGGGTCCGGCTACCGATAGCAGCCTCGATCATCGATTACCCGGAGCGCACGGTCGTGCTGATCGAAGACAACTACGAAAACGCCGGGAAATCCCACGCAACCGAGTGAAACGCCCGCCCGGCGACAGGAAGCCGCCGGGCGGGCGTGATCATCTGGTGGATCAGATCAGCGGAAGTCTCGGTCGTATGGACCGTTGCGGTAATGGCCTTCGTCTCGGGGCTCGCCGTCATAAAAGTGGTCGTCGTGACAACGGCCCTGGTCCCAGTTGGGTCCCCAAGCCGGGTCGTAACGTTGACCGGGGCACCAGTGATAGTCGGGTAACGGCGCAGACGGTGCGGGATGCGCTTGAGCGATGTCAGCCGCCCCTAAACCGACGAGCCCCAAGCCGGCGCCCATGACGAATGCCGATGCTGCGGCACGCACAAATTTTCTCATGTGGCGATCTGTACCACACCAAGCTATGTACCCTGACGATCCGAAGCGCATCGTTGCTCCCAAGCTGCTGTGAATCGGCGGCCGGGATCGGGCCCAGGGCAAGTGCGCTAACGTCGAACGGTGGCCAGCACCCGCAAGCTCGTCGCCGCTTTGACCCGCCGCGGTCCGCACCGCGTCCTGAAAGGTGACTTGGCCTTCGCCGGGCTGCCGGGTGTGGTGTACACCCCGGAATCGGGCTTGAATCTGCCGGCGATTGCCTTCGGTCACGACTGGGTGACCGGCGTCGACCGCTACTCGGAACTGCTCGAGCATCTGGCCTCGTGGGGGATCGTGGCGGCGGCGCCCGACACCGAGCGTGGACTCGCGCCATCGGTGCTGAATATGGCCTTCGACTTGGGCACCGCACTGGACATCGCCGCTGGCGTGCGGTTGGGACCTGGCAAGGTCAGCGTGCATCCGACCAAGCTCGGCGTGGCCGGACATGGCTTCGGTGGTTCGGCCGCGGTGTTCGCCGCGGCGGGGATGCGCGACAAGCCCCGAGCGGTAGCCGCCGTGTTCCCGACCGTCACCAAACCACCGGCTGCGGAACCGGCCGCCGCCCTGAACTTGCCGGGCATCATCTTCAGTGCACCGGGTGATGAGAAAACGTTGCGCTTCAACGCCTTCGAGCTCTCCCGGGCGTGGCGCTCGGCGACGTTACGGGTGATCAGCAAGGCCAAGAGCGGCGGCCTGGCCGAGGGCCGCCGCGTGACGAAGGCGTTCGGACTGCCCGGTACGCACGCCGGCACGCAAAAAGCGGTCCGCGCGTTGCTCACCGGATACCTGCTCTCCGAGCTCGCCGGGGATAAGACTTACCAGGATTTCGCCGATCCAAAGGTGCAGCTCCCCCGCACCGAGGCGACGGACAAGGCGTCGGCGCCGGCTACTGCCGAAGAGAAGATCATCGCGTTGCTCAAGTAGTCAGCGGGTGGATGTCACTGGCCGGCTTGCGGTAATTCGTCGGCCGCGACTTCGCACGGTGTGCGTTTGTCGAGCGCCGGATCTGCCGGTGGTGGTTCGGTAGGCGGCGGACTCGGCTCGGCGGTCGATGGCGGCTCCGCGGTCGGCGGTGCTGGCTCGGCGGTCGGCGACGGGGCCGCACCGGCAGGTGCTGGAGCAGGATCTTCGACTTGCGGTGTTGCTGCCGGCGGGTCCTCGGGTGTTTCCGGTGCGACGGGCTCGCCGTTGTCGTGGGCGTCGCCCGGGTGCTCGGGAATTTCGGGAACGCGTTCGGCTGCGGTGTCGAGCTGGTCATCCCGGTCGTCGGCGTTCAGGTCGTCGGCGTTCAGGTCGTCGCCGTTGAGAAATGGTTCGTCGGGCCCGTCACCCAACGAACCGAGCAGTCCCCCGACTGCGTCGACGATCTGGCTGATGACACCACCGATGGCGCTACCGAGACCGCCGAGCCCGCTCGTGCCACCGATGGTGCTACCGAGACCGCCGAGCCCGCTCATGCCGCCGCCGCCAGCCAGACCGCCGAGCCCGCTCGTGCCGCCGCCGCCAGCCAGACCGCCGAGGGCGGTGCCGAGCGGATCGTCCGTCGGTGCCGGCGCCGGCGCCGGCACGTCGCCGGCAATAACGGGCGGGGCAGCGACGACTTTGGGCTGCACACCGGCCGGTACTGAATCGGCGGGCGTGGCTCCGGCGCCGGCAGGCTGAACTGGAACCGGGATGTTAGGTGCGGATGGCTCATCGAGCGGCGCGCTTTGGGCGGCGAGATCACCGGGCACTTCGAAACGTGGCGTGACTGCGGCGTTCACCGCTTCGGTGGCCGCGTCGAGTAACGCGTCGACCGACGCGGCAGTCGAGCGCATGGCGTCGAGCCACTCGGTGCGAATGTCGTTGTCCACGTAGGGCTTGATCTGCTGATCGACCAGATCGTCGGCCGGTGACCGATCCCCCGCACCGGTCAGCACTGTCTGCGCAGCGGCCAGCCAGACGGGCCGTTCGGCGAGCCGGCGATCGTCGACGGCGATCGCGGTCGCCGCCTTGGCATCGATGAGCTGCCACAGATCGTCGCGAAGCGCCGCGCAGCGCTCGGCGGCGGCGCGGACACTGGCGGCGACGGCTTCCCCGGCGCCGCAATGCCGCTGCAGGAACTCCGTCGCCGCGCCGGCACCGGGCCCTAACCAGGCCTCGGCCAACTGGGCGTGCTGCGCTCGCTGCCTGCTCAGCGCTTCGTCGGCGGCGTTGGCGGCTTCCCGTAGCTTCATGCAGTCGTTATCGAGCAGCCACAGGTTCAGGCCGTCTTCGGTGTCATACCAGTCGCGGATCTGCGAGGCGTAGGCGGTCAGGTCGGGATGCTGGTACCCGAGGACATGGCACGCCCGGACGTAGCTCTGGGTGTGCTCGACGGCGGGCGCGCCCTCCGCGAGTCGCTGTGCGACGTTGAGGTGTTCGGTCATGGTCAGCCGATCCGGGCAGCGCTGCGCAGTTCGGCGTCGGCGTAGCGGTCGGCGGCAGCGCGCAGTGCCGCGGCGATCTCGACGGTCGCCCGCGACCACTGCGCCAGGTCAGCGCTCAACCGATTCAGCGACGCACGCAGCGCATCCCCGCGGCCGATGTGCGCCCGGCCTGCGGCGGCGCCGTCGAAAGCGAGGTGCGACAGCTGGTTTCGCGCCGCAACGTCGACGAGTTGTGCTGTGGCGTCGAACTGGTTGGCGACCGACCTCAGCGCGCAAATGTCGACGTAAGTTCGTCCCATACCGGGTAAGACGGCCCGGCACCGCTTTGCGTTCCGGTCAGCGCCGCATTATCGAGTCCGCGACCCGCACCGCGAGTTGGCGAGCGATGTCCTGGTCGGCGGCTTCCACCATGATCCGGATCAGCGGTTCAGTTCCCGACGGCCGCAACAAGATCCGACCGGTGTCGCCCAACTCGTCTTCAGCCTGCTGCACAGCGGCGCGCACCGCGGGCGCCGCGACGGCGGCGGCTTTGTCAGCGGTCTCGACGTTGATCAGCACCTGCGGCAAGGTACGCATCGCCGAGGCGAGAGCAGACAACGGCGACCCGGTCTGAGCCATCCGCGACATCAGTCGCAGACCGGTCATGATGCCGTCGCCGGTGGTGCCCAGCGCGGGCATCACGATATGACCGGACTGCTCTCCGCCCAGGCTGTACTCACCGGCGCGGAGTTCTTCCAAGACGTAGCGATCGCCCACACCGGTGGTGCGAACGGTGACGCCGGCCGAGCGCATCGCCAGGTGCAGGCCGAGGTTGCTCATCACCGTGGCCACCAACGTATCGGCGGCCAACTCGCCGGCCTCCCGCATGGCCAGCGCGAGCACCACCATGATCTGGTCGCCGTCGACCAGCTGGCCGTCGGCATCGACGGCCAGGCACCGGTCGGCGTCGCCGTCGTGAGCCAACCCCAAGTCGGCACCGTGGGCGAGCACAGCGGCGCGCAGCGGGTCCAGGTGCGTCGACCCGCAGTCGTCGTTGATGTTCAGGCCGTTGGGTTGGGCGTTGATCGGGACGACGCGGGCCCCGGCCGCCAGGTAGGCAAGGGGCGCTGCGACAGACGCCGCGCCGTGGGCACAGTCGACGACGACACTCAGGCCGTCGAGCGGGGTGGTGCTTGCGCTGGTCACTTGATGCACGTAGCGCTCCAGCGCGTCGTCAGCGTCGATCACCCGCCCGATCGCCGCTCCGACCGGGCGCAGCCCGGGACCGGCCGCGACCAGTTCCTCGATCTGGTCTTCGGTGGCGTCGTCGAGTTTGTGGCCGCCGGGTCCGAAGATCTTGATGCCGTTGTCGGGCATCGGGTTGTGCGACGCCGAGATCATTACGCCGAAGTCGGCGTCGTAGGCGCTGGTCAGATAAGCCACGGCGGGTGTCGGCAGCACGCCGACCCGCAAGGCGTCAACGCCCGCGCTGGTCAAGCCGGCGATCACTGCGGCTTCGAGCATCTCGCCGCTGGCCCGCGGGTCGCGCCCCACGACCGCCACCCGGCGGCGCGCCCCCCGGGAATCGGTCAGCCGCCGAGCCGCTGCGGCACCCAGGGCCAGCGCGAGCTCGGCGGTCAGCTCGCGGTTGGCGACCCCACGGACGCCGTCGGTGCCGAACAGTCGACCCATGCGGACAAACCTCTCACATTCAACAGCCGTGTCACTTACATTCCCTTATCTGGCCACGGGCGCATTGGGAACAGCCGTCAACACGCCGAACGGTGCGCACAACAATGCGCGCTCGCCACCAAAAAGAGACCGCTGATCAGCGCTTGCTGTACTGAGGGGCCTTCCGGGCCTTCTTCAGGCCGTACTTCTTGCGCTCGGTGGCGCGCGGGTCACGGGTGAGGAAGCCCGCTTTCTTCAAAGCGGGCCGGTCTTCGGGAGTGACCAGGATCAACGCCCGCGAGATGGCCAACCGCAACGCCCCGGCCTGCCCGGATGGGCCGCCGCCGTCGAGATGGGCGTAAATGTCGAAGTTCTGCAGCCGGTCCACCGTCACCAGCGGCGCCTTGATCAGCTGTTGGTGCACCTTATTGGGAAAGTAGGCCTCCAGGCTGCGGCCGTCGAGGTCGAACTTGCCCGAGCCGGGCACCAGACGGACCCGTACGACGGCCTCTTTGCGGCGGCCGACGGTCTGAACGGGGCGCTCGAGGACGGAGGAGTTCGCGACGGGCGCCGGAGCTTCGCCGGCGGCCGGGGTCTCCAGTTCTACGGGTTCGGTCATTGCGCCACCTGCTTGATCTCATACGGAACCGGCTGCTGAGCGGTGTGCGGGTGCTGTGGTCCGGCGTAGATCCGCAGCTTGCGCTTGATCTGCCGGCCCAGTTTGTTCTTGGGCAGCATTCCGAGGATTGCCTTTTCGACCACGCGGTCCGGGTGTTTTTGCATCAAGTCACCGATCGTGCGCTTGCGCAGACCGCCGGGATACCCCGAGTGGCGGTAAGCCAGCTTGTTGCGCAGTTTCTCGCTGCTGATGGCGACCTTGTCGGCGTTGACCACGATGACGAAGTCACCGCCGTCGACATTAGGGGTGAACGTGGGCTTGTGCTTGCCGCGCAGCAGGGTGGCTGCCGCGACGGCAAGGCGGCCGAGCACCACGTCCGTGGCGTCGATGACGTACCACGACCGTGTGGTGTCACCCGCCTTCGGCACGTATGTAGGCACAGCGGTTACCTCTCTCGATTCGGGTTTGACCCGGTTTCGGATCCCGGTGCGAACCGGGTGCCGGTCGAGCGTTCACGGCGGGGTTGTTCTCGGCGACCGACGTTGACCCGAGCCCCGGCGTACCGTGCGCCAACCGAGCAGCCTACCGGCGGGCATCGCTGCAGGTCAAAACGCCACTTCTGTCGGCCTGAGGCGCTGATTCAGTAAACCACCGACGTCACAGCAGCCAATGGCGAAGCGGAGTGGCTTCGTGCCCGGCTCACGACACTCGCCGTCATCAGCGACCGCTGGGACAGGAGGGATCACGGGGAGCCCCAGGGTCCGCGACGCCGGCGCCGGGCAGTCAGTTCGTCGGGGTATGACAGGACGAAGCGCACGCGCAGCTAGAAGTGCCGCAACCATCTCGCGCTTGCTGAGATGACGGTGTGGTCCCGACGGCTCTCCTCCGTCGAGACCACACGCGTCGGTTCGATTGTGTGGTGCTGACAGCTCCCTTCGCCTTGACCACACAGGTTTATGTTTCGGGCTAACGAATCCACACTCCGGCCGCCCGTTGATCGGCGTTCGCGACGTCCTCGGCGCCGTCACGCACCGCGTTGCCGAGATTGACCAGAATCTCGTTGAGGGCGCTGGCCGCCTGATGCCACTTCAATTGCTCGACGCGGTATGCGGCGGCGGCTTCACGGGTCCATACCTGCTGCAGCGGGGCGATCTGAGACCTCAGTTCTTCGAGCGCCGCGTTGATCCGCGCCGCGGTCGTGTGGATTTCCACACGGACCGCGTGTTCGATTCCGTCGAAGTTGTACGACAGCACAGAGTCCACTGGCCGGCGCTTTCAGAGGTTTCCGCCGGCGGTGGCGATGCGGTGAGAGTGCGTCTCGCCGGCTTCTCGCAACGTGGCCTCGTTGTAGCGAATGGTCTCGGCGATGCTGTGCAAAGCGTGGTACAGCTTTGTCGATTCGACGTTCCAGCGGTCCACCACTTCCTTGAACCGGTTAGCCGCTGTGCCGCCCCACACCGACGGGGGCACGCTGCTGATCCTGCCGATGAACGACTGCAAGGTCGCCCGGATCTCTTCGTTGCGGGTGTCGGTGGTCGCGGCGACAGAACGCATCAGTTCGAGGTCAGTGGTGAGTGCGTTGCCACCCTCCGGTGAGCTCACATCAATCCCCCATCTGCTGCTTGCTGACAACGAATAAGACTGCGCAGGACCGGTTCTGGTTCCCGAAATCTTCAACCCGGCATCTATTTCAGCGCGTGAGCCGAACGCACCGCCAGCTCGCACGCGTCTCGCACCGCCACCTCATTTCCGGGCCGGCTCTGGCAGCCGATGCTGATGCGGACGACCCCGTCGAGCAGCACTGCCCACCGGACCTCGTGGCCGGTGCGAACTTCGCGATAAGTCACTGCCGGCCTGCCGGAGCTGCGTCCGTTCGGATTGAAGTCGATGAAGACGCCCGCCGGCGCCTCGTCGATCGCCCGCTTCAACGTTTCGGCTGTCTCGCTCAACGTCTCGTCGACAACCGGCGACTGTGTGACATGCAGCGCTGTCTCCGGATCGGTCGGCGACGTGATCTGCACTCGGGCCGAACCCGGCCCGGCCACAACGCGTTGCGCGCTCCACTGCGCCGGAACTGTCAACGCCACCCGACCTTCCACCAGAAAGGTGGTCGGCATTGCGGTGGGCGGCGCCGCCCGGCGATCGACCGCGCCGACACCCAGCAACGCTGCCGCCAGTATCACTGCCGCGATCAGTAGGAGCGGCGTCGTGCGACCTCGGTCAGCAGCAGCGGGTCGGCCGGCCTGTACTGGCTGATCGTCGGCCGAGAAAGCCTCAACCGCCGCACCGGAGAACGCCGCGTCGTCGACGACAGTCACCGCCACACCCGCATCGGCCTCGCGCAACCGATCAGCGACGAATTTCGCCAACTCCGCCGCGCCGCTGATTGCGCCCGGCGCGTCGATGACTACCGTCCGCGCCGTCATCAGCGTCACGACCCGCGTGACGTTCTCTGCGACGACATACGCCGCACTGTCGCGACGTTCGGCGACCACCTGCGCGCCGGTGATCACCACGAAGCGCTCGGCTATCTCTACGACCACGGTTGCGGCCCGAGCCAGTAGCTTTGAGCGCCGCCGAATGACGGCGTCACTTGTGACTTCGCCTGCGGCGCAGCGGACTAAGGCCACGCGGGCCGTCGACCACCACGACGGGTGGACAATAGCCAGCGACGTGTGTGGGTCATCGCACAACGACCGCAACACCGTCTGCCACAGCAATACCGTGGAAACCGGCGTGTCATCGACCAAGACCACCGCGTCGTCGATCGCGTCGACGACAGTCCTGGCCGTCACTACCTCGAGACCCGGAGCGACACAACATAACCGGCGGATACCGGCGGGCCCCGCCTCGATCACCGCGCGGTGAGGTTTCAGGGCGCCGGCGTCCACGCGACCTGTACCAGCTGATCCGCCCGGCTGCGGGTGACCAGGGTGCCTCGACCCGGGGGCAGCGATGCTGGGCGCACTTGACTGATCAGTGGGCCCTCGTCGGGCGACCCGCTCATGATCAGTCCCATCGCTCCCGCGTCCCGCAACGCGGTCAGCAGCGGCTCGAACATCGCCCGGGCCGCACCCGCACTTCGACGCGCAACGACGACGTGCAGACCCAGGTCGACTGCATAAGGCAGGTATTCGGCGAGAGGCGTCAACGGGTTGCCGCTGGTGGTGGCAACCAGGTCGTAGTCGTCGACGACGAGGTAGAGCTCCGGCCCCGACCACCAGGACCTGTCTCGTATCTGCTCGGCGCTGGCCTGAGCCGGGAGCATCCGTCGTTGCAGCGTGACGATGACGTTCGGCAATAAGGCGGCAAGTGCGGGTGCCGACGTCGCGTATCCGCTCAGGTGCTCCGAATCGACGACGTCGAAAAGTCCGCGACGGAAGTCGATGATGAACAGTTGGGCCTCCGCAGGGGTATTCGTGCGAATAATCTCCCGGCACAAAAGAAGCAACGTCGACGTCTTCCCGCACTGGTCGTTGCCGACGACAAGTAGATGTGACTGACGGTTGAAGTCAAGCCCAACAGGCCGTAATTCGTCTGCCTCCACACCGAGCAGAATGGTGCCGCCAGTTCTCGAGCCTGCCTGCTCGATGAGACGCTGGTGGTCCACATATCTGGGCAGCAACAACACTGGTGGCGCAGTGCTGCCACCGTAGCGGTGCCGCAGTTCCTGCCCGAGCCGCAGCGTGGCTTCGCTGAGCCCGGCGCTTGACTCGACGCCGTCGAGCCGCGGTAGGGCGATCACCATGTGGAGGCCGCCTTCGCACAGCCCCCGCCCGGGGCAGTCTCGGGGCACTCGCTGCGCGTGCTTGCGGTCCACTTCGGACTCGGCGGCATCACCGAGCCGCAACTCGATTCGTGTGCCGATCGCATCCTTCATCGCCGGCCTGATATCGGCCCAGCGTGCCGCCGACACCACCACGTGCACACCGAAGGAAAGGCCCTGCACCGCCAGTGCCGTGATCGGCGCTTCGAGCGTCTCGAACTGGCGGCGCATCGCAGCCCACCCGTCGATGATCAGGAAAACGTCGCCAAAGCCATCGGTGTGCTTCTCCTTCGCCTGCCGGTATTGGGCCATCGACTCGATACTGTGATCACCGAAGATTTGCTCGCGTCGTCGCACAAGCGACTCCAGCTGCGCGATGGTGCGGGCGACGAGCTCCGGTTCGGCTCTGCCGGCCACCGAACCGATGTGCGGTAGGGCTCGCATCGAGGCCAGTGCGCCGCCGCCGAAGTCCAAACAATAGAACTGCACCTGGCCAGGGGTGTGGGTGACAGCCAACGCCGTGACGAGGGTGCGCAGCGCCGTCGTCTTGCCCGACTGAGGTGACCCGATGACAGCGACATTACCTGCGGCACCGGCTAATTCGACGACCAGTGCAGTCCGCTTCTGGTCGAAGGGCCGGTCAACGAGCCCGATCGGCACCCGCAGCCGGTCCATATCAAACGACGCGTCGGGCAACACCGTGTCCAGCGCCGGCGAAGAGTCCAGCGCCGGCAGCCACACTCGGTGCGCCCGCGGACCGTACTCGCAGAGCCGGTCGACCACCGTCTGCAACACCGTGCGCCCCATTGCGTGATCGGACAGCACCGGTCCGACCAGCTTGACCCGGCCGCACGGGGCGGCGGTGAATAACCGCACCGGTGGCGGAGGCCCCGCATCGGCCGTCGACGGCGGCGGATTTGCCGGCTTGCAGTGGCCTGAGACGTAAGCGGCCTGAAAGCGCACCAAGTCACCTGAACCGGCACGCAGGTAAGCCGCTCCGGGCGTATTGGGCAGCTGGTAAGCACCGAGATCGCCGATCACGAGCCGTGATTCGTTAGCGGTCATCGTCTTCAGACACACCCGATAGGACAGATGTGACTCGATTCCCCGAAGCCGGCCCTCGTCGAGCCGTTGACTGGCCAGCAGCAGATGCATGCCCAGTGATCGACCCAAACGGCCGATCGCTGCGAATGTTTCAGCGAAATCCGGCTGCTGCGTCAACAGTTCCGAGAATTCGTCGACGATGACGAGCAGCACCGGCAACGCGGGCAGTCGTGTGCCGCCCCGGCGTGCCCGCTCATAGGCCGCCACGCTGACGAAGTCGCCGGCCGCGCGCAGGATCTCTTGGCGGCGATTCATTTCACCGGCCAGCGCGTCTCTCATCCGTTCGACGAGGACCGCGTCGTCGGAGAGGTTGGTGATGACGGCGGCGACGTGCGGAGCACGCTCCAGCCCCCGAAAGGTCGCGCCGCCTTTGAAGTCGACAAGCACCAAGTTGAGGATCTCCGGTGCATGCCGGGTCATCATTCCCAAGGCAACTGTTCTCAAGAACTCCGATTTGCCCGACCCGGTGGCACCGATGCACAGCCCGTGCGGGCCGACGCCGTTTTCAGCGGCTTCTTTGATGTCCAATTCCACCGGTACACCCTCGGGGGTGGTGCCGAGCGGAACACGAAGTCTGCTGCCATAGTGACTGTTACGCCACATCGCCGCCAGATCGAACGTGGCGAAGTCTGGGACGCCAACCAAGTCCCGCCATTGCGCACCGCCGCCACGGTGATCGCTGACGGCTCGGTATGCAGCCAAACGACGGGCGCACGCCAGCGCAGCGGCCGCGCTCAATCGGTCGGGACGGGCGATAACGTTCTCGGCTTCGCCGCGCCGAATGACAAGCTGAGTCGCCGAAACCTTCAGTTGCACACTGTTCGCGACGCGTCCGCTATCCGTGCCGACTTGCAGGACCGTCACCCCGACAGGCACCTGACCGACATGCCGTTCGGTGCCGTCGATGATCAACACGATCTGCGGCGTTGTGTCGACAAGATCACCGAGCGCAACCCTTGCCGCCGGGAGCGTCGGATACACCAGTCGCGCCGGGCCGAAGCTATCCGCGTCACGCGGATGCTGGTTGTGCGGCAACCACTTCAGCCAATCCCAGTGGGACTGAGCGGTGGTACTGGCGGCGATCAACATGTCGTCCGGGTTGTGCAGCACGGCCAATTGGCAGATCGCCGCGCGCAGCAGCCCGCGGGCGGCTGCCAGGTCACCGTCGATGATCACGACGGCCGGCGCCCGGACGCCGAGCAATACCGGTGCGTCAGCAACCGTGGCATGCGTTCGGATGAATGCGCGCAGCGCCGGCCCGATCACCGGGTCCGCCGGATCTGACTCCGGAGCCACCAACGGCGTTGCCGCATTCACTTTTCCGACGCCGACTCGAACGTGGCAGAAGTCCTGGTGTTCGGGCCTGCGTTCCCACATTCGCCTACCGCCGATCAACGCCGACAACGACTCGGGCTCCGGATGGTCCCACAGCAGCGCCGAGCGCTGTGCTGTCGCTGCCTGGACCATGGTGTCCCGCAGATCAGTCAGGTAGGTCAGGTACTGCGACCGCGAATCGTTGAGGTGGCCTGCGCGGCTGTCGCGTGCGCTCATCGCCGAGATGACCGCCGAAAGCAGCATCATGACTGGGAACACCAAAAGCATCGGGTGGCGCGGCCCACCGGAACCGGAGCGGAAGACTGCCAGCATCATGCCGACCGTCGCGACGGCCGTCAGCACGGGCAGCAGGCGAACCAGCAGCGAGGTCCGACCGGCGTCGGTCAACACCGGGGGCGCGACCACAACGATCTCTGAGGTCGGATACGCCGGTGGCAGAACACGCACAGCGGGCGCAAACGGCACAGTCGCCGTTGTGTGTTCGCGTCGAGCCATGTACCACTCCTGCTGTCGAGTCGCCGACACGGTAAGCAGCACCCCAACCGGCAGCAAGTCGCTGTGGAGGAACGAATACCCGGAAATTCGGACCTGACTACGGTGTCGGTTCGGGCATCAACGCCGACCGCAATGGAGGACCGGGTGACGGAAGTCGGTCAGGACGTGCGACGGGTGTCGTTGCACGCCGACGGGCACACCGTCGACCTGACGTTGCCGGCTGCCGTGCCGATCGTCGAATTGCTGCCCTCGGTTCTCGACCTATTCAAGAGGCGATACGGCTCGGGCGCCGTGCCCGTCGTGCCATTCTGCTA
The DNA here is from genome assembly GCA_963808345.1 of uncultured Actinomycetota bacterium. Lineage (GTDB taxonomy): Bacteria > Actinomycetota > Actinomycetes > Mycobacteriales > Mycobacteriaceae > Mycobacterium. The sequence goes on along the minus strand of CAWEFM010000001.1, from coordinate 71,756 downwards.
CCAGGTGTCGTGCCCCGGCGCGCCGGCTCTCGATTCGTCGAAGACGCTGGCGGACAATCACATAATCAACGGCACCCTACTCATGCTGACCCGCTCGTCAACTGAGTTTCCCGCTCCGACCTTCGACGACGCCGCCGAGGCGGTGTCCGCGACGCTCACCGACGCGACGCGACCGTGGACCCGCCAGCACAGCCGACTCATCAGCGCCGTCGCAGCCGCCTGGATGGCCGGCTTGGGCACAGCGCTAATCGTTCGAAGCCCGTTGTGCCCGAGTGTGGGCGTCACCGCGACGACCGGATGTGTCGCGTTGTCGGCCGCAGTCCTCGCCCAGCGGGTCTACCGGGAACCGGTAGCCGGCGTGACACTTGGCCTGATAGCCACCGGTTTGGCCGCGGTTGCCGGCTTCCTGGCAGTTCCCGACGGACCCGGGCCGGCCAACGCGCTGTTGGCGGCAATGACGGCCGGTGTTGTCGCCGTGCTGACGGTGCGGCTGACCGGCTGCGGAACTCAAACTTTCACGGCGGTGTCCTGCGTTGCGCTCATCATGGCCGTCGCCGCAGCGGCGAGCGTGGTCATTGCCTTGACGTTGCCGGCGATGGGACTGCTGAGCACCGTGGTGTCGCTGGCTCTGCTCGAAGTGTCGGCGCGGCTGTCGATCACTTGGTCCGGGCTGCCGTCCCGGTCGCTAGACGGACCTGACGTCATGGGACTCCCTGATCGACTGCGCGACAACGTTGTTCGCGCCAACAGACTGTTGAACAGCCTGGTGGCCGGGTCGGCAGCCGCGGCCGCGGCGGGCGCCATCATCACCGTGGCCAGTGCGTCGCCACCCGGCGGCGCCCGGCCAGCCGCCGCCTCGTTCGCCGCCGACACCGGTGCTGTGCTGCTGCTGCGGGCGCGATCACACCTCGATTTCACCAAGACGTTGACGCTGCTGGTGGCCGGGACGGCCACGCTGAGCGCCGCGTTCCTCGCCGCCGGCGCCGCAACACAGCGCCCGGTGTCGATGGTCGCGGTCATCATCGTGCCGGTGGCGGTTGCGATGTGCTTGGGCTTCGTCGTGCCCGCGCTGAGCTTCTCGCCTGTAGGCCGCCGCGGCGTCGAACTGCTCGAGTATCTGGGTTTAATTGCGATCGTGCCGTTGGCGTGCTGGACATGCGGCTTGTACGGCGTCGGGCTCCGCATGAAACGGATCGTGCGGGTGGCGGCGGCCGTTGCGCTGACAGGGCTTTCCCAGTGCTCGACGTTTCCGGTGCAGGCCGTGACGCCACCGCCGATCGACGACAAGTGGTTGCCTGAGCCGGCGGTGCCCGTACCTTCGCAGCCGACCGTCCAGCGGGAGGTGTGCGCGGTGCCGTTCACGGACCCGGACATCGGGCAGGCCGAGACCTTTCCTCAACTCGTCGGGCTCAGCCTGTCCCGGGTATGGCAGCTCAGCGCGTGGTGCCGGCCAACGCGTTGCGGTCATCGACACCGGCGTCTCGCCGCACCGGCAGCTGCCCGATGTGGTCCCGGGCGGCGACTACGTGTCCCGCGGCGACGGTGCCCAGGACTGCGACGGGCACGGGACTGCTGTCGCCGGAATCATCGCCGCCCGAGCAGGATCCGACGCTGACCGCTTCAGCGGTGTTGCACCCGAAGCGACTGTGCTCAGCATTCGCCAGTCCAGCACCAGGTTCGCGCCCAAGACGGATTCGTCGGGCGGCGGAGTCGGCGATGTCGACACGATGGCCAAAGCCGTTCGCACCGCAGCGGATCTGGGCGCTTCTGTCATCAACATCTCCTCCGTGGCCTGCGTGCGCGCCGACGCGGGGCTCAACGACCGTGCGCTGGGAGCAGCACTGGCCTACGCCGTCGACGTCAAGAACGCCGTCGTTGTCGTCGCCGCCGGAAACACCGGTGGCGCCGGCCAGTGCCCGGCGCAGTCACCACGATCCACCTGGGACACCGTCGCTGTCACGGTCAGCCCGGCCTGGTATGACGATTACGTCTTGACGGTGGGTTCGGTGAACACCGACGGCGCGCCGTCGGCCTTCACCCTGGCCGGACCATGGGTGGACGTCGCCGCGCCCGGCGAGGCGGTGACGTCACTCAGCCTCGTCGGTGACGGACTGGTCACCAGCTTCGACGGTGAAAAACCGTTAGCCGGAACCAGCTACGCCGCGCCGGTGGTCAGCGGGATAGCGGCGCTGATCCGGTCGAGGTTTCCCACGATGACAGCACGTCAGGTAATGCAACGCATCAAGGCCACCGCACATCACCCGACCGATGGGCGAGACCCGGTCGTCGGCGACGGAGTCGTCGACGCTCTCGCCGCGGTCAGCACTGATGCGCCAGCACTCGATACCGGGCCGGTGCATACCAGCCCTTCGGTGATCACGGCGCCGATTCCTGTTCCGCCGAAGCCGGTTTCGCGGTCGCGGGACTTTGCGTTGACCGGCGCGTCGATGTGCCTTGTGGTGCTCGGGGTCGCGTCGATGACCGGCGTTGCGAACGCCCGGCTACGGCGGTCCAGAGTCAGTTCGCGATCCGGCGACGGCGGTGTCTCGCTCGACTGAGGCGCTTTGACGGCTCAGCTCGGGCCCTTGCGGCAACGCGCTCAGGATCGGCCACGGCGCGTCGACCGCGACAGCCGGGAGGCCGAGAGCCCGTGCCGCCTCGTCGTCACCGATGCCGAACCGCACCCCGCCATCGGTGACGAGGTAACGAGCTACCGGCCCGGGCGTCGCCACCGGCAAGGCCGGTGGCGCGCACGTACACGCTGCGCCCGGCCGGGAGGTAGACCGCGTCTAGCGCCGAGCCACCGTTGTCGGCCTGCGCTAATGGGACTGGTAGTTGGCCGGCCGGCAGCGGTAGCGCTTGACCGGCCGATAACGAGGTGTGACCGGCGGTCCAACTCGCGCAGAGCGTTGCGCCGTCATCGTTGGGCGGCGCCGGCGTCCGTTCGGGAAATGTGCCCACCGGCAGCGTGTTGACGGTCGGAATGCTGCCGATGACGTCGGGCGCCACCGCGGCGATGCTGCGAGCGCCTCGAGAGTCGCTGAGCCGGATCAGATCTGCAGCGACCTGACCGACTCGTTGCACCCCGCCGGCAAGCACCACGTAATAGTCGTCACCGTTCGCCCGCACCACGCGGAGCACGCTCCCGACCGGAAACCCCGGCACTGCGCTCGACCGGCGGCCGTCGGCGCCGGTGATCCTCGGCACTGTGATCGGCGGCGCTTCGGGCAGCGCGTTCAACAGCGTCCGCGACACCTTTCGCGGACGCTGGCCTTCCAGCCGCAGAGCCCGCATCACAACCGGATCGTTCGGGTCGATCAACGCGCGCTGCCCTTGATAGAGCAGATAAACCGGAGCGACACCGGCACTGGTCACCAGGACGGTCTGCTCGGCGGCCAGCCCATGCATCAGTGACCCGGCCGCCGACCCCACGATGGCGGTGGTGGCCGGTCCGACGGTGCCGCGGCTGTCGCAGATCGTCCACCTGATTTCCGCTGGCGCCAGCGGCTCGCCGAGGTCATGCGGAGCACTCGGGATGCCGAGCAACGGACCGCGTTTGGCGTGGGCGAGTGTGGATTTGCGGACCAGATGCGGGCCGACGTTGGTGCCGGCGACCAAACGGGCTGAGGCCAGGTTCGGCACCGGGTGCCACACGTCGTCGACCCGGACATAGAGCGCTCCGGTTTCCTGGGCCAACACGATCGGCGCGTCCCCGAGGGTTGGCTGCGGCCGCAGCGTCCCGAGAGATCGCGCTTCCCGCTACGGCCAACCCCGCCGCTACCGACCCGGCCAGCAACGCGAACCCCGGCGAATGCAGTGGTTCATTGACCGTGCGGAGGTCGCGGCGCAGCAACGCGCATTCCAGCCGGCGCCGCAGAAATCGGTAACCGCTGACGTGCAGCCGCGATGTCGGTGCCCATGTCATCGAACTCCCTGGGTACGGATGCGCTCACGATAAGCGATGGGCGTCTGGAGCCGCGCCGGCGATGCACAGCCGACTGTGCTGTGCAGGCGGCACCTTCCGACATCCCGGCTTGCCGGTAGTCTCTTCGCGTGACTAACCATCGGATGAGCCGCTGGGCCGGCGTAGGCGCAGCCACGATGCTGGTGGCCGGTGCGCTGCTGTTCGGCTCGACCGCCGCCCCGAGCGCCGTCCCGTCGGCGCGTGCCGACGACTGTCCCGACGTCGAAGTCATCTTCGCCCGCGGCACCGGCGAACCGAAGGGTGTCGGCCGGGTCGGCCAGGCGTTCGTAGACTCGCTACGCCAGGACACCGGCATGAACATCGACGTGTACGGCGTCAACTATCCCGCCGGCAAGCTGCAGCTCGGCGGCGGCGACGGTGCTAACGACGCCATCAACCGGATCAAGGCCGCGGTGCAGAAGTGCCCGGCCACCAAGATCGTGCTGGGCGGGTATTCCCAAGGCGCGTCGGTGATCGACATCGTCGGCGGCGTCCAGGTGGCCGGCGTGACCTGGGGGCATTCGCTGCCGCCGGAATACGCCAACGACATCACCGCCGTCGCCACCTTCGGCAACATCGCCGACCGCTCCGGCAGCCCGATCTCAGCGCAGAGCCCGGTGTTCGGCTCCAAGGCCATCGACATGTGCAATCCCGGCGACCCGATCTGTCACGCCGGGCCGGGCAACGAGTGGAGCGACCACGTCGAGGGCTACGTACCGTCCTACACCACCCAGGCCGCCAATTTCGTCGCGGCCCGACTGGAGGCTGCCGGTCCCAAGGCGATTCCTGGCCCGCTTCCCGGGCCCGCCCAGGGACCCGCGAACAGCCCGAGCGTGGTTGCCGGTGCCAATCTGCCGAATGGCGTCGTCGTCCGGTAACGGTCCGGTCACTTCTTCCGATGTCACCGGGTATGAGTGTCCGTCCGGCCATGGCAGCGCTGGGGCTGCTGGTCGCGGCCGCACAGTTGGTCAACCCGTTCGCGCTGACTCCTGCCGCGTCGGCGGCGTGCCCAGACGTCGACGTGGTGTTCGCCCGGGGCACCAATGAACCGCCCGGCATCGGCAACGTGGGCAGCGCATTCGTTAGCGCGCTGCGTTCGCAGATACCCGGCAAGACGGTGCAGGCCTACGGGGTGATTTACCCGGCCAGTGACAACTTCCTCGCCGCAGCCAACGGCGCCAACGACGCCAGCGGCCACATCCAGTCCATGGCCGGCCAGTGCCCCGCCACCAAGCTGGTGCTGGGCGGTTACTCGCAGGGCGCCGCGGTCATCGACATCGTCACCGCCGCCCCGATTGGGGCGCTGGGATACAAACAGCCGCTGCCCGCCGCGATGGCCGACCACGTCGCGGCGGTCGCGGTGTTCGGCAATCCGTCGAGCCGGTTGGGACAGCCGCTGACCACGCTGAGCCCGCAGTATGGGGGCAAGACCATCGACTTGTGCGACGCTGGTGACCCGATCTGCACCAACGGGCAGAACTGGTCTGCGCACCTGGCATACGTCCAGACCGGCATGACCAGCCAAGCCGCGCAGTTCGCCGCCGCCCGCATCTAGCCCGGCGAGCCGGGAACGCTGCGCAGCGCGCGGGTAACCACCGAACGCGCCGCCAATTGGTCATCGGGCGGATAGTCCACGCCTATCAGCGTCAAACCCCGCGCCGGCGCGGCCGCGAAATCGCTGGACCGGCCGGCCGCGCTCAGCAGGTCGCGGATCCAGTCCGGGCCGCGCCGATGCTGACCCACCGCCAGCAACGCTCCGACCAGGGAACGCACCATCGCCCAACAGAACGCGTCGGCCGTCACCTGGGCAGTGATCGAGTCACCGTCGCGGCTCCAGTCCAGCCACTGCAGATCCCTGATGGTGGTGGCCCCTTCCCGGTGCCGGCAGAACGCGGCGAAGTCGCGCAGTCCCAGCAGCTCCCGGGATGCCGCCGCCATCGCGTCGACGTCGAGATCATGCGGCCAGGCGGTGACATACCGGGCCTGCAGCGGCTCCGCACCGTACGGGGCCGTTGACAACCGGTAGATGTAGTGGCGGCGCAGCGCCGAGAACCGCGCGTCGAAACCGTCCGCGGCGCGGGCGATCACCCGCACCGTGACATCGGTGGGCGAGAACCGGCCGAGACGTCGCACCAGCGCGAGGAACTCGGGCTCGCCCGCCCGCCGCGAGCGCGGATAGGCGTATGCCAGCGCGTCGGCGGGGACGTCGACGTGAGCGACCTGCCCGGTGGCATGCACACCGGTGTCGGTGCGCGCCGCCGCGCGCAGCCGCACCGGCGTCCGAAAAACCGTCGACAGCGTCTCGTCGAGCACACCGGCCACCGTCCGCTGGCCTGCCTGCACGGCCCAGCCCGCGAACTCCGTTCCGTCGTAGGAAATTTCGAGCCGCAGACGAACAGTGTCCTCAGGACTCGTCGGAGTCCGCCTCGGCATCGGGTTGCGCAGGCTCGGATACAGACTGCGCTTCTCCTGCTTCCTCCGCGGCTGTCGACGCCTCGGTCTCCGACGCATCGGTCTCAGGAGCGTCGGCAGGTTCTGGTGTCTGCGCCTGGACGGCCTCCGGCTCGACCGCAGCCTGCGGTGCGGCGGCGGCCGCCTCCGGGGCGGCCTTCTTCGCCGTTGCCTGCGCGCCCGCCGCCCGGCGGGCCCGGTTGGCCTCCGACGTCACTGTCTTCTCCTTGACCAGCTCGATCACCGCCATCGGCGCGTTATCACCCTTGCGCGCCTCGACTTTGATGATGCGCGTGTAGCCGCCGTTGCGGTCGGCGAAGAACGGCCCGATCTCGGCGAACAGGATGTGCACCACGTCCTTGTCGCGAATTTTCTTGAGCACCTCACGCCGGTTGTGCAACGTGCCCTTTTTGGCGTGGGTGATCAGCTTCTCGGCGTACGGTCGCAGTGCCCGCGCTTTAGGCTCAGTGGTCTTGATCCGGCCGTGCTCGAACAGCGACGTGGCCAGGTTGGCCAGAATCGCCTTCTGATGCGAGGACGACCCGCCGAGGTGATACCCCTTGGTGGGTTTAGGCATTGCTGACCCTCCTTTAAGTCGAAAGCGCTTACAGCTGCTCGGTTTCGGCGTAGTCCTGGTCGTCGTAGCTGGCGTCACTGGACCAGGTGCCGGTGGCCACGTCGTAGCCCGCGACCTCCGACGGGTCGAAGCTGGCCGGGCTGTCCTTGAGCGACAGACCGAGCTGGTGCAGCTTGACCTTCACTTCGTCGATCGACTTCTGGCCGAAGTTGCGGATGTCGAGCAGGTCGGACTCGGTGCGCGACACCAGTTCTCCGACGGTGTGCACGCCTTCCCGCTTGAGGCAGTTGTACGACCGCACCGTCAGGTCCAGATCGTCGATCGGCAACGCGAACGACGCGATGTGATCAGCCTCGGCCGGCGACGGCCCGATTTCGATGCCCTCAGCTTCGACGTTGAGTTCTCTTGCCAGACCGAATAATTCGACCAGCGTCTTACCGGCGGACGCCAGCGCGTCGCGCGGGCTGATCGAGTTTTTGGTCTCGACGTCGAGGATCAGCTTGTCGAAGTCGGTGCGCTGCTCGACGCGGGTGGCGTCCACCTTGTAGGTCACCTTCAGCACCGGCGAATAGATCGAGTCAACCGGGATGCGACCGATTTCCGCGCCGGACGCCTTGTTCTGCACGGCCGGCACATAGCCGCGACCGCGCTCGACGACGAGCTCGACCTCGAGCTTGCCTTTGTCGTTGAGGGTGGCGATGCGCATGTCGGGGTTGTGCACGGTCACATTGGCCGGCGGCACGATGTCACCGGCGGTGACCTCGCCCGGGCCCTGCTTGCGCAGGTACATCGTCACCGGCTCGTCCTCTTCTGAGGACACCACCAGGCTTTTGAGGTTCAAGATGATGTCGGTGACGTCTTCTTTGACGCCGGGGACGGTGGTGAATTCGTGCAACACACCGTCGATGCGGATGCTGGTCACCGCCGCGCCGGGAATCGACGACAGCAGTGTGCGCCGAAGCGAATTGCCGAGTGTGTAACCGAAACCGGGCTCCAACGGCTCGATGACGAACTGCGAGCGGTTGTCGGCGATGACGTCTTCGGACAGGGTGGGTCGCTGGGAAATCAGCATGGTGTGTTCTTTACTCCTTCTCGGCACCCGCTATTTGATGCCGCTTAGTTGCTCCGCGACGACCCGCTGCGCCCGGCTTCGCCGCGCTTGCGATCGCCGCAGATTTCTGCTCCGGCGGACGCCGGAGCAGACATCTTGCGCGCTACTTCGAGTAGAACTCGACAATCAGCTGCTCGGTGAGCGGAACCTGGATCTGTGTCCGCTCGGGCAGCTGATGAACCAGGATGCGCTGACGTTCGCCGACCAACTGCAGCCAGCTGGGGATGGGGCGGTCACCCGCAGTCTCCCGCGCGATCTGGAACGGCACGGTGTTCAGCGATTTGTCCGCGATGTCGATGATGTCGTACTGCGAGACGCGGTAGCTGGGGATGTTGACCTTGACGCCGTTGACGGCGAAGTGGCCGTGGCTGACCAGCTGGCGGGCCATCCGCCGGGTGCGGGCGATCCCGGCGCGGTAAACCACGTTGTCCAGCCGGCTCTCCAGGATCCGCAGCAGGTTCTCACCGGTCTTGCCGCTGTGGCGGACGGCTTCTCGGTAGTAGCGACGGAACTGCTTTTCCAATACGCCGTAGGTGAAGCGGGCTTTCTGCTTCTCCTGCAGCTGCAGCAGGTACTCGCTTTCCTTGATCCGCGCGCGGCCGTGCTGGCCGGGCGGGTAAGGGCGCTTCTCGAAAGCCTGGTCGCCGCCCACGAGGTCGGTGCGCAGCCGACGAGACTTGCGGGTGATGGGTCCGGTGTAACGAGCCATGAGTTCTTCTCCCCTCCTAGACCCGGCGGCGCTTGGGCGGGCGGCAGCCGTTGTGCGGCTGCGGGGTGACGTCGGAGATCGCGCCGACCTCCAGGCCGGCGGCCTGCAACGAACGGATCGCCGTCTCGCGGCCCGAACCGGGACCCTTGACGAACACGTCGACCTTGCGCACCCCGTTCTCCTGCGCCTTGCGGGCGGCGTTCTCGGCGGCCAGCTGGGCGGCGAACGGAGTCGATTTCCGTGAGCCTTTGAAACCGACGTGACCCGACGACGCCCATGCGATGACGTTGCCCTGCGGATCGGTGATCGTCACGATCGTGTTGTTGAACGTGCTCTTGATGTGCGCGGCACCGTGCGGGACGTTCTTCTTTTCCCGCCGCCGCGTCTTCTGCCCCTTCTTCGGCGCCTTGGCAGTCCCAGTTGCTTTCTTCGGTGGCATCGGTTACCTGGCCTTCTTCTTGCCGGCGATGGTGCGCTTGGGGCCCTTGCGGGTGCGCGCGTTGGTCTTGGTCCGTTGGCCACGCACCGGCAGGCCGCGGCGGTGACGCAACCCCTGGTAGCAGCCGATCTCGATCTTGCGGCGGATGTCGGCCTGCACCTCGCGGCGCAGATCACCCTCGACCCGCAGAGTGGCCTCGATGTAGTCACGCAGTGCGGTGAGCTGGTCATCGGTGAGATCCTTGGTGCGCTGTTCGCGGTCGATGCCGGTGGCGGCCAGGATCTCGTTGGAACGCGTACGGCCGATGCCGTAGATATAGGTCAGCGCGACCTCCATCCGCTTGTCACGCGGAAGGTCGACGCCCACAAGTCGAGCCATATGTGGCGATCCTCTTTCTTCGCGGAGGTCTGATTCCAGTCCGTTCCCGCCTGCGGGCGGGGCCCGGCCTCCGACCCGGGCGTAGATGAGCTGGCCCATCTCAATAGATGCCGGCCGCTCACTGGTACTGGAAAGTCTGCATTCAGTTGTGGAGTCGCCCGGCCACGCCGGGCTTGCGGCTCTTCTTTGTGTCCGGCTAGCCCTGGCGCTGCTTGTGGCGGGGATCGGAGCAGATCACCATGACCCGCCCATGCCGGCGGATCACCCTGCACTTGTCGCAGATCGGCTTGACGCTCGGCTTCACCTTCACGGCTGTTCGATCCTGTTCTGTCTACTCGTCGCTTTGTTCTTCGCTTACTTGTACCGGTACACGATGCGGCCCCGGGACAGGTCGTAGGGAGACAACTCCACCACCACCCGGTCCTCGGGCAGGATGCGGATGTAGTGCTGCCGCATCTTGCCGCTGATGTGGGCGAGCACCTTGTGGCCGTTCTCCAGCTCAATGCGGAACATCGCATTGGGCAGGGGCTCGACCACCCGGCCCTCGACCTCTATGGCACCGTCCTTCTTGGCCATCAGCTCCCAGCAGTCCTCGTCTTCGGTGTCTCGGATTTCATCCGTTGTTGCGCCCTGATTGGCACACCAGTCGCCCCGACCTGAACGTGAGCCGGTGACAGGAAATTCCTAGGACTGGGCACGCAAGAGCCGGCGCGGATGACGCACCGTTGCCCTACGATACCCGGTCAGTCACCCCCGCCAAAATCGCTGAGCGAGAAATCCGGCGTCCTCCTTTACCGCGCCGCACAGCGCCGCACGAGCGCATACTGATCCCGATGACCGGAGCCCTGGCTGAACCGGCCCAGCCGCGCAAGCCCGTGATGCTAACCGTTGACGACGATCCAGCGGTGTCGCGTGCAGTGGCCCGGGATCTGCGACGGCATTACGGAGAACACCACCGCATCGTGCGCGCAGAGTCTGGGCGTGACGCGCTGGAGACCGTCAAGGAACTCAAACTGCGCGGTGAAACGGTCGCCATGCTCCTGGCCGACTACCGGATGCCGCAAATGACCGGTATCGACTTCCTCGAACAGGCGATGGACCTGTATCCAGCGGCCCGCGCGTGCTGCTGACCGCCTACGCCGATACCCATGCCGCCATCGACGCGATCAACGTCGTCGACCTCGATCACTACCTGCTCAAGCCGTGGGACCCGCCCGAGAGAAGCTCTACCCCGTCGTCGACGCGCTGCTCGACGCCTGGCGCCGCGCACCCGAGCGCCCGATCCCGCACACCAAAGTCATCGGACACCGCTGGTCGGCACGGTCGTGGCAGGTCCGCGACTTCCTGGCCCGCAACGGGCTCTACTACAACTGGTTCATGGCCGACGAGCCGGCCGGCGAACAACTGCTGCAGGCCGCCGGCGAGGACGGCCTACGGTTACCGGTGGTGGTCACCGAGGAGGGGCAGACCCTGGTCGAGCCCTCCGACGCTGAACTGGCCGACACGCTGGGCTTGACCACCACACCGTCACAGCAGTTCTACGACCTGGCTGCGATCGGCGGCGAACCCGCCGGGCTGGCCGCCGCCGTGTACGGGGCGTCCGAAGGTCTGCGCACGGTGCTGATCGAACGCACCGCGACCGGCGGACAAGCTGGGCAGAGCTCGCGCATCGAGAACTTCCTCACCGGGCCCGACTTGCGAACCGTGTGCGGTTGGACCCTCGATCGCCCGCCGCACCACCTGGAGACCAGCGTGCCCGGCGTGTTCGTCGCCGGAGATGTGCGCTCGGAATCGGCCAAACGGGTCGCTGCAGCCGTCGGCGAAGGTTCGATGGCGGTGATGTTGGTGCACCGTTACCTGGCCGAGTCGTAGGGAGGTCGAGCGCCCATGACCGCGCGCTGTCAGCCCGACGAACTGCGCACGCTGTTCCTGTTCGAGGCCCTCACCGACGAACAGCTGGCGGTGCTGTGCAGCAACGGACACATCCAGCACTACGAGCCCGGACCGCTGTGCGTCGAGGGCGAACCGGCGACCTGCTTCTACGTCCTGATCGAGGGCGAGCTGGCGATGTCCAAGCTCTCGGCCGGTCAAGACATCGAGACCAACCGAACCTCGCAGCGCGGGGTGTGTTGCGGCGCGTGGCGGGCGTTCACCGGCAGGCCGCAACAGAGCCACGACGCGTCAGTGCACGTCACCAAGCCGTCGCAATTCTTCGTGATGGACGCACCGGTGTTCGCCACGTTCATGAAGGATCAGTTCCCGATGACGGTGCACCTGCTGGACGGGATCGCCGTGGGCACTGACCGGACCCGGCGCATCATCGACAACCGGGAGAAACTGCTGGCGCTGGGCCGGCCGGGCTGGCCCATCAGTTGAACAATCCGGCAGCGGCCACCGCCCGGGCCGCGGCCGAACTGCGGGACCGAATCGCCGGCATGCGCCAGAAACTGGTGATGTTGGCCGACGGCACCGTCACCCCCGAAGCGCTCAGCGCCCTGGTGCGGTTACAGCAGCAGGTCGCCGACCAGGTCGCCAAGTCGACATCGCAACACCTGAGCCAGATGGAAACCGCCGATCTCGAAGACGCGGTCGGCGACTGGCTGGACGAGCACGGCGTCCAGGACGGTTGGGACATCGCGCCGGCGTTCGTCGAGGGCGGCATCGACACCGACTGGCTGGAGAAGGTGTCCGCGGCTACCGACGACCTCGCCTCGACGACGCTGGACGAGGCCGTTCGATGGCTGCACTACACCATCGAAAGCGAACAGCTGATGAACCAGATCGGCGAAGCAAGCAAACGGATCTCGGCGTTGGTCGCCGATGCCAAGCAGTACTCCCAAATGGACCGCGCGCCGTTCGGAGTGGCCGACCTGCATGAGTTGCTGCGCAGCACGCTCGCGATCTTCGCCGATCGCTTCGGCAAAGACGGCGGCAAGGACGCCAAAGCCATCACGGTGGTGAAGGACTTCGATCGATCGTTACCTGAGATCCCTTGCTATCCGGGCGATCTCAACCAGGTGTGGACCAATATCATCGACAACGCCCTCGCCGCGATGCGGGCGGACGGTGGCGTGTTGACGCTGCGCACCGCCCGCGACGGCGAGAAGATGGCCCGTGTCGAGATCTGCGACACCGGGCCCGGCGTTCCCGAGGATATTCGTGAACACATCTTCGAGCCGTTCTTCACCACCAAGCCATTCGGCGAAGGCACCGGCCTCGGGCTGGATCTGGCGTTCAACATCGTCGTCAAGAAACACCGCGGAGACCTGCGGGTGGAGTCCGTTCCCGGCGATACGCGGTTCATCGTGTTGTTGCCGCTACAAACATCACCGGCCGTGGAGGGAGCCGACGACAGCCTCGAAGCGTTGCAGGAATAGCGGCGACGCACGGCAGGTTGGTGCGTGCCATGACCGATTCTGCTGACAGCAAACCAAATCTGGGCCGGTTCGGATCGTTCGGGCGCGGCGTCACCCCTGAGCAAGCCAGAGACATCGAATCTCTCGGCTACGGGGCCGTCTGGGTGGGCGGATCACCGCCCGCGGAGTTGGCCTGGGTGGAACCCATCCTGGAAGCGACGAGCACTCTGCAGGTTGCCACCGGCATCGTCAACATCTGGACTGCGGCCGCCGAACCGGTGGCCGAGTCGTTTCACCGGATAGACCAGGCCTACCCGGGCCGTTTCTTGCTCGGCATTGGCGTCGGCCACCCTGAGGCGCACACCGAGTACCGCAAGCCCTACGACGCGCTGGTTGAATACTCACAACAGCTCGACGACTTTCGCGTGCCGGCCAACCGGCGGGTCATCGCAGCGCTGGGTCCGCGAGTCCTCAAGCTGTCGGCGGAGCGCGCCGCGGGAGCACACCCGTATCTGACGACTCCCGAACATACCGCACAAGCCCGCGATCTGATCGGCCCATCGGCCTTTCTAGCACCCGAGCACAAGGTGGTGTTGACCACTGAAGCCGAAAAGGCGCGTGCGGTCGGCCGCAAGGCGCTGGACGTATACTTCAACCTCGCCAATTACCGCAACAGTTGGAAGCGACTGGGTTTCACCGACGACGAAGTCACCCGGCCGGGCAGCGACCGCCTGGTCGACGCGGTGGTGGCCTACGGCACGCCCGAGGCGATCGCCGCGCGGCTCAACGAGCACCTCGAGGCCGGCGCTGACCACGTGCCCGTGCAGGTGCTCACCAAAAATGACAACCTGGTGTCGGCGCTGGCCGAACTGGCTGGGCCGCTCGGACTGAATCGCGCTTGAGCCGAACGGGTAAAGGACTGGAGATGACCGACGCTGCTTCACTCAAACCTCAGCTGGGCCGCTACGGCGTGTGGCTGGGGACCCGCTCCCTCGAGCCGGAATTGGCCGCTCGAATCGAATCGTTCGGCTACGGTGCCGCCTGGATCGGCGGATCACCCGACGCCGACCTCGCCTGGGTCGAGCCGGCGCTGACGCAGACCACGTCGCTGCAGCTGGCGACCGGGATCGTCAACATTTGGTCTGCTCCCGCCGAGACGGTCGCCCAGTCCTACCAGCGCATCGAATCCGCGCACCCGGGGCGGTTCCTGCTGGGCGTCGGGGTGGGGCACCCCGAGCACACCCAGCAGTACCAAAAGCCTTACGACGCGCTCGTCGGATACCTCGACGAACTCGACGGCGCGAACGTGCCGACCAGCCGCCGGGTGCTCGCGGCGTTAGGTCCGCGGGTGTTGGACCTGGCCGCGCAGCGCAGCGCGGGCGCTCACCCGTATCTGACGACGCCCGAGCACACCGCCAAAGCGCGAGGACAATTGGGTAACACGGTATTTCTGGCGCCGGAGCACAAGGTGGTGCTGACCACCGACGCCGAGGAGGCTCGCCGGATCGGACGCGAAGCTGTCGGTTTCTACCTGAATCTGAGTAATTACGTCAACAACTGGCTCCGGCTGGGCTTCACCGAACAGGACGTGCGCCAGCCCGGCAGCGATAAGCTCATCGACGCCGTCGTCGCCTACGGCACGCCAGATGCGGTTGCCGCGCGCGTCACCGAGCATCTCGAGGCCGGGGCGGACCATGTGGCGGTCCAGGTGCTGGGCGCTCAGTCCAACGACGCGCTGCTGGCGACCCTGAGCGATTTGACAGCAGCGCTGGGTTTGGCGCCCAGCAGCTGATCACGCTGTAGCTTCGACCCGCCTTGGGTCGCGCTAGGGTCTGACCATGCGCCTGTTGGTCACCGGCGGCGCCGGTTTCATCGGCGCCAACTTCGTACACGCCGCTGTGCGCGAACACGCTGACCACGCGGTGACGGTGCTGGATGCCATGACCTACGCCGGCAGCCGCGAGTCGTTGGCGCCGATCGCCGATCAAGTCCAGGTGGTCGAAGGTGACGTCACCGACGCTGAGTTGGTGTCAGCGCTGATCGCCGAATCCGATGTGGTGGTGCACTTCGCGGCGGAAACTCACGTCGACAATGCGCTGGCCGACCCCGAGCCCTTCGTGCACACCAACGTCGTCGGGACCTTCACGGTCCTGGAGGCGGTTCGTCGCCACCACGTGCGCCTGCACCACGTTTCCACCGACGAGGTCTACGGGGACTTGGCGCTGGGCGATCACCGACGGTTCACCGAGTCGACCCCGTACAACCCGTCGAGCCCCTATTCGTCGACCAAAGCCGGCGCCGACATGTTGGTGCGAGCCTGGGTGCGCTCCTACGGCGTGCGCGCCACAATCTCCAACTGCTCCAACAATTACGGGCCATACCAACACGTGGAGAAGTTCATCCCGCGCCAGATCACCAACGTGCTGACCGGCCGGCGACCTAAGTTGTACGGCACCGGCGCCAATGTCCGCGACTGGATTCACGTCAATGACCACAACGACGCGGTGTGGCGGATCCTCGACCGAGGCCAGATCGGCCGGACGTATCTGATCGGTGCCGAAGGGGAACGCGACAACCTCTCGGTGCTGCAGACACTGCTCAAGCTGATGGGCCGCGAACCCGACGACTTCGACCATGTCACCGACCGCGCCGGTCACGATGTGCGGTACGCTATCGAGCCTTCGGCACTGTACGACGAACTGAACTGGGCGCCAAAGCAAATAGACTTCGAGGAGGGCTTGCGCGCAACCATCGACTGGTACCGCGTCAACGAATCCTGGTGGGCGCCGTTGAAGGACGCCGTCGAGGCCCGCTATCAGCAGCGCGGACAGTGAAATGAAAATACGTGAACTCGACATCCCGGGGGCCTGGGAGATCACCCCGCAGTTGCATCCCGACGCCCGCGGACTTTTCTTCGAATGGATCACCGACAGTGGATTTTCCGCGTTCGCCGGTCACCGGCTGGATATGCGGCAGGCCAATTGTTCAGTGTCGTCGGCCGGTGTGTTGCGCGGCCTGCATTTCGCGCAGCTGCCGCCAAGTCAAGCCAAGTATGTGACCTGCGTGCACGGGTCGGTGTTCGACGTGGTGGTCGACATCCGGGTTGGATCGCCGACTTTCGGGCAGTGGAACTCGGTGCTGCTCGACGACCGCGACCGCAGATCGGTATACATTTCTGAGGGCCTTGCACACGGATTTGTTGCCCTGCAACAGGGTTCGACGGTTATGTACCTGTGTTCGGCGGAATACGACCCCGAGCGCGAGCACACCATCCGCGCGACCGACCCGGCGTTGCAGATCGACTGGCCGGCGGTCGACGGGCTCGCTCCGTCCCTGTCCGAGCGCGACGCCGCGGCACCCACCCTCGCCGAAGTCAACGCCGCCGGTCTGCTACCCACCTGGGTGGAAGCGCGGGCTTTCATCGCGCGACGCCGGTGCGGCGGAGTCAGTTGAACTTTTTCTCAACTCCCACTGCCCACTTGTGACAGCAGCCACTGAGAAACCCAGGTACGTTTGTGCCCGGCTACGAGCGGACTTTGGCCGGCGCGGCGCCGATTTGTCGCTACAAGCCGGGCCAAAAGCATCCCGCTCTGCCTGTGACAGTTGCGGCTCGCGTGTCAGGAACACTGCAACAGTGAACACAAAGGAGCGTCAATTGGCTGACACAATACTACAAGTGGGTGCCCTGCCGCCTGCGCTCGCCGAGGCAATCACCGCGAACTACGCCACATTGAAGCTGCCGACGGAGGACCCGGAGACATTCCTGGCCGAGCACGCGACTTCGGTGACAGCGATCGTCGATGCCGGCCAAACCCCCATTGATGCCGAACTGATGGGTGCGCTGCCCAACCTCGGCGTGATTGTGCATCACGGAGATGGCTACGACACGATCGACGTCGACGCCGCACAGCGGTTGGGAATCGGCGTCAGCAACACCCCCGACGTGCTGACCGGCACCGTCGCTGACACCGCTGTCGCGTTGATGCTCATGACGTTGCGCCGGTTTGGCGCCTCAGAGCGGTACGTGCGCGCCGGCCGCTGGCCCATCGAGGGGCCTTACCCGTTGACCCGCGACGTCACCGGGTCGCGGGTGGGGATCCTCGGCCTCGGCCGCATCGGCTCGGCGATAGCCCAACGACTGGAAGCTTTTGACTGCGACATCGCCTACCACAACCGCCGCAAGCGAAGCGACACGAGCTATCGGTACGCGTCATCGCCGCTGACGTTGGCCAATTCCGTCGACGTGTTGGTCATCGCGACCAGCAGCGGCAAGGACGCGCCGCCGTTGGTGGGCCGTGACGTCCTGGATGCCCTCGGCCCGGAGGGCTATCTGATCAACATTGCCCGCGGCAGCGTGGTCGACGAGGACGCGTTGGTCGACCTGCTGTCGCGGGGCGAACTGGCCGGTGCCGGGTTGGACGTTTTTGCGAACGAACCCGCAGTCCCACAACAACTCTGCGAGATGGACAAGGTTGTGGTGTTGCCGCACGTCGGCAGCGCAACCCCGACTACCCGGACGGCGATGGTCGAACTGACCTTGCGGAATTTGGGAGAATACCTGACGAACGGCAGGTTGATCTCCCCCGTCGTCTTGCCGACCCGGTGAAGTTCAAGTGCCGGCGAGCCGCGCCACTATGGGCGCCACCGAGTCGATGTCGGATCGTAGGTTGACGTAGGAAATACCGAAGCGCTCGCGCCGTTCCACCAGCAGATCGACGCAGCGATCGACGCTGCCCGTCAGGACGGCAGGGGACCTAGCGAACGCCTCCGAGTCGGCGCGCAGGTGTTCGACCAGCGGCGACCGAGACGGTGCTACGCCGTCGATTTCGGCCAAGTAGACGGTGAACTGGATCTCGACGTCGTCGAACGCCCGACCCGCGACGGACAGTTCCTCTCGGACCAACCGAATCTTCTCCTCGAATCGTACCTCGGAAAGATCCTCTGCTGCAGCGGAATCGAGCGCTCCTGCGGTGAGCCTGGGATGAATCGCGATGATGTCCGCCTCTCGAGCGGCCAGCCGCAGAATGCGAGGGCCGCCGCCGCCCACGAGCAGCGGCGGGTGCGGGCGTTGCACCGGTTTGGGCAAGCCGTCGAGATCGTGGATGGTGTAATGCCGACCCTCAAATTTAGCGGGCTCATCGGCGAACAGCCGCTTGAGAACCGCCAGCGCCTCCGCCAACCGATCAACGCGGACTCCCGCTGGATCGAGCTGCATTCCGGTACAGGCAAAGTCATCCTCGAGCCAGCCGGCGCCGAGACCGATCTCCACCCGGCCGCTGGACAGCACGTCGAGCATTGCCAACGATTTGTGCAGCACAACGGGATGCCGAAAATCGTTGCACAACACCAGAGTCAGCAGCCGCAGTGACGATGTCGCCTCCGCCGCGGCCGTCAGTGCGACGATGGGATCCATTCGCCAACCGCCGGTGATGTGGTCGGCAACGGCGACTGTGCTGAAACCGAGGTCTTCGATTCGTCTTATTGCGTCTCGCCACTGCCCCGGTGAGTCAAACCGGGGCATCTGCGCAATGAACCTGAACGGCCGAGACATGTTCTTTCCCGTCAGCGCTCAGGCGATGCAGCGCAGAAATCCTCGCGCCGTCGACGTGAAGATCAGTTTGGCGGTGTACTCGTCGTCGACCACGAAGCGGCAGTCCGGGCGGGCGATGAACTCGTCGACGGCATTGGCAGGAGAGTTACCCTGACTCCACGGCCTTTCCGGATACAAACCGTCCGGCAGACTTTCGATCACGGTGTCCTGCACAACGACATAGGAACCGGGACCCACGAGTTCCGAGTAAGCCGCCAATTCCGCGAGCACGTGTTCCTTCGTGTGCAGCGAATCCAAGATGACCAGGACGGGTTGCCGGTCTGCCACCATTGAGGTGACCTGGGCAACGACGTCAGGATCAACCGACGAACCCTCGATGAGCCGGACCCGATGTGCCAGCGGGTGCGACTCGATGACCTGCCTGTTGTGGCTGCGGATGTCGATGTCCACACCGACGACGAATCCGTCGGAGCCGAGCAACTCGAGCATGGACGCATAGAAGATCAGCGAACCGCCGCGGGCGACACCGGTTTCGACGATGACAGCAGGCTTCACCTTCCAGCAAATCTCCTGATAGGCGACAATGTCGGGCGGAAATTGGATGATCGGGACGCCGAGCCAGTCGAAGTTGAACACGTAACGGCTGCGGATTAGGGACTCGGTCATGCGCAGGGAGTCGGCGGCGAGGGACGCGTCGTCGCCGATTCGGGCAATGTTCTGTCGCCGTTCCTCAGCGAACGATTCAAGGTCGCTCAACGCCGCCCCCTCCATCACCTGGGCGCCACTCTCGTTCTGCGCAGAATGTTGCCCGCCCTGTGGCTGCGAAAACCGCCAACCGCTACTGACGTTAAGGCATCCCCGGGATTTGAGGGAACTCCCTGACGGGTTGCCTCCCGCGCATCGGTTTTACTAGGATATCCAAGTATCTCGTTCAGTCTTCCTCTTCGCGCCGTCAGAAGGCAGCCCATGACCGCACAAATTCCGCATCTGATCGACGGCCGACGCACTGTCGGAGAGGCCACCCGCAGCGCCGACGTCTTCAATCCCAGCACCGGTGAGGTGCAGGCGACGGTGCCGCTGGCCGGTAAGGCCGAAGTCAATGCCGCTGTCGCCTCGGCCGTCCAAGCGCAGCCGGAATGGGCAGCATGGAACCCGCAGCGCCGCGCGCGGGTCCTGATGCGCTTCATCGATCTGGTCAACCAGCACACGGATGAGTTGGCCGAGTTGCTCTCGCTCGAACACGGTAAGACGCTGGCCGACTCACGCGGCGACATTCAGCGCGGGATCGAAGTCATCGAGTTCTGCGTCGGTATTCCCCACCTGATCAAAGGTGAGTACACCGAGGGTGCCGGCCCGGGCATCGACGTCTATTCGCTGCGCCAGCCGCTGGGCGTGGTCGCCGGCATCACCCCGTTCAACTTTCCGGCGATGATCCCGCTGTGGAAGGCTGGACCGGCGCTCGCCTGCGGCAACGCGTTCATCCTCAAGCCCAGCGAACGCGACCCGTCGGTGCCGGTGCGCCTCGCCGAGCTGTTCTTAGAAGCCGGGCTGCCGCCCGGCGTCTTCCAAGTCGTGCACGGCGACAAAGAAGCCGTCGACGCCATCCTGAACCACCCCGACATCCAGGCTGTCGGCTTTGTCGGCAGCTCTGACATTGCGCAGTACATCTACGCCGGCTCCGCGGCGAGCGGCAAGCGGTCGCAATGTTTCGGCGGCGCCAAAAACCACATGATCGTCATGCCAGACGCCGACCTCGAGCAGGCGGTTGATGCCCTGATCGGCGCCGGGTACGGCAGTGCCGGCGAACGCTGCATGGCGATCAGTGTTGCGGTACCGGTCGGCGACAAGACCGCAGACCGGTTGCGCGCCCGGCTTGTTGAGCGAATCAACAATCTACGGGTGGGACACAGCCTGGACCCGAAAGCCGACTACGGTCCATTGGTCACCGAGGCCGCGCTGACCCGGGTGCGCAACTACATCGATCAGGGCACCGCCGCGGGCGCCGAGATCGTGGTCGACGGCCGCGAGCGCGCCAGCGACGAACTTGTTTTCGGCTTGGCTGACGGGACTGCGAGCCTGGAAAACGGGTTCTTCATCGGGCCCACCCTGTTCGACCACGTCACACCGGACATGTCGATCTACACCGACGAGATCTTCGGGCCGGTGCTGTGCATCGTCCGGGCGCACGACTACGAAGAAGCACTGCGGCTGCCGTCGGAGCACGAATACGGCAACGGAGTCGCAATCTTCACCCGGGACGGCGACACCGCACGGGACTTCACCTCCCGGGTGCAGGTGGGCATGGTCGGCGTCAACGTGCCGATCCCGGTGCCGGTGGCCTATCACACCTTCGGCGGTTGGAAGCGCTCCGGCTTCGGCGATCTCAACCAGCACGGCCCGGCGTCGATCCAGTTCTACACCAAGGTCAAAAGCGTCACCTCGCGGTGGCCGTCGGGCATCAAAGACGGCGCCGAATTCGTCATTCCCACCATGAATTAGCGCGAGATGCCATCTTTTCGTCTTGACGACGACGAGCGGGTGATCACCGAGACCGCGGCGGCGTTCGCGGACAAGCGCCTCGCGCCCCATGCTCTGGAGTGGGATGCGGCCAAGCACTTCCCGGTCGACGTGTTGCGGGAGGCTGCCGAGCTCGGGATGGCGGCGATCTACTGCCGCGAGGACGTCGGCGGCAGCGGCCTGCGCCGACTCGACGGGGTCCGCATCTTCGAGCAGCTGGCGATCGCCGACCCGACGACCGCGGCGTTCCTGTCGATTCACAACATGTGCGCGTGGATGATCGACAGCTTCGGCACGGAAGAGCAGCGCAAAGTCTGGATTCCCCGGTTGGCCGCGATGGACGCCATCGCCAGCTACTGCCTGACCGAGCCGAGCGCCGGATCCGACGCGAGCGCCCTGCGTACCCGCGCCGTCAAGCAAGGCTCGAGCGCCGACGCGGATTGGGTACTCGACGGCGTCAAGCAGTTCATCTCCGGGGCCGGGTCCTCCGACATCTATGTGGTGCTGGCCCGCACCGGCGGCACCGAGCAGCCAGGCCCACGCGGCATATCGGCTTTCGTCGTCGAAAAGAGCACGCCGGGGCTCAGTTTCGGCGCCCAGGAAGCAAAGATGGGTTGGCACGCCCAGCCCACAGCGCAGGTCGTGCTGGAGGGGGTGCGGGTCCCCGCGGATGCGATGCTCGGCGGAGCCGAGGGCGCAGGTGCCGGGTTCGGAATTGCGATGAACGGCCTGAACGGCGGACGCATCAACATCGCGGCCTGCTCGTTGGGCGGCGGCCAGGCCGCCTTCGACAAAGCCGGCGCCTACTTGCGGGAACGGCAGGCGTTCGGCGGGCCGCTGCTCGACGAACCCACCATCCGGTTCACCCTCGCCGACATGGCCACCGCGCTGGAGACGTCGCGAATGTTGTTGTGGCGGGCGGCGACTGCGCTCGACGACGATGACGTCGACAAAGTCGAGCTGTGCGCGATGGCCAAACGCTATGTCACCGACGCATGTTTCGACGTCGCGGACAAGGCGCTGCAGCTGCACGGTGGCTACGGTTATCTGCGCGAGTATGGTCTGGAAAAGATTGTGCGCGACTTGCGGGTGCACCGAATCCTGGAGGGCACCAACGAGATCATGCGGGTGGTCATCGGCCGGGCCGAGGCTGCCCGGATCCGCGCCGGCGCATAGAAGGGCGACAAGGTGACGACAATCGCGTTTCTCGGTCTGGGCAACATGGGCGGTCCGATGGCCGCCAACTTGGTCGCCGGCGCGCACGCGGTCCGGGGTTTCGATCCGGCGCCCGCGGCGGTGGCGGCGGCCGAAGAAACAGGTGCGGCGGTGTTCGACAGTGCCGCCGAAGCAGCCCGCGACGCCGATGTGCTGATCACCATGCTGCCCAACGGTGAGGTGGTCAAGCGTTGCTACGCCGAGATCCTGCCCGCAGCGCGGCCCGGTGCACTGTTCATCGACAGCTCGACGATCTCGGTCGACGACGCCCGCGAGGTGCACGCCCAGGCCGGCTCGCGCGGCTTCGCTCAGTTGGACGCACCGGTTTCCGGTGGGGTTCGGGGTGCGGTGGCCGGCACGTTGGCGTTCATGATCGGCGGCGAGGAGTCCGCGCTGGAGCGCGCGCGCCCGGTGCTGCAGCCGATGGCGGGCAAGATCATTCACTGCGGTGCCGCCGGCGCCGGTCAGGCCGCGAAGATCTGCAACAACATGGTGCTGGCGGTGCAGCAAATCGCCATCGGCGAGGCGTTCGTGCTGGCCGAGAAGCTCGGGCTTTCGGCGCAGTCGCTGTTCGATGTCATCACCGGCGCGACCGGCAACTGCTGGGCGGTGCACACCAACTGTCCGGTGCCCGGGCCGGTGCCGACCTCGCCGGCCAACAACGCCTTCAAACCGGGATTCGCCACCGCGTTGATGAACAAGGACCTGGGTCTGGCGATGGATGCCATCGCCTCGACCGGCATGTCAGCGCCGTTGGGCAGCCACGCCGCCGACATCTACGCGAAATTCGCGGTCGAACACGGCGACCTGGACTTCAGTGCGGTGATCGAGGAGCTGCGCGGCGCTTAGGCAGCTCGTGAGTGCCGCGGTGAGCGCTTCTGCCGGCTGCCCCAGCGCCGGTGCAGGAGGCGGCAACCCGCAGCGTCGGCGAAGTCGCGGCCGCCGGTGTAATCGTTGGTGAGGGGCACGGTGGGCAGTCCCGCGGCGTGCGCCGCACGCAGGCCGGCCGGCGAGCCACCGACGGCCAGTGCGCTCTCCGGCCTGATGCCCAACTCCCACAACGCGAGCCGGTACAGCTCGCTGTCGCTGCCGGGGCGATCCAGGTCGTCCGCGCTGACGATGGTTTCGACGAGACCGTCGCCGATCAGTTGGCGAACCAGTGCCTGCGCAGACTCCCGGTCGCGCCTGCTCACCACCGCGACCCAGATGCCTTCCACGAATAGGCTCATGACCAGGTCGATCAGGCCGGCCTTCGGCACCAGGTCGCCGTCGCCGTCGACCTCGCCCAGCACGGTGTCCGCGTCGAACACCACCGCGCGCAACGGGTGGACGTCGACGTCAACCGCGGCCGACCGGTCCCACCAAAATGTGCGCCCCGCTGTCGCTGCCCCCATGGCTCCCATGTCGATAGCCTGCCCGCAGCTGACCGATGCGGGCGTCCCCCATTAGGGGGATTGGGGTAAGCATTTCGTTTTAGGGTGTTGCCATGGCGGACACCGAACCGGCCTCGAAAGGAGAAGAGCCTGTTCGGCTCGTGCTCGTCGATGACCACGAGATGGTCATCGAGGGCCTCCAGGCGATGCTGGCGTCCTTCAAAGACCGGGTGCAGGTCGTCGGGCACGCGGTCGGCGCTGAACGTGCGACCAGCGTCGTCGAGGACCTCCTGCCCGACGTCGTGCTGTGTGATGTCCGTATGCAGGGCCAAAGCGGCCTGGACCTGTGTCGTGCGCTGCGGGAGCGCAACCCGGACCTCAAAGTGGTCATGCTGTCGGTCTACGACGACGAGCAGTACCTGTTCCAGGCGCTGCGGGTCGGTGCCCGCGGCTATCTGCTGAAAAGCATCGGCAGCGACGAGCTGGTGCGCCAGCTGGAGCTGGCCCACCACGGTGAAACTGTGCTCGACCCGGGTATGGCCGCCCGTGCAGTCGACACCGCGGCCCGCTTGCAGCGCGACGAGTTCTGGCCCGGGGCACGCCAGGGGCTGACTCAACGCGAAAGCGAGATTTTGTCGTTCATGGTCACCGGGTTGTCGAATCGCGGCATCGCCAACAAGCTGGTGATCGGCGAGGAAACGGTGAAAAGTCACCTGCGCGCGATCTACCGCAAGCTCGGTGTCAGTGACCGGACCGGCGCGGTCGCGACCGCGCTGCGCGAAGGGATTTACCAGTGACTACGCCCGAGCCGCCTGGCCAGATTCGACGCTCGCATGCGGTGCGTGACCTCGTCGACGCCGACCGCGAGCTGGCGTTGTTGCGCGAGCTCATCCAGGCGGCCTCCCGGGGCCCGGGTGTGGAGCCGCTGGCCGCGGCGGCCGCCCGGATGATCACAGTGGCCACCGGCACCGACGTCTGCTTCGTGCATGTGCTCGACGACAGTGAGCGCTCGCTGACGCTGGCCGGTGCGACGCCGCCATTCGACGGGCAGGTCGGCAAGATTCAGCTGCCGCTGGGCTCGGGCATCTCCGGTTGGGTGGCTCGGCACCGGGAGCCGGTGGTGATCGAGCACGACAAGGAAGCCGACCCGCGCTACCTGCCGATCCAGTCGCTGCGCGGACGCGACTTCACCTCGATGGTGTCGGTGCCGATGGAAACCGATCCGGGTGGTTTGGTCGGGGTGCTCAACGTGCACACGGTGCAGCGCCGGGCATTCAGCGACCGTGACGTCGAACTGTTGCGGGTCATCGGCCGGTTGATCGCCGGAGCGCTGCACCAAGCGCGGCTGCATCGGCAGTTGGTGGCCCGCGAACGCGCGCACGAGCTGTTCGTCGAGCAGGTCATCGAAGCGCAGGAGATCGAACGCCGCCGGCTGGCCGGCGACATCCACGACGGCATCTCGCAACGCTTGGTCACGCTGTCCTACCGGTTGGACGCCGCGACGCGGGCGGTCGGCGACGACCCGGTCGAAGCCTCCGAGCAGCTGGCGAAGGCCCGCGAATTGGCTCGGTTGACCTTGGAGGAGGCGCGTGCGGCCATCGGCGGGTTGCGCCCACCGGTCCTCGACGACCTGGGTCTGGCCGGCGGCCTGGCCAGCCTGGCCCGCTCGATACCGCAGGTAGAAATCCAGTCGGACCTCTGTGAGGTGCGGCTGCCCGAACACATCGAGCTGGCGCTTTACCGCATCGCCCAGGAGGGCTTGCAGAACGTCGTCAAACACGCCGGCGCGACCACAGCTCTGCTGCGGTTTGCGGTCGACGAGGAGACGGCTCGACTCGAAATCATGGACGACGGCGTCGGTTTCGACACCTTCGAGCATCCGCTGGGCGGCGACGAAATGGGCGGCTACGGCGTGCTGTCGATGTCTGAGCGTGCCGAGCTCGTCGGCGGGCAGCTGAACATCCGGTCGCGGCCCGGCGCCGGGACAGCGGTGACAGCGACCATCCCGCTGCCGGCCGTTTTCAAATAGCGGCCCCTCCCCCTCCGTGAGCAGATTCAAGGCGCCGCACGCGTCAGCGTGTCGGCAGCTGTAGGTTCTCATCTCAAGTGGCACAATTCTCATCTTCGTGGCATAGGAATGGCAGATCTGCCATCTTGACGAGAACCTGTTTAGCGGGAGTAGGCATTTCGTTGGTTGACTTCTCGACAAAGCGCTGCCCGAAGTTGTCACCGTTCTACGCATGGGGCCTGATCGGCATCACGCACCCAGACCGGCCGGCCATCGAGGACACCGAATCCGACCCGGAAGCCGCAGACATGCGAGAGGCTGACGGGGACCAAACCTAGTCGCCGGTAGGCTATTTCACGTGAATCGAGCTGGCGACGACGTCGCGATTCGGTGATGCGCGACATCTGGCTGCTGTGAGTATGGGCTCTTTTGGCACGGACTCACGGCGATGCCGCGGCCTACGCGCACTTCCGGGATCGCTACTGCGACATGGCGAGAACGCTTGGCTACGAGGGGCATATCGCCTGGGCCGAGGCGATGGCATTACGGCGACCGGCTTG
This sequence comes from uncultured Actinomycetota bacterium, assembly GCA_963808345.1. Lineage (GTDB taxonomy): Bacteria > Actinomycetota > Actinomycetes > Mycobacteriales > Mycobacteriaceae > Mycobacterium. The sequence continues at coordinate 45,547 of CAWEFM010000001.1, read as the reverse complement.
GCAAAAGTCCCACGAGCAGGAGCGGTCGGTCTAGTGGCAACGGTGGGGCTGAGCCTGCGGGGTGACTTGCCCTACCGCTCCGTTGTGAGGGGCCGCGCTCAAGGCACTCATCCTTGGTCCTGCGCACCGTCATCCTGCGCGCACATCGACCGCCATCTGCGTGAACCCTTCACCACCACCGACCGCGATACCGACCACCACGCCGCCAACAGTGCCGGTGGTGCCGGTCGTACCGACGCCGGCACCCAACCCGCCGATCCGCTACACCGCTGTTCCCGCACCACCGGAAGGACCACTGCACCGGGGTCGGCACCGAGCGGTGCAGCGACACCGCTGGCTGCCGAGTTCCACCCAGTTGGAGAGCAAGCTGGATGCCGAGATGGGTGTCGCCATCAGCGCCGCGGGCGCCAACTCCAAGCAGCTCGTCTTAGGCGACTGGGCAAGCGGACGTGCGTGGTCGACGATGAAGATCACGCTGACCATCACCGCCTTGGGCGAAGAAAACCCGCCGACCGTACGCCTCGCTCGCGGGTGCGGTTACGAGAACAGCTCCGCGAGGTTGACCACGGTACCTAGAGCCGCAAACAGAGGGACTTCGGCACCGACTAGGAGGTCGTATGGAACCAGTGCCGTGTTGGCGGACATCGGATCAAGGACCGCGTCAAGGAGGTTACCGGCCTCAAGCTGATCCGTGAAAATGTTCGCGTCGTATGCGGGGAGACTGGTGACGGACGCATTGATTGCGTCTGCAAGGGGGAGCAACGAGGAATAGTCGTACGAGAGCGTGCTGCTGATGTCGTTGATGATGTCTGTCGGTGGCGAGCTTAGCGTCACGCCGGAAACCGGGAAGCCGACCAACTTGAGCAAACCATCCACGACGTCGGTAAACGACGGGTTCTCGGGAGCGACGCCAACCGTGTACAACGAGTCTGCGAACGGCAACAACGGCGCGACCTGGTCTTGGTAACTGACCGGGCTTTGCAAGTCGTGGAGGGCGTCGGTGACTCCCTGCTGCCAGCCGTTGCTCAGTGCGTCGGAGAGTTGCGTCTGGTTGATGTCGGGGAATAGCCCGAAGGTGGTGGGCACATTCGCCGGCCCCTGATTCCAGCCCTCGGTGATGCTGCCGTAGCCCAGGTTCACCAGGATCTGCGTATCGGGTTCCAGCAGGTCATAAAGCGGCTGTCCAATTCCCGGGACCAAGAGCAGCGGCTCCAATATCGGCAGGTTGTCGTTCGGAATCATGTAGTAGTCGGTCAGCCCTTCCCCGGTGAGCGCCTCAGATCCCGGCAACAGAATCGCGCTGTTGATCTGGTCGGGGGTGATATCCAGATACGTGAAGTGCGCTAAAAAGAGCCCCAGCAGGGCATTGAGGTCGGACAGCAGGTTGGTCGTGTAGTGCGGGAAGTCGGCGAAACCGTCGTATTCGATGCTGTAGATGTCGGTCGGATAGAGTTCAGATGGTGTCGCGGGCTCAAAGGGGACGTCTAAAGCGGTGAAGGCCGAGGTGTTACCGGCCGGAAAATCGAAGGTGTTCAGGAAGCCGCCATTAGGATTTTGAAGATCGCCGACCAGCACGAAGTGAACATCGTCAGTGGGCACGTGTGCGTCGTAGAGCTGCTGCATGATCAGCGAGGCGGCATCTGAACTCTGCGAGTAGCCGAAAACCACGACGGGATTCTCGGGGCTCACTCCTCCGGCGGCTATTCGGCCTTCAATATCCGAGACCATGATCTGCTGGTCCTGACCCAGCGACGTGCCGAACCCGAGGCTTTTGGGATCCAACGCAGACGACCCATCGGGTATAAACGAGGATTGGGCGGTACCGGTGAAGCCGAGCGGCTGCAGATACAGCGTGTCGGCAGCACCCACATATTGCGGGGGCGGTATCGGGACAAGGGTGGGGCCGAAAACCAACGCCGTACCATCACCGAGCGGCGAATCTGCGGTGTCAACACCGGTGAGCTGGATTTCGCGGACCTGAACGTTCCGCGGCGACGGTGCGACTGAGGGGATTACGAGTAGGATGGCACCAGTAATGGCGACACTGATGGTGAGCGCCGTGACCGACGAATTTTGTGGACTCATCGTCGTTTCTCCATCTCTGTCATGGTGGATGGATGGCCACGGTGTCGGATTTAGTTCCGCGATGGGAATAGTAACTCGCGGTGGGGTACGACGAGCTCAGTAACGTGCCACTGCAATTTCGCTCGGTTTCGGCGCGGTACTACTTAGTTGCGGTATTGAGTTCGCGCTTGTTCCCTGCCCGGACGGCAACGGTCCCGCGTCGTGTGCGGTTGAAACGACGGGCGGTGCCGATATTGCTGACCGGCGACCCAAATGTGGTGCGTCAGTGGTAAACGTGGTCGCGGCCGTGTGGTGTCTTTCGCGCCGCGAGGAATTTCGCCTCGGCGATGCGGTAGAGGCCGTCCGGGGCGGCCTGATCGACGTTGGCGTATTGGCAAGTCACGTCGGCGGCGACGCCGGCGTCGCCCAGTCTCAATGCCAGCGAATACGGTAACGGCAGCCGGCGTAGCGCCTGCTCGCTCTCGCTGAGTTCATCGTCCATCTGAGCAGCATTCATCTCTTGTGGTCGTGCCGACTCAGTATGGCGATACTGAATCATCTCCGACGCCAGCGCACGCGGTCAGAGGGCGATGGTCACTGTGTTCGCGCCCTGTGGCGGGGTAGCAGGACGGCGAGTTCGTCGCGACTGGTGGTTCCGGTCTTTAACATGGCCCGGTAGATGTGGCTTTCGACGGTACGCACGGAAAGAGTCAGGCGCTCGGCAACGGCGCGGTTGGACAGTCCCTCACCGATCAGCATGACGATCTCTTCTTCGCGATCGGTCAGCGGCAAGGGCTCGCTGGACTGACGAAGCGCCAGGGTACTGGCGCCGCATTGTTCGGCCAGGGCGGCGGCGCGTGTCGAGTAGCCCAACGCCGATCCCCGAAGGCCGTGCCGTCGATACGTCAGGGCGGCCTGGGCGGCGGCATCGACGGCGGCAACGAGATCGCCCATGCGCTCCAATTCCTCTGACAACAAGGCTAATTCAGCCGCGTCACTGTCGCCCAGGGCCTCGGCGAACCGCGCGGCCACGCCGACGCGGGGGCCCTCGACGATCCTCTCGAGCTCACGCAACCGAGGTGCGCCCGAACGGTCCCCGAACTGGGTGGCGGTCTGCAGACACATCACTTCCGCTGCGAATTGCCCCTTAGCGGCGGCCCTTTCGGCCGCGGACAACAAGATCTTGATCGCCTCACTGACGGCGCCCTGGCCCGCAGCCACCCACGCCCGGGCCAGGCTCAACTCGTAGTCGAGCGACCGAAAAGGACGTCGCATCTTGTCGAGTGCGGCAAGTGCGGCGGCTGCCTCGCCAGTTGAACCACGCATGGCCAGCGCGGTCGTGCGTGGGACGTGATAGCGGTACCCCCAGCCCGAAGCATGGGTGGCGGACAACCCTCCTGCCGCCTGTTCCAGCAGCACGAATGCGGTATCGAGGCGGCCGGCACCAAGGGCGGCCCGACCGGCCACGGCCGCGCCGAGTAATTGAGCCGCCCCCGGCAGATCGGCTGCCTGCCGGCGCACCCGCTCGGCCACATCAAGGGCGTCGCTCACCCGGCCAGCCAGCAGCAGCGCGCTCACGTGTGCGTCGGCGATGTTGAACCTCATGTGCGGCGCGTCGAAAGAGCGCGTAGCAACGGTGTATCCCGCCTCTGCGGCGGCCACGGCGTCGTTGGTACGGCCCGCGTCGGCGGCTATTGCAACCAGCGCCCACGCGATCTCGGCTCCAACGACGGGCGGCAAGTCTTCCAATGCCAGCTTTTTCGAAGCTTGCGTCGCCGCATCCGGCTGGTCCATCGCAAACCAGTACACGGTTAGGAAGGCGTCGACATAGCTGTGAACCTGCGGTGGTGTGGTGCGCGACGCGTCGTCGATGATTTCTTTCGCGCGTTCGGGGTCACCGAGCGCCCAGAGTAGGTTGCTCGCGCGAAAGAACGCGAATCTCGCCCGGTCGCCGTCGGTCAACTGGCCGGTATCAATCTCGGCGAGCACCGCGTCTGCCTCTTCGCCACGGCCAAGCCACGAAAGAGCATGCGCGCGAACAAAGTTTGGTTCCACACCCGCTCCGGCGTGGATGGCCGCTTCCGCGAGTCGATCGGCCAGGGGCAGATCCGCCAGCCAGACGGCGCCGTGAGCTGCCCTGACGAGCAGGTCCGCGTCGGGTGCGAGGTCGGAGTCGAGACTCAACGTGGCCCGCCGCACTACGACCTGGATGTCGTCACGCTCATTGGACCCGGCGAGTTCGGCGGCGACCAGCCCGCGCAGCCGCCGCAACTTCGTGGGCGGCGCGCCGCTGCGGCGCACCTCACCGTAGAGCGGATGCGCCACCCGCACATGCACACCAGCAACGCCGGGCTCGAGCGTGATCAAACCGTGGGTGTCGGCCTCCTCGACCGCGGCCGGATCAGTGATCCGCCGCAGCGCCGCCAGTTCGATCGGCTCCCCAACAGCCAGCGCGTCGACCACATCATTCACCGGGGCGGGTAGGTCCCCGATGCGCGATTCGATCAGCTCGACCAAGCTGGGCGGCATGATCGGATCGCCGATCCAGCGCCAGTACCCGTGCTGTTTCACGACGCGCCCGGCAGCGACCTCCTGCTCGACGATGTTCCGTAGATACAAGACATTGCCGCGAGTGAGCTTCCACAGCCGCTGAGCGGCAACCGAATCCACCGATCCACCTAACGTCGCCGACAGCAGTGTGGTGGTTTCGTCGAGCGACAGCGGCTGCAGATCAAGCCGCTCGAACCGGCCACCCTTCCATATCTCCTGCACCGCGGCGGGAATGGGTTCACCGTCGCGAACGATAAGCAGCAGCTTCGCCGCGCCGCGCTGCATGATCTGGTACACAACGAATATCGACAAATCGTCAAGCAGATGCACGTCATCGACACACACCACCGCCGTGGCGTCCGGAGATGCGGCCGTCAGCGACTCGATCACCCCCCGCAGCAGCTGAACGGTATCGGTGACACCCGACGGCGCCCATGCGGTGAAAGCGCCGAGCGGAATCGCCCGAGCCGAAGATGTGCCGACCGCCCATCGGCATTCGCACCCTTGCGACTCAGCAGCAGACAAGGCCTCACGGGCGATCCGGCTCTTGCCCACACCCGCCGCCCCGTAGACAACGATCCCGGAAGCATCGGAGGCCAAGATGGCGGCCTCGATAGCTCCCATCTCCTCCGAGCGGCCAATTAACGGCCACGGCAAGCGCACCTGAAAAGCCTACGTGCGATCACCGCAGGCGCTGGCGCTTATCGCACCGTCTCATCATGCCCGTTGCTCGGCCACCGCGGCCGATCGCGGCTGCGATATCGCACATGCTGGCCGGCCAGCGGTGACACGATAGTGACGTGGAACAGCAGCGGCTGGCCGCGTGACATGACGGCGGCAGCCTTGGTGTGCGGGTCGTGCAGTGCTGAGCTGCCGCCGAGCTCGAAGTTCTGTAACGAGTGCGGTATGCCGATCAAATCGGCTACCACGCCGGCCGAGTACAAGCAGGTGACGGTGTTGTTCGCCGATGTGGTGCATTCGATGGACATCGCCGCTGCGGTGGGTGCGGAGCGGTTGCGCGAGATCATGGCCGACCTCGCCGACCGCTGTGCGGCGGTGGTGCATCGGTACGGCAGCACGGTCGCACAGTGGACGGGCGACGGGATCATGGCGGTGTTCGGCGCGCCGGTGGCGTTGGAGGACCACGCCGTTCGGGCCTGTCTGGCGGCCCTAGGCGTTCAGGAGGAGGCGAAGCGGCTTGCCGTCGATGTCGGCGAGCGCGACGGTATCGATCTGCGGTTGCGGGTCGGGTTGAACTCCGGTGAGGTGATCGCTGGTGAAATGGGTTCGGGCCAGTTTGGCTACGCCACCGTGGGCAAGCAGGTCGGGATGGCGCAGCGGATGGAGTCGGTGGCCCCGCCGGGTGGGGTGATGCTGAGCGCCTCGACGGCGCGGCTGGTGGAGGGCGCGGCGAGTCTGGGTGATGTCGAGCTGGTTCAGATCAAGGGTGCCGAGGCGCCGGTGCCGGGCCGTCGGCTGCTAAGCATGGGCGACGGGCATCGCGCCGCCGGGCGTGCGGAGTCGAATCTGGTCGGTCGGCGCTGGGAGATGGCCGCCGTCGAGGGCTTGTTGGACCGCGCCATCGACGGTCACGGCGGTGTGGTCGGCGTGGTGGGCTCACCGGGCATCGGCAAGAGTCGTCTGGTGCGCGAGGTCACCGTCATGGCAGCGGCCCGGGGTCTGGAGGTGTTCACCGCATTCTGCGAATCGCACGCCAGCGACATCCCGTTTTACGCGGTGGCGCGGTTGCTGCGTGCAGCTATCAGGGTGGCTGATCTGGACGCCTCGGCGGCCCGCGCGCAGGTACGGGCCGAAGTCCCCGATGCCGACCCCGAGGACGTGTTGCTCTTCGATGACCTGCTGGGCATCGCCGATCCCGAGGTGCCGCTGCCCAAGATCGATCCGGATGCCCGGCGGCGGCGGTTGACCGCGCTGGTCAATGCCGCGTCGTTGGCCCGCCAAGCCCCGAGGGTCTATGTCGTTGAGGACGTGCACTGGATCGACGAGGTCAGCGACTCCATGCTGGCCGACTTCGTCACCGTGATCCCGCAGACGCCCTCGCTGGTGCTCTTCACCTACCGCCCCGAATATCGGGGCGCGTTGAGCCGGGTGCCCGGTGCTCAAAGCATCGCCCTTGCGCCGCTGAGCGATTCGGAGACCGCAGCACTGGTCACCGAGCTGGTGGGTACGCACGCCTCGGTCGGCGGGTTGGCCACCATGATCGCCGAGCGGGCCGCCGGTAATCCGTTTTTCGTTGAGGAGATGGTGCGCGAGTTAGCGGATCGCAATGTGTTGCGCGGCAACCGCGGCGCTTACGTGTCGACAGCCGATGCTGGCGAGGTCGGCGTGCCAGCGACTTTGCAGGCGACCATCGCCGCGCGCATCGACCGCCTGGACCCGGCGGCCAAACGCACCTTGAGCGCCGCGGCGGTCATTGGCTCGAAGTTCAGCCGGGACCTGTTGGAAAAGCTGGGCATTGATCCTGTCCTGGACGGTCTGGTCGGCGGTGAGATGATCGATCAGATCCCGTTTACCGGCGATCCCGCGTATGTGTTTCACCATCCGCTGATCCGCACGGTGGCCTACGACTCACAGCTCAAATCCGATCGCGCCGAGCTGCACCGGCGGGTGGCCGGCGTAATCGAATCCCGGAGCCCGGCCTCGGCGGATGAAAATGCTGCGCTGATCGCCGAACATCTGGAGGCCGCCGGTGATGGACACGCCGCCTACGGCTGGCACATGCGCGCGGCCACTTGGGCGACTAACCGCGACATCAACGCCGCGCGAGTGAGCTGGGAGCGCGCCCAGAAGATCGCCGACGCCCTACCCGCCGATGACTCGAACCGAACAGCGATGCGCATCGCCCCGCGCACCATGTTGTACGCGAACGCCTGGCGAGTCCATGAGCACGTAGCCGGCGCCCAGCTCGATGAATTGCGGAAGTTGTGCGCCGCAGCCGGGGACAAGGCGTCCCTGGCCATCGGGATGGCGGGGCTGGTGATGGATCATGTGTTTCAGGCTCGGTCGCGCGAGGCGTCTCAGCTGGCAACCGAGGCCATGACCCTCCTCGACTCGGTCGGCGATCCCACCCTGACGGTGGGACTGTCCTTCGCGCCGATTTACGCCAAGGGTGAAAGCGCCGAGATGTGTGACGTGTTGCGCTGGTCACAGAGGGTCATCAACCTGGCCGACGGTGACCCGTCTAAAGGCAACTTCATCATGGGGTCTCCGTTAGCGGTCGCCCTTATGCAGCGGGCCGTTGCCCGTTGGTGCCTGGGTCTTCCCGGATGGCGCGACGACCAGCGGCACGGCCTGGCCATGGCCCGCAGCGCCGACCCCCTGACCTACGCCGGGGTCGTCGGCTACGTCTACTTCCTAGGGATATCCTGTGGCGCTCTGAGTCCTGACGATCGCGCGGTGCGCGAGATCGAGGATGCGTTACGGATCGCGGAACGATCCAGTGATGACGTCGCGTTGGCCTGGTCCCGGTTGGCCCTGGGCGTTGCGCTGGTGCACCGCCACACGGATGCGGAGCGTGACCGCGGACAGACGCTCCTGACCGAGGTCGGCGACGTGTTCCTGCGCCGCGGATACCTGCTGTGCGATTTGCCACTCGTCGAGGTGTACGCGGCGCGTGAGCGGGCTCGGCGTGCAGATCGCGATGACGCCCTACCGCTCATGGCCGCCACCGCCGACCACCTGTTCCGCGAGGGACGGCTGCTGCTGTGGGGCATTCCAGCGACCGGTGTTCTGGTGGAGACACTGCTCGATCGCAGGACCGACGGTGACCTGGCCGAAGCCGAGGCCGCGATCGAGCGGTTAGCGACCGCGCCAGCCGATGAGGGTCTGGTGATGCGTGACATTTGGCTGCTGCGGCTCCGGGCTCTGATGGCGCGGGATGAGGGCGACGAGACTGACTATCGCGACTATCGGGATCGCTACCGCGATATGGCGAGATCGCTTGGCTTCGAAGGGCATATCGCGTGGGCCGAGGCGATGCCGTGACCGCGGCGCGCTTGGTTTGTGGGGCGTGCGGAACCGACGTGAGTGCGAAGGCCAAGTCCTGCAGCGAGTGTGCCGCACCGGTGATGGCGTCCACCACAGCGGCGGATTACAAGCAGGTAAGGGTGCTGTTCGCCGATGTGGTGCATTCGATGGACATCGCGCCGCCGGGCGTGCGGAGTCGAATCTAATCGGTCGGCGCTGGGAGATGGCCGCGGTCGAGGGCGTGCTGAAGCGTGCCATCGACGGTCACGGCGGTGTGGTTGGCGTGGTAGGTTCGCCGGGCATTGGCAAGGGCCGTCTGGTGCGCGAGGTCACCGCGATGGCCGCCGCCCGGGGTGTGGAGGTGTTCACCGGCTTCTGCGAATCGCATGCCAGCGAGGTCCCCTTTGGCGTAGTGGCGCGGCTGCTGCTTGCGGTCACCGGCATTAAGGGTCTTGATAGCAGTAGAGGAACCCGCACCTGCGCTTCATGCTGGTTGAGAGTTCCGCGCGGGGAACCGCTGAGGAAAGCCCAGCACAACAGCCAGGGCCGCCCCGCAGGCGTTCGGCCGCCGTAGTCGCCGCCGCCGCCACCTCGTTTATTGTGATCGCAGCGATCGGCTTCATCCTTCGCAGCCATTTCAGGACCGCTGAGGAGACGACCAGAACAGCGGCGTTCCCCACCACATCGTCGATCCAGACGACCCTGTCGACGCAGAATCCCGCGACAAGTCCAACGATCCACGACCCCGGCTGAACCAACCACGACAGCAACGACGCCGCCAGCGGTATCGAAAGCGGGGGTTTTCGGCGAGTGGGGCCAACACGCCACGTCCGTCACCCTCGCGCCGACGGGAGTGCGCACTACAGGGTGACGGAAGGGGCAGTGAACAGCAGATCGTGGTCGGCGACGTGGTCGCCGATGACCTCGACCACAGCCATGATTGTCCTGACGACGCAACTGGATTCCCGCGGAGATACCACCAGTCAATGGATCATCCGGTACCCCGGCGAAGCCTTCAACTTCACATTGCAGCCCGACGGCTATGCGACGATCACGGCCCCGTCAGGTAAGCGATCACGTTGTGCCCCAAAGGCACCGGTTTCAACGACACGCAGATGCTCTGCCGTGCATAGGAATGTGGCGGAGTGTCGGTGAGTTCGCCGGATGAGCGGGTCCGCGCGATCATCGAGGTGTATTTGCGCGCCTAGATGACTCAGGATCCGTATCTGATCGTCACCATCTTGACCGCTGAGGCGACGTATTACTAGCGGGCGTTAGGGGAGCCGATCCGCGGTGTCGACGGGATACTCATCATCTTCCGCGAATTCATGGAAGTGAGAACCGCACCCACCTCGCTCATCCGCCTGGCCGACGCATGGGTTGTCCTCATCGCCACCTGTCTGCTCGCCAGCTACTTCATCGGCGTCAACTTCGCACACTGAACACCGAGACAGCCAGTGCCGCCTTTGTGAGTCCGACGGACGACAACTGCACAACCGTACGGTTCTCGGATGGGCCACGAAGATGAGAAGAGCGGTGCGCCATCTTGATGAGAATTTCGCAAAGGTGCAGCTAGGGGGACCGGCGTGCGCCACAGTCCGTGAGAACCTACAGCAGCGTTTGCGTCTGCTCGCCGTCAGAAGTCCCCGGCGCGCCGACGCAGGGTTTCGATCGACGACACCAACGCCGCCGACTCACCCGCCGATATCCCGATATCGGCAAACACCTGCGTGTTGAGGGTGACGGTAGCGTCCTCGACCGTCGAACGGCCCAGCGCAGTGATCTGCACCAGAGTGGTGCGCCCGTCGGTGGGGTGCGGCACGCGTTGCACCAGCCCGTTGGCTTCCAGCCGCCGGATCGCGTGGGTGACGCTGGTGACGTGCACCTGCAGCCGGTCTGAAGCTTTGGTGATCGGCAACGCGCCGCTGCGGCTGAACGCCAACAGCCGCAATAACTCGAAGCGGGAGAAGCTCAAGTCGTAAGGCCGCAGCGCTGTTTCGACCCGGGCCAGCAAAATCTGGTGCGCGCGCATCACCGACGTCACCGCGACCATGCCCGGCGCTACCGCACCCCACCCGGAGCGCTCCCAATTGGCGCGCGCCTGGGCGATCGGGTCGCGTGAGTCGGTTTCGGCCACGTCCTTTCTTACCGCACACCGGCACCGGTCGAGTTCGCCACCGCCGACAGCACCGCTTTGGTCGACTCACGGTTGCCCACGGTGATCCGCGCCCCGCCGTCGGCGTACAAGCGGACCCGCAGCCCGGTGTCCTCGAACACGTCACGCCACCGCTGACCGTGCGGCGGCAGGTACACGAAGTTAGCGTGCGCGTCGGTGTCGAACACTCCCAGCGCGCCCAGGCGCCGGCTCAGATAGCGGCGTTCGGCGGTGATCAGCGCAACCCGTTGCATCAGCTCGTCTTCGGCGGCGTAGGAGGCGGCCACCGCCAGCAAGTTAGTGATGGCCGTGCCGAACGGCAGCTGATGGGACCAGAGCTTGTCGGTCAGCTCAGCTGACGCCACCGCATAACCGATCCGCAGTCCGGCCAATCCGTACGCCTTCGAGAACGTGCGCACCACCACCGCATTCGGGAAGCGGGCGATCAGCGCCGCGGCGTCGATCCGGTGCTGTGGCGCGGTAAATTCGATGTAGGCCTCGTCGAGCACCACGATCGAGTCAGACGGCACCCGGCGCAGGAAACGCACCACGTCCGCAACCGGTTCAAGGGTGCCGGTCGGGTTGTGCGGACGACACAACACCACGACTTCGGCCTCCGCGGCGGCGTCAGCCGTCACGTCGAGGTCGTGATGGCCGTGCTTGTCGAGCGGCACCGTCACCGGAACCAACCTGGCGATCTGCGTGAGGATCGGATATCCGTCGAAAGTGGGTGAGGCCGTGACGATACGGTCGCCCGGACAGGTCAGGGTGTGCAAGACCTGCATCACCACTCCGGTCGCACCCGATCCGAGGATCACCTGATCGGAGTCCACGCCAATGTGGTTGGCGATCAGGTAGCGCAGCCGTTCCGGCAGGAATTCCGGGTAGCGGTTGGCCGCATCGATCGACTTGATCAGCGCCGACCGCACCGCCGGCAGCGGCGGGAACGGGTTCTCATTCAGCGACAACGCGAACGGGTCGATCGCGGTCGGCAGCCCTCCGCCGACCGTGCCAGGGTTCGCCAGCAAAGACATCAGCTTCGTCCGCCCCAGCGCACCGCCGCAGCACCGGCGAAGTCTCCGGCGTGTGCGAAGGCGGCCATCATCACCACGTCGCCGGGTTTGACCCGGTCTTCGGAGACGGCGCGGTCCAAGTTGATCGGGATCCCGGCGCCGAACAGATTGCCGCAATCGTCGAAGGAGTCGAGGTGCCTTGATTCGGGTATCTCGAGCGCTTCACGCCAGTTGCGCAGAAACATCCGGTTGGGCTGATTAGTGATCAGTAAACCAATGTCGCTCGGCGGCAGCGCAATTCGATCGCACACAGCCAGCGCAACCTCAGGCACCTGCCGGTTGCCGCGGGCCAGCACCTTGGCGATCTTGCTTTCGGTGAAGCCTATGGCGGCTTCACCGGGTCCTGGCTGCCACCATTTGCGCGGCGGGTCAACGGTGTAGGTCATGTCGCCGGCGTACTCGCCGTAAGTGCGGCACTCGACGTCGAGGATCGGCGATCGTTCCGACAGCGTGACGAGTCCTACTGCAGCGCCGTCACCAGGAATTGCCGCCTGCGCCTTGGCCCGTACGCCCGGCTGGTCGAACACCTGCCCCGCGGCATTCTGCGCGACAGCGACGAGCGCGGTCCGCCCTTCACCCGACGACAGCAGTTGACGAGCCACTTTGAGTCCCAGCACGAATGCCGCGCACCCGCCGTTGTGCAAGTCGAGCACCCAGTTCGGGCGCATGCCCAAGCGGTGGGCGATGCCACCGCCGGCGCCGTAGAAAGGCATGTCGGGCATCTGGGTGTGCGTGATCAAAACGTCGACGTCGCAGAGCACATCCCGGCCGTGCCGTTCCAGCAGACCCGCCGCAGCGCGCTCGACCATGTCGATCGCGCTCTCCTCAGGTGCGACGTGGTGGCGGAACTTGGGCGCGCGAAACATCACGTTGTCCCGCAGTTCGTCAGAGTCGGCGAACTGCGCGTAATAGTCGGCGCCTATCGGATCGCCGGGCAGATAGCTCGAGACGTCAGCCAGGCTGACGATTGGCTGGCTCATCGTGGCTTCACCTCATCCAGTCCGGCGTCACCGGCAGCCCGTGACGGTGACGGTATTCGGCGATGGTCTTGAGGTTGTTCAGCTCCAGCCCGTGACCGGCACCGAACAAATCCCAGAAGTCGCCCACCCAGCCGGTGCGCTGTGCCGGAGCCGCCTCCGGGAACGGATTTCGGTCGTAAAACGGGTGGCGGTAATTAGTCCACAACACAACCGATCCCGGCTTGTCGAGCACCACCTGCGCGTCGAGCACCCGCATCAGATAGATCATCCACAGGTGGTCGCTTTGATCCCAGGCGCAGTGATAGTCGACGGTGCGGGCTCCTTCGTTGGCCACCGTGCGGGTATAGATCTTGGTGTCGGGAAGCAGGCGGTCGTAGGCCAGCCAGAGGCCTGGCTCATCAGTGGGGGTGAATCCCCGCAGCGTGTACGTCCACTCCTCGAGGCTGCGGGTATCGGCCAGGTACCGGTAGAGCTTGTCGGGTGGACAGTCGACGTGATCGCTGACGGTGCAGTGCTGGCCGAACACCTGATCGTGCGGATACGCCGAGCGCATCTTGGCCAGGAACATCGGCGCGGTGTGTTCCAGTGGCGCCGTCTCTATCCGGACGACACCCTCGATCGGATCAGTCGTGCCGGTATGGGCGGTGATATCGTCAAGCGCTGGCAGCGACATGGGTTCTATCCTCCTCGGTTGTGTGAAATTGCTGGGCGGCAACGCCTTTAGTATTGCCTTGAACGAGAAACGGTGCGAACGGCGGGATTTCGTCGGCCGCGCATTCCACACCGACCACCGACGGGCCGTCGCTGATCAGCGCGTTGCGCATTGCGGTGTTCAATCCCTCGATGTCGCTGACGTCGACCGATGGTAAGCCGGGGAACATCACCGCCAGCCCCTCCCCCAGCCGGCTGGGGCTGAACCGGTTGTAGCTGTAAACGCCGTCATAGAAGAGTTGTTCGCGGGTCACGCACATGGCATGTGCGTTGTTGTTGAATAACACGAAGGTCACCGGAAGCCGGTATTGCACTGCGGTGTGCACCTCCATGCCGTGCATGAAAAAAGACCCGTCCCCCGCAATCACCACCACGCGGCCGTCGGGTGCTCGGTCGCGCAGCCGCCCGAACGCGATACCGATCCCCGCACCGAAGCTGTAACCCATGCCGCCCATCCCCAACGCAACCACGAACCGGCCTCCCCGCCGCACCGGCAAATGGTGGATGGCTGCTGCGCCGGTGTTTCCCGCGTCGACGACCAGGTCGGTTTTGTCGGGTAGCACGGCGTCGAGCACCGCCATGGCGTCGCGGTAACGCACACCGGGACCGCCGGATGCCGGCGGGCGAAGCTCACGACGCGATACCAGGTCGGGAACCCGCACCCCGGTCGGCCGTCCCCGACCTGAGAGCGCCGTGGTCAGCATCCGCAATGAAGCCCGCAGGTCGTCGGTATGCACGTGGGTGCACGGGAGGAAAGGCGGCGCCGAGCCGATCGACAACGTCCGTACCGTTGCCATGGCCCCGTCGAGTCCGGCCCGCGCGGTCACCGACAACCGCGTGCCGACGATCAGGCACAGCGCGCTCCCGGCGAGTGCCTCAGCGACACCCGGGTGGCCCATCACCCCGGTTACGCCCAGCGCCGATGACGACCCGAAACCCGGTGTGCCGGCGACATCTTTGGCGTCCGGAACGCACGCCACTCGCGCCCGCAACACCGCCCGCAGCCACTCCAGCTCCGTGCGCGCGTCGTCGCGAGCCACCTGTTCTCCGGCGATGATCGTTACCGGTCCGCTGACACCGCGCAGCGCGCGGGCAATAGGATGCGGGTCACCGATCGACGGTTGCCAACTCTTTACGATTGCGCCGCCGTCCACGGTGGTGATGGACTGCTGAATGTCTTTGGGCAGCAACAGCACTGCCGGACCGCCCGTCTGCGCGGCGGCGACCGCGGCCGGTAGCGCCGAGATGATGTCGTCGGCCGTCAATACCCGGCGGCAGTAGACCGAGACCTGCGAGAACAGCGCCTCGGCGTTCAGTGCACCGTTGACGCCGCTGGTGTCCTGGAAACTGCCGCGACCGTCCATACCGGTCGCCGGCTGACCTACCAACGCCAACACCGGTACCCGGCTGGTGAACGACTCACCCAGCGCCGCAATGAGGTTGAGCGCACCTCCACCGGAGGTGGCGGCAACGACGCCCAGGCCATGACCGCTGCGGCTGTACCCGTCGGCCATCGCAGCGGCGGAGAACTCGTGTTTGGCCAGCACCGCGGTGATGCCGGACCGGAAGTGTGCCGCATCGTAGAGATCTTCGATGTTGGCTCCGTCGACACCGAAGATGTAGTCGACTCCGTCGTTTGCCAGGTGCTCGACGATGTGGTCGACCACTCGGTGTTTGCCCGGCATACGCTCACCTCCCTCGACGCGATAACAGATACACGACTCACCGGTCGTTTGGGTTCACACGGATCTGGCCTCAATCACGCTGAGCGGGGAAGCGGTTGCGGCCACCCCGGTCATCTGAAACCCGGCGCGGCGCAGCAGTTCCCGGTATTCCGCCGCAGTGCGTTCCCGCGCGGCCAGATTGAGCAGCATCTCCAGATCCGCCCACTTTCCGGGAAAGTCGCGGTCATGCTCAGGGATCACCAGTTCGACTAGCAGCACCATGGCTTCGGGACCACCGGCTTCGCGAACATTACGCAGGATCTGCACCGCCTTGTCGTCAGGCCAGTCGTGCACGATGTTCTTGAGGATGTATGCATCGCCCCCGGCGGGCACACCGTCGAAGAACGAACCCCGGACGACCGCTATCCGGTCGGCGACAGAACAATCGTCAGTTCGGTCGGCGGCGCTGTCGAGGACCCGGGGCAGGTCATACAGCACACCGCGGGACGCCGGTGCTGCCGCCAGGATGGCGGCCAGGAATCTACCCTGCCCGCCACCGACGTCGACGATCGTCGAATATTCGCTGAAGTCATAGCCGGCAATCACCGCGGCAGTCGTCAACTGCGAAATACTGGTCATCGTTTCGTCGAACAGCGCGGCTTGCTCGGGTGTATCAGCGAAGTAGTCGAAGCTGCCTTTGCCGTGCAGTGCCGGAACGACGGACTCACCGGTTCGCACCGCGTCGATCAGCAGCGTCCAGCGGTCCCGCTGCTCGCGCGACCCGTAGAACCGCGCCGCGCTCGCCATGGATACCGGCGCGTCCGAACGCAGAGTGTCGGCCAGCGAATTCAGCTCGTAGCGACCGCCGCGGCTGCGGAAGATGCCGCGACTGATCAGTGCTCGCAGCAGCCGACGCAGTGCGTCGGCGTCCGCATTCACCCGGCCCGCCAGCTCGCCGATCGTCAGCGGCCCGTCAGCCAGCGCGTCGGCGACACCGAGTTGCGCCGCCACGGTAATCGCCTGTGAAGTCCACGCGGCGATGAGCATCTCCATCATCGCCGCGGGGGCCGGAACCAGCCGGTACAGCAGCCGGTAGAGATGGTGCCGAACCCACTCGACGGCGCGGGCCAAATGTGCGCCGGGCACTTTGGGCGGCATCGACATCAGCTGACCTCCACGACGCCAGCGGACCGACGGTCGCCACCGGGGGCCGGCAGAATTCGGTCGATGTCAGCAGATATCCGATGGTGACTGGACCACCGCAGCGATTCTGTCAGTGCGCGCGTCAAGAGCCGATTCGGAATCATGGCGGCCGGCCTGAGCACCCGCTCAGGGCGCGACACCTGCTGCGTCGTCACCCACGAGACGACTTCGACCCGGCGTCGCCTGGTGTCTTCGTACCAGCGCAGCATCTTCGTCAAATCGCCGCGCTTAAAGTCCGTTCGGGCTTGAGCGACCGATAGAGCGCGGCGTAACACCATGGTGTCCAGCAGCGCCTGATTGGTCCCTTGAGCCAGGGTGGGCGCCATGGTGTGCGCGGCGTCGCCGACCAGCGTCACGGCGCCTCGGCCGGCCGGAGGAATCGGGTGACGGTGATGCGGGAAGGGCGAACGCGCCAGATCGGCGTCGGTCAAGGTGGCGAGCACTCGATCGACTGCCTCGCACCACCCGGTGAACTCTGAGCGGATCATCTCGAGCGGCGCCGGCGGCCGAACGGAGTCCGGCGACCAGGGCAGGTCGAACCACCACTGTAGGGCGCAGCCACCGGCCGGCCACAAGCCGAGGCTGCTGCGCTCGCCGATCATCATCAGCGCCGTGCCCGATTCCGCGATGTCCGGCACCGTGAGCAGGCCCTGCCAGCTGCACCAGCCGGTGGCATACGCCCGCCGCGCGCCGACGGTATCGCGGACAGTTGAGTGCAGGCCGTCAGAACCGATCAGCACGTCCCCCGCTGCCAGGCTGCCGTCGTCGAATCGGACCGTTACCCCGCCGGGCGTATCCGCCACTGCTACGGCACGCGATCCGCATCGGACGAGGTCGGTCGAGAAGTCGTCCAAGAGCCGTTCCAGCAGCACCCGGCGCGGAACCATCCGGACCGGTTCACCTAACCGGCTTTCGATCGCGGTCAAGTCCAAAGTGGCCAGATCGCGGCCCGTGGAAGTCGAGACACGCAAGGTGGACAGCCGCTGGCCCGCCCCGTGCATGTCGACGCCCAGTTGTCGCAGCACCGTCGCGCCGTGGGGCCAGATTGTCACCGCTCCGCCGCCCGATGTCAGTTTCGGCCGTTGCTCGAAGACAGTGACGTGATGTCCGTCCCGCGCCAGTCCCCGGGCAGCGGCGATGCCGCCAACTCCTGCGCCGACAACGATGACGCGCAACCTGGACGGTCGGTTCGGTGACCTCGCCGTGGTCTCTCGCGGTGAGCAACTCATGCCGGACCTCCTGCTGCTGACACGCTGCACGGCGGCGAGAAGTTCAATCCTGTGTTGAACTACAACCGGCGCTCAACCGTGTTACCGGAGGAAACCGCGAGCAGAAAGTCGCCTTCGATTGCCTGGTAACAATGCTGAAGTGACGACGGCCGCCGACGTCGTTGTCGTCGGTGCGGGACCGGCCGGGCTGGCTGTGGCCCGTCAGCTCAAGCATCGACACCGGATCACAGCGCTCGTCGTCGATCGGGCAGCGGCGCCGGCGATGTCGTGGCGGACCCGCTACGACCACTTCCGGCTCAACACGAACGGCTTCACGTCGCATCTTCCCGGACAACGGATTCCGCTGACGGCGGGTCGTTGGCCGACCAAAGAGGACATGGTGCGCTATTTCGACCGATATGTGCAGACGCAGGACATCGCGCTGCGGCTTTCGTGTCAGGTCAACAGGATCGACCGCGCAGGAAGCCTGTGGATGCTCGAAACGTCGTCCGGTGAACTCCGCTCACCTGCCGTCGTGCTGGCCACCGGCAGATACCGCACTGCCGTCATCCCGCCGTGGCCCGGCCTCGATGGATTCATGGGAGAGGTGTTTCACTCGGGTGACTACCGCGACCCTTCGCCGTTCCGCGGCCGCAGCGTACTGGTGGTCGGCGCAGGCAACTCGGCCGCCGACATCGCCGTGCAACTCGCCACGGATGGTGCCCGCCAAGTCTGGCTCGCGGTCCGCACGCCGCCGCACCTGGTCCGCAGAGCCATCGGGCCGCTGCCGTCGGATGTCTTCCTCGAACTGTTCTCCTGGGTGCCTGCGGCCAGGATCGATCCGCTGATCGCGCTGTTCAATCGTGTCTGCTTCGGAGACCTGTCTCGCTACGGATTTCACCGGCCACCGCTCGGGCTGAAGGCAACCGTCGAACAGCGCGGCCGCATCCCCACGCTCGCCGACGAACTGATCGAAGTGGTGCGCACGCGACAGGTGCAGGTGGTAGCCGCAGTGCAGAGCATCACACCTAACCGCGTCATCCTGGTGGACGGCACCTCCGTCGAGCCGGAGGTGATCATCGCCGCCACCGGTTTCGACACCGATCTCGCCGGTGTGGTCGGACATTTGGGCGTCCTGGATAGGTATGGCAATCCCGGCAGCGGCTTTGCAACCCACGTTCGTGACGGATTGTTCGCGTTCGGATACGGCATACCACCCAGCGGCCCACTGCACGCGATCCGGCGACACGCCACCCCCCTGGCCCGTGAGGTCGCGGCCTTTGTCACGAAAAAGCCGGCCTTGGCAACTGCCCGGGACTGAAGGAGGATCATGGCTTCGCTCTCCGCCGACAAGGTGTTCCACCGTGGTGCAGACGGATACGAGTCGGCGCGGCGCGCAACAGTGTGGAACGCCGTTGTGCCAGAACGTTATCCGGATCTCATCGTACAGGCACACGATGCCGGCGATGTCCTCGCGGCTATCCGCTGCGCCCGGGTCAACGGTCATCGGGTAGGCATCTGTTCCGGCGGACGCAGCTGGACGGCCAGCCATCTGCGCGAGGGCGGCATGCTGCTCGACGTCAGTCGCCTCGACCACTGCGTCATCGACCGGGAGACGATGACCGCTCGCGTCGGCCCCGGCAAGTCCGCCAGTCAATTCGCCCTCGCCCTGGACTCGCAAGGTCTCTTCTTCCCAGCGGGCCACTGCGACGGGATTGCACTGGGCGGCTTCCTACTTCAAGGTGGTTACGGCTGGAACAGCAAGGTCGTGGGACCGGCATGTGAAAGCGTGTTGGCACTGGAGGTCGTCACCGCTGACGGTCAACGGCTGCACTGCGATCCCGACAACCACCCGGACCTGTACTGGGCAGCCCGCGGTGCCGGCCCCGGCTTCTTCGGGGTGATCACCTCCTTTACGTTGCGGCTTCGTCCGCGGCCGGCGGTGTGGGGGACGTGCCTATACATGTATCCGATCGACGTCGCCGACGAGGTGTTCACGTGGGGACGCTCGGTCAGTCGCGAACTCGACGACCGGGTGGAATTGCAAATCGTCACCTGTCGCAGTCTCCGGGGTGCAGGACTCGATCATCCCGCCATCACGGTCGCCTCGCCGGTGTTCGCCGGCTCAACAGACGAAGCGACCGAAGCCCTTGCGCCGCTGGGCAGTTGCCCCGTCCTCGACCGGGCAGTGGTGCAGGTGCCGTACGCCCCGGCCACTTTGGCGAACTGGTACACCGCCGTGATGACGAACTACCCGGCAAAGCATCGCTACGCGGTCGACAACATGTTCACATCGGCTTCTGCCGAACAACTCCTGCTGGGCATCCGCCACATCATCGAAACGATGCCGCCGCATCCCTCCCAGTTCATCTTCACCGGCTGGAAGCCGTCCCAGGACCGCGATGAAATGCTCTACGGCTTGGAGGACGAAATCTATCTGGCGCTTTACACCGGTTGGCAGAACTCCGCCGACGACGAACGCTACGGCGACTGGGCAACGTCGAACATGGCCGCCATGTCACATCTGGCGACCGGTATCGCGCTGGCCGACGAGAATCTCGCCCGGCGTCCGGCCCGATTTTTCAGCGACGACAACATGTCCCGGCTGCAGAAAATCCGGTCGGCTTACGACCCGACCGGATTGTTCTACAGCTGGATGGGCCACAGCTGAGCCGCCGATTACAGCGAGCGCTGCAGCAACACCCTGTCGTTGTCGGCGAGCACCACCTGGACAGCGGCGATTTGGCTGACCGGAATGGACGTGCTGCCGGCCGGCATGGCGGTGTGGCCGGGCTCCGCCGTCCAGGTGGCCAGCCGGGTGCGGCTGCCGTCTCGACCGAGGACGACCATCGCAAGCTGGTCGTGGCGAGCGGTGATCGGGGCCAGACACACGCACTTCATGTCGATAGCGGTTCCCCAGTGCTGACTGGTGACCGAGAACGTCGAAGTCAGCGCGGTAGTGCCCACCTGATCCATCGACTGGGTCGGCATGCTGGCCTGCGCGGGCAGCGGCGCCGGCGTCGAGAGATGGCCGTGCACACCGACTAAGACGGCGATCGCCAAGACTACGGCCGCGGCGGCCGACACCGTCCACGTTGTCAGCCGGGCGCGGCGACGCTGCCAACTCACCTTAGCCATCAGCGACGGCAACAATTCCGGCGGCAATGCCGGTGCGCCGCGGTCGGCTTCGATGTCGGCCAATTCGTCGCCGTCGAACTGCGACAGCAGCGCCGGCATACCACTGAGTTCGGTGACAGCGCTGCGGCACGGGGAGCACGTCTGCATGTGCGCTTCGAATTCCCGCCGCTCGGTCGACGACAGCGACCCCAGGACGTAGGCGGCGTCCCACATCGCGTGCTCGTGGTCACCGGTCGCCGGGCGCTCCGACTGGCCACCACCATCCGGAGGGCTCGGGCCCCATAACGTCATCATCTTGCAACCCTCATCTCGTGCCGCTTCTGGTATTCGGAGCCAACTTGAACGTGGATGACCATAGCCCTCATCTTGTGACACCCAATTCCTGCAGAGTGAGCCGCATGGCTCGCACGGCGTAGTGCAATCGCGATTTCACGGTACCTTCGGCGATGCCGAGGTCAGCGGCGATATGGGCGGTCGTCCACCCTTTGTAGTAGGAACGGGAAATCACAGCACGGTGCTCGGCCGACAGCTGGGCCAAGGCGTCGGCGATCAGCATCCGGTCCAGCGCCGCGTTGACCTGATCCGGACCTGCGGGCTCGGGCCTCTTATCCAGTCCGGCGACTTCCAAGCGGGCCCGCGCGCTGCGGCTCTCGTCGATGATCAGGTTGCGGGCAACGGTGAACAGCCAGGCCCGCGCGGAGCGCTCGGTGTCGCCGACGACCTCCGGATGCCGCCAGGCGCGCAGCAACGTCTCCTGCACGACGTCTTCAGCGCGGTTGCGGTCACTGGTGAGGCGCAGCGCGTAGCGCCACAGCGCCGCCGCGTGTTCGTCGTACAGCGCTTTCATCAATGCGGCTTCTTGCGAAGCCGCCGAACTGGCCACTGCCGGCACTCCACTCACCTCCTGGCGATGACACGCAAGAAGTGCCTGTTCGGTTCATCACCGACACCTGCCTGGTGTCAGCCGAGGGTCAGGATCCGGGGCCCGTCCTCGGTTGCCGCCACGGTGTGCTCCCAGTGTGCCGCTCGGGAGCCGTCGGCGGTGATGACCGTCCAACGGTCGTCGAGCACCAGCGTCTTGGTGGTGCCGAGCGTCAGCATCGGTTCGATGGCCAACACCGATCCTGGGGCCAGTAACGGGCCCCGTCCGGGGGGCCCTTCGTTGGGCAGGAAGGGATCCATGTGCATCTGCCGGCCGATGCCGTGGCCGCCGTAGCCTTCCACGATTCCGAAGGTGCGGCCAAAGCGCACTTCGGCGGCACGGCTCGCGGTTTCGATCGCGTGCGACACGTCGGTCAGCCGCTTGCCGGGAATCATCGCGGCGATCCCGGCTTCCATGGATTGCCTGGTCGCCTCAGACAGGGCTTCGTCGACGGCAACGAGCTGGCCGACACCGAATGTGATGGCCGCGTCACCGTGCCAGTCGTCCAGAATTGCGCCGCAGTCTATCGAGATCAGGTCGCCGGACCGCAGCACATCAGCGGCCGACGGGATGCCGTGCACCACCCGGTCGTTGACCGACGAGCAGATCGACGCGGGATATCCGTGATAGCCGAGGAATGAGGGGACTGCACCGGCGCCGCGGATCACCGACTCGGCGACGTCGTCGAGGTCGCGGGTGGAGACTCCAGGTGCCGCGGCTGCTTGCACGGCCTGCAGTGCTGCAGCGACCACGGCCCCGGCGGCGGCCATGGCGTCGAGTTCGCCGGCGTTCCGCTGTGGCACGACTTTGCGGTTGCGCAGCCCTGCCAGAGCGATCATTGTTACTTCCCCAGGGCTTTGAGCGCGCGGGCGAACACTTCGTCCATCGTGCCGACGGCGTCGACGGTCTTCAACTCGTCGTCTTGGTAGTACTCGATAACCGCATCCGTCTGATCGTGGTAGATCTTCATGCGGTTGTGAATGACCTGCTCGGTGTCGTCGTCGCGGCCGCGCTCCTTGAGGCGCTCGAGCAGCACCTCTTCTGAAACCCGGAACTCCAGTACCGCATCCAGCTTGGTGCCCCGGCGTTCAAGCATGTCGTGCAGTGCCTTGGCCTGTTCGAGCGACCGCGGATATCCGTCCAGGATGAAACCGGCCTCCACATCGGAATCGTCGAGTCGGTCGTCGACGAGGCGATTAGTCAACTCGGTGGGCACCAGGTCCCCGGCATCGAGGTAGCGCTTGGCTTCCATACCGAGGTCGGTGCCTGAATCGATGTTCTTCCTGAACAGATCGCCGGTGGAAACCTGGGGTACCGCAAGCTCGTCGGCCAGCTTCTTCCCCTGCGTGCCCTTCCCCGCTCCCGGCGGCCCGAGCAAAACAATCCTCACTTCAGGAACCCTTCATAGTTGCGCTGCATGAGCTGGCTCTCGATCTGTTTGACCGTATCCAATCCGACACCGATCATGATCAAAACCGCGGTACCACCGAACGGCAAACTCTGCGTCGACCCGGAGTTGCCGATCTGCAGGAACAGGTTAGGAAGCACCGAAATCACGCCCAGATAGATCGAGCCGGGCAGGGTTATGCGGCTCAGCACGAAGCGCAGGTAATCGGCGGTCGGCTTACCCGGCCGGATGCCGGGAATGAAGCCGCCGAATTTCTTCATCTCATCGGCGCGCTCGTCGGGATTGAACGTGATCGACACGTAGAAGTACGTGAAGAAGATGATCAGCCCGAAGTACAGGCCGATGTAGACCGGGTTGGCCGGATCCGACAGGTAGTTGCCGACGAATTTGTCCCACCAGGTGTTGCCGGTGCCGCCGCTGCCGCCGCGGATCAGCTGGGTGATCAGGTGCGGGATGTAGATCAGCGACGACGCGAAGATTACCGGGATGACGCCGGCCTGATTCACCTTCAGCGGCAGGTAGGTCGAGGTGCCGCCGTACATGCGGCGGCCCACCATGCGTTTGGCGTATTGCACCGGAATCCGGCGCTGACCCTGTTCGACAAAAACCACGCCGACGATGATGACCAACGCCGCCGCGCAGACCGCCGCGAAGATCACCCCGCCACGGCTGTCCAGGATGGATTTACCCTGGCTCGGGATGCGGGCGGCGATGCCGACGAAGATCAATAGCGACATGCCGTTGCCGACACCGCGTTCAGTGATCAGTTCGCCCATCCACATCACCAACCCGGCGCCGGCGGTCATCACCAGCACGATGACCACCAGGGTGAAGATGCTCTGGTCGGCGATGATGTTCAGGCTGCAGCCCTGCAACAAGCCGCCGTTCGCCGCCAGCGCCACGATGCTGGTGGCCTGAAGAATGGCCAGCGCGATGGCCAGGTAGCGGGTGTACTGCGTCATCTTGGCCTGCCCGGATTGGCCTTCTTTTCGCAGTTCCTCGAACCGCGGGATGACCACCGTGAGCAACTGCACGATGATGCTGGCGGTGATGTAGGGCATCACACCCACCGCGAACACCGTCAGCTGCAGCAGCGCACCACCGGAGAACAAGTTGATCAGCGAGTAGATCTGCGCCGCGTCGCTGCCGTTGACCTGAGCAATACACTTCTGCACGTTCGGGTAGTCGACGCCCGGAGACGGGACGGACGCGCCCAGCCGGTAGAGGACGACGATGGCCAACGTGAACAGAATCTTCCGTCTCAGGTCGACTGTCCGCAGCGATGAGATGAAAGCCGAAAGCACTCTTCCTCCTGCGCAGCCGGGCTCTGGTCGCGGCATGCCAACGGGGCTGGCCTGGCCAGCATTGGGTTATTCCTCCGTCACGCGCTGAACTCCCGCACGCAAAAGGGTGTGGAAAACATGCCCCGAAACATGCGAAGTCGCGCGTCAAACAGTTTACGAGAGTATCAGCGCTGGCAGCGGCCCCTTGCAACCAGGCGTACAGTCTGGGTAGCTCGTTACCCTTACTAAGTATTGACTTCACTGGCCGGTCCGGGCCGGTCCCGGTTAAATGGCCGGGGGCGACGACGCTCCGTTCAGCGACATCGGGTATCTCAGGACGCAGTTGGATGAGGAGAGCCATGACACGCAGCGATAGCGACACGTGGGATTTGTCCACCAGCGTGGGCGCGACGGCGACGATGGTCGCCGCGGCCCGGGCGCGGGCCAGCGAACAACCCAACGCCATCATCAACGATCCCTTCGCAGCTCCGCTGGTCCGGGCCGTGGGTATCGACTTTTTCACCCGCGTGGTCGATGGGGATCTCGACTCCGCTGATGTCGGCGAAGGCGTCAAACCGGACTTGCAGCATGAAACCGACTCGCTGGCGGTGCGCACCCGATTTTTCGACGACTTCTTCGTCAGCGCCGCCGCCGCAGGTGCCGGCCAAGCCGTAATCCTGGCGGCCGGCTTGGATTCGCGGCCGTACCGGCTGGCCTGGCCGGCCGGCAGCGTCGTCTACGAAGTCGACCAGCCCCGGGTGATCGACTTCAAGACGGCCACGATGGCGGCGCTGGGCGCCGCGCCGACGGCGGAACGGCGGACAGTCAGCATCGATCTGCGCGACGACTGGCCGGCCGCGCTGCGTGCCGGCGGCTTTGACACCGACCGGCCGACCGCGTGGAGCGCCGAGGGCCTGCTGATGTACCTGCCACCGGAGGCTCAGGATCGGCTTTTCGACAACATCACCGCGCTCAGCGGCCCCGGCAGCCAGCTGGCCACCGAGTTCCACCCCGAAGATGGTCCGTCGATGACCGAACGCGCGCAGCAGTTCAACGATCGGTGGGCCGGCCTCGGCTGTGACATCGACCTGTCCGGATTGTTCTACGAGGGCGAGCGCAGCAATGTTGTCGAATACCTCAGCGGTCACGGGTGGCAGGTGACCACGCGGCCGCGTCGCGAACTGTTCACCGATTACGGCTTGACGTTTCCCGACGACGACGAGCTGGGCGCGCTCCGCAACATCGTCTCAGTTGTTGCGACCCGCATCTAGGCCCGCTTGGACGGGAGGACCCGGCATGGCAGGCACCGAAGCGACCCGAGATGACGGCGACAGCTGGGATCTGGCTCAGATACGTCTCGGCCGAGCTCCGGTAGGTTCTAGCGTCAGCACGCCCGAGCGGCCAGCTCGAGGAATCGGCGATATCGGTCCTCGACGGCGCCGACCCACAGCGGATCAGGCTCGACGACGCGTTCGACCGCGGCCCAGCGTGCCGCGTCGGTGATCGACGACTCCGCGCCGGTGGCCATCCGGGCCAGGAACGCCGCCCCCAGCGCAGCCCCGTCGGCCACCTGCGACAGGTGCACCGGCCGGCCGGTGGCGTCGGCGATGGCCTGCATCCACGCCGGCACCCGCGTACCGCCGCCGGTCGCCACGATCCGCAACGCCGGTGCGCCGCTCAGCTCGATCAGCCGGCGCACCACAAAACCGGACGCTTCACAGGCGGCCCGCCGCACCGCCGCGGCGTCGTGGGTAAGGTCCAGCCCGTCGAGCACACCGCGCCGGTCGGGATCGTGCCACGGCGTGCGCTCACCCCGCAGGTACGGCGCCCACACCGGCACCCGTCGCGGGTCGGCGCCCGGCACGTCACCGGAACCCAACAGACGGTCCACCCAGTTCAGGAATAGGCCGCCGGCGTTGCTCGCGCCGCCGATCTGACATTTCCCTTCCACCAGGTGCGGAATCGTCCACAAGCCGCGGACTTGGCGGAACTCCGCGATGGTCACCCACACGATCAGCGTCGTACCGCAAAGCACCAGCACGTCGCCATCACGATCAGCGCCGGCCACGATCTGCTCGCATACGGCGTCGATCGCGCCGACCGCCAGGACTGCCCGCGTTCCGCGCAGCTGCCCGGCCGTCGTGCCGGTCGCCGCCACCTGCGGCATCCGGTCGACTGTCGTTCCGCAGTCGGTGCATGCAGCGGCGCTCCAGCCGGTTGCGCCGAACAGCGGAGCGGCCGTGTAGGCGGTGGCGAAATCGATGACCGGGGCACCGGCCAGGGCGTGGGTGGCCACCGCCGCCGCCGGCCAGTACCCGGCAGCGCCGGGCGCCTCAGTCACCGCCCAGCGCAGAAACGCTGCCGTCTCTCCCACCGGCGGCAGGACGTCGTCGGCCGATGCCGGCACCCGACCACGGCTGTCGCCGTACAACAGCCCGGCGGTGATCGGCCGGCCGTCGCCGTCGACGGCGGTCAGCGACGGAACCATCGCCGACACTGCCACCGCCGAAACTTCTGGTTGCGCCAACCGTTTCAAAGCCGTCAGCGGTCCCCGTCGCCACGCCTCGTCAGCGTCGTGCTCGAGCCGATCGGGTGCCGGTACCCGCAGTGAGTGCGGGAAGCGCGCCCGCGCCAGCACCCGGCCGTCTTGGTCGGCGGCCACCGCTTTGACGGCGGTGCTGCCGATATCGATACCGATTGTGACGTCGTTGCGTGACACGGGCGTCACCGTACGCCAGCATTGACAGTCGTGACGCGCGCTTTGGTGACGGCCCCGCTGCGCGGTGAGGGGCTCGACAAACTGCGCCAGCTCGCCGATGTGGTGTACGACCCGTGGATCGACCAGGTGCCGCTGCGCATCTACACCGCCGAGCAACTCGCCGACCGGATTTCCGCCGAGCGCGCCGATGTGGTTGTGGTGGAGAGTGATTCGGTCGCCGGACCGGTGTTCGAGTTGGGCCTGCGGGCGGTGGCATCGACACGGGGTGACCCCAACAACGTCGACATCTCCAGTGCCACCACCGCTCGAATCCCGGTGTTGCACACCCCGGCCCGCAACGCCGACGCGGTCGCTGAGATGACGGTGGCGTTGCTGCTGGCCGCCACCAGGCACCTGTTGACGGCCGACGCAGATGTACGGACGGGCAACGTGTTTCGTGACGGAACGATCCCCTACCAACGTTTTCGCGCCTGGGAGGTCGCCGGGCGAACTGCCGGACTGGTCGGCCTCGGCGCGGTCGGCCGGGCGGTCAAGTGGCGGCTTACCGGTCTAGGTCTGCACGTCATCGCCCACGACCCGTACAACGACGAAGCCCGCCACACCCTCGACGACCTGTTGGCGCAAGCTGACATCGTCTCGCTGCACGCGCCGGTCACCGGTTCCACCGCCGGGCTGATCGGTGCCGGGCAGTTCGCGGCCATGCGCGACGGTGTCGTGTTCCTCAACACCGCACGCGCGCAGCTGCACGATACCGACGCGCTGGTCGCAGCGTTGCGCAGCGGGAAGGTTTCTGCTGCCGGCATCGACCACTTCGCCGGTGAATGGCTGCCACCTGACCATCCGCTGGCCGCAATGCCCAATGTCGTGCTCACCCCGCACATCGGCGGAGCGACATGGAACACTGAGGCGCGGCAGGCGCAGATGGTGGCCGATGACCTGGAAGCGCTGCTGTCCGGCCGCCGACCGACCCACATCGTCAACCCGGAGGTGTTGGATCCATGAGATTCGTCGAGCACCCCGAAGCCGCGGTGCTGGCGGCGGCCCAGGATATGTTGCGCCGCGGCCTGGTCGAGGGCACCGCGGGCAATATCTCTGCCCGCCGCGCGGACGGCAGCCTCGTCATCACGCCGTCGTCAGTGGACTATGCCGACATGACGCACGATGACCTGGTGGTCGTCGACCCCGACGGTGAGGTGCTGCACGCCCGCGATGGTCGGTACCCGTCGACGGAGATGAAGCTGCACCTGGCCTGCTTCAAGGCTTTCGATGACATCGGCAGCGTCATTCACAGCCACCCGGTGTGGGCGACCATGTTCGCCATTGCGCACCAATCGATTCCGGCGTGCATCGACGAGTTCGCCATCTACTGCGGCGGGGACATCCGCTGTTCGGAATATGCCGCCTCGGGCACGCCCGAGGTCGGTCACAACGCCGTCAAGGCGCTGGAGGGCCGAGCCGCCGCGCTGATCGCCAACCATGGCCTGGTCGCCGTCGGCCCGCGGCCCGACCGGGTGCTGCACATCACCGCGCTGGTCGAGCGCTCTGCTCAAATTGTCTGGGGCGCGAGAGCGTTAGGCGGTCCGGTGCCCATCCCCGAAGAGGTCAACGCAGGCTTCGCTGGAATCTACGGGTACCTGCGCGCCAACCCGGGGTAGCTCTTGCTCACACCAGGTAGTACAGGTCTGGTTCTTCGCTGTGACAAGGTTCAGCCACGGAATCCGCGACCAGGACCTACCAACGCGACTCCCCCAGCCACAACACGCTGGCACCGGTGAACGTGCGCTCCGCCTGTTCCAGCACCGATACCAGCGACCGACCGAGCAATGCGGCCACCGCCTCAGGCACCGAGGCGGCCGCCGGCAACGACGACGGTCGCGGTCGCAGCAACTCCCACAACGACGAGCTAGGGTAACCGACGATGCGAACGTCGGTGTCTTCGTCCAACCCGGCCAGGATCTTCGCTCGGCGCAGGGCGGTACGCAAACCACCCAGTTCATCGACCAAGCCGTGCTCGAGGGCGTCGGCACCGGTCCATACGCGGCCCTGGGCAACGGCGTCGACCGCGTCGCTGCTCATGTTGCGGCCCTCGGCGACGCGCTGCACGAAGTCGGTGTAGAACAGGTCGGCCTCGGCCTCCACCTGAGCCTGCTGCTCGGCGGTGAACGGCGCGTTGATCGACCAAGCGTCGGCGTTGGCGTTGGTGCGCACCGAATCGAAGCCGACACCGAGTTTGTCTTTTAGGTCGCGGGCCACCAGCTTTCCGGTCAGCACGCCGATCGATCCGGTGATCGTACCCGGATTGGCCACGATCGAGTCGGCGCCCAACGAAATGTAGTAGCCGCCCGAAGCGGCGACCGCACCCATCGACGCTACGACGGGCTTGCCCTTGTTGCGTGCCTTAGCCACCGCGCGCCAAATGGTCTCCGACGCGGTAACCGACCCACCGGGACTGTCGACCCGCAGCACGATCGCGGCCACCGAGTCTGCGACGGCCGCCTCCCGCAACGCCGCTGCGATAGTGTCACCGCCGACACTGGACGGGCCGAACGCCAGCCCCTGAGGCCCGCCGCGTCCGCTGACGATCGGGCCGGCCACTGTGATGACGGCGACAGTGGGCTTGGCTGAGCGCCCCGGGATCGGCGGCAACGTCAGTCCCGAACCCGGCGCGCTCATGCGCGCGTACCGGGTCAGGTAAAGCCGCGGTGGTGTTTTCTCACCTGCGTCGCAATCATCGGTCTGCGGTTCCGGAACGAACTCGGGGTCGGCCAGTTCCGCTATCCGTGCGTAAGCTTCGTCGCGGAACCCGATCCGGTCGACCAGACCTGAGGCCACGGCGTCGTCGCGCAGCAGCGGCGCCCGGTCAGCCAACGCGTCGACGGCGCCGAGGTCGATCTTGCGGGACTCGGCCACCGCCTGCCACACCTGGCTTTGCAAACTTTCCAGCAGGCGGCTGTCGGCCTCCCGGTGGGCGTCGGTGTAACGGTTCTGCGTGAAACGGTTTGCCGCCGACTTGTACTGGCCCCTGGCGACGAATTGGGCTTCGATGCCGGCCTTTTCCAGCGCGTCGCGCAGGAATAGTGCGTTGGTGGCGAAACCGACCAGTCCAAGGGTTCCTGACGGTTGCATCCAGACTTCGCCGAATGCTGAAGCCAGATAGTAGGACAGTGTGCCGGGGTAGGTCTCCGCCCATGCCAGGGAGGGCTTTCGTGCGGTGAAAGCTGCGATGGCTTCCCGAAGCTCCTGCAGTGGACCCGCTGCCGCCGACGGCAGCTGCACGCGGCCGATGAGGCCGGTCACCCTCCGGTCCTCGGCGGCGCGGTGGATCGCGGCCACCGCTTCGCGCAGAATCAGCGATCGACCACCACCGCTGATGATTGACAGCGGGTCTAACCCGCCGGTCTCGGCGGGGACCGCGTGCAGATCCAGTTCGAGCACGCACCCGTTGGGGATGCCGTGGTGGCGGGCGGTATCGACGCGGCGGGCCAGGGCGAGTACACCGTCGGCGCCGGGCAGGAAGGCAAACATGTATCGCAGCCTACCGACGCGCGATGCCCGCGCCCCAGCCTCGCCCGTACCGTAGAGGCGTGAGATTTTCGATCTCCATTCCACAGCTGGACCGCGAAGGCTTCGACGCCGACGGCCTGCGCAGCTACCTGACCCGGGCAGAGGAGTTGGGCTTCGTTGCGGGCTGGGCGCTTGAACAGGTCGTCGGGGAGGCGCCCCTGCTGGCACCTCTGGAACTGCTGGCCTATTCGGCCGCCTGCACCCAGCGGCTGCGGCTGGGCGTGGCCGTGCTGGTGTCGTCTCTGCACGATCCCCTCCAACTGGCCGCGGCGGTCACCGCCGTCGACCGGCTCAGCCACGGGCGGCTTGACCTCGGTGTGGCCCCCGGCGGTGGCTTTCGCCAGTTCGCCGCTTTCGGGGTGGAGAAAGAGACCTTCGTCCGGCATTTCACCGAAGGCCTGCAACTGATGAAGGCGGCGTGGTCGGACGCGCCAAGGGTGACGTTTCACGGCAGGTTCCGCCAAGTCGATGATCTGCCGATCCAGCCGAAGCCGGTACAGCGACCGCATCCGCCGATTTGGTTCGGCGGGCAGGCGCCCAAAGCGCTGGCCAGGGCGGTCCGTCACGGTGATGCTTTCCTGGGCGCCGGTTCGTCGACCACCGCGAAGTTCGCCGAGGCGGTCAAGACGGTGCACCGCGAGCTGGCCGAGCAGGTAAAGGACCCGACGGACTTCCCGATCGGCAAGCGGGTTTACCTGATGGTCGACGACGACGCGGATCGCGCCCGTGAACGGGTGCTCACCGGTTTGCACCGCATCTACGGGCAGCTGGAAGGCATCGACGCGGTGCCAGTCGCCGGCACCCCCGATGACGTCGCGGCCGGCATCCGCGAGGTGATCGACGCCGGCGCTGAGACGATTCTGCTCAACCCGGTGGGAGGCAACGTTGCCGAGGACCGCGAGCAGATGGAACGGCTTGCCGCAGAAGTGATTCCGCAGCTCAGCTAGTACGGCGAGCAGACGCTAAAGTCCCCGACACGCCGGGCGTGCGGGGACTTTAGCGTCTGCTCGCGGAGCCTAGAGCTCGGTGACCGAACCACCCGCGGCCGTGATCTTCTCCCGCGCGCTGCCGCTGAACTTGTGCGCAGTCACGTCGACGTTGACGGTCAGCTTGCCGTCACCGAGCACCTTCACCAGCGTGTTCTTGCGGACCGCGCCTTTAGCTACCAACTCGTCGACACCGATCGAACCGCCCTGCGGAAACAGCCGATTAATGTCACCGACGTTGACAACCGCGTACTCGGTGCGAAACCGGTTGCGGAAGCCCTTGAGTTTGGGCAGCCGCATGTGGATCGGCATCTGCCCACCTTCGAAGGTGGCCGGCACGTTCTTGCGTGCCTTAGTGCCCTTGGTGCCCCGCCCGGCGGTCTTGCCTTTGGAGCCTTCGCCGCGCCCGACGCGGGTGCGCTTGGTTTTCGACCCCGGCGCGGGCCGCAGATCGTGAAGTTTGATGGTCACTTACTGTTACCTCCGGCGGACGAATTAGCGGGCTGCACGTCGACGAGATGGCGCACCACCGCGATCAGCCCTCTGGTCTGGGCGTCGTCCTCGCGGATCACCGAGTGGCGAATCCGCCGTAAACCTAGTGTGCGCAGACTCTCCCGCTGCTTCCAGCGGGCACCGATCGTGCTACGCATTTGCGTGATCTTCAGGTCTGCCATCTTCTTAAGCCGTTCCCTCACGCGCGGCGCTCGCGGCCAGCGCATCGCTTTCCCGCCGCGCCCTGAGCATCCCGGCCGGCGCGACGTCCTCGATCGGCAGCCCTCGGCGGGCGGCCACTTCCTCCGGACGCTGCAGCAGCTTGAGCGCCGCGACGGTGGCATGGACCACGTTGATCGCGTTGTCGCTGCCCAACGATTTGGACAAGATGTCGCGCACCCCGGCGCATTCCAGCACCGCGCGGGCGGCGCCACCGGCGATTACGCCAGTACCGGGGCTGGCCGGCCGCAACAGCACCACACCGGCGGCCGCCTCGCCCTGCACCGGATGGGTGATCGTCCCGCCAATCAGCGGCACCCGGAAAAAGCCCTTGCGCGCCTCCTCGACGCCCTTGGCGATCGCCGCCGGCACTTCCTTGGCCTTGCCGTAACCGACACCGACCATGCCGTTGCCGTCGCCCACGATCACCAGCGCGGTGAAACTGAACCGGCGACCACCCTTGACCACCTTGGAGACCCGGTTGATCGCGACCACGCGTTCCAGGTAATTGCTTTTGTCGCCGTCTCGGTCGCGTCCACGGCCGCCGCTGTCACGGCGCCCCCGGCTGTCACGTCCGTCGCGCGGTTCGCCACGGGCGCCGCTGCGAACATCGGTGCGGCCCGCGCTTTGCGCTGGTGCGCCGGTAGGCTGCCCGGCTGCTCCAGTCGACTGCTCCGCCATCATGCGGTCCCTCCGTTGTCAATCACTGAGCTCGTCATCAAAAGTTCAACCCACTCTCGCGCGCGGCATCGGCCAGCGCTGCGATACGCCCGCCGTAGCTGTAACCGCCGCGGTCGAAGACCACGGTATCGACTCCGGCTGCCTTGGCCCGCTCGGCGATCAACTGGCCGACCCGGACGCTGTGGGCTTTCTTGTCACCCTCCACGCCACGAACGTCTGCTTCGATCGACGACGCGGCCGCCAAAGTGGTGCCGTCGAGGTCGTTGACCAACTGCACGTGGATGTGCCGCGCAGAGCGGTGCACAACCAGCCGGGGGCGCTGCGGAGTGCCCGAGATCTTCTTGCGCAGCCGCGCATGCCGGCGCAAACGCGCATTGCGCCGTGCGGCGGACGCGCTCTTGCCCGCAGTCTTCGACGACGCGGTTGGCGTTTGTGTTCCGGCCATGATCACTTACCTGTCTTTCCAACCTTGCGGCGGATCTGCTCACCCTCGTAACGCACGCCCTTGCCTTTGTACGGGTCGGGGCGGCGCAGCCGGCGAATGTTCGCCGAGACCTGGCCGACCTTCTGCTTGTCGATCCCGGAAACCGAGAACTTCGTCGGCGATTCGACGGCGAACGTGATGCCTTCGGGTGCCTCGATGACGATGGGGTGGCTGTATCCCAGGGCGAACTCGAGGTTGGTGCCCCTGAGCTGCACGCGGTAGCCGACGCCGAAGATCTCCATCTTGGTGGTGTAGCCCTGGGTCACACCGGTGACGAGGTTAAACACCAGCGTGCGCGAGAGCCCGTGCAGCGAACGGTTGTGCCGCTCGTCGTTGGGACGGCTGACGACGATCGCACCGTCGTCGTTGCGCGACACGGTGATCGGTTCGGCGATCGCCAGGTTCAGCGATCCCTTGGGCCCTTTGACCGAGACGGTCTGGCCGTCGATGGTGACGTCCACTCCGGAGGGAACCGGCACCGGCTGCTTACCAATACGCGACATGTCGTTTCGTTACCTCTCCGCCCCTACCACACGTACGCGAGGACTTCGCCGCCCACGCCCTGCCTGGCCGCCTGGCGGTCGGTGAGCAGACCCGACGAGGTCGAGATGATCGCCACACCGAGGCCGCCGAGCACCCGCGGCAAGCTGGTGGACTTCGCATATACCCGTAAACCCGGCTTGGACACCCGGCGCAGACCCGCAATACTGCGTTCCCGGCTGGGGCCGTATTTGAGCTGCACGACCAGCGCTTTGCCCACTCTTGCGTCCTCGGTCCGGAAGTCGCTGATGTACCCCTCGTTCTTGAGGATCTCGGCGATGTTCGCCTTGATCTTCGAGTGCGGCAAGCTCACCTCGTCGTGGTAAGCCGAATTGGCGTTGCGCAAACGTGTCAAGAAGTCTGCGATCGGGTCGGTCATCGTCATAAGCGCCCGCTCCTCCTCATCGCTGCGCTCTGCATCGTCACCGGTCGGGTCATAAGCGCTCCCCGCCCTTCACCAACTGCTCTTCTGCACGCCCGGCAACTCGCCGGCATGCGCCATCTCGCGCAGGCAGATCCGGCACAGGCCGAATTTGCGGTAGACCGCATGCGGCCGCCCGCACTTGCTGCATCGGGTATAGGCGCGCACCGCGAACTTCGGTTTGCGCAAAGACTTGTTGACCAGTGCTTTCTTCGCCATCTTTTCACTTCTCCTTGAACGGAAATCCGAGGGCGCGCAAGAGCGCTCGTCCTTCGTCGTCGGTTGTCGCCGAGGTGACGACGGTGATGTCCATGCCGCGGTTGCGGTCGATGCTGTCCACGTCGATCTCGTGGAACACCGACTGCTCGGCCAATCCGAAGGTGTAATTGCCCGATCCGTCGAACTGCGCCGGCGACAATCCGCGGAAGTCGCGGATACGCGGCAGCGCAATGGAAGTCAGCCGGTCAAGGAACTCCCACATCCGATTGCCGCGCAGCGTCACTCGTGCACCGATGGGCATGCCCTCGCGCAGTTTGAATTGGGCGATGGACTTGCGGGCGCGTCGGATCTCAGGCCGCTGCCCGGTGATCAGCGCCAAGTCGTTGACGGCGCCGTTGATCAATTTGGCGTCGCGGGCGGCTTCGCCGATACCCATGTTGACGACGACTTTCACCACGTTCGGGATCAACATGACGTTGGCATAGTTGAACTGCTCGTTGAGCGCGCCCCGGATCTCTTCGCGATAGCGCATTTTCAGCCGCGGCTGAACCTTGGCGGGGCTCTCGGTGCTTTCTACGGTTGTCATGCCCTCAGATGTCCTTGCCGTTGCGCTTAGAGATGCGTACCCGCTTGCCGGTCTCCTCGTCCATGCGGTAGCCGACGCGGGTGGGCTTGCCGTCGGAGTCGACCACCATCACGTTGGACACGTGAATCGGGGCCTCCTGGGTGACGATCCCGCCGGATTGCGCGCCTCGCTGATTGGTCGAGACCGCGGTGTGCTTCTTGATCCGGTTGACGCCCTCGACGAGCACCTTGTTTCGTGTCGGGAACGCTCGCAGCACCTTGCCCTTGGCGCCTTTGTCCTTACCCGCGATCACCAGTACGGTGTCGCCCTTGTGGACCTTCATCTACAACACCTCCGGAGCAAGCGAGATGATTTTCATGAAGCGCTTCTCCCGCAGTTCGCGGCCGACCGGGCCGAAGATGCGGGTGCCGCGCGGGTCGTTGTCAGGCTTGATGATCACGGCGGCGTTCTCGTCGAACTTGATGTAGCTGCCGTCGGGACGACGGCGTTCCTTGGCGGTGCGCACGACCACCGCCTTGACCACATCACCCCGCTTGACGTTGCCGCCGGGAATGGCGTCCTTGACCGTCGCGACGATGACGTCGCCGATCCCCGCGTAACGCCGGCCGGACCCGCCGAGCACGCGGATACACAAGATCTCCTTGGCGCCAGTGTTATCGGCGACCTTAAGCCGCGATTCCTGCTGAATCACTGGATCTCCTGATCTGGGTCGGGCGTGGGCACGCCCATGCTGCGCCTCTCATAGGCAGTGCTGGGGCTGGGCAGCCCGGCAACACCCACCAGAGACCTGGTGCACGTGGTCCTTCAGTGGTCTTCGTCACCGAAGGGCACGCGGGGCCGCCATGCTGCACGGCCGAGGTCTGCCCACGGCAACCCTTGGAGTCTAGGCGACGAGCAGCTCAGAGCCAAATTCGGTCGAAGCAGGCATCATCACGTGAATCGTCCGAATTCGAGGGAATTAAGTCCGGACCAGAACCGGTCTTTTCTCGATGGTTAGTAATCGACCCGTGAGGTTCGTTGCCCTGTTATCGGCCTCGGTGATGAGGCACCGGGTTTGACTGGTTAGCTTGCAACAATGCTTCCTGTTGCCTTCAGCGCGGGAAAGGGACGTGAGTGATGGACGCGACGACTGAACACGACTTGGTCAAGGACAACCTGCTGATCGAGGGCCTGCAGGACTCGATCCATCTGTGTGAGGTGCACTCGTCGTTCATGCCGGAGGCCGGCCAATCGCGACCGCCGCATGAGGTGCAGCGGCTGACGTTAAACATGATCCGGGAGCTGGTCGGTGAGGGTCTGGTCGAGTTGGGCAAGACCAGAACAAGCTTTGGACGGTATTGCTGAAGTACGCAACATCCGATCTGAGCTGTGTTCGTTGCTGACGACAACGCCGTCATACCGGCGGCTCGGGGTCGTACTGAATTCCGCGGCGCACCTGGCGGGCCCGCTCGGCGCCTGCCAGGCGAGCGACCAGATGCAACGCCATGTCGATACCGGCCGACACCCCGGCGGAGGTGATCACCTCGCCGGAGTCGACGAACCGCGCCTGGCGCTGCACGTCGATGCTCGGATCGATCTGCGCCAGCAGGTTCAGCGACGCCCAATGCGTAGTTGCCGGCCGGCCGGCAAGGATGCCGGCGGCGGCGTAGACCAGCGACCCGGTGCATACGCTGGTCATCAGCGTGCCGTCGTCGCGGCGACGGCGCACCCAGTCCAGCCGGTTGGTGTCGTGCAGCTGCGCACGGGTGCCCTGTCCGCCGGGGTAGATCAGCACCTCCAGATCGGGACGTTCGGCGTCGGAATGGTCGACGCGAACAGCAAGCCCCTTGGCGCAACGTATTTCATCACCACCCTCGGAGAAGGTGAACACCCTGTAGCCGTCTTCGGGCCAGGAGTTGGTCCAGAAGGACAACACCTCCCACGGGCCGATCGCGTCGAGTTCCTCGACGTCGGGGAAGAAAAAGATGCCGATGTGCTTCACGTCGTCACGGCGCGTCGGCTACACAACGGAAACCAATATGGCTGGTGGCGGTATCTTGCGACTGCGGTGAGCGGGCAGCCGGTCGGTAGCGGTGGCAGTA
Source organism: uncultured Actinomycetota bacterium (assembly GCA_963808345.1). Lineage (GTDB taxonomy): Bacteria > Actinomycetota > Actinomycetes > Mycobacteriales > Mycobacteriaceae > Mycobacterium. Next base: position 8,209 of record CAWEFM010000001.1, on the reverse strand, counting down.
CTCCGGCGCACACAGGTGCGACCCGCCTTTCAGGGTCTGACTGATCGTGGGATCAGGCGACGCAACGGCCGACGCCGACGGCGGGCAACAGGACCTGGGTGGGCGATCGAGTCGGTGATGGGCGCTGAACTCGGTGGTCGTCCATTCCCAGACATTGCCGATCAGGTCGACCAATCCGAACTCGTTGGGCGAAAAAGTGCCCACCGGCGAGGTGCCTATCCAACCCAGCGCGCTGTCGTTGCGGTAGGGGAAGCGGCCCTGCCAGGTGTTGGCCATCAACCGGCCGTCCGGCCTCTCGTCGTCGCCCCAGGGGTACACCGTCGTGGTTCCACCACGGGCGGCGTACTCCCACTCCGCCTCAGTCGGCAACCGGCGGCCGGCCCACCGCGCGTAGGCCGCCGCGTCCGGGTAAGCCACCTGCACCACCGGGTGGTCAGCTTTGTCGCCGACGGTGCTGTCCGGCCCGAGCGGGTGTCGCCAGCTCGCTCCGGGCGCCCACGTCCACCACTGGCGCCAGTCGCGTAGGTTCACCGGACCCGACGCCGGCCGGAACACCATCGCGCCGGGAACCAGGTCGGCCGGATCAGCCCCGGGAAACAGCGCCGGGTCGACGGCTTGTTCAGCAACGGTCAAAAAACCTGTCGCGTCAACGAATTGGGCGAACTGCCCGTTGGTCACCGGGTGAAGTTCGACGACAAAGGCGCCGACGGCGGCGGTGTGGATCGGCGCTTCTTCGGAATAGAAGCTCGTCGAGCCCATGCGGAATGACCCGCCGGGCAACTCGACCAGCTCTGTCAGCATGCCTTCAGAGTAGGACCACCGCGAAGCAGGTTGAGTTCAGTCTCCTTGCCTGATCCAGGAGAAAATGTAGAGGCTCATCGCGGTGGCCAGCGCGATCAGCACCCACTGCACGATCGCCTGGTCGATCCACGCCCCGGGCGGTGGAGCACCGGGCAGGATGTTGCGCAGCGGGACGATTGCAAATAGGTTCGCGGCGTACCAGGTCGCGAACGGCGGCAGAAACTTTCGCCGGCCCAGCGCCATCGGAATGGCTACCAACAGCGCCAGGGTCGGCAGGCTGATCAGCACCAGGCAGATGCCCAAGTCGAAAAGCAGCGGACCCTTGGACCGGTGCAACGTGAGGACGACACTCGACTTGTCGTTGGTGCGGGCACCGTCGGCTTCGCTGCTGTCGCTGACGCGCTTGACCGAGGCGTCCCAGCCATTCATCGAGCCGGTTACCACCACCTGGGCGGGTATTCGTTTGCGATTTTCTCCGGTCCCCACGAACACATCGGCCGACAGCGGTTCGGTCCGGTAGGAGTCGAACGGCCAGTTACCCGGATCTCCGTGCGCTTCGATGGTTGTGCTGACCTGCGCCGGTGTCTTTCCTTTCGGGAAGACGATGTCGCCCAGATCGTTTGGTGGATAGAGACGCACGGCAATGTCGGTGGTCAGCCCGTCGAAGCGTTTATCGATCAGCGATTCACCCGGGTAGACGAGCACGTTGACCGTGAGCCGATTGTTGATCGGCTTCAGCTCATCAAGGCGCACCTGCACGACGGTGTCGTCCGGCCCGGCAGAGCTAAGGTCCAGCGGCGGGAGCGGGCCCTCCGATCTCGACAGCAGGTGGACGCCGACCAGCGACAGGGCGTAAGTCGTGAGGACGGTCGCCAGGATTACCAGGCCGATGACGATCCGGGGCCTGCTTCGCTTCGCCGTGACGGGCGGCGGCGCGGGTGTCGGCGGAGCTTCAGTGACCATCGGTCACCAGCGGCGAGTTCAAGGGACATCTGCGGCTCGGCCCGTTCACGCCACAGGGTCGGATCAACACTTGCTGAACGACCGCAGTTCGTCGGGGTGACACGTGGTGTGATGCTAGCGTTACGGTGTCCGGATAAGAGGGTCACGTCGCCAAATCTTCAGCTGGCCTGCCGATTTCGTCATTTAAGCGCAATCTGGCGTTCACATTCAATTCAGCCTCGTTGCGGCGGTGCGACATTCGACATCCCGACCAGTTCATCTGATGTTTGTTTGCGCGCAGATTAAATGGCTGAAAATGTCGTCGTTATCCCGGTGACGAGGTCGCACCGTTCATTCGTCCTGTCCTGGGGTCTGCGTGTTGTTCTGCTCGAGGAGGCAATCAACGTGAAGCACAGCCGATTAGGCGCCATCATCAGCTTGCTGGCTGCGGGCGCGGCGATGGTGTCTGGATGCAGTGGTCCGCACACGAACCTGGCCTACGCCAGCGAGGCCACGGTGGAATGCGGCGGTGAGAAGATCTTGACCGGCAGCGGATCGAGCGCACAAGCCAACGCCGTGAAGCGGTTCGACGAGGCTTACCAGAACGCATGCCCTGGGCGGACAGTCGAGTACACCCCCAACGGGTCGGGGGCCGGAATCAGCGACTTCCTCGCCGGCAAGAGTGACTTCGCCGGTTCGGACTCACCGCTGGTCGCCGACCAGTACGCCACCGCCAAGCAACGCTGCAGCGGCGCAGACGCCTGGAATCTGCCCGTGGTATTCGGTCCGCTGGCCGTCACCTACAACCTGCACGACGTGGACTTCCTGGTTCTCGACGCGCCGACACTGGCCAACATCTTCAACGGCACCATCAAGCGTTGGGACGACCCGGCCATCAGCGCGCTCAACGCATCCATGCCATCCGAGGACATCCACGTCGTCTACCGTAGCGACGCTTCCGGCACCACCGACAACTTCCAGCACTACCTGCAGGCGGCCTCCGGGGGCGCCTGGAACAGGGGTGCGGGCAAGGCCTTCAACGGCGGCGTCGGCACCGGCGCTAAAGGCAACCATGGCACCGCGGCGATGGTGAAGAACACCGAAGGCGCAATCACCTACAACGAGTTGTCATTCGCGCTTGACCAAGGGCTTTACGCCGCCGAGATCAAGACCGCGGCAAGCCGCAAGTCGCTGCGTCCGGTCCGGATCGGCACCGACACGGTGGGCAAGACGATTACCGGCGCCAAAATCGTCGGCAAGGGCAACGACCTCGTGCTCGACCTCTCGTCGTTCTACAACCCCACGCAAGGCGACGTCTACCCGATCGTGATGGCCACCTATGAGGTCGTCTGCTCCAAGTACCCCAGCCCTGATATTGCTCAGGCGGTCAAAGGTTTTCTGATGGCTACGCTCGGCCCGGGTCAGAACGACCTGGACAAACACGGTTACATTCCGCTGCCGCCCGATTTCCGGGCACGAGTCACCAGCGCGGTCGACGCCATCGCCTAACTTCGCCCGGGGCGACAGAAACCGGCTAGTCGCGCGAGAAGGCAAGCGCCAGTTGCTGTTCCAGATCCTCATACGGTGCGCCCGACGTGTCGACGGTCACCTGGACGATCGCTCCGCCGGTGAAGGAGAACGGGGCTTTGTAGAGCCCTGACACCGCCGACCCGGTATTGCGCCCGACGCTGATGGTGGCGCCGGCAAGCCCGAAAGTTCCCGGCTGGGTGATGATGTCCGGCAGCGTGGCGACGGCCGCGGCGTCGATGTACATCACCGCCTCACCCAGCGGCGTGTGGCTGTTGGCCACCGTTCCGCTCCGCGTGTAACGCACCCCGAACAGGTGTCGGCCCAGCGGGACCGCGTCCGGTGAAGAGATTAGCTGTTCACGCTCGCCGAGGAAGTTGTACGCATAGTGCAGCCGCCCGTCCTGAATGAAGAGCACATGCCCGCCGTGCGCGCCGCCCTGCTTGAACAGCACGCCTTCGGCGCCTGTCGTTTCGACCGTCACGTCTGCGACCACGATGAACGACTTGCCGCCCAACTCAACGGCGGCACCCATTCCCACCTCGGCGGCGTGCGGGTAGTAGGTGAATGTCGAGCGGTCACGCGACAGATAGGGCCGCCAGCGCAGCATGGTCTCGACGATGTTCAGATCGGCCAGCGGCAGGCCGTTGTACTTTGCCGCCTCAGAGAACCACAGTGCTTTGAGCTCCTCCAGTTTGTCGGGATGCTCGGCCGCCAGGTCGCGGCACTGGCTGCGGTCCGCCTCCAAGTGGTACAACTCCCAGCGGTCGGAGTCGAAATGTGACCAGCCCGCCGGTGTCGCAGCATGGACGGTGTTGGCGAACCAGCCCTGGTGCCAGATCCCCCGAGTGCCCAACATGGTGTAGAACTGCGTGTGCTTGCCGGTCTCGGCGGTCGAATCAGACAGCGCTGCAGAGACGCTCACGCCGTCGAGCGGTCGTTGAGTAATTCCCTTGACGGTGTCCGGTGCGCTGATGCCCAGCAGATCGTAGACGGTCGGGGTGATGTCACAGACGCTGACGTAGCTGTCGCAGACTTGCCCGTGCGCGGTGATCCCGGCCGGCCAGGAGATGATCGCCGCGTCGGCGATGCCACCTTCGTGGGAGGCATAGCGTTTGAACAACTTGTACGGGGTGTTGAACGCCATCGCCCACCCGATCGGGTAGTGGTTGTACGTCTGCGGTCCACCCAGCTGGCCCAGGTACTTGAGGCTTTCCTCCACAGTGTCGATGTAGCCGTTGAAAAACTTTGACTCGTTGACCGATCCGTTCGGGCCACCCTCGCCGCTGGCGCCGTTATCGCAGATCACCACGATCAGGGTGTTGTCCAACTGCCCGGTATCTGCCAGGTAGTCGAGTATGCGACCGATCTGGGCGTCGGTGTAGCTCAGGAACCCGGCGAACACCTCGGCCATCCGCGCGAACAGTTTCTTTTCGTCGCCGCCCAGCGAACCCCACGGCCGCACCGTGTCCTGCAGCGGCCACGGTTGACCCTGCGGACCGGTGACGTCCAGGTAAGGGTTGATCGGTGACAGTTCGGTGTCGCGCGGCACGATTCCCATCGTCTTTTGCCGCTCCAACACGATCTCCCGGTACTTTTCGTACCCCATGTCGAAGCGGCCAGCGTACTTGTCGGCCCACTCGGTGAACACATGATGGGGCGCGTGCCCGGCCCCCGGACATACGTAGCTGAACCACGGCTTGTCCGGGGCGATCACTTTCGCATCTTTGATGAACTCAATTGTCTTGTCCGCGACGTCTTTTGACAAATGATAACCGTCCTCCGGCGTGCCGGGCGGCGTCACCGGGTGGTTGTCGTAGACCAGGTCGGGATACCACTGATCGGTCTCACCGCCCATGAAGCCGTAGAACCGTTCGAACCCGCGCGACAGCGGCCAGTGCCGCTTCGTCGACGCTAGATTCGACTCCTCCAATGGCGTCAGATGCCACTTGCCGGTGGCATAGGTGTTGTAGCCGCGTTCGGCCAGCACCTCCGACAGCATCGCTGTCTCAAATGGTATGCGCCCGTTGCAGTTCGGGAAGCCGTCGGTGAACTCTTCGATGGTCGCCATACCCACCGTGGTGGCGTTGCGACCGGTCAGCAACGACGCCCGCGTCGGCGAACACAGCGCTGTGGTGTGAAACTGTGACAACCGCACACCACGCTCGGCGATCCGCGACATCGCCGGCATGTCGACCAGCCCGCCGAAACAGTCCCAGGTCGCGATGCCGATGTCGTCCCACACCAGATACAAGACGTTCGGCGCGTTCTCCGGCGCCTTCGGGGCGGCATACGGACCCCAATCCGGCTCCGAATCCCGCATATCCAGCTCGATCCTGCCGCCGAATTCGGTCGCCATCGCCGACCCCGCTTTCTTCGTAGGTGGCGAGGAGACTACACCGGTCAGTTGAACATTGGGCCGCTGTCAGCTCAAGCGCCGAAAGCCGGAATGGTCGGCACTGATCGCCGCGATCGCGTCGATCACCGGATTCGGATTGTCGAGAGCAAGGAACGTTTTCCCGATCGGCACCTCGACGAGTTTGCCTTCGCTGAACAACCCGGCCAGACGGCGGCCCAAGGCCGGAGTGAAGCAGCGATCCTGCTGGCCCCACACCACTGTGACCGGCTTCGTGAACCGGGGCAGCCGGGTAGCCACGTCAGTGAGGTCAGCGGCGGCGACCTGACGCAGCAGTCGCGCCAGGTCGCGGCAGATGCGTGAATCGGTCAGGCAGGGTCGCAGCCAGGCGGCAGTCAAATCAGGATCGGGCCGGTTGACCAGCAAGCCGAAACCCAGTGGCGAGTGACGCAGGGCCTGCGACCGCAATGCGTTGCACAACAGCCGAATCGACACAGGGCCACGAAGCAACCGGAATGCCGCGTCGAATGGGAAGGGTGGGCATTTGTCGAAGGCGTCGCAGTTGGTCAGCACCAGGCGGCCGATCCGGTCCGGGTAAGCGTCAACGACCAACTGGCACAGCCCGCCTCCGGTGTCGCAGCCGACCAACGTCACATCGGCAAAGTCGAAAGCGGTGATCGCATCGTTGATCAGCTGCGCGACCCCGGGCAGCGACAACGCCGTGGGTTCGTCAACGGGAATGGTATGTGAGCCCAGCGGCCAGGTTGGGACGATACAGCGGTAACCGCGACGAGCCAGGCCGTCGGCGACCTCGCGCCACAGTTGGCCGTCAACCAGGATGCCGTGAACGAACACCACCGGCGGGTGCGCCGAATCCCGCGGTCCGAACTCCTGGTAGTGAATGGTGGCCTGCTTGAGCGCGAGCTCCGCCATGATGTTCGTCCTCCTCGGCCGGTCGGTCACCGAACCTGGGAGAATCCAACGCCGACACCTGCTGCCAAGTCCAGACGTTGCACTGCCAGATGCTGCCACCCTCGCGGCAGCGACCTGGCTACTTGGCCTTTACTTGGCCTTCTCCAAGATCTCGACGAGCCGCCAGCGCTTGGTCGCCGACAGCGGACGTGTCTCCATCAGCGAAACCCGGTCGCCGATGCCGGCGATGCTGTTCTCGTCGTGCGCCTTGACCTTCTTGGTGGTGCGGATGATCTTGCCGTAAAGCGGGTGCCGCACGCGATCCTCGAGTTCTACGACGATGGTCTTCTGCATCTTGTCGCTGACCACGTAACCGATGCGGGTTTTGCGCCGGCCCCGCGGTTTCGGACTGCGCGGCGTGTGCTTGGGACCCTTGGCGGTGCTGCCGCCGCCGTCCTTCGGCGTAGCGGACTTCGGCGCCGCAGTCTTGGGCGCCGCCGTCTTCGCAGCCGCTTTCGTGCCGGTCTCAGCCTCTGCCATCACGAATCCCCGTTTTCAGCACCATCGGGCCCTGCTGCCAGACCCAGTTCGCGTTCCCGCAGCACGGTGTAGATGCGTGCAATCTCCTGACGTACCGTGCGCAGGCGACGGTTGTTGTTCAGCTGGCCGGTCGCCGACTGGAAACGCAGATTGAACAGCTCCTCCTTCGATCCCCGCAGCCGCTCGGTCAGCTCATCTTCGGTCAGTTCGCGCAGTTCGCCGGCGGACACACCCACGGCCATCAGAACTGCTCCTCTCGGGTGACGATGCGCGCCTTGATCGGAAGTTTGTGAATGGCTCGGGTCAGCGCGGCTCGCGCGATCGCCTCGTTCGGGAAGCTGAGCTCGAAGAGCACCCGCCCCGGCTTCACGTTGGCGACCCACCACTCCGGTGAACCCTTGCCGGAGCCCATCCTGGTTTCGGCGGGCTTCTTGGTCAGTGGGCGGTCCGGAAAGATGTTGATCCACACTTTGCCACCACGCTTGATGTGGCGGTTGATGGCGATACGAGCCGACTCGATCTGGCGGTTGGTGACATAGGCGTGTTCCAGCGCCTGGATGCCGTAATCACCGAAGCTCACCGTGGTGCCGCCGCTGGCGATGCCGCGCTGGCGCGGGTGGTGTTGCTTGCGGTGCTTGACTCTGCGGGGAATCAACATAATTCAGCTCTCCGTGCTCGTGGTCTCGACGACGGCTTCAGCAGCCGCGGGCGTAGCAGAACCGGCTGAGGACTCCTCCGCGCTCGACGCCGCCCGGCCAGCTTCGGTGCTGGTGCCGGTGGTGCCCGACGCTCCGCTGCGGCGCGGCCGGGTGCCCGACGGCCGCTCGCGGCGCGGACGCTCGGCGCCTGCGGTGGGCGCCGCCAACTCCCGCTTGCCGCCGACGATGTCGCCCTTGTAGATCCAGACTTTGACGCCGATGCGGCCGAAGGTGGTTTTCGCCTCGTGCAGGCCGTAGTCGATGTCGGCTCGCAGCGTGTGCAGTGGGACGCGGCCCTCCCGATAGAACTCCGAGCGGCTCATCTCCGCGCCACCGAGCCGGCCGGAGCACTGCACCCTGATGCCCTTGACGTTGGGTTGCCGCATTGCCGACTGAATGGCCTTCCGCATCGCACGGCGGAACGCGACCCGGT